>NZ_JACVPL010000002.1 GCF_018881925.1 Polynucleobacter sp. Latsch14-2 | reverse complement strand
CAGTTTGGCTAAGGTGTTGATAGGTCATGGCTACTTTGACTTGGAGGTCTAGAAGCTTTGGATACTAAAACATCCTTAGCCTCCTTACCTAGTTGTTCAAAGTTGCACTTCGTGGTTGAATCCACCTAGGCTTAAAAGCTGGTTTTTGCCTAAATATGGCATAAAAAGGCGGCAAAAGTCTAGCTACTTTGGACTTTTAATAATTTATCGGTTAATAATAAAAAAGGGTGAATGATCAGCCAAACCCTGATTTGGTTTAAATTGATCATCCTTTTCCCTCATTAAATACTTAATTCAGGCTCAAATTTAGGCAAACGCGTGGCTAAAGCATCTACCAAAAGCAGTTCCAAAACTTCAACTGTTGACCATCCAAAGGCGCTCATCATTGCCGAGAAGCCATCGGTAGCAAATGACATTGCCAAAGCGCTGGGCGGCTTTACAAAGTATGAGGATTATTTTGAAAGCGATGACTATGTCATCTCTTCTGCCGTCGGGCATCTTTTAGAAATTGCAGCACCTGAAGAATACGACGTTAAGCGTGGCAAATGGTCTTTCGCCAACCTACCAGTAGTGCCCCCTTATTTCGATCTTCGTCCAATCGCCAAAACAGAATCTCGCCTTAAGGTTTTGCAAAAGCTGATTAAGCGCAAAGACATTAATGCCCTCATTAATGCTTGTGACGCAGGACGCGAAGGCGAATTAATTTTCCGTTTAATTGCGCAGCACGCTAAAGCACCACAGGCCATTAAAAGACTCTGGTTGCAGTCAATGACGCCGAATGCAATTCGAGAGGGTTTTGTGTCGCTGCGTTCCGATGATGATATGAAGCCGCTGGCAGATGCGGCCCGTTGTCGCTCTGAAGCAGACTGGTTGGTTGGCATCAATGGCACCCGAGCCATGACTGCGTTTAATAGCAAGAGTGGTGGGTTTTTTCTCACAACTGTTGGGCGCGTGCAAACACCAACCCTTTCCATTGTTGTTGAGCGAGAAGAGTTAATTCGTAAATTTATCTCCAAAGACTATTGGGAGGTAAAGGCGGAGTTTATAGCTGCAGCTGGTATTTATGAGGGTCGCTGGTTTGATCCCAAATTCAAAAAAGATCCAACCGTACCCGATGCGCGTGAAAACCGGCTGTGGAGTGAAGCCGCAGCGCAAAGTATTGTGGCGGCGTGTCGTGATAAAAAAGCTAGTGTTACCGAAGAAGCAAAACCAGCCACCCAACTTGCGCCACAACTATTTGACCTAACTAGCTTGCAGCGCGAGGCTAATGCACGCTTTGGCTTCTCTGCTAAAAATACTCTAGGCCTAGCTCAAGCGCTTTATGAGCGTCATAAGGTGCTTACCTATCCACGTACGGATGCAAAAGCACTGCCAGAAGATTATTTAGACACCGTCAAGCAAACGATGGAAAGCTTGGCTAAGCACTCCCAAGATTACCGCCCATTTGCCGAGCAAATCTTGAGGGGCGACCCCAAAGATACAAAAGCAAAAGTTGGCGCCGGCTGGATTAAGCCAAACAAAAGAATTTTTGATAACTCTAAAATTTCTGATCACTTTGCCATTATTCCAACCCTAGAGGCGCCCAAGACGTTAAGCGAGCCTGAGCACAAGTTATACGACTTGGTAGTGCGTCGCTTCTTAGCAGTCTTCTATCCAGCGGCTGAATTTAGGGTCACCACTCGCATTACTGAGGCTTCTGGTCATCACTTCAAAACTGAGGGTCGGGTACTCGTTAATCCGGGTTGGTTAACCGTCTATGGCAGATCCAATCAAGCTGAAGATGAATTAGTTGCGGTTCAGGAGGGTGAGACCGTTCAAAACGAATCTATTGCCGCAGTTCCACTCAAAACAAAGCCGCCCGCCCGCTACACTGAGGCAACCTTACTCTCTGCCATGGAAAGCGCAGGGAAATGGGTTGATGATGATGAGATGCGTGAGGCCATGGCAGAAAAAGGCTTAGGTACCCCGGCCACTCGTGCAGCAATCATCGAGGGCCTGCTGGCCGAAAGATATATGGTGCGCGAAGCGCGTGAACTCATTCCGACTGCAAAGGCGTTTCAGTTAATGACACTCTTGCGTGGCTTAGATGTAGAGGAGTTAACACGCCCAGACCTCACTGGTAGTTGGGAAAACAAGTTATCTTTGATCGAACAAGGGAAGATGAATCGCGATACATTTATGCAAGAAATTGCACAAATGACGCAGCGTATTGTGAAGCGCGCTAAAGAGTACGACAGCGACACCATACCTGGCGACTACGCAACAATGTCAACACCGTGTCCACACTGCAAGGGGCCCGTTAAAGAAAACTATCGTCGTTTTGCGTGTGAAAAATGTGGCTTTACCATTAGCAAAACTCCGGGTGGGCGTGCGTTTGAATACCCTGAAGTGGAAGAGCTTTTGCGTGAAAAAACTATCGGGCCTTTACAAGGCTTCCGCAGCAAAATGGGACGCCCCTTTGCGGCCATTATCAAATTAAGCGAAATACCCGAAGATGATGCTGATTATCCAAATGCTGGGTTTAAGCTCGAGTTCGATTTTGGTAACACGCAGGATGATGAGACGGAAGCGATCGATTTCACAGGTCGACAAACACTAGGTGTCTGCCCTAAATGTTCTGGTGCCGTCTACGAAGATGGTATGCGGTATTTATGTGAAAACAATACCGGACCAAGTAAATCCTGTGATTTCAAAACAGGCAAAGTTGTACTCCAGCAAGAAATTTCTGCGGAACAGGTGCAAAAGTTGCTGAAGGAAGGGAAAACAGATCTCTTAACCAACTTCAAATCAAACAGAACGGGTCGTGGCTTTAAGGCTTACTTGGCCCTCGGCGCCGAGGGTAAGATTGGTTTTGAGTTTGAAGCTAAGGCGCCCAAAGCCGATGGTGTCGCAAAGGCGCCAGCAAAGAAGCGTGCTGGAGCTAGCGCAGCAACTAAATCTGCAGTGAAACCCAAGCGCGCGAGTAAAGCAAAGTCATCTTCTAGTACTTGAGCGACAATAAACTTGGCCGCCAATGCGGACCAAAGTACTCCTCTAGATCCCAAGGCGGTTGCAAGAAAAATTCCTGGGCGCTGGGTAAGGGTGCCAATGATAGGAAGGCGGTCTCCTGAAACACAGCGAACCCCAATAAAACTATCATTCGCCCTTAGCGAGGCAACATCGCCCTCTGCGTAATTCAGCAACCCCTGAGCCTGCTCACGATTAAATTCATCACTGCTATTGCGCGCTTGCAGATCATCCTCTCCCTCGTCGAAACTAGAACCGACAATCCATCGGTAGCTGCCATCCGCGAGCTTTTCTGCAGGCAGGCAATAGCCCTCGCCGGAGAGGGCCACTTTTGGTAAACGCGGCACCCAGGCATCATTTTTTGAGATTGAGAAAATACTTAACTGACCCCGCACCGGCTTTAGTGGCAAATGAACATCAATGCTGGCCATTAAAGATTTAGTCTCCATGGCTGCAGCAACAATAACTTTGTCAGAAGTTAATATCTGGTGCCCTGCATCATCAAATAAGAGCCATTTACCGTCAGACGCCTCAAGACGACTAATGCGTGTTTTCCAAAGGCAAGTTAATTTTTCGTGGGCTTGTAGCAAATCATTTGCTGCCTCGGCCAAGCTAAGAGATGCACCTCGCGGCAACCATACACCACTTTGCTCAATGCCCAAAAGTGCTTGCGCCTCTCTTGCATCTAAAGGCTTAGCAATCTTGTCATCAATATCTATAGACCGAAGGTATTCTTGAAGCTCATCTCGATTAAAGACTTTGTCTTTCTTTGTTGGTTGAAATATTCCATGTTGATTCCACTGCTTCCCCCAACGCGCCTCAGCCAATAGAAAGGCGATGCGCGTCAGTCGCAGAAGTCTCGGAGATCCCCTGCCTATGTGTGGATGTGCTATTGCGTATGAGTGACTTGAGCAAGCACTTGCTGGTCCAGGCGCTGCATCAACAATACAGACGGGCTGGCTGCGGCTAAGCAATTCGTTTGCGATCGCGGCGCCCGATATGCCAGCCCCAATCACCACTATTTCATGGTGTTGGGGTGTCATAACTTCCAATCTTATGTGAATAAACCGCTAATACAGTACTAGGCGCTCAAGCGTTTTTCAATTTTTGCGCGCGTCTCTAGCAGCTCTTTTGGCAAGCGTTCGCCGAGATGCTCGAATAGCTCAGTGTGTAATTTGAGCTCATTTTTCCAGTCAGCAACACCAACAGCGATGGCCTTTTCAAACTTCTCAACTGAGTAGTCTAAGCCGCCCCAATGCATGTCAGTATGTTCTGGGCAAATACCAAATGGAGTTTCTAGGCCCTTTGCCGTGCCCTCTGCGCGACCAAGAATCCAAGATAGGACGCGCATGTTTTCACCGAAGCCAGGCCATACAAACTTACCATTTTCATCTTTGCGGAACCAATTCACGCAATAGATTTTTGGCAATACCGCGCCTTCTTTTGCAAGCTTATTTCCAACATTCAACCAATGTTGGAAATAATCGCTCATGTTGTAACCAGCAAAAGCAATCATTGCAAATGGATCGCGACGCACTACACCAACCTGGCCAGTAATCGCTGCGGTAGTTTCCGAGCCTAGGGTTGCGGCCATATAAACACCTTCAACCCAATCACGTGCCTCGCTAACCAATGGAACGGTGTTTGAACGACGCCCTCCAAATAAGAACGCATCGATTGCAACACCCTCAGGGTTATCCCAATTAGGATCCACCGCAGGATTATTGGTGGCCGCAACAGTAAAGCGTGAGTTTGGATGTGCAGCCTTGCGTCCTGCGGCACCATCCGCCGGGGTCCAGTCTTTACCTTGCCAGTCAATTAAGTGGGCTGGTGGCGTTTCAGTCAAGCCCTCCCACCAAACATCACCATCATCAGTTAAACCAACGTTAGTAAAAATCACATCTTGATTTAAGGAATCAATACAGTTTTGATTGGTTTGGCGATTTGTGCCGGGCGCCACACCGAAGTAACCAGACTCTGGATTGATCGCAAACAAACGGGTCTTGCCAGTAGCGACATCTTTGCGTGGCTTAATCCAAGCAATGTCGTCACCAATAGTCGTTACCTTCCAACCCTCGAAGCCTTTTGGAGGAATCATCATGGAGAAGTTTGTTTTTCCACAGGCGGATGGGAATGCTGCGGCGATGTGATATTTCTTACCCTCGGGAGAAGTAACACCCAAAATCAACATATGCTCAGCCAACCAACCTTCATCGCGACCCATGTTGGAGGCAATGCGCAATGCAAAACATTTTTTACCTAACAATGCATTACCGCCGTAACCAGAACCAAAAGACCAAATTTCACGAGTCTCTGGGTAATGAACGATGTATTTAGTTTTATTGTTTGGCCAAGCAACATCTTTTTCGCCAACAGCCAGTGGTTTACCAACCGTGTGAATGCAAGGCACGAACTCGCCGTTAGCACCTAACTGATCAACCACCGCTTTACCCATGCGGGTCATCAAGCGCATGTTGATGGCAACATAAGGGCTGTCTGACAGCTCAACACCAATGTGAGCGATTGGGGAACCAATCGGACCCATTGAAAATGGAACCACGTACATTGTTCTACCGCGCATACAACCATCAAATAGAGGCCCTAAGGTTGCGCGCATTTCGCTTGGTTCTACCCAATTATTTGTTGGGCCCGCATCTTCTTTTTTGGCAGAACAAATAAATGTGCGGTCTTCAACGCGCGCCACATCCTCTGGATCCGAAAGAGCTAAAAAGGAATTTTTACGCTTTGCTGGATTTAAGCGCTTAAAAACCCCAGCACCAACCAATAGTTCGCAAAGCTTGTCGTATTCCACCTGAGAGCCGTCACACCAATGAATGCTATCGGGCTTTGTTAGGGCGGCAATATCTGCAACCCATTGAATTAATTGACTATTTTTTACATAATCTGGTGCATTTGCTTTGATTGCGCCATTAGTGGTTGTGGTCATAAGATTCCCTGGAAAGAAGTAATTTTTAATCTAATGATTTTAACATTTCGGACATATTTGTATGCCCACCCCCAAAAGGGAACAAATTACTTGCCGATGCAGAATTGGCTAAATATCTTACCCAGAAGATCGTCTGGCAAGAGTTTGCCTGTGATTTGGCCGAGTTGATCTTGGGCTAAACGGAGCTCTTCTGCGAACAAATCCAGCGAAATATTGCCATTTGCAGCGAATTTTTGTGCTTTTTCTATATGGTCTGCTGCCCCATCTAAGCAGTTCAAATGCCTGCGCCTAGAAATAATGGCGCCCTCTTGTGATCCGCCCCAACCAGCAGCACCCAAGATTTTTCTGTTTAAATCAGCAATTCCGGAGCCGGTTTTAGCTGAAATCAGCAAACTTCCTTCGGGCGGCGGACTATCGACTTTTGATAGCAAATCTGATTTATTGATCACCTCTAACACCTCACATTTAGGCGGGAGTGCTCGCAATATTTCTTTTCTTAAAGTCTCTTCGGTGGCGGCCTCTGGAGAATCTTTTGCATTGAAGTCCTTCAGAAAAATAACCAAATCTGCTAACCGTATGGCATCCCATGATCTTTCAATTCCCTTGGACTCCACAACATCATCAGTCTCACGTAGACCCGCAGTATCAATGACGTGCATCGGCACACCGTCCAAATTAATACTCTCTTTCACTCGATCACGCGTTGTCCCCGCGATGGGTGTAACAATAGCAACCTCTTCGCCAGCGAGTCGGTTTAGCAGGGAACTCTTCCCCACATTAGGGGCTCCAGCCAACACCACCTGTATTCCGTCGCGCAAGATCTTCCCCTGTTTTGCCCCCTCACGCAGCGCGGACAGGCGATCACTCACCCTATTTAGACGCTCGCGTGCTTGAGCATTTTCGAGAAACTCAATTTCCTCTTCTGGAAAATCTAGCGTAGATTCAACCAAAATTCTGAGTTGTGTAATCTCTTCGATCAAATCATTTACATCATTAGAAAACGTGCCTTGTAAAGATCTAGCGGCGCCACGAACTGCGGCCTCGCTTTGGGCCTCAATCAGGTCAGCAATTGCTTCAGCTTGGGCTAAATCAATTTTGTCGTTCAGATAAGCACGCAGGGTAAATTCTCCGGGCTCCGCAATCACCAGACCATCATCCTTAGCCAATTCAAGACAGCGCCGCATGACCAACTCAAGCAATTGAGGGCCGCCATGACACTGGAGCTCCAACACATCCTCACCAGTAAAGGAGGCCGGCGCCACAAAGTGAATTGCTATTAGTTGATCTATTGCTGCGCCAGAGGCATCACGCAAAGTTAATAGGTGAGCCTCGCGAGGCTTTAACACTTTTTGAAAAAGCGCCGTAGCTATGGGAGTTAAGTTTGTGCCGCTAATGCGAATAACGCCAAGCCCAGCTTTTCCTGGTGCTGTAGCCACAGCAATGATGGGCACTCTTCTCGTCATCATTGCTGTGAAATAAATTGCAGCGCCTAAATCATTAGGCGGCTTTTTTTCCAAACAATTTATTAATTTGCCACTGTTGGGCTATAGACAGTAGATTATTTGTTACCCAATATAAAACCAAACCGGCTGGGAAGAAGAAGAACATGATCGAGAAAACAATCGGCATGTACATCATCACCTTTGCCTGGATTGGGTCTGGTGGTGTTGGGTTTAATTTGGTTTGTACAAACATTGAGATTGCCATAATGATTGGCAAGATGTAGTAAGGGTCAGGGATTGATAAATCCTGAATCCATAACACCCAGGGTGCGCCACGCATCTCAACAGATGACAGCAATACCCAGTACAAGGAAATGAATACAGGGATCTGAATCACCACCGGCAAACACCCACCCAATGGATTAATTTTTTCTTTGCGATACATTTCCATCATCGCCTGATTTAGTTTTTGGGGGTCGCCCTTAAATTGCTCCTTCATTAGGGCTAATCGAGGCTGAACCTCTTTCATTCGTGCCATAGATTTATAGCTTGCTGCAGAAAGTGGAAAGAAGACCAATTTAATAAAGATCGTCAAAAGAATAATTGACCAACCCCAATTGCCAATATAGGAGTGAATCTTCTCAAGCAACCAAAAGATCGGTTTTGCTAAGATTGTGAGATATCCATAATCCTTTAGCAACTCCAGTCCGGGAGCAATGCCTTCCAAAAGCCTCTCCTCTTGTGGCCCAACAAAAAGTTTTGTTTTTTCTACAACGGGCGCGCCAGGGGCAACAACTCCTAAAGGGGTTTGTATACCAATACGGTAAAGGTTTAAATCAACCTTGCCCGCATAAATATCTCTCGCAAATTTATCCCCAGGAATCCATGCGGATGCGAAGTAGTGTTGCACCATTGCGACCCACGCTGGATCGCCAGCGGGAACTTGGGTTGGTATGGTAATTTTGTTTTTGTCCATCGCAGTAAATTCAACCTTGTTGAATTTCTCAACACCGGTGTAAACAGCTGGACCAGTAAAAGTACTTGCAGAAAAAGCCCCGCCGAACGGACCTATTTTTTGCTCTTGGCTACCGTCGCGCAATATTTCTGTATAGAGCACGAGCGGTGTTGTGCTTGCGCTCACTTGCGTAATGCGATGTCCAACATCCACAACATAACTGCCTTGAGTAAGTACAAATGTTTTCTCCAGCCTCACACCATTACGCTCGCTAGACAAAACAATAAAAGGTCTGCCAGAGCCATCCTTACCTGATTGCGTTACTTTGAACACACTGGTGTGGTTTGGTAGGTCCGCGTTACCCATGGCAATTAAGCCTGAACGGGCAACATATGTATGTGTTGGTGTTTGTTGAAAAAGCTCAACTGGTTTTTTGTCTGCTGTAAATTCTTTTAATAGCTTTGCATCAACTACGTTAGCCCCATTGGCGCTAATCTCTAGAGACAAAACGTCGTTTTGTAACACAAACCTCTCACCAGCGTCTGGTGCCAGCCCTGTTACTGCGGGCGCTATTGGGCCTGAACTTGTTGCCGAGCCTGAAACTTGTGTTGGCACAGCCGCCTTACCCACGGGGGTATTCTGTCCCTGTTGACTTGTGTTGCTTGGCGCCCCACCAAACAATGAAGGCTTGCCCTCATGCACCACCCAATTGTTGTACAACATCAACCCCGACAAGGAAAACACAGCCCAAAGAATTGTTTTTTTAAAGTCCATTTGAATTCGCTTAATTAATGAGTTGTTTGTTTTACTACGGGGTCATGTCCGCCTTGTGACCATGGATTGCAGCGCGCAATGCGCCAAATCGTTAGCCCAAGACTTTTTGTAAAGCCATAATGATTAAAACATTGGCAAGCATACTCGGAGCAGCTGGGTATAAATTTGCAATTCATCCCCATATAAGGGCTTAATAGCAATTGATAGAGCCGGAGCAATTTAATTGCTGCTTTATTTAGAATATGCACACTAGATCAAATCTGCAAACTGATTGCGTAGAAGTGTTTTTTCTTTTTTTCGTAATCTGCCACGAGTATCGCGACCAATTGGTTTTTTCAACTTAACAACCACATCACTGCAATTGAGGTGGGTTGTTTGTGCCGTCCAGACCAGTTGACGAATCATGCGCTTTATTTTATTTCGATCTACAGCGCGTTTTGCCAGTTTTTTAGCTACCGCAACTCCCAAATCAGCCCGGGCTCCATCTTCTGTTGGGGCCAAATACAAACCCCAATACAAACTTGCTTTGGGGCGTGTTTTAAGTAGTTCGGAGATCCTGGCGCTATTCAAAAGCTAAGCTAATTATTAAACAGCTAGGCGTTTACGGCCTTTAGCGCGGCGAGCATTTAAAACTGCACGGCCGCTCTTGGTTTTCATGCGAATACGAAAGCCGTGGGTGCGTTTACGACGTACTACTGAGGGTTGGTATGTTCTTTTCATGATAAGTCCTAAGGAAGCCAAGTATTTTCCTTGTTGCTGCGCAAAAGGTCAACCTATCCTTACGGATATATCGGTGTTTTTTCTTTATTTTTTGTTACTTTTTAATATAAATACCTAATTTGTAAGGTTTTTCTAATTTTGTACACAAGTTATCCACAGGTTTTCCACGATTTTCCCGCTTGTGGATAACTTTGCGGGATCGCTACAATGGATCCTCTAAAAATATGAGCAACCTACAAACTCCCCCCGCTTTGAACTCACCTAACCCATTGGGCTTTTGGGATGGTGCTATTGGCATTTTGTCCCGCGAACTGTCACCCCAGCAGTTTAAAACATGGATTCAACCCCTAAGGTTGATTTCACACGATGTAAGTGGTCAATCACTTACAATAGGAGCCCCAAATAGATTTAAGTTGGACTGGATTAAGAAAACTTTTGCGGACCGCCTTCAAGAGATGGCACAACAGTATTTTGGCTTCCCCATAAACCTCAGCTTTGTTTTAGATGTGGAGGTGGGGGCAGATTTAAGTCCAGCAATAACCACCATCACAACCAGTGTGGAGCCTGATTTAGCACAACCAAACCAAGAGGATGGGGCCTCAACAGAGGAGAGGTCGTTTGAGATTGAGGATCACTCAAAACTAAACCCAAACCTCACCTTTGAAACTTTTGTCACCGGCAAAGCCAACCAACTTGCGCGCGCGGCCTCTATCCAAGTTGCACACAACCCAGGCACTTCATACAACCCCATGTTTTTGTATGGTGGTGTTGGGCTAGGGAAAACGCACCTTATTCACGCAATTGGGAATCATTTATTAAAAGAAAAACCCAATGCTCGTATTCGATACATACATGCTGAGCAATATGTGTCAGATGTAGTTCGCGCTTACCAACAAAAGGCGTTTGATCGATTTAAGCGCTACTACCACTCACTAGACCTTTTATTAATAGATGACATTCAGTTCTTTAGTGGGAAATCACGTACTCAAGAAGAGTTTTTTTATGCGTTTGAGGCCCTTTTAAGCAATAAAGCGCAAGTGATTATTACTAGCGACACCTACCCAAAAGAAATGGCCGGCATCGATGACAGGCTTATATCTCGGTTTGACTCGGGGCTAACTGTTGCAATTGAGCCGCCAGAACTAGAGATGCGCGTTGCCATTTTAATGAAAAAGGCCATTAGCGAGGGTATTCCAATGAGTGAAGATGTGGCTTTTTTTGTAGCAAAACATCTTCGCTCAAATGTGCGAGAGCTTGAAGGTGCATTGCGTAAAATCTTGGCTTATGTGCGCTTCCACGGTCGTGAGGTCACAATTGAAGTGGCCCGCACAGCACTCAAAGACCTGCTTTCTATCCAAAATCGACAAATTTCCGTTGAAAACATCCAAAAAGCGGTGGCAGATTTTTATAGCATCAAAGTGGCTGATATGTACTCTAAAAAGCGCACTGCCAACATTGCACGCCCAAGGCAAATTGCAATGTTTATGGCTAAAGAATTAACCCAAAAAAGCCTCCCAGAGATTGGAGAGTTGTTTGGGGGACGCGATCACACAACTGTATTACATGCAGTCCGCAAGATTGGGGAAGAGCGCTCGCATGATGGGCAACTTAACCATGAAATACATGTAATAGAGCAAACTCTAAAGGCATAGTTTTTTGGCTGTGGATAAGTTTGTGGATGAGGCAATGAATAACTTTGGGGATTGTGTGTGGATAAATTGTGGAAAGTGCTCGCTTCATGCAAAAATAGGGTGTTAGCGGAAAGTTATCCAAATACTATCCAGCGCCTATACAAAAGTTTTCCACAGGTTTTTTTGTCTTTAATGTGTTGTTATATAACGGGTTTTTGGGTTATCCACTGAAATAGCGGGCCTTATTACTATTACTACTAAGATATATACAAGGATTTAAAAGCAATGCAACTCGTTAACACTTCGCGTGACAGCTTACTAAAACCACTTCAGGTTGTTAGTGGAATTGTTGAACGTCGTCACACACTACCAATTTTGGCTAATCTGCTTTTTAAAAAGCAAGGTGACAAGGTTTCATTCATCTCCACAGATATTGAAATACAAATAACAACCAATGCAAATTTTGGGGTTGGTACGGAGGACATCACCACCACTGTTGCAGCAAGAAAGTTGCTTGATATCTTGCGTGCGCTCCCTGAGGGTCCGGTTGCTTTAAATTTAAAAGACAATAAGCTGGTTGTGCAGAGTGGTAAAAGCCGCTTTTCACTTCAAACATTATCTGCGGCGGAGTTCCCGGTAATGCAGGGCGTTGGGGAAGTAACAGCAACCTGGAAAATGCTTCAAAAAAGTTTTCGTCAACTCATTAGCCAGGTGCATTTTGCAATGGCGCAACAAGATATTCGTTATTACTTAAATGGAATGTTGTTAGTGGTTGAAGGTAAGCAGGTGATTGCAGTTGCTACTGATGGTCATCGCCTAGCTTACTCGCAAATTGAGTTGGCAGAGGCCCCTGTTGGGTCTGGTCAAAAACAGGAAATTATTATCCCCAGAAAGACAATCTTAGAGTGTCAACACTTACTTGAAGACTCGGACGAGTCTCTTGAAATAAGTTTGAGCGCCAATCAAGTGAAGTTCTCGTTTGGTGATATTGAGCTTATTTCAAAATTGGTAGAGGGGAAGTTCCCAGACTTCCAGAGAGTAATTCCTAAAGGTCATAAAAACTCCCTCGTTGTTGGTAGAGATCTTTTACAAGCAGCTCTACAGCGTGCAGCTATTTTGACCACAGACAAGTTTAAGGGTGTGCGCTTTTCATTAACCCCCAATCGAATCACCGTGCAATCAACCAATGCAGAGCAAGAAGAGGCGCAAGAAGAAATTGAAACTGAGTACAGTGGTGACTCAGTAGAAATTGGATTTAATGTTAGCTATTTACTGGATGTGCTCTCAAATTTAAAAAATGAAAATATCCAAATCAGTTTGGGTGATGCAAATAGTAGTGCGGTTGTGACCCTGCCTGGCTCCGAAGATTTCAAGTATGTTGTGATGCCAATGCGTATTTAACTTAGAAAAAAATGACTGAAGAAAAAAAAGTAGTAGAGCAGTATGGTGCATCGTCAATTCAAATCTTAGAGGGTCTGGAGGCTGTTCGGAAGCGTCCCGGGATGTATATTGGTGATACATCTGATGGAACTGGATTGCACCACCTTGTCTTTGAGGTGCTTGATAACTCCATTGACGAGGCTTTAGCTGGTTACTGCTCTGAGATTACTGTTGTAATTCAAACCGACAACTCTATTTCTATTGTTGATAATGGGCGTGGCGTTCCTACGGGCATTAAGTATGACGACAAGCATGAGCCAAAAAGAAGTGCCGCTGAAATTGTTATGACGGAATTACATGCTGGTGGCAAGTTTGACCAAAACAGCTATAAGGTCTCAGGCGGTCTTCATGGTGTTGGCGTTAGTTGCGTTAACGCATTATCTAAATGGTTAAAACTAACCATTCGCCGTGATGGTAAAACCCATTACATGGAGTTTGCTCGCGGCTTCATTCAAAACCGTAATATTGAAGAAGAGAATGGAGTAAGTGTTTCACCAATTTCCGTCATTGGCGATACAGAACATTCGGGCACAGAGGTGCATTTTTTAGCAGACGAAGGGATTTTTGGAAATATTGAATTCCATTATGAAATTCTTGTTAAGCGTATTCGTGAACTCTCTTTTTTAAATAATGGTGTACACATTAAACTTATTGATCAGCGCTCTGGTCAAGAGGAAGATTTTGCTTTTTCTGGTGGCGTTAAGGGGTTTGTTGAATACATCAATCAAACTAAAAACGTTTTACACCCCAATATTTTTTACGCAGAAGGTTTAAGGCCTTCAGACCTGGGTGGCAACATCACCGCTGAAGTCTCAATGCAATGGAACGATAGTTTTAGTGAACAAGTACTTTGTTTTACTAATAACATCCCACAGCGAGACGGTGGAACCCACTTAACAGGTTTACGCGCCGCAATGACGCGCGTCATTAATAAATATATTGATGAGCATGAGGTTGCCAAAAAAGCCAAAGTAGAAATTTCCGGTGATGACATGCGTGAGGGTTTGGCGTGTGTCTTGTCGGTAAAGGTACCCGAGCCGAAATTTTCTAGCCAAACAAAAGACAAGTTGGTTTCTAGTGAGGTGCGTGGTCCAGTAGAAGAAATTGTTGCTGAGGCTTTAACCGCCTATCTTCAAGAGCGGCCGGCAGACGCAAAAATACTTTGTGGAAAAATTGTCGATGCTGCTCGCGCCCGCGAGGCAGCCCGCAAAGCGCGTGATATGACGCGTCGTAAGGGTGTGCTTGATGGTTTGGGGTTGCCAGGTAAGTTAGCCGATTGTCAAGAAAAGGACCCAACAAAATCAGAATTATTTATTGTTGAGGGAGACTCGGCGGGAGGCTCTGCTAAACAGGGGCGCGATAGGCGCTTCCAAGCGATTCTCCCTTTAAAGGGAAAAATTTTAAACGTTGAGAAGGCGCGCTTTGACAAGATGCTTGCCAGTCAAGAGGTTGTAACGCTGATTACAGTTTTGGGAACTGGCATTGGTGTTGAGGAATATAAGGCTGATAAGTTGCGCTACCACCGCATCATTATCATGACCGATGCGGACGTGGATGGAAGTCACATTAGAACTTTGTTGCTCACCTTCTTTTATAGACAAATGCCGGAGTTAATCGAGCGGGGGCACATTTATATTGCGCAGCCACCACTCTACAAAGTGAAGTTTGGCAAGAGCGAGCAGTACATTAAGGATGATGCTGAGTTAAATCAACTCCTCTTAAAAATAGCCATGGAATCTGCTTCACTTCAGACGCCGTCTGGTGAGGTGATAGAGGGCGCTGGGTTGGCGGAGTTAGCAAAACACTATCAAGTTATTCAATCTATTGTTGACCGCCTATCAAGAACAATTGATGAAGACGCACTGCGCGCGATTGCAGACGGTACACAATTAAATCTTGATACAGAGAAATCGGCCAACGAGTCTGCCGATTTGTTGCGCGCAGTCCTTGCCCTATCAACCAACCCTTTAGCAATTCCACCAGAAATTATTGTGCAAAAAGATGAGCGTACAGAGCGCTTCAAATTGCTACTATCGCGCCGTATCCACGGAAACCTAAAGCTTTCTGTGATTAACTCAGACTTTGTTCACGGTGATGACTATCAAAGTCTAGCGAACGCGGCAGCGGTTTTATCTGGAAAGGTTTTACCGGGCACAAAAGTTCGTCGTGGCGACCCAGATAAAAACCAAAAAGAGCAGGCTGTACAAGATTTCCGTGCGGCATTTTCATGGCTACTATCAGAAGCCGAGCGCGTGCTTAGCCGTCAACGCTATAAAGGTTTGGGTGAGATGAACCCATCCCAGCTTTGGGAAACAACTATGGATGCTGGTTCCCGCACTTTGTTGCAAGTAAAAATTGAAGATGCCATTGCTGCAGATCAAGTCTTTACAACGCTGATGGGGGATGAGGTGGAGCCACGCCGAGCCTTTATCGAGAAGAATGCGCTGATTGCCCGCAACTTAGATGTTTAAGTTATGAAGAATAAGAAATTAAAACCACCCAAGGTGGATCGATCTAGTATTGCTGTAAAGTCCTCACCCATCCATGGCAAGGGTGTGTTCGCTGTTAAGCAGATTAAAAAGGGTGAAGCCCTCATAGAGTACAAAGGCGAGCGCATTAGTTGGAAATTGGCAGAAAAGCGCCACCCACATGACCCCAAAGATCCAAACCATACTTTCTATTTTTCACTAGAGGACGGTCGTGTTATTGATGCCAAATATGGCGGCAATGCTGCGCGATGGATTAACCACTCATGTAAGCCGAACTGCGAAACCCGAGAAGATTTATTTGAAGGAAAACCCCGCGTTTTTGTATATGCAAAGCGTAGCCTTAAGGTTGGTGAAGAGCTTTTCTACGATTACTCGCTAGACGTAGAGGGTAAGGTGACCAAGCAAATGAAAAAAGATTACGAGTGTCGGTGCGGCGCAAAAAAATGTCGCGGGACTATGCTCGCACTTGACGATCGGTAAATCAATCTATTTACCATGTTGTTTTTTACCATTCAAGACCTTGAGGCGGCAATAAACTACTGGCGCAGTCAATCACCAGCCTTAGGCGAGGAATTGTGTTTATGTCCTGAGGCAACCGCCCTTGCTAAACCCTACGCGCTTATGATTATGCAGGCTTCACAACGCATTCCTGTTGATGTTATGGATGATTTGGCTAGAGTCGCTATACAGGGTTATCTCAAAACAACTCAAAGAGGCTAATTAATCTAGTTCGCCTTATCTGCTTTAGGGTTATCGCTATATATAGCAGTTGAATCTTGAGGTATTCTCAATTTCTTGCCTTGGTGCGGGATTAAGGGTTTAGATTTGCAAGAAACAATACTAAAAACGATTGGGCTGGGTAAATCTTTTAAGGGGTTTGCTGCGGTTAGTGATGTCAACCTTGATGTTGCTCGAGGGACCATTCATGCTCTTATTGGCCCAAATGGTGCCGGCAAGACCACTTGTTTTAACCTGTTAACAAAATTCTTAGAGCCAACTGGTGGTCAAATTCTATTCAATGGTTTGGATATCACCAAAGACGCTCCTGCACAAATTGCGCGCCGCGGCGTAATCCGATCCTTTCAGATATCCGCCGTTTTTCCTCATTTAACTGTTTTGGAAAACGTTCGTGTTGCACTGCAGCGAGGGCTTGGAACAGAGTTTCATTTTTGGAAATCCAGCGACTCCTTAAATGTCCTTAATGAGCGAGCGGAGCAGTTGTTGCTAGAAGTGGGTTTAATTGATTTTGCGCAAGAGGAAACATTAAATCTTGCTTACGGCCGAAAAAGATCTCTCGAGATTGCTACAACATTGGCCATGGAGCCAGAGCTCATGCTTTTGGATGAACCAACCCAAGGTATGGGTCACGAAGATGTGGAGCGGGTTACAGAGTTGATTGATCGCGTTGCCAAAGGAAGAACCGTGCTTATGGTTGAGCACAATATGAAGGTGGTTGCCTCTATTGCGGACCGTATTACTGTTTTACAGCGGGGGTCTATTCTTGCTGAGGGCTCTTACCATGAGGTTTCAAATAATCCTTTGGTGGTTGAGGCTTATATGGGCGCCCATAGGAGTGAGCCCTTATGAGTTCGTTGGCGCTGGAGGTAAGCAATTTAGAGTCCTGGTATGGAGAGTCCCACATTCTGCATGGTGTCAATTTCTCTGTAAAAGACGGTGAGGTGGTTACCCTTTTGGGCAGAAATGGCGCCGGTCGTAGCACTATCCTCAAAACCATTTTGGGCTTAACTAGCAAAAGAGCTGGCACGGTTCAAATATACGGCCAAGAGACCATCTCCATGCCCACCTATAAGATTGCTCGCCTTGGTGTTGGGTTTTGTCCAGAGGAGCGAGGCATCTTTGCTAGCCTTAGCACCGAAGAAAATTTATTACTTCTGCCGGAGGTTGCGCCCGGGGGTATGGGTTTAGAAGAGATTTATGAAATGTTTCCCAACCTCTATGAGAGACGCAATAGTCCGGGCACTAGACTGTCTGGTGGTGAGCAGCAAATGTTGGCAATGGCGCGCATTTTGAGAACAGGCGCTAAATTATTATTGTTGGATGAGATTACTGAGGGCTTGGCGCCAGTCATTGTCCAAAAGCTGGGTGAGGTTGTTACACGCCTACGCAATAGGGGGTTTACGATTGTTTTGGTTGAGCAGAATTTTCATTTTGCTGCGCCTTTAGCGGATCGTCATTATGTTGTTGAGCACGGTAGCGTAGTTGAAGTAGTGAAACAAAGTGATTTAGCAGAAAAAGCCAGTTTATTGAATGATTACCTTGGCGTTTAGTTGTTTTATTTAGGAGATAGAGATGAAGTTAAAGCAAATAACCGCATGTCTGGTTATGGCCACTATGTTTGGTTCAAACCCAGTTTTTGCGCAGGCTGCAAAAGTCAGTAACGATACTGTAAAGATTGGTGTATTAACCGATCTTTCATCAACCTACTCAGATTTGGCTGGTCCGGGTGCCGTTATCGCGGCAAAAATGGCTGTCGCAGATTTTTCTAAAGATGGAACTGTACTCGGTAAAAAAATTGAAATTCTAAGTGCTGATCATCAAAATAAGGCCGACATTGCCGCAAACAAAGCGCGGGAGTGGTATGACAAAGATGGTGTTGATGTCATTGTTGAGTTGGTGTCAACCAATGTGGCGCTTGCCGTCATGGAGGTTGCTGAGCAAAAGAATAAAATTACTCTTGTTTCTGGTGCGGGTTCATTACCAATTACCAATGAAAAATGTACGGCCAATAACGTACATTGGGCGTATGACACTTATGCACTTTCGAACGGCACAGGTAAGGCTGTAGTAAAGCAAGGCAAAAAGAATTGGTATTTCATTACGGCTGACTATGCATTTGGGGCGGCTTTGGAAAAAGACGCTACTGCGGTTGTTACGGCAAACGGCGGTAAAGTGTTGGGCACCAGCAAGCACCCATTCCCTAATAGCGATTTTTCTTCTTACCTCTTAAAGGCACAAGCTAGTGGCGCCGATGTTGTCGCTCTGGCTAATGCGGGCCAAGACACCATTAATACCGTCAAGCAAGCCTCCGAGTTTGGTATCAATAAAAAACAGACCGTTGTGCCTTTGTTGATGTTTATTTCTGATGTGCATTCGCTTGGTTTAAGTGCGGCACAGGGTATGTATTTAACAGAGGGCTTTTATTGGGATAAAGACGATAAGACCCGCGCATTTTCGAAGCGTTTTATGCTGCAACATAAGCGCATGCCGACAATGGTTCAAGCGGGAGTTTATTCATCCGTACTTGCCTATTTAAACGCCGTTCAAAAAGCTGGCACTGATGACACGCAGCCCGTAATGAAGGCCTTGAAATCTACCAATATTGACGATGGCCTTTTCAAGGGCAAGATTCGCGCCGATGGAAAGTTTGAGCATGACATGTATCTTTTAGAGGTGAAGAAGCCTTCAGAGTCTAAGAGCCCATGGGACTATTACCACGTGCGTGCAGTTATTCCTGCTGCTGAAGCGACTCTGCCGCTTTCACAGTCGAAGTGCAAACTTGTTAACAAATAATTTTTTAGAAAACAAGCGTGTTTGAACTTCTTGGTATCACCCCACAAGGGCTAGTGGCTCAGCTCTTAGTGGGGCTTATTAATGGTTCGTTTTATGCCATATTGAGCTTGGGGTTGGCCATCATTTTTGGCCTTCTCAATATTATTAATTTCTCCCACGGTGCTCAATACACCATGGGAGCATTTCTTGCATGGATTGGTTTAACGCAAATTAGTCAATGGCTCGGCTTTCCCGAGTTGTCGATTAACTATTGGTTCGCTCTTGTTGTTGTACCTTTGGTGATGGCAGGGTTCGGGCTCATTCTGGAGCGCACTATGCTGCGCCGCCTTTATCACCTCGACCACTTATATGGCCTATTGTTGACTTTTGGTTTGGCTTTAATTATTGAGGGAATGTTCCGTCACTGGTATGGTATCTCTGGTGAGAGCTACCCCGCCCCTGAGTTGTTGCAGGGTGCAATTCCTCTCGAGTCTCTCGGCATTATTTTGCCGAAGTATCGCTTGTGGGTCGTAGTTGCTTCTTTGACTGTGTGTTTTTCTACTTGGTATGTGATTGAGAGAACAAAGTTGGGCGCATATTTGCGCGCAGGAACAGAAAATCCAAAATTGCTTCAAGCGTTTGGTATTAATGTTCCACTAATGATTTCTCTGGCTTACGCTTATGGTGTTGGTCTCGCAGGTTTTGCGGGTGTGTTGGCGGCACCTATTTTTCAAGTAAACCCATTAATGGGATCCAATCTAATTATTGTTGTTTTTGCAGTGGTTGTTATTGGCGGCATGGGTTCAATCATGGGCGCCATTATTACTGGGCTTGCCTTGGGTTTAATTGAGGGCCTTACGAAAGTTTTTTACCCCGAAGCTTCGGGCGTTGTTATTTTTGTGATTATGGCGATCGTCTTGTTGATTCGTCCTGCTGGACTCTTTGGGCGGGAAAAATAATCATGAATATAAAAACCAAATCGCTCTATACCATCTTGGTATTGATTGCTCTTCTACTGCCCTTCCAGGATTTTATCTATTTAGTTTTTGCAATGAAGGTGTTGTGCTTTGCACTTTTTGCCTGCGCTTTCAATTTGTTGCTTGGGTTTACCGGCTTATTATCTTTTGGGCATGCGGCTTTCTTTGGAACCGCCTCTTACATCACCGCTTATTTTTGCAAAGAGCTTGGTCTCGCACCAGAGGCTGGGATTATTCTGGGAGTTGTTGGTTCGGCCGCTCTTGGATACCTCATTGGTGCTCTTGCCATTCGGCGGCAGGGTATTTATTTTGCAATGGTGACTTTAGCTCTTTCGCAAATGGTTTATTTTTTGGCCGTCCAACTTCCATTTACTGGCGGTGAGGATGGTATTCAAGGTGTCCCGCGTGGAACCTTATTTGGTCTTGTCGACTTAAAAGATGATGTGAGCATGTATTACTTTGTGTTGTTAGTATTCTTGCTCGGCTTCGCATTAATTATGCGTACCGTTCATTCGCCCTTTGGTCAGGTGCTCAAAGCGATCCGCGAGAATGAGCCACGCGCAATTTCCCTTGGTTACAACGTTGATCGGTTTAAGTTAATAGCCTTTGTTATTTCTGCCGCCCTCTCTGGCTTAGCTGGATCTATGAAGTCCCTAGTATTTCAGTTAGCGACATTAACCGATGTTCATTGGCATATGTCTGGAGAGGTTGTTTTGATGACCTTGCTTGGCGGCATGGGGACCATTCTAGGCCCAGTGGTTGGCGCCAGTATCGTTGTTGGTTTACAAAACTACTTAGCAAATATTGGCTCTTGGAGCACGATTGCAACCGGCTTTATTTTTGTGATTTGTGTTTTGGCATTTCGTCGCGGCGTCGTTGGTGAAATTTTGACCTATCTCAAAATCAAAAGCTAAAGATATTGTTTTATTTGTCCTGGTTGCGGTGTTTGTAATCTCCATTCTCAGTAAAGGCATCCAAACCTCGCATGGGGGTTTGGGGACATATTATTAAAATACTCAATTAAATCAGATACTTAGGCATATATACTTCATTAAAAGATTTGCTTTTAGATTCTTTGTTTCACGTGAAACAAACAAAATGCTATGATCATCGCCCTATCAGAGGCAAATCATGCGTTATTCCAAGAGTTTCGATGTCATTGTGGTTGGTGGTGGTCACGCCGGGACTGAGGCTGCCCTTGCTTCAGCGCGCATGGGTTGTGACACTCTATTAATTACCCACAGTATCGAAAATTTGGGGGCAATGAGCTGTAACCCATCGATTGGCGGTATTGGCAAGGGGCATCTCGTTAAAGAAATTGATGCTATGGGTGGCGCCATGGCTGCAGCAACCGATGAGGCCGGCATTCAGTTTAGGATTCTGAATTCCAGCAAGGGCCCAGCAGTTCAGGCTACTCGCGCTCAGGGAGACCGTATTTTGTATAAGGCTGCGATTCGCCGCCGCCTTGAGAATCAACCAAATCTCACTTTATTTCAAGCTGCGGTTGATGACCTGCTAGTTAAGGGTGATGAGATTCAAGGTGTTGTTACCCAGATGGGCTTGGAGTTTATCGCCCAAAAGGTTGTATTGACCGCAGGTACTTTTCTGGATGGCAAGATTCATGTGGGGTTAAATAATTACGCTGGCGGTCGAGCTGGCGATCCCGCAGCCGTTTCTTTGTCGGCGCGGCTAAAGGAATTAAAACTCCCACAAGGCAGGTTGAAGACCGGCACCCCGCCCCGTATTGATGGGCGGACCATTAACTTTTCAGTGATGCTGGAGCAGCCTGGCGATTTAGATCCGATACCAGTTTTTTCTTACCTGGGGCGTCCAGAACAACACCCCAAACAGGTCCCTTGCTGGATTTCCCACACAAATGAAAAAACACATGACATTATTCGTGGCGGTCTAGATCGTTCACCAATGTATACCGGAGTCATTGAGGGGGTTGGTCCACGCTACTGCCCTTCAATTGAGGATAAGATTCATCGCTTTGCATCTAGAAATAGCCACCAAATCTTTTTGGAACCAGAGGGCTTGACCACCAATGAGTTTTATCCAAATGGCATTTCTACCAGTTTGCCATTTGATATTCAATGGGATTTGGTCAGAAGTATTCGAGGGCTAGAGTCGGCCGTCATCGTTCGCCCAGGTTACGCAATTGAGTACGACTTCTTTGATCCTCGCCATTTAAGGCACAGTTTAGAGACAAAGGCTATAGCTGGACTCTATTTTGCTGGTCAAATTAACGGCACAACCGGGTATGAAGAAGCGGCCGCTCAAGGCATGCTCGCTGGAATTAATGCCGGTCTTGCCGCTAAAGGGAAAGAGCCTTGGTTGCCAAAGCGTAGTGAGGCTTACATTGGCGTACTTGTGGATGACCTTATTACTAGGGGCGTTCAAGAGCCTTATCGCATGTTTACAAGTCGTGCGGAATACCGCTTAAGCTTAAGAGAAGACAACGCAGATATGCGCCTAACTAAGATAGGTCGCGATTTAGGTTTGGTAGACGATCACCGTTGGGGCGTCTTTTGCAGGAAGCAAGAGGCTGTTTCACGTGAAACATCTCGCTTGCAAGAGGTTTGGATTGGACCAAAGCACGAATCTGCAAAAGCTGTTTCAGGTCTTCTGGGGCAAGACCTCTCCCATGAGTGCTCTTTGGCTGAGATTTTGCGGCGCCCTGGCGTTACTTATCAAGCGATCACTAAGCTCTCCGATGGATTGTGGTCTCCTGGTGTGCTGGATGAGGACTTGGGGCTGGCACAGCAGATTGCAGACCAAGTTGAGATTTCAGTGAAATACCAGGGTTATATAGATAGGCAGGCAACAGAAATTGCTCGCCAAGAGCATAACGAGGGCTTTCCCCTGCCTGAGGGTTTGGACTATTCCGAGGTTGTTGGGCTATCTAAAGAGGTGCAGCAAAAGCTAAACCTACATAAACCAGAAACATTGGGCCAGGCTGGACGAATATCTGGTGTCACACCAGCCGCACTGTCCTTGCTACTGGTGCACCTTAAAAAAGGCTTGGGCCGCTCTCGGGAGATCGCGTGAGCCAGGACTTGCTGGCGTTGGGCATTCAGGAGTTGGGGTTAGAGTTGACCCAGGAAAATATTGCCAATCTAGACTCATTTTTGCATGAAATGGGTCGCTGGAATCAGGTCCATAACCTTACAGCGATTGAGGGTGAGCAAGCATCAATACAGCTTCATCTAATTGATTCCATTGCAGTTTTACCAATTATGAGGGAGTTTCTAAGGTGCCCTACCCCACAAATTGCGGACCTTGGCTCCGGTGGCGGACTTCCTGCCATACCTATTGCAATATTGCAGCCAGAGTGGTGCTTAACGTTGATAGAGGCTGTGCGCAAAAAAACCGCTTTTTTGCAACATGTGCGCGGAAGATTGAAATTAAAAAATATTGAAGTGATTAGTGGGCGTGTAGAAGTTGTTGCGATGCAGCAACCAGCTCAATTTGATGCAGTTATTTCGCGCGCCTTTACTAGCTTGGCAAGATTTTTAGAGTTGTCGTTGCCCTTACTAAAGCGAAATGGCTTGGTTTTTGCTATGAAGGGCAAGAGGGCGGACGAGGAAATGGAAGATGTTTGCTTAGATGCTTGGCATTTGGTGGTTGATGCCCCCTTGCACATTCCACATTTGGCAGCAGAAAGACGACTTTTAGTATTAACCCCCCGTGAGAAAATCACCCCTTTAGAGCGGGACCACTGAGACTGGCTATGGCAAAAATATTCTGTATTGCAAATCAAAAAGGCGGGGTTGGTAAAACAACCACGGCCGTTAATTTAGCTGCCGGCTTAGCTGGTCACAAGCAACGTGTCTTGCTGGTTGATTTAGACCCACAGGGTAATGCAACCATGGGTTCGGGTATAGAAAAAGCGGATCTCAATAACAGCGTATATCAAGTCTTAATTGGACTCGCTGCTGTTAAAAATTCTGTCCAGCATTGCGAAAGTTCTGGTTTTGATGTGCTGCCGGCAAATCGAGATTTAGCAGGTGCCGAAATTGAATTGGTTGATTTAGATTCTCGCGAGCAGCGTTTAAAAAATGCGCTAGCTGAAGTGGCCGCTGATTATGATTTTATATTAATTGATTGCCCCCCTGCGCTATCACTACTAACCTTGAACGGCTTGTGCGCAGCCAATGGTGTGATTGTCCCGATGCAGTGTGAGTACTTTGCACTCGAAGGTTTATCTGACTTAGTCAACACGATTAAACAAGTTCATGCCAACTTAAATCCCGATCTCATGATTATTGGTTTACTGCGTGTGATGTTTGATCCCCGGATGACGCTTCAACAGCAGGTATCTGATCAATTGCTAGAGCATTTTGGCGACAAAGTTTTCAAAACCATTATTCCACGCAATGTCAGGCTTGCGGAAGCCCCATCCTATGGGCTTCCTGGGGTTGCTTTTGATAAGACCTCACGTGGAGCAAAGGCATATTTAGAGTTCGGCGCCGAAATGGTCGAGCGCATTAAGCAAATGTAATTACTGGAAACTGTTTAGGAAATCATGGTTGCTATTAAGAAAAAAGGTTTGGGTCGCGGGCTTGATGCATTGCTTGGTGACAAGTCCCCAAAAGAAAGTTTGCCAGCAGAAATTAATCGTTTGCCATTGACGGCATTGCAGGCTGGGAAATATCAGCCCCGTCAAAAAATGGCAGCGGGTGGATTGCAAGAATTGGCTGAGAGCATTCGTGAACAAGGAGTGATGCAGCCGCTGTTGGTGCGTTTGGTGTCTGAAGGTAAGTACGAAATTATTGCGGGAGAGCGCCGTTTCCGTGCAGCAACTTTAGCCGGATTAACTGAGGTGCCCGTCCTGGTTTCTGTTGCAGACGATCAGGCAGCGGCAGCAATGGCGTTGATTGAAAATATGCAACGCGAGGATTTAAATCCTCTGGAAGAGTCGCAGGGTTTGGCGCGTTTAATTGACGAGTTTGGTTTCACGCATGAGCAGGCCGCTAAGGCAGTTGGTAAATCACGTAGTGCCATTAGCAATCTTTTACGTTTGGCGCAACTGGCCAAACCAGTTCAGGCCATGTTAATGGCGGGCGATATAGATATGGGGCATGCGCGCGCACTCCTGCCCTTGCCTGGAGCAAGCCAGGTGGCTCTAGCGCAACGAATAGCTGCGCAAGGCCTATCAGTGCGTGAGGCCGAGAGAATGTCCACAGCGTTGGCCTTGGCGGGTGGGCAATTGGGAGAAAAAAAGAGTAAAAACAAAAAGAATGGGGCAACTAGCCTTACACGAGACCCAGATATGCGCCGCTTAAGCCAAGAAATCGCAGATTTAATTGGTTTAAATGCTGAATTTAAGTTTAAGGGTAACGGCGGCGAACTCAGAATTCGGTTTAGTCAGTTTGACGAGTTGGATTCTTTACTAAAAAAGTTGGGTATTGGGCTTGATTAAAGCGTTATTAATGTCAGAAAAAAAACAAATTCTGCGTCTAAAGAGTGCCTAATGAATATCAATCAATGGGACGAGCAGGAGGAAGATCCATTCAGAGTGCTTAGCAAAGCTGAAATGGATGCTTTGCGTCAAGCAAAACCCAAAAGCTTTTCATCAATCAGCGGTTGGCTCGTTGTCGGTATTCAGGTGGTGCTTACCCTGATAATTGCTGGCTTTTGTTATCTTTTTAGTAAGCCAGTAGACAGAACAGTTTATACTTACTCGGCTTTAGTGGGCGGTTTGATTGGGTTTTTGCCTTCTGCATTGTTTTTACTGCGCTTAGAGGCAGCAAAAAAAAATGTCAAATCGAGCCCTGGCGGTTATTTAACAGCTGTGGTTTCCGGCGAATTTATTAAAATCCTGGCAACTATTCTTCTGTTTATTGGCTTTGCTCTAAAGCAGCCTGATTTGAAATGGATTCCATTGCTTGTCACTTATTTAGCTACGCTCAAGTGTTATTTGTTAGCGTGGTTTTGGAAGTAACAGGCAGTAAATATAGATAAGGATAAGTTCAGAGATGTCTAGCGAAGTCAACGCAGCAGTAGAGGTGGCCCATCATGTGGCTAGCGAACCGCTTACACCTACTGCTTATATTGCTGAGCACTTACAAAACCTCAATAACACTGGTGGGGCTCAAGCCTCCGTTATTGACTTCAGCATCATTAATCTAGACACTATCTTTTGGACCTCTTTAATGGGGTTGATCGCTGTTTTTCTGTTGGTCCTTGCTGCTCGTAAAGCATCTCCAGGGGTTCCTGGCCGTTTTCAATGTTTGGTTGAAATGCTTGTTGAGATGGTGGACAACCAAACTAAAAGTATTGTCCACGGCGACCGCTCTTTCATCGCCCCACTTGCGCTATTTGTTTTTTGCTGGATTATTCTTTTAAATACCTTGGACTTGGTGCCGGTTGATTGGATTTTTGGCGTAAATCAATTTATTGGTAGTTTTGGAGTCCATGTTCCGCATCACAAAATAGTCCCTACCACTGACTTGAACGCGACCTTCGGTTTATCGTTCTCAGTTCTTCTGTTGGTGTTCTTCTATAGTTTCAAAGTGAAGGGCTTGGGCGGCTTTATGCATGAGTTGGTTTCTGCCCCCTTTGGAGCGAAATGGTATCTGGCTCCGTTCAACCTCGTTTTGAACATCATTGAATATATTGCTAAAGGTGTTTCCCTTGGAATGCGACTTTTTGGAAATATGTACGCTGGCGAATTGCTCTTTTTGCTGATCGCCCTTCTAGGAAGTATGTGGACCTTTAATTTGGATCTATACATGCTCGGCTTCGTTGGTAACGTTATTGCTGGATCTGCCTGGGCGATCTTTCACATCTTAGTTATTTTGTTGCAAGCATTTATTTTCATGATGTTGACCTTGGTTTACATTGGACAAGCCCATAATCATCATTAATTTTTTTATTTTTAACCTCACCTTCAATACTTAGGAGTAAACATGCAAGCATTCTTAGCCAACATTCAAGGACTAACCGCTATCGGTATTGGCCTCATCATCGGCCTCGGCGCATTAGGAGCCTGTTTGGGCATTGGCCTAATGGGTGGTAAGTTCATTGAGGGCGCAGCCCGTCAACCAGAGTTGATTAATGAACTACAAACCAAGATGTTCCTTTTGGCTGGTTTGATCGATGCTGCGTTTTTGATCGGCGTTGGTGTTGCAATGTTGTTTGCATTTGCAAACCCACTGCTCGCAGTTATTAAGTAATTGTTTTGGCGTGGATGACTGCTTAGTCATCCAACCGTTCTCAACAATACTGAAAGGAATATCGTGAATCTGAACGCGACCCTATTCGCGCAAATGATCGTCTTCTTTGTCTTATGGTGGGTTGTCGCACGTTTTGTGTGGCCACCGCTGGTTAAGGCACTGGATGAACGTTCAACCAAAATTGCTGATGGTTTGGCTGCGGCCGAGCGCGGAAAAGAAGAATTAGTACTCGCAAATAACGCTGCAGAACAAGAGTTGTCTAAAGCTCGTCAAGAAGGTGCATTACGTGTTGCTGACGCTGAAAAGCGTGCGCAAATGTCTGCAGAGGAAATTCGAGCCAACGCACAAGTTGAAGCTGCTCGGATTATTTCGCAGGCAAAAGAAGATGCAGATCAACAAGTAACTCGCGCTCGCGAAGTGTTGCGTGCCGAAGTTGCTGTATTAGCCGTTAAAGGCGCTGAGCAAATTCTGCGCCGCGAAGTTGATGCAAAAGCTCACGGTGCTTTGCTCGATCAATTAAAGGCAGAGCTTTGATATGGCTGAGTTAGCCACGATTGCCCGCCCTTACGCTGAAGCGCTTTTTCAAAGCGCCAAGCCGGCTGAACTTGCTACTGCTCTTGACCAGCTAAGCGAGTTGGCGCAGCTTGCCGAGCAGCCAGAGATTGCTGTTTTGTCAAATAACCCAAAAGTATCCGCGGATGATTTGACGAAACTTCTTTCTGGCATGGTGAAAACAAAGCTGGATGGCAAGATCTCCAGCTTTTTGAGCCTTGTGAATCAAAACCATCGCTTGGCTGCCGTTCCTGAAATTGCTCGTCAATTTGAGGCAATGAAGAACAGAAGTGAAGGCGCTGCAGAAGTAATGATTACAAGCGCATTTCCTCTCGAGGGAAGTGCATTAAATGATTTGTTGTCAAGTTTGAAGAAGCGTTTTGGGGGTAAAGAATTGCGCCCAACTATTCAAGTTGACCCAACATTGATTGGCGGAGTACGCATTCAGGTTGGCGATGAAGTGTTGGATAGTTCAGTTAAGGCACAGTTGGCTCAAATGCAAGTAAGTCTTGGCGCATAAGTTATCCCATTAAGAACATACGAAATAAGACCCAGGAGTAAGTAATGCAACTCAACCCTTCCGAGATCAGCGAGCTGATCAAAAGCCGAATTAGCGAAATGGGTGTTGATACCCAAAGTCGTAATGAAGGCACTGTTATTTCAGTGACCGACGGTATTTGCCGCGTTCATGGCTTGTCTGGTGTGATGCAAGGGGAAATGTTGGAATTTCCTGGCAACACCATCGGCCTTGCATTGAACCTTGAGCGTGATTCAGTTGGTTCTGTGGTTTTGGGTGAGTACACCCATATTAAAGAAGGCGATCCAGTGAAATGTACGGGTCGCATTTTGGAGGTTCCAGTTGGCCCAGAGTTGCTCGGCCGTGTTGTGAATGCATTGGGTCAGCCAATTGATGGCAAAGGTCCAGTAAACGCGAAATTAACCGACTTTATTGAAAAAGTTGCGCCAGGCGTTATTGCACGTCAGTCTGTTAGCCAACCAGTTCAAACTGGGTTAAAAGCGATTGATGCAATGGTTCCTATCGGTCGCGGTCAACGCGAGTTGATCATTGGCGATCGCCAAACCGGTAAAACAGCTGTAGCAGTTGATGCGATCATCAACCAAAAAGGCAAAGGCGTTTATTGCGTTTACGTTGCGATTGGTCAAAAAGCCTCCACGATTGCAAACGTTGTTCGCAAGCTCACAGAAAACGGTGCGATGGATTACACCATTGTTGTTGCGGCTAGTGCATCTGAGTCTGCAGCCATGCAATACCTCTCTGCATACGCAGGTTGCACCATGGGTGAATACTTCCGTGATCGCGGTGAAGACGCATTGATTGTTTATGACGATTTAACAAAACAAGCTGTTGCATACCGTCAGATTTCATTGCTCTTGCGTCGCCCGCCAGGCCGCGAAGCTTACCCTGGCGACGTGTTCTATCTCCACTCACGCTTGCTCGAGCGCGCTGCTCGTGTAAATGCTGAATACGTAGAAAAATTTACAAACGGTTCTGTAAAAGGTAAGACAGGCTCATTGACTGCATTGCCTATTATTGAAACTCAAGCTGGTGACGTTTCTGCATTCGTGCCAACCAATGTGATTTCGATTACAGACGGTCAGATCTTCTTGGAAACTGACTTGTTCAACGCTGGTGTTCGCCCTGCAATTAACGCTGGTATTTCTGTTTCCCGCGTTGGTGGTGCTGCACAAACTAAAGTGATTAAGAAATTGTCTGGCGGTATTCGTACCGACTTAGCGCAATATCGTGAATTAGCAGCATTTGCACAGTTTGCATCCGACCTTGATGAGGCTACTCGTAAGCAGTTAGAGCGCGGTCGTCGCGTTACTGAATTGTGTAAGCAAGCCCAGTACAAGCCACTTCAGGTTTGGGAAATGGCCGCTTCACTCTATGCGGTTAACAATGGCTTCTTTGATGACCTCGAAGTGAAGAACGTATTGGCCTTCGAAAAAGGTTTGCAAGATCATCTGAAATCTAAATATGCTGACTTAGTCGCGCGCATTGAAGACACCAAAGATTTAAGCAAGGATGACGAGGCTGCTTTGCGTGCTGCAATTGAGGATTACAAGCGCTCAGCCTCTTTCTAAGAGGGCTCGCATAAATCATGGCAAGCACAAAAGAGATACGATCAAAGATCAAGAGCGTACAAAATACGCGCAAGATCACAAAGGCAATGGAAATGGTCGCCGCATCCAAGATGCGTCGCGCCCAGGAGCGCATGCGCAATGCGCGCCCCTATGCTGAAAAAATTCGCGAGATTGTTTCTAACCTTTCAAAAGCAAATCCTGAGTTCCGCCCTGCTTATATGGCAACTCGAGAGGTGAAGAAGGTCGGAACAATTGTTGTTACAACAGATAAAGGATTGTGCGGTGGTTTAAACACCAATATCTTGCGTTTAGTTGCGAACCAGGTGCGCGATCTGCAAGAAAAAAATATTGAGATTGCCTATACCGCAATTGGATCAAAAGGACTGCAATTTTTGAACCGCTCGAAAGCAAAGTTAATTTCTCAAACGACCCATATTGGGGATACCCCCCATATGGATGTTTTGATTGGTGCGATCGTTGCTCAATTAGAAGCGTTTGAGCGTGGCGAAATTGATGCTGTTTATTTGGCGTACACCCGTTTTGTGAACGCAATGAAACAAGAGCCAATTTTAGAAAAACTTTTACCTCTGGAGCCAGCGGCATTAACCCCAGAAGAGAAGGTTGGCAATTCTTGGGATTACATATACGAACCTGATGCTGAGTCCATTTTGAATGGCTTACTTAAGCGTTATGTCGAGGCAATGATTTATCAAGCTGTTGCTGAAAATATGGCATCTGAGCAATCTGCACGCATGGTCTCAATGAAGGCCGCATCAGATAACGCAAAGAACGTGATCGGCGAATTGCAATTGGATTACAACAAAACACGACAAGCTGCTATTACCAAAGAGTTGTCGGAGATTGTTGGCGGAGCAGCTGCTGTTTAAGCGGCCAGCGTTTAGGCATACGAAAGAATTCAGGAATTAAAAGCGGAGAAATGCGATGAGTAACGGAAATATTGTGCAGTGTATTGGTCCAGTCGTGGATATTCAGTTTCCACGTGACAAAATGCCAAACATTTATGATGCATTGACATTAGTTGATAGCGGAGAAAAATCTTTCGCTGAAAAAGGCTTGACCTTCGAAGTTCAGCAACAGATCGGCGACGGTGTAGTCCGCGCTATTGCTATGGGAGCCAGTGATGGTTTGCGCCGTGGCATGGAGGTCAAATCAACAGGCAAGCCAATTTCTGTTCCAGTTGGTCCAGCAACATTAGGCCGCATCATGGACGTTTTGGGTCGCCCAATTGATGATGCAGGTCCAATCGCTACTGAAGAGCGTCGTGCTATTCATCAGCCGGCTCCTAAGTTTGATGAACTTTCCCCTTCTGTTGACTTGCTTGAAACCGGCATTAAGGTTATTGACTTAGTTTGCCCGTTTGCTAAAGGCGGTAAGGTTGGCTTGTTCGGTGGTGCGGGTGTTGGCAAGACCGTAAACATGATGGAATTGATTAACAACATCGCTAAGCAGCACTCAGGTTTGTCTGTGTTTGCTGGTGTTGGTGAGCGTACTCGTGAAGGTAATGACTTCTACCACGAGATGAAAGAATCTAACGTTATAGATAAAGTAGCGATGGTATTCGGTCAGATGAATGAGCCCCCTGGAAACCGTTTGCGCGTTGCGTTGACTGGTTTGACTATGGCCGAAGCATTCCGTGATGAAGGCCGTGATATTTTGTTCTTCGTTGACAACATCTACCGTTACACATTGGCGGGTACTGAAGTTTCTGCTTTGCTCGGTCGTATGCCTTCTGCTGTGGGTTATCAACCTACATTGGCCGAAGAGATGGGTAAATTACAAGAGCGTATTACCTCTACTAAGACTGGCTCTGTAACTTCAATTCAGGCTGTTTACGTTCCTGCGGATGACTTAACTGATCCATCTCCAGCAACAACTTTCTTGCATTTGGACTCAACAGTTGTTTTGTCACGCGACATCGCTGCTTTGGGTATTTATCCAGCAGTTGATCCACTTGATTCAACTAGTCGTCAGCTTGACCCACAAGTGGTTGGTCAAGAGCACTATGACGTAGCCCGTGATGTACAGATGACATTGCAACGCTATAAAGAATTGCGCGACATTATTGCAATTTTGGGCATGGACGAACTGTCCCCGGAAGACAAATTGGCCGTATCGCGTGCACGTAAGATTCAACGCTTCTTGTCCCAGCCTTTCCACGTTGCCGAGGTATTTACAGGATCACCTGGTAAATATGTGACATTGAAAGAAACCATCCGCGGCTTCAAGATGATTTGTAGCGGTGAGTTGGATCACTTGCCTGAGCAAGCGTTCTATATGGTGGGTTCAATTGATGAGGCCATCGAGAAGGCTAAGAAGCTTTAATCGAATTCATCTAGGGAAATTATGTCAACCATACGCGTCGATGTAGTCAGTGCTGAGAAATCCATTTTTAGTGGCGAAGCTAAGTTTGTTGCGCTTCCTGGTGAAAGTGGCGAGCTCGGCATTTTGCGCGGTCACACACCTTTAATTACACGCATTCGTCCAGGCTCAGTTCGCATTGAAAAAGCGGACGGCGATGAAGAGTTTGTATTTGTTGCTGGTGGCTATTTAGAGGTTCAGCCAGATCACGTCACGGTTTTAGCAGACACCGCTATTCGTGGCCATGATTTGGATGAGGCTAAAGCAATTGAAGCTAAGAAGCGTGCCGAAGAAGCAATGCAAAACCGTGGAACTGATTTTGATTTGGCTTTGGCCCAGTCTGAGTTTGCAATGGCTGCAGCGCAATTGGCTGCGATTGCTCGTTTCCGTCGTAAAAAGTAAAAGCCGGCCATCTCCTTGCTGTTAAATGATCGGTTTTTAAAAGCCTGCTTGGGCGAAGCGGTTGATCAAACACCGCTTTGGCTCATGCGCCAAGCTGGGCGCTATCTCCCCGAATATAACGCCACCCGCGCTAGGGCCGGAAGCTTCCTCGGGCTTGCAAAAAACCCTGCTTATGCAACCGAAGTAACCTTGCAACCTTTAGATCGTTATCCATTGGATGCAGCAATTCTATTTTCAGATATTTTGACCATTCCAGATGCAATGGGCTTGGGTCTAAAATTTACTGCTGGCGAAGGCCCTAGCTTTGAAAATCCATTGCGCACAGAAGAGGCTGTAAAAAAATTACATGTTGCCGATATGGGGCAATTGCAATATGTTTTTGATGCCGTTACAGAAATACGTAAGGCGCTTATTCAGGATGGCAAGCAACGCGTTCCATTGATTGGTTTCTCGGGTAGTCCTTGGACATTAGCTTGTTACATGATTGATGGGTCGGGCTCTGACGACTTTCGTCATGCTAAAACAATGATGTTTACCCGGCCAGACTTATTGCAACATATTTTAGATATCAATATTGAATCAGTGGCGAGCTATTTGACGGAGCAAGTAAAGGCGGGCGCACAAGCGCTCATGATTTTTGACACTTGGGGCGGCTTACTTCCAGATGGGTGGTATCAAAGAATGTCTTTGGCAGCCATGCAAAAAGTGATTGCACTGTTGCCCCGCGAGTACGAGGGTCAAAAAATCCCCGTCATTATGTTCACTAAGGGCGGAGCAATTTGGCTCAATGATATGGCTCAAGTTGGCGCCGATGTCATTGCGCTCGATTGGACGATGTCCTTAAGTCGTGCTAGAAAGCAGTTATTAGAGATTAATAAGCCTTTGTCCCTACAGGGCAATCTTGACCCTCTTATTTTGTTTTCTGAGCCAAAGCAGATTGCCAAAGCAGCAAGCGCCATACTTGAGGATCTTGCTCAGGCGCCTGCCCTAAAAGCAGGTCTCCATCCGCTTGATGGGCATATCTTCAACTTGGGCCATGGGATATCTCAGTTCACGCCACCCGACAGTGTTAGCGCCTTGGCAGAGTCGGTTATAAACAGTTCTCGCGCGCTTAGATTAAAGCAATAAATCAAAGTAATTGCTAACTTAGTCATAAATCATCGCAAAAGTTATGCACAGTTTTGGGTATAAGACTAAATTCAGTGAGATTGCGAACAAAAGTCATCCTTAACTTCTACAAAAGATTTTAAGATATTGATTTTATTGGTTTTTATACATAATTTTTTAAAGCCGTGCGCTTATTGGGTGTCGGTAAATTAACTTAGAAACTAGAATTATCAGATGATATCCACAGACTTATCCACAGGCCCATAAGAAAATTGACGTAAATCATGACAGCCCCGATAGTTGTCCAAATAGTTGTTGATAAGCCCTTAGTCCAGGGCTTTGACTATCTGTGGGATCTTGCTAAGTTGGGTAGTTTGCCGCAGATTGGGCATATTGTTGAAATTCCATTTGGAAGATCTAAAGAGGTGGGTATCGTTACAAATGTGAGTGCTCACTCTGAATATGAATTTGATAAATTAAAACTAGTTGAAAAAATAGCCCCCCTTCCCCCATTAGATGGCGGACTGTTGAAATTAATGAATTTTGCAAGCCAGTATTACGTACACACGCTTGGTGAAACTATCATGCCTAGCATTCCAAAGATGTGGCGCAAGTCTGAAGACTGGGACAAAATCCCAAAAAAAATACAGAGCGCCGAGAAGAAACGAAATAAAGAAAAAAGTCCGAAACTGGTTGAGGGTTACATCAGCATTGATCAGTTGAATCAGGAGCAAGCAGAAGCACTGCAAGCTTTAATGGGAAACCCAAGCAAAACAGGTAACAACTTCCGCGCAATCTTGTTGCATGGGCAAACTGGCAGCGGTAAGACAGCGGTCTTTTTAAATTGGCTTGCTAGTATTTTGAAGGACGAAGCAGCACAAGTTTTACTGTTGGTACCTGAAATTAATCTAACGCCACAATTAGAACGACGAGTGCGAGCATATTTTCCAGAAGAAAACTTGGCAGTGCTTCACAGTGGGGTGACAGAGAAACAAAGAGGCATTGCGTGGCATGAAGCTATGACAGGTAAGGCGCGAATTATTTTGGGAACACGCTTGGCTGCGTTAACTTCAATACCAAATTTACGTGCAATCGTAGTTGATGAGGAGCACGACCCCTCGTATAAGCAACAAGAGGGTACTAGGTACTCGGCAAGAGATTTGGCCATCTGGCGCGCACACGACCAAAAAATTCCGATTTTGCTTTCATCAGCAACACCCTCATTAGAAACCTGGATTGCAGCTAAGGCTGGTCGTTATGAATACATGCGTCTAGATCAGCGAGCGCAGGGCGCTCTTTTGCCCAAGGTGCACCTAGTCAATTCACGAGACCCTCAGAACCAATTTAGTCCCGGAGACCAAAATAGTCCAAAGACAAAGAGCTTGATTACTAAAACTTTGGCTCATGCGATTAGTAAGAATTTAGAAGAGGGCAAACAAAGTTTGATCTTAATTAATCGCAGGGGCTATGCCCCCGTTCTCAGTTGTAATGCATGTGCTTGGATGTCAGTCTGCACCGAGTGCTCATCACACACAGTAGTGCATAAAGCAGGTGCATTGGGAACAAAGTCGGTATTGAATTGTCATCATTGTGGCCTAGTAAAGCAGATCCCTGCCTTTTGTCCGGATTGCGGCAATGCCGATCTTAAAACTTTGGGACAGGGAACCCAGAAACTGGAGGACGCCATAGGAGAGATGTGGCCAAACGCAAGAGTACTTCGTGTTGACACAGACTCGAGCAGAAAAAGCAAAGGCGCAGAAATACTTTTTCAAGAAATACACGACGGAAAAGTAGATATCGTTGTTGGCACCCAAATGATTGCTAAAGGACACGATTATCAAAATATTGGTTTAGTTGCGGTACTGGACGCTGACAGCAGGCTATATTCACCTGATTTCAGGGCGGCAGAAAGATTATTTGCGCAACTGGTGCAGGTTGCAGGGCGTGCCGGAAGATCTGGTATAGAAGGACAGGCGGGTGGGAATATCTATATTGAAACGCAGCACCCCGAAGCAGCAGTCTATCAATACCTATTGAGGCACGACGTCGACGGATTTTTGTCGCATATCGCACGAGAGCGAGAAGAAGCACAATTACCGCCCTACTCTTATCAAGGCCTAATTCATGCAGAAGGAAAAACTTTGGATAAGGCTATTCAGTTTTTGAGCGGTCTTAAGGGGCGCCTAAAAAATAAAGGGTTGCATAGTAAGGAGTTGCGAATATATGACCCGGTGCCAAAAGCCGTAATGCGGGTGGCGGGATCAGAGCGCGCACAAGTGGTCATTGAGTCTGAGAGCCGCAAGTTGTTACAAGAAGCGCTTGAAGCAATTGATGAGGATTTACGGAGCAATTCTCAGGGGCGTATTAGTAAAACATCACGCATCCGCTGGTTAATCGAGCGCGACCCAATCGCAATCTAATAGATTAGGCGCCCGCAGAAGAGTTGTATTGATCTAAGTCCATGAGCTTTTCTAGTTCAGATGTTAAGTCTGCGTCTGATAGAGGTTTTATTTTGAAGAGCCAAATAGCATAGGGCTTTTCATTGACGAGCTCTGGACTAGCGTCGACCACTTCATTTAATGCCACAACCTCACCACTCACGGGCGCATGTATATCGCTCGCAGCTTTAACTGACTCAATAACAGCAATTGCTTCGCCCTGCTGAACTTGTTGCCCAATCTTGGGCGCCTGGAAGAACATCACATCTCCCAGCGCTTCTTGAGCATGATTGCTAATTCCAACCCAGATGAGGCCGTCAGCTTCACAGTCTGCCCATTCGTGGGTTAGCGCAAATTTAAATGTGTCTTGAGAGTTCATATTTCGTCCTTTGGAGATATTCTATCTGTAGTGCAATAAACTGGGCCGTTATCAATGTAAGCTCTGTGCCCATATGCCAATTAAATTCAGAATCATTCCCGTAACCCCATTTGAGCAAAACTGTTCTATATTAGTTTGTCAAGAAACTGGAGATGCCGCTATTGTGGATCCTGGGGGTGATATAGAAAAGATACTTGATGGAGTAATGCAGCTAGGTGGAACGGTAAAGAAAATTTTACTGACGCATGGGCACCTCGATCATTGTGCTGCAGCGAAGGATTTAGCAGATCAACTCAATGTTCCAATAGAGGGACCGCAAATTGATGAGCGTTTTTGGATTGATCAATTACCAGAGCAAACGTTGCGATTTGGTTTTGGTCACGCAAAAGTATTCGAGCCAACACGCTGGCTAAACGACGGTGATCATGTGCAGGTTGGCAATGTGGACTTAGAGGTTCTGCATTGCCCTGGCCACACTCCGGGCCATGTAGTATTTTTTAATAAGCAAGATCGTTTAGCTTTAGTCGGTGATGTACTCTTCGCGGGATCCATTGGAAGAACAGATTTTCCTCGCGGCAATCAAGCGGATTTAATTGCTGCAATTAAGACAAAATTATGGCCGCTTGGTAATGATGTTCAATTTGTGCCTGGTCATGGACCAATGTCTACTTTTGGTAGAGAGCGTCAAACAAACCCCTATGTTGGTGCTGGCGCTTAAGCTAAATCACCAAGTTACAAAAAACGCAAATTAGGTTTTGGCTGAGCCAGTACGATGTGTGCGGTTGTAAAGACAGCTTGCGCAAATCCAGCGTTGCTTACGATTGCTTGTTGGTATCCAGGTGCCACCTTCTAGGCGCTTTTCGCGACTGCAAGAAGAGCAAAATTTGAGGCTCTGGGAAGTATCTTGGGTAGCAGCTGGAGTCGAGGTAGTCATGGGCAATCCGGGTAAGCCAAATCTATACAGAAGATCTATTTTACCCGTTTTGTCCTGCTGGGGCTGGGCTTAGGACAACTCTGACCGAATCAGCCGTTTTATTGCCATCAAAATCTAGCCAAGCCTTGTTTTCAAAGTCGTAAAGCTTGCACTTGCGGGCCGTATCAAAATACCAGCCCCAAGAGAACTTTTGCACAAAAATACGCTCTGGAAGGATGGTTTCCAGGGTATTTTGGGCCTCCTTAAGGCGATACAGGGGTACGCTCATGTCTACGTGATGGGCAGTATGCTCCATGATGTGGTGCATTAAAGAGCCCCAAATCCAGCTGAAAGTAAGGTGTACGGTGGTTGATACAAAGGGCTGTGCACGCAACCATTCAGATTTCTTGTCATACCAAGAAACTGAGGGGTGTGTGTGGTGAACGTAGACAACAAAGCCAATCATGCCATTCCAAAACAGGAAAGGCACAGCAAAGCCAGTGAGTAGGCCAATGCAGATGGATTGATCTGTTACCAAAGCACCCACAACTAAGCAACCAATCCAAATCAGCGCAAATGCGCTAACTAGCAGGTTGTCTTTAAGGAAGATAGGCCGATCGCCAGGTTTGTTTTTGGCGTTTGGAAAGTACTCGCGCCGCCACCAAATTTCAATCAAATAGTAGAAAACTGGCCCCCAGCCACTGCGGTAAAGACGCTCAAGGCCTCGACGCCAGGATGGCAAAGCATCAAATTCGGCCTTAGATAGCGGAGCCCAGACAAAATCAAAGCCCTTAAGGTTGGTTTGGCCATGGTGGACTACGTTATGACCTACATCCCAAAGGCTATATGGGGTTAGTGATGGTAAGAAGGCAATGCGCCCTAATACTTTATTGAGCTCACGATTCGGGGTAAAGCTCTGGTGGCAGGCATCATGACCAAGAATAAAAATGCGCCCCGTTACAAAGCCAGCAACAAGACCCAATATAACTTTAATCAGAACGCTCTGAATGAAGACGGTGCCAGCAATACAGCCGATCCATAGTGCAGCATCAATTGCTAAAAGTACTAGTGCGCGAGCGGTTTCGCCCTGGGCCATAGGAATGAGCCAGCTGCGAATGATTTTTCGATGGGGGAGCGGCGCATCTGGTGCCAGGGGGTTGGAAATAGATGGCTCGGAGAGGGTGGGATTTAGATGATTGGACACGATAAGAATCAATAATTTAGGTGCAAATGATAGCTGTTTTTATCATTTGGCGCATGATGTAGGTCAAAATCCCCTTTGTTTCTTGTGGTGCGCCCGGCAGGAATCGAACCTGCGACCCTTGGCTTCGGAGGCCAATACTCTATCCACTGAGCTACGGGCGCCAGCAACAAAAACAATCACCTGGCTATTGTAAGTGCCTAGAATGTAAGCTCTCGTTATAATCACCGCAAAGTAACCCCTAAACCCCGTCAAATGATAAAAGTCCTATGAGCAACGAGCACGGCAACCTAATTAAGTCCCCAAAGCAATTGATCATCATGGTCTTTGCAAGCTTTTTTGTACCCTTGATCATTATTTTGTTACTAATGGTGTACGTAAATAGTGGCAAACGCGAAGGCGCTGGAACCGGAGATGTAGCAAAGTCTGCAGAGCAATTGATCAAACCAGTAGCGCAATTAAATTTTAAAGATGCAAGTGCTCCGCGTGAAATTCAAACTGGAGAACAGGTTTACAAAGCCGTTTGCTCCTCTTGCCATGCTACCGGTGCTGCAGGCGCGCCAAAATTTGGTGACGTAAGCGCATGGGCCCCGCGTATTGGTAAGGGCTACGATTCTTTGATGACCTCCGTACTCAAGGGCAAGGGTGCTATGCCAGCTCGTGGCGGCTCTAATCCAGCAGATATTAGTGATTATGAATTGGCTCGCGCAGTTGTGTTTATGGCTAACGCATCCGGCGGTAAATTGCCAGAGCCTAAGGCGCCAGCAGCAAAATAAATTTTTGTCAGCGCAAATAAAAAAGCTGGCTATATGCCAGCTTTTTTATTTCTCGCCACTAGAAACTTTTGCATCTAAGGCAATTTGATAGGCTTCTTTTTTAGAAAGCCCCAAGGCTTGAGCAAGCACGGCAGCGATTTCTTTGCTACCAAGGTATGGGCTTAAGGTGTTGGCCCACAACAAGAGGGATGCATGCTCTGGAGCCTCATCAGCACTGGCTGGGCGCCCTGCAACTAAAATAATAAATTCACCCTTGAGGCTACTGGCGTCTTCAAGCCACTGTGGAATTTCACTGGCCCGCATAGAAATAATTTGCTCAAATTTTTTAGTCAGCTCACGGCCTACTACTAATTGACGATCTGCTTCTAGGGCGTCCGACAAAACTCGGAGAGTTTCCTTGATATGGTGTGGCGATTCAAAAAAGATGCTCGTATTTGCACTGGTGCGAATGTTCAGAACCAGAGCATCACGCTCTTTTGATTTGTTCGGCCAAAAACCTAAAAACTGGAAGCGTCCGTCAGAGTTAAATAAGACAGAACCGCCGATTGAGACGGCCGAAGATACGGCGCTTGCCCCCGGGATAGGCACAACCCGGAAGCCCGCCTTTTGCACCTCATCGACCAGTCTTGCTCCGGGATCTGAAACACCCGGAGTTCCTGCGTCAGAGATATAGGCCCAGCGCTCATTCTGTGCCAGATGCCGGATCACTGTTTGTGCCCCACTCATTTCATTGTGTTCATGCAAGGCGAGGCATTTCTTATGAATACCAAATTGCTGAAGTAAGGCGGCACTATGTCGCGTGTCTTCACAGGCTATGCCATCAACAGCATTGAGTATGTGCAGAGCTCGCATCGTGATGTCACCCAAATTACCAATTGGAGTGGCTACCATGTAGAGGGCCCCAGCAGGCAAATCTTGCTGCTTTAGAAAGTCAAATGAGCTCAGTTCCATGTATAGAAATCTTGCGGAGGATTAGTTAATAAGTAAGAGAATACGTCGCTTTTACTTTCGTTGGCAGCTTGCGGAAAAAGCCTCCGCTTTAGCGCATAATATTGTTATGGATAAAAATACGATTGAACGCCTGCGTAAGCGCGCATCCCAACATTTTTTAGACAGCATTGCAGTCAAGCAAGAGGCTGAGAAAGTGCTTCCAGAGTCGGTTGCAGTGGGTGTGCTGGCAATGGTTGAATGCTTGCGCGCTGGCGGTAAGGTTATGGCTTGTGGTAATGGCGGATCCGCCGCCGATGCACAACACTTTGCAGCCGAATTGATTGGGCGTTTTGAGCGCGAACGTCAGGAGCTTGCTGCAATTGCCTTAACAACAGACACTTCTATCTTGACCGCTGTTGGTAATGATTACAGTTATGACGAGGTATTTAGCAAGCAAGTCCGAGGTCTGGGCAAAAGCGGCGACATACTCTTGGGCATCTCTACATCGGGCAATTCTAAAAATGTAGTAAGGGCCATTGAAGTGGCGAAAAAAATGGGCATCAAAATTATTGCCCTTACCGGAAATGGCGGCGGAAAAATCGCAAGCCTATTGGACAAGAATGATATTCATCTTTGTGCCCCCTCTACTCGTACTGCACGAATTCAAGAAACACATTTAGTGTTGTTGCACAGTTTGTGTGATGGCGTTGATCACATACTGCTTGATTAATGGCACCCTTAAAATAGAAAGCGTTCATGATGCAAATTAAACCCGCAAGTAAATTAGTTGTCATGTTAATTCTCACCTCCTTTTTATCGGCTTGCGGTGTGCTTGCTGTAGGCGGTGTTGCTGCAAGCGCAGCGATTCTTGCAGATCGACGCAGTGCGAGTGTTCAAGCAATCGATAAAGGCATTGAGCTTGAGTCTGTTAACGCGCTAGCTAAAAGATTCGGTGATAACGCCCACATTAATGTCACTTCGTTTAACCAGAAAGTATTGCTCACTGGCGAGGTAAAGGACGCTGACATTAAAGGCGAGGCCGGGGCTTATGTAAAAGCAATGAAGAACGCTCGTAGCGTGTATAACGAGCTGGTAATAGGCCCTAATAGTAGCTATACGGCCCGCGCCAATGACTCTTACCTTGAGTCAAAGATCAAGACCCAAATGATTTTTACGGAGGAATTGCCTTCGAACTCGATGGCAATTGTTGCTGAGGGCAGCAGCGTCTATCTAATGGGAATCTTGACGCAAAAAGAAGCTGACATTGCAAAGAAAGTGGCGAGCAACTCCAGTGGTGTGAAAGAAGTTTTTGTCTATTTTGACATCATCTCCGATGCGGAGAAGGTGCGCTTAGAAAAGCAAGGCAAAGCAGATGAGACTCAACCATCAAGTCCGCCAAAATTTCAGTAAGTATTTGTAATCAACGCAACATATGACTTTGGTTGGGCACGTGAGGGCGGCTTTTATGGCTGCCCTTTTCTTTGCGGGCATGCAGATTGCGCAAGCGACTGACAGTATTGGCGGGGCACTTTCCATTGCGAAACAAAATGCCTGCTTAGGTTGTCACGCAGTCAATAAAAAAATAGTTGGTCCAAGCTTTCGCGATGTTGCTGCTAAATATAAAAGCAATCCTAGTGCAAACATTTTTTTAAAAAACAAAATTCAAAAAGGTGGAGCTGGCTCGTGGGGAGTGGTACCAATGCCTGCTAATGCCAAGTTAAGTGATGCTGAGCTTTCGCTGCTTGTATTTTGGATTTTGCAGGGTGCGCCTGACAATAATTAAGGCGCAGTTGTTGGCTGACCTAACCACCAGCTCCAAGCATGATGAGAGCGCTTCAAATTTTCCTTGAGCGCGTAGTCGAAATCAGCCCACTGCTCGTTTGCCGCTTCTTGAACAATTGTGCTGGAGTTGGCAGGCAATAGCTTCAAATAGGCATCTGCATCACCATAAGCATATTCAACACTCATACCCGCTTTTTGTGCCAAATGCATCATGGCTTTGTTATTTGCCAGGCAATGAACAAACAACGTTTCAATACGAGTATTGCGCGAGTGAACTGCTGCACGCGCTAGTAAAGCGGTTCCAAGCCCTCGTCCCCTGCCCTCCGGTAGTACCGAAACACCAAACTCAGCAGCACGCCCTTTGCTTTTAAAGACAGGAAGGTAAGCAAGGTGAGCTAACCCAACAATATTCAACTCAGTATCAAAGATGCCAAAAATAGCATCCTGATTGAAGTCTAGGCCTTCAACATACCGTTCGATAACCTCATTGGGGGTATGTGTCCCAAAACGCAGGCGGCGATCATCTTCATTTAGTTGTAAAAAGTGATGAAGTATGGTGGACCTATGGCCAGCATGAAGTTCTCGAACTGGAACGAGACCCCCACCAGCATTGGGGCGCTTGGGTGAGTGACTCTTCGCTAGTTTATTGTGCATAGCAATATATTAGCAGGAAATTGATAAAATTACAGGGTTTTCCCTAGGTTTTATCTAAGATATGCACCGTTAGAGAGGCAAAAAAAGAGGGTCTTAGTAAAGAAAAGTATATGAATACTCCAAAACCCTTAAATTTTTAAAAAAAGTTAAATATTTTTTAAATTCATATCTTATTGATTTAGCTGGTTTTATTTTTAAAATCAGAAAAAACAAGTGCTTTTTGAAGAAAAAGACTACGAAAGGTGTTGACGACCCTAAATTTGTGGGATATAGTCTCACCTCTCTGCTGAATGTTTTTTAAGAAATGCAAAACAAGTCAGCCCTCTTTAAAAATTAGTGAACCGATAATTGTGGGTACTAAGTGAAAGCATCAAGTCCTTCGGGACAGATGTAAATAAATAGTACTCATAGACAGTAAAAAGATTTGGTTTTATTACCAAGTCAATTTCTTGAATGAGTGCGACGATCCGCAAGGATCACAGGAATTAAACTGAAGAGTTTGATCCTGGCTCAGATTGAACGCTGGCGGCATGCCTTACACATGCAAGTCGAACGGCAGCACGGGTGCTTGCACCTGGTGGCGAGTGGCGAACGGGTGAGTAATACATCGGAACGTACCTTATCGTGGGGGATAACGCAGCGAAAGCTGTGCTAATACCGCATACGCCCTGAGGGGGAAAGCGGGGGATCGAAAGACCTCGCGCGATTAGAGCGGCCGATGCCTGATTAGCTTGTTGGTGGGGTAAAAGCCCACCAAGGCGACGATCAGTAGCTGGTCTGAGAGGACGATCAGCCACACTGGGACTGAGACACGGCCCAGACTCCTACGGGAGGCAGCAGTGGGGAATTTTGGACAATGGGGGCAACCCTGATCCAGCAATGCCGCGTGAGTGAAGAAGGCCTTCGGGTTGTAAAGCTCTTTTGTCAGGGAAGAAACACCGGCTCTAACACAGTCCGGGAATGACGGTACCTGAAGAATAAGCACCGGCTAACTACGTGCCAGCAGCCGCGGTAATACGTAGGGTGCAAGCGTTAATCGGAATTACTGGGCGTAAAGCGTGCGCAGGCGGTTATACAAGACAGGCGTGAAATCCCCGGGCTTAACCTGGGAATGGCGCCTGTGACTGTATAGCTAGAGTGTGTCAGAGGGGGGTAGAATTCCACGTGTAGCAGTGAAATGCGTAGATATGTGGAGGAATACCAATGGCGAAGGCAGCCCCCTGGGATAACACTGACGCTCATGCACGAAAGCGTGGGGAGCAAACAGGATTAGATACCCTGGTAGTCCACGCCCTAAACGATGCTGACTAGTTGTTCGGGATTTACATCCTGAGTAACGTAGCTAACGCGTGAAGTCAGCCGCCTGGGGAGTACGGTCGCAAGATTAAAACTCAAAGGAATTGACGGGGACCCGCACAAGCGGTGGATGATGTGGATTAATTCGATGCAACGCGAAAAACCTTACCTACCCTTGACATGTGACTAACGAAGTAGAGATACATTAGGTGCTCGTAAGAGAAAGTCAACACAGGTGCTGCATGGCTGTCGTCAGCTCGTGTCGTGAGATGTTGGGTTAAGTCCCGCAACGAGCGCAACCCTTGTCTTTAGTTGCTACGCAAGAGCACTCTAAAGAGACTGCCGGTGACAAACCGGAGGAAGGTGGGGATGACGTCAAGTCCTCATGGCCCTTATGGGTAGGGCTTCACACGTCATACAATGGTGCATACAGAGGGTTGCCAACCCGCGAGGGGGAGCTAATCTCAGAAAATGCATCGTAGTCCGGATCGTAGTCTGCAACTCGACTACGTGAAGCTGGAATCGCTAGTAATCGCGGATCAGAATGTCGCGGTGAATACGTTCCCGGGTCTTGTACACACCGCCCGTCATACCATGGGAGTGGGTTTTGCCAGAAGCCGTTAGCCTAACCGCAAGGGGGGCGACTGCCACGGCAGGGTTCATGACTGGGGTAAAGTCGTAACAAGGTAGCCGTATCGGAAGGTGCGGCTGGATCACCTCCTTTCTAGAGAAAGATGCTGGAGCTTTAGTGCCCACACTTATCGGTTCACAATAAAAGCCACGGGTCTGTAGCTCAGCTGGTTAGAGCACTGTGTTGATAACGCAGGGGTCGTAGGTTCAAGTCCTACCAGACCCACCAAATCAGAAGTGATATGGACTATGTGGAACGTTGGGGGATTAGCTCAGCTGGGAGAGCACCTGCTTTGCAAGCAGGGGGTCGTCGGTTCGATCCCGTCATCCTCCACCAACTATCTAAATGTCAAAACTAAGCGATTATTAGATTGTTTAGTTTTGCCATTTATGGCTGTTCTTTAAAAATTTGAGTAAGCAAAGTGTCTAATGTTTCTTTGAGAGAACATTAGACAATGTAATAAGGGTAAAGATTGAATCATCAATCAGTAATACAAACGAGTTTTACAAAGTTCTTAAAAAGTACTTATAGTTTGGATTACGGCAAACATGTCAGAAGTAGAAGTAAAACCTGTAACGGTTACTAGCAATGGTGCTCGTTATAGGATCAAGTGAATAAGTGCACATGATGGATGCCTTGGCGATTACAGGCGACGAAAGACGTTATAACCTGCGATAAGCCCCGGGGAGCTGGTAAATAAGCTTTGATCCGGGGATTTCTGAATGGGGAAACCCACCACTTTTGTGGTATCCATACCTGAATACATAGGGTATGAGAAGCGAACCTCGTGAACTGAAACATCTAAGTAGCGAGAGGAAAAGACATCAACCGAGATTCCCAAAGTAGTGGCGAGCGAAATGGGAACAGCCTTCTAGTGATAGCTCAGTAATTAACAGAACGGAATGGAAAGTCCGACAATAAAGGGTGATAGTCCCGTATGTGAAAATTATTGGGTGGTACTAGGCTAGAGACAAGTAGGGCGGGACACGTGAAATCCTGTCTGAATATGGGGGGACCATCCTCCAAGGCTAAATACTCGTAATCGACCGATAGTGAACAAGTACCGTGAGGGAAAGGCGAAAAGAACCCCGGGAGGGGAGTGAAATAGATCCTGAAATTGTGTGCATACAAACAGTAGGAGCCTCGTAAGGGGTGACTGCGTACCTTTTGTATAATGGGTCAGCGACTTACATTCAGTAGCAAGCTTAACCGAATAGGGAAGGCGTAGCGAAAGCGAGTCCGAATAGGGCGCTAGTTGCTGGGTGTAGACCCGAAACCAGTTGATCTATCCATGGCCAGGTTGAAGGTGCGGTAACACGTACTGGAGGACCGAACCCACTAACGTTGAAAAGTTAGGGGATGAGCTGTGGATAGGGGTGAAAGGCTAAACAAAACTGGAAATAGCTGGTTCTCTCCGAAAACTATTTAGGTAGTGCCTCGTGTATCACTGTAGGGGGTAGAGCACTGTCATGGTAGTGGGGTCCATTGCGGATTACTGCGCCATAGCAAACTCCGAATACCTACAAGTGCAAGCACGGGAGACAGACATCGGGTGCTAACGTCCGGTGTCAAGAGGGAAACAACCCAGACCGCCAGCTAAGGTCCCTAATATATGCTAAGTGGGAAACGAAGTGGGAAGGCTAAAACAGTCAGGAGGTTGGCTTAGAAGCAGCCATCCTTTAAAGAAAGCGTAATAGCTCACTGATCGAGTCGTCCTGCGCGGAAGATGTAACGGGGCTAAGCATATAACCGAAGCTGCGGATCACAGCAATGTGATGGTAGGAGAGCGTTCTGTAAGCCTGTGAAGGTGTCTTGTAAAGGATGCTGGAGGTATCAGAAGTGCGAATGCTGACATGAGTAGCGATAAAGGGGGTGAAAAGCCCCCTCGCCGTAAGCCCAAGGTTTCCTGTTCAACGTTCATCGGAACAGGGTGAGTCGGCCCCTAAGGCGAGGCAGAGATGCGTAGCTGATGGGAACAAGGTTAATATTCCTTGACCATTGTTAGATGCGATGGGGGGACGGATCGCGGAAAGTTGTCCGGGTGTTGGATGTCCCGGTTCTTGCGTTGGAGATGGCTATTAGGTAAATCCGGTAGCGTAATTCAAGGGCGTGAGACGAGTGAATTTATTCACGAAGCAATTGGAAGTGGTTCCAAGAAAAGCCTCTAAGCTTCAGTCTAACAAGACCGTACCGCAAACCGACACAGGTGGGCGAGATGAGTATTCTAAGGCGCTTGAGAGAACTCAGGAGAAGGAACTCGGCAAATTTGCACCGTAACTTCGGGATAAGGTGCGCCCTGGTAGTTTGACCCTGTACAAGGGGAGGACGAAAGGGTTGCAATAAAAAGGTGGCTGCGACTGTTTAATAAAAACACAGCACTCTGCAAACACGAAAGTGGACGTATAGGGTGTGACGCCTGCCCGGTGCTGGAAGATTAAATGATGGGGTGCAAGCTCTTGATTGAAGTCCCAGTAAACGGCGGCCGTAACTATAACGGTCCTAAGGTAGCGAAATTCCTTGTCGGGTAAGTTCCGACCTGCACGAATGGCGTAACGATGGCCACACTGTCTCCTCCTGAGACTCAGCGAAGTTGAAATGTTTGTGATGATGCAATCTACCCGTGGCTAGACGGAAAGACCCCATGAACCTTTACTGTAGCTTTGCATTGAATTTTGAACCGGTCTGTGTAGGATAGGTGGGAGGCGTTGAAAGCGGGATGCTAGTTTCGCTGGAGCCAACCTTGAAATACCACCCTGGTTTGTTTGAGATTCTAACCTTGGCCCATTATCTGGGTCGGGAACAGTGCATGGTAGGCAGTTTGACTGGGGCGGTCTCCTCCCAAAGTGTAACGGAGGAGTACGAAGGTACGCTTGGTACGGTCGGACATCGTACCTAAAGTGCAATGGCAAAAGCGTGCTTAACTGCGAGACCGACAAGTCGAGCAGGTGCGAAAGCAGGTCATAGTGATCCGGTGGTTCTGTATGGAAGGGCCATCGCTCAACGGATAAAAGGTACTCTGGGGATAACAGGCTGATACCGCCCAAGAGTTCATATCGACGGCGGTGTTTGGCACCTCGATGTCGGCTCATCTCATCCTGGGGCTGTAGCCGGTCCCAAGGGTATGGCTGTTCGCCATTTAAAGAGGTACGTGAGCTGGGTTTAAAACGTCGTGAGACAGTTTGGTCCCTATCTGCCATGGGCGTTGGAGATTTGACGGGGGCTGCTCCTAGTACGAGAGGACCGGAGTGGACGTACCGCTGGTGTACCTGTTGTTTCGCCAGAAGCATCGCAGGGTAGCTATGTACGGAAGAGATAACCGCTGAAAGCATCTAAGCGGGAAACTTGCCTGAAGATGAGATCTCCCGTAGGTTTAACCTACATAAAGGGTCGTTGAAGACCACAACGTTGATAGGTCGGGTGTGGAAGCGCAGTAATGCGTTAAGCTAACCGATACTAATTGCCCGTTAGGCTTGATCCTATAACCAGCACTATTGTGTTGGATGTTTGCCAGATTTAATCTGCATCCTTATTACATGCTTACTCAAATAGAGTTGTTGATAAATCAACAACTCAACCCTCTACGCCCGGTGACCATAGCAAGTTGGAACCACTCCTTCCCATCCCGAACAGGACAGTGAAACGACTTTACGCCGATGATAGTGCGGATTACCCGTGTGAAAGTAGGTAACTGCCGGGCACCAATGCGACGCCCAGACCCTCTTAGGTCTGGGCGTTTTTACTTGTGAAAACGTTTAGAGAGATTGACACAAACTCCATTTGGAGTCAGAATATTGGGTTCGCGGAGGGGTGTCCGAGCGGCTAAAGGAGGCAGACTGTAAATCTGTTGGCTATGCCTACGTAGGTTCGAATCCTACCCCCTCCACCAGATGTGCGGGATTAGTTTAATGGTAAAACAGCAGATTTCCAATCTTCGGTCAAGAGTTCGATTCTCTTATCCCGCTCCAAGATTGCAGTAGTAGATTGGCCCATGTGGCTCAGTGGTAGAGCACTCCCTTGGTAAGGGAGAGGTCGGCAGTTCGATCCTGCCCATGGGCACCAGGCTTTATGCATTAAAAATTGTGTAGTACATGTTTATTACATTTGTGTAACCGAGTTGGTTTATTGAGTTAACTAAAGGCAGACAAAAAATGGCAAAAGAAAAGTTTGAGCGGACAAAACCGCACGTAAACGTAGGCACCATTGGTCACGTTGACCACGGTAAGACCACATTAACAGCAGCGATTGCAACCGTGCTCTCAAAAGCATTTGGTGGCGAAGCAAAAGCATACGATCAGATCGATGCTGCTCCTGAAGAAAAAGCACGTGGTATTACGATTAATACAGCGCACGTTGAGTATGAGACAGCAAATCGTCACTACGCTCACGTTGATTGCCCAGGACATGCTGACTACGTTAAGAACATGATTACTGGTGCTGCCCAAATGGACGGCGCTATCTTGGTGGTGTCTGCTGCTGACGGCCCAATGCCACAAACTCGTGAGCACATCCTCTTGGCGCGCCAAGTAGGCGTTCCATACATCATCGTTTTCTTGAACAAATGCGACATGGTTGATGACGCTGAATTGTTAGAACTCGTTGAAATGGAAGTTCGTGAGCTTCTAACTAAATATGAATTTCCTGGTGATGACACACCAATCATCCATGGTTCTGCTAAGTTAGCCCTTGACGGCGACAAAGGCGAATTGGGTGAGCAAGCCATTATGAAATTGGCTGAAGCTTTAGATACTTTTATTCCTACTCCAGATCGCGCTGTTGACGGTGCCTTCTTGATGCCAGTAGAAGATGTGTTCTCTATCTCTGGTCGCGGTACTGTAGTGACTGGTCGTATCGAGCGCGGTATTGTTAAGGTTGGCGAAGAGATTGAAATCATTGGTATCAAACCAACCCTTAAGACAACTTGTACTGGCGTTGAAATGTTCCGCAAATTGCTCGACCAAGGTCAAGCAGGCGATAACGTTGGTATCTTATTGCGCGGTACAAAACGTGAAGAAGTTGAACGTGGTCAAGTATTGGCTAAGCCAGGCTCAATCACTCCACATACTCACTTTACAGCTCAAGTTTATATCTTGGGTAAAGATGAAGGTGGTCGTCACACTCCATTCTTTAACAACTATCGTCCACAGTTCTACTTCCGTACAACGGACGTAACCGGTTCGATCGAGTTGCCAAAAGATAAAGAAATGGTTATGCCAGGCGATAACGTAGAAATTACCGTCAAACTCATCGCACCAATCGCGATGGATGAAGGTTTGCGTTTTGCGATCCGTGAAGGTGGCCGCACTGTTGGCTCCGGAGTGGTTAGCAAGGTTTTGGCTTAAGTAGTTAGTAATAAAGGGGTGTAGCTCAATTGGCAGAGCGTTGGTCTCCAAAACCAAAGGTTGGGGGTTCGATGCCCTCCGCCCCTGCCACGATTTGAACAGAAAGTAATATGTCTCAACAAACGGTAAGTCACTCTGAAGAAAAGAGCAGCTGGGTCTCAGGACTCGCTGCTTTAATTGTCGTTGCAGCGCTAGTCTTGTACTACACGCTCATTGACCAGTCTTTATTGGTGCGCGTAGCAGTTTTGTTTGGCGGTATTACTGTAGCAGTTTTAATTGTGGCTGTTTCACCCGATGGGCGCCGTTTCATTGCCTATGCAAAAGATTCTTGGTACGAAGTAAAAAAAGTTGTTTGGCCGACTCGAAAAGAGACTACCCAAATGACGATGGTCGTATTTGGTTTTGTTCTGATCATGTCCCTATTTCTGTGGATGGCAGACAAATTAATTGAATGGCTAGTTTTTTCAGTCTTTCTTGGCTGGAAGTGAGTTATAAAAAATGATCGATTCTGAATTAGCCGCAAATCCACAAGCAACTGGCAATATGCGCTGGTATGTTATTCATGCTTATTCCGGCATGGAAAAAAGCGTCAAAAGAGGCCTTGAGGAGCGCATTGGACGTTCCGGCATGGCAGACAAATTTGGTCGAATTTTAGTTCCGTCTGAAGAGGTCGTTGAGATCAAATCAGGTGCTAAGTCAGTATCTGAGCGCCGCTTCTTTCCAGGCTACGTTCTGATTGAAATGGAAATGACGGATGAAAGCTGGCATTTGGTAAAAAATACACCAAAAGTGACTGGATTCGTTGGTGGCGTCAGAAATCGCCCAAGCCCGATTTCTACCGCAGAAGTAGCCAAAATCATGGATCAAATGCAGGCTGGGGTTGATAAACCTAAGCCAAAGACCTTGTTTGAGGTTGGCGAGATTGTGCGCGTTAAAGAGGGGCCATTTATTGATTTCAACGGCAATATTGAAGAAGTCAATTATGAGAAGTCAAGATTGCGCGTTTCTGTTACAATTTTTGGCCGCGGTACCCCAGTTGAGCTGGAGTTCGGCCAAGTAGAAAAGATGTAAAAACAGGGCTTTAGCCGTGTTTTGCAGTAGTTGTAAGTGGTTAGTAATAACCGAGGAGCGGAGCTAGAAAGCCAAAAACTAGCGAAGCGTTTACTCAACAGCGGTCTTTCCTAAAGAGGCAAGACGCGCTTTTAGGAGCAACAAATGGCAAAGAAGATTATTGGCTTTATTAAGCTGCAGATTCCTGCAGGTAAAGCAAATCCATCACCACCCGTAGGTCCTGCATTGGGTCAGCGCGGTCTGAACATTATGGAATTTTGTAAGGCGTTCAATGCTCAAACTCAGAGCATGGAGCCAGGCCTTCCGATTCCAGTCGTGATTACAGCGTTCGCTGATAAGAGCTTCACATTCATCATGAAGACTCCGCCAGCAACCATCATGATTAAGAAGGCTGCCAAGATCGAAAAAGGATCACCACGTCCCCATACCGACAAGGTAGGAAAAATTACTCGTGCTCAAGCGGAAGAAATCGCTAAAGCAAAAATGCCAGATTTGACAGCAGCCGATATGGATGCAGCTGTAAGAACAATCGCTGGTAGCGCCCGCTCTATGGGCATCACAGTGGAAGGTCTCTAATCATGACTAAGTTATCTAAACGCGTAAAAGCAATTCAATCTAAAGTCGATCGCAATAAATTCTATTCACTTGAAGATGCGTTGAACCTCGTTAAGGAGTGTGCAACCGCTAAGTTTGATGAGTCTATCGACGTTGCTGTTCAGTTGGGCATTGATGCAAAGAAATCTGACCAAGTTGTGCGTGGCGCTGTTGTGCTCCCAGCTGGTACAGGTAAACATGTTCGTGTTGCTGTTTTTGCACAGGGCGAGAAGGCTGAACAAGCTAAAGCTGCTGGTGCAGAAATTGTTGGCATGGAAGAGCTTGCTGAACAAATTAAAGGCGGCAAAATCGATTTCGATATTTTGATTGCATCCCCAGACACAATGAAAATTGTTGGTACTTTAGGTCAAGTATTGGGCCCACGTGGTTTGATGCCAAATCCAAAAGTTGGAACGGTAACTCCTGATGTAGCGACTGCAGTTAAAAATGCAAAAGCTGGTCAAGTTCAGTTCCGTGTGGACAAAGCCGGTATTGTGCACGCAAGCATTGGCCGTCGTTCATTCGAGCCAACTGCATTGAAATCTAACTTACTTGCATTGCTTGAGGCTTTGAATAAGGCGAAGCCACCTGCATCAAAAGGTATTTATTTAAAGAAGGTTGCCGTAAGCAGCACCATGGGTGCAGGCGTACGTGTAGACCAAGCATCGTTACAGGCAGCTCAGTAATACGCTTGTAGCAAAAAAGAACTTTGGGTCGACTCTTGCTCTTTGAGTGTGAGTCGAACATCAAAGACCGTTGGTGAATTGGTTGCTTGTAAAGAGTTAATTCTTAATCGTTACGAAAGTAATAGCCAGCGCAGATGGCGACCCTGAAAAGATTTCACAAGACTCACTTGTGACAAATGATCAGACGCTGGTGTGTAACCCCAACTGGAAACAGTTGGTTTTTATGGAGTTAAACCGTGCCTTTGAATGTAGAAGACAAAAAAGCGATTGTTGCTGATGTCGGCGCTCAATTAGCGGGAGCTCAAACAGTCGTGCTTGCTGAATACCGTGGTATTCCAGTTGAGCAGTTGACAAAGCTGCGTGCTAGCGCACGTGACCAAGGTGTATATCTTCGCGTTCTGAAGAACACATTGGCACGCCGTGCTGCACAAGGCACACAGTTTGAGCCTCTTGCTGATTCGATGGTTGGCCCCTTGATCTATGGCATTTCTGCTGATCCGATTGCTTCGGCAAAAGTATTGCAGAACTTTGCTAAGACTCAAGACAAACTAGTCATCACTGCTGGCTTATATAACGGCAAGTTGTTAGACGTGGCGGGTGTTAAATCCCTTGCGTCAATTCCAAGCCGCGACGAGTTGTTATCTCAGTTGTTGGGTGTCATGTTGGCCCCAGTATCTGCAATGGCTCGCGTATTGGGCGCAGTAGCAGCGCAAAAAGCAGCAGGAGCACCAGCTCCAGTTGCAGCACCTGTAGTTGAAGTAGTAGCCGCAGCAGAAGTAGTTGCTGAAGCCACCGCTCCAGAAGCAAGTGCAGAGCCTGCAGCTGTAAGTCCAGAAGCTGGAACCGAAGCAAACGAAACCCCTGCCGCTGAATAAGCGACACATTAACTATTTAAGTATTAGGAGCTAAAAATGGCGATTACTAAAGAAGAAATCATTGATGCAGTAGGTAGCATGTCTGTAATGGATCTTAACGATCTCGTTAAAGCATTCGAAGAGAAGTTTGGCGTTTCAGCTGCAGCTATGGCTGTTGCTGGTCCTGCTGGTGCCGGCGGTGGCGGTGCTGCTGCGGAAGAGCAAACAGAATTTACTGTGAACTTGCTCGAAGCAGGCGCTAACAAAGTTTCAGTAATTAAGGCTGTTCGCGAAATTACTGGCCTTGGTCTCAAAGAAGCAAAAGACTTGGTTGATGGCGCACCGAAGCCAATCAAAGAAGCTGTTGATAAGAAGACAGCTGAAGAAGCCAAGAAGAAGCTTGACGAAGCAGGCGCTAAGTCAGAAATCAAGTAATACGAACCGCGCTAACGCTACTCAAAAAGAAGCGTTAGCACTGTTGGGTTTGACCATTAGTGGTCAAACCCGATTTCATTTCAGATTGAAATCGGGTTTGCCTTCTGATACGACTGCAGAATGCAAGTTTGGTCGGACACTGGATCTAAAGCATCTAGTGTTGTCCGCCAGTGATTGGTAGTGGCCAATCGCCAAATCTTTGTACAGTCGCTGAATTCGGAGATGAAATGAACTACAGCTTCACCGAACGCAAGCGAGTCCGTAAAAGCTTTGCTAAGCGAGTAAACAACCACCAGGTTCCATACCTGATCGCAACGCAGCTGGAATCCTACGCTAAATTTTTACAGGCTGAAAAGCCAGCCATGTCTCGTCTAACAGAGGGACTTCAAGCTGCCTTTACTTCAGCGTTCCCAATTGTGTCTAACAATGGCTATGCACGTATGGAATACGTGTCTTACCAGTTATCACAGCCGCCGTTTGACGTTAAAGAATGTCAACAACGTGGCTACACATACCACTCAGCCTTGCGCGCCAAAGTTCGCTTGATTATTTATGATCGCGAAGCGCCTACAAAGGTTAAAGAGGTAAAAGAGAGCGAAGTCTACATGGGTGAAATTCCACTCATGACAGAAAATGGTTCATTTGTTATCAACGGCACTGAGCGCGTTATTGTTTCTCAGTTGCACCGTTCCCCTGGCGTGTTTTTCGAGCATGACAAGGGTAAGACCCACAGTTCTGGTAAGTTGCTGTTCTCAGCACGCATTATTCCTTACCGTGGTTCATGGCTAGATTTTGAGTTTGACCCAAAAGATATTCTTTATTTCCGCGTTGACCGTCGTCGCAAGATGCCCGTCACCATTTTGCTTAAAGCAATTGGTTTAAACAACGAACAAATTCTTGCAAACTTCTTTAACTTTGATCATTTCTCATTGAGCGCAAATGGCGCAGCAATGGAATTTGTTCCAGAGCGTTTGCGTGGCCAGTTAGCAAGCTTTGATGTGCTTGATAAGAATGGTGTTGTTGTCATTCAAAAAGATAAGCGCATTAATGCAAAACATATTCGTGAGCTCGAAGCTGCTAAAACAAAGAACATCATCGTTCCAGATGACTACTTAGTTGGTCGCGTAGTTGCGCGCAATATCATTGATCCAGACTCGGGTGAAATCTTGGCTTACGCTAATGACGAAATCACTGAGGAGTTATTGGCTACATTGCGCGATGCTGGCATCAAGCAGTTGGAAACTATCTATACCAATGATTTAGATTCTGGCGCATATATTTCACAAACATTGCGCACAGATGAAACTGCCGATCAGATGGCTGCACGTATTGCCATATATCGCATGATGCGTCCTGGCGAGCCTCCAACAGAGGACGCTGTTGAGGCTTTGTTCCAGCGCTTGTTCTACAACGAAGATAGCTATGACTTATCTCGCGTTGGTCGTATGAAGGTCAACAGCCGTCTTGGTCGCGCTGAGATGGAAGGCCTCATGGTCTTGTCAAATGAAGATATTCTTGACACCATTAAGCTGCTTGTTGACTTGCGCAACGGCAAGGGCGAAGTAGATGATATCGATCACTTAGGTAATCGTCGTGTGCGTTGCGTTGGTGAGTTGGCGGAGAATCAATTCCGCGCAGGCTTGTCACGTGTTGAGCGCGCAGTGAAAGAACGTCTCGGCCAAGCCGAAACAGAAAATCTCATGCCGCATGACTTGATTAACAGCAAGCCAATTTCTTCTGCAATTCGTGAGTTCTTCGGTTCTTCACAGCTCTCGCAGTTTATGGACCAAACAAACCCATTGTCAGAGATCACGCACAAGCGTCGCATTTCTGCATTGGGACCTGGTGGCTTGACACGCGAGCGCGCAGGCTTCGAAGTGCGCGACGTGCATCCAACCCACTACGGACGTGTTTGCCCAATCGAAACTCCAGAAGGACCAAACATCGGTCTGATCAATTCACTTGCGCTCTTCGCGCGTTTGAATGAGCATGGCTTCTTAGAAACGCCATATCGCAAAGTTGCTAATAGCAAAGTAAGCGATGAAGTAATGTATCTCTCTGCTATTGAGGAGGCAAAATACATCATTGCTCAGGCGAATGCCACAATCGACAAGAGCGGTAAATTGGCTGATGAGCTGGTTTCAGCGCGTCAGGCTGGCGAAACCTTAATGGTGAGTCCAGAGCGCGTGGATTTCATTGACGTTGCTCCTAGCCAAATCGTTTCTGCTGCTGCCTCACTCGTGCCCTTCTTGGAGCATGATGATGCGAACCGTGCATTGATGGGCGCGAATATGCAGCGTCAAGCAGTGCCTTGCTTGCGTCCGGATAAGCCATTGGTTGGTACTGGCTTAGAGCGCATTGTTGCGGTTGACTCTGGTACGGTTGTTTTGGCAAGTCGTGGCGGTATTGTTGACTACGTTGATGCAAACCGCGTGGTGATTCGTGTAAACGATGATGAAACGGCAGCTGGTGAAGTTGGTGTGGATATTTATAACCTCATCAAGTACACCCGTTCAAACCAAAATACCAATATCAATCAACGTCCAATCGTTCAGGTTGGCGATCGTGTTGCTCGTGGTGACGTGGTTGGTGACGGCGCTTCAACAGATTTAGGTGAATTGGCTTTGGGTCAAAACATGACTGTGGCATTTATGCCATGGAATGGTTATAACTTCGAAGATTCCATCTTGATCTCTGAGAAGGTTGTTGCTGACGATCGTTATACCTCTATTCATATTGAAGAATTATCGGTTGTTGCTCGTGACACTAAGCTTGGTTCAGAAGAAATCACGCGTGATATTTCTAACTTGGCGGAGTCACAACTCTCTCGTTTAGATGAGAGCGGTATTGTGTATATCGGTGCTGAAGTTGAGGCTGGCGACGTATTGGTTGGTAAGGTAACTCCAAAGGGCGAGACTACTCTCACTCCTGAAGAGAAACTCCTCCGTGCGATTTTTGGTGAAAAAGCATCTGATGTAAAAGATACTTCTTTGCGCGTTCCTTCAGGAATGATTGGTACCGTAATTGATGTTCAAGTCTTCACCCGTGAAGGTATTGAGCGCGATGCACGTGCGCAGTCGATTATTCAAGAAGAGTTACAACGCTATCGCTTGGACTTAAATGACCAATTGCGTATTGTTGAAGGCGATGCCTTCATCCGCTTAGAAAAGATGTTGATTGGCAAGGTTGCTAACGGTGGCCCTAAGAAGTTAGCTAAAGGCACCAAGATCGACAAGGATTATCTTGCTGATTTAGAGAAATACCATTGGTTCGACATTCGTACAGCAGATGATGATGTTGCTTCTCAAGTTGAGGCCATTAAGTCTTCAATCGAAGCTAAGCGTAAGCAGTTTGATGAGGCCTTCGAAGAGAAGCGCACCAAGCTTACCCAAGGCGATGATTTGCAGCCTGGTGTAACAAAGATGGTTAAGGTCTACTTAGCTGTTAAGCGTCGCTTGCAGCCTGGTGACAAGATGGCTGGTCGTCACGGTAACAAAGGCGTGGTTTCTAAAATCGCTCCTGCTGAAGATATGCCATTTATGGCTGATGGACGCCCAGTTGATATCGTCCTGAACCCATTAGGCGTTCCTTCCCGTATGAACGTTGGCCAGATCTTAGAAACTCACTTAGGTTGGGCGGCTCAAGGTATCGGTAAGCGTATTGATGAGATGGTTCGTCAACAAGCCAAACAAGCCGAACTTCGTAAGTTTTTGAAGCAGCTGTACAACGAGACAGGTCGTGTCGAAGATATCGACAATTTCACTGATGAGCAAATTACCGTTTTGGCTGAAAATTTACGCCAAGGCTTGCCATTTGCAACCCCAGTGTTTGACGGTGCTACTGAGGCAGAAATCAGCCGCATGCTCGAGTTGGCCTATCCAGAAGAGGTTGCTACTTCTTTGAAGATGACGCCTTCGCGCCAGCAGATGATTTTGTGCGACGGCCGAACGGGCGATCAGTTTGAGCGTCCTGTAACTGTTGGCGTAATGCATGTGTTGAAACTCCATCATTTGGTAGATGACAAGATGCATGCACGCTCAACTGGACCTTACTCGTTAGTAACGCAACAGCCATTGGGCGGTAAAGCTCAGTTCGGTGGTCAGCGCTTTGGTGAGATGGAAGTCTGGGCCCTCGAAGCATACGGTGCTTCATATGTCTTGCAGGAAATGCTGACAGTGAAGTCCGATGACGTCGCAGGCCGTACCAAGGTTTACGAAAATATCGTCAAGGGCGAGCACACGATTGATGCTGGCATGCCCGAATCCTTCAACGTGCTGGTAAAAGAAATCCGCTCGTTGGGTATTGACATTGACATGGAGCGCAACTGATATGAAAGCATTGCTCGATTTATTTAAGCAAACACAGGGCGAAGAGCAGTTTGATGTCATCAAAATTGGTCTCGCATCACCTGAGAAAATTCGCTCATGGTCTTTTGGTGAAGTACGCAAACCAGAAACCATCAACTACCGGACTTTTAAGCCCGAGCGTGATGGTTTGTTCTGCGCCAAGATTTTTGGACCAACTAAAGACTACGAGTGCTTATGCGGCAAGTACAAGCGCTTAAAGTTCCGTGGCGTAATCTGCGAGAAGTGCGGCGTTGAAGTTACTCTTGCTAAGGTACGTCGTGAGCGCATGGGCCACATTGAGCTGGCGGCCCCTGTAGCGCACATCTGGTTCTTGAAGTCCCTACCATCCCGCCTGGGGATGGTTCTCGATATGACATTGCGTGATATCGAGCGCGTTCTCTACTTTGAAGCATATGTAGTGGTTGATCCTGGTATGACTCCTGAAGGCGCAATGAAGCGCGGTCAGATCATGTCTGAAGATGAATACATTGCGAAGACTGAAGAATATGGTGACGGTGCGTTTACTGCCATCATGGGCGCTGAAGGTATTCGTGACCTCTTGCGTTCGATTGACATCGATCGCGAAGTAGAGACTATTCGTGCTGACTTAAAAGCTACTGGTAGCGATGCCAAGATCAAGAAATACGCTAAGCGCTTAAAAGTGCTCGAGGCGTTCCAGACTTCAGGTATTAAGCCTGACTGGATGATCATGGAAGTATTGCCAGTATTGCCACCTGAATTGCGCCCATTGGTGCCGTTGGATGGCGGTCGCTTTGCTACCTCCGATTTGAACGACCTCTATCGTCGCGTGATTAACCGTAACAACCGTTTAAAGCGTTTGTTAGAGTTGCGCGCACCAGAGATCATCGTTCGCAACGAAAAACGTATGTTGCAAGAAGCGGTTGACTCATTGCTCGACAACGGTCGTCGCGGTAAGGCTATGACTGGCGCTAACAAGCGTCCTCTCAAGTCCTTGGCTGAGATGATTAAAGGTAAGAGCGGTCGTTTCCGTCAAAACTTGTTGGGTAAACGCGTTGACTACTCAGGTCGTTCAGTCATCGTGGTTGGCCCTACACTGAAATTGCATCAGTGCGGCTTACCAAAATTAATGGCTTTAGAATTGTTTAAGCCATTTATTTTCAACAAGCTTGAGACTTTAGGAATTGCAACCACTATTAAGGCTGCAAAGAAAGAAGTTGAAAGCCAGACTCCAATTGTTTGGGACATTCTCGAAGAAGTGATTCGTGAACATCCAATCATGTTGAACCGTGCGCCTACATTGCACCGTCTTGGCATTCAGGCTTTCGAGCCAATGCTGATTGAAGGCAAAGCAATCCAATTGCACCCATTAGTTTGCGCTGCATTTAACGCGGACTTTGACGGCGACCAAATGGCGGTTCACGTTCCTTTGTCGCTCGAAGCGCAAATGGAAGCACGTACATTGATGTTGGCTTCGAACAACGTATTGTTCCCAGCCAACGGCGAACCATCTATTGTTCCTTCGCAGGACGTGGTGTTGGGTCTGTACTACGCTACACGTGACAAGATCAACGGTAAGGGTGAAGGCATGGTCTTCGCTAACATTACTGAAGTAGTACGCGCATACGAAGCAGGCCAAGTTGAATTGGCTTCTCGAGTGGCTGTCCGTATTACTGAGTTTGAGATTGTGGACAAGAAGGCAGAGGGCGACGCCCGTTTTGCTGAAAAGACCAAAATCTATCAAACATCAGTTGGCCGTGCAATCTTGTCTGAGATTTTGCCTAAAGGCATGTCTTTCGAGGAAATCAATAAGCCTTTGAAGAAAAAAGAAATCTCACGTTTGATCAACACATCATTCCGTAAATGCGGATTGCGTGAAACAGTAATTTTTGCTGACCGCCTCTTGCAGTCTGGTTTCCGTTTGGCAACGAATGCTGGTATTTCTGTTGCGATTGACGATATGTTGATCCCAAGCTCTAAAGAGCGCATCATCACCGAAGCTTCTGCTAAGGTTAAAGAGTATGACAAGCAGTTCATGTCTGGTCTCGTAACCAATCAAGAACGTTATAACAACGTGGTTGATATTTGGGGTGCCGCAGGCGACCAAGTTGGTAAGGCGATGATGGATGAGTTGTCACACGTTGACGTACTCGACCGTAACGGTAAGACTGTGCGTCAAGAATCCTTTAATTCCATCTACATGATGGCGGACTCAGGCGCGCGTGGATCTGCAGCGCAGATTCGTCAGTTGGCTGGTATGCGTGGTTTGATGGCTAAGCCTGATGGCTCTATCATTGAAACCCCAATTACTGCGAACTTCCGTGAAGGTTTGAACGTATTGCAGTACTTCATCTCAACCCACGGTGCTCGTAAAGGCTTGGCCGATACTGCGTTGAAGACAGCAAACTCAGGGTACTTAACACGTCGTTTATGCGACGTAACGCAAGACCTCGTTGTGATCGAAGATGATTGCGGCGCAACTAATGGTGTAACCATGAAGGCGCTGGTTGAGGGCGGCGAAATTATCGAAGCATTGCGTGACCGTATTTTGGGTCGTGTATGTATCGGTGACATCGTTCACCCTGACACGCAAGAAGTCATTGTTCCGAATGACACATTGCTCGATGAAGATCACGTTGATCAAATCGTTGCATTGGGTATCGACGAAGTTAAAGTTCGCACAGTGTTGTCTTGCTTAACTCGCTTTGGTTTGTGCGCGAAGTGCTACGGACGTGATCTAGGTCGCGGTGGTTTGGTAAACGTTGGTGAGGCAGTTGGCGTGATCGCTGCTCAGTCTATCGGCGAGCCAGGTACACAGTTGACAATGCGTACCTTCCACATTGGTGGCGCAGCGTCGCGTGCATTGGTTGCAAGCAACATCGAAGCTAAATCTAACGGCGCTTTGAAATTCTCTGCCACGATGCGTGTCGTCAAGAACGCGAAGGGCGAGCAGATTGTGATTTCACGTTCTGGCGAAGCCTTGATCGTTGATGAGAACGGTCGTGAGCGCGAGCGTCATAAGGTGCCTTATGGTGCAACTCTCTTGTTAAAAGAAGATGCTGCAGTAAAGGCCGGCGCAAGCTTGGCAACATGGGATCCATTAACACGCCCGATTATTTCTGAGTACGCTGGTATCGCCCGCTTTGATAACGTTGAAGAAGGTGTAACCGTTGCTAAGCAGGTAGACGAAGTTACCGGTCTTTCCACCTTGGTGGTAATTGACGGTAAGCGTCGTTCTGCAGCAAGCAAAGGCGTTCGCCCAATGATCAACTTAGTTGATGACAAGGGTAACGAAGTCATGATCGCTGGTACTGATCACCCAGTAAACATTGGCCTCCAAGTGGGTGCTTTGATTACGGTTAAGGATGGTCAGAAAGTCGAAGTTGGTGAAGTATTGGCGCGTATTCCAATCGAATCACAGAAGACACGCGATATTACCGGCGGTTTGCCACGTGTTGCCGAATTGTTCGAAGCGCGTTCGCCAAAAGATGCGGCTGTATTGGCAAAAGTAACAGGAACAGTTTCCTTCGGTAAAGAAACCAAAGGCAAACAACGTTTGGTTATCACCGATATGGACGGCGAAGCGAATGAATTCTTGATTCCTAAAGAGAAGCAAGTTCTCGTTCATGACGGTCAAGTTGTGAACAAGGGCGAGATGATTGTGGAAGGCCCAGCTGATCCACATGACATCTTGACGCTCAGAGGCATCGAAGAATTGGCCATCTACATCGTTGATGAAGTTCAAGACGTTTACCGTTTGCAGGGCGTGAAGATTAATGACAAGCACATTGAAGTGATCGTGCGTCAAATGTTGCGTCGCGTGCAAATTACTGATGGTGGCGATACTGCTTACATCACTGGCGAACAAGTTGAGCGTTCAAAACTCTACGATGCAAATGATTTGGTGATTGCTGCAGGTAAGCGCCCAGCTCAGTTCGAGAATGTATTGCTGGGTATTACTAAGGCATCCTTGTCGACAGACAGCTTTATTTCAGCAGCGTCTTTCCAAGAAACCACCCGTGTGTTGACCGAAGCCGCCATTATGGGCAAGACCGATACACTCCGTGGCCTCAAGGAAAACGTCATTATTGGTCGTCTGATTCCTGCTGGTACTGGCCTGGCTTATCGCCGTGCACGCAAGGTCAGGGAGCAATTTGAGCGTGATCGCGCTCAAATGATTGCCGCTGAAGAGGAGGCAATGGCTGATATGCCTGTAGAAATAGAGGCTGAAGTGATTGCTCCTGCTGGGGAGGCTGATCCAAGCTAATTTGGTGTTTTTGGCTAGAAATGGCCAGCTTTTTCCCCATTAGGTTGACGGAAAAGGCTGGCCAAGCTAGAATGCTGAGTTCTACTGATTCAGAAGAGGGTCTTTTTGACCTAGAAATTATCTAAGTCATTGATTTTCTTGAAGAAAGCAACAAAGAAGTACTAACCGAGCTATTTTATGCCAACAATTAATCAATTATTACGCAAGCCAAGAAGTCGGCTGACCGTTAAAAGCAAGAGCCCTGCGCTGCAAAACAGCCCGCAGCGTCGTGGTGTATGCACACGTGTATACACAACAACTCCTAAAAAGCCTAACTCTGCGCTGCGTAAGGTAGCAAAAGTTCGCTTAACCAATGGTTTTGAAGTTATTTCATACATTGGCGGTGAAGGCCATAACCTCCAGGAACACTCGGTAGTATTGATCCGCGGTGGTCGTGTAAAGGATTTGCCAGGTGTTCGTTACCACATCGTACGTGGCTCACTTGACTTGCAAGGTGTTAAAGACCGCAAGCAATCACGTTCTAAGTACGGTGCTAAGCGCGCTAAGAAAGCTGCTTAATTCGTAGCTAGAGTTTTTGTAGTAAGTCATTGTTTGTCAGACTAAAAAGACAAGTAAGTGGTTGTTCCGTCTAAGAAACTTTCTTAGATAGTAGGGCAACCGGAGCGGGTGATCCATGTGGGCCACCCCTAACTGAACTGAAGGAGTAGCTATGCCACGTCGTCGCGAAGTTCCCAAACGGGAAATCCTGCCTGATCCAAAATTCGGCAATGTAGAAGTAGCAAAATTCATGAACGTCCTCATGTTGGACGGCAAAAAATCGGTTGCAGAGCGTATCGTTTATGGTGCCTTTGATCATATCGAGAAAAAAGCAAACAAAGAGCCGCTCGAAGTTTTCTCAACAGCCATGGGCAACGTTAAACCAATGGTTGAGGTGAAGAGTCGTCGTGTTGGTGGTGCTAACTATCAGGTTCCTGTTGAGGTTCGCCCATCACGCCGCTCTGCTTTGGCAATGCGCTGGGTGCGCGAAGCCGCTAAAAAGCGTGGCGAAAAATCTATGGCCCAACGTTTAGCCAACGAATTATTAGAAGCTGCTGAAGGTCGTGGCGGCGCAATGAAGAAGCGTGAAGAAGTTCACCGTATGGCGGAAGCTAATAAAGCTTTCTCACATTTCCGCTTCTAATCAAATAGCAAAGAAAAGGCACCAACAGTGGCACGTAAAACCCCAATCGACAGATATCGCAATATTGGTATCTCTGCGCATATTGACGCAGGCAAAACAACAACTACAGAACGCGTTTTGTTCTACACCGGTGTTAATCACAAAATTGGTGAAGTGCATGATGGCGCAGCTACCATGGACTGGATGGAGCAAGAGCAAGAGCGTGGTATCACGATTACTTCTGCCGCTACTACCACCTTCTGGAAGGGTATGGCCGGTAATTTTGCCGAACATCGTATCAATATTATTGACACCCCAGGACACGTAGACTTCACTATTGAAGTTGAACGTTCAATGCGCGTTCTCGATGGTGCTTGCATGGTTTACTGTGCAGTAGGTGGTGTGCAGCCACAGTCTGAGACTGTTTGGCGTCAAGCAAATAAGTACCAAGTGCCCCGTTTAGCTTTCGTAAACAAGATGGACCGCACAGGCGCTAATTTCTTCAAGGTCTATGACCAGATGAAGTTACGTTTAAAAGCAAATCCTATCTTGATTCAAATTCCGATTGGCGCAGAAGAAAATTTCAAAGGCGTTGTGGATTTGGTCAAAATGAAAGCCATCTACTGGGATGAGGCTTCACAAGGTACTAAATTTAGCTACGAAGAAATTCCTGCTGAATTGCAGGCGTCAGCAGAAGAGTGGCGCGAGAAGATGGTTGAAGCAGCCGCCGAAAGCTCTGAAGAGTTGATGGAAAAGTATCTTGGTGGCGAAGCTCTGACCGAAGAAGAAATTAAGGCTGCTTTGCGTCAACGTACGATTGCTAACGAAATCATTCCAATGATGTGCGGAACCGCTTTCAAAAACAAGGGTGTTCAGGCGATGTTGGATGCGGTGGTTGAGTTGTTGCCATCACCTTTAGATGTTCCACCAGTTCCTTGTGAATTGGAAGATGGCACACCTACAACACGTAAAGCCGATGACGCTGAGAAGTTTTCAGCATTGGCATTCAAAATTATGACTGACCCATTTGTCGGTCAACTGATCTTCTTCCGCGTTTACTCTGGCGTAATGAAATCAGGCGACACTATCTATAACCCTATCAAGGGTAAGAAAGAACGCGTTGGTCGTTTGTTGCAGATGCATGCAAACCAACGTGAAGAAATTAAAGAAGTTTATGCAGGCGATATCGCAGCGGCAGTTGGACTGAAGGATGCAACTACTGGCGAAACTTTATGTGATCCAGATAGCATCGTGATTTTAGAGCGCATGGTATTCCCAGAGCCAGTAATCTCACAGGCAGTAGAGCCAAAAACAAAAGCTGACCAAGAAAAAATGGGCCTTGCTTTGAATCGTTTGGCACAAGAAGATCCTTCTTTCCGCGTTAAGACTGATGAAGAATCAGGCCAAACTATTATTTCTGGTATGGGCGAGCTCCATTTGGAAATTTTGGTTGACCGTATGAAGCGTGAGTTTAGCGTCGAAGCTACTGTTGGTAAGCCACAGGTTGCGTACCGCGAAACTATTCGTAAAGTATGCGAAGAGATTGAGGGTAAGTTTGTTAAGCAATCTGGTGGACGTGGTCAATATGGTCACGTAGTCTTGAAGCTTGAGCCACAAGCTCCCGGTAAGGGCTTTGAATTTATCGACGCGATCAAAGGCGGTGTGGTTCCTCGTGAATACATCCCTGCTGTAGAAAAAGGTATTCGCGAAACTTTGAACTCAGGTGTTTTGGCAGGCTATCCAGTGGTGGATATTAAGGCGACACTGTTCTTTGGTTCATACCATGATGTTGACTCCAACGAAAACGCATTTAAGATGGCTGGTTCGATGGCATTCAAAGACGGAATGCGCAAAGCATCTCCAGTATTGCTTGAGCCAATGATGGCTGTTGAAGTAGAAACGCCTGAAGATTTCATGGGTAACGTAATGGGTGACCTCTCATCACGTCGCGGTATTTTGCAAGGTATGGATGACATTCCAGGCGGCGGCAAGATCGTTCGTGCTGAAGTGCCATTGGCAGAGATGTTTGGTTACTCAACTGGCTTGCGCTCGTTGACCCAAGGTCGTGCTACCTACACCATGGAGTTTAAGCATTATTCCGAAGCACCTAAGAACGTTGCTGAAGCAGTTATGGCTGCTAAAGCGAAGTAATTTATCCACATTATTTTGAATATTGACTAGCTAAAGAAGGCAGACAAAAAATGGCAAAAGAAAAGTTTGAGCGGACAAAACCGCACGTAAACGTAGGCACCATTGGTCACGTTGACCACGGTAAGACCACATTAACAGCAGCGATTGCAACCGTGCTCTCAAAAGCATTTGGTGGCGAAGCAAAAGCATACGATCAGATCGATGCTGCTCCTGAAGAAAAAGCACGTGGTATTACGATTAATACAGCGCACGTTGAGTATGAGACAGCAAATCGTCACTACGCTCACGTTGATTGCCCAGGACATGCTGACTACGTTAAGAACATGATTACTGGTGCTGCCCAAATGGACGGCGCTATCTTGGTGGTGTCTGCTGCTGACGGCCCAATGCCACAAACTCGTGAGCACATCCTCTTGGCGCGCCAAGTAGGCGTTCCATACATCATCGTTTTCTTGAACAAATGCGACATGGTTGATGACGCTGAATTGTTAGAACTCGTTGAAATGGAAGTTCGTGAGCTTCTAACTAAATATGAATTTCCTGGTGATGACACACCAATCATCCATGGTTCTGCTAAGTTAGCCCTTGACGGCGACAAAGGCGAATTGGGTGAGCAAGCCATTATGAAATTGGCTGAAGCTTTAGATACTTTTATTCCTACTCCAGATCGCGCTGTTGACGGTGCCTTCTTGATGCCAGTAGAAGATGTGTTCTCTATCTCTGGTCGCGGTACTGTAGTGACTGGTCGTATCGAGCGCGGTATTGTTAAGGTTGGCGAAGAGATTGAAATCATTGGTATCAAACCAACCCTTAAGACAACTTGTACTGGCGTTGAAATGTTCCGCAAATTGCTCGACCAAGGTCAAGCAGGCGATAACGTTGGTATCTTATTGCGCGGTACAAAACGTGAAGAAGTTGAACGTGGTCAAGTATTGGCTAAGCCAGGCTCAATCACTCCACATACTCACTTTACAGCTCAAGTTTATATCTTGGGTAAAGATGAAGGTGGTCGTCACACTCCATTCTTTAACAACTATCGTCCACAGTTCTACTTCCGTACAACGGACGTAACCGGTTCGATCGAGTTGCCAAAAGATAAAGAAATGGTTATGCCAGGCGATAACGTAGAAATTACCGTCAAACTCATCGCACCAATCGCGATGGATGAAGGTTTGCGTTTTGCGATCCGTGAAGGTGGCCGCACTGTTGGCTCCGGAGTGGTTAGCAAGGTTTTGGCTTAAGTAGTTTTAGTAATAATATTTAGCGGTTTGCTAACCGATGACATCTGTGCTGCAGATGTCATCGTGCTCTTTAGATGTATAACGTGGCAGCACCACAACGCTCTTTGGAATTAATATGCAAAACCAAAAAATTCGTATTCGCCTTAAAGCATTTGATTACCGCTTGATCGACCAGTCCGCTGCTGAAATCGTAGATACAGCTAAGCGTACTGGCGCAGTTGTTAAGGGTCCAGTGCCTTTGCCAACTCGTATTGAGCGCTTTGATATCTTGCGCTCACCGCACGTGAATAAGACATCTCGTGATCAGTTAGAGATCCGCACCCATCTCCGTTTGATGGATATTGTTGATCCTACGGAAAAAACAGTAGATGCCTTGATGAAGTTAGATCTTCCAGCTGGTGTGGATGTAGAAATTAAGTTGCAGTAATCTGGAATACCCAGTCTTAGCGCTTGCCAAGACTGATTTTTCGGGATAGAATCTAAGGCTTCGCTCAATTATTTGAACGAAATTTGGGTTTTATTAGCACTAAAAACGTTGTAAGTTATTGATTTAGAAGTATTTTTACTTGTAAATCACTTAAATTAAATTTTGCCGACCAATCGAAGTCGGCGTGGAGCATGAATATGAGCTTAGGCTTAATCGGTCGCAAGATCGGCATGACCCGTCTTTTTACGGATGAAGGGGAAGCAATTCCTGTAACCGTAATCGACGTGAGCGATAACAGGGTTGCTCAAATCAAGACCCAGGCTACTGATGGCTATAACGCTATCCAGTTGGCACATGGCACCCGTAGAGCTACACGCGTTACCAAATCAATGGCTGGGCACTTTGCTAAAGCGGGTGTTATGGCTGGTAACGGTCTCAATGAATTCCAATTAGACGCAGCAAAAATTGCAGAAATGACACCAGGACAAGTAATTCCTGCGGAAACTGCATTTACTGCTGGTCAAAAAGTGGATGTACAAGGCGTAACAATTGGTAAAGGCTACGCCGGTACTATTAAACGTCACCACTTCAAATCTGGCCGTGCATCTCACGGTAACTCACGTTCACATAACGTGCCAGGTTCGATCGGTATGGCACAAGATCCAGGACGTGTTTTCCCAGGTAAGCGCATGACTGGCCACCTTGGTGACGATACACGTACTGTACAAAATTTAGTCATCGCACGCATTGATGCAGAACGTAATCTCATCATGGTTAAAGGCGCTATTCCAGGCGCCCCAGGCGGTAAAGTTATTGTTACTCCAGCGGTGAAGACACCGCTGAAGAAGAAATAAGGAGAGCGAATATGGAACTTAAGCTTCTCCAGGACAACGGAACTTTAGGCGCTGGCATTCAAGCCTCGCCAGAAGTATTCGAACGCGAATATAACGAGGCATTGATACACCAAGTTGTGGTGGCGTATCAAGCAAATGCGCGTAGCGGTAACCGTGCACAAAAAGACCGTGAGCAAGTTAAGCACACAACCAAAAAACCTTGGCGTCAAAAAGGTACTGGTCGTGCTCGTGCTGGTATGAGTTCATCTCCGCTGTGGCGTGGAGGCGGTCGTATATTCCCAAATTCTCCGGAAGAGAATTTCAGCCAAAAAGTTAACAAGAAAATGTACCGCGCTGGTATGAGATCAATTTTGTCTCAGTTAGCACGCGAAGGTCGTTTAAATGTTGTTGATCAATTTAATCTCGAAGCTCCTAAGACTAAAGAATTAGCTGACAAAGTTAAAGCTATGGGCTTAGATTCAGTCTTGATCATTGTTGATCAGGTTAGTGAGAATTTGTACTTGGCATCACGCAACTTACATAAAGTTGCAGTTTGTGAGCCACAGCACGCCGATCCATTGGCATTGGTTCAATACAAAAAAGTATTGGTCAGCAAATCAGCGATTGCAAAAATTGAGGAGTTGCTTAAATGAGCCAAGTCCGTAAAAACGATCACAACTTGATGAAGGTTCTGCTTGGACCGGTGATCTCTGAAAAAGCCACTATGGTTGCGGAGAAAAACGAACAAGTAGTTTTCCAGGTAACTCGCGACGCCAATAAGAGCGATGTAAAACAAGCAGTTGAATTGCTCTTCAAAGTGCAAGTTGACTCTGTTCAAATCGTAAATCAAAAAGGTAAGCCAAAGCGCTATGGCCGTTTTGAAGGTCGTCGTGACCATACTAAGAAGGCCTACGTAAGCTTGAAACCAGGTCAAGAAATTAACTTTGAAGCGGAGGCGAATTAATCATGCCTTTGATGAAAACAAAACCGACCTCACCAGGTCGTCGCTCAATGGTCAAGGTGGTAAATCCTGATCTGCACAAAGGTAAACCTTTCGCAGCTTTGGTAGAGCCACAGTTCCAAAAAGCTGGGCGTAATAATAATGGTCATATCACAACCCGTCATAAGGGTGGTGGTCATAAGCATCACTATCGTGTTGTTGATTTCAAACGCAACGATAAAGATGGTATTCCAGCAAAAGTTGAACGCTTGGAATACGATCCAAACCGCAGTGCAAATATTGCATTAATTGTATTTGCTGATGGTGAGCGCCGCTATATTCTTGCCGCAAAAGGCATGACTGTTGGCCAGCAATTAATGAGTGGTTCGGAAGCGCCAATCAAATCCGGAAACAATTTGCCAATTCGTAACATTCCAGTTGGTAGCACGATTCACTGCGTAGAGATGTTGCCTGGTAAGGGTGCGCAAATTGCTCGTTCTGCTGGTGGTTCAGCAGTGCTGTTGGCTCGTGAGGGTGTATACGCTCAGGTTCGTTTGCGCTCAGGTGAAGTTCGCCGTATTTTGATCGACTGCCGTGCAACGATCGGTGAAGTAGGAAACGAAGAGCATAGCTTACGTGTTATTGGTAAGGCTGGTGCAAATCGCTGGCGTGGTATTCGCCCAACCGTTCGCGGTGTGGCAATGAACCCAGTAGATCACCCACACGGTGGTGGTGAAGGTAAGACTGGCGAAGGCCGCGTACCTGTATCTCCATGGGGCACACCAACCAAAGGTTATCGTACACGTCGTAACAAACGTACAACATCGATGATCGTTCAACGCCGTCAGAAGCGCTAAGCGATTAAGGAAAAATAGATATGACACGTTCAGCTAAAAAAGGCCCATTTTGCGAAGCCAGCTTGGTAAATAAAGTTGAAGTCGCACAAGCCAACAAAGACAAAAAGCCGATTAAAACTTGGTCACGCCGTTCAACAATTCTTCCGGACTTTATTGGTCTGACAATTGCAGTGCACAACGGTCGTCAACACGTTCCGGTATATGTATCAGAAAACATGGTGGGTCATAAGTTAGGCGAATTTGCCTTGACCCGTACTTTCAAAGGTCACGCTGCTGACAAGAAAGTAACGAAGAAGTAAGGGGATGATGATGGAAGTTAAAGCTATTCACAAAGGCGCCCGCATTTCAGCGCAAAAGACACGTTTGGTCGCAGACCAAATTCGTGGTTTGCCGATTGCTCGCGCATTAAACATTTTGAATTTCAGCCCCAAAAAAGCTGCCTTCATTGTGAAAAAAGTAGTTGAATCAGCGATCGCAAATGCTGAGCACAATAAAGGCGCTGACATTGATGAACTCAAGGTATCGGCCGTAATCGTTGATAAGGGTACATCTTTGAAGCGCTTCACAGCGCGCGCTAAAGGTCGCGGCAATCAAATTGAAAAACAAACTTGTCACATTAGCGTGACCTTGAGTAACTAAGGAAAGATATGGGCCAAAAGATAAACCCCACCGGATTCCGACTCTCGGTAACGAAGAACTGGACATCACGTTGGTATGCAAACAATACTGATTTTGCGAAGATGTTAAAAGAGGACGTAGATGTCCGCATCTATCTCAAGAAGAAGTTGAAGAATGCATCCGTAAGTAAAGTCATTATTGAGCGTCCTGCTAAGAACGCACGCATCACAATTTATAGCTCGCGTCCAGGTGTTGTGATCGGCAAAAAAGGCGAAGACATTGAAGTTCTCCGTCGCGAACTGCAAAAGCGTATGGGCGTTCCCGTCCACGTAAATATCGAAGAAATTCGTAAACCAGAGGTAGATGCTCAATTGATTGCTGACTCTATTACTCAGCAACTAGAAAAGCGCATTATGTTCCGTCGTGCGATGAAGCGCGCAATGCAAAATGCAATGCGCTTGGGCGCTCAAGGTATCAAGATTATGTCTTCAGGTCGCTTGAATGGCGCTGAGATTGCTCGGCGCGAATGGTACCGTGAAGGTCGCGTTCCTCTTCATACATTGAAGGCTGATATTGATTACGCAACATCAGAAGCGGAAACAACATACGGCATCATCGGTGTAAAAGTTTGGGTATACAAAGGCGATACATTGGGTCGTGGTGCTGATGCTCCAGCAGTAGTTGCAGAGCCAGCAGCAGATGATAAAAAACCACGTCGCGCACCGGGAAAAACAACTGCACGTAAACCAGCGGCTGATAGCAAGCCATTGGTTGCTGTTAAACCAACAGTAAAGCGCGCACCTAAAGCCGTTGAAGCCGCTAGTGCTGAAACGCAGAAGTCAGGAGAGTAAGCATGCTACAACCAAAGCGTCGCAAGTATCGTAAGGAACAAAAAGGACGAAATACTGGCGTGGCAACACGCGGTAGCTCTGTAGCTTTTGGTGACTTTGGATTGAAGGCCGTTGGCCGTGGTCGTTTGACTGCTCGTCAGATTGAGTCAGCACGTCGTGCAATGACTCGCCATATTAAGCGTGGTGGTCGTATCTGGATCCGTATTTTCCCAGATAAGCCAATTTCACAAAAGCCAGCTGAAGTCCGTATGGGTAACGGTAAAGGTAATCCAGAGTACTACGTAGCTGAAATTCAACCAGGTAAGATTTTGTACGAGATGGATGGTGTTGATGAAACTTTGGCTCGCGAGGCTTTTAAGCTTGCCGCAGCTAAATTGCCATTGCAAACCACTTTCGTGATTCGCCACTTGGGTTGATCGGAATAGATATTATGAAAAATACAGAATTAGCATCAAAAGATCTGAATGCTTTGAATACAGAGTTGACCGAGCTCCTCAAGACCGGTTTTAAGCTCCGTATGCAAAAAGGCACTCAGCAACTCACAAATACCAGCCAATTGGGTAAGAATAAGCGCGACATCGCTCGCGTTAAAACTTTTATTGCCCAAAAAACTGCACAGAAATAAGGAAAAAGGGATATGACAGAATTAGCCAAACCCTTGCGCCGCACCCTAGTGGGCCGTGTTGTTAGCGACAAAATGCAAAAAACTGTGACTGTGCTAGTTGAGCGCCAAGTTAAGCACGCGCTTTATGGCAAATATGTTGGCCAGTCCAAAAAGTACCATGCTCATGATGAGGCTGGCACATACAAGATGGGTGACACCGTTGAAATTGCTGAATCAAAGCCAATTTCACGTACTAAATCTTGGGTTGTGACCCGTTTAGTTGAGGCTTCAAAAGGTATTTAAGTAAATATTAAGGATTTTGGCGAACTTTCTTGCCAAAATCCTGTTTTACGTAGTATGATAGAAGGCTTCTCTAGTTTTATTGAGAGAAGCAGTGTTTTTTCATTAATTCCGGGTTCTAGCTTTCGCTAGCACCCATTGACGGAACCAAGACTGTTTGCCTTTGGCAAATAAGTTGGGAATTAAAAAATGATTCAGACCGAAAGTAGATTACAGGTCGCCGATAACACAGGCGCCAGTGAAGTTTTGTGCATCAAGGTATTGGGCGGCTCTAAGCGTCGGTATGCCAGTATCGGTGATGTCATAAAAGTAACAGTGAAGTCCGCTGCTCCACGTGGCCGTGTGAAAAAAGGTGATATTTATAACGCCGTAGTAGTGAGAACTGCTAAGGGTGTTCGCCGTCCAGACGGTTCATTGATTAAGTTCGATGCAAACGCTGCGGTATTGCTCAACGCTAAGTTAGAGCCAATTGGCACACGTATCTTTGGACCAGTAACGCGCGAATTGCGTACTGAAAAGTTCATGAAGATCGTTTCTCTCGCCCCCGAAGTTATTTAAGAGGCTGATATGAAAAAGATTCGTAAAGGTGATTCCGTTGTTTTATTGACTGGCCGCGATAAGGGCAAGCAAGGAACTGTAACGGCTGTTCTCGAGAACAAGTTAGTAATCGAGGGCGTCAATATTTATAAAAAGAGCGTCAAGCCAAACCCAGCAGCTGGTGTGACCGGCGGCATGATTGACAAGACTATGCCTGTTCACATTTCTAATGTGGCAGTGGTAGACGGTAACGGCAAGCCATCACGTGTTGGTATCAAACTCGTTGACGGTAAAAAGCAGCGTTTCCTGAAAACTACTGGCGCTACTTTAAGCGCATAAGGGGCACGGAGAAATTATGAGCACACGTTTTCAAGAACATTACAAAGACAAAGTCGTGGCTGACCTGATTACCAAATTTGGTTACAAGTCAGTTATGGAAGTGCCACGCATCACCAAGGTTACCCTGAATATGGGCTTGGGTGAGGCAGTTAACGACAAGAAAATTATCGAAAATGCAGTTGGTGATTTAACTAAAGTAGCAGGCCAAAAGCCAGTAGTTACCAAAGCTAAAAAAGCAATTGCTGGTTTCAAAATTCGTCAAGGCTACCCAATTGGTGCAATGGTGACATTGCGCGGTCAGCGCATGTACGAATTTTTAGATCGCTTCGTTACGGTTGCATTGCCACGCGTACGAGACTTCCGTGGAATCTCCGGCAAAGCATTTGATGGCCGTGGTAACTACAACATCGGCGTTAAAGAGCAAATTATTTTCCCAGAAATCGAATACGACAAAATTGATGCCCTTCGTGGTCTCAATATTAGTATTACGACGACCGCTAAAACTGACGAAGAAGCAAAAGCTTTGTTAGCAGCGTTCAAATTCCCTTTCCGCAATTAAGAGGCTAACGTGGCAAAACTATCCCTAATTGAGCGCGAGAATAAGCGCGCAAAAACTGTAGAGAAGTACGCTGTTAAGCGTGCGGAACTCAAGGCAATCATTGCTGATCAATCACGCAGCGATGAAGAGCGCTATGAAGCTCGCTTGAAGCTACAGGCACTCCCACGTAACGCAAGTCCGATTCGTCAAAGAAATCGTTGTTCATTAACCGGTCGTCCACGTGGCACATTCCGTAAGTTTGGTTTGGCCCGTAGCAAGATTCGCGAAATCGCCTTCCGAGGCGAAATCCCCGGTTTAACCAAGGCCAGCTGGTAAGCGGCGAAAGAATTAGGAGAACTCATGAGTATCAGCGATCCAATCGCCGACATGTTGACCCGGATTCGCAATGCGCAAGCAGTGCAGAAACCTGTAGTCATGATGCCGTCGTCAAAAGTTAAAGTAGCTATTGCAAAAGTATTGCAGGATGAAGGCTATATCGATAGTTTTGAAATCAAGGGCGAAGCAGCTAAGCCAGTTTTGCACATTGAACTCAAATACTATGCTGGCCGTCCTGTGATCGAGCGCATTGACCGTGTTTCAACACCAAGTCTGCGTATCTATAAGGGCCGTCACGACATTCCTGAGGTAATGAATGGCTTGGGCATTGCAATTATTTCAACCCCTCAAGGCGTAATGACAGACCGCAAAGCACGTGCAACAGGCGTGGGCGGCGAAGTTATTTGCTACGTAGCTTAAGGAGCGAAATATGTCCCGCGTAGGTAAATCACCAATTACAGTTCCTAAAGGCGCTGAGATCAGCATCAACGGCGCAAACATTACTGTTAAGGGGCCATTGGGCACTTTGACTCATAATTTGCATCCTTCTGTTGGTTTGAAACAAGAAGATGGCGTATTGACGGTTGTTTTAAATAATGACTCACCAGAAGCTGGTGCACAGTCAGGTACGGCACGTGCTTTGGTTAACAACATGGTTGTTGGCGTAACTACTGGCTTTGAGCGCAAGCTTAGCTTGGTAGGCGTTGGTTACCGTGCTGCAGCTCAAGGCGAAACATTGAAATTGCAGTTGGGTTTCTCACATGACATTATTTACAACCTGCCAAAGGGTGTGAAGGCTGAGACTCCAACTCAAACTGAAATCATTATCAAAGGTTCCAACAAGCAACAAGTTGGCCAGGTCGCAGCTGAAGTTCGCGCTTACCGTTCACCAGAGCCATACAAAGGCAAGGGTGTTCGCTACGTGGATGAGGTTGTGCATCTGAAAGAAACTAAGAAGAAGTAAGCGAGATTAGAAAATGAATAAAGACGAATCCAGACAAAGACGTGCTCGGCAGACTCGCATTCGCATTGCCGAAGCACTGGCAAATCGCTTAACAGTTATCCGTAGCAATACTCATATTTCTGCACAGGTTTATAGCCCATGTGGAACCAAAGTTGTGGCAGCCGCTTCAACAATGGAAAAAGAATTGCGCCAAGCGATCAAAAACGGCGGGAACGCTGATGCAGCTAAACAAATCGGCAAATTAGTTGCTGAGCGTGCTGTTAAAGCAGGCATTGTTGATGTTGCTTTTGATCGTTCCGGTCATCGTTACCACGGCCGCATTAAGGCCTTAGCTGAAGCTGCGCGTGAAGCCGGCCTGAAGTTCTAATAGGGTTTAGGAAAAAACATGGCAAAAATGCAAACCAAGATGCAAAACGAAGAGCGTGATGATGGTCTTCGCGAGAAGATGATCGCTGTTAATCGTGTAACTAAAGTGGTAAAGGGTGGTCGTATTCTCGGCTTCGCTGCACTGACTGTAGTTGGCGATGGTGATGGCCGCATCGGCATGGGTAAAGGTAAATCAAAAGAAGTTCCGGTTGCCGTTCAAAAAGCAATGGATGAAGCTCGTCGCAAGATGATCAAGGTTTCCTTACGCAAAGGAACTTTGCAACATACTGTTACTGGTCAACACGGCGCATCACGTGTGCTGATTTCACCAGCTAAAGATGGTACGGGAATTATTGCTGGCGGCCCAATGCGCGCTATTTTCGATGTAATGGGTGTAACTAACGTAGTTGCCAAGTCACTCGGCTCTACTAACCCATACAACCTGGTTCGTGCAACGATAAATGGTTTAAGCAAGATGAGTACTCCTGCTGAAATTGCTGCTAAGCGCGGCAAGTCAGTTGAAGAGATTCTCGGCTAAGACCAAAAGATTAGGAATCAAAAAATGACAACTGCATCCAACTCCAAAGTCAAACTGCAACTAGTGCGCAGTTTGATCGGCACACGCGAAAGCCATCGTGGCACAGTTCGTGGCTTAGGCCTACGACGCATCAATTCTGTTTCAGAATTGGAAGACACGCCAGCTGTACGCGGAATGATTAATAAAGTTTCTTACTTAGTTAAAGTCATCAGCTAATTAACTAGCAAGCAAATAGGCGAATAATATGCAACTCAATACAATTAAACCCGCAGAGGGCTCCAAGAAAAACCGTCGTCGCGTAGGTCGTGGCATTGGTTCTGGTCTTGGTAAAACTGCTGGCCGTGGTCACAAAGGTCAAAAATCACGTTCCGGTGGATTCCATAAAGTGGGATTCGAAGGTGGACAGATGCCTATGTATCGTCGTTTGCCAAAACGTGGTTTCGTGTCTTTGACTCGTCGCCATGTTGGTCAAATTACTTTGAATGACTTAGCGAAAATCAATTTGCCAGAAGTTGATTTATTGGTTCTGAAAGCTCACGGGTTTGCGGGTGAGCAAATCAATGCAGTTAAGGTGATCAAGACTGGTGAACTCAAGATTGCTGTAACCCTCAAAGGTATTACAGCTACTGCTGGTGCAAAAGCAGCTATTGAAGCAGCTGGCGGCAAACTCCTTGAGCAGGCTTAATAGGTAATTCATCTAGATCATGGCATTAGCACCCACCAATACAGCAAGCACTGCACAATCAGGAGGCAAGTTTGGCGAATTACGTCAACGCTTGGTATTCCTGGTTTTGGCATTGCTCGTATTCCGTTTGGGTGCCCACATTCCAGTTCCTGGAATCGATCCAGATCAATTGGCACAATTGTTCTCCGGTCAAAAAGACGGAATTTTGGGTATGTTTAACCTGTTCTCAGGCGGCGCATTATCGCGCTTCACCGTATTCGCCTTGGGAATAATGCCTTACATATCGGCATCGATCATCATGCAGTTAATGACCATTGTTCTTCCTTCGCTCGAGTCTTTAAAAAAGGAAGGCCAGGCAGGACAGCGAAAGATTACTCAGTACACCCGATACGGCACCGTCTTTTTGGCAACATTTCAGGCTTTGGGTATTTCTGTTGCATTACAAGCGCAACCCGGTTTGGTGATTAACCCAGGCTTGATGTTCGAATTGAATACGGTAGTGACTTTGGTAACCGGCACAATGTTTCTGATGTGGCTCGGTGAGCAAATTACAGAGCGTGGTTTAGGTAATGGTATTTCTATCATCATTTTTGGCGGGATTGTCTCTGGTTTACCAAATGCCTTGGCAAGTCTGCTTGAATTAGTACGCACTGGATCAATGAATGTTTTATCAGCATTGTTGATTGTTGTGATCGTCATAGCTGTTACTTATTTTGTTGTGTTTGTAGAGCGTGGACAGCGTCGCATTTTGGTGAACTATGCAAAGCGTCAAGTCGGCAACAAGATATATGGTGGCCAATCTTCTTACTTTCCTCTGAAATTAAATATGGCGGGCGTTATCCCTCCAATTTTTGCTTCTTCAATTATTTTGTTTCCAGCAACAATTGCCGGGTGGTTTACATCAGGTGAATCTACCAACATGATCAGCAGAATTATTAAAGATCTAGCTGCAACATTGGCACCGGGCCAACCTGTTTACACAATTTTGTATGCTGCAGCGATTATTTTCTTTTGTTTCTTCTATACAGCATTGGTGTTTAACAGTCGCGAGACTGCAGAGAATTTGAAGAAAAGCGGTGCATTTGTTCCAGGTATTCGTCCTGGCGATCAAACTGGTCGTTATATCGATAAGATCTTGGTTCGCCTGACATTGGCTGGTGCTATTTATATGGTTCTAGTTTGTTTATTGCCAGAATTTTTGGTGCTGAAGTACAACGTGCCATTTTATTTTGGCGGTACTTCATTGTTAATTATTGTTGTTGTTGCAATGGATTTCATGGCTCAAGTTCAGTCATTTGTAATGCAACAGCAATATGGCTCTTTGATGAAAAAAGCCAACTTTAAGATGGGCGCTTAACTGAATGTCTAAAGACGATGTAATTCAGATGGCAGGAGAAATTATTGAGAATTTGCCGAACGCAATGTTTCGCGTGAAGCTTGAAAATGGACATGTAGTTTTAGGGCACATTTCTGGAAAGATGAGGATGCATTACATCCGAATTTTGCCAGGAGATAAGGTGACGGTGGAGATGACTCCTTACGACCTGACGCGCGCAAGAATTATTTTCCGTGCGAAGTAACAGTTAAGTAGTACATATTTTTAAGAGGTGATTTATGAAAGTTTTGGCATCCGTTAAGTGTATTTGCAGAAATTGCAAGATCATTAAGCGCAAGCGCGTTGTGCGTGTGATCTGTTCTTCAGACGCACGTCATAAGCAGCGTCAAGGCTGATCTGGTTAATTAAGAGGAAATCTCATGGCACGTATCGCTGGGGTAAATATCCCAAATCATCAACACACTGTCATCGGTTTGACAGCAATTTTTGGCATCGGCACAACTCGTGCTCGCAAAATTTGCCAAACCACAGGTGTTGCAATTGATAAAAAGATTAAAGATCTTACTGACGCTGACTTGGAAAAGTTACGCGATGAAGTAGGTAAGTTTGTTACCGAAGGTGACCTTCGTCGTGAAGTAACGATGAGCATCAAGCGTTTAATGGACTTAGGCTGCTATCGTGGCGTTCGTCATCGTAAAGGCTTGCCTGTGCGTGGTCAACGCACGAAGACTAATGCGCGCACCCGCAAGGGCCCACGTAAGTCTGGCGTGCAACTGAAGAAATAATCAAGAAAGTTTATTGACATGGCAAAACAACAATCCGCTTCCGCTGCTTCACAGCGCGCACGCAAGAAGGTTAAAAAGAACGTTGCTGACGGTATCGCACACGTTCATGCTTCTTTTAATAACACTATTATTACGATCACTGATCGTCAGGGAAATGCGCTTTCATGGGCAACTTCTGGCGGCCAGGGTTTCAAAGGTTCACGCAAGTCAACACCATTTGCAGCTCAGGTAGCGGCAGAAGTTGCAGGTAAAGCAGCTGTTGAATGTGGCATCAAGAACTTAGAAGTCCAGATCAAGGGCCCAGGCCCAGGTCGTGAATCTGCAGTTCGCGCATTGAATTCTTTAGGTATCAAAATTACCGAGATTCAAGACGTAACTCCAGTTCCTCACAATGGTTGCCGTCCTCCTAAGCGTCGTCGTATTTAAGCTTAGAAGTTGGCAGTACAAGTTTAGTAGTTTTTTATAAAGCCCACTGTTCATCTGAATTAAAGGGTGAACTCACCGCCGGTCGTAAGGCTGCGGCAAAGAAAGGAAAGCATCGTGGCACGTTACTTAGGGCCTAAGGCCAAATTAGCACGTCGGGAAGGTACCGACTTATTTTTAAAGAGCGCACGTCGCGCCCTGTCAGACAAGTGCAAGTTAGATACTAAGCCTGGTCAGCATGGTCGTACATCTGGCTCAAGAACATCAGACTACGGCAATCAGTTGCGTGAAAAGCAAAAGGTGAAGCGTATGTACGGAATATTAGAGCGTCAATTCCGTCGTTATTTCGCTGAAGCTGAGCGTCGTAAGGGCAACACTGGTTCTACATTACTTCAGTTGTTAGAGTCACGTCTTGATAACGTTGTATATCGCATGGGCTTTGGCTCTACTCGTGCTGAAGCGCGTCAATTGGTTTCCCACTGCGCAATTTTGCTCAATGGTAGCCCAGTGAACATTCCATCAATTCAGGTTAAGCCTGGTGATGTTATTGCGATTCGTGAAAAGGCGAAGAAGCAAGCCCGTATTACAGAATCACTCAATTTGGTTCAGCAGATGTCTGCTGTCGGCTGGGTTTCAGTTGATGCAGCCAAGCTGGAGGGAACATTTAAGCAAGTGCCTGACCGTGAAGATATCAGCGGTGAAATTAATGAAAGTTTGATCGTCGAATTGTATTCACGCTAATTAGGCACTCTCAAGGAAAAAATATGCAAACAAATTTGCTCAAGCCCAAAATTATTTCTGTTGAAGCGCTTACTGCCAACCAAGCTAAGGTTGTTATGGAGCCGTTCGAGCGTGGCTATGGCCACACACTCGGAAATGCATTACGTCGTGTGTTGTTGTCCTCGATGGTTGGTTATGCACCAACTGAAGTAGCTATTGCAGGTGTTGTACATGAGTACTCCACCTTGGATGGTGTTCAAGAAGATGTAGTTAACCTCTTGTTGAACCTCAAGGGTATCGTATTCAAATTGCAGTCACGTGACGAAGTCACTATCAATTTGCGCAAAGAAGGTCCAGGCGTTGTTACCGCAAAAGATATTGATTTGCCACATGACGTAGAAATCATTAATCCTGATCATGTCATTGCTCACTTGTCAGCTGGTGGCAAGTTGGACATGCAGATCAAGGTTGAAAAAGGCCGCGGATATGTTCCAGGCAATATGCGTCAATACCACGATGAAGCTACCAAAATTATTGGTCGTATTGTTTTGGATGCCTCATTTAGCCCAGTAAGCCGTGTTAGCTATGCTGTTGAATCTGCTCGTGTTGAGCAACGTACTGACTTAGATCGTCTTGTAATGACAATCGAAACCAATGGTGTGTTGTCTCCTGAGGAGGCGATTCGTCAAGCTGCTACTATTTTAGTTGATCAGTTGGTTGTATTTGCAGCACTTGAAAGCAGCGAAGTTTCTGGTGATCTCGCACCAAGTCGCTCTTCAATGGTTGATCCAATGTTGATGCGCCCAGTCGATGATCTTGAGTTGACAGTTCGCTCTGCAAACTGCTTGAAAGCTGAAAATATTTACTACATCGGTGACTTGATTCAACGTACAGAAAATGAATTGTTGAAGACGCCTAATTTAGGTCGTAAGTCCTTGAATGAAATTAAGGATGTATTGGCGGCTCGTGGCTTAAGTCTTGGCATGAAACTCGAAAGCTGGCCTCCAGCTAACCTCGAGAAATAATTAGAAAGGAAGCATCATGCGTCACGGAAACGGCTTACGCAAACTAAACAGAACATCATCACATCGCTTGGCGATGCTGCGCAATATGTCCAATTCTCTTTTGGAGCACGAAGTGATTAAAACCACTTTGCCAAAAGCAAAAGAATTGCGCATGGTTGTAGAGCCTTTAATTACCTTGGGTAAAAAAGATAACTTAGCAAATCGTCGCTTGGCATTTAATCGCACTCGTGATCGCGATATCGTAGCTAAACTCTTTACAGAGCTCGGCCCACGTTATGCAACACGACCAGGTGGCTACCTTCGTATTTTGAAATTTGGCTTCCGTCATGGCGATAATGCGCCAATGGCATTGGTTGAATTGGTAGACCGTCCAGAGATTGATGAAACAGCTGTAGTTGAAGAGGCTTAAGCTCTTCAGCAAGATGAAAAGCCAGGCTTCGGTCTGGCTTTTTTCATTTATACAGGTATAAATACACCATGGCTGCAATTAAATCCACTGAACTCCTGATCGTCCTGACGAGTTTTGCAAACCTTGGCGATGCACAGTTGATGGCCCGCTCATTGATTGAGCGGCGCTTAGCTGCATGCGTGCAGATTAATGAAGGTGTACATTCGGTATACCATTGGAATGGAAAAATTTGCGAAGAGCAGGAAGTAACCCTCTCAGCCAAAACCGCTCTAGTGAAGTGGAATGAGATTAGTGCTTTTATTAAAAGCAACCATCCTTATGATTTACCTGAGCTTGTAGGGCTTACGCCAGCCGAATATGATCAGGCTTATGGTCAGTGGGTTTGGGCCGAGGTAAATTCAGGATTATGAAATTGATGCACAAACTCTTTAAGATAATTGCGCCCTTCTTATTGTTGGCAGGGCAAGCATTTGCCGCTACCGACTTTTTGCAACCAGAAAAAGCTTTTCGTGTTGATGCTACATGGCTCGAAAACTCAAGCCAGATAGAAATTCAGATCTCACCAGCTAGGGGTTATTACATCTATCAAGAGTCTTTGCATTTTCAGGCTGGCTCAGATTTTAATAAGCTCCTTACATACAAACCCTCTTTGCCTGTTGGCGTGGAAAAGTTTGATCAGACCTTTCAGAAAACATTGCTGATATATAAACAGCCGTTTACGATATCTTTTGATGCAAAGGTTGCGCTAGGCAAGCCACTTTATTTAGAGCTTGGATTGCAGGGATGTGCGGAGGCTGGCATTTGCTATCCGCCCATGACATTGAAGTTTTTATTAACTGCTCCAGGTGTTAAGGCCTCACCCATTCCAGAGGATCTCGAAGATGCTAGTAGCTCCTCTGCACCGAAAGAATTGGGCCTACTGGATTTATGGCGTGAGCGCGATGACATCAATGCCATCAACGGTTTTCTTGCAAATACATCCACTACTTACCTATTCTTGGCTTTCTTTATCTTGGGGTTGGCTCTAGCCTTCACCCCGTGTGTATTACCCATGTTGCCGATTTTGTCGAGTGTAATTTTTGGAACGCAGAATGGGCGAGCTATATCTAAACCTCGCGCAAGCATGTTGGCAATTGCTTATGTCCTGGGAATGGCACTCATGTATGCTCTGGCGGGCGTATTAATGGCTGCTCTAGGCGGAAGCGTGCAGAGGGCTATGCAGAGCCCTCTTGCATTAGCAGGCTTTGCCTTGCTTCTTATGGCTTTATCAGGCAGTCTATTTGGTTTGTATGACCTCAGATTGCCCCAATCATGGCACCAGCATATTGATCGCATTGCGGGGCGCCAAAAGGGGGGTAGTTTGCTTGGTGCATTTGCTTTAGGCGGAATTTCCACCTTAGTTGCTAGCCCTTGTATTACAGCCCCATTGGCAGGCGTATTGGCATTTATAGCGCAAACGGGATCAATGTCCCTAGGCGCCAGCTTACTCTTTGTCATGGCGCTGGGGATGGGGCTACCACTTTTATTTATAGCCATTGAAGCGCGCATCTTGATTCCCTCTACGGGAATCTGGATGATCTATTTGCAACGTACTTTAGGTGTTTTATTGCTTGCAACAGCCCTTTGGATTGCCATGCCCCTTTTCCAAAAGACTGGAAAGCTAGAACTTAATCAGGGGGATAATAATCAGTTAAGCCGTCAAATAGGCAGCGATCTACGTTTTACTATTATTCAGTCGCCAGATGATCTAAATCGTGAGCTTATAAAAGCGCATGGACAGAACAAATCAGTATTACTTGATTTTTATGCTGACTGGTGTATCAGTTGCAAAGAAATGGAAGTAAATACCTTTCAAAATCCCGATGTCGCAAAGCAATTAAAAGAATTCGTTTTATTGCAGGCTGATGTCACAAAAAATAGTGCAGATAACCAGGCCCTGCTAAAACATTTCGGCTTATTTGGCCCGCCTGGAATTTTGATATTTGATCTAAATTCAGAAGAGCAAAAAGATCGGCGTGTGATTGGTTATATGCCGCCACAACGTTTTCTCGAGCGCCTCAAAAAGGCGTCTGAGAAATAATGCTTACTTATTTCCTTTAATAAGTTGAGCTGCTTCGATCGCGAAGTAAGTCAATATGCCATCTGCCCCAGCGCGTTTAAACGCTAGTAAGGATTCCATCATGACAGCATCGTGATCTAGCCAGCCATTTTGTGCCGCAGCTTTGAGCATGGCGTATTCACCACTGACTTGGTATGCATAAGTCGGATACTCAAAAGCATCCTTAACTCTTCGAACAATATCTAAATAAGGCATACCTGGTTTAATCATCACCATATCGGCACCTTCGCTGATATCAAGCGCAACCTCATGAATGGCCTCATTGCTATTTGCAGAATCCATTTGATATGTTTTTTTATCAGCCTTACCTAAATTTTTTGCAGAACCAACGGCATCACGAAATGGGCCATAAAAAGCTGAAGCATATTTGGCTGAGTAAGCCATGATGCGAGTATGAATTAAATTCTGCTTTTCGAGCGCCTCACGAATTTTCCCGATGCGACCATCCATCATGTCAGACGGGGCAACAATATCAACACCTGCTTCAGCCTGTGCCACTGCTTGCTGTACCAAAATGGCAGTAGTTTCATCATTGAGAAGGCGACCTTCAGAATCTAAAACACCATCTTGCCCATGGCTGGTATATGGATCTAGGGCAACGTCAGTCATGATGCCTAATGTGGGAAAGCGTTTTTTTAGCTCCCTTACCGCCGTTGGTATTAAGCCATTGGGATTGAAAGCCTCTTTGCCGTCCGGTGTTTTTAAGGTGGAATTAATTACGGGAAATAAGGCCATTACAGGGATGCCTAATGCAACGCACTCCTGAGCTACGGGTAAAAGCAAATCTAATGACATGCGATTTACACCTGGCATAGAGGCAACGGCTTGCGATTGATTGGCGCCCTCCAGCAAAAATACTGGGTAAATGAGATCGCTGACACTTACACTGTGTTCTTGCATTAAACGACGCGACCAATCATCACGCCTCATGCGACGTGGGCGATGGGCTGGAAAGTGTAATAAAGATTTAGAGTGTGGTTTCATTTTCTTGGGCCTCTGCTTCAAATAACCATTTAATCACTAAATTATCTGCCTCTTCAAGTCCAATACGTTTTGTACTGGAGAATAGTTGTGCCGTAAGTTGCTTAGACTCTCCTGTTCCCCCTGGGAGGGCTGGATCGTATTGCTGTAATTGTTTTGTTACTGCCTCAAGAGCATGTTTGCATTCACTCTTATTGAGCTTATCGCACTTACTGAGCAAAATATGGATGGGTTTGCCAGTTGGCACGAACCATTGAATCATTTGTTCGTCTAAATCGGTAATGCCGCGACGGGAGTCAACAATAAGCACCATTCCAACCAGCTGCTGACGTTCTTGTAAGTAATCACTCAGGAGCGTATTCCAGTGGTATTTGGTTTCACGATTGACTGCAGCGTAACCGTAGCCAGGTAAATCCACTAAATAGGCTAAAAGATCATCCTTGGCGAAAAGACCAAAATAATTGATATGTTGGGTGCGTCCAGGCGTTTTACTGGCAAAAGCCAATCTTTTTTGGTTGCAAAGGACATTAATAGCGCTGGATTTGCCCGCATTTGAGCGACCGGCAAAGGCTACTTCACGCAAAGGAGTCCCAGGCAGGCAATGGGTGTCATTGACTGTGGTTGCAAAGCGGGCTTGAAAGAGTTTAGACATGTCCTGAAGCTATTGTAAAATCACGCAAAATCATGAAATATCTCATGGTGTTGGGTAAAAGGTTATAAATGTAGGGCCCAAACACTTTTAGGAATTTTTGCCAAGGTAAACATAATGCGTCAAAGCTCTCAAATCTCCAAATTAACTAGCTTACGTGCTGGTTTTGTCGCTCTATCCATTTTCGCTCTGATTGGGGTTTCAGGCCCAATCTTTGCTGCAGATGCCGCTCCCATGGCTCCAGCTGCAGAAGCTAAAGCTCCAGTGGTCCCAGGCAAGCCTGCAAGTGATCCAGCCGCTGGCGAGGCCCTGTATAACGTTGGCGACTCCACTCGCGGGGTTGTAGCTTGTATTACTTGCCATGGTCCTAAGGGCCAGAGCGCTGTTGGTACATGGCCTAAGTTGGCTGGCCAGCATGCAGCTTATGTCACCAAGCAATTAAAAAACTTTAAAGAGGGTAGTCGTGCAAACCCAATCATGATGGGTATGGCCGCAACCCTGACAGAGCAAGATATGTTCAACATTTCTGCCTACCTCTCTAAGCAGGCTCCATCACAAGGTGTTGCGCAAAATAAAGACACTATTGAACTGGGTCAGAGTATTTACCGTGGTGGCATTGCATCGAAGGGTGTTCCAGCCTGTGCTGCCTGCCATAGTCCAAATGGTGCCGGTATTCCTGCGCAATATCCACGCCAAGGCGGGCAGTGGGCTGAGTATTCCAATGCCCAGTTGTTGGCTTTCCGTGACGGTATTCGCAAGAACAGCTCACAAATGACAATTATTGCTACCAAGCTTTCAGATGTTGAAATGAAGGCTGTTGCAGATTACATGGCTGGCCTGCATTAATACGGCAGTACTTAAAAAACAAAACCCCGCTAAATAAAGCGGGGTTTTTTATTGCCCAAATTAAGCTCTTGCAAGGCAACTTTTCTTATTTTGGCAAAAGACTTTCCGTACTAAAAAGATTCTTGATGGTCTCGCGAGACCTAATGACATAAGCATTTTTTCCATCAACCATAATTTCAGCTGGTTTAGGTCTAGTGTTGTAGTTGGAGGCCATAACAAAGCCATAAGCACCGGCAGATAGAATGGCCAAAAGATCTCCTTCTTCAATCGCAAGATTACGATCTTTGCCAAGCCAGTCACCAGATTCGCAAACCGGACCCACGATGTCATAGGTCGAGCTTTTAACTGCTTTGGTTGTTACCGGAACAATGCCGTGATATGCCTCATAAAGAGCGGGGCGCATGAGTTCAGTCATGGCAGCATCGACGATACAAAAGTTTTTCTCTGCACCAGGCTTGAGGTATTCCACTTTAGTTAATAGAACGCCAGCATTGCCCACTAAGGACCTGCCTGGTTCAAGCACTACATCTAAATGCCCAAAGCCACGCTCTGCAACGCGATCAAGCAGTGTGTTTGTAAAGGCAGTGATATCAGGAGGGGACTCTTCGCCATAAGAAATTCCAAGTCCGCCACCAAGGTCCAGATGGTGGATCTCAATGCCTTCTCTGTGAAGGTGCGAAACAAGGTCTAATACTTTATCAAGGGCATCTAAGTAAGGCGCAGTCGTGGTAATTTGCGAGCCAATATGGCAATCAATCCCCACTACATCAATTTGAGAAAGTAGAGCTGCCTCACGATATGTTTTTAAAACTTCGTGATAGGCAATGCCAAATTTATTTCCTTTCAAGCCAGTAGAAATATATGGGTGAGTTTGAGCATCTACATCTGGATTGACGCGCAAGGAGATAGGCGCGCGACAATTGAGCTCTTGGGCAACGCGATTAATTTTGTGTAGCTCTGCAATCGATTCAACATTAATGCATTTAACGCCAACTTTTAGCGCCTGCGAGATCTCTTCTCCAGATTTTCCAACACCGGCAAATACTAAGCTTTTAGGGTCAGCCCCAATGGCTAAAGCACGAGCTAATTCACCGCCGCTGACCAAGTCAAATCCAGCGCCTAACTTTTTAAAGCAATCAATCACAGCCAAATTACTATTGGCCTTCATTGCAAAATGAATGCGGGCGCGACGCTTGCCCTTTGCATCAACGCAAGCAAGGTCATAAGCTTCATAGGCCTCGGTAAGTGCTTTTTTGCTATAAATATAGAGTGGTGTCCCAAACTCTTTTGCTAGATCGGCTAAGGGGGTCTCTTCTACATACCAAGCGCCATTACGCTCTGAAAAGCCAGATAATTTAGGAAGAGGAATTGCGGAGCTATTCATTACTTTGCCGAAGAAGGGGTGGTTTCGCTGGAGCCTAGGGGTGGGTACAGCTTACCTTTGGGTTCAGGCTCACTTGGGGCTACGGGAGCGGGTGGGGTGCTGGGTAAATAAAGCGCTCCTCTAACCCCACATCCCACAAGGGATATTAGGATGCTAATGCTGAGTGCTCTTATAAGAATCGCTATCATGAATGTCTCTAAAACGAATGATTGAATATAGCATGCAGGACTCTCAAACAAATCTAAATAATGCAACTCTAGAGCAGATTGATGACAAGCAATTTTATCAATTGGGGGCTAATTTACTGCACTCTATTGAGGTGGCTTTAGAAGCTGCTGATGATGCATTGGATCTGGATTTGGATATAGAGCGTCAGGGGGGTAACGTTATTAATATTCGCTTCCGCGATCGTAGCGTTATCGTAGTTAATACCCAGCCACCATTGCACGAGATTTGGGTGGCAGCCAAGTCAGGCGGGTATCACTATCGTTGGGCGGGTACAACGACTGCACCATTATGGCTGGACACCAAAACTGGCCGCGAGTTGTTGGGTGACCTATCTGAATTTGCTAGTTCTCAGGCAGGCAAAGCGGTAAAAATCGATTTGCTAAGGTAACTTTGAATAAACTAATCTGCGCCAGTAGCTTTGAGTGTTTCAATGACGGTTGTGTCGGACACGCTTTTGATGTGGGCTTTGCCGATTTTTTCTAAAAGAACGTAGCGAACTGTCCCACCCTCAGTTTTTTTATCTACCTGCATGAGTTCCATATAGCGCTTAGAACCAAATTTTGGCGGCTGGATTGGAAGGCCTAGAGATTGAATAATATTTTTTAGTCGATCAACTTCTGTTTGAGTGATTTGCCCAAGTCGACAGGACAGGTCAGCTCCCAATACCATTCCACAGCCTACTGCCTCACCATGTAACCACTCACCATAGCCCATTCCTGCTTCAATAGCATGACCAAAGGTATGTCCAAAGTTAAGCGTAGCGCGAATGCTACCCTCTCGCTCATCTGCAGAAACTACGGCGGATTTGATTTCACAAGAGCGTAATACTGCATGAGCCATTGAGTCTGTATCACAAGCTAGCAAGGCTTTTGTATTCGTTTCAATCCAATCTAAAAATTGGGCGTCAGCAATAGCGCCATGCTTAATGACTTCTGCAAGTCCAGCCGAGAGCTCTCGGGGTGGGAGTGTTTTTAAAGTATTTAAATCTGCAATGACGGCTTCGGGTTGATGAAATGCGCCAATCATATTTTTGCCAAGTGGGTGGTTAATGCCAGTTTTGCCACCAACAGAAGAATCAACCTGTGCCAATAAAGTCGTGGGTACTTGAATGAAGCGAATGCCACGCATAAAGCTAGCCGCTGCAAAGCCAGTCATGTCGCCAATAACCCCGCCTCCCAAGGCGACCAGCATGGTTCGGCGATCAGCCCCATGGGTTAGTAGGGCATCAAATATTAGTTGTAGGTTTTTCCAGTCTTTATAAGACTCGCCATCGGGCAAAATAATTCTTCTAACGGGCTTACCGAGCTTTTCTAATGTTTGTGTGAGGCGATCGGCATACAGAGGTTCAATCGTTGTATTGGTAACGATATAAATCGAAGTGGCTTTCTCGCAAGCGCTAAAGAGTTTTGGTTGATCAATTAGGTCTGTGCCAATGTGAATCGGATAGCTTCTGCTGCCGAGATCTACTTCAAGTGTTTTCATAAAAAATTTCAGGCGGAAAGTTCAAGCTGCATGATGAGTGTGTTGACTAATTGATTAACGCTGGGTTTGCCAGTCTCAATCACGTGGTCCGATATTTCTCGGTATAGGGGGTCGCGAAGTGCATATAAATCCCCTAGAATTTTTCTGGCATCACCATTTCGGAGAAGTGGCCTGCCTTCCCCACCTTTAGTACGGTGCCAGAGTTCGGTGGGGTTTGCGTGAAGGTAGATAACAAGACCCCTTTCGCTAAGGGCTTTGCGATTTTCTGGAAGCAGGACGGCGCCACCGCCGGTTGCTAAAACAATATTGTGTTCGGATGAAATTTCATTGATGACTTGTGCCTCGCGCTTTCGAAAGCCGTCCTCTCCTTCCATCTCAAAGATCACTGGAATCTTGACCCCACATCTCTCTTCAATCACATGATCTGCATCCAAAAAACGGCGCCCCAATTTTTTGGCCAGCACTTTTCCAACGGTCGACTTCCCAGCGCCCATCAGGCCGATTAGAAAGATATTGTTGGATGAAGAATTCATCCTTGGATTTTATTAGGGTTTATCAAGGATGGTAGGAGTTAAAAAGACTAGTAGCTCAGTTTTATCTTCTAATTTTGATTTATGTCGAAATAAGTGGCCTAAGAGGGGGATATCACCCAATAAGGGGACTTTGACTTCATCTTCGCGTTCAGTGGTCTGAAAAATACCCCCAATGATGGCTGTGCCGCCGTTTTCCACTGTTACTTCAGAGCTGAGGTTCTTGGTATCAATTGCATAGCCTTGCTCAGTTTTCATGCCAATAGTGTCTTTATTGATGCCTACTAGCATTGAGATCTTCCCATCGGGGTGAATTTTAGGCAAAACCTCTAACCGTAGGTTTGCTTTGCGGAACTGCAATTTGCCGCCACTTTGAGAGGTAGTTTGATAGGGCAGCTCTGTACCCTGCTCAATTGTGGCCTTGACTTGATCGCCGGTCATGATGCGAGGATTTGAGAGAATTTTCCCTTGACCTTCTGTTTCTAGGGCAGAAAGCTCAATTTGTAAAAGGCGGCTTGCATTTTTTGAAATCAGAGTTGCCGCAAGGTTTGCTGGATTAAAGCCGCTCAGTCCGGTACCCGCTAGATCGATGTTGCTGCTAAGCTTTTGGTCGGAGTGCTCGCCGATCCCGCCGAATTGATATCCAAGCTTCATGCCTAATTCGCGAGCGAACCGTTGATCTGCTTCCACTATTCGGGCTTCAATGAGAATTTGCCTCGGGCTATTAATATGGTCTCCCCCAAATGGTAATGCTGCATCTTCTCTGCGGAATTTTTGAAATGCCTGTATTTCTGAATGCGGACCAATCCAGTAAATATCGCCGTTTCGGGCTAATCGTAGACCCCTACTCGCAATGATTGAATGGAGTGCTGTTTGCCAAGGCGTATTGCTGAGGTCAACAGATATTGTGCCTTTGATAGATTCGCTCAAAATAAAGTTGGTCCCCCCTATTTTGGCTAGAATCTGGAGAAGTTCAGATAACTCAATATCTGTGAATTGCAAACTAATAGGCGCATCTTGCGTACTCTGAGGTTGGAAAGTTACCGAGGCTAAACTCGTTGAAAAACTGATGGTGAGAGCAAAAGACGCTATGCAAATTTGAATCTTAAAGAGAGGTGTTTTCATTCGGCTTTTGTTGTTCTCAAAGTGAGGGATTTACCTTTAGGGTTGACTAGCGTTACTCGGTCCTTTTGAATCCCAGAAAGCTGCCAGTCACCCAAAGCTTGGCTGCCGAGTTGCAAGGTTAATCTGGCTTTGCTGGATTGAAAAAAGGCCTGCTGAGTTTCGCCAACTTGAGCCGTGCCTAAATAGCGCCAACGGCGCAGTTCTGATTCATGTGGGTCGGCTTTAGGGGTGTTGGATAACTTGGTTTGGGGTGATAGGATCATTTTAGAGTGAACGCTCACTTCTAATTCATCGATTGCTCCATATAATTCAGCTTCAATATTTTCTGCATCAGCACGGTACTGTGTGAGCTCTTTTTTGAGCTCTGTGATCTGACTTTGGGTTCTTTCAAGCACAAGCTGAGAATTAGTTTTGAAGGAATCGAGAACAAAGAAGATCATGACCGCTAGGGCAATAGCGATAACGATGATAAGAAAATAAAGACCTAAATTTCCGCCTTTTACCTGGAAATGGAGATTGTCGAGAAAGTCATTCTTTACCTGCTTTGGCTTTGAACTAAAGCCATCTTTTGGCGCGGGAGATTTGCGTATGCCATGGGGATCCGGAATGGCTGGGTCATCCCCTAATTCACTCAGAATGTCATCAAATGATTGAGGCGAGATATGTCGGCTGGGCATATCTCATTGTTCAGTTGCCCGCAGAGAAAAGCCATCAGATTCGCCTGTTCCTTGTGTCAGAAAAAGCCCGCAAGAATTTTCGAGCTCTATTGGTCTGAAGTTTTAGGAAAAAAGACTAAGCACCCTATAATTTGAGCTTATGGCTCTCCCCCCAAAAGACAAGCCACCGCTAAATCAGCGGTCCAATAGATTTCCAGATAGACGCCCCCGTCAGTTTGGAATGAAGTCTGCTACCAATGGGCAGTCCAGAGGTAATCCTCTGGTCAAAGCCTTACTGATTATTGGTGTAGTTTGTACTTTGGTATTTACCTTGATCCTGGGCTACGCCTTTCTGATTGCCAAGCCTAATTTGCCTAAGATTTCTGCGCTGGTAGATTACAACCCCAAAACGCCTTTGCGTATCTATACCGCAGATAAAGTCCTTATTGGTGAGTTTGGCGAAGAGCGCCGTAAAGTGATTCCGCTAAGCGAAATTCCCTTGAGCATGCGGAATGCAGTGATCGCTACTGAGGATGATCGTTTCTATTCTCATGGCGGCGTTGACTATGTAGGTGTTTTGAGGGCAGGGGTAGCTAATTTGCGAGGCCATTTAGCGCAAGGTGCATCCACAATTACGATGCAAGTCGCCCGTAACTTCTTTTTGAGTAATGAAAAAACATTCAGTCGTAAGATTTATGAAATCTTATTGGCGTGGCAAATAGAGTCTGAATTAAGTAAAGATAAGATTTTAGAAATCTACATGAATCAGATCTTTTTAGGCCAACGCGCATTTGGCTTTGCCAGCGCAGCACAAATTTATTTTGGTAAAGATCTAAAAGATATCAGCATTGCTGAGTCTGCTATGTTGGCGGGTTTACCAAAGGCACCTTCGGCATATAACCCTGTGACGAATTTCCGGCGGGCAAAAATACGACAGGAATACATTCTGCAGCGGATGCGCGACCTGTCTTACATTACGCCTGAACAGTACCAAAAGGCGATGGCTGAGGAGTTGCATATTCGAGGTTTGGGAAATGAATTCAGCACACGCGCTGATTTTCCATCTGAGATGGTGAGGCAGATATTGCTTGCACAGTATGGCGATGCAATCTACTCACAGGGGGTCGATGTCTATACGACCATCCTCAAAGCAGACCAAGACGCAGCCTATAAGGCGGTACGTCGCGGGATTTTTGAATACGACTTACGCCATGCTTATCGCGGGCCAGAAGGATTTATTGATCTCCCTGAGGATGCAGTAAAGAGGCAGCGCGCAATTGATGAGGCCTTGCTTTCCTATCCTCAATTAGATGATCTCCAATCAGGAGTAGTGCTCGATGCCAAGCCAAAGGAAATGCAAGTCATGCTTTCTACGGGCGATATCATTACCTTAAAGGGCGATGCATTGAGATTAGCTTCCGCATCGTTAACTGATAGCTCTCAACCTAAAAAACGTTTACGCCCAGGTGCCGTTGTAAGGCTCCTGCAGGCCGAGCCGGGTATTTGGAAGTTGGCCCAACTCCCTCAGGTGGAGGCAGCATTTGTTTCTATGAATCCAGAGACGGGTGCGATTCTTTCATTGGTTGGCGGCTTTGATTTCCACCGCAACCAATTCAATCATGTAACACAAGCATTGCGTCAACCAGGCTCTTCATTTAAACCGTTTATTTATGCAGCAGGTCTTGAGAAGGGATTTACACCCAGCACAATGGTTAACGATGCACCCTTATCGATTGGCAGTTTAGAGACTGGCAGTCAATCATGGGAGCCTAAAAACTATGATGGCAAATACGAAGGCATGATGCGTTTACGTACGGCCTTAGCTAAATCAAAGAACGTTGTTTCGGTTAGATTGATTAGGGCAATTGGCCCATCTTATGCGCAGGAATATATTCAGCGTTTTGGTTTTGATCCAGAGAAGCACCCCCCTTATTTAACAATGGCTTTGGGTGCGGGCTCTGTGACACCACTCCAAATGGCTACAGCCTACAGCGTATTTGCCAATGGAGGTTATCGCGTCGATCCTTTTTTAATTGATAGGATGGTTGACTCAAAAGGTGTTGTTATATTTGAAGCTAAACCCGTTCGAGTTGGAGATGGCGCGCCGCGGGTGTTGGATGCGCGCACTGCCTTTGTGATGGATAGTATGTTGCAAGAGGTGACTAAGACAGGAACTGCAGCAAGCGCTAGAGCCAAATTGGGGCGGAACGATATTGCTGGAAAAACAGGTACTACCAATGATTCACACGATGCTTGGTTTGCTGGATATAACCCTAAGGTGGTGGCAATTTCTTGGATTGGTTTTGATAAGCCAGAGAGTTTAGGCGATCGCGAGACCGGTGGCGGTTTGGCATTGCCAATGTGGATTTCTTACATGACAACAGCCTTAAAAGATAAGCCACAAGAAAATCGCGAGATACCAACCGGTGTAACGCAAGCTGATGGTGACTGGTTTATCCCAGAGTTTGCCCCTAATGGTGGCGTGCGCGAACTTCAGTAAGCGCTCAAGTTATGGCTAGGCAGGCGCGCACTGTTATTCCTGGCCAGGCAATGCATGTCATGGTACGCGGCAATAATCGTGAAATGCTTTTCTATAACGAGCATGATCGAGAAGTTTATTTAGACTGGCTGCGTGATGCAGCAAAACAATACTCTTGTTCAGTTCACGCTTTTGCGCTCATGCCTAATCATGTACATTTATTAATGACCCCTCAGCATGAAGATTCCTTAGCAAAAACAATGCAGTCATTGGGTAGGCGTTATGCGCAGTATTTCAATCAGCAACATCATCGCTCCGGAACTATTTGGGAGGGGCGTTATCGCTCTTCTCTAATTGACCCAGACTATTTTCTGCGTTGTCAGCGCTATATTGAGCTTAATCCCGTCAGAACAGGTTTTGAGTCCGCCCCACAGGATTCGGCATGGACCAGTTTTACAAGTCATATCGGCGGAAACTCTGAGCCTTGGTTGGTTGATCATCAACATTTTTGGATGCTGGGTAATACCCCTTTTGAAAGACAGATGAGCTGGGCTAATTTCGTCAAAGAGGGCGCGCCTCACTGGGAAGATCGGCAGATAACAGAATCACTCATTCGTTCTAAGCCTTGGGTGAGTGATATTTACGCTAAAAAGTTATTCAAGGACAGACCTGAAATAGCTCAAATACGCCATCGTGGCCGACCAAGAAAAATAAAGTCATTTATTTCAATACCTTAGAGATTTTTTAGTGCGGAAGGCAGCGCTAGAATATTGAGCACATTATCGACTCTGTCCCTATTTAAGTAATTCATTTTGGTGCTCTTACTAAAAAAATGGGACAGACTCATTTTATTTCTATTGCGTCGTTATGGGTATTCACCTATATTTGATCTTCCAAAAGTAATCAGGCCTTTGTTGCCGCTCGGAAATACTATGACTACACAATCAATTACAGATCTACGACCAATTGCTCAGGGCTTATATGACCCACGAAATGAGCATGATGCCTGCGGCGTAGGATTCGTCGCGCATATCAAAGGTAAAAAATCGCACGAAATCGTTGCTCAGGGTTTGAAGATTTTGGAGAATCTAGATCACCGGGGAGCTGTCGGTGCTGATCCTTTAATGGGTGACGGAGCCGGAATCTTAATTCAAATTCCGGACACGCTCTATCGCGATGAAATGGCCAAACAAGGCGTGACTTTGCCACCATTTGGCGAATACGGTGTTGGCATGATTTTTTTACCAAAAGAAAATGCTTCACGTTTAGCCTGTGAACAAGAGTTGGAGCGCACAGTACGTCTAGAAGGTCAGGCTGTATTGGGCTGGAGGGATGTGCCAGTAGATGTGAAATTGCCGATGTCTCCAACGGTTAGAAAGACTGAGCCATTCATCCGTCAAATCTTTATAGGCCGGGGTCGTGACATTATGACCACGGATGCGCTTGAGCGTAAGTTGTATGTGATTCGTAAAACAGCTAGTCATGCTATTCAAGATTTACATCTGAAGCATGGCAAAGAATATTTTGTTGCATCAATGTCGGCACGTACTATTGTTTATAAAGGCCTGCTCCTGGCAAACCAAGTGGGCGCCTATTACGAGGACTTAAAAGATCCGCGAACTGTGTCAGCATTGGCTTTAGTGCATCAACGCTTTTCGACAAATACTTTCCCCGCCTGGGAGTTGGCGCACCCATACCGCATGATTGCTCATAATGGCGAGATTAATACCGTCAAGGGAAATGTCAATTGGGTAAATGCACGCGAAGGTGCTGTTAGTTCGCCTGTATTAGGCGATGACTTGAAAAAACTTTGGCCACTAATTTACCCAGGTCAATCTGATACCGCTTGCTTTGATAACTGCTTAGAGCTATTGGTAATGGCTGGTTATCCACTAGCACAGGCCATGATGATGATGATTCCAGAGGCTTGGGAACAACATACATTGATGGATGAGAACCGCCGAGCTTTTTATGAATACCACGCAGCCATGATGGAGCCATGGGATGGTCCGGCGGCTATGGCGTTTACTGATGGTCGCCAAATTGGCGCAACTTTGGATCGCAATGGCTTACGTCCCGCACGCTATTACGTGACAGATGACGACTTAGTCATCATGGCATCAGAAGCCGGTGTATTGCCAATTCCGGAAAACAAGATTGTTCAAAAATGGCGCTTGCAACCAGGCAAGATGTTCATGATTGATATGGAGCAGGGCCGCATTATTGATGATGTGGAATTGAAAAATGCCGTTTCAAAAGCAAAACCATATAAGAGTTGGATTGATGCTGTGCGCGTCAAGTTGGATGAAGTTGACGCTGGTAAGGCCGACATTATTGATGAGAAAAAAGTCATACGCCCAGCTGCATCATTGCTAGATCGCCAGCAAGCTTTCGGCTATACCCAGGAGGATATTAAGTTCCTGATGGCGCCGATGGCAATGAATGGTGAAGAAGCCATTGGTTCGATGGGCAATGACAGCCCTTTAGCAGTTCTTTCAAATAAGAACAAGCCACTTTATAACTACTTCAAACAGTTGTTTGCGCAAGTTACCAATCCCCCGATTGATTCCATTCGCGAAAATATGGTGATGTCATTGGTATCGTTTATTGGGCCTAAACCCAATTTACTTGATACCAACAATATCAATCCGCCAATGCGTTTAGAGGTCAGTCAGCCAATTTTAGATTTTGACGATATGACGAAGATTCGCCATATAGGTCATTACACCAACGGCAAGTTCCGTTCGTATGAATTGGATATTTGTTATCTAGCAGCATGGGGCAAGGCAGGTATTGAGGCGCGCTTGGCCTCTCTCTGTGCAGAGGCTGCTGATGCAGTTCGTTCTGGTTACAACATCTTGATCGTCAGCGATCGTCAGGTAGACGCAAAGCATGTAGCAATTCCTGCATTGTTAGCAACGTCTGCAATTCATCAGCATTTAGTTGAAAAAGGTTTGCGTACCAGCGTAGGCTTGGTAGTTGAAACGGGAAGTGCGCGTGAGACACATCACTTTGCACTTTTGGCTGGCTATGGCGCTGAAGCAGTCCACCCATACCTGGCAATGGAGACTTTGGCCCAGATGGCTAAAGGTTTATCTGGCGATTTGTCGGCTGAAAAAGCAGTTAAAAACTTTGTCAAAGCAGTTGGTAAGGGCTTACAAAAAGTGATGTCTAAGATGGGCATTTCTACTTATATGTCCTATACCGGATCGCAAATTTTTGAAGCGATTGGTTTAAATCATGATGTGATTGATCAGTATTTCAAAGGTACTCCTTCCAATGTTGGCGGTATCGGTGTATTTGAGGTGGCTGAAGAAGCCTTGCGTATGCATGCTGGGGCGTTTAGTGACGATCCGGTACTGGCGAATATGCTTGAGGCTGGTGGCGAATATGCATTCCGTATCCGCGGTGAAAACCATATGTGGACGCCTGACACCATTGCCAAGTTACAACACTCGACTCGTATTGGTGCTGAAAAGGGCTATCAGACTTACAAAGAGTACGCCAACATTATTAATGACCAAAGTAAGCGTCAAATGACATTGCGTGGGTTGTTTGAATTCAAGATTGACCCAGCCAAAGCAATTCCCTTGGATGAAGTTGAGTCCGCAAAAGAAATCGTAAAACGTTTTGCTACGGGCGCGATGTCGCTTGGATCTATTTCCACTGAAGCTCATGCCACTTTAGCTATTGCGATGAACCGCATCGGCGGCAAGTCCAACACTGGAGAAGGCGGTGAAGATCCAAACCGGTACGTGAATGAACTCAAAGGAATTCCGATTAAGAAGGGTGAGACTTTAGCTAGCATCCTGGGCAGTGATGTGGTTGAAGCCAATATTCCTTTGTTGGATGGTGATTCATTGCGCTCCAAAATTAAACAGGTCGCTTCTGGACGATTTGGTGTTACTACAGAGTATTTGCGTTCGGCTGACCAACTGCAAATCAAGATGGCACAGGGCGCTAAGCCCGGTGAAGGCGGTCAATTGCCTGGCGGTAAAGTTTCTGATTACATTGGGAAATTGCGGTATTCAGTGCCAGGCGTTGGTTTGATTTCTCCACCTCCGCACCATGATATTTATTCAATTGAAGATATCGCTCAATTGATTCATGACTTGAAGAATGTAAATCCAGTCGCCGATGTCTCTGTAAAGCTAGTTTCAGAGGTTGGTGTTGGTACGATTGCTGCTGGTGTTGCTAAAGCAAAGGCAGATCACGTGGTAATCGCTGGCCATGATGGCGGTACAGGTGCATCCCCTTTATCTTCCATTAAGCATGCTGGCTCCCCTTGGGAATTGGGCTTAGCAGAAACACAACAGACATTGGTGCTTAATCGTTTGCGTAGCCGCATTCGTGTTCAGGCTGACGGTCAAATGAAAACTGGTCGCGATGTGGTGATCGGTGCCTTGTTAGGCGCAGATGAATTTGGTTTTGCAACCGCACCATTAGTTGTCGAGGGTTGCATCATGATGCGTAAGTGTCATTTGAATACCTGCCCAGTGGGTGTTGCAACCCAAGATCCAGAATTGCGTAAAAAGTTTGCTGGCAAGCCTGAGCACGTTGTGAACTTCTTCTTCTTTGTTGCAGAAGAGGCTCGTGAAATCATGGCGCAGTTGGGTATTCGTAAGTTTGATGACCTGATTGGTCGCGTTGATCTTTTGGATACTCGCAAAGGTATTGATAACTGGAAAGTCCATGGTTTGGATTTCAGTAAAATTTTTGCTGCGCCACAAGTACCCGCAGATGTTCCACGTTATCAAGTTCTTACACAAGATCATGGTTTAGCAAGCGCACTTGACAACATCTTGATTGAGAAGAGTGAGCCTGCAATTGAGCGTGGCGAGAAAGTTTCTTTCATTGTTCCTGTCAAGAACGTTAATCGTACGGTCGGTGCAATGCTCTCCGGTGAGATTGCGCAGCGTTATGGCCATGCTGGCCTGCCTGATGACACTATCCACATTCAGTTAAATGGTACCGCTGGGCAAAGTTTTGCTGCTTTCTTGGCACACGGTGTCACACTGGATTTGGTGGGTGATGGTAATGACTATGTTGGCAAAGGTTTATCTGGCGGTCGTGTGATTGTGCGTGCACCGCATGAGTTCCGTGGTGATACTGCCAAGAATATTATTGTTGGCAATACTGTGCTTTACGGTGCTATTGGTGGTGAGGCCTTCTTCAATGGCGTAGCTGGAGAACGTTTTGCCGTGCGTAACTCTGGCGCTACTACCGTAGTCGAGGGCACTGGAGATCATGGTTGCGAATACATGACTGGCGGCACTGTAGTGGTATTGGGCGCAACCGGCCGTAACTTTGCAGCGGGAATGAGTGGCGGTATTGCTTATGTATATGACGAAGATGGTCTATTTGATAAACGTTGCAATACCAGTATGGCTACTCTTGAAAAAGTATTGTCGTCTGCCGAGCAAATTGCCAAGGTCCCTCAATCACAGTGGCATGCCCCTGTCGATGTTAAAGATGGTGGCGAGCGTTTAACTGATGAGCAAATTCTGAAGGGCCTAATTGAGCGTCACTTCCGTCACACTGGTTCGGAGCGTGCAAAAGCACTTTTAGCTGACTGGGAAAATGCTCGCGATCGTTTTGTGAAAGTGCTTCCAACCGAGTACAAACGTGCATTAGGTGAGTTGTGGGAAAAAGCACAGAATAAAACTGTTGCCGCTTAATTTAGTTAATTAATACAGACATTCAGAAAAGATACTAAGGATTCAATATGGGTAAGGTCACAGGATTTATGGAGTTTGAGCGCGTAAGTGAAACTTATGAAGCTCCTACTAAACGCCTCCATCACTACAAAGAGTTTGTTATTGCCTTAACGGATGAAGAGGCAAAAGTTCAGGGTGCACGTTGCATGGACTGTGGCATTCCATTTTGCAATAACGGTTGCCCAGTAAATAACATCATTCCTGATTTTAATGACCTAGTATTTCATAGTGATTGGCAAAATGCATTGGATGTACTGCAGTCAACCAACAACTTCCCAGAATTTACTGGCCGCATCTGCCCGGCGCCTTGCGAGGCGGCCTGTACCTTAGGCATTAATAGTGACGCCGTGGGTATTAAGTCTATTGAGCATGCCATCATTGATAAGGGTTGGGAGAATGGTTGGGTTAAGCCGCAGCCAGCAAAAACGAAGACGGGCAAAAAAGTTGCCGTTGTTGGTGGCGGCCCTGCTGGTATGGCAACTGCACAGCAATTAGCTCGCGTTGGTCACGATGTCACTGTCTTTGAGAAGAATGATCGCATTGGCGGTTTGCTTCGTTATGGCATCCCTGATTTTAAAATGGAAAAATGGTTGATTGACCGTCGCGTTGAGCAAATGCAAGCGGAAGGCGTCAAGTTTGAGACTGGCGTGTTTGTTGGTAAGGAAGCAATTGGTTCCGAGGTTAAAAATTACTCAACCAAAACAGTTTCTCCAGAACAGTTGATGAAAGATTTTGATGCGGTAGTGATTACTGGCGGCGCAGAGCAACCACGTGATTTACCTGTGCCAGGTCGTGAGTTAGCTGGGGTGCATTACGCACTGGAATTTTTGATTCCACAAAACAAAGAAAATGCCGGCGATTTCAAAAATGAAATTTCAGCGGCCGGCAAGAATGTCGTAGTTATTGGTGGTGGCGACACTGGTTCTGACTGTGTTGGCACATCAAATCGTCATGGCGCAGCAAAAGTAACTCAATTTGAACTAATGCCACAACCACCAGAGGCAGAGAACAAGCCATTGGTATGGCCTTATTGGCCAACTAAATTACGTACCTCCTCATCGCACGATGAAGGTTGCGAGCGTGATTGGTCTGTTGCTACCAAGCGTTTTGAGGGTAAAAACGGCAAATTAGAGAAGCTTATCTGTGTTCGTCTGGAGTGGAAAGATGGCAAGATGACAGAAATGCCAAATTCTGAATTTGAAATTAAGGCAGATTTAGTCTTTTTGGCCATGGGTTTTGTGTCTCCAGCGCAACAAGTCCTTAATGCTTTTGGCGTTGAAAAAGATGCGCGCGGTAATGCAAAAGCTACCGTAGATGGTCAAAAAGCCTATCAAACTAACGTTGCTAAGGTGTTTGCTGCAGGCGATATGCGTCGCGGGCAGTCACTAGTAGTCTGGGCCATTCGTGAAGGTCGTCAGTGTGCTCAGGCGGTTGACGAGTATTTAATGGGGTCATCTGTTCTTCCCCGATAATATCGGGGATATGAATAGTAGCCAACCCCATTCTTTGACTGCACATCAAAAAGCTGTAGGACAAGCCCAAGACCAAGTTGTCGTCTCTATTAAAGACGTCAACTTTTCTTATGCGCCTGGCGAAAGACAAATTTTGTCTGGGTTGAGTATGGAATTTCGTCGGGGTCAAGTCGTTGCAGTGATGGGCGGATCTGGTTGCGGCAAGACTACTATTCTGAGATTAATTGGCGGCCAATTTAGCGCTCAATCAGGCGAAGTGCTTTTTGAGGGCCAAGATATTGGCAAGATGAGTTCAGCCCAATTGATGGGCGCACGCCGTCGTATGGGCATGTTGTTCCAGTTCGGCGCCTTATTCACAGACCTCAGCGTTTTCGAGAATGTCGCATTCCCGTTGCGTGAGCACACAAATCTGACTGAAGAGCTTTTGCACTCATTGGTCCTCATGAAACTTAATGCAGTTGGTTTACGGGGCGCGCGTGATTTAATGCCCTCGCAAATTTCAGGCGGAATGGCAAGACGTGTTGCATTGGCACGCGCGATAGCGCTTGATCCACCGTTGATCATGTATGACGAACCCTTTGCTGGTTTGGATCCGATCTCTTTGGGTATTACGGCAAGATTAATTCGTGATTTAAACAATGCGCTAGGTGCCACTAGTTTGTTGGTAACACATGATGTTGAAGAGACATTTGAAATTGCCGACTATGTCTACTTTATTGCCAATGGGAAGATTGCTGCCAAAGGTACACCCGAGGAGCTTAATCGCTCAACTGATCCATTTGTGCGTCAGTTCTTAGATGCTGCACCCGATGGTCCTGTGCCATTTCACTATCCCGGGCAGAGTCTGGAAGAAGATTTTGGGGTGGTAGTGAAATGACGATATTACATCTAGCTATAGACCTTTTGGGCGACCTCGGATTTTATGTACGCCGCAATCTAACAAGCCTTGGTCATGCTGCGCGCATGTTTATTGCTGTGATTTGGCGCTCTGGTTTTTTGTTGAAAAGACCGCGCTTAGTTTCTGATCAAATTTTATTTGTTGGTAATCACTCTTTTGTGATCATTGCTATCTCAGGTTTGTTTGTTGGTTTTGTTCTGGGCTTGCAGGGGTATTACACGCTTAATCGTTATGGTTCTGAGCAGGCATTGGGGTTGCTGGTAGCGCTTTCCTTGACGCGTGAATTAGGTCCAGTCATTACTGCATTGTTATTTGCTGGTCGCGCAGGCACATCTCTTACGGCAGAGATTGGTCTGATGAAGGCTGGGGAGCAGTTAAGTGCTATGGAGATGATGGCGGTTGACCCGTTAAGTCGTGTGATTGCGCCACGTCTCTGGGCAGGAATAATCGCTATGCCAATTTTGGCAACGATCTTTACTGCAGTTGGTGTGATGGGCGGCTACTTTGTTGGCGTGCCATTGATTGGGGTAGATTCTGGTGCCTTCTGGTCGCAGATGCAAGGCGGTGTAGACCTCTTTTCAGATATTGGCAATGGCTTAATTAAAAGTATGGTCTTTGGTGTAGCAGTCACTTTTATAGCCCTGTATCAAGGTTATGAGGCAAAACCTACGCCTGAAGGTGTATCGCAGGCAACCACCCGAACGGTAGTGATCTCTTCCTTGTCGGTCTTGGCATTGGACTTTCTGCTAACCGCAATGATGTTCTCGAATTAGAAAGAATAAACTGAGGCTCTTATGAGAAAAAGTGCAATTGATATTTGGGTAGGAATTTTTGTAGCTATTGGCTTGTTGGCTGCATTATTTCTTGCGCTGAAGGTTGGTAATATGAACGCAGTTTCATTTGCACCTACGTATAAAATTTCTGCACGCTTTGACAACATTGGCGGCTTAAAGCCGCGTGCGCCAGTAAAGAGTGCTGGGGTTGTGGTTGGGCGAATTGCCAATATCTCATTTGATGACAAAACTTACCAAGCGACTGTCGTCATGACTATCGAGGAGGGCTATAAGTTTCCCAAAGATTCATCTGCAAAGATTTTGACTTCGGGTTTGCTAGGCGAGCAATATATTGGTTTGGAGGCTGGCGGTTCTGATGATATGTTGGCTAATGGTGAAAAAATTGCGCAAACGCAATCTGCTATCGTTCTAGAAAACTTGATCAGCCAATTCTTGTATAACAAGGCAGCCGATAGTGGTCAAGACAAGGGCGCGGCAAAATGATCTTTTGGGTTACAAAGCTGAAACATGCTTTTGTGATTTTTTTTACTGCCGTGTTGGTCGGTTGTGCGTCAATCCCCGCCGGAGTAGAGCCTTCCCCGAACGATCCTTGGGAGCCTTTTAATCGCTCTGTTTTCGAGTTCAATGAAGGTCTGGATGCCTATCTTCTGAAGCCTGTAGTGGCTGGCTATCGATTCGTTTTGCCAGAATTTGTGCGCGAAGGCATTTATAACTTCTTTAGCAACTACAACGATATTTACACTGCGTTAAATAACCTCCTGCAAGGCAAGCCAGCCGATGCTTTTAATGATCTCATGCGAGTGGTGGTGAATACCACGTTTGGTCTGGGTGGTTTCATTGATATGGCGACACCTGGCGGTCTTGAGAAGCATAAAGAGGACTGGGGTCAGACTTTTGGGGTTTGGGGTATTCCTTCAGGTCCTTATGTAGTGTTGCCATTCTTTGGACCAAGCTCTGTTCGAGATACTTTTGGGACTGCCGCTGACTTAGAAACGGACTATCTCTTTAAGTACATCCCAGACGTAGGCTTGCGTAATAGCATTACCGGTTTGCGGGTTGTAAATGCGCGAAATACCTACTACGAGGCAGGAGACTTGCTCGATGGCGCTGCGATTGATAAGTACAGCTTTATGCGGGATGCTTACATACAGAGACGGCAATATCAAATCAACGAGGGGCGCGAGGATGAAGAGCCCCTGATGCCTCCCTATATGAATAGCTACGAGTAAGCCGAGCTGGCGTTAAGAGGCTAAAATTAGGTCTCAATCAGTCGGTCAATTAGGAATATATGAAAAGCTACAAAACAATGCAAAAGCAATTTGCTGTGGTAGTTTTAGGTGTGGTCTCCAGCTTGTTGTTGATGGTTGGCAGCGCATTGGCTCAGACTTCAGATCAATTAAGCCCAGATGGCTTAATTAAAACGGTTGTTTCAGATGTGATGGCATCCGTCAAATCTGATCCTGAAATCCAAAAAGGTAATATTCCGCGCATCGTTGATTTGGTTGAGAAGAAAATTGTTCCTTATACCGACATGCGACGCACTACCGAGATGGCAATGGGCCCTAACTGGAAGAAGGCAAGCCCAGAGCAACAAACTCAGCTGGTTTCAGAATTTAAGAGTCTATTGATTCGGACTTACTCTGGTGCCTTGAGTCAGCTGCGCGACCAGACGGTGCAATTTAAAGCTTTGCGTGCGGCGCCAGACGACAAGGAGGTGGTTGTAAAAACCGTTGTGCTTGGTCGTGGCGATCCAGTGCCGTTGGACTATCGTCTAGAGAAAACAGCCAATGGTTGGAAGGTCTATGACATGAATATCATGGGCGTTTGGTTGGTTGAGGCCTATCGGAATCAGTTTGCAAACCAAATTAGCCAAAATGGAATTGAAGGCCTTATCAAGTTTTTGCAAGAGCGCAATAAGCAATTAGCTGCTACTAAGCCAACAAACTAACTGAAAGACTCCAGAGCAATGCCTTTTCTTCTGCCTAGTAAAGTTACCCAAGAAAATGCGGTACAGCTTGAGCGGGATGGGTTATTCAATATGGCCACATTGGGAACTATTGACTGTTCAGCTTTAATAGATTTTGATTCAACAGTATTAACCTTGTTAATGGCTTGGCAGAAAAAATTACTGTTTAAGGGGCAGACAATTTCTGTTGTAAACGCCCCTGAAAAATTAAAAGTGCTGGCTGGTGTTTACGGTGTTTCACAATTATTGGGCCTTGAATAGCATGCCTGCAGCAATTTCGATTAAAAAAATATCTAAAAACTATGGCGCGCTTCAGGCCTTGGATGAGGTTTCGCTTGAGATACAGCAGGGCGAGTTCTTTGGTTTGCTTGGTCCCAATGGGGCTGGCAAGACAACCTTAATTTCTATCTTGGCGGGCTTGGTCGTTGCCGATCAAGGTCATGCATTGATTATGGGTGCAGATGTCCAAAGTCATTTTCGTGAGGCTCGCCGCGCTCTAGGTGTAGTACCGCAAGAATTAGTTTTTGACCCCTTTTTCACTGTTCGTGAAACATTGCAGTTTCAGTCTGGCTACTTTGGCATTCGAAATAATAACGCGTGGATTGACGAAATCATCGCCAATCTAGATCTGACTAGTAAGGCTGATAGCAACATGCGTTCTTTGTCTGGAGGCATGAAGCGGCGCGTCTTAGTTGCGCAGGCTCTAGTGCATAGACCACCAGTCATTATTCTGGACGAGCCAACAGCCGGTGTAGATGTTGAGTTACGCCAATCACTATGGCAATTTATTAGTAGACTCAATCAAGATGGGCATACGATTGTTTTAACTACGCATTATCTTGAAGAGGCTGAGGCCCTATGTCAGCGCATTGCCATGCTCAAACAGGGCAACATTGTTGCCTTAGACACCACCGCTAATTTATTGAGCCGTTATGGTTCCGTAAAAAAAGATGGCGAAGGCAAGACCGATCTCGAGGATGTTTTTGTCAACATCATGTCTGGGAACGCCTTATGAAAAATCCACCACTAAAGTACGGTAGCGGCTTTCCGGCCCTATTGCGCAAGGAAGTCAAACGTTTCTACAAGGTAGGTTTTCAGACTGTTGCAGCGCCAGTCCTCACGGCTATTTTGTATTTGATGATTTTTGGGCATGTGCTTGAAGGTCGAGAAATGTATGGTCGCTTAAGCTACACCGCATTTTTAATTCCTGGCTTGGTGATGATGAGCTTGCTACAAAATGCGTTTGCCAATACCTCTTCTTCATTGATTCAGTCAAAAGTTACCGGTAATTTGGTTTTTGTTTTACTAGCCCCCCTAAGTCACTTTGAGTTTTATGCGGCTTATGTACTTGCAGCAGTGTTCAGAGGGGTTGTGGTGGGTTTGGGTGTATTTCTCATCACGGCTTGGTACTCCCCTCCAGCACTTGAATATCCGCTATGGATTTTGACCTTTGCATTTTTGGGCGCTGCTATCCTGGGTAGCTTAGGTTTGATTGCTGGAATTTGGGCTGATAAATACGATCAACTGGCGGCCTTTCAAAATTTTCTGATCATGCCTGCCACGATGTTGTCAGGAGTGTTCTATTCCATACATTCATTACCGGCCGCATGGCAGGTGGTATCGCACTTCAATCCGTTCTTTTACATGATTGATGGATTTCGTTATGGATTCTTTGGGGTATCCGATATCTCTCCATGGAATAGCTTGGCAATTGTTTTATGTTTCTTAGTAGTAGTTTCTGCAATCGCATTGCGTATGCTAAAGATGGGCTATAAGCTTAGACACTAAAAACGGATATTTGTATTTAATAGATTCATCAGGAGACTTAAGATGTTGCCAACCCCCGAACAAATTGAGGGCTATATTAAGCAAGGAATTGTCTGCAGCCATATTCAGGTTGAGGGCGATGGCCAACATTTTTTTGCCACGATTGTGAGTCCCGAGTTTGAGGGCAAACGTTTAATACAGCGACATCAATTGGTCTATGGCGCCATGGGTGATCGCATGAAAGCCGAAGTGCATGCTCTATCAATCAAGGCTTTTACACCCGAAGAGTTTGCACAAAACTCAGCCGCATAAATATTGGAATTGATTTATGGATAAATTAAGAATGGTTGGCGGCACACCCTTAAAGGGTGAGGTGCTGATTGCTGGTGCTAAAAATGCCGCGTTACCGATTCTATGTGCTTGTTTGTTGACCGATCAACCGATCGTATTGCGTAACGTACCTGATTTGCAGGATGTGCGTACGATGCTCAAGCTTTTACAAGAAATTGGTGTGACAGTCAGCTTTCCAGATACGGGTGATCGCAGCCATTTGGTATTGAATGCCGCTGATATTAAAAGCTCGGAAGCTACTTACGAGATGGTGAAAACCATGCGTGCCTCCATCTTGGTTTTGGGGCCTCTACTCACGAGGATGTATAGCGCAAAAGTATCGTTGCCTGGTGGTTGTGCCATTGGTGCGCGACCAGTAGATCAGCACATCAAAGGTTTAAAGGCGATGGGCGCCACGATCAAAATTAAGAGTGGATATATTCAGGCGCAGACAAAATCTCCTGAAGATCGCTTACAGGGCGCCAATATCTTGACTGACATGATTACCGTCACGGGCACTGAGAATCTGTTAATGGCTGCAACCCTTGCATCGGGTACGACCATTTTGGAAAATGCTGCGCGCGAGCCAGAGGTGGGCGATTTGGCTGAGCTCTTGGTCAAAATGGGCGCCAAGATTACTGGCATTGGTAGTGATCGTCTAGTGATTGAGGGCGTAGAAAAGTTACACAGCGCAGAGCATTCAGTTATTCCAGATCGCATCGAAGCCGGAACGTTTTTATGTGCTGTTGCCGCCGCTGGTGGCGAGGTATTAGTAAAACAGTGTCGCCCCGATACTTTGGATGCAGTTATTGTGAAGCTCAAAGAGGCTGGCTTAAAAATGGAAGTAGGGCCAGATTGGATTAAGGCATCCATGGTTTCTCGCCCTAAGGCAGTCAGTTTTCGTACTTCCGAATATCCAGCCTTTCCAACCGATATGCAGGCCCAACTCATGGCCGTTAACGCGGTTGCGAGTGGTAGCTCGATGATTACCGAAACTATCTTTGAAAATCGTTTTATGCATGTTCAGGAGCTCAATCGCTTGGGCGCTGATATCGCCATTGAGGGTAATACGGCTATTGCCCAAGGCGTTGAAAAGCTATCCGGGGCAGTGGTGATGGCAACCGATCTCAGAGCTTCAGCGAGTTTGGTTATTGCAGGGTTGGCCGCTCAGGGCGAAACCCAAGTCGATCGGATTTATCATCTAGATCGTGGTTATGACCGTATGGAACAAAAGTTAACCCTCTTGGGGGCCGACATTCAGCGGGTAAAGTAAGCCTGGTGGATAATTGATCCATGAAATTGACACTAGCCCTCTCGAAGGGGCGTATTTTCGAAGAAACCGCCGAGATCTTATCTAAGGTCGGTATTCGTCTGCTCGAAGATCCTGAAAAGTCACGCAAGCTCATTATTGAGACCTCTAATCCAGACGTCCGCTTAATTATTGTGCGCGCCTCTGATGTCCCAACTTATGTCCAGTTTGGCGGCGCCGACTTTGGTGTTGCTGGTTTAGATGTATTGCTGGAAAAAGGTACTGATGGCTTATATGTGCCATTTGATTTAAACATCGCCAAGTGCCGCATGTCAGTAGCTGTGCGCGAAGGCTTTGATTACGCTGCTGCAGTTAAGCAAGGCTCTCGTCTAAAGGTTGCCACTAAGTATGTCAACTGTGCACGTGAACACTTTGCGAACAAAGGCGTACATATCGATACGATCCAGCTATATGGCTCTATGGAGCTAGCGCCTTTGGTTGGTTTAGCAGATGCGATTGTGGATTTGGTTTCTACGGGCAATACTTTGCGCGCAAATGGTTTGATAGAGGTTGAGTCAATTGCGGATATCAGCGCGCGTTTGGTTGTGAATCAAGCCTCGTATAAACGCAAGCGCGCACAGTTACAGCCTTTCTTTGAGCAGCTGAAGTAAAGAACAGGACAACTCATCCAATGTCCTCTGTAGAAATTAAAGTCAAGCGCCTTAATAGTAAAGACGCACAATTTAAACAAACTCTGTTGTCGAGCCTTTCTTTGCCCATGGCTGACGATGAGGCTATTGATTTAGCCGTTCTGAAAATCTTGGCAGAAGTCAAAGCCAAAGGTGATGAGGCAGTTCTTAGTTTTACAAAGCAATTTGATCGTTTAGGCGTTTCGACTGTTGCTGAGCTAGAAATTTCTTCTAAAGAGCTAGAGCAAGCTTATCAAGGTTTATCAGCAGAACAAAAAAATGCTTTAGATATTGCTGCCCAAAGAGTGCGCTCTTATCACGAGAGACAAAAAATCGAAGCGGGTTGCCATTCTTGGGAATATCAAGAGTCGGATGGAACACGTCTTGGCCAAAAGGTCACGGCACTAGATCGGGTTGGTATTTATGTGCCAGGGGGTAAGGCAGCCTATCCATCATCCGTATTAATGAATGCCATTCCGGCAAAAGTTGCAGGTGTGAGCGAAGTCATTATGGTGGTGCCTACGCCTGATGGCGCGCGTAATTCTTTGGTGCTAGCAGCTGCTTATTTATCAGGAGTTGATCGTGTATTTACGATTGGTGGCGCTCAAGCAGTTGGCGCATTAGCTTACGGCACCAAAACCATTCCTTCAGTTGACAAAATTGTTGGCCCAGGGAATGCCTATGTCGCCGCTGCTAAACGCCGAGTGTTTGGCACTGTCGGCATTGATATGATTGCTGGCCCGTCAGAGATTTTAGTCTTATGTGACGGCGCTAGTAACCCAGATTGGGTTGCGATGGATCTTTTTTCGCAAGCAGAGCATGATGAACTTGCTCAGTCGATCCTGCTTTGTCCTGATGCTCAATTTATCGAGAAAGTACAAGCTAGCATCAATCGCTTACTTCCAGAAATGCCAAGAAAGAAAGTCATTGAAGCCTCTTTGGCTAATCGTGCTTTGTTAATTCAGGTACAAGACATGGAGGAGGCTTGCGAGATTGCTAATGCGATTGCCGCCGAGCATCTGGAGATCTGCGCTGCCGAGCCACGCAAGTGGGCTGAGTTGATACGTCATGCGGGCGCGATCTTCATAGGCAACTACACTAGCGAGGCTCTTGGCGATTATTGTGCCGGACCAAATCATGTACTACCAACAGCGCGCACTGCACGCTTTTCATCTCCACTTGGCGTTTATGATTTTATTAAACGTTCAAGCATGATTGAGGTGAGTGAGGCTGGCGCCCAAACACTGGGTGCGGTAGCTAGTACGCTAGCTCATGGTGAGGGTTTGCAGGCGCATGCTCGTGCCGCTGAAATGCGCCTCAAAAAATAAAAGCAAATCTAGAATAATTTACCGTGTAACTAATTAAGCGCTAGCCAGAATTTCTGTTAGCGCCCCTATCAATTCACGACTTTGCTCATCAGTGCCAATGGTGATGCGTAGAAATTCTTCAATCCGCGCCGCCTTAAAGTGCCGCACGATAATGCCGCGATCACGCAATGCTTGATATATTTTTACGCCAGCATGTTTTGGATGGCGAGTGAAAATAAAGTTAGCGCTTGAGGGAATCGTGTCAAAACCTAATACAGCCAGTTCTTTTACAAGTTGGGCGCGCGTTTGTATGACCTTAGTGGAGCTTGCCTCAAGATGCGCTTGATCTTCAATAGCAGCAATGGCGCCAGCTTGTGCTAGACGTCCCAATGGGTAAGAGTTAAAACTATTCTTTACGCGCTCCAGACCCTCAATCAAAGCTGGATGACCAACTGCAAAACCTACTCTTAACCCTGCAAGAGCACGCGATTTGGAAAGCGTATGCACTACCAATAGATTTTCAGGGCAGTTAGCCCCACGCAGTAGCGGAATACAAGATTCTGTGCCGTAATCAACATAGGCCTCATCGATCACAACTACAGAGTTTTTATTTTTCGAGAGTAGTGCTTCAATTTCTGAGCGTGGGATGGATCTGCCAGTAGGGGCATTGGGGTTAGGAAAAATAATGCCACCATTAGGCGATTCATAGTCAGCCACCTGAATTTCGAAGTCAGGTCCCAATGGTATGTTTTTGTATTCAATGCCAAACAACTTGCAATAGACTGGATAGAAGCTATAGGTAATGTCTGGAAATAAGACGGCATCGGTTTGTTTGAGTAGAGCAAGAAACACGTGAGCCAAGACTTCATCTGATCCATTGCCCAAAAATACTTGCTTAGGGTCGAGCCCATGTAAATCGGCAATCGCTCGCTTGAGGGCAACCCCCTCTGGATCAGGATATAGGCGCAAATCATCGGAGGTTTGCTGGCGAATCGCGGCCAGGGCCTTGGGAGATGGTCCATAAGGACTCTCATTAGTGTTGAGCTTCACCAGCCGCTGCATTTGCGGTTGCTCCCCTGGGGTGTAAGGGGTCAAGGACTGAACAACGGGGCTCCAAAAACGGCTCATGAGGGTACTCAAGTCAAAAATCAGAAGGAAAATGAATTAAATCCAATACTTACATTGGTACTAGCAATGATATTATGAGGCTTCAATCAACACTTCGCCTCGCGGCGCAACGAAGCATGCGGCAAGCCGACGTTACCCGAAACACTTCGGAAACCAAAATTCAAATAGCCATCAATTTAGATGGCACTGGCAAGGCTGAACTAGCCTCGGGCGTTCCTTTTCTCGATCACATGCTGGATCAGATTGCACGTCACGGCATGATTGACTTGAAGGTCGTGGCTAATGGCGATACCCATATTGACGATCACCACACTGTTGAGGATGTGGGCATTACTTTAGGGCAAGCTTTTGCTAAGGCGGTAGGAGATAAGGCGGGTATTACCCGCTATGGTCACTCCTATGTGCCCTTGGACGAGACTTTATCGCGCGTTGTGGTCGATTTTTCTGGTCGTCCGGGCCTCGAATTTAATGTGCCGTTTACTCGTGCGCGGGTCGGTGACTTTGATGTTGATCTCAGTATTGAGTTTTTCCGTGGTTTTGTAAATCATGCCGGGGTGACTTTGCACATCGACAACTTGCGCGGTATTAACGCCCACCATCAGATTGAGACTGTATTTAAAGCCTTTGGACGTGCTTTGCGCATGGCTTTGACTTTAGATCCACGCGCCTCTGGCGTTGTTCCTTCAACTAAAGGTAGCCTGTAATCTAGAACGCTGCTAGTTGCCAGAAAATAATAGAGACAGGCTAAAAGTTGGCGCAAACTATTGCCATCGTTGATTACGGAATGGGGAATCTCCGTTCCGTATTTCAGGCATTTCATCATGTAGCTCCTGATGACAATGTTCTGATCGCGCGTAAGCCTGAAGAAATCACTGCTGCTGATCGTGTAGTTTTGCCTGGGCAAGGTGCAATGCCAGACTGTATGAAGCATTTGGATGAGTCTGGCTTGCTTGAGGCGCTTCTAGAGGCAGCTAAAAATAAACCGCTTTTAGGCGTTTGTGTGGGCGAGCAGATGCTCGTTGACCGGAGTGCCGAGGTAAGGGCTAGCGAGAATGCTGTCTGGACTAAATGCCTAGGCTTGATTCCTGGGGAGGTTCGTCGCTTTGAATTAGTGGGCCAAAAACAAGCTGACGGATCTGCCTATAAGGTTCCGCATATGGGCTGGAACCAGGTTCGACAAGATTCTGAGCACCCACTGTGGGCGGGGATTCCGAATTTAAGTAGTTTCTATTTTGTACATAGTTACTATGTTGTACCGCAACGCAATGAAGATATTGCTGGCTCAACCGAATACGGTAGTTGGTTTACTTCTGCTGTGGCACGAGATAATATTTTCGCAACACAATTTCATCCGGAAAAAAGTGCAGAATACGGATTGATGCTGTATAAAAATTTTGCCTCCTGGAAACCTTAATACTTTTTAACCCTTTGCTATGCTGCTGATTCCTGCGATTGATCTAAAAGACGGCCACTGCGTTCGACTCGAACAAGGTGATATGGATAAAGCCACGGTTTTTTCTGAAGACCCCGGTGCCATGGCAAGTCATTGGATTGGTAAAGGCGCACGGCGTTTGCATTTAGTCGACCTCAATGGCGCGTTTGCCGGAAAACTCAAAAATGAATCCGCTATCAAATCGATTCTCAAAGCAGTGGGGGATGAGATTCCTGTGCAATTGGGTGGCGGTATTCGTGACTTAGAAACTATCGAACGTTTATTGGATGATGGGATTAGCACTGTCATCATTGGCACTGCAGCGGTGAAGAGCCCTGGATTTGTGCAAGACGCTTGCACGGCATTTCCTGGCCACATCATGGTTGGCTTAGATGCGCGCGATGGCAAAGTAGCTACCGACGGTTGGAGCAAAATCACGGGCCATGAAGTCATAGACCTTGCCAAGAAATTTGAAGACTATGGCGTTGAAGCCATTATCTATACAGATATTGGGCGTGACGGCATGCTCAAGGGCGTCAATATTGATGCTACGGTGAAGTTGGCACAAGCTGTGCGTATTCCAATTATTGCTAGCGGTGGCCTATCAAACAATCAGGACATAGCGTCTTTGTGTCAGGTAGAGGAGGAGGGCATCATGGGTGTTATTGCTGGCCGCTCCATTTATTCTGGAGACCTTGATCTTGCTGCAGCACAAAAATATGCAGATGAGTTAACACTCAAATTTGCTAAAAAAATTATCTAGCGTGCCTATTAGTGTTAACTAAAAGAGTGATTCCATGCCTTGATGTCACAGCGGGGCGCGTTGTTAAAGGTGTGAATTTTGTCGGTCTGCGTGATGCAGGCGACCCGGTAGAGATTGCGCGTCGCTATGATTTACAGGGTGCTGATGAGCTAACCTTTTTAGATATCACTGCCACATCAGATGGCCGCGATCTTATTTTGCATATTATTGAGGCTGTTGCCTCACAAGTCTTTATACCCTTAACTGTTGGCGGTGGCGTACGTGCTGTTGCTGATGTGCGTCGCTTACTCAATGCCGGCGCTGACAAGGTGAGCATGAATTCTTCTGCAGTTGCTAATCCAGATTTAGTTTCGGATGCTGCTGCTTACTATGGCTCTCAATGCATTGTTGTGGCAATTGATGCAAAACAAACTGCAGCAGGTCGCTGGGAGGTATTTACCCATGGCGGCCGCACAGCAACCGGTATTGATGTCGTGGATTGGGCTGATGAGGTTGCTAAACGCGGCGCCGGTGAAATTTTGTTAACGAGTATGAACCGCGATGGCAGTAAAGATGGTTTTGATTTGGCATTAACCGCGGCTGTTAGTAATGCGGTGAGCGTGCCCGTGATTGCATCTGGTGGCGTGGGCAATCTGCAGCATTTAGTAGACGGCATTACTCAGGGTCATGCCGATGCGGTTTTGGCCGCTAGTATTTTTCACTATGGTGAATATACCGTTGGTCAGGCAAAAGAATTCATGGCTGCCCAAGGTATTCCAGTCCGACTTTAGAGCGGCGACTGCTGTAAGCCCTTTTTGTGCTGGGGATTGCAAATCTGGGTGACTTATAATAAACTAGTTTAATAAACCAGTTGGATAATATATGAAATCAATCCCTATTGTTGTTGGTTCATTTGAAGCAAAAACGCATTTAGCGGAGCTACTAAGAAAGGTAAGCTCCGGTCAAGTTGTCCGCATTACACAACGCGGAAAACCAATTGCAGATTTAATGCCTATTGCATCTGAGGATTTGGGCCTGGTGACGGTTGCTGCTCACAAAATGTTGGCATTAATGAAAAGCACCACTGTTCAAGATAACCTAGATATCAAGTCTCTTATCAGCGCGGGAAGAGATTAATGAATTTTGTATTAGATAACTCTGTGGTGATGCGTTGGCTTTTTAATGATGGTGGCACACAAGATCGGCAGTATGCAGAAAATGTTTTGAATTTGATTGCTGCTAAAACTCATACCCCTATTGCACCAGGTATTTGGCCGTTAGAGATTGCTAATGTCATATCGAGAGCTGAGAATATGGGACGGCTGGAGGAAACTCGCAGCGCTCATTTTTTAGAGACAATTCGGGAAATGGGAATTGAAAACGATTCAATAACACAGGGGCTTGCATTTGGAACGGCTCTACACCTAGCAAGAGCGTATAAACTGAGTTCTTATGATGCATCCTATTTAGAGTTAGCGATGAGACACGCCATACCTTTGGCGACCTTGGATAAAGACCTGTTAGACGCAATGAAAAAAGTTGGGGTGACGCAGTTGGGGGCTTAGGCAACATACTGATCAGGTCTGTCAAAGTAAAGAAAAAATGATAAACAAGCAATCAAACCCGAAGACGCAAGATAAAGCATTGCTAGAAGCGGTTGCCTGGAATGAGCAAGGTCTTGTACCTGTCATTGCCCAAGAGGTCGACAGTGGCGATGTCTTGATGATGGCTTGGATGAACCGCGATGCGCTAATGGAAACCTTGCGCTTAGGTGAGGCTGTTTATTGGACGCGCTCCAGACAAAAGTTGTGGCACAAGGGTGAAGAGTCTGGTCACACGCAAAAAGTGAAGGAAATTCGTTTAGATTGCGACGGCGACACTATTTTGCTAATAGTGGAGCAAAAAGACGGTATCGCCTGCCACACTGGGGAACATAGCTGTTTTTTTCAGAAATGGGATTCTAGTAAGTTAGATTGGCAAAAAATCAGTAAAGACTGATCTTGGTTTGCGACAAACGGTATAGAAAGTGACGACAGACCACTCTATTATGGTATATACTTTGATATATACCAAGGAGTCAAGATGATGAGTCAGACAGCAAAAATTTTCATGAATGGGCGAAGTCAAGCAATTCGATTGCCAGCAGCATTTCGCTTTCAAGAAAAAGAGGTCTTTATACGGCAGGATGCAGCCACTGGAGACTTAATCTTGTCTCGCAAGCCCGATAATTGGGATGGTTTTTTCTTGGCACTCAAGAGCGCCGATATTCCATCAGACTTTTTGAGCCCTGAGGATAGAAATCAAGGCACTCAAAATCGGAATCCCTTCCATGGGATTAACGATTAATGAGATATATGCTTGATACCAATACGGTTAGTAGTCTAATAAAGCAAAATCAGCTAGTGCGCAAAAGAATTACCAGCCTACCAATGGATAAGCTATGCTTATCGGTGATTTCTGAGGCTGAGTTGCTTTATGGGCTGGCGAAAAAACCTCATGCCACAAACCTTCATCAGGTTGTGCAGGAGTTTTTAAAAAGAATTGAAGTGTTGGCTTGGAATAGTGATGTAGCCGAGCATTATGCGATCTTGAGAGCTGACTTGGAGGCTAAAGGTGCCGTACTGGGTTCGCTAGATATGCAGATTGCAGCCCATGCTTTTGAGGCTGGTGCCGTTCTCGTGACAAATGATCAGGCCTTCAAAAGCGTAAAAAAGTTAAAAGTTGAAGACTGGACCAAGTAGTTATCAAAAGAGCATAAATGAACAATAGCAATAAATCCTCCCAAAGTTTAGATTCTGCATTAGCCCACTTGGCTGATGTGGTTGATCAGCGCCGAGACGCATTTAAGGCAGGGCAGGCTGACCCCAAGACATCCTATACCGCATTGCTATTTTCAAAGGGTGATGATGGAATTTTGAAGAAAATTGGGGAAGAAGCCACCGAGACGGTGATGGCAGCCAAAGACTCTCGCCAAGCGAATCTGGCCCCAGAGCAACAAAAGCTGCTAGTGGGTGAGGTGGCTGATCTTTGGTTCCACTGCTTAATTGCCTTGTCTCAGTTCAATTTACGACCAGAAGATGTCATTGCTGAGCTCGATCGCCGGCTAGGAAGCTCTGGTATTGAGGAAAAAGCCGCCAGAAAAGCTGCCAATAAAGAATGAGTCACGATCCAAATTGCTTGTTTTGTAAGATTTCTCAAGGACTCATCCCATCCCAGAAGGTGTATGAGGATGAGGAGATCTACGCATTTAAAGATATCAACCCAGCCGCACCCATTCATTTTTTACTCATTCCCAAAAAACATATCCCTATGCTGGAGTCGGCCCAAGCCATAGATGTGCCATTGCTAGGTAGAATGATGGAATTGGCCCCACTTCTTGCCAAAGAACAAGGTTGCCGTCCTGGAAAAGAAGGCGGCTTTCGATTGATGGTAAACAATGGGGCAGATGGAGGGCAGGAGGTTTATCACTTGCATTTGCATGTGATGGGCGGTCCGCGTCCCTGGAAAAAATAATCCAAGGAGAGTAAGCATGGGTTCATTCAGTATTTGGCATTGGTTAATTGTTTTGGTGATCGTAATGTTGGTATTTGGTACCAAGAAATTACGCAACATTGGGCAAGACCTAGGTGGTGCAGTTAAAGGGTTTAAGGATGGCATGAAGTCTTCTGAAGAGCCAAAAGAACAAATCCAACAAAGTTCAGCTAACGCAGAAAAAACAGTTGATGTACAAGCTAAAGACCTTAAGTAAGCGATCCGTGCGTAATGCATTGGTAGTGATGAAGTTCACATGATCGATCTTGGGGTTTCAAAACTTGCACTAATCGCAGTTGTTGCCTTGGTGGTGGTGGGGCCAGATCGATTGCCAAAAGTGGCGCGTATGGCTGGCAATCTATTTGGTCGAGCACAGCGCTACATGGCCGACGTTAAATCTGAAGTCAATCGCCAAATGGAGATTGAAGAATTCAAACAGTTGCGAGAAGAGAGCGCTGCAGTCTTAAAAGAGGTGGAGGGTAGTATTCATTCCGCCGCTCAAGAGGCTAGCGCAAATCTGAGCGATCAAGCTGATATCTTTGAGAATAATTTCTCAAAGCCATTTCTTGATGAAAAAGAAGTGCTACGCAAGTCCAAACGGCAAGGCCGTAACAGTTGGGGCGTGAGGCGTGCTGCAAGGCCGGTTTGGTTTAAGCGCTCCGCTGGCATTAGAACTCGTGTGCAATCTGGCGCTGCCAGAATGAAGCGCTTTCATCACAGTTCAAATAGCAATTAAGCAAAAAATAAAAGACCCAATACCGTTCTCTAATGGCGCAAAATAATCCAAATTCAGATTCAAACTCATCAGAGTCAAGCGAGGGGCTGCAGGAGTCATTTCTTTCGCATCTATTTGAATTGCGCGATCGCGTCATTAAAGCCGCGCTAGCGATCATCGTTGTATTTGTAGGTTTGGTGTATTGGGCTCCGGATATTTTTCACCTTTTTGCGCAGCCTTTACTGCAAGCATTGCCTGCGGGCGGCAAGATGATTGTGACCGATGTTACTGGTTCATTCTTTGTACCCATGAAAGTCACGATGTTGGTTGCCTTCGTGATTGCGCTGCCAGTGGTGATGTATCAACTGTGGGCATTTATTGCACCCGGACTCTATCTGCATGAGCGCAAACTGATTTTGCCTTTAGTGGTGAGCAGTTATAGCCTTTTCATTATCGGCATGGCGTTTGCGTATTTCTTGGTGTTCCCAACCGTCTTTAAATTTATGGCAAGTTATAACGCGCCTCTGGGGGCTGAGATGTCGACTGATATCGACAACTACCTTAGTTTTGCTATGACAACCTTTCTTGCTTTTGGGATTACGTTCGAGGTACCAGTAGTTGTAGTGGTTCTAGTGCGTATGGGAATTGTGTCCTTGGCCAAGCTCAAGGAGATTCGACCTTACGTCATTGTGGGCGCTTTTGTAGTTTCTGCAATCGTCACACCGCCAGATGTTTTATCGCAACTGCTGCTTGCGGTTCCTATGACTTTGCTCTACGAGCTAGGTCTTTTAGTAGCTCGATTTTATGTGCCCAAACCAGCAGAGGATGAGGCTTAAGCTACCTTCGCAAGCTCTGTTTCTGTTTGAGCTGTAAAAGTTCTGTTTAACCACTCAACTACCCTGTCAAATCGATAGCGTCTTTGCCGTAGATTTCCTTCTAAATCTGACTCTGTGCCGGCGAATGCTTTACCTGCTGCAAGCAGCACGCGACGTTGTTGAATGGTTTCAATCTGAATCAGCCGCGGGAGTATCTTCGGCAGCTCCCAGCGAATATCTACCACCACACAATGTTCGTGTTGCAGTTGCCCAACTTCCGCAAGCAATAACTCAGCCTTGCTGAAGTTAAATTGATTAGCAATGATGAGGCGGTGACATAACAGCATCCAATCAACATCCAGCTTGTGCTCTGCATGATGGTTTAAGGCTTGCTCCGCACATAATGCCAGCTCATGCCATTCGTTCTGCTTAGGATGAGCGCTGCTTTCTAAGATTTTAGAAAGCAGCTCTTTAGCTTCAGGCACTCCCTGTTGATTGGCTTGCCAAACCCAATACGATGCTTGGAGGCCACGCACCTTTTCTTCTATTTTTTCGCGCTTGCGCCAAAGACTTGCCCCTTTACGAAATTGGGCCTGTGCATGCCCTAGATCAGCGGCTCGGTCAAAGCAACGATCGCTCTCTGCTGCGTTGTAACCAGAAAATTGTGGGCGACGATAAATTTCACCCAACGTATACCAAGCATCGCGATCGCCATCTTTGGCGGCTAACTCTAACCAATAAGCTGCTTTTTTAAGTGAGGCATTCGATTTGTTGTCAGTGGACTTTTTGGCGCCCACATCACCGTCGAGTTGCGCTAGACGTAGGCCATGGATAAGTTTGGCTTCGGTAAGTCCGAGTTCCGCAGCCTGAATGAGTGCATCCTCATTCTGATTTTCAATCCAGGCACTCCAAAGAGAAGCAAGTGACTCATTTTTTGGTTGGAACTTAATAAGCAATTCTTTTGCTTCGCGCGTGAAGGCAGATTCCTTGTCGGCAAATTCTTGTAAGTACTCAAGCGCTATCTTTTTGAGTCCGCCAAAATCAAGTGTTGCTAATTCTGAAACAGATACTGCGAGATCTTTTTTCTTCAGCCGCTCTATTAAGTGAGATTGTGTCTCTGCGTGAAGTGGGTTGAGTATTAGATGAATGAGTTGCCATTTCGCCGCTGCTTGTGATTCCGGGCATGCATCAGACCAGGCTATTCTCCAAAAAGAATCCCAGCCAAAGGGAAATGCGGGGGAGCTGAAGGTCTCCACGAGAGGAACCTGAGCTATTTGGGTAAAAAGTTGTCTAACTTGAGGGCTACTTAAGCTTTCATCTGTAAGCTCCTGATTTTGTAGTGAAAAATACGCTTTTTCTAACCAAATCAAGGCATTAGAGGGTTGAATAGGGGTATTAAAGAATCCGTCAAGGTAGGCAGAGGCTACTTTTTGTTGTGCAGAAACATCACCCAAACGGGCGTAACTGAGGATTTTTAAGAATTCGCGACTTGCCATATGACAATTTTGGCATTCCAAGGGCATAAAAGACAGAAAACAAAGCTCTTGTTGCCGAGATACAACGAAGAAAGCCAAAAAACTACCTTTTGACAAGCAAAAAGAGCTCCTAATTACCCTTACCCCCAGTCTAGCTGGGCAAAGGTAGCAAAATTCATAGGTCCCGATTTCATATGGGCATTACTTTCAATTTATGGAGATTTAAAGAATGAAAAAATCGCTATTCGCACTCGCAGCTTTATCAGCTGTTGCTGGCGCGGCTCAAGCTCAGTCAAGCGTTACTGTTTACGGTATCCTCGACGTTGGTTTTGCTAGCACATCAACACGCGCACCTACTTCGTCAACATCTGGCGTTGTAAAGAGCACAACTAACCAGTTCGATCAATCACGTGAAACTTCAAGCCGTTTAGGTTTCAAAGGTACTGAAGATTTAGGTGGCGGTCTTTCCGCATTCTTCACAGCTGAGTTGGGTTTAACTCCAGAAGCTGCAACAATGTCTACAGTTAACAACCGTCAGTCTTTTGTTGGCTTGGCTAAACAAGGCCTTGGCGCTGCATCTATCGGTACACAGTACACCGTATTGCATAACGAATACACACAAATTGACCCAGGCATGAGCAACAACAACATGGGTAGCGTTTTGCGCCCAGCTGGTTCATCTACAGGTGCTGATGCAGGTCAGTACAACTCTTCAACAGCGTACACAGTATCATCAACTAACATGTTGATCGCCAACAGCGAATCATTTGCTGGTTTCCGTGGCAATGCAATGTTGGTTCAGAATGGTAAGAACACTACAATTAATACTTCTGGCACTGTTGGTGGTCAAACTAACTTTACTGGTTGGGGCCTATCTGCTGACTACACTTGGAACAAACTGTATGCAACTGCTGCATATCAGTCATTCAAACAAGTGCAACAAGCTGGCAACACAACCCCTGCTGCAACTTTAGGTACAGCACCGGCTTACTTTGCTGATACAACAACTGTTAGCTCAACAACCAACAATACTGATAACCAAGTATTGGCTGGCGCATCTTATGACTTCGGTATTTTGAAGGCATATGCTGGATATGTAACACGTAAAGTTAGCGATAACTCCAATTCAAACATCTACTTGAAGCGTTCTGCTCAACAGATCGGTGTTCGTAGCTACATCACTCCAGTGATTGAATCTTGGGCGTTGATTGGTAACGGTCGTTACACATCTTACGGTACAGGCTCACCAACAGCTAACTTCAATGCATGGCAGTTGGGTTCTAACTACTACCTCAGCAAGCGTACAAACTTGTATGCTATCTACGGTCAAAGCTTGACATCAAGCACTTCTAGCACATACGGTTACGGTGCTGCTGGTAGCCAGATGTCTCTTGGCGTACGTCACACTTTCTAATTGCTTGCTAGCGTAAGCTAGTGAACAATTAGTTTGGCATTACAAAAACCACCGCGGTAACGCGGTGGTTTTTTTATTGGGATATTGGGATCACAGAAGTAAAGGTAACGATTAGCAACTAAAAAGCTTCTCGTTGCGCGCAATACCAGCAACACTAAAACAGCAAGACCAAAAAATAGACCAATACAGTTTTTTAAAACGATTGCTTGAGATTATTTTTTTAGGCTATCGCGGATTTCTCGGAGCAGCACAATATCTTCTGGAGTTGGAGGGTTCGATGGTGCAGGCGGTGCATCCATCATGCGAACCCGATTGACTAACTTCACCATCTGGAAAATAACAAACGCGAGCAAAATGAAATTGATCGCAATGGTGATGAAATTGCCATAGGCAAATATAGGCACACCGGCTTTCTTTAAGGCATCAAAGGTCCTTGGCACGTTTTCTGGGACATGCCCTAGAACAATGAAGAGATTAGTGAAATCAATATGACCGCCTAACAGTGTCGAAATCACTGGCATCACTATGTCATTTACCAAGGAGTCGACAATTTTTCCAAAAGCGCCCCCAATAATCACACCTACGGCCAGATCGATGACATTGCCCTTGACGGCGAAGTCGCGAAACTCTTTTAAAACGCTCATAAATGCTCCCTTTTTGTCAGAGAAATAGCTTAACTCAAGATTAACCCCATAACTTTCTTGCTTACCCAAATTTTTACTTTAAAATCCTACCTTTAAGCAATTTCCACCCATAAATGCTTCTTTCGAGGAATTTTGTAAATGAGTGACAAGCCCTGTATGGATAAGGATCGCCGTAATTGGTTGATCGCCACTTCGGCAGTTGGAGGCGTCGGCGCAGCCGCAGCCCTCTATCCTTTTGTGGATAGTTTTGAGCCATCCGAGCGTGCTAAGGCAGCCGGAGCAGCAGTTGAGATTGACATTGCTGGTATGCAGCCAGATGAGATGCGCACGGTAGAGTGGCGCGGTAAGCCTGTATGGGTGGTGCGTCGCAAGCCTGAGCAGGTTGCTGAGCTTACCAAGTTAGATGGTGAATTAGCAGATCCTGATTCTTTACGGGATCCAGCGCAATTTACACCTCCTTATGCGCAGAACCAATGGCGTTCTATCAAACCCGAATACCTAGTGGTTGTTGGCATTTGTACGCATTTGGGTTGCTCCCCTTCAGCTAAGTTTGAAGCCGGTGCCCAGCCATCTTTGCCCAATACTTGGCCAGGCGGCTTCCTATGCCCTTGCCATGGCTCTACATTTGATATGGCAGGCCGAGTATATAAGAACAAACCAGCCCCAGATAACCTTGAAGTACCGCCACATATGTATTTGAGCGATACCAAGATTCTGATTGGCGATGATAAGAAGGCCTAAGGAGAGATAAATGGCATTCCACGAAAAAGAAGTCCCAGCAGACGCTTCAGCAGCCCAGAAGGTCTTGGCTTGGGTAGATTCACGATTACCTGTGACAGAAGCCTTTAAGAGGCATATGAGCGAGTATTACGCGCCTAAGAATTTGAATTTTTTCTACATCTTTGGTGCATTGGCTATCGTAGTGCTGGCAATGCAGATACTGACAGGTATTTTCCTGACAATGAACTACAAGCCTGATGCTGCTAAGGCCTTTGATTCTGTTGAATACATTATGCGAGAGGTCCCTTGGGGCTGGATGATTCGTTATATGCACTCAACCGGCGCTTCTATGTTCTTCGTCGTTGTTTATATGCACATGTTCCGTGGCTTGATTTACGGTTCATATCGCAAGCCACGTGAGTTGATTTGGATCTTCGGTTGTGCGATTTTCTTGTGCCTCATGGGCGAAGCTTTCTTTGGTTACTTGCTCCCATGGGGTCAGATGTCTTATTGGGGCGCTCAAGTTATCGTCAATCTATTCTCTGCTATCCCATTGATTGGTCCAGACCTCTCTTTGTGGTTGCGTGGCGACTATGTTGTTGGTGACGCTACTTTGAACCGCTTCTTCGCATTCCATGTGATTGCTATTCCATTGGTCTTGATCGGCTTGGTAGTGGCTCATATTCTTGCGTTGCATGAAGTGGGCTCAAATAATCCCGATGGCGTGGAAATTAAAGACACTCTAGATGCACAAGGTCATCCGGTTGATGGGATTCCATTCCACCCTTACTACTCCGTCCATGACGTGATGTATTTGGGCGGCTTTTTAATGGTTTTTGCTTTGATTGTTTTCTTCGCACCGGAGATGGGTGGTTATTTCTTGGAAGCCAATAATTTCATTCCAGCAAATCCATTACAAACTCCTCCGCACATTGCGCCAGTTTGGTATTTCACACCTTTCTATTCGATGTTGCGTGCTACAACAACAAACTTCTTGTTGCCGTTGTGGATTTTCTTGGCGGTGATTTTGGCAATGTTTGCCAAGACTGCTAAAGACATCAAGATCAAAGGTTTATGTGCGGCAATCGCATTGGTGTTAGCTGGCGGCTTCTATATGTTGGATGCTAAATTTTGGGGCGTTGTGATCATGGGCGGTTCTGTTGTGATCATGTTCTTCTTGCCTTGGCTTGATCATTCTCCAGTGAAATCCATTCGCTATCGCCCAGAATTCCATAAATATATTTATGGCGTATTCGTAGTGAGCTTTGTGATTTTGGGTTACTTGGGTATACAGCCGCCATCACCATTGTTTGAAAAGGTTTCTCAGATCTGCACTATTTATTATCTGGGCTTCTTCTTGGGAATGCCGTTTTGGAGCAAGCTTGGTACATTCAAGCCGGTGCCAACACGCGTTACTTTTAAGTCCCATTAATTCAAAGAGAAATTAGGAACTAGCATGAAACGAATTCTGCAAACTTTGATGGGCATCTGCCAGGCAACAGTCTTGGTTGTTGCTCTTGGTGTAGGCGCGACTGTTAGCGCGAATGAAGGTGGCTATCCATTGGATAAGGCGCCAGATCGCGTTAGTAAAAATGCTTCATTACAAAATGGCGCAAAGATCTTTGTTAACTATTGCTTAAATTGCCACGCTGCTTCAAACATGCGTTACAACCGTCTGCGTGATATTGGCTTGACTGATCAACAGATTAAAGACAATTTGATTTTGAATGACGCTAAGGTTGGCGATCTCATGACAATCTCCATGACGGCTAAGGACGGTAAAGCGTTCTTTGGTAAAAACCCACCTGACTTGTCAGTTGAGGCTCGTGCTCGTGGGGCGGACTGGTTGTATACCTACTTCCGTAGCTTCTATAAGGATGATGATCGTCCAACAGGTTGGAATAACTTGGTCTATCCAAACGTAGGTATGCCACATGTTTTATGGCAACTGCAGGGTGAGCGTGCTGCGAAGTTTGAAGAGCAAAAAGACCCTCATGATGAAGGCCGCATGGAAAAAGTATTTGTTGGGTTTGAGCAATTAACACCAGGCACCATGAAGCCTCAAGAATACGATGACAATATCGCCGACTTAGTTGCGTTCATGTCTTGGATGGCCGAGCCAGTTCAGTTAGAGCGTAAGCGTCTTGGCGTTATTGTGCTTTTATTCTTAGCAATCTTCACCTTGTTTGCTTCGCGTTTGAACAAAGCTTACTGGAAAGATATTCACTAAGTTTGAATTTGATTTAAAGCCGCTGTTTGCTGTATGTTTGCTGTATTGATGTAGAAATTTAAGGACATAAATTTATGATGGTGTTGTACTCGGGCACTAATTGCCCATTCTCGCAACGCTGCCGTCTAGTGCTTTTTGAAAAAGGCATGGACTTTGAGATCCGTGATGTGGACTTGTTTAACAAGCCAGAAGACATCTCGGTGATGAACCCTTATGGCCAAGTTCCAATCTTGGTAGAGCGCGACTTAATTCTGTATGAGTCAAATATCATCAATGAATACATCGATGAGCGTTTCCCCCATCCACAATTGATGCCGCCTGATCCAGTTGCACGCGCACGCGCACGCCTTTTTCTCTTCAATTTTGAGAAAGAGCTGTTTGTGCATGTAGCTGCCCTGGAAAATGAAAAAGGTAAAGCCGCAGAAAAGACTCACGAAAAAGCTCGTTTAGCTATTCGTGATCGCTTAACTCAACTTGCTCCAATCTTCGTGAAGAACAAGTACATGCTAGGCGAAGAGTTCTCCATGTTGGATGTAGCCATTGCACCATTGTTATGGCGTCTGGAGCACTACGGTATCGACCTTTCGCGTAATGCAGCAGCCTTACTCAAGTATGCAGAGCGTATTTTTAGTAGGCCTGCCTATATTGAGGCCTTGACACCTTCAGAGAAGGTAATGCGCCGCTAAGTAGTATTCAGCGGTTCATGACAACTCAGTATGTCTGACATACCAAGCAATAAACCCTATCTTATCCGAGCGCTACATCAGTGGTGCTCGGATAATGGTTTTACGCCCTTCATGGCGGTATTTGTCGACTCTAGAGTAGAAGTGCCGATGGAGTTCGTTAAGAATGATGAAATCGTTCTGAATTTGTCGATTGAAGCTTGCCATCAATTGCAAATGGAAAATGATTACATCAGCTTCCAGGCTAGGTTTGGCGGAGTACCTAAAAAGATATTGGTTCCGATTACCCATATTTTGGCCATTTATGCCAAGGAGAATGGCCAAGGCATGTCTTTCCCATTTGACCCTACGCAGCTTAAAGCCATACCTACTTCAGATAAGGCAGAACATAACGCAGAAAAGGCAAAAACTGCTAGGCCTTCGTTAACGATTGTGAAATAAGCTACAATATCATCCGTTGCCCCTTTAGCTCATCTGGTAGAGCAACTGATTTGTAATCAGTAGGTGGTCTGTTCGAGTCGGACAAGGGGCACCACTAAATTTCATGCTATCACTTCCAGACGTGACCCTCATAGCAGTCAGCTCGGTTGAATTAGACGAGACTTTACTGGCACTTTCTATCTCTTCGAATGAAATAGAGTTTGGCGAGATTAAATTTTTAACTTCGGAATCAATCGCACCAACCAATGCCAAGATAAAAGCGGGGCTTATCCCCAAACTCGATTTTTTGGGATACAGCAAATTTATTCTTCAGGATCTATGTAGGTATGTGCAAACTACGCACTGTTTGGTAATCCAGGCCGATGGCTTTGTTTTAAATCCAGATCGTTGGCAGCCAAAGTTTCTTGAGTATGACTACATTGGCGCGCCTTGGCCAGAAAAGCTGACACTTCATCCCACCCAACAGATCTTGGACATGAAACAAAATCAAGTTGGCAATGGTGGCTTTTCATTGCGTAGCAAGAAGCTATTAGAAGAAACAGCCAAAATCGACTTTGATAGCCTGACTTTTCCGAGCCTCTCTGAAGATCTCATTATTGGCCATTTCCTCTTGGATCAAATGATGAGGGCAGGGATAAAGTTTCCCACTCCAGAGCTGGCGGCACAATTTTCCGTGGAATCGCCAGAAGCTGCCTTTGGGCAAAGTCCCAGTACTTCATTTGGATTTCATGGGAAAGCGCTGAGGGATCATATTTTTAAGCTTGCACCAAGGTAACATTGAGCTCAAGCGGCTAAGATCCTAGTTAAATACTGGCAGTGCTTGTAAAGAGACGGGATTTTGGGACAATTAGAAGCTGCAACCCTGATTTAATGGGTTGTAAATTAACTGGATCAACGAATGCAAGATATACCTGTAGTGCTTCTCAACTATAACCGACCGGAGTTTTCAAAACGGTTGGTAGAAAATCTTGCCAGGATCAAGCCTAAACAGGTCTACATTTCAATTGATGGGCATAAGAGTGATGTTGCAGGGGATAAAAATAAAGTAGATCAGGTTGAGGCAGCATTCGCAAATATTCAGTGGGACTGCGAAGTAAAGTTAAGAAGAAATGAAACAAACCTAGGTTTAAGGCCCGCGGTAAAAGGGGCGCTCGATTGGTTTTTTGGTGAGCAGTCATTCGGAATCGTTTTAGAGGACGACATAGCCTTTAACGAACATTTTTTCCAATACTGCCAAAGATTTTCAAAGTTAGAAGATGGCTCAAAAATTGGAGCGATCTCTGGAAATAATCTAATGGCGCATATGTTCTCCAAAGATTTTTTTCAGCCAAAATATTTACTTGCACAAATATTCCACTGCTGGGGTTGGGCCACCTGGAGTGAGCGGTGGAAAAATTATGATGACAACATTGAGCAAGACGATGATTTTTTCCAAAATACCCTTCCAAAATATCTAAATTATGATGAGAAGGTGATTAATTTTTTTTATTCCGTCAGGACCAATATTCAGAATAATGCTATCAATACTTGGGCCTTGAGATTCTTACTGTCTAACTGGAAGCATGATTTGTATTTTTTAACGCCTCCAGAAAATTTGACGACTAATCACGGTTTTATTGAGGACAGCACTCATACTTCAGCAATGCCTTTTTATATGCAAAATATTCAAATTGGCAACTTTGTTCCCTATGAAAAATCTCAATATGAGATAAAGACTTCCCCGCCTTTTGAGAAAATTGAGGAGAAGTTTATTTTGGGTATCGATAGAAGCCCTCTTTTGCTTTGATATTCCTGGAGAAAAAGTGGGTTTAAAGTTAGCCGTATGTTTTTTTGGGATGAATCGGAGCCTCTCCCATGTTGTCGATTCAATTAATAAAAACATTATTGAGGCCATTCCAGAAGGAATTGAGTATCAAATTTATGGCGCACTCATGCACACTACAGTGCCATTTACAAATATTCGAAGTGAAGAGTTTTCCTGCGTCCCGGAAAGTAATTTCGAGAATTTAATGGTTCCTAAGTCTTTTGAGCTAATAGAGCAATCTGAGTTAGATAAGGTATATAAAAAACCTTTGATGGCGCTTGGCTTAAACGACATCTATTCAGACGATGGTGCCAGCCTAATGAATATGGTTAGAGAAATGTACTCAGTTCAGACGGTTTGGAACTTGGCTTCTGAGTCTAAGCCTGATTACGTATTATTTTTAAGACCGGATTTGATTTACCACGATAAAGTGGATTTCGAAAAATACTTTGCCCTTATTGATCAGGCTTCCGGACCCATGGTGATCACGCCATCCTGGCAAAAATGGGGCGGATTAAACGATAGATTCGGGCTTGCTAATCTTTCGGGGGCGGTAATTTATGGAAAACGCTTCGATCTATTTTGGAAATATGTGCATTTAGTTGGGGGTTATCCTCAAGCTGAAGCAATTCTTTTTACTACCTTATACTTAGAGGGCGTTGACTACTCCATCACTGCTAATGAAACTGCAAGCCGAGTGAGGGCTGGTGGAGTTACTAAAGTGGAAGACTTTAGTGAATGTGGAGATTATAAAAATTTAGAGAGCTACCTGATTGAGGTGGGGAATAGAAACTAATGACTAAAAATGTAAATACACCAATGAATGAATTCCCATTGCTTAAAGAAGGCGATGGGGTAGTCTTGTTTTATCCAGATATTGATAAATCGGCAATCAATTCAGTAGGAGATACTCTATCTGGAAGGTGGATTGGTCAGGGTCCTAAGGTTGAGGAGTTTGAAAGGCGTATTGCGGATCGATTTCTGGATTCTGCAGCTCCGCTAGCTGTGGGAAGCGGCACAGATGCCCTACATTTGTCTTATCTATTAGCGAATATTAATGCTGGGGATGAAATTTTAGTCCCGTCATTTACCTGTACGGCCACTAATATCCCCCTGCTTTATATCGGAGCAAAGATTAAGTTTTTGGATATTGATCCATTAACAATGAATATATCTATTGAGGATCTTAAGAGAAAGATAAGTGACAAAACCAGAGCTATTGTTACGGTAGATTATGGCGGTATCTGTTGTGAGTATTCGGAGATCAACGCTATTGCTAAAAAATACGGTATACCAGTCATTCAGGATGCTGCGCATTCAATTGGCTCAAAATACGATAATAGCTATGTGGGCAACCAATGCGATTTCACTATATTTTCATTTCAAGCAATCAAGACCTTGACTACTGGAGACGGTGGGATGCTGGTGATGAAGGATCCCCAGAATCTTGAGCGAGCAAAAAGACTTCGCTGGTTTGGTATAGATAGAGAAAAGAAGCAGGGCGGCATTTGGGAAAATGATATTCAAGATATTGGCTACAAGTATCAAATGAATGATATTTCCGCAGCAATCGGCCTATCTAATTTAGAAAAAATTGACTCAATTATTGATGACAGAAAATCTTTGTACGCGCACTACCTCGCTGGCTTAAGCAAAGTTTCTGGCATCCGAGTAATCCAACCTTCCTCTGGCTTGTCAGCTGATTTTTGTCCATGGCTCTTAACAATTATTGTTGAAAAAGACCGGATGGGTTTAATGGCAAAACTGAGGGAGCATGGCATTGAGTCTGGCCAAGTTCATTATCGCAATGATAGGTACAGCATCTTCGGCTCTCGCAGAGATGATTTACCTAATATGGACTTGCTTGAAGACGCATATTTGGTCTTACCCCTCCATAGAAGAATGAATCACGAAACAATAGATCGAATCGTAGATGTTATGAAATCTGGTTGGTAGTTGATTTGCTCAAAGAGTTGCCCTACAAACTTGTACAGTCAACGTCTTAAACATAGGTTTAAAACTTTTTACGTTTTCTGAAAAATTAGCGTGCCTTGAAATGTTCCTGAATCAGGTGGCGTATCCAATGTTGAGTGGTCCTGTTCGTGGGCGGAGAAAAAAACTCTGGCGTAACCATTTTCGTTAAATATTTTATCTAGTTCGTTTATACAAAAAACCCACTGAGAGATTTTGACCTCGAGATTATGCTGGTATCTGCAATAGGTATATTTATTATTTAGCGGGGTGTTAATTATGAGAAAAAACTCAGGTTCAGTAGCAATTAAATCTTCAATTTTCTCTAGATAATTTTCTATGTATTGCAAACTACTGGTGCAATTCACAATATCTGATTTCGTTACATCAATTGAGTTTGATAGGTGAAATAGATCTTTCCAGATCGGCTGAAATATTTGACTTAGTGGAGGTTCGATAACCCTGCATAACTTTGGCATCTCTATCAGGTGATACTTAATTTTGCTTACAAGAGTGGAGCTATCTAGAGCTCTAGTAATTTCAACAAAATGTTTTCCGGCGCCGCCTCCAAAATCCAAAATAGTTAACTCTTCTTTTTTAAGAATAAGCGTCGAGATGAGGCTTGGAAGGACGGCACAGCCCCATAGCTTAGATTCGACCATTAGGGGAACTGGTGCCCTAAGAAGAGTCATAAGCTCTAAGATCTGGCTATCTGCATGCCTTTGAATAATTGAGTTATCTTCATAGTTATTGTCGACCGAAAGATACTCTTTGCTATAGCCAGAAAATATTATGGGGTTCATTTTTAGTGGGGTAGGTTATTTTTGGTTATTTGTTAATTCATGACTTTAATAAATCTTTCAGCCCAGCCACCGTAGATCTTATTGCGAAAAAAAACATCAATCAGCTCTATTGTTTTAGGCGTCCTATTGATTGAATCAACAGACTCAAAAAATAATGAATGCATACTTTGATTTTTGCATTCTTCTAGGTATAAGGTCAATATAATGAAATTAAGAGTTCGCTCAATAATTTCCTTGGCAAAAGGCATCAGGAAGTCTTCAGTAAAAAACTTTGGAAAATTCCAGGGACCATGAAATCCAAATAGTTCGTCTGCACTCAGCGACACTGGACCTTCTTGATATGAAAATCTTGAAGCAAGAGGCAAGTGGGGGAACTTGACCCCCAATTGCTCGAGTTCATGCCTATGTCTATGGCATATTAAAAAATCTTCTGGCATATCTATTGCATGGGGAATTTTCTTAATGGCATGCATGAGTTTTTGGGTGCGAAAACTAAAGCCACCATTACCAACGGACATCTTCTCACTATCACGTAAATGGGGCGCTCCAATGTAGTCATAATTGAGAAATTCATCACTCCATTTTCTGGGATTTAAAACAAAGCCGTCCCATTGAATAACGATGAAATCCTCATGGACGTAATTTATCAATGAATCGATCATTAAGGTGGAGTATTGCTCCACATCGGTAATTTCTGGTATTTGCACGAATTCAGCACCATTAAAGTATGGCTGGTCACTAAATGTATAGACCTTTCCTATCTTGCCGCACTCAAGCGTTTTTTCAATAGCGAGTTTTGGCAATGTTTTATTGGGGTAAGTGTCGATGATGACTGCTGAGATTTTTTGATTATTCATCTTGGTGCGCTGGGTAGTGGTTGTTAAACGCCATGTTTTTCTAGGGACTTGTCTTTAGAGCTTCGCATCACGTGTTTCGGTAAGAAAGATACAGCCTATTATGGATGCCAAGCTAAGAAAAATGGTCGGATACCAAAGCCCTACCAACGAGTTGCCCCCCAGTTGATTCAACCAAGTAATGATTAGGGGGAGCAAGCCCCCAATCCAGCCTGCTGCAAGATTGTGGGGTAGTGTGGCTGCGCTATTCCTATTCTTTGCCGGAAAGAGCTCTGCAAGGTAGGCGGTTTGTGGTCCAACTACCAGCGATAGCACTAGTGAGAGCGCTATCAAAATCAATACGATGGCGACTAGGGGATTTGTATTACTTGTTTGAAGATATTCTCCCCCAAACTTTTCAAGTGCCCAATATGCTGGTTGAATAAATATTGCGCCAAGTATGAGGCCGCTCAATATCACTGGCTTGCGCCCAATTCTGTCAGAAAGCCAGCCTGCAAATACAGTCAGCGGAAATAGAGCAAGCGTTGCGCAGATGCTAAGTTGGTCTACTAATTCAGAAGGCAGCTTTACTGCTGTCTTAAGAAAGATTGCCGTATAGACCTGGACGCAAAAGAACAAAATTGCGCCGCATGAGGAAATGCAAAAGAAGAGGAGAAACATCTTCTTTCTAATCTCGGGATCTTTAAAGTTATTGAGGAGTTGTGACTCCACTTTTTGTTTGTTATTGCTGAGTTCTAAAAAGACGGGCGTTTCTTCCAATGCCCTTCTGGCCCGGAATGCAATTGCAAGCAGTAGCAGTGAAACCCAGAACGGCACACGCCAGCCCCATGAGCTAAATTCTTCCGCAGTTAGCCAATGCTGTAGCAGGGCTATCTGCAGAGTGGACGCCATTATTCCTAGTGGACCCATTAACTGTAAGAAGCTCGTTTTAAAGCCACGATTGGTATTGCCTGCATGCTCTGTTAAAAAAACAGCGCTACCCCCAATCTCGCCACCGGCTGATAGTCCTTGTAATAGTCGCAAGCTAACGAGTAGGAGGGGCGCCCAAACCCCAATCTGAGAATAGGTAGGTAAAAATCCTACGCCAACTGTGGCAAGTCCCATGAGGCTGATGGTGATCATAAATACGGGTTTGCGGCCAATACGATCGCCCAGAGAGCCAAATAAGGCTGCACCAATAGGCCGCACTACCATTCCAACGCCAAAGGTCGCTAGACTTGCTAATAGACCAGAACTAGGGTCGTTTGTGGGAAAGAAGAGCGGACCAAATACTACGGCCAAGGTAGCAAAGGTTAAGAAGTCGTACCACTCTAAAAAAGTGCCAAAACAGGCAGCAATAGCTACTTTTCGATAGGAGTGAGGCTTTTTTATTAACTTTAAGTGGTTGATATTATTCAATATTATAAAATTTTAGTAAAAATATGTTGCGTAGCAGCAAAAAGTTCTTGATTTGTCATATTGCTTCAGTTAAAGTTCATTGGTGCAGTGCAATATATAAGGTTTATCGGTATTTTCCTAGTCTTAATCTTGCACTTAATTGATTAGTTGTACCACTTAATTACTGGAGAAATATATGAACCAAGATCAAATCACCGCTAAATTGTCCCAAATTAACAGCAAAGGCCTCGAGGCTTCATTTTCTTTGAGCGAAGCTGCTTTAGAAAATGCTCAGAAATTAGCTGAGCTGAACTACGCTGCATCTAAAGATGCTTTGGTGAACGTTCAAGACGGCATTCAACAAGTTTTGACTGCTAAAGATCCAAAACAAGTTACTGAGATCCTCAGTGCCGATGCATTGCAAGCTGCTAGCAACCAAGCTGTTGCTTACCAAAAGAAAGTTAGCAAAGTATTGCGCGATAGCAATAAAGAATTTTCAAACGTTGTTGAGTCAAGCATTGACCAATTGCAAGATGGTTTCCAAGATTGGATCAACACAGTAGCTGCTAATGCGCCTGCTGGCTCTGACGTGTTTGTTTCTTCATTCAAAACTGCATACGGTAGTGCATTGCAAGGTTTCGAGCAGTTCCGCGCTGCTAGCAAAGAAGCTTTTGCAACAGCAGAAAAAACTGCTGACCAAGCAATCGACGCTGTTCAAGGTCAAATCGCTCAAGTAAAGAAGGCTGCAACCCCTGCATCACGTGGTCGTAAAGCTGCTTAATTTGTAGTGTAGATTTAAGTCTTAATAAAAAACCCTGCCTCGGCAGGGTTTTTGCTTTAAAGCGTCTAGAGATATATTGCTTTTACTTACTCAGCATCAGAATCTGAAGAGTCGAGTAATGGTGTAGAGATGTTTTTGCTAGGTTTCACACCTAGTTCACGCACCTTCTCAGCCGTGCGTATGAGATTGCCCTTGCCAGACTTCAATTTATTAAATGCATCGTGATAACTCGTTTGGGCTTGGTCTAGACGTTGACCTAATTTTTCTAAGTCATCAACAAAACCAACAAACTTATCGTAAAGAGTGCCACATTGTTTAGCAATTTCTAAAGCATTGCGATTTTGGTGATCTTGTCTCCAGAGATGGGCAACGGTTCGTAATGTTGCCATCAGCGTACTAGGACATACGAGCACAATATTTTTCGCAAGAGCCTCTTGGTATAAGTTCGGTGCAGTTTTGAGGGCTAGCAAGAATGCAGGCTCGATTGGGACAAACATCAGCACAAAGTCTACAGAGCCAATGCCATAGAGTGAGCTATAGTTTTTCCCTGAAAGCCCTTGGATGTGCTGGCGCAGGGATTGGATATGCGCTGCCAACTCTTGTTCTGCAACGACGGGATCTGTAGTCTGGGCATGTCTGGCATAGGCAGTGATTGATACCTTGCTGTCGACCACCAGGCTTCTGCCCTCGGGAAGCTTGACAACAACGTCTGGTTGCAGTCTTGAGCCATCTGTTTGGGTGTGGCTGTCTTGCACGAGATACTCTTCACCTTTGCGTAAGCCGGAGGATTCTAAAATGGATTCAAGTACAAGTTCACCCCAGTTGCCTTGTACTTTAGAGTCCCCCTTTAAAGCCTGTGTCAGTGAGCGCGTTTCATCTGACATGCGCAAATTGAGATTAGCAAGACGCTCAATTTCAGACTTTAGGGCAAATCGTTCACGCGCTTCATTGCCATATGAATTGTTAACTTGCTCTTTAAATTCTGTGAGCTTGGTTTGGAGTGGCTTGAGCAGGGCATCTAAGCTAGCAGCGTTTTGTTCTGTAAAGCGTTTAGATTTATCTTCTAAAATCTCGTTCGCTAAATTCTTGAACTGATTTGTGAGCGCTTCTTTAGCTTCATTTAAAGACTCAATTCGCCCGAGCCCTTGCTTGCGTTCTGAATCAAGCTCTGCTTCGAGGCGAATCGCATTCTGAAGTGCTTGATCACGCTCGGCACGCAGGTTAATACTCAGCGTCGAATCAGTGAGGGCTTGCTGCTCACTGCGAGCTAAAGAAGATCTTAAATTAAAAACATAAACCAAAAGACCTACACATAATGCAAATGGTAGGCCTGATAGTAAAAGAGTGCTTAGATCAAAAGTCACAGATGTGAGTGGTTTAGCTAATTAAGACTTCACTAGTTTTTGCAATTCACCAGTCTGAAACATTTCAGTCATGATGTCTGAGCCACCAACAAATTCACCATTGATGTAAAGCTGAGGAATAGTTGGCCAGTTTGCAAATTGTTTAATGCCTTGACGAATACCTTCATCATCAAACACATTAACGGTGTGAAGGTTTTCTACACCGGCAGCACGCAAGATGTTGATGGCGTTTCCGGAAAAGCCACATTGCGGAAACTGGGCAGTGCCCTTCATAAACAAAACAACGGGATGGCTGGTAACAATTTCTTTGATTTTTGCTTGGGTATCCATAAATATCTTTCTTGAGCGACAGTACTGTTTGATTTTAAGACTTTACGAAGAAAAGGGTTATTAAGGCATCGGCTTTCTGCCTGATGCCACCCTGTCATGGCCTGCCAAATCTTGATGCACTTGGATCTCTTGAAGATTGGCCATTTTCAGCAGATTGACTACGGCGTCTGACTGATCAAACCCATGCTCTACCGCAACCACGCCCCCAGGCTTTAGGTGAGAATCTGCCTGCGCTATGATCGTTTCTAGACAAGTTAAGCCGCTGGCGCCATCCGTTAGGGCTGTTCTGGGCTCAAAGCGCAAATCACCCTGCAATAAATGGCCATCTTCCCTAGCGATATATGGGGGATTACTTAGGATGACATCAAACTGAGTGGTACCAGCAAGGGCGGCATACCAGCTACCTTGGGAGAATCGCACTTGAGGGGTAAGGCTAAGTTGCTCGGCATTTCTTTTGGCAATCGCAAGTGCTTCCAATGATTCATCGGTGGCGGTCACTAGAGTATTGGGCGCTGCATGAGCCACTGCTAGTGCAATTGCGCCTGAGCCTGTTCCCAGGTCCAGGACGTTCGCTTGCCCCCCAAGCTTTTGTATTTCTCGCAGGGCAATTTCAACTAAAAGCTCTGTTTCTGGGCGCGGAATTAAGACTCCAGGCGCAATATAAAGTTCAATCTCATGAAAACCTTTTTTCCCGATGAGGTAGGCTACAGGCTCTCCAAAAAGCCTTCTTGCCTCTAAATCTTGCCATTGCTGCAGGGCTTCCGAATTTAATTGCAGATCATCATGAGATAACAGCGCCGAGCGAGGCAGTTGGTAGTGCTTCTCTAGAACAAAAGCCAGCAGAATTTTTGCCTCATTGAGTGGTAGCAAAGTACCGCCCAACAAAGAGCGTAATGAATGATGTTTACTCACTTGAAGGCTGACTTAGTTGTCGCCCAAAGCGGCAAGCAATTCTGCTTGATGCTCTGAGGCTAAGGCATTGCAAAGATCGTCGAGGTCGCCATCCATCATGGCATCAATCTTATACAGCGTTAGATTAATGCGGTGGTCTGTAATGCGACCTTGAGGGAAGTTATAGGTGCGAATCCGATCGCTACGATCTCCAGAGCCAATCAGCGATTTTCTTGTTTGCGCCTCCAGTTGGTGCTTCTCTCGCTCTCGGGCATCCATAATTCTAGAAACCAATACCTTCATCGCTTGTTCTTTATTGCGATGTTGGCTTCGATCATCTTGGCACTCCACCACGGTGCCAGTTGGTAGGTGGGTAATGCGAACTGCCGAATCTGTTTTATTAATGTGTTGACCGCCAGCACCTGACGCACGGAAAGTATCAATGCGTAATTCAGCAGGGTTAATTTTCACAGCCTCAAGTTCATCTGCTTCAGGCATGACAGCTACAGTGCATGCAGACGTATGAATCCGCCCTTGCGTTTCAGTTTGGGGAACACGTTGTACTCGGTGACCTCCGGATTCAAATTTAAGACGCGAGTAGACGGATTGGCCTACTAAACGGAGGACAACTTCTTTATATCCTCCTAAATCCGATTCTGCAGAACTCACCACTTCGACTTTCCAGCCCTGACGTTCAGCAAAGCGGGTATACATGCGCAGTAGATCGCCAGCAAATAAGGCGCTTTCATCCCCGCCAGTACCCGCCCGAATTTCTAAGAAGACGTTACGTTCGTCATTCACATCTTTTGGCAGTAGCAATTTTTGTAAGACATCTTCCAGCATCGCCATAGTGGCTTGGGCATTTTTTTGTTCTTCATCAGCAAAATCCTTCATATCAGGATCTTTGCGCATATCTTCTGCGGCAGCAGCGTCTGCTTCGGCTTGCTTATATAGGCCAAATTGCTCAACCACGGTTGCTATATCGGAGTGCTCACGCGTGAGTTTTCGATAGTTGTCCATATCCTTCGTGGACTCTTCGGTAGTTAATAAGGAATTGAGTTCGGCTAAGCGTGTGTCTAGATGATCTAGCTTAGCCCGCATGCTGGGCTTCATCTAATGGTCTTCTGGCTTGGAGTGAGAGGTAAATAATTTTGGCAGCAGCTTGATAAGAGCGTCACGTTCAGCGCCATTGGAATGTTGCAATGCATGTAGTGAGCCATGTAGAAATTTATTAGTCAGTCCTTGCGCCATCGCATTGAGTACTTCTTGGGGATCATCGCCACGCATCAGACGTTTCATTGCTCGCTCTAACTCTAGTTGTCTAAGGTGTTCACCTTGTTGCTGGATGTCCTGAATAATAGGTACGGCACTGCGCCCTTGCACCCAATGCATAAAATTACCAACACGATCTTCAATGATGACCTCGGCTTGACTTACAGCCGCTTGGCGTAGAGACGCTCCAGTCTGAATCATGGCACCAAGATCATCAACGGTGTAGAGATAGACGTCATTTAAGCGAGAAATCTCTGGCTCAAAGTCTCTAGGAACCGCTAGGTCAATCATCACAATAGGTTTATGGCGGCGCTGCTTGAGTGCACTTTCAACCATGCCCAAGCCAATAATGGGAAGTGAGGAGGCCGTGCTTGAGACAATGATGTCAAATTCATGCAAGCGTCCTGGTAATTCAGAAAGTCTGAAAGATTCAGCTTCAATATTTTCATTAGCAATTGAGTCTGCCAATTCTTGACCGCGTTCAATACTGCGATTGGCGATAGAAATGGTTTTGGGTTTGTGAGCAACAAAATGTGTCGCGCACAAAGAAATCATTTCTCCTGCGCCAATAAATAAAACACGTTGTTCAGAAATGCTGCCAAAGATACGTTCAGCCAAGCGCACGGACGCAGCCGCCATTGAAATAGAATGTGCCCCAATTTCTGTCGAGCCGCGCACCTCTTTTGCTACTGAAAATGTTTTTTGGAACAGTTGATTGAGGTAGGTTCCCAAAACACCCGCATCATTTGCGGTGCGTACAGCATCTTTCATTTGACCCAAGATTTGAGTTTCACCAATCACCATTGAGTCTAGACCGCAGGCCACTCTAAAAGCATGACGAACCGCATCGGATTGAGGCAGTGAATAGACATGGGGTTGCAGACTGCTGGGTGCTAGTTTTTGGGTTTTAGCCAGCCAATCGAAGGTTACCTCATGCAAGAGGTTTTCGGCATTGGGGTCATTCGCAGCGCAGTAGACTTCTGTGCGATTGCAGGTTGACAAAATTGTGGCCTCAGGGAGCCCAGCATGATTCTCGCCAACCAAGTGTTGGCGAAGATCGTGTAACGCTTCTTGAAGAAATTCAGGGTCAAAGGCGACCTTTTCCCGAATGGCGACCGGCGCTGTGTGATGATTGATGCCGAGTGTCAACAACTTCATAATGGTGATTATAGATTTGATGACAGCATTAATGGGGGTAGGAATGGGGTTTTTGGCTTTTTTGGTGGTTGGCGGCATTACAGGGGTATGCGCATGGGCGTTCTACCCGGGCGCTCAGTCACGCCAGAAAAGCCCCCAAAAGCTCCTTACGGCTGCTTTTATGGGCTTCTTAACGGCCTTTGGAGCCTCATATTTAGGTCAGTACACCAATTTTTTCCAATCCGGTCAAATGCTAGAGTGGTTCATTGTCGTCATCGCGTGCTCACTGCTTGGTGGTCTCTACGCAGCCCTGAGCAAGTAATTTAGTCAATTTATTGGTTGAATAAATCAGCTTGAGGTTTTTTAACCAAGCGCCCACCGGTCTCGCTAACCCATTGAATCGGCGCTTGTCGGTGCTGTTTTAACCAGTTGTTGGCTTTGGTGAAGTGCTCACAGCTTGCGGCCCCGCCTGGTTGCAAAAAAGGCCTATTGGTTTTGTAAACCCCTAAACCCGAAGGATGTGATGATTGCAAAATCAGCTGATTGGTGCCCGATTCAATGAGGGGTAATTTGGATTGGGCATGTCCACCCCAGAGCATCCAGACTAAATTAGGCTTAGCCTGTGCAAGGGCCGCAATTAATCTATTGATCAAGAATTGCCATCCTAAGCCCGTATGGCTCCCAGCCTCGCCGAGTCTTACGCTTAATGCGGTATTCAGAAGCAAAACTCCTTGTTTAGCCCAGCTGTGCAAGTCGCCACTAGCCAAACTTCCAAAACCTTCTAGAGCTAATGCTTTGCTGATATTACGTAGTGAGCTCGGAAATTCTCGTGAGTTTGTGGGGATATTGGCTGGAATAGAAAATGCTAAACCTTGCGCAAGACCTGGAGAGTGATAAGGGTCCTGGCCAAGAATGACAACTCGTACTGAATCCAGCGGTGTTAGCTGTAGCGCTTTAAAAAAGTGTTCAGGCTCTGGACGAATGCACCCTGGGTGAAGATCAAGTTCAGCCTGAATATTTTTTTGTAACTGATGCCAATGGGCACCTTCAAAGTAGTCGCGTAATAATTCACGCCAATCTTGGGGGATGTCGTCTTTCGAGAACTTGTGCATTAAAGAAAATAGCAAAAAATTAATTAAGCAGGCTCAAGTTGATATTGTGGCGGCGCTTGCTCTTTTCGTAAAACAATCATGCTTTCCTGCTCTAGGTCATCTCGGTAAAAGCAAATGACGATCGCTTGTTCTTCTGTGAGGCTTCCTAACACCGTATCCCAGCGAGCCGAGGTAACACGCTGGCCATTAATGCTCGCAAGTAAATCACCAGGCGCTAGGCCTGCCTCCTGAGCTGCCCCACCATCTAAGACATGGCTTACTTTAAGCCAGCCATTAGCATCGGTATGCCGCATACCAAATCGTAATTTGAGCTGATCAATTTTAGTTTGTGCTTTAGGTCGAACATGAATATAGCGAGAGTCAAACCATTTTTGAAGAGGAATATCTTCAACTCCAAAAATATAGCGAGATTTAAAGTCATTCCAGGTTTTTCTAAATCCTGAGCCCAGTAGCTCCTGCATTAACTGATCTAAGCCATTTTCAGCGACGCCATCCAGAGTGATGCCATGTTTTTGCCAAAGAAGGCGCATCAGATCATCAAGAGACTGATGATTCTTAGAGAATGCACGGATCTTAAGATCTAGTCCTAACGCTAAAAGGGCGCCTTTGCCGTAATAACTCACTACCGCATTGGGAGTGTTCTCATCAGATTGGTAATACTTGGTCCAAGCATCATAGGAGCTGTCAGCTAAGCTTTGTTTTTTTCTTCCTGGACCACGTAAGACGCCATTCCAATTATTGGCAAGCAGCTTCAGATAAGTTTTCAGATCAATTCGCTTACTGCGTAGTAGTTGTAGATCATCGTAATAGCTGGTGAAGCCCTCAAAGAGCCAGAGTAAGCGCGTGTGGTTTCTACGATCGAGTTGATAAGGTTGAAATGCCTTTGGCTGAATACGTTTGACTAGCCATGCATGAAAATACTCGTGACTACATAGCCCCAGAAATTCTCTATAACTGACTTCATCAAGAACTACATTTTTCTGTGGAATCTGATCGCGACGACACATAAGAGCGGTGCTACTTCGGTGTTCAAGACCGCCATAACCTGAGAGCACTGCATTCACTAAAAAGAGATAGCTCTTAAAGGGTGCCTTTTCGGTGTTAGGTTCAAAAAGATTAATCGTTGCTGTGCAAATGGCCTGAAGGTCGTTGCTAAGGCGCGGCACATCGAGCGCGTGAATGCACCCCTGAATTGCCATGGAATGGGGTACACCATTTGATTGCCATTGAATTACTTGGAATTCACCCATGGCAACGGGATGATCTAGTAGGTCATCATAATTTTTTGCGAGATAAAAACCAAAACCCTGTTTATCAGTTTTAGCCAATGGCAGAGTCGTTTGAACGAACCAATGATCTGCAGGAGCTCTATTGGGTCTCACGATAGCCACGGCGCATGGTAGATGCTCTTGACCCTTAACGGCTAAACACAAGCTGCTCGCATTAAAGAACCCCCGTTCGCTGTTTAGATAGGCCGCACGAACGGAAGGATCAAATGCATATACCGATAATCTAATTTCTACGGGCTCATTTATTGTTGGTAGACGCCAGTGATCGTTATCAAGCCGCTCGAGAGTAAGGAGTTTATGAGGCGTGCTAACTGCGTAAGCCTCAATGGATTCAATCTGTTTGCTGAAGTCGCGAATTAAATAACTACCGGGTATCCAGGCTGGCATCTGCAGGATCTGACCATGGATGTCAGGTTTTTCAATATGTAACTTGACTTGAAAGTGGTGACCATCAAGGTCCGCAGGCCAAATCGTGTATTGAATTGCTGGTAAGTCAGGATTATTTTCGGCGCTCATGTGCAATGTTTTTCGGTTGGCTACTTTAGGGATGCCAGCTTTTTCTCAAGATCGCTAAGTTGAACAGCTCCAGGAAAGCGACTGCCATCAGTAAAGAAAAGCGTAGGCGTACCGGTAATGCCATAAGTTTTAGCAAGTGCTATGTTTTTATCGAATGGCGTTGTGCAATCTGTCTTGCCGCCAAGCGGGGTGCCATTAATCATCCAGTCAATATAGGTTTTTGCGGGATCATTAGAGCACCAGATTTGTTTGGATTTTTGGACTGAGTCAGCACCTAGTATGGGAATGAGATAGGTGTAGATGGTCACGTTGTCTAGCTGCTGCATTGATTTTTCAAGGCGCTTACAGTAGCCACAGTTGGGATCTGAGAAGACTGCAAACTGTTTGCTGCCGTTACCGCGCACCTGTTTCATCGCATTGGCTTGTGGCAGGTCGCTCCATTTGATGCGGTTGAAATCACTTTGTCTTTGCTCGGTAATATTTTTACCTGTTGCTAACTCAATAATCTCACCTTGAATCAGATATTGGCTTTTTGCATCAGTGTAAAAGACATCACTGCCAACGAGTACCTCATAAATTCCTGGAATGGGGGATGCTGAGATGCTTTTAATTTTTGCGCTAGCCCCCAACTTCTTCTGCAGCTCTGTTTTGACTTGTTGCTCCGATTGCGCATAGGAGAGTTGACAGGCAATAATGCTGGTGCAGCAAAAAAACGCCGCAGCAAAAAATTTATTCAAAATCAATATCTCCTAAGGCGCGTTCAATGAGTCGCCGTTTAATGAAGTGACTACGATTGACAAAGCCGAGTCCAAAATTGCGTAACTGACGTTCGGCATTGCTCGATCCAGAAAATAATTTCTTCAGGCGATCTGTTACCCACAGTAAAGCACTGGTATCGCCCTGACGCTGGCGTTCATAGCGACGCAAGAGCGTTACGTTGTTTATAGGCCGAAAGGATTCTCGTTTACTTAATACGTTTAATAGGACAGCAACGTCTCGCAGACCTAAGTTAAGACCTTGCCCAGCTAGAGGATGCATGACATGCGCAGCATCGCCAATTAAAACTACCTTAGGGTCATGCTCGGGTCCAATAAAACGATTCGCACGAATTTTTCGTAAGGGAAAGGCCGCTGGGGTGGAGTTCAGCATGAGCGTGCCAAGTTGTTTTCCGATTGCGCCACCCGCAAGCATTCTCCATTTGCTATCCCAGTCAGATTGCTTAAGGAGTAGAAGATCAGAGGCATTTTCAGGCGAGGTTGACCACACCATGGAAACTTGTTTATTGGGCAGGGGCAGCATTGCCACAATATCCCCGCCCGGCAAGAACCATTGATAAGCCGTTTCTAGGTGAGGTTGAGTGCACAGCCAATTGGCAACAACGGCGCTTTGTGAATAGCTTTCTTCACTTGCGGTAATGCCAATACTTTTACGAGTAGCGGAGTTGGCCCCATCGGCTGCCACTACCAACATGGCTTGTATCGGCGCATGATTTTTGAGGTGAAGTGTCGCCCCGTCAGCATCAGTTTCTAGAGTTTCGACTGTGTCGGCAATTTGCCCTAATTTATTTTGAAAGCGCACTGCTTGATCCAAAATACCTTCGACGAGGTTCGATTCGCCAATCCAAGCAAGTTGCGGGGTGCCCGCTTCGAAGGCAGAAAGATGTAGCTGATCGGATCCTTCCCCGCGATCTCCAAAAATACGCATATCCCGAACGGCTTGGATACGAGTGTGCTCTAGGGCATCCCAAATATGTAAATGGGCCAATAATTTTTGGGTACTGGGTGAAAAGGCATAGATTCTTTGGCCCCATTGCGGTCCTGTGGGGGGCGGTACCGGATCGCCTAAGTCAGGAGCAATCTGAACGGTCTGCAGTCCCAGTTGCGCAAGCCCTAGGGCGCAGGCTTTCCCGGCAATACCTCCCCCAATAACCGCAATATCGACCTTGCGAATTTTGGTGTTATTGCTCTGGTTTTGTGGGGGTGAATTTTGGCTAGCTACTGACATATCTCGATGATATCGAAACCAAGCCCTTACAATATCGCTATGTCTGTGAAATGTGGCATCGTCGGCCTGCCTAATGTCGGCAAATCTACCCTTTTTAACGCGCTTACCAAAGCTGGAATCGCGGCGGAAAACTATCCTTTCTGCACGATTGAGCCCAATGTTGGCGTAGTTGAGGTCCCTGACCCTCGTCTTGCCGGTTTGGCTGAGATTGTGAGTCCTGAGCGCGTGCTCCCAGCGGCTGTCGAGTTTGTTGATATTGCTGGCCTCGTAGCTGGTGCATCTAAGGGAGAAGGGCTTGGAAACCAATTTTTAGCAAATATTCGTGAAACAGATGCGATTACCCACGTGGTGCGCTGTTTTGAAGATGCGAATGTAATACACGTAGCTGGCAAGATCGACCCTATTGCTGATATTGGGGTGATCGATACAGAGTTAGCGCTATCGGACTTGGCCACGGTTGAAAAAACCCTGAATCGCTCAAGTAAGGCTGCGAAGTCAGGTAATGACAAAGAGGCTGCAGCTTTGGTTGCGGTGCTCACTAAGGTGCAGGCACATTTAGATTCCGCTTTGCCAGTTCGCAGTATGAAATTAAGTGACGATGAGAAGCTACTCTTAAAACCACTTTGTTTAATTACTGCAAAGCCAGCGATGTATGTAGCTAATGTAAAAGAGGATGGATTTGCTAATAATCCTCATTTAGAAGCAGTCAAGCAGCATGCGGCCCAAGAAGGCGCTCCCGTGGTGGCGGTATGTGCCGCAATCGAAGCGGAGATTGCTGATTTAGATGATGCTGACAAGCTTGAATTTTTGACTGACTTAGGAATGGAAGAGCCAGGATTAGATCGTGTAATTCGTGCTGGTTACGACCTATTGGGTTTGCAGACTTACTTTACAGCAGGCGTGAAAGAGGTACGTGCTTGGACTATTCATAAGGGCGACACTGCACCTCAGGCTGCAGGCGTGATTCATACAGACTTTGAGCGCGGTTTTATTCGTGCCCAAACAATCTCTTATGAAGACTTTATTCAGTTCAAGGGCGAAGCAGGCGCCAAAGAGGCCGGCAAGATGCGTGCTGAAGGTAAGGAATACGTCGTTAAGGATGGCGATGTTTTGAACTTCCTGTTTAACGTTTAATCAATTTTTACAGCTAACAAAAAAGCCCTTTGCTACTAAGGGCTTTTTTAATGGGACTGTCAATCCATTGTCCGTGAATATATTAAGCCGGTTTAGCTGCTTTCTCTAAGCATTTAGAGATTTCTTCATATCGTTTAAGAGCCATTTTGGTAGGTAGCACTTGCTTTTTCCGACCATCCTCATTGGCGACCATTTTGATATAGCCCATCGCGCTGAGGTTTTTTAGGCGCCCATGCAGCGTAGCCTGTGAACCAAGTTCTGCAAGGGAGATCAAGTCCCCAACCAAAATAGATTGCTTAGCAAAGGAAGATAAAACGATCTTGTTTAAGAGATGCTCTTCTGTAGAGTCAAGCTTTTTACCTGGATTGATGCGATCCAGTGTATCGATCAGATTTAAGAATCGCAGGTAAGAAGATGGTTTGTTGGTAGACATTCAGATGTATTTATTATTTGCCATTAAGCTATTAGCTTGATGTACAGATTTTATATCCCATGTTCACTTATTTGCAACTTGTACGGACTTTGTAAAACTCAACCATACTCTATCAATGGGCAAGAAATTATCCGAATCATTGGCAACAATTTTAATTAGCATGCTTTCGTATGGAGCCCTGTTCTATTTGAATGATTGGCTGACGAGTAGTCTGGCATTCGGTTTAGGGGTAAATTGGATCTATTTGCCTGCAGGCTTGCGTTTATTTTTGACTCTAGTATTTGCATTGCCAGGCGCGATTGGTATTGCTGTAGCCTCATTTTTGATTTCCTGGTTTGGTGGCTTTCCTCATGACCTGATAACTTGCCTGGGGGTCGGATTAATTTCCGGTTTTGCGCCCTATATGGCCAGGATATTCGTGGTGGCTAATGTGCAATTAGCGGGAGATCTCAGCGACCTTAACCTTCCCAAACTCATTTTGTGTATCTTGATTTATGCAGCATTAAGTTCCAGCTTGCATCAGTGGTGGTATCAAGTCAGGGGTCTAAACGATGCTGGCACCCTGAATCATTTCTTTGTCATGTTTATTGGGGATGTCTTCGGAACCATCCTATTCATTGCCGTCATCAAGTATGGCTTAGATCTGCTGAAGAAAACTAGGGTAATGGCGCTTTAGAAAAATAACGCCTTCAGTGCGAGTCCTGGATCTTGGGATCGCATAAAGGCCTCTCCTACCAAAAACGCATTGATATTGTGATCACGCATCAGTTTTACATCAGCGCGATTCATAATGCCAGATTCAGTTACCAAGGTTTTAGTATTGGGCACCATCTGTAAGAGTGAAAGCGTTGTCTGTAGCGTTACCTCAAAGGTTTTAAGGTTGCGGTTGTTAATTCCTAGTAATGACGTTTCTAATTCAAGGGCTTGTTCTAATTCTTGAGCGTTGTGCACCTCAACCAAAACATCCAAACCTAATTCATGAGCGCAAGCTTCTAAATCTTGCATTTGCTTGATCTCAAGAGCGGCAACGATGAGTAAGATGGCGTCTGCACCAATCGCCCGCGCTTCATAGATTTGGTATGGATCAATCGTAAAGTCCTTGCGCAGCACAGGAATATTGCACGCGGCGCGTGCTTCTTGTAGGTAGGCGTTGCAACCCTGAAAGTAATCCATATCGGTTAAGACGGATAAACAGGCTGCACCATGATCTTCGTAGGAGCGGGCAATCGCTGCTGGTTGAAAATTATCTCGCAAGATTCCTTTGCTAGGACTCGCCTTTTTGATTTCAGTAATCACGCCGGGTTTGCCAGATGCAATTTTTTGCTCAATTGCATGAATAAACCCGCGCGGCTTTAATGCGGTATCTCGATTATTAGCTTCCGCTTGCTCGCGATGATTGGCAAGCGAAATATGCTTTGAATTGTGTGCTACCTCAATTTTTTTAGTGGCAACAATTTTGTCGAGAATATCGCTCATGGATCGAAAATAAATAGGTTAATTAATCTTGGTGGCTGCTATGAAGGCATCAAGTTTCTGCCGAGCGTCACCACTTGCTATGGCAGCCTTCGCCATGGCAATACCAGTGGCAATATCTTTACATAGGTCAGCAACATATAAAACTGCCCCTGCATTGAGGCAGACAATATCGCTAGCGGGACCAGATTTTTTATTAAGCACATCTAAAACGATTTGCTTGGACTCTTCTGCATTGGCGACTTTAAAACTGCTAGTTGGTGCAGTGCTGAGCCCAAAGTCTTTCGGATGGATTTCGTATTCGCGCACTATGCCGTCTTGAAGTTCTCCAACTAGGGTAGGGCCTTCTAGTGAGATCTCATCAAGACCATCGCGCCCATAGACCACCAAAGCATGTTTCATATTTAAAGCTTGTAAAACGCGTGCCTGAATGCCAACAAGATCAGGGTGGAATACCCCCATTAAAATATGTTGTGCATCTGCGGGGTTAGTAAGTGGACCTAAAATATTAAAAATAGTACGCACACCGAGTTCTTTGCGAATCGGTACAACATTTTTCATGGCGGGATGGTGGTTGGGGGCGAACATAAAGCCAGCACCAACATTGGCGATACAGTAGGACACTTGTTCGGCTGAAAGTGCAAGATTGACGCCAAGAGCCTCTAGAACATCTGCGCTACCCGACTTACTGCTGACGCTACGGTTTCCATGTTTGGCAATTTTTGCTCCAGCCGCGGCGGCAACAAACATGGCCGCAGTAGAGATGTTGAAGGTATGTGCCCCATCACCACCGGTCCCAACAACATCAACTAAATGCGCTCTATCTTCTACGTGAACTGGAGTTGCAAATTCCCGCATCACCTGAGCTGCTGCTGCGATTTCACCAACAGTTTCTTTTTTTGTCCGCAGTGCAACCAATAAGCCGGCCACCATTGTCGGGGGCATCTCACCACTCATGATGAGGCGCATCATCGCTGTCATTTCGTCATGAAAGAGCTCGCGATGCTCTATGCAGCGTTGTAAAGCTTCTTGAGGAGTAATAGTCATAGCGCTCTTTGGGGGCTGTGTATTTATTTGGATTGCAAAAAATTCTTCAAAAGTGCGTGACCATACTCAGAAAGAATAGATTCTGGATGGAATTGCACGCCTTCAACTGCAAACTCGCGGTGACGAACCCCCATAATTTCGCCATCAGAGGATGTGGCGGTAACTTCTAGTGCCGCGGGAATACTACTCTTTTCGATGGCTAATGAGTGGTAACGCGTTACTGTAAATGGGTTTGGAATGTCTTTAAATACGCCAATACCAGTGTGTTGAATGCTATCAGTCTTGCCATGCATGACTTTCTGAGCACGCACAATTTTTCCGCCAAAGGCTTCACCAATCGCTTGATGCCCTAGGCAAACTCCCAAGATCGGAATATGACCAGCGTAGCGTTTGATTGTCGCAACTGAAATACCTGCCTCTGCAGGGCTACATGGCCCAGGCGAGATACAAATACGTGCAGGGTTTAGTTTGCCGATTTCTTCAACGGCAATCTCATCATTCCGAAATACCTGTACCTCTTCACCTAGTTCAGCAAAGTACTGCACTAGGTTATAAGTAAACGAATCATAGTTATCAATCATGAGGAGCATCGAGTCCTCCTTGTACTAAATCAGCGGCAAGTAATACAGCGCGTGCTTTGGCTTCGGTTTCTTTCCATTCGGCTGTCGGGTCTGAGTCTGCAACAACGCCAGCACCTGCTTGTGAGTGCAGCATCCCATCACGTATGACGCCAGTGCGAATTGCAATAGCGACATCCATATCGCCAGAGAAGGAGAGGTAGCCTACCGCACCACCATAGATCCCACGCTTCACAATTTCCATTTCATCAATAATTTCCATGGCCCGAATTTTTGGGGCGCCAGATAAAGTGCCGGCAGGAAAGGTGGCTCGAAGAACATCCATATTGCTCATATTGTCCAGCAACTCACCCTCAACTGAGCTAACAATGTGTTGCACATGTGAATATTTCTCTATCGACATAGAGTCTGTCACTTTGACTGAGCCTGTCTTAGCGATGCGACCGACATCATTGCGAGCAAGGTCAATCAACATGACGTGTTCAGCAATCTCTTTGGGGTCTGCTAGCAATTCTTTAGCAAGCCGCTCATCCTCTTCTGGATTTGCTCCGCGGGGACGCGTGCCCGCCAATGGGCGAATCGTCACAATCTTTTCAGACTTGCGTTTTTCTTGGCGCACTAAGATTTCTGGTGAGGAGCCCACTACCTGTAGGTCTCCAAAATCATAGAAGTACATATAAGGCGAGGGGTTTAGAGAGCGCAGTGCCCTATACAGGGCTAATGGCGAATCAGTGAAAGGCTTACTAATGCGCTGACCGATAACAACTTGCATACAATCGCCAGCCAAAATATATTCTTTGGTTTTGCACACAGCACTCTCAAAATCTTCCGCTTTGAATTTACGGATGAGTTCGGTCTTGGTGCTAGCCCTGGAATTTGGAATGCTGATAGGCTTGTTTAGGCAAGTAAGCAATTCTTTTAATCTGGCATGCCCTTTTTCAAAACTGTCATCCTGGCTTGGGTCGGCATAAACAATTAAGTAAATTCTTCCGGCCACGTTGTCGATGACTGCCAACTCTTCAGTTAGCATGAGTTGAATGTCGGGAACACCTAATTCATCGGGCAGGCTGTGTTTGGCTAAGCGAGATTCAATATAGCGAACCGTATCATAGCCAAAATAGCCCGCTAGGCCACCGCAAAAGCGTGGCAAACCAGGTTGAAGCGCAACCTTAAAGCGTTTGAAATAAGCGTCTACAAAATCAAGCGGATTATCGCGATTACTTTCGGCTACCTTGCCATCTGTCAACACCTCAGTTAATGGTGCGGTGGGTGTGCCGGCTGTTCTCAATAAAGTTTTTGCTGGTAAACCAACAAAAGAAAAACGACCAAAGCGTTCGCCACCTAAAACAGACTCCAGTAGGTAAGTATTTTTCTTGCCAAACTCCTGAGTTAATTTCATATACAGGGAGAGGGGTGTTTCTAGATCGGCCAATACCTCTTTCACTAGAGGGATACGATTGAAACCCTGCTTAGCTAGGGCATTAAATTCTTCGCGCTGCATTAGGCTTTTCCTGACTTTCCTAATTCTGTCCGCATCGCCTCAATGACTGTGGCGTAATCCTTTTGACCAAAAATAGCCGAGCCAGCAACAAAAGTATCTGCTCCTGCTTTGGCAACTTCTGCGATGTTGTCAACTTTGATACCACCGTCAACTTCAAGCCTGATGGAGCGACCGGTCTCGGCTTGATAGCGGTCTAGGCGGGTACGCACTTGCGCAATTTTATTTAGGGTGCTGGGGATAAATGATTGACCGCCAAAGCCTGGATTCACTGACATGAGTAATACCAGATCTAATAATTCTAGAGTGTGGTCTAAATAATCTAATGGTGTGGCAGGGTTCAAAACAAGACCAGCTTGACAGCCTTGATCTCGAATCAGGTTAATTGTGCGGTTAACGTGAGGACTCGCCTCTGGATGAAAGCTGATGAGGTTGGCACCTGCTTTTGCAAAATCAGGAACGATGCGATCTACTGGCTCCACCATGAGGTGAACATCAATCGTCGCTGGCTGACCATTTTTAGTGGCATAAGAACGAATAGCCTCGCAGACTAAAGGGCCAATTGTCAGGTTGGGAACGTAGTGGTTATCCATCACATCAAAGTGAATCCAATCGGCTCCAGCCGCTAGGACGTCCTGAACTTCTTTACCCAGACAGGCAAAGTCAGCCGACAAAATAGAGGGGGCGATAACAAATTGGGGTGATTTCTGGCTATCCATCCCTAGATTCTAGCTTGCAGTTGGCTCTCGGATGGAGCAGAATTCGAGCATGAATCCCCACGAAATCAGTATTACCGTCAAAGCCCAGTACTTGCCCGAGCAATCTGACCCCGATAACAGCCAGTTTGCATTCGCCTATACCGTCACTATTCGCAATGCAGGAACCGCTAGTGTTCAGCTGATTGCCCGTCATTGGTTCATTACTGATGGGGATAACGATGTACAGGAGGTGCGGGGTCTAGGCGTGGTTGGACAGCAGCCTTTATTGCGCGCTGGCGAGCATTTTGAGTACACCAGTTGGGCCACCTTACCTACTCCCGCAGGAACGATGCGGGGAGAGTATTTCTGTGTGACTGAGGACGCCCAGTTTTTTCAGGCTCCAATCCCAGAATTTGCCTTGGTAATGCCTAGAACCCTTCACTAGGGGGCTCTTCTGGTAATAATGACTATTTTTTGCCGCCACCAGTCCAAAGTACGATAAAGAGCAGCAGGCCTAAGGCAACCGCTGCCTCTAAGACAAAGAGCAGCATTGGGTATTCATCGAGTAAATTGGCGATCATGATTCTAAATTTCCAAATAGTGACAAAGCGATTGGTTTTTACCAGTGTATTCGCTCTGGTGTTGATCGCACTTCTGGCGGGTTGCTCAACTCTCCCTACAGGTAGATCAAGCTCTCGACCAACAAGTACCGCTGTCGCCCCATATAACTCTCCTATTGCTAGTTTCACTGCGGTCTCATGGCAGGCTTTGCCGGGATGGCAAGAGGATGAGCTGACTCAGGCTTGGCCAGCATGGCTTAAAAGCTGTGACGCCTTACGTAAACGCAGTAGTGAGGTCAACTGGCGCGATGTTTGCGCACAGTCGACTCCTATTTCCCCAAGGGATGGGCAGGCCATTCGACAGTACTTTGAGACTTATTTTCAGGCTTATGAAGTGCGTAACAGCTCGAGTGGGATCGAAAGCGGTTTAGTTACGGGCTATTACGAGCCGGTCATGAATGGCTCTCTGATGCGCACCAATCTCTATAGCACCCCTTTGTACTCTTACCCAAAGGCTTGGCGAAATGCAAAGCCAAGTCCAGCGCCTACTCGCGCTGAGCTCATAAGCTCCAGCGTTTTAAAGGGTCAGGAGTTGGCGTGGGTACAAGACCCCGTTGCAGCGGCTTTTATGCAAATACAGGGCTCAGGAAAAATTCGCCTTGAGGATGGGCGAGTTTTACGCTTGGGCTTCGCCGGAACAAATGATCAACCATTTAAATCTTTTGCCCAATGGTTGTTAGATCGCAAAGAGATCACACGCAGTGAAGCAACGATGCAGGGTATCTCGCAATGGGCAAAACGCAACCCCAGTCGTGTGGATGACATGTTAAATGCCAATCCCCGCTTTGTTTTTTTTAAGGAGTTGCCAAGTAACGTAAGTGCAGAGCTTGGGCCTAACGGCGCACTTGGTGTTCCTTTGACTGGAGAGCGAAGCATTGCGATTGATCTGAGGGCTCTCCCAATAGGTGCGCCAGTATTTTTGGCTACTACCAAGCCTCTTAGTAATCAATCCTTGCAGAAGCTGGTGATGGCGCAGGATACTGGCAGCGCTATCGTAGGAGCCGTAAGAGCTGATTACTATTGGGGTTCTGGGGATGCCGCAGCAGAAATGGCTGGTCGCATGAAACAAAATGGCAAGATGTGGGTATTACTGCCGCGCTGAAAAAGAATGCTGAAAGGGTTATATGAGCTACAACACTATTTTGACTAAAGTGGATGGCAAGGTTGCCACGATTACTTTGAATCGCCCTCAGGTATTAAATGCCTTAAATGATGAGCTGATGGATGAGTTGGGCGCTGCGTTGATCGGGTATGACGCTGATGACAATATTGGTTGCATCATCATCACTGGTAGTGAAAAAGCTTTTGCCGCTGGTGCGGATATTGCCAGCATGGCAAAGTACGAATTTCATGAGGTTTATCGTAGCGACTATATTTCTCGTAATTGGGAGCACATTAGGAAAGTGCGTAAGCCAGTCATTGCAGCTGTCTCTGGCTATGCGCTGGGGGGTGGTTGTGAGTTGGCAATGATGTGCGACATGATCATGGCAGCCGACAATGCGAAATTTGGCCAACCAGAAATTAAGCTGGGGATCATTCCCGGTGCTGGCGGTACTCAGCGTTTACCGCGTGCAGTTTCTAAAGCTAAAGCAATGGATTTGGCTTTGACAGGACGCCTGATGGACGCGGCTGAGGCTGAGCGCTCAGGACTGGTGGCACGGATTTTTCCTCAAGCTGATTTGTTAAGTGAAGTCCTTGCGATTGCAAAAGGCATTGCGGATATGCCATTGCTAACCGCCATGATGGTGAAGGAAAGTATCAATGCCTCTTATGAAACTTCACTCTCAGAAGGCATTCATTTCGAGCGTCGTTTATTTCATGCTTGCTTTGGAACAAGCGACCAGAAAGAGGGTATGGCTGCCTTTGTAGAAAAACGCCCTGCCAAATTTACTAACTCTTAATCGATATTGAGAGTTAGGGCTAATTTGCCCCTAAAAAGCGTTGAGCTAGTTTGACCCAATAGTTCACGCCCACTGGAATGAGGGCATCATTGAAGTCGTATGATGGGTTATGGAGGTGGCATGGTCCCATGCCATGTCCGATCGAGCGATGATCACCATCCCCATTACCTAAGAAGACATAGCAACCAGGCTTTTCAAGTAAGAAGAAGGCAAAGTCCTCGGCGCCCATTGTCGGGTCTATGGAGGTATTGACATGAGACTCTCCAACAAGTTCGGTCATCACCTTGCTAGCAAACTCGACTTCATTTTCATGATTAATGAGCGGGGGATAGTTTCTAGAAAAAGTAATCTCCGCTTGGCAATCAAATGCACTCGCTACATTATGTGAAATCTCTCGCAGGCGTTGTTCAATGAGATCGAGTACCTCCAAGGTAAAGGTGCGTACAGTGCCGCCAATAAATGCGCTATCTGGAATTACATTACTAGTTTCACCTGCATGAAATTGCGTTACAGACAAAACGGCAGCATCCACTGGACGTTTGTTACGAGTAATAATGCTTTGCAAAGCTTGCACGACTTGAGCGCCTGCTAGTACTGGGTCTGCACTGTTATGCGGCAACGCTGCGTGACCACCTTTGCCGCGAATCGTAATTTCAAATGCATTGCTGGAGGCCATCATGGGTCCGGCAGTCACACCAAAATGACCTTCGGCAAGACCAGGCCAATTGTGCAAGCCAAAAACAGCATCACATGGAAATTGTTTAAAGAGGCCATCATTAATCATTTCTTTTGCGCCAGCACCACCCTCTTCAGCAGGCTGGAAAATAAAAATGACGGTGCCTTTAAAGTCTCTATGATTTGATAAATATTGCGCAGCACCTAAGAGCATTGCAGTGTGACCATCATGGCCACAGGCATGCATTTTTCCAGGGTTAACGGAGGTGTGCGCGAAATTGTTGTGCTCTTGCAGTGGCAGTGCGTCCATATCGGCACGCAAACCTATCATCCTGCCCGGCCCTAAATCTCCAGCGAGTCGACCTACAACTCCAGTCTTTCCCATGCCGCGAAAAACAGTAATCCCCCAGCTAGAAAGGGCTTCTGCAACAAGATCAGATGTGCGATTCTCTTCGAAGCGTAATTCTGGATGCGCATGGATATTGCGCCGTATTTCTTGAATTTCCGCTGCGGAATCGACGATTTCAGGGAGTAATCGCATGTGTTTATCTTATCTGAAACTAAAGGCCATCGCACTTATTTGACCTAAGCTACTTTAGGCAGCTTTATATGCTCCGCAACAAACTGAAGCGCTGGCAATGAGTAAGGTTTATTTACTTGCTGTCGGAGGGTCTTGGGTAGTGGAGGGATAACTCCGAGACAGGGCGAACTAATGCGGTCACTAAGTGTTTGAATGTTCTCTTGCAACAGGGGCATTTCTTCAGAAAGCGTATTGGCTACCCAACCTGCGACTTCAATATTACGTATTTTTAAAGCTTCGTAAGTTAGCAGTGCGTGATTGATGCATCCCAATCGCATACCCACTACCAGGATGACTGGTAATCCAATCGCCTGTGTCACATCACCTAAATCTTCTCTGTCATTAAGGGGCACCAAAAATCCTCCGGCGCCCTCCACAATGACTGAGTCAAATGCTGCAGACATTGCCTGAAAAGCCTTGGTAATGACTGCAATGTTTAGGTTAACTCCCTGTAATTGAGCTGCTAGGTGGGGTGCTGCAGGGATTTTTAAGATGTAAGGGCAAAGATTGTGCTGATCGCGCCCCATGTTTGAAGCAAGTCGCAATGTTTCTAAATCTTCATTTAATTCATATTCGTCTAAGGCTTGATAGGTTCCCGCTACAACAGGTTTAAAACCGGCGACCTTTAATCCGGTTTCGCGTAGTTTCAGTATCAAAGCTCCGCTAATTAAGGTTTTACCGACTCCAGTATCGGTGCCTGTAATAAAAAAACCGGAAGATTGATGATTGGGGTTCAAGGTAATTCCCCTATCTGTACTTGCCGCTCAATTTTTTGCAAAACTTTAATGAGCGCCTGCAAATCTTCAATACTGTGATTCGCAGAAATAGTAATACGCAGGCGTGCGCTTCCCGCTGGAACTGTTGGTGGCCTAATTGCTGGAATCCAGTAACCCATTTCATCTAATAATTTGGCCGCCACTAAGGCATTAGCATTGCTACCAAGAATGACTGGTTGAATTGGGGTGCATGAGCTTACTTTTTCCCACCTGGAAAAAGACATTTCATTTTGCCAATGGGTAATGAGTTGATGTAGTCGGCGACGTCGAGCCTTGCCTTCTTCGCCTTCAATGATGGCAAGGCTTTTTAGCAAGGCATGGGCAATCGCTGGAGGCGTAGCAGTGCTGTAGATATAGGGGCGACCTTTTTGAATAAGCCAGTCGATAAATGGTGCCTGTGCACAAACGAATGCCCCGCTCACTCCAGCGGCCTTACCAAGAGTGCCGATATAGATGATGCGCTCTGACGTAATGGCAAATTGCTCCAGAATTCCATGTCCTAGTTGGCCCAGGACGCCGAAACCATGAGCATCATCTATCAACAATAATGCATCGTAGCGTTCGGCAATTTCTGTGAGGGCTTTTACTGGGGTGATATCGCCATCCATACTAAAGACGCCATCGGTGATGATGAGCTTGAGAGGCTTTGTATCTTTTCTGAGGACTGCTTCGAGCGTTTCTAGTTGCTGATGGTCAAATAGTGTTACTGAGGCTGTTGACTGAGTGCTTGCTAAGCGAACTCCATCAATAATCGATGCGTGATTGAGTTTGGCAGAGTAAATGCTGGCTTCGCCTGACTTTGCCAGTTTGATTAACCCTGTGATAGCGGTGAGGTTTGCAAGATAACCCGTGCTAAAAAATAATGCGCTCGCATTTGGAATGTGGGTGCTTTGGAATAAAGCTAATTTTTTTTCTAGCAAATCATGTGCAATATTGTGTCCGCTGATCAGGTGTGAAGCGCCACTCCCAACGCCGTATAGATTTGCACCTTCTGTAAGAGCTTGAATAAGTTCTGGGTGATTAGCTAGACCAAGGTAATCATTGCTGCAAAATGCGTTTAGTTTGCGCTGGTCAACTATTGCTTTGGTGTCACAGGGTGATTCAGTTACGCGCAATTTTCGTTTTAGTAACTGAGTATCAAGCTCGCTAATCTGCTCTGCTGCCATACTCAAAGCCTGAAATGAATTCTTCATGTGAGCACCCGATTGAGTGCGTGCTGAACGGCCTCACCCATTTGTAGGGTTTGGCTGGAGGTAAGGGTGTAAGGAGGCATGACGTAGATCGTGTTAGCAATGGGGCGAATCAAGATACCCTCATCTATGCCTGCTGAAAACATTTCGCGAGGAAATGTAGCAGAGTTCTTGAGAGAATCATTCTTAATATCAAAGGCAAGAATCATTCCTTGTTGGCGCCAGTGCTCAATACGTGAATCTGTTTGAGCCCATGCAAACGCATTGGCTAGCTCTTGTGCCCCAATCAAATTCTTTTCTAAAATATTATCGGTCTCAAATATTTCCAGGCAAGCCAAAGCTGCTGCACACGCGAGAGGGTTTCCTGTATAAGAGTGTGAGTGTAAGAAGCCGTGCTTTGTTTGGTCACTGTAGAAGGCGCGGTAAATATTTTCCGTAGTGAGACAAAGCGATAACGGAAGATAACCCCCAGTAATACCTTTCGAAAGCGTTAGAAAATCAGGCCAAATACCGGCGTGCTCGCAAGCAAAAAACTTACCACTGCGACCGCAGCCAACCGCAATTTCATCTGCGATGAAGTGAATATCATATTGGTTGCAGAGAGCTCTTACTCGCCGAAGATATTCTGGTGAGTGTATGGCCATTTGCCCCGCACATTGGACCAGCGGCTCAACAATGATGGCTGCAATATTCTGATGCTCTTGTGCAAACAATTTTTCGAGAGAGCTAGCGGCTTGCTTAGCAATCTCCTCGGTGCTTTCACCAAACTTCGCCTTGCGAGCATCTGGTGATTCGACTGTAAATACATCTTGCAAGAGAGATCCGTACGCCTCTCTAAAAATTGCAACATCAGTTACAGCTAGGGCGCCAAGTGTTTCGCCGTGATAACCATTTTCTAGGCAAACAAATTTTTTCTTACTAGGTTTGTTATTTAATTGCCAAAAGTGGTGACTCATCTTTAAGGCGATCTCCACTGCGGATGCGCCATCGGATGCATAAAAGGCATGACCTAAATGATTTTGTGTAAGGGCAGACAGTTTTTCTGAAAGCTCGACGACTGGGGGATGAGTAAAGCCGGCAAGCATGACATGCTCAATTTTTTCCAATTGATTGCAAATAGCCAGATTGATTCGCGGATTGGAGTGACCAAATAAGTTAGTCCACCAAGAGCTTATGCAATCCAATAAAGCATTGCCTTTGTCGTCGTATAGCCAAGGCCCTTTGCCATGAGTGATGGCAATTAGTGGAAAAGATTCATGATGTTTCATCTGGGTGCAGGGGTGCCAAACGGCCTCCAGACTTCTTTCGACCCAGTGGTTTTGATTTACATCAGGAATAACCTTGTTTTTCATCATTGATATTTGACCACTAGTTTTTCCTAATTTAAGCTTTCATCTGTTATGTTTATGGCTTGAATTGATCTATTTTCTGGAATTTACACATGCTGGATGTACAAAGTACTGAAAAACCCCTTACTCATGTCAAATCTAAGGCGGATTTGCACAGGCAGGTGAATGCTTCTGGCTCTTGGACAATTGCGCAGATTGAGGCTTTATTTGCTTTGCCATTCAATGAGTTGATGTTTAGGGCCCAAGAGACGCACCGAGCCCACTTTCCCGAAGGTGATGTGGAATTGGCAACTCTCTTATCCATTAAGACTGGCGGTTGCCCCGAGGATTGTGGGTATTGTCCTCAAGCTGCGCGTTATGACACGGATGTTCAGGCTAGCAAGTTAATGGATCTGGATGAGGTGCTTATGGCCGCTAAAGCAGCCAAAGCTGCTGGCTCAAATCGTTTTTGCATGGGTGCTGCTTGGCGTGAGCCTAAAGACCGCGATATAGAAAAAGTAGCCGCCATGATTAAGGGCGTAAAAGCATTGGGCCTAGAAACCTGTGCTACTTTGGGTATGTTGGAAGCCGATCAGGCTGAGGCTTTACAGGAGGCAGGTCTAGATTTTTATAACCATAACCTCGATACCAGCGAAGATTTCTATCGTTCCGTGATCTCCACCAGGGGCTATCAAGAGCGCTTGGATACGATTTCTAATGTTCGCGCAGCAGGCATGTCAGTATGCTGCGGTGGAATTGTAGGAATGGGCGAGTCTCGTGAACAGCGGGCCGCTTTCTTGACTCAGTTGGCAAATTTGAACCCTTATCCCGAATCAGTCCCCATTAATCATTTAGTACCGGTTGCTGGCACACCCTTGGCAGATCAAAAGCCAATGGACCCACTGGAATTTGTCAGGACGATTGCTATTGCGCGCATTACTATGCCCCGCGCTAGAGTACGTTTATCAGCCGGTCGCCAAGAGCTCGGAAGGGCGGTGCAGGCTATGTGTTTTTTGGCGGGTGCCAACTCTATATTCTATGGTGAGCAACTGCTCACTACCGCTAATCCTGAGGCAGAAGAGGACCGTGCCCTATTGGCTGAGCTCGGATTGAAGACCAAACAGAGCTGCAAATCTGAAGTTTTAATTTAAGTCTGCCAGCAGAAATGACCCTGTTGGATCGCTTCATTATTGAGTTTGATACCGCTCTTCGGTCGGTTGTTGGTGGTGCAAATGCCCACCGCTCAACCCCAGGTTCCGATCTGAATTTTGATGCGAGTTTGGAGCTCGCTGAGCGAGAGCATGCTGCTGGCTTGATGCGGGTGAATCATGTTGGTGAGGTTTGCGCTCAGGCGCTATACCAATCTCAAAAAATATTTGCCAGAAAGTCAGAAATTCAAGAGATGTTGCACCGCTCCGGGCAAGAGGAAATGGATCACCTAGCATGGTGTGAGACACGCTTAAAAGAGTTGGGTTCACACACGAGCTATCTCAATCCTTTTTGGTACGCAGGATCCTTTGCAATCGGCATGGCTGCTGGCTTAGCGGGCGATCGATGGAGTTTAGGATTTGTTGCTGAAACTGAAAAGCAAGTGGAGCAGCATCTTGAAAGTCATTTGGCAAAATTGCCTGAAAATGATCATCGCTCACGTGCCATTGTTAATCAAATGCGACTAGATGAAATTGAGCATGGACAGGCGGCTTTGCATGCTGGCGGAGTTTCATTGCCGAACCCCATTCAGCGGGTCATGAAGTTGATGTCTAAGGTCATGACAGCAAGTGCGTACAAAATCTGATTTTTGACTCTTGGTGGGGACAATATAAAAAACTAGCCACTGTTTTTTAATACAGTATATTTAACTATTATTTGAGTAAATAGCTAAGACCTATTCTTAAGTATATTTTCCAAGCTCTTGTTTCAAGTAGTAATTTTAATGCCACCATTTTATGAACACACGACGCTAAGTGTTTGTAAACAATAGAGAAATTCCTAAAAAAAGCCTTTAAAACACTTGACCCTCTTATGCTGATCCTCTAAAGTGGGAGGAAGTGTGAAAAAGTGGGGTAATTGGTGTTTCAAGGTGCTTCAGCTCTCAATTTAGATGCAAAAGGTCGCATGTCTGTGCCGGCAAAGCATCGTGACGCCTTGTTGGTTCAAGGTGAGGGCAGAGTCACGCTCACCAAGCACCCCGACGGATGCCTTTTACTGTTCCCTCGTCCTGAGTGGGAAAGTTTCCGATCCAAAGTTGCTCAATTGCCAATGGATGCCCACTGGTGGCGTCGAATTTTCCTTGGTAATGCCGCTGAAGTGGATTTAGATAGCGCGGGAAGAATTCTGGTTAGCCCAGAACTCCGCACTGCAGCGGGTATTGAAAAAGAAGTGATCTTGCTTGGTATGGGAAGTCATTTGGAATTGTGGGATTCCGCCACATACGCTGCAAAAGAACAGGCCGCCATTGCACAAGGCATGCCTGAAGCACTCAAGCAATTTAATTTTTGATGACAGGGTGCCATGAACATAACTCATCGCCCAGTATTACTGGCCGAGGCGGTGACGGCGCTGATCAGCAGTCCGCTCATTCAAGACTCAGACTCGTCAAAAAAAATTCTATTGATCGATGGAACTTTTGGCCGTGGTGGCCATACGCAAGCATTGCTCAAAGAGTTGGGTTCGAATGCGCGAATGCTTTCATTCGACAAGGATTTGGATGCGATCGCAGTTGGCAATGCCATCAAAGATCCGCGTCTAACGATTGTGCACAACAGTTTTGCGCAGATGGATCAGTATGCGGAACCGGAGTCGGTCGATGGCATTTTGTTGGACTTGGGTATCAGCTCTCCGCAGGTAGACGAGGCTCATCGGGGATTTTCTTTTCGCCGAGATGGTCCGCTCGATATGCGGATGGATACCGATCATGGTTTGACAGCGGCAGAATGGTTGGAGCAAGCGTCTCAGGAGGAAATCACTAGAGTGATTAAGACTTACGGGGAAGAGCGTTTTGCATTTCAGATCGCTAAAGCTATCGTGGCAAAACGCGAGGAAGGTTTATCGCCAAAAACAACTTTGCAGTTAGCGAGCTTAGTTGCGAGTGTTGTGCGCACGAGAGAGGCCGGACAAGATCCAGCTACAAGAACTTTTCAAGCGCTCAGAATTTTCATTAATCGTGAGCTTGAAGATTTGGAGTTAGGTCTTAAAGCGGCATTGAGATTATTAAAACCAGGCGCAAGATTGGCGGTTATTAGCTTTCACTCCCTAGAGGATCGGATTGTGAAGCAATTTTTACAGTCCCATGCAAAAGTAGAAGTGCCACGCGGACTTCCGGTGCGTGAAAAAGATTTACCGCAAAGTGCCTTAGAAATTATTGGTCGGGTTAAGCCAAGTAGTGAAGAAGTGAGTGAGAATCCGCGTGCTCGTTCAGCCATTATGCGTATTGCAGAAAAACGTTTGGTGGCACTTGCATGAATCGGGCGACTTTGACCTTATTGTCTTTGCTGTTGGTATGTGCGCTATCTCTAGTAGCTGCGCAGCAACGTGCGCGAAAATTATTTGTAGCGCTTGAACGAGCACAAATAGAAGAGTACAAATTAAATCAAGATTGGTTACGCTTGGAGTATGAGCAGCGCAATCTGTCAAAGTCGGCTCGTATCCGCGATGTAGCGCGCAATCAGTTGCGCATGGTGCCAATTTCTCCTGAGCGTACTTTGTACCTAAAGGAGGCTAAGTGAGGCCGGTAGGATTTTCTACTACCCCAAATTTAGTATTGCGCCTGCCAATGTGGCGGTCGCGATTGATGCTATTCCTTTTATTTTTTGTATTTACTTTGTTGTTAATTCGCGCTTTCTGGATTCAGGGTCCAGGAAATGCATTTTATGAAGCTAAGGCTGTACGTGGCACACAACGGGAGCTTGAGTTACCAGCTAGCCGTGGAAAAATTTTAGATCGTAACGGCCAAGTCATCGCCACGAGTCTGGAAGCAAAGTCCGTGATTGCTTATAACGATACCGTTCCAGATGATTTATCTGCAGAAAAAGTTCAGAAGCTGGCTAGTCTTTTGCAGATGAGTGAGCATGATTTGCGTAAAAAATTAAAAGAAGAACGTAAGCAGATTTTTTTAAAACGCCAGGTTGACCCAGAGGTTGCTCAACAGATTAAAAAATTAGAAATTCCAGGCATTGGATTAAATAATGAGTACCGTCGTTTTTACCCAGAGGGTGAAGCGATGGCTCACGTTGTTGGTTTTACAAATGTTGAGGACCGTGGCCAAGAAGGCATGGAACTTTCTAGAGAAAAAGACCTGGCCGGACATCCTGGACAGCGTCGTGTTGTGGTCGACCGGTTGGGCCGAGTTGTTGAGGATGTGGCAATTGAGCAGTTTCCACAAAATGGTAAAGACCTGCAGCTCTCTATTGATAGCAAAATTCAGTATTTGGCATATAACGCCGTGAAAAATGCGGTTGAGCAGCACCATGCCAAAGCTGGAGGTGCAGTAGTCCTGGATACGCAAACGGGTGAAATTTTAGCCTTGGCTAACTATCCAAGTTACAACCCAAATGATCGCCGCGGTCTAATCGGTGAGCAACTACGTAATCGCGTGCTAACTGATATGTTTGAGCCTGGTTCAACTATTAAACCCTTTACAGTATCAGCAGCGTTAGAGAAAGGTGCCATCACTCCGAATACATCAATGGCAATTGGCGCTAGTTATTTGGTTGGCAAGAAGCCGATTACCGATACACATCCCAATGGCACCCTAACGATCGCTCAGGTGATTCAGAAATCGAGCAACATTGGCGCCGCCAAAATTGCGATGAATTACTTATCCCCGGAAGAAATGTGGGATATGTATACCGCCGTTGGTTTTGGGCAGGCACCAAAGATTGGCTTTCCTGGAGCGGTGGCTGGTACCTTACACCCCTTTAAAAACTGGGTCCCGAGCGATCAGGCTCGCGTTGCATTTGGTTACGGACTCTCAGGCTCATTATTTCAAGTGGCTCGTGCCTATACTATTTTTGCGCGTGATGGCGAATTGGTGCCATTAACTATTGAGCGTAGCCCAGAATTTAAACCAGGCACTAGAATTATTTCCGCGAAAACGGCGATTGAGATGCGTCAAATGCTGGAGACGGTCACGCTACCGGGCGGTACCGCAGTAAAAGCTCAGGCAGATGGCTATCGCGTCGGCGGCAAAACAGGGACAGCTCATAAACTTGTTGGTAAGACTTATGGCAACCGGTACCTCGCTTACTTTGCAGGCATAGCTCCTATTAGCGCGCCACGTATTTCGGTAGCAGTCATGATCGATGAGCCTACAGGTGGTAGTTACTATGGCGGTGATGTGGCGGCACCCGTATTCTCAGCCATTGTCAGCGAGACTTTGCGTACTTTGAATGTGCTTCCAGACAGCAACATGAAGCAGGCAGTTTTAGAAGATAGCAGCCCTTCTGAAGTTCGATCTAATAGTGCGCAAGCACAACATGTGGCTTTAAAAAGATGAGCGTGGCGATGAATATAAAACCCGCTAACTTAATAAACCATTTGCATGGCTTGCTTAACTCGTCAGCCAAAGTGACCGCTGATAGCCGTCATGTTCAGAATGGCGATATTTTTTTTGCTTACTCTGTTGGTCATGGCAAAGCACTGCGTGACGGGCGCGAATATATTTCAGCTGCACTGCAAAATGGTGCGGGAGCAGTAGTCTACGATCCGGCGGGCATGAGTGATGAATATCTTGATAACACAAAATTTTATGCTGTTGAGAATTTGGCGCAGCAAGCTGGACTATTGTGCGCACAGTGGTATGGCTTTCCAAGCAAGAAATTAAAAGTCATTGGTGTGACTGGCACTAATGGCAAGACTACTGTTACTCAATGGCTAGCGCAAGCGCTAGATCATGCCGCTAGTCGCGCAGCCGTTTTAGGAACACTAGGCTCAGGTTTTCCTGAGGCTTTGATACAAACGGGATATACCACTCCAGATGCACCACGTTTGCAATCGCAACTCAAAGCGTTTTTGGATGAAGGTGCTAAATATATTGCAATGGAGGTCTCATCTCATGCATTAGAGCAAGGTCGGGTTGCTGGCCTTGAATTTAATTGCGCTGTATTTACTAATCTAAGTCAAGATCATCTTGATTATCACGGCAGTATGGCCAATTATGCCGACATAAAAGCAAAGCTTTTTTTTCAATCTGGCTTAGAACATGCGGTTGTCAATTTAGATGATGCATTTGGTCGTGAACTTGCGATGAAATTAGTTGCTCAAAATGGAGTGAAGGTGTGGGCGTATGCCCTAACCCAGGACGCATTCAGAAGTTTTGAAAAGTTTGGCGATCGTCTGAAACGTATTTACGCCAAAGATACTGTATTAACTGGTACTGGTTACGACGCTATATTTGTTTGTGAGGAGCTTGGACAGCATGTGGTCCATATACCAGTAATCGGAGAATTTAATTTAAGTAATTGCTTGGCTGTTTGGGCGACCTTACTAACTCAGGGCATCACAAGCGAACAGGCTAGTAAACGCTTAAGTCTATTGCGACCAGTTATCGGCCGCATGGAATTAATTTCGCTGAACAAAACCCAAAAGGCTGAAGGACCGGTAGTAGTAGTTGACTATGCACACACTCCAGATGCATTAGAGAAAGCATTGTTAGCTTTGCGCCCGATTGCAAATGCACGTGGCGGAAAAATTTGGTGCGTATTTGGGTGTGGCGGCGATCGTGATGCCGGCAAGCGGCCCCAAATGGGCAAGGTTGCGCAGCAGAACGCAGACCATATTGTGCTCACTAGTGATAACCCAAGATCAGAGGAGTCAGATGCCATCATTGCCATGATCTTATCTGGCATGAATGCTGAGGCGAAAAATATTCAGGCGATCTCCGATCGGGCTGCGGCCATTATGGCTGCAGTTCGCCACGCTGAAATTGCTGACGTTGTATTGGTCGCAGGTAAAGGCCATGAGTCTTCCCAAGAAATTAAAGGCAAAAAATTTGATTTCTCAGATCAAGAACATATTCTTCTGGCGGCCGGAGGAATTATTTGATGCTAGTGATGACTAATCTTGCACAAATCCAAGCCATGTTACCGGGTAGCAGACTGATTAATACTTCAGAGGCTGATGCGCAGCAAATAAATATTTCAGGAGTGGGCAGTAATAGTCGTCAGATTGCCGCGGGCGAACTATTTATTGCTCTATCTGGGGAGCGTTTTGACGCCCACGATTTTTTGCAAGATGTTGCGAGTGCGGGAGCTAGCGCGGCACTCGTTAGTCAGCAGGAGAAATGCCCTGAAAATTTAGCGGCTGTCTGTGTGACTGACACTCGCATTGGCCTTAGTGCTTTGGCCAAAGCATGGCGCATGCAGCACTCCATTCCTCTAGCGCTGGTTACTGGAAGTAATGGCAAAACGACTGTTAAAGAAATGATTGCCTCAATCTTTAGGGCGGCAGTCGGGGAGGATTGCGCCTTGGTCACTAAGGGTAATCTCAATAATGAAATTGGCCTTCCGCTGACGTTATTGCGATTACGACCTAGTGATCGCTTGGCGGTGATTGAATTAGGCATGAACCACCCGGGAGAAACGGCACAGTTAGCGGATGTAGCGGGGGCTAACATTGCGCTCATCAATAATGCGCAACGTGAACATCAGGAGTTCATGGCAACCGTTGCTGCAGTAGCTGAAGAGCATGCAGATGCCCTGCGCGCTTTACCTCAAGATGGGGTGGCAGTCTTCCCGGCTGATTCTGAATTCGCAGGGCTGTGGCGTAAGGCTGCAGCAAGTCGCAAGATTATTGATTTTGTCTTGACCCCCAATCAGAATCATCAAACGGCAGGAGTGCGGGGTAGCTTGCTTGGTAATGGCCATGTAGAAATTAAGACTACACAGGGTGTAATCGAGGTTCAATTAAAAACCTTAGGTAATCATAATGTGCGCAACGCCTTAGCAGCTAGCGCTGTAGCTTTAGCCGCTGGTGTGAACTTGGAAAAAGTCAAAGAGGGGCTTGAGTCTTTTGACCCCGTAAATGGCCGTATGCAAGCTAAAAACCTGGATGGTAATCACACACTGATTGATGATAGTTACAACGCCAATCCAGATTCCGTAATAGCTGCGATTGATGCTTTAAAGCAATCCGGCAAAACTGCTTGGCTGGTGCTTGGCGATATGGGCGAAGTCGGAGATCAAGGCGCCGCCTTTCATCATGAGGTTGGTGTCTATGCTGCTGAGCAAGGAATTTCTAAGCTATTTTCCATTGGCGAGCAGTGCAAGCTTGCCGTTCAAGGCTTTGAAGAAATGAAGCAAAAGCTAAATCTTTCCTCAGTGGCAGAACATTTTTCTGATGTGGATGTGTTGAATACAAGATTAGTAAATGATCTTCGATCACAGCGCTCTAGTGATAAGCATTTAAATATTTTGGTGAAGGGTTCGCGTTTTATGCGTATGGAGCGTGTAGTTCAAGCCTTGTTAGAGGAGGCAAAAGCATGCTCTTAATATTGGCTCAGTGGCTACAGGATGACTTTGGTTTTTTTAGGGTGTTTAACTACATTACCTTTAGAGCAGTGATGGCAACCGTGACGGCTCTATTGATTGGACTTGCAGCAGGACCTTGGGTGATTCGTAAATTAACTACTTTAAAGATGGGTCAGGCAGTTCGCACTGATGGCCCACAAACTCATTTGGTGAAATCTGGCACCCCAACGATGGGTGGTGTATTGATTCTGATTGGCATTTTTGTTTCTTGCATGCTGTGGGCAGACTTGAGCAATCGATTTATTTGGATTGTGATGATTGTTACCTTTGGTTTTGGCATGGTCGGCTGGGTAGACGATTACCGTAAGGTTGCACGCAAGGACCCTAAGGGTATGGCGTCCCGTGAGAAGTTCTTATGGCAAACCTTAATTGGCTTGTTTGCCGCTATATATCTGGCATTCTCCGTTTCTGAAGTAAGTAACCTAAAAGTGCTGCAATTATTTTTTGATTGGCTCAGTAGCGGGTTTGCTTTAAATCTTCCCGCCAAGTCAAATCTACTAATTCCATTTGTTAAAGAAATTAGTTATCCGCTGGGTGTTTTGGGTTTCATTATCTTGAGTTACTTAGTAATTGTTGGCAGTAGTAATGCTGTCAATCTAACCGATGGTCTAGATGGCTTGGTCATCATGCCGGTCATCTTGGTTGGTGCTGCGCTTGGCGCATTTGCGTATGTGATGGGTAATGCAATTTACGCCAAATATTTACTCTTCCCTTATATTCCTGGCGCTGGCGAATTAATGATTTTCTGCGGAGCTATGGGTGGTGCTGGTTTAGCTTTTCTTTGGTACAACACGCATCCAGCTCAGGTATTTATGGGTGATGTGGGCGCGCTCGCTTTGGGCGGCGCACTAGGAACCATTGCGGTCATTGTGCGACAGGAAATTGTTTTATTTGTGATGGGTGGAATTTTTGTTGCAGAAACATTTTCAGTGATGTTGCAGGTTTTTTGGTTTAAGTTCACCAAAAAGCGCTATGGGGTGGGGCGCCGTATTTTTCGTATGGCGCCATTGCACCATCATTTTGAGTTGGGTGGCTGGAGAGAAACGCAGGTGGTTGTTCGTTTCTGGATCATCACCATTTTGTTGGTCTTAATTGGCTTGTCTAGTCTCAAATTACGGTGAGCCAAAGTATAAAAATGCAGAATTTAAATAACGCCTTCGCAAATCCAGAACTGCTCGCAGATGAGGCTTATCAAGCTCCACAGAATTTTTTGATTCTGGGGCTTGGTGAGTCTGGCTTTGCAATGGCCAAGTGGTGTCTACGAAATGGAGTATCTGTTTGCCTTGCCGATACTCGTGACGCTGATCATTTGAGTGAACGTCAAAAAGCATGGCTTAGTGAGTTGGAGTTTGCCGGCCTAAAGAATTCACACTTTGGCTCGCTAGATGATGATCTCCTAAAGGGTGTAGATGTTATTGGCATTAGTCCTGGGCTTTCGCCATTGCAAGAACCAGTGCAATCATTTTTAATCAAAGCTCAGGATTCTAAAGTTGATCTCTGGAGTGAGATTGAGTTCTTTGCAAGAGCAGTTGCTGCGATGGAGCGCATGTCGCAATCTGATGGGGTGCAATATAAACCGAGCATTCTAGCGATTACTGGTACTAATGGTAAGACTACTACTACAGCTTTGACTGGTCAGCTATGTGAGCGTGCGGGCAAGAAAGTCGCAGTAGCTGGCAACATTAGCCCGGCCGCATTAGAGAAATTGGTTTCTTGCTTGGAGCGGGTGGACCAGATTTCAGATATGCCAGATATCTGGGTGTTAGAGCTCTCCAGTTTTCAGTTGGTTTACACCCATACTTTGAAGGCTTCAGCAGCTGCAGTACTAAATATTACGCAAGATCATTTGGATTGGCACGGCGATATGCAGGCTTATGTAGATGCAAAATCTAGAATATTTAGCGCTGATACAACTCGCATCCTGAATCGTGATGATCCTTTGGTAATGGGGCTTATCAGCGACGAACAAAAATCAGTAAGCAACATAATTACGTTTGGGTCCGGTCGCCCCGATGAGCAAGGCACCTTTGGAATTGAGCATGACTTGCGTGCTGGTGGAATTGACTGGTTAGTGTGGGCGGAAGTAGATGAGGATATTGAGCCACAGCCAAAGCGTCGTCGTAAATCGTCCTTGACTGTTGAGGTCGAGGCATTACGGCTTAAGCGTTTAATCCCGGCCGATGCATTACGAATTCGGGGTCGGCACAATGCCTTGAATGCCCTTGCAGCACTAGCGCTAGCGAGGTCTGCGGGATTGCCGATGAATGTCTTGCTTCACGGGTTGCGGGATTACCATGGTGAGCCACATCGTGTGCAAAGCATTGCCATCGTTGCTGATGTTGAATACGTTGACGATAGCAAGGGGACTAATGTGGGCGCCACAGTTGCTGCGTTAAATGGCTTGGGGAATAGTGACTCAGGAAAGCGCATTTGGTTAATTGCGGGCGGAGAAGGTAAGGGTCAAGATTTTAGTCCCTTACGTGAGCCTGCTTTACGCTATGTCAAGGGTGTATTTTTAATTGGTAAAGATGCTCAAATAATTGCCAGTAGTTTAGGCTCAGACATTCCTTGCATCATGAGCGAAACGCTGCCAAATGCGGTCCAAGAAGTCGCCAAACAAGCGCAATCTGGGGATATTGTGTTGTTATCACCCGCTTGTGCAAGCTTAGATCAGTACAGCAATTACGTTGCGCGCGCCGAAGCTTTTGTTGCCGAAGTTCAAGAACTAGAAATGCAGTTTGATGGAGCTCAAGTATGAGTTTAAGAGAAAAACTGTTTCCAGAAAATCGCTTGGGCTTTAATCGCTTTTGGAATTTTTCTAGAGGTGGTATTGATAACTTTCGTAGCGGCTTAAGAGATGCCGTGTCAGGTGTTGAGCAAACACGTTCACGCATGATGGAATATGACCAGCTATTGGTTTGGGCGGTTTTGTCTCTAGCGTTGATTGGTTTGGTGATGGTGTATTCCGCTTCAATTACTTTGGCCGATGGCCCTAAGTACGCTAGTTATAGTAGTAATCACTTCTTAATACGTCATGTGATTTCTTTAGCCATTGCCATTGGCGTTGGATTTTGGGCATTTAAGATTCCCACTAAAGTTTGGGATCGTTATTCACCGATTATTTTTGGCTTCACTGTTTTGCTTTTAATTGCCGTATTAATTCCTGGGATAGGCAAGGGCGTAAATGGTGCAAAACGTTGGATCCCTCTAGGTCTAATGAATTTTCAGCCATCTGAATTAATGAAATTTGCAGCAGTTATTTTTGCTGCTACCTATACCGTGCAGCGCCAGGAGTATCTCCATTCGTTTGTGAAGGGCATGCTGCCAATGGGTATTGCGGTTGCGTTAGTTGGTGGACTTTTAATGCTCGAGCCTGATATGGGCGCCTTTATCGTAGTTGCTTTAATTGCCTTTGGGATTCTATTTTTGGGGGGGATTAATGCAAAATTATTTGGGGGCCTCATTGTTGTTGGTTTATTGAGTGCCTCAACCATTATTGCTTTATCACCCTTTCGTCGCGGAAGAATGATGGCATTTATGGATCCATGGCAAGCTGAGAATGCTGCGAATAAAGGTTATCAATTGACACATTCCCTCATGGCCTTTGGTCGTGGTGAATGGTTTGGTACTGGACTAGGCGGCAGTGTTGAAAAATTGCATTACTTACCTGAGGCCCATACCGACTTTATTTTGGCTGTGATAGGTGAGGAACTGGGTTTCTTTGGTGTTGTTGTCATGCTCTTCTTGTTCTACTGGGTAGTGCGCCGCGCATTCATGATTGGCCGCACCGCTTTGCAGTTGGATCGAAGCTTTGCTGGTTTAGCAGCCAAGGGTGTTGCGATCTGGATTGGCTGGCAATCATTCATCAATATGGGTGTAAATCTTGGCCTCTTACCAACTAAGGGTTTAACGCTTCCGCTAGTGAGCTATGGTGGCTCTGGAATTTTGATGAATGCCATTGCGATCGCAATGTTATTGCGTATTGATTATGAGAATCGCGTTTTGATGCGCGGAGGGAAGTTATGACGCAACCCTCAATTCTGGTGATGGCGGGTGGAACTGGCGGACATATCTTTCCAGGCTTGGCTGTTGCTGAATATTTGCGGATTTGTGGCTGGAAGGTTTCTTGGCTTGGCAATAAATCTGGCATGGAATATCGCCTAGTGAATGCCTGTGATTTTCCATTTGAGGCTGTAGAGTTTGGTGGCTTGCGTGGCAAAGGCATGAAAGCCAAATTCATGCTGCCTTTTAACTTATTGCGGGCTGGGATTCAGAGCTGGAAGATCATGCGTCGCATTAAGCCTAGCGTGATTTTGGGTATGGGTGGTTACATTACCTTCCCCGGTGGTCTGGTAACCAAAATACTGGGGCGCCCATTAGTGCTACATGAGTCTAACTCAGTAGCTGGCAGTGCTAATCGGGCATTGACCAAGATTGCTATGCGGACATTGACAGGCTTCCCAAACACGATGCTAGGTGCTGAGTGGGTGGGTAACCCGATTCGTGAGGAGTTTGATCATCTGGCTGCACCAACGCAGAGATATGAGCAGCGTCAGGGCAACTTATCTATTTTGGTGGTGGGCGGAAGTTTGGGTGCGTCAGCCTTGAATGACATTATTCCCGCAGCAATCGCTTTAATCCCTAAAGAGTCGAGGCCTAGCGTTATTCATCAATCCGGTGATAAGCATTTTTCTGACCTTCAAAGACGTTATGCAGATTTAGATGTGGTAGCTGATATACGCCCATTTATTGACGATATGCCTAGCGCTTATGCTCAAGCAGATTTGGTGATTTGTCGCTCGGGCGCAATGACGATTTCTGAATTAGCAGCATGTGGTGTTGCCTCTTGTTTGATTCCATTCCCGCATGCGATTGATGATCATCAAACTGCAAATGCAAAGTTTCTATCTGAAGTGAATGCGGCTGTTTTGTTGCCACAGAAAAATCTGAATGCGCAGGACTTAGCATTGATGGTGCAAAACTTTAGTCGTGAAGATCTAAAACTCATGGCTGAACGGGCGCATGCACTAGCTAAGCCATCTGCCACTCAACGAGTAGCAGAGATCTGTGCGGATTGTGCGGGGGTCGGTCGATGAAGCATATTGTTCAGCAAATTCATTTTGTAGGTATTGGCGGTGCTGGTATGAGTGGCATTGCTGAAGTATTGCTAAATTTAGGGTACCAAGTTTCTGGATCGGATTTGGCGGACAGTATTGCTACCAAGCGCTTAAAAGAATTAGGCGCAGTCATTCATATTGGCCATGATCCAAAAAATATCGGCACAGCAGAGGCAGTGGTAATTTCAACAGCCGTAGCGGGTAATAACCCCGAAGTCTTAGCTGCGCGTGCGGCAAAGATTCCAGTGATTCAGCGTGCAGTGATGCTCGGTGAGTTAATGCGCTTGAAACAAGGCATTGCGATTGCAGGCACGCATGGTAAGACTACTACGACTAGTTTGGTGGCTTCGGTGTTAGCCGAAGGCGCTCTAGATCCTACTTTTGTGATTGGTGGAAAACTCAATTCGGCTGGAGCTAATGCTCGCTTAGGGCAGGGTGACTTCATCGTGGTTGAGGCTGATGAGTCTGATGCATCTTTCTTGCAGTTGTTCCCTGCGATGGAAGTAGTGACCAATATTGATGCTGATCATATGGATACTTATCAGCATGATATGGCGCGTTTAAAGCAGGCTTTTGTAGAGTTTATTCAGCGTATGCCGTTTTACGGTGTAGCAGTTTTATGTGTTGATGATGCCAATGTACGCGACATTATTCCTTTCGTATCTCAGCCGGTATTGCGATATGGAACTTCGGACGATGCAGATATTCGTGCGAGCAATGTAATGGCAGTTGGAACGCGCATGCATTTCACGGTGGATCGTCGTACCATACGCAGACATGGCAGCAAACCAGGGCCGCTTCAGATCGAGCTGAATTTACCAGGCCTGCACAATGTGCGTAATGCACTTGCTGCCATCGGGATTGCAACAGAATTGGGTGTAAGTGATCAAGCCATTATGAAAGCCCTATCTGAGTTTGGTGGTGTTGGTCGCCGCTTCCAGCGCTATGGAGAGATTCCTCTGGTATCCGGTGGGCATTACACACTAATCGATGATTATGGCCACCATCCTGTTGAGATGGCCGCTACATTAGCTGCCGCTCGCGGCGCCTATCCTGGACGCCGTCTTGTATTAGCATTTCAGCCACATCGTTTTACTAGAACAAGAGACTGCTTTGGTGAATTTGTCCAAGTCTTGAAAAATTTTGACGCCGTAGTGTTGACTGAGGTTTATCCGGCTGGTGAGGCGAAAATTCCAGGTGCCGATGGTAAGAGTTTGCTCAAAGCAGCTATTACAGAAGATAAAAATATTGCAGCCCTGTTGAAGTCTGCTGATGTCGCTTTTGCGGCTAACGTCGATGAGATGCCAGAAAAGCTAAACCAACTCCTGCGAGATGGTGATGTATTAATTACGATGGGGGCTGGTTCTATATCGGCATTACCCCATACCTTGGCAGAGGTTAAAAATGCCTAAGCTTATAAATTCATGGGGTGAGCGCGTCAAGGCTGATCTAGCCAAGCTGGACATTCAATCGCTTGGTCGGGTGGGTATTTTATTCGGTGGTCGCTCTGGTGAGCGTGAGATTTCCTTGATGTCAGGTAGCGGCGTTTTGGATGCGCTCCTTAAAAAAGGAGTGGATGCACATGCATTTGATCCAGGCTTGCGTTGCCCAACTGAGCTAGTTAAAGAAAAATTTAATCGAGTCTTTATTTCTTTGCATGGTCGTTATGGCGAAGATGGCACGATTCAGGGTCTACTGGAATTATTAAATATTCCCTATACCGGTAGCGGTGTATTGGCTTCAGCGTTGTCTATAGATAAAATTGCAACCAAGCAAATTTGGTTAAGTAATGGTTTATCAACGCCTGAGTTTGAAGAACTTACAGCTAATAGTGATTGGAAGTCGGTAGTCGGTCACTTGGGCCTACCACTGATTGTGAAGCCTGCTAATGAAGGATCTTCGCTCGGCTTAACAAAAGTGAAATCCGTCGATGAGTTACCTGCCGCCTATCAACTTGCGGCTGGACTAGACAAGAAGGTTATTGCCGAGACTTGCATTATTGGCGACGAGTTGACTTGTCCATTGGTTGGAGAAGGTGCAAATGCTGAGGCATTACCCGTCATTAAAATTATTCCACCGCAAGCAAATTATGATTTTCACAATAAGTACTTCTCCGATGAGACACGGTACTTATGTCCAACTGGCTTAGCTGATGAGGTAAATGAAGCTGTTCAGAATTTAGCATTAGCAGCTTATCGCGCTCTTGGTTGCAGTACGTGGGGGCGAGCCGATGTGATGTTGGATCAGAAAACAGGCAAACCCTATCTTCTCGAAATGAACACCTCACCAGGGATGACCTCCCATTCTTTAGTGCCTATGGCAGCAAAAGCTGCCGGCATTGAGTATGCGGATTTAGTGCTTTGGCTATTAAGTCAAACGCTTATTAAAAAGGTCGGCGCATAGCATGAAAACCATAAACGCGATCTTGGTCTGGTTTGGCGAATCTTGTGCCTTTGTTATGGCTCCACTATGGAATCATTCCGACCGCATGCAGAAGGTAAGTCGTTTTTTGATGCGCTGTTTTGCCATCATGATGTTGATTGGAGTCTTGGTTTGGTTGAGTCAGCGCCCGGTATTTAGCTTGCGTCAGGTGGTGATTGAGCCAGTTACAGGGCAAACCTTGAAACATATTAATAAGCCTATTGTTAAACAGCAGGTTTTAGAAACTGTTCAAGGCAATTTCTTTAGCGTCAGATTAGAGGATGTGAAGCGTGGCTTTGAATCTATGCCTTGGGTACGTCATGCGAATGTGCGGCGTGTTTGGCCAAATGGCCTGGTTATCAGTATCGAAGAGCAAAAAGCATTTGCTACCTGGGGTGGTGTAGATAGTCAGAAGCTCATGAATAACCATGGTGAAATTTTTAGTGGGCGCGTGGCAGACGTGCCAGACGATATCCGCTTGTTAGATTTCAATGGGCCTGAGGATGCTGGTAAAGAGGTGATGGGGCTTTATGAAAAAGCGAACGCTTGGTTTAAGCCGTGGAATGCTGATGTGACGAGCTTAACACTCTCAGACCGATATGCCTGGCAAGTGAAGCTTTCCAATGGCATGAAATTGGAATTTGGTCGTGATGAAGAAAGTTCCGATAAGACGCTAACGGAGGAGCGTGTTTCACGCCTCTTTAAATACTGGCCACAGGTTCAAGAAAAGTGGGCTAACAGGGTTGATGCAATTGACTTGCGTTATGCCAATGGATTTGCAGTTCATCTCGCCTCTGCAAGCATTAAAAAAAATGAAGTTGAAGATAAAAAAAGTGAGCGCAAGCAATGAGTAAAGACAACCGCGATTTATTAGTAGGATTAGATATTGGCACCTCCAAAGTAGTGGCCTTGGTCGCTGAATTAGCCGCAGATGGGCAATTTAATGTTGTTGGTGTGGGACAAACTGCGTCTAAGGGCTTAAAGAAGGGTGTTGTTGTCAATATTGAGGCCACAGTTCAGTCGATTCAGAAAGCGCTGGAAGAGGCCGAAGTGATGGCTGATCGTCAAATCGCTCAAGTATTTACTGGCATCGCAGGTAATCACATTGTGAGCTTTAACTCTAGTGGCATGGTCGCCATCCGAGATAAGGAGGTGAGTGCCGGCGATGTTGAGCGCGTGCTAGAAACTGCGAAGGCAATCAACATTCCGACTGACCAACAAATTTTGCATATCCTGGTTCAGGAATTCATCATCGACGGCCAAGAAGATGTGCGTGAGCCTATTGGCATGAGTGGGTTACGACTTGAGGTTAAGGTGCACATCGTTACTGGTGCTGTTAGTGCCGCACAAAACATTGTGAAATGCGTGCGTCGTTGTGGGCTTGAGGTCAATGATTTGATCTTGCAGCCATTAGCATCAAGTCTTGCCGTATTAACTGAAGATGAAAAAGAGCTTGGCGTTGTGCTGGTAGATATTGGCGGGGGAACAACCGATATTGCTATTTATTGCCAAGGATCTATTCGCCATACTGCTGTTATCCCAATTGCGGGTGATCAAATCACCAATGACATTGCTATGGCATTGCGCACTCCAACAATTGATGCGGAAGACTTGAAAATTCAATATGGGATTGCACGTCAAGATATGGCGGATCCAGCGGCCATGATTGATGTGCCGGGAGTTGGTGATCGTGAGCCGCGTCCAATGTCTAAGCAGGCTCTCTCTGCAGTCATCGAGCCCCGTGTTGAGGAGCTTTTCACTCTCGTTAGAGGGGTTGTGCGTGATTCTGGATATGAAGACATGGTTTCCTCAGGAATCGTATTGACTGGAGGCACAGCCTTGATGCCAGGAATGGTTGAGCTTGCAGAGCAGGTCTTTTTACGTCCCGCGCGCATTGGCACTCCTGAGTACCGCGGTCATTTGCATGAAGTATTGCGCAGCCCAAGATTTTCAACCGGCATTGGTTTGTTGATGGAAGGTCAGGCGCAGTTATTGCGTGGCCGTCGCGTGTCCCAATCTGGCCCTTTTCAAGGGGTGGTATCACGTATGAAGGAATGGTTTGCAGGAAATTTTTAAATTTTTATCGTCGTCGTCAATGTAGTCCGTTTTTTACCTAGGAGGGTATATGGAATTTGAAATGTTAGATCAAGAAACAGCCGGGAAAACCATCATTAAAGTGGTGGGAGTCGGTGGCGCTGGTGGCAATGCTGTCCAGCATATGATTCGTCGCGGTGTAAACGGCGTAGAGTTTATTTGCATGAACACCGATGCTGGCGCCTTACAGCGCTCTGAGGCATCTGTGAATTTGCAACTAGGTTCTAGCGGACTGGGTGCTGGTGCCAAGCCAGAAATCGGTGCGGCCTCCGCAGAAGAGGCTCGTGCTCGTATTGCAGATACTTTGCAAGGTGCACACATGGTATTTATTACTGCAGGTATGGGTGGTGGAACCGGAACTGGAGCCGCTCCAATCGTCGCTCAAGTTGCAAAAGAAATGGGTATTTTGACGGTGGGTGTTATTAGTAAGCCGTTTGATTTTGAAGGCGTAAAGCGCTTGAAGGTTGCTGAAAATGGTGCTGCCGAGTTAGAGAGTTATGTTGATTCTTTGATCGTCGTTTTGAATGAAAAACTATTTGAAGTTATGGGCGAAGATGCTGAGTTTGATAAAGCATTTGCCTGTGCTGATGATGTTTTACACAATGCAGTGTCTGGTATTGCAGAAATTATTAATGTGCAGGGTTTAATTAACGTCGACTTTGAGGACGTGAAGACTGTGATGGGCGAGCAAGGTAAGGCCATGATGGGAACGGCAACTGTTTCTGGTATGGATCGTGCGCGCCTCGCTGCTGAAGCTGCAGTTGCTTCTCCATTGCTTGAGGGCGTTGATCTTTCTGGAGCGCGTGGTGTGCTGGTAAACATTACCGCAAGTCGCTCATTGAAATTGTCAGAAACTCGTGAAGTGATGGCTGCAATCCGTGGTTATGCCGCAGATGATGCGACCGTCATTTTCGGTACGGTTTATGACGATAGCTTGGGTGATGCTTTGCGAGTTACTGTTGTTGCAACTGGCTTGAATAATCCGCAGTCTCGCCAAAACAGTCAGCCAGAAGTGGTTTGGAGGCAAGCAACAGGTACGCATGATGCAATGCCAACCATGGCTGATCTCAACAGCTTTGCTCCAGCGAGCCCTTCCGCTGCAATGAGTAAGGCTGGGATGGACTCAGCATTAAGCGCCAGCGCAGGCTTGGCCTTAACTGGATCGGGCGGTATGCCTTCATTGGCAGCTCAGTCAGCGTCAAGTAGTGTTGATTACAGCCAATATGATTTGCCTAGAGTGTTCCGTAGTTCTCGTGAGGCTTCTCCTATCCCTACATTGGGTGCGGATAGTTCCCCACAGGCAAAGACCATGTTGGATAAAGGGGCTGATTACTACGAAATTCCAGCCTTTTTACGTAAGCAAGCAGATTAATAAACTGCTCAATACAATAGATAGTTGCGAAATGCCAGCGCGGCGCCCCTCCGGACGACGAATCCCGCGCTAGCGTTGGCATACTTTCAAACAACTATTTCATTGGAGATCCCATGATTGCAGTCGGACAAAAATTACCAAATGCCACTCTCTACGAGTTTTACGACGAAGCGACTGAAGGTTGCGCTATCGGGCCAAATGCTTTTGAAGTTGAAAAAGAAGTTGCTGGTAAGAAAATTGTAATCTTTGCATTGCCTGGCGCATTTACGCCAACTTGCTCTGCAAAGCATGTGCCAAGTTATGTCGAACACTTTGATGCAATCAAAGCTAAAGGTGTTGATGAAATTTGGTGTGTTTCTGTGAATGACCCATTTGTTATGGGCGCTTGGGGACGCGATCAAAAAGTCGGCAAGAAGATTCGTATGTTAGGTGATGGTAGTGGCGAGTTCACTAAAAAGCTAGGCCTAGAACTTGATTTGGTTGCCCGCGGTTTGGGAGTTCGTTCAGACCGCTATGCCATGATTGTAGAAGACGGTGTAGTTAAGACTTTAGACCGCGAAGCTCCAGGTAAGTTTGAAGTAAGTGATGCTGCTTCTATTTTGAAAAAGCTTTAATTACTTTCTGAATTTATAAGCTGATGATGAAGCAACGCACAATCTCAACTCCAGTGAAAACTGTTGGGATTGGCTTGCATTCAGGGCGCAAGGTAACGATCTCGATCAAGCCTGCACCGGTAAATTCAGGGGTACAGTTTGTCCGCGTAGATACTCCAGAGCAATCGGTCGTACCGGCCACTGCTCTGGCTGTATGTGACACTCGCTTAGCTTCAGTGATTCAAAAAGATGGTGTTCGTATATCGACCGTTGAACATTTGCTCTCAGCTTGCGCAGGCTTAGGTCTTGATAACTTGTTGATTGAGCTTGATGGTGAAGAAGTTCCCATCATGGATGGTAGTGCCGCCTCATTTTTATTTTTGATCGAGTCTGCTGGCATTACCGAGCAAGACGAGCCACGAAAATTCCTTGTAATTAAAAAGCCAATTGAAGTCCGTGAAGACGATAAGCTTGCGCGTCTCGAACCATTCTTTGGTTTTAAGTTGGATTTCACAATCGATTTTAAGCACCCTGCAGTGGATAAAACTGGCCAACGTTTTGTTGTCGATTTTGCTGAGCATGCTTATCGAAGTGAAATTGGGCGCGCTCGCACTTTTGGTTTTGCTCACGAAGTTGAGGCATTGCGAGAAATGGGTTTAGCCCGAGGCGGAAGTTTAGACAATGCTATTGTGTTGGACGAGCACCGCATTCTTAATAATGAAGAATTGCGCTACGAGGATGAATTCGTGCGCCACAAAATCCTAGATGCTATTGGCGATCTTTATTTGGTTGGGCATCCAATTGTTGGGGCATATGTTGCTTTGAAATCGGGCCATGCTTTAAATAATGCGCTTCTGCGTAAGTTATTGGAAGACCCTAGTTCTTACGAAATCACCTCTTTTACTGAAAATAAAGCTCCGCAGGCTTATTCTCAAGAAAGTCAGCCCCTCTTTTTCTAAGGCGGCTCTTTATAGCTAATTAGATTTGCCTTGAAGTAGCCGCTCGACTGCTTTGCGCAAGTCAGAATCGGGCGCTAATTTATCCAGTAGACCCTCCCAAGAACTTCTTGCAACCTGATTAAAGCCACGCGGCCTGCTTATTTTTTCAGCATCCCTAGGTTTTACTTCCCAGTTTGGTGGGGCTGGTTTTAGGCGCACTTTAATCGCGCTGCAAGCATAACCTTTTTTAGATAACTCATTGATTAGACTAGGTAAAATTTGCTGAAGCCGATTGGCAATGCTGGCATTGTTGACCAGTAAAAATAGCTCATTTGGAGCATTAGTGCGCCACCCCACATCAATTTTAGCCGCCAAATGACCTAATTCCAGCTCATTTAATGCCAGACTGAGGCTTGTTTTCAGCTTAGCCAAATCTTCTGTCTTGGCTAGAATGCCGCCCAGCCCTTCGGAGTCCCGCAGGTAATCCGCCCATTCATGGGCTACTTTACTGCGGGAGGGTTTGGGGGCAAAGTTCATAAAAAAAGAGGGTACGGGTGATAAACTCAAGGACTTAATTTTCTTCAATATCCCATGGTAATCGGTCTTCTTAAAACCCTGGTCGGCAGTCGTAACGACCGCCTCTTAAAACAGTATCGCAAAGTCGTTGCCAAGGTCAATGCTTTTGAAGCTAGCCTGCAGACTTTGGATGATGCCGCCCTTCAAGCTAGGACCGTGCAATTCAAGTCGCGCTTGAATGCTGGCGAGTCGCTTGATGATATTGCGCCCGAAGCTTTTGCGGTGGTGCGCGAAGCAAGCACGCGAGTAATGAAGATGCGCCATTTCGACGCACAGATTATGGGTGGTCTTGCTTTGCACCAAGGCAAAATTGCCGAAATGGGTACCGGTGAAGGTAAGACGCTGACAGCAACGCTTCCCGTATATTTAAATGCCTTAACGGGTAAAGGTGTCCATGTTGTTACCGTGAATGATTACTTGGCTCAACGTGATGCTGAGTGGATGTCTAAGCTATATAACTTCCTCGGCATGAAAGTTGGCGTGAACCTGTCTCAGATGGATCACACAACCAAGCAAGAAGCATATGCCGCTGATATCACCTACGGTACCAATAACGAGTTCGGTTTTGATTATCTACGCGATAACATGGTGCAGGATTTAGGTCAGCGAGTACAGCGCGGCCTAGCTTATGCCATCGTTGACGAGGTTGACTCGATTTTGATCGACGAAGCTCGCACACCTTTAATTATTTCTGGACAGGCAGAAGATCATACTGATCTCTACATTAAGATCAATGCACTGCCTTCTTATTTAGAATTGCAGATTGGCGAAGAAAAATCTGATGGCACTGGAGTTATCAAGGCCGGAGATTATTGGGTCGATGAAAAATCACAGCAGGTGTATTTGACCGAGCAAGGTCATGACAAAGCTGAGACTGTGTTGGTACAGTTGGGCGCCCTAAATGATGGCGACTCTTTATACGCCCCGCAAAATATTACCTTGATGCACCATGTCTACGCTGCATTACGAGCGCACACTTTGTATCATCGCGATCAACAGTATGTTGTGCAAAACAAAGAAGTCATCATTGTTGATGAGTTCACTGGTCGACTTATGCAGGGTCGTCGTTGGTCGGACGGATTACATCAAGCGGTTGAAGCTAAAGAGGGTGTTCCGATTCAGAATGAGAACCAAACTTTAGCAACTATTACCTTTCAGAATTATTTCCGCATGTACGGCAAGCTGGCGGGTATGACGGGTACGGCTGATACTGAGGCATATGAGTTTAAGGAAATTTATAACCTTGAAACGGTAGTCATACCTCCAAATCGTATTAGCCAAAGAAAAGACAAGCAAGATCAGATTTATAAGTCTTCTCGTGAGCGCTATGATGCCGTGATCAAGGATATTGAAGATTGCTATCAGCGCGGTCAGCCAGTATTGGTTGGTACAACCTCGATTGAAAACTCAGAGCTTATTGCTAACCTCCTTGATAAGCGACAGTTGCCACATCAAGTGTTGAATGCAAAGCAACATGCACGCGAAGCAGAAATCATCGCACAAGCAGGTCGACCAAAAATGATCACGATTGCCACTAATATGGCTGGTCGTGGAACAGACATCGTGCTGGGTGGAAACGTTGGCAAGCAGTCTTCTTTGATAGAGGCTGACGAAGCAATTTCAGATGTAGATAAAGCTAGCAAGATTAAAACTTTGCAAGACGAATGGCAGAGTATTCATGATCAAGTGTTGACTGCTGGTGGTTTACATATTATCGGCACCGAGCGACACGAGAGTCGCCGTATTGATAACCAATTAAGAGGTCGTTCCGGTCGTCAAGGCGATCCAGGCTCATCTCGTTTCTATCTGTCTTTAGATGATCCGTTGCTCCGTATTTTTGCGGGCGATCGTTTACGTGCTGTTATGGAGCGTCTTAAGATGCCCGATGGTGAACCTATCGAAGCTGGTATGGTGACACGCTCTATCGAGTCTGCCCAGCGCAAGGTTGAGGGCCGTAACTTTGATATTCGTAAGCAGTTACTGGAATACGACGACGTTGCCAATGATCAACGCAAAGAAACGTATCGCCTAAGAAATGAAGTCTTAGAGAGTCAAGATATTGGCGATTTAATTGCCAACTTACGTGAAGATGTTCTGCGCACTATTTGTTCCTACTATGTTCCTGCGGAATCTATGGAGGAACAGTGGGATTTGGCCGGCCTAGAAAATGCACTGGCTAGCGATTGGAGTTTGACTATTGATCTCAAAGGCTGGGTCGAGGGGGCTGCATCTGTAGATGATGCAGAAATTGTTGAGCGTGTTCTGCAGACTGCAAAAGAAAGCTACGATGCGAAGGTGGAGTTATCGGGACGAGACTCGTTTGCTGGGTTTGAGCGCTCCGTTCTGTTGTATAGCCTAGATAGTCATTGGCGTGAGCATTTGGCCGCATTAGATCATTTGCGCCAAGGTATTCATTTGCGTGGTTATGCTCAAAAAGATCCAAAACAAGAATATCGTCGTGAGGCATTTGAGCTATATGGTGAGTTATTAAATGTCATCAAGAATGATGTTGTGAAAAGCATTATGACTGTACAGATCCGTAGCGCAAGTGAGTTAGATGAAGCCTCTGTAGCGATGAATGAAGATCTTGCCAAACTGTCTGATATTCAATATCAACATGCTGATCCCGTTCAGGATATTGCAGGATCTACAGGTGATGGTGGTTCAGATATTGCCATTACTCCTGCACCACTTCGTTCCGGCCCAAAGATTGGTCGCAATGATCCATGTACCTGCGGCAGTGGTAAGAAATATAAAAACTGTTGTGGTGCTTTAAGTTAGCCTCAAATAATTGCTGCGCCGCATTAAATTAAAAACGACCTAGATTTTTCTAGGTCGTTTTCTTTAGTGAAACCCCTAAATGCAAGTTCATGCGTATTTAATTTAAATCTGTCATGATCTAGAGCAAGAACAATATCAAGGAGTCAATATGACTGTGTCTTTTAATTTAAATGGCAATTCTGTGCAATTTGAAGGCGATCCTCAAACTCCAATTCTATGGGTCTTGCGGGACCACTTGGACGTAACGAGCCCTAAATACGGTTGCGGTGCTGGTCTTTGTGGCGCCTGTACAGTTCACCTTGAGGGAAGTGCAATTCGCTCATGCTCTATACCAGTCTCAGCGGCCGCTGGTAAAAAAGTGGTTACCCTGGAAGGTTTGCCCCAGAAGATGGGTCAAGCCCTTCAGTCCTCTTGGATTGAATTCGATGTTCCCCAATGCGGTTACTGTCAGACGGGGCAGATGATGTCGGCAGCTGATTTGTTGGTGAAAAAGAAGCGGCCTAATCCAGAAGAAATTAAAAATGCGATGAGTGGAAATATTTGTCGCTGCGGTACGTATTCTCGTATTGAAAAAGCGATTGAACGTGCTGCAGATAAATTGCTGTAAGGAGACGAATATGGAAAATAATTCTTTAAAGAACACAAGTCGTCGTCAATTTATTCAGCATAGTGCTGCTGTTAGTGGCGCATTTGTATTGGGTATGTACCTCCCATTATCAAGCGATGCTGCTATTGGTGCAGGAAGTGACCCGGCCTTTACAAATGCATGGGTCCGCATTACTCCAGATAATCAAATTACCTTAATATGTGCGCGCTCTGAGATGGGTCAAGACGTATATACCTCCATGCCCGCACTCATTGCTGAAGAATTAAATCTGCCTTTATCGATGGTAAAGGTGGAGATTGCTAGTGTTGCGCCGGTTTACATCAATGCATTATTGGGCGGACAAATTACTGGCGGCTCTACTTCGGTGCGCGAGGCTTTTGATAAGCTCCGCACTGCGGGAGCTGCTACGCGCTCTGTTTTGGTACAAGCTGCTGCTAATCGTTGGAATGTCTCCATCGACGAATGTAAGGCACTTAACGGCAAAGTAACTAGCTCTAATGGCCAGTCTGCAACTTTTGGCGAATTAGCTGCTGATGCAGCCAAGATACCTTTGCCTGAAAAACCAGCACTGAAGTCTCCTGCCAAATTTATGGTCATTGGCAAGGAGAGTATGCGCCGCTTGGATACACCAGCCAAAGTGGCGGGCAAAGCGGTGTTTGGTATTGACGTCAAGATGCCCGGTATGGCGATTGCTTCCTTGGCGCAATGTCCAGTCATTGGCGGTACGCCAGTATCAGTTGATAGTTCTGAAGCAATGAAAGTTTCAGGCGTAATGAAGGTGGTACAAATTTCCGATGGTGTGGCGGTATTGGCAAAAGATTTTTATGCTGCTCGTAAAGGTCGTGATGCACTCAAAATTACTTGGAATGAGGGCTCTGGGGTAACGATTTCTAACGCAGGCATGCGTAAACAACTTGAGGCTGGGTTATCAAAGCCTGGAGCAGTTATTAAGTCAGTTGGTAACGCTGACGCCAATATGGGTAAAGGCAAAACTCTGAGCGCTCAATATTTCATGCCTTACTTAGCGCATTCGACAATGGAGCCAGTCAATTGTTCAGCTGACTTTTCGAATGGTAAGTGCAGAATTATTGGGCCCGTTCAATTTCAGCAAGGATCACAAGCGGTTGCAGCTACAGCAACTGGTTTAAAGGTAGAAGATGTCACGGTTGAGACCACTTTCTTGGGTGGTGGATTCGGCCGAAAACTAGAGTTGGATTTCGTACGCCAAGCTGCTGAAATCTCAAAGGCCGCTGGGATGCCAGTCAAATTGTTGTGGACTAAAGAGGATGATATTACCCATGACTTCTACCGTCCAATGAGTGTGCATCATATGGATGCCACCCTGACGGCTAGTGGTAAATTAAGCTCGCTAAAAGCCAAGATGGTTTCTCAATCCGTTACTGCAAGAGCTTTTCCAGTTTTTGTAAAAGACGGCAACGATCCTTTTATGACAGAGGGCTCGGCTAATTTAACGTATGACATTCCGAATCTTGAAGTTCGCAATGTGATTGAAGATGCTGGTATTCGAGTTGGTTATTGGCGCTCTGTTAGTAATGCACTTAATGCGTTTGCAGTTGAGAGTTTTATGGATGAAGCCGCAAAAGCGACTGGCAAAGATCCAGTTGCTTTTAGATTGGCTGCCCTTACTAAAGAGCCTAGAGCTACCGCTGTTTTGAAATTAGCTGTGCAAAAATCTGGCTATAAACCTAATAGTAAGCATTTTGGGGTTGCGCAAATGGAGTGTTATGGCACTTACTCGGCATGTGTGATTGAGTTGGATCCGATTGCTGCGAGTACGAAGGTCAAGAAAATTACTTTCGTCTCAGATTGTGGAATTGCGGTTCATCCAGATCAGGCAAAAGCACAGCTGACCGGAGGCATCCTCTATGGATTAGGCGCAGCTTTGTATAATGAAATTACTATTGAATCTGGGCGAGTGCAGCAAAACAACTTCAACGATTACCCGAGTATTCGCATAAACCAAGCCCCAGTCGTTGAGGTGCATTTAGTTCCCAGTCAAGAGAAGCCAGGCGGCTTAGGTGAGGTTGGGGTCCCCTTGGTTGCTCCAGCATTGGTAAACGCGATTGCGGCCAATACTGGTCACCGCATTAGGGAACTCCCAATTAAGGCTTAGGCTTTTTATTGAAGTAAAGCATTTGGCAAAGCGCGCCTAAGGGCGCGCTTTCTTTTTGAGCCTCATCTACAATTATCGAACTATGACAGTTAACCTCCCACTTCCCCAAAAAGACCAACTCAAGCCTGTGAAGGGCTTTCAGATGGGCATTACTCAAGCTGGCATTAAGAAAGCAAATCGCAAAGATTTATTAGTGATGACATTAGCTCCTGGATCCCAGGTTGCTGGTGTATTTACCTTAAATCGTTTCTGTGCCGCACCGGTTCAGGTTTGCCGCGAGCACTTAGCACAAGAGGGGCGCAATGGAGAAATCCGCGCCCTGGTGGTGAATACAGGCAATGCCAATGCGGGCACTGGAGAGGCAGGTATGAAACATGCTCTAGAGACTTGTGATGTTTTGGCTGAGGAGCTCAAGCTCAATCCTGCTCAGATATTGCCATTCTCGACAGGCGTCATTCTGGAGCCCTTGCCTATCGAAAAAATTACTTCTGCGCTTCCCAATGCCGTGGCTAATTTAGGTGAAGACAATTGGCTTGATGCGGCTGAAGCTATCATGACCACGGATACGCAGCCTAAAGCCACTTCAATGACGGTGCAAACTCCGTTAGGCTCAGTAGTGATCACCGGGATCTGTAAGGGCGCTGGCATGATTCATCCGAATATGGCGACGATGCTGGGATTTATTGCCACCGATGCCGGCTTTGCGCCGGGACTGCTTGGCAATCTCACGCGTGAAATCGCAGATCTTTCGTTTAATGCCATTACGATCGACGGCGACACTTCAACTAATGACTCTTTTATCGTGATGGCGACTGGGCAGTCAGCAGTCCAGATTGCTTCAATTACCGATCCAAATTATGCAATTGTGCGTAATGCCCTAATTACCGTGGCCAGAAAGCTAGCGCAAATGATTGTGCGAGATGGTGAGGGAGCCACTAAATTTATGACTATTGAAGTGTGTGGCGGCAAGACTTCTGAAGAATGTCGTTTGGTAGCCAAAGCAGTCGCGCATTCACCATTGGTTAAGACAGCATTCTTTGCTAGCGACCCCAATTTAGGCCGCATTCTGGCTGCGATTGGATATGCAGGCATTACCGACTTGGATGTTAGTCGAGTGCAGATGTGGTTAGGTGATGTTTGGGTTGCCAAGGATGGTGGCCGTAACCCTAGTTATCAAGAAGCTGATGGGCAAAGAGTTATGAAAGAAGCTGAAATCACTGTCAAGATTGATTTAGGTCGCGGCTCTGCAACTCAAACCATGTGGACCTGTGATCTATCTCACGAATATGTCTCTATAAATGCTGATTACCGGTCTTAAGAAAGTTAAACAGAGCGCAAAAACAAATGAGTGAAAAATTAGAAAATTTATTAAGTCATCTAGAGACTTTTTTACCTAAGCCACTAACAGCAGAGCAATGGAAGTCGTCTGTAGCATTTAGATGGCGTCGGCGCGATAGTATTTTTGGCAGTATTGGTTTTTTGCAACCCGTCAAACATGTATCCGATATTAGCTTTGAGGATCTGCAGCATATCGATCGTCAGCGCGATGCTATTCGTGAAAATACCCAGAATTTCATTCAAAAAAAACCAGCGAATAATATTCTATTAACGGGCGCTAGAGGCACAGGGAAGTCATCCTTAATTAAGGCGAGTTTGCATGAGTTTGCAAGTCAAGGCTTACGTTTGGTTGAGGTAGAAAAAGAACATTTAGCTGACTTAGCTGATATTACAGACCTCTTGGCAGATCGCCCAGAACGTTTCATTATTTTTTGCGATGATCTGTCATTTGAGGATGGCGAGTCTGGATATAAGGCTATGAAGTCTGCCTTGGATGGTTCTGTATCGGCTCAAGTCGACAATATATTAATTTATGCAACCTCAAATCGCCGCCATCTTTTGCCTGAGTATATGAAAGATAACGAAGGTTACGTTCATAGCGATGATGGAGAGATTCATCCGGGTGAAGTGGTTGAGGAAAAAATTTCTTTATCTGAACGCTTTGGGCTATGGTTGTCTTTTTATCCCCCCAAACAAGATGAGTACCTAGCCATTGTTGGACATTGGTTACAGCACTTTGGTATGAATCATTCTCAAATTGAGGCTGCGCGTGCAGAAGCATTAATTTGGGCATTAGAGCGGGGCTCACGTTCAGGTCGAGTAGCTTGGCAATTCGCTAAGCACTGGGCTGGTTCTCACCCCTAAGCACATCTCTCATGAATGTAAATAATCGTCCAGTTACAGAGGTAGCCGCAGGCATCCTGCTGGACTCTGAGGGTCGCTATCTTTTGGGTCAAAGGCCTGAGGGTAAGCCTTATGCTGGGTATTGGGAAGTGCCCGGAGGAAAAATTGAGTCAGGTGAGTCTGTATTTGATGCACTTAAACGAGAGTTGCAAGAAGAGCTTGGAATTGAAATTGAATCTAGCGAAGCATTGACTGTGCTTGAGCATGATTATCCACATGCCTATGTAAGGCTTCATGTGAGTATCATTCGAAATTGGCTAGGCACCCCACGGGGTTGTGAGGGCCAGACATTATCTTGGCAGACAATATCTGATGAAGGTCCATCAGTTGCGCCGCTATTGCCTGCGGCCTGGCCAATGCTGGAAAAATTAAAAAGGCTTTTGGATTAGAACTGACAAAGAGTCAGGTTGAACGGCACATCGACGTTTATCAGCTGTGCTTTTTTATCACGATCTGCTTTTAAAAAGCGGATTGATAGCAAATACTTATTGGCACTAATTTCTGAGTAAATAGAATCGTCTTCAACGGCAATACGCATAAGTTGGTAAACTTTTCCTGAGGGTGCTTGTTGAAAAGATCCTTGATGTGCAACTACTTCCTTTGCTTCACCAGCTTGACGGAGTAGTCTGAGAAAAACTTGACACGCTTCATGCCAAGGTAAGAGTGGACTCACAAAATTTTGCAGCAATTCACGACGTTGAATTGTTGGACTATTTTTCCAGGCATGGTAACTCGGCAGATCAATTGGACTAGTTCCACCAGGAATATTTAGGCGTGTGCGAATTGCATTGAGCCACTCACTTTCAGAAATGGCGGCATTTGGCCTGCCGACAGAATGATTAATCTTTGCCGATGCCGAATCAATTTCTGTGAGAGTCTGAGAAAGCGCCTCTTGGTCAACCTTTTGTGAGGACTTTAAACCATTGAGGGTATATTTTTGACGCTCGAATTCTTTTAGCAAGAGGGACTTGATATCGCCACGTGAGCCAATGTCACCTAGGTCAAATAATGTAGCGACCGCATTGTGATGTAGTTCTGGGTCATCCGATTTTAAAAAGTGATTAAAACGGGCGAACAAATACTCCAGTCGAAGCATGCTCCGAACTAATTCGTTGAAGGGGTATTCGTATACGATCACAAGTCCATATTCTATGACGAAGTTGATTGATTGGTCTTAAATCCTATTAATTTTTGGTGCAAAACTTGCGTCTCTGCTTCCAGCTTGGCTAAGTCCCTGTCGTTATGCAAGACGGTGTCTGCTTGTGAAATGCGCTTTGCCCGGCTGGCTTGAGCGGCAAGGATTTTCTCTACATCTTGTTTGGTAAGTCCACTGCGCTCCATAACTCTTGCAATTTGGACGTCTTCGGGGCAGTCTACAACCGCAATATGGTCAAGAATGCCTTGCCAATTCCCCGACTCAATGAGTAGGGGGACTACAAAAACCAAGTAGGGCTTGCCAGATTTACTTAATTTAAGGGCTTGCCGTGTGGTTTCTTGGCGAATCAGGGGGTGTGTAATTTGCTCTAAAGCTTTCCTGGACTCCGGGTTTGTAAATACAAGGGCGCGCATTTTTCCCCTATTGAGGGCTCCTGCAGAGTCGATAAACTTAGCTCCGAACTGCTCCTGAATAAGGGGGATTGCTATTCCGCCGGGTGCTGTAATTTGGTGGGCAATGAGATCGGTATCGATTACTCCAGCCCCCAGCCTACCCAATAAATTGCTCACTGTAGTTTTCCCAGAGCCGATGCCACCTGTTAGGCCAAGTAAGGGGATGTGTCCCTTGAGGGCCGTTAAATCAGATGGATCGGTAGGATTTTGGTGAGGAGTTGAGGCCATAACAACTGAATAATGCCAGCAATGACAAGAAATGGCCCAAAAGGAAAGGCTTGACCATAGCGGCGCTGTTGCCATTGAAGCCACAGTATTCCACCAATAACCCCAGATAGCGAGGCTATTAGTAAGATGCCCGGTAGGGAACTCCAGCCCAGCCAGGCTCCAAGGGCGGCAAGTAGTTTGGCATCACCCATTCCAACGCCATCTTGTTTTTTGATACGGTGGTACACCCAGTTTGGGAGCCAAAGGAGGGTATACCCAAGGCAAGCCCCCATCAGAGATGATGACGCATCTGTCAGTCCTAGAGTTGTAAAGGCACTAAAACCAAAGCCGGTAATGATAAGTGGCAGGGTAATGGTGTTGGGTAATTGAAAAGTTCGAAAATCAATATAGGCTAGATACAACAAAACTCCAATTAGGATTGTTTGTATGCAGTAGTTAAGTGCAAAGGACATCATTAGACGATTTGTCCTAGATTAAAAATAGGGAGATAGAGGATGATGACTAGCCCCCCAATGATGGCTCCAACCAAAATGATTAGCAAGGGTTCGAGACTTTGGCTCAGGGTGTTAAGTTGGTTGCTGAGCTGAGCTCCTAGCGTGTCGGCACGCTGATTCAGCATTTCTGGCAAACAGCCACTTTCTGCGCCTATACGCAACAGTTGCAATGTTTCGATATCGCATAAAACCCTAGTTGGATCGGCTTTTTTAAGTGACTCCCCGACTGGCCAGCCTCGTGTTAGATGTTTAAAAACCTCCGCGCTAAAGTCATGACTTAGCCAGTGGTTGGACGATTGTGCTGTGATACGTAATGCATCTGGAAGCGGCAATCCCGAGGCTAGTAAGTGCCCTAGGGTTCGGCACCAATGGGTCAGTGTGGCGAGCCTCAATAAATTTCCTAATATTGGAATATGTAGCGCCAAGCCGTCACATTTTTTTTGTACATGGGGTGACTTTAACCAAGCGGTAATAAATATTGCAAGTAGTAATACAACTCCCAGCAGTAGTTCAAGCAAGAAATTTTCAATTAGTGTGGATACCCTAATTAATATTCGAGTGGGGGCAGGCAAGTCTGCCTGAAAGTGTGCAAAGACATCTTTAAATACTGGTACAACCCAAACCATCATCACAATGACGAGTGCAAAAGAAGTGGCTAGGGTAATAACAGGGTAGCTGAGTGCTTGCTGTATTTTTCGGCGTAGCTCAATCTGTTCCGTCAGTTGTTTACTAATCGTTTGGAGTGCCAATGTCAGATCACCGGAGCGTTCGCTCACTCGAATAAGATTAATAAACTCGATTGAAAAAAGATCTCCCTCTTCTTTCAGGGAGTGAGAGAGGCTATCACCTTTTTTAAGGCGTGCATAAACGTCTTTTATCCAACCAATCCAGGATTGAGGGGCAGATTGATAAAGTAACTCAATCGCATTTAATAGTGGTAAGCCAGCATGCAGAAGCGAAAGTAGCTGCCGAGCAAAATGCAGTTGCTCCCCTTTGCTGAGATTCTTTTTAAACAAAGGTTGATCTCTCAATGCCATGTTCCCACCTCAGATAGAAGGGAGACTTCATTAATAAGTCCGGCTTGAATGTGGCGCATGCCCGCTGCATACATCGTGAGGTCGCAAGCATCTTCTTTTTGTAGTTGCGTAGCACTAAAGACTTCATGAACACCAAGCCTTCCGAAATAGCCTGAACCTTTGCATCGATTGCATAAAGAACCCTCTTTTTCTTTCTGGCAGTGCATACAAAGACTGCGAATCAATCGCTGAGAACTTACGCAGAGTAAACAAGAATCGATGGACTCATGATCAATTCCTAAGCTTTTGAGTCGTATTAGTGCGCCTCTAGCGTTGCGGGTGTGTAAGGTACTGAGAACAAGGTGACCAGTTTGAGATGCTTGAATGGCAAGCTGTGCTGTTGCCGCATCTCTAATCTCGCCAATCATGATGACATCTGGATCTTGCCTGAGCAGGGCGCGAATGATGCATGCAAAATCAAGACCTGCGCGAGGGTGATAAGCGACTTGATTCACGCCGGGAAGCCGAATTTCAATTGGGTCTTCAATCGAGCATATATTGCGGTGTATTAGATTCAATGCTTTCAGACAGCTATAAAGGGTACGAGTTTTTCCGCTGCCAGTTGGACCCGTGATTAATATAAGACCATTGGATTGATGAATCGCATTGCGTAATATTGCTAATTGTTCTGGCAAAAGCCCAAGTCGATCAAGGCTCAGCTCTTCAATCTGACTGGGCAGTATACGAACGACAGCTTTCTCGCCATATAGGGTCGGGAGAATAGATACCCGGCAATCAGTATTAGGTTTACAAAAGTCATGACCAACACAGAGTCTGCCATCTTGCGGAAGTCGTTTTTCTGCAATATCTAAACGCGCCAATATTTTGATGCGAGTAATCAGGCGCTCATGCAATTCAATGGGGTAGCGTGACTGAAGCTCTAATTGCCCATCGACTCGAATGCGTACTAGGGTTTCTTGAGCTCCCGCCTCAATGTGAATATCAGTCGCCCTAGAATGAAGTGCATTAACAGAAATTTCATGCCAGGTACGAATGATTAGGGAGTCATCTTGAAGGCTAGTCAATCTTGAGAGGCAGAGAGATTTGGTCTATAGAGCTTAACGGTTTTGACGCCTTGCTCATCAAAGTGCACTATTTCCATTACGATGTTGGCGATTCGAAGACTGACGTCATGATCGGGGATGGCTTCCAACTTTTCTAGAATAAGGCCATTAAGTGTACGTGGTCCATCTAGGGGTAAATCTAGATTTAGCAGTCGATTGAGATCGCGAAGGGAGGCGCTCCCACTAGCTAGATATGTGCCATCTACTAACCAATGAGGATCATTAGAGAGATTGGAGAACGAGGTTGTGAACTCTCCGATGAGTTCTTCGACAATGTCTTCAAATGTCACCAAGCCAAGAACTTCACCATACTCATTGACGACTAAACTAAGCCGCTGTTGGTTGTCTTGAAAAAATTGCATCTGCTGCAACACTGGTGTACCGCCCGGAATAAAGTAGGGTTCACTTACTAAGGCTTTAAAGTCTTGATGCTTGAGCTTGGCGTTACCGAGAAGAGTCAGTGTTTTTTTGACCGATAAAATACCAATAATGCGCTCAGAATCACCATCGCAAACGGGAAGTTTATTGTGGTAGCAGGTTTCTAATTGCTGAATTACCTCTTCGATTGGCCTAGAAAGATCCAAAATTTCAATCTTGGATCTTGGCGTCATCACATCGTCCACCAAGATATTTTCTAGATTAAATAAATTAAGCAGAATATTCCGATGATGATTAGAAACAAAGCGATTTGATTCTAGCACTAGGCTGCGTAACTCCTCTTTGCTCATGGCTCTATTTTCTGTGGAGGTCTGTAGACCTGATACTTTCATCAGTCCAGATACAAAACTGTTAATAAACCAAAGCAATGGTTTCAGAATGAAGGTGAGAGGGAGAATGAACCAGCCCACATGCGAAGCAATTTTTTCTGGGAATGCGGCGCCAATCACTTTGGGCGTGATTTCACTAAAAACAATAATCAACAAAGCAACTACCAAGGTTGCAATCGTCAGTACAAAGCCACTTTCACCAAAAATATGAAGCGCGATTCCAGTCACCAAGATGGGTAAGATGGTGTTAATTAAATTGTTGGAGATTAAGAGTACGGAGAGTAGCGAATCAATTCGCTTCAAAAGTCGTTCAGCCAAGGCTGCTCCAGGATTGCCCCCATTTGCCATAGCACGAAGCCGGTGGCGATTGGAAGACAGCATGCTGGTTTCGGCCATGGAAAAAAAGCCGGAGAGGGCAAGTAAAAATAAGACGAGGGCGACCTGAGCTAAAAAGGGCCAGTCGTCAAAAAAGTTGTCCATCTGTTATGCCTACAAAGAATATGGAAGATTCAATATAGCAAACTGCTATTTCAGAGGCTATAGGTTTCGTTATCCTAAATCTGGTTAGATGCCCTTTGCTTGTGTAAGATTCTTCCTTATGACCCCGCAAGATAAGAACACTGCGCTCCTAAACACCCAGTTTTGCGTTATTGAGGCCCCTTTTGGCCGTTTGGGTATTTTGACGGAGATGGTAGATGGCAGTCTCATGCTGTCCAAAATTGATTACCTATCCTCGAAGACCCCTTTGAGTTTGCCTGGTAATCAATTGGCTAAAGAGGTGGCAAAGCAATGCGCACATTACTTCAAGAACCCCAGATGTCAATTTAATTTACCCTTAAAGCCTGTCGGTACATTGCATCAGCAAAAGGTGTGGAGAGCTACTCAAGAAATTCCACTGGGCAGCACGAGTACCTATGGTGAGATTGCGAAGAAAGTTAAAAGTGGTCCAAGAGCAGTGGGAACGGCATGTGGCGCCAATCCCTACCCCCTGATTGCGCCATGCCATCGAGTGGTTTCTGCGCAAGGTGTCGGGGGCTACATGAAGGAAGATTCGCCTGGGTTCTATCGCCAAATCAAAATTTGGCTTTTGCAACACGAGGGTGTTCTTTAGTTCGAGCTTAGTACTTTGTGCCAAGCTTCTTGAGGGGGCTAGACCATAGGTAAAAAAAGACTTTAATCAGCATATCGTTGCTAGCAGCAATTTTTGTAAAGCCGTAAAAAAACCAGACCGTCATTCTTGAGAGTTTTAATTGGCCCTTCTTGTGCAGGCGATCTTGCGCCAAAATCTTATCCAGAGTGAGTACCGCAAGACCAAAAGCTAAAAAGCAAAAACGGCGCATGCCCACTTGCTCATTAGGTATTAGGAGGGTGTAGGTTAAAGCATCTTTCAGTTTTTCGTAGGCAATCTGAAGCAGTTCAAGTTGGCTCGTGTGCGCCGGCTTCCAAGATACCCCCCTTGCTTGGTCCTCGACAGAGTCTTTGAGGATATTGGTCATTTGCAAGGCTTGACCAAACGAAATTGCCAGATTTTCATGGCCCTGAATATTGTTTGAAAATTGTGGAGAGTAGTGTCGAAAGACGCTCGTGAGGAGTTCGCCGACGACACCGGCCACCACATAGCAATATTCTTCAAATTCGACCATGTCTCTTAAGCCTGCCTTAGTTTGCCTGCTATGAAAATGAGACATTCCCTTAGACATGATGGAAACACAGCGACTTACTGCTGCTTGATCATGACTCGAGCAGGTGCGCAGAATGCGTATAACAATTGGGGTATGTGTAATTAAATCTAATTCATCCTGATTGGAATAATTTTTAAGTGCCTGAAGACAGGGAGCAAGAAATGAATCAACCGGCACTTTTTCAAGTACCGCTTCTAGAAATAGATTGGATAAGTCTTTTTTGGTCTCGGGGGTGAGATCTGCGGCATCTTCAATGGTGTCCACAATACGACACAGTAGATAGGTGTTGCCAACCACCTTTTCAATGATTGGCGGCAAAAGGGGAATGGTAAGAGCAAATGTACGAGAGACTGACTTTAGGATAGTCTTTTGGTAGTCCAGGTCAGTTTGGGGATTATCGCTTGCGAGGTTCACAGGGCAATTATGTCAGACCTATATATCCTAGTGCAGCTCAAATTCCTTAACTATTAAAAATGACAAAGCCATATAATTTGAGCAAATTCTTGTGGGAGAACTTCGGCGATGTTGATTTGGTTTGTCATCATCTATTGGGTTGTGTCAGTCGGCATCGGCTTGTGGGCTGCATTACGCGTTAAAAATACAGCTGACTTTGCAGCAGCAGGCCACAGCCTGCCCCTGCCAATCGTTACTGCTACCGTATTTGCAACCTGGTTTGGATCTGAGACGGTTCTGGGTATTCCTGCTACTTTTTTAAAAGAGGGTTTTGGCGGTATTGTTGCGGATCCTTTTGGATCGTCGCTTTGCTTAATTTTGGTAGGCCTCTTTTTTGCCCGTCATTTATACAATCGTCGCATGCTCACGATCGGCGACTTCTTTCGTGAGAAATATGGGCGAACCGTAGAAGTCTTGGTGACGCTTTGCATCGTCGTATCGTATTTAGGGTGGGTTGCAGCTCAAATTAAAGCGCTTGGTCTGGTATTTAATGTTGTCTCTGAGGGGGGTATTTCTCAAACAGGCGGAATGCTCATCGGTGCAGGTAGCGTTTTGATCTACACCCTTTTTGGTGGCATGTGGTCTGTAGCGATTACCGACTTTATTCAGATGATCATTATTGTCATAGGTATGCTTTATATCGGTGGCGAGATGACGATGCAGACAGGGGGCATCGGCGTAGTGATTGAGCATGCTTCTGCAGCTGGTAAGTTCAATTTTTGGCCTGAGATGAACCTCGCCTCCATTCTTGGGTTTGTTGCCGCCTTATGTACCATGATGCTAGGCTCCATTCCACAACAAGACGTTTTCCAGCGGATTACCTCTTCAAAGAATGTCAATATCGCAGTTCAGGCAGCCCTTCTTGGTGGCGTGCTCTATTTTATTTTTGCTTTTGTGCCTCTTTATTTGGCTTATTCAGCAACGCTGATTAGCCCGGACCTAGTTAATCAGTATCTCAATACTGATCCGCAAATGATTTTGCCAAAGTTGATTCTGAATCACGCACCCATCATTGCTCAAGTGATGTTCTTCGGCGCCTTGCTCTCCGCAATCAAAAGTTGCGCTAGTGCAACCCTATTGGCGCCTTCAGTAACCTTTGCAGAAAATATTGTGAGAGGTTTCTTTAAGCACCTATCCGACCAAGATCTTTTAAAGATCATGCGTCTCACTGTGCTCTGTTTTGCAGTGATCGTCACATTCTTTGCACTCAATTCTCAGCTATCGATTTTTAAAATGGTTGAGAGCGCATACAAAGTGACTCTAGTCGCTGCATTTGTTCCCCTGGCTTTTGGCGTGTACTGGTCACGAGCTAACTCTCTGGGTGGATTGTTGGCTGTAGTTTTTGGTCTTACCGTTTGGATCAGTTGTGAGGTTTTGGCGCCCAACGCCATCATGCCCCCACAGTTGGCCGGCTTATTGGCAAGCATTATCGGGATGCTGATGGGTGGCCTAGTGCCCAGAGGGCTACTAAAGCCTATTTAAAGCATCAGAATTTAGCGCAAACAACCAGAAATGCCTTAAAAACAGGTGCTCTTTTTTGTTGCACTGCACAATAATCTCCTCTAATATTGCATTAATTCAATATTTTTTGTTTTTGCGGAGTTCCTATGAAAATTTCTGTGATCGGTGGAGGTGGCGCCATTGGCGGATACCTGGCCGTGATGTTGGCGCGCGCAGGTAATGAGGTAACCGTTGTTGCGCGTGGCGCAACTTTGGCCGCTATTCGGGAGCGCGGCCTTGCCTTGATCATGGATGATCAGCCAGAGCCATTGGTAGCTGAAGTTAAGGCGGTAGAAAAAATAACTGATGTCGAAAAGCCGGATGTTGTCATCTTGGCAGTAAAAGCGCACCAAGTTGAGCCAATCATTAATGACTTAGCTGCCATTATGGGACCTGAGACTATTTTGATTCCAATGCAAAATGGAATTCCATGGTGGTATTTCCAAAAGCTATCGAGTCAATACAAAGACCATTCAGTCGAAACGGTAGATGCTGGCGGTGTTGCAAAGCGCGCCATTAATCCCGACAACATTATTGGTTGCGTAGTGTATCCCGCAACCTTCACTCAAGCGCCTGGTGTAATTCGTCACGTTGAAGGAAATCGTTTCCCCTTGGGCGAGTTAGATGGCAAAGTTACAGAACGGATTCAGAAGGTTGCCGAAATGATGGGCGCTGCTGGATTTAAATCTCCCATTCTTGAGGATATTCGTTCAGAGATTTGGTTGAAGCTGTGGGGCAATATGACTTTCAACCCAATTAGCTCTTTAACGCATGGAACTTTGGAAGGTATTTGCCAGTATCCACTAACCAAAGAGTTGGCACGTAGCATGATGGCTGAAGCACAAACAATTGCCGAAAAGCTTGGCGTCACCTTCCGCGTTGATATTGAACGTCGCATTGCTGGTGCGGAAAAGGTAGGCAAACACAAAACATCTATGCTGCAAGATTTAGAAGCTGGCCGCAGCTTAGAGATCGATGCATTATTGGGTTCCGTCATCGAGCTAGGAAAAATTACTGACACACCAACATCGTGTCTGAATACTGTTTTTGCGTTAACCAAATACCTTGATGTCAATGTGCAGGCCTCAAGAGGCAGTCTAGCCTTGCCTTCTGTGTCGGGCTACTAATGCTATTCGAAGCGGTTATCTAAGCGCCCAACCCCCTCAATGATGATGCTCACCTTGCTGCCGGGTTTCATGGAGCCGACGCCTACTGAAGTGCCGCAAGCAATAATGTCGCCAGCGTGCAGTGGAATATCTTGCGAAATCAGGCTTACCAATTTTGTTGGCGGGAAGATCATATCGGCAATCGGATAGTTTTGACGCTCTTGATCGTTTAGGATCGTCTTGATGTGTAGCTTGCTAGGATCAACATCGGTCGTGATGTATGGACCAAATACTCCGAAGGTGTTAAAGCTCTTAGAACGTGTCCACTGTGCATAACCTGGATCACGGTTGAGAATTTCAATGGCGGTAACATCATTGACGCAGGTGTAGCCAAAAATAGCATTAGAGGCTTCTGTTTCATTGGCTTCATAGCAATCTTTACCGATCACAATACCAAGTTCACCTTCATAAACTACTTTCCCAGAATAAGACTTTGGCGTTTGAATGGTCTGCTCAGTTGCTAGGAAGGAGTTATTTCCTTTTAAAAAATAGAGAGGTTCTGCTGGTACCGCATGCTCAAGTTTTGTAACAAGAGCGTGAAAGTTATCCACCATTGCCACCATCTTTGAGGGGGTGCATGGAATGTCAATCGTGACGTCTGTTAGCTTGAACGTTTCTCCTGTCGCGGTGGGTTGATTAAAGAGATCGCCAGCATAAACGCTGATGTTGTCACCCAGCACTTGACCAAAACCACTTTTCTCTTGATGCTGAAATCTAAGCCATTGAGCCATAATGAGTTCCTATACAGTTTTGATATTTAGATGAGTAACATCTTACAAGGATGTAATGATGGGTCAGTCCTCCGAACTGAGTTTTGCTAGTGAACTTGATCAGCCGGTTCGTTATATTGAACGAACGCGTAATTATTATCTTGGCTTGGGTTATGACACGCCCTATGTCTGGGCGCACTATATCGATGTGCCATTCTTGTCATTGCAAAAGCCTTTACATGAGTCCGTATTAGGTCTCATCACAACAGCAGTTCCCTATGATTCCAGCAAGGGTCACCAAGGGACTGGTGCGCCATACAATTCCTCTGCAAAGTTTTATCAGCCCTATCTACATGCAATGAATGAGGAGGTTGACCTTCGCATTGCACACGTTGGGATTGATCGACGCAATGCCAATATGGAGGATAGTGCGTGTTGGTTTCCATTGGATGCTGCAAAACAGGCAGTTCAAGCAGGGCGTATTCAAGCGTTATCATCGCATTTTTATGGCTTACCCACTAATCGTAGCCAACGCCACACCTTAGAAATAGATGCCCCTCGGATTTTAGAAATGTTGCGAGCTGATAAGGTTGATGTTGCAGTATTGATTCCTAATTGCCCGATTTGCCACCAAAGCCAAAGCTTATTGGCACGCTATTTGGAAGAGGCTGGGATTTCAACGGTCGTAATGGGTGCTGCTAAAGATATTGTTGAGTACTGTGGAGTGCCCCGTTTTTTATTCAGCGATTTCCCCTTGGGTAATGCTGCTGCGAAGCCCAATGATCCAGATTCACGAGCACTGAATTTTGAATTGGCCTTACGTCTTTTGGAAAGCGCCCCAGCCCCAAGAACCACCCTGCAGTCACCTTTAACTTGGTCAGCAGATCCTGCCTGGAAACTCGATTATTCAAATTTAGAAAAAGTATCCACTGCTGAAATTGCACGCTTACGGGATGAGGCCGAGAAGGCACGTATTACGGCGCGTGAATTAAGAATGAAAAGTGTTGGAGCGTAATCGCCTTTAGGTTTGCCTTGTAATGGAGTATTCACAAAGAGCAAATAAAGCATCTGTTGCTGCATTTTGCGGAAATGACTTGATGCAATCTAGAGCGAGCTTAGCCTCGCGTTTTGCGGCTGCCTGTGTGTAATCTAGTGCTCCAGAGCTTTGTACTGCCAATAAAATTTGCGCAAAAATGTCTTCAGGCAAATCCTGGTTTTGTTCAATTGCTGCGCGTACCAAGAGACGTTCTTCTGCGCTGCCATTCTCTAAGAGATAAATAAGGGGGAGAGTTGGTTTGCCTTCGCGTAAGTCGTCGCCGGCATTTTTACCCATCTGTGCTGCGCTAGCCGTGTAATCCAGTAAATCGTCCATCAACTGAAATGCAGTGCCAATATGGCGACCAAAGGCAGCGGCCTGCTCCCTCTCAAAATCACTTGCTTTGGCCAGAATAGCGCCTAGCTCAGAGGAGGCTTCAAATAATTTTGCCGTTTTGTAGCGAATCACCTGCAGATAGCTTTCTTCGTTCACTTCAGGGTCGTGCATATTCAGAAGCTGTAAAACTTCGCCTTCAGCAATCGTATTGGTGGCATCCGACAAAATTTGCATGACTCGCAAGTCATTTGGGGCCACCATCATTTGGAAGGCCCTGGAATAGAGAAAATCACCAACTAGGACGCTGGCGGCGTTTCCAAAAGCGGCGTTAGCAGTTTCCCTGCCTCTTCTGAGGGTAGATTCATCGACTACATCATCATGAAGAAGGGTGGCTGTGTGTATAAACTCCACAACTGCCGCCATTTCTAAGGTGTGGGCAGTTTCATTACCATTTGCTAGGGCTTGGGACACTAAAAGTAGTAGCGCGGGCCTAACCCGTTTCCCTCCGGCTTGGATGATATAGCTGGAAATTTGGTCGATTAAGGCAACTTTTGAAGCTAAGCGGAGACGAATAACCCCATCTAAGGCCTTGAAATCTAAGGCAATAGGAGCCAAAATTTGGCTTAAGTCATTGGTTTTGACAGTGCTCGTCATGCAAGATATAATAATCGGCTTAGCTCATCCAGGGTGGATTAGCTTAAACGTAGAATTAATTTGAGGTTTCACACCATGTACGCGGTCATAAAAACCGGTGGCAAACAGTATAAAGTTGCTGCAGGCGAAAAATTGAAAATAGAACAGATACCAGCGGAAATCGGCAGCGAAATCACTCTTGACCAAGTCCTCGCCGTAGGCGAAGGCGCATCACTCAAATTGGGTGATCCTTTGGTTAATGGTGCCGCTGTGATGGCCACTGTCATCTCCCAGGGACGTCACGATAAAGTGACAATCTTTAAGATGCGCCGTCGCAAGCATTATCAAAAGCACCAAGGCCATCGTCAGAATTTCACTGAAATTTTGATCAACACGATTAAAGCCTAATAAGGCAACGGCACATAGCAGGAGAAAGATATGGCACAGAAAAAAGGCGGCGGCTCGACACGAAATGGCCGCGACTCAGAATCGAAACGCTTAGGCGTTAAAGTATTTGGCGGCGAGCAGATCAACGCTGGCAGCATCATCATTCGTCAACGTGGCACACGAGTTCATCCAGGTGCAAACGTTGGTATTGGTAAGGATCACACTTTGTTTGCCTTGATTGATGGACAAGTGGAATTCGGCGTTAAGGGTGCTTTGAAGAAGGCCCAGGTTTCAGTTCTTCCGCGTTCATAAGGCGCCTGACTGAGACACGTTTGATTCAGATTTATTCCGAATTTAACTCTTAGGAACAGGCCTCGCTAGTGCGAGGCCTTTTTTATTCATGAAATTTATAGACGAAGCTCGTATTGAAGTCATAGCTGGCCAAGGTGGTGCCGGTAGTGCTTCTATGCGCCGCGAAAAGTTTATTGAGTTTGGCGGTCCCGATGGTGGCGACGGCGGCAAAGGCGGCAGTGTTTGGGCTATAGCGGATCGCAATATCAACACCTTAGTCGATTACCGCTACGCTAAAACACACACTGCTAAAAATGGTGAGCCTGGTCGTGGTGCTGATTGCTACGGCCGTGCGGGCGACGATATTGAATTACGCATGCCTGTTGGTACGATCATTGCCGATTACGATACCGGCGAGCCGATTGCTGACTTAACCACTCATGGTGAGCGTCTTTGCTTGGCGCAAGGCGGCGTTGGCGGCTGGGGAAACATTCACTTTAAGAGTAGTACGAACCGTGCTCCACGTCAGAAGACAAATGGTAAGGACGGTGAACGTCGCAAACTCAAACTCGAATTAAAAGTCTTGGCTGACGTTGGGTTGTTGGGTATGCCCAATGCTGGTAAGTCAACCTTAATTACTGCGGTTTCTAACGCTCGACCAAAAATTGCAGATTATCCATTTACAACATTGCATCCAAATTTGGGTGTAGTACGCGTGGGGGCCGAGCGCAGCTTTGTTATTGCAGATATTCCTGGATTAATTGAAGGTGCTGCTGAAGGTGCTGGTTTAGGTCATCGCTTCTTGCGACACTTGCAGCGCACTGGCGTACTCTTGCACCTAGTCGACATTGCTCCATTTGATGAAAATGTTGATCCTGTGGCAGATGCCAAGGCGATCGTCAATGAGTTGCGTAAGTATGACGAAGCATTGGTTGAGAAGCCACGCTGGTTGGTGCTGAACAAGGTTGACATGATCCCCGAAGAGGATCGTAAAAAAGTAGTGGCTGACTTTATGAAAAAGTTTAAGTGGAAAGGTCCTGTATTTGAGATCTCTGCGCTAACTGGTATGGGTTGCGACAAACTTTGCTATTCCTTGCAAGACTATTTAGATTCAGTGCGGCGTGATCGCGATGATGCTGAGGAGCGCGCCACAGATCCACGGTATCAGGATCAAGCCGAAGATAAGGCCCCAGATTAAATACGTATTTGATATGCTCAATTGATATGACAATGCAAAAAGCAAAACGAATTGTTGTTAAGGTTGGATCAAGTCTTGTTACCAATAATGGTGAAGGTTTGGATCATGCTGCTATCGCAATGTGGGCGGAGCAAATGGCTGCATTGTTAGGTGGCGGTCATGAAGTGCTAATGGTGAGCTCCGGTGCAATCGCCGAGGGAATGCAGCGCCTAGGCTGGACAAAGCGCCCTCAAGAAATTCATCAACTTCAAGCAGCGGCAGCTGTTGGGCAGATGGGTTTAGTGCAAGTGTATGAGAGTTGCTTTGCACGTTTTAATTTGCGTAGCGCTCAGATTCTGTTAACGAATGCGGACCTAGCGCATCCAGAGCGCAATGCAAATGCGAAGGCAACTTTGGAGACGCTATTGAAGTTAGATGTTGTGCCCATCATTAATGAAAACGATACCGTTGTTACCGACGAGATTAAGTTTGGCGACAACGACAGCCTTGCAGCTTTGGTTGCCAATTTAATTCAAGCAGATTTGCTGGTGATTTTGACAGACCAGGGTGGCTTATTTACTGCGGATCCAAGACATGATGCTAGCGCAACTTTGTTGAGTAATGCTTTGGCTGGAGATCCTGCATTAGAAAAAATGGCGGGTGGTGCTGGTAGCGAGCTTAGTAAGGGCGGCATGTTGACTAAGGTGCTCGCTGCTAAAGTCGCTGCTCAAACTGACACTACTACAGTCATCGCTTCTGGGCGCGAGCCTAAAGTGCTAACTCGCCTCTTGTCGGGCGAAAAAATTGGAACTTGCTTAAGCCCCAATAAAGCATAGACTGAATTGAACTCTAGTATTGCATCCCATAAGAATTAGTAGGTTTAGTGCCCCCAGTAAAGCTATTTGGGTCTAGCGCCTTAATAATCGTACCAATATTTTTTTCTTGAATGTTCATGTTGCAAAAAGCGCCTTGTGCTAGTGCAGCTTGATAACGATTGGCAGTTTTGCTTTGAATGTCTTTCCAGGTAGACAGCGGATTTTCTCTCCAGGCTCCATTTTCAAACGTACCATAGATTCGCGCTTGAAACGAATCACATCGAATACCTTCGTATTGAATCTGTTCACCCCCGCTAGGGTTGGTTAGTACAACAATATATCGAGTGACGCCATCAGCGCCAATCAAAATCGAGTCTGTATCAACCGCAAACTTGAAAACAGTCTCCCTTGATACATAGTAGGGGACTAAGGTGGTCTTATTTGGTGGGTTCAATGGCATCGCCGTAGCCCCCTCCTTAAAAATCATTGGTGCGAAGGGGTCAACACCGCTTTCTAGGGGATCCCCAGCGCAGGCAGTCAAACCAAGAGCGATGCTTGCGCTGCATATAAGAAATGAAGTGCGATAAAGGTTAAGGGTCATTGAGATTTATCTTTAGGGGTAGATTTTTTGGGGTGCTCTTCATTTCCGGGGTAAATGGATTGAAGAATTTCGAGGGGTGCTCCCCAAGCAAGCTGTTGCATCCGAACTCCCCGCGAAAGGTAGCGAGCCAATTCGGAAAGTGCTAATTGGTAAACCTCCCGCTTGAAGTCAATGACTGAATCGAGCTGAATCCAGAATGGGACCCAGCGCCAAGCATCAAATTCGGGGTGTTCAGAGACCCGCAGATCAATATCGCTATCCAGACCCACTAGACGCAAGAGGAACCAGATTTGCTTCTGGCCACGATAGGCTGCCCTGTGAATCCGAGTGGCATGTTGACGGCGCAGATACTCCTCAGGGACGTCATAGCGCAGCCAATCCCTAGTTCGTCCAACAATTTGGACGTGCTCTGGCAATAAGCCCACTTCCTCATACAATTCGCGGTACATGGCCTGCTCTGGGCTCTCACCATGTTGAATCCCGCCTTGCGGGAACTGCCACGAATGCTGCCCAACGCGTTTTCCCCAGAAAACCTCGTTATGGCTATTGAGGAGGACAATGCCAACATTGGCTCTATACCCTTCACGGTCAAGCATGATCGTGCCTCAAATCCTTTAAAATCAATGATTTGATTATATCCATTCATGAAAGCATCACAGTCATTTCTCGCCACACTAAAAGAAGCCCCCTCCGACGCTGAGGTGGTTTCGCACAAACTTATGGTGCGTGCAGGCCTCATTCGTAAGTTGAGCGCTGGTATTTACAACTATTTGCCTATAGGTTTAAGGTCCATTCGCAAAGTAGAAAATATCATCCGCGAAGAAATGAATCGTGCCGGTGCCATTGAATTGCTCATGCCGATGATTCAACCTGCTGAGTTATGGCAAGAGACTGGTCGCTGGGAAAAGATGGGGCCAGAGTTACTGCGGATTAAAGATCGCCATGATCGTGACTTTTTAATTCAGCCAACCTCTGAAGAGGTGATTACAGATTTGGCGCGTAATGAAATTAAAAGTTACAAACAACTGCCGATTAATTTTTATCAAATTCAAACAAAGTTTCGTGATGAGCGTCGTCCACGTTTTGGAATAATGCGTGGGCGTGAGTTCAGTATGAAGGACGCTTACTCATTTGATCGTGATAGTGAAGGCTTAAAGAAGTCCTACCAAATCATGTTCGATGCCTACACCCGTATCTTTAAGCGTATGGGGTTGAAGTTCCGTGCGGTGACTGCGGATAATGGCGCAATTGGCGGATCAGGCAGTCAAGAGTTTCATGTGATTGCTGATACTGGTGAAGATGCCATTGTGTATTGTCAAAATTCTGATTACGCGGCGAATTTAGAGGCAGCGGAGTCGCTTGCTCTGTCTGCTACGCGCGAAGCTGCAACACAAGAAATCCAAAAGCTTCCAACACCCAATCAAACTAATTGTGCTGACGTTGCACAGTTTTTGAAGGTGCCGCTTGAGAAAACAGTTAAATCACTTTTGTTTGCTGCCAACCAAGAAAATGGCCCGGTTAAATTATTTATGCTATTGCTTCGTGGTGATCATGAGCTTAATGAAGTGAAGGCTAGCAAAATACTCGGTATGGCTGAGTCACGTTTTGCCACTGACGCAGAGATAAAGCAGGCATGCAATGCGCCCGCTGGTTACCTCGGTCCTGTTGGTGTGAGTGCCGAGGTCACGGTTGTAGCTGATCGTACCGTCGCTAATATGTCCGATTTTGTGTGTGGCGCTAATGATGCAGGCCATCACTTAATTGGCGTGAACTGGACACGTGATTTACCAGAGCCACTGGTAATGGATATTCGTAATGCAGTTGTTGGCGATCCTTCCCCCGATGGTAAGGGTGTAGTGGATATTTGTCGCGGGATTGAAGTTGGGCACGTATTTCAATTGGGTACTCGTTACTCTGAAGCAATGGGTTGTACTTATTTAGACCAACAAGGTAAGGCGCAGCCGATGGTGATGGGTTGTTATGGCATTGGGGTCACTCGTTTACTAGGCGCAGCTATTGAACAGGGTCATGATGAGCGTGGGATTATTTGGCCGATTTCAATGGCACCATTTGAGGTGGTGATTTGTCCAATGAACTACGACAGATCTGAGGCGGTGAAAAATGCTGCCGATCAATTGCATGATGAGCTCTCGGTGGCTGGCATCGATGTGATTCTTGATGATCGCGGTGAACGCCCTGGTGCTATGTTTGCTGATTGGGAATTAATTGGCGCGCCATTTCGGGTGGTGATTGGTGACCGTGGTTTGGCAGATTCCCAGGTGGAATTTAAAGGCCGAACTGATGCAGAGTCTCAAAATATTCTATTGGCCGAGATTAAAGAAAAAGTCATTACAGCTGTACAAACAGCTAAGCAATTAGTTTCTTAAGCTTATTATTTTTTAAAGAGCCCGCCAATACCTTTGGCGGCTCCTTTTGCGGCCATGCTTGCCATGGTGCGCGCCATCTTGCCACCTTTGAATTGCTTCATCATGGTTTGCATTTGCTCGAACTGTGCCAGTAGGCGATTGACTTCTTGAACTTCAACGCCTGCACCGGCTGCAATACGACGCTTACGAGTAGCTTTTAGTAATTCAGGTTTAGCACGCTCTCTTGGTGTCATGCTGTCAATGATGCCGCGCATCCGCTTCGTTTGTTTGTCAGCTGCACTCAGATTCGTTTTGGATGCAGCTTGCGCCATATGACTGGGTAATTTATCCATCAGGCTAGCCATGCCCCCCATTTGTTGCATTTGTGCAAGCTGATCTCTGAAATCACTCAGATCAAATCCACCCTTAGAAATCTTGCTAGCTAATTTCTCTGCTTTAGCAACATCAACATTTTGTTGTGCTTGTTCAACCAAAGCAAGGATATCGCCCATGCCTAAAATTCTGCTGGCCATGCGTTCTGCATCGAACGCTTCAAGACCATCCATTTTTTCCGCTACACCAATAAACTTAAGTGGTACTCCAGTAACTTGGCGAACAGATAGAGCGGCGCCACCACGAGAGTCACCATCAAGTTTGGTGAGGATGACCCCAGTTAATGGAAGCGCCTCATGGAAAGCCTTGGCGGTATTGATGGCATCTTGACCCAACATGGCGTCAACTACAAATAGAGTTTCAATTGGGTTGAGAGTGGCGTGCAAGGTTTTAATTTCTTGCATAAGCGCTTCATCAATACCCAAGCGACCGGCAGTGTCTACTAGTAAGACATCAAAGTAATGGCGACGTGCCCAGTCTAAAGCGGCAACGGCAATCTCATTTGGCTTCTGATCAATCGTGCTTGGAAAGAATTCAGCCCCAACTTGTTTGGTAACGGTTTCTAGCTGCTCGATTGCGGCAGGTCGATAAACGTCACAAGAAACAGTCAGCACTTTCTTTTTCTTCTTTTCTTGAAGATATTTGGCCAGCTTTCCAACGGAGGTGGTTTTGCCGGCACCCTGTAATCCGGCCATCAAAATTACAGCAGGTGGTTGAGTTGCTAAATTGATTTCGCTGCTTTGAGTGGCATCACCCCTCATCAATTGGGCAAGCTCGCGTTGTACGACGCCGACTAAGGCCTGCCCCGGACTAAGGCTGCCAACCACTTCTTCCCCAAGGGCTTTAAATTTGATTTGCTCTAGCAGTGACTTGACGACTGGCAGGGCTACATCAGCCTCCAGTAAGGCTAGACGGATCTCCCGCAGCATCTCTGCTGTGTTGCTTTCAGTGAGGCGAGCCTGCCCCCGCATTGTTTTAACAACGCGTGATAGACGATCGGTGAGGTTTTCTAGCATTTATCGATTAGACTTTCCAGATGGATATTTTAAGTTACTCAAGTTACGGATGGCTTTCATCTGCACTTTATTTGCTACTTTTGCTCGTTTTGAGCTTTAGATCAAAGGCTGTGGCTGACTCTTCCCTGTTTTCTGGGTTAGTGCAGGTGGCAATTTTTGCCATTTTATTGATTCATGGAATTGAACTGCATGATTCAGTATTCACCCCAGAAGGTTTTGTTTTTGGCTTTGCTCAAGACCTCTCTTTGATTGCCTGGGTCGGCCTGGCTTTTTATTGGTTTCAGTCCTGGTTCACACCTATCTCGAGTTTGCGCTGGATGGCGCTTCTATTTGCCATGGTCTACGCTTTTTTACCAACAGTTTTTCCTGGAGCCTTGATTTCACCTAGGGCCGTTTCAGACCCTTGGTTTAAGGGACATTTCATTGTGGCAACTATTTCTGTAGGGCTATTGAGTCTGGCGGCTATGCATGCCATGCTAATGAGTGTGCAGGACCGTGCTTTACATCGTCAGCTAGCTATTTCTCCCAACAGTCGAATTGCTCACTGGCTGGAAGATCTTCCGCCCTTGATGATGATGGAAGCTTTACTCTTTAACTTGATCTATGTGGGCTTTGCACTCCTCACCCTAACGGTTTTTTCAGGCTTACTCTTTTCTCAAACGCTATTCGGCAAACCCCTAGTTTTTGATCACAAAACTATTTTTGCGCTGGTCTCTTGGTTTTTATTCGCCGGTCTTTTATTGGCGCGGTGGAGAGTGGGTCTACGTGGAAGGGTGGCTGTGCGCTGGGTTTTAAGTGCTTACACTGCCTTGCTGCTGGCCTATATAGGCAGTCGCTTCGTAATGGAAGTCATTCTCCAGAGAGGGTGATGTTTTGATGAAGTGGTTATTTATATTGCTTGGTGTAGGGCTTTTTTATCTTTGGCTTAAAGGTAAAAAGCGGGCTGAGCTAAGTGCAAAAGAGGCTGCGTATTTTAACGAGCAACGAGAGTCCAAGATTTTGAAGCCCGAGGTGATGGCGCAATGTCAGCATTGCCAAGTTTATTTGCCTCAATCTGATGCAATTACTGTTGAGGATCGTTTTTATTGTTCCCGGGAGCATCTCAATCATTTAGATGCTCAGGGGTGGCTTGGTTATGCGGCATGGCGGGCTTCACCCAATCATGATTTAAGGCCAGAGTCTTGTTTGCCTGACTTGGTGCTTATTCACCACATTAGCCTGCCTCCCGGAGAATTCAAGCGTCGCCCTTGCACCCAGTTTATTGTCGACTTTTTCCAAAACAAGCTTGATATCTCACTTCATCCCTATTTTGAAGAAATTGCAGCCCAAAAAGTATCTAGTCATTTTCTGATAGCGCGTGACGGCCAAGTTATTCAATTTGTTTCTGTTGACAATAAAGCTTGGCATGCGGGCATTTCTTCATTTCTGGGGCGGGAGAAATGTAACGATTTTTCCATAGGAATTGAACTTGAGGGGGATGGAGACACTGGTTTTGAAGAGATTCAGTACGCCGAATTGTCAAAGTTGGTTGCGAATTTACAACTTCGTTTTACGAATCTTCAATTTGCTGGCCATAGTGACATTGCGCCAGACCGTAAAACTGACCCAGGGGTTCAATTTAATTGGAAGAAATTTCAGTCCCAGGTCGGCATTCCAGAGGAAAAATTTCCCTTCGGATTAGAGCCCCGCTAGAGTTTATTTTTAGTATGTGAGCACACGCTCACTTTTATAGCCTTTATGTAAAAAGGGCTGGAAATTTAGCACCAAAATGGGCTTAAATTTAGTGCAAAACTTAGTAAAAATACTTATAAGAATTTGTAAAAAAAGTATTACCAAAGTAGGAATAATTCCCTATACTTAGTACCCAATGCACTTCAAAACACTAGATGTAGTGTTTAAATACAGCACTACCCCATTGTTTTTTAACGATTTTTTGACCTTATAACTATATAAATAAGCAGGAGCTCCATGACATACGCCAATCCACAAACAGCAGGCCAACCGGCTGGAACAAATAGCCCCGGTTTGAACCCTACTGGGGCATTGAGCCAAAACCCTTCGGCAGGATTTGTAGCCGGAGGTGTTGGCGGCAACCAGGCAACCCAGTTGTCTGATTACAAGATTATTCGCCGTAACGGTTCAGTTGTGGCTTTTGAGCCATCGAAAATTGCAATTGCTGTAACCAAAGCATTTTTAGCTGTTAATGGTGGCCAAGGGGCCGCTTCTGCGCGAGTGCGTGAGCAAGTTGAGCAATTGACCCATGCAGTTGTGCGCGCTTTGTTGCGTAGCCGACCCAATGGCGGAACATTCCATATTGAAGATATTCAAGACCAAGTTGAATTGGCATTGATGCGTAGCGGAGAGCACAACGTTGCTCGTGCATATGTTCTTTATCGTGAAAAGCGTAACCAAGAACGCGCTGCCCAACAAGAAGTTACACAAGATGCACAGGCGGCTAATCAAGCTGGCGAATCTGGAATTAAAGTCACGGATAACGGAGTGGAAAAGTGGCTTGACATGGCAGCACTCCGGACGGTTATCGAGGCGGCATGCGAAGGCTTAGGCAACAATATTGATGCAACGCCCATCATCACTGAAACCATTAAGAATTTGTACGATGGCGTACCAATGGCGCAAGTGTATGACTCCGCTATTTTGGCTTCGCGTACTTTGATTGAAAAAGACCCTGCCTATAGCCAAGTAACAGCACGGATTTTGATGCACGTGATCCGCAAAGAGATTTTGGGGCGCGAGGTATTGCAGGGCGATATGCAGGCTGAGTACAGCAGTTACTTTGCGAAATATATCAATGAAGGTATTTCTGCAGAGCTGTTAGACCCACGCATGCGCGAGTTTGATTTACCAAGACTGGCTGCAGCTTTGAATGCTAGCCGTGATTTGCAGTTCAACTACCTTGGTTTGCAAACTTTGTATGATCGCTACTTTTTACATATTGAAGAGCGTCGCATTGAAATGCCGCAGGCTTTCTTTATGCGCGTCGCAATGGGCTTATCTTTGAACGAGCTAGATCGTGAACGCCGCGCTATCGAGTTCTACGAAATCCTGTCTACATTTGATTTCATGTCTAGCACGCCAACCTTATTTAATTCGGCAACCACTCGTCCACAGCTCTCTAGTTGCTATTTGACTACTGTTGATGATGATCTTGACGGCATCTACGAAGCCTTGAAAGAAAATGCATTGTTATCTAAATTTGCCGGCGGCTTAGGTAATGACTGGACAAATGTTCGCGCACTGGGCAGTCATATTAAAGGGACTAACGGTAAATCCCAGGGAGTTGTGCCGTTCCTCAAGGTGGTGAATGACACAGCTGTTGCTGTGAATCAAGGTGGTAAGCGTAAGGGTGCTGTTTGCGCCTACTTAGAAACATGGCATTTAGATATCGAAGAGTTTTTGGAGTTGCGCAAAAACACTGGTGATGATCGCCGCCGCACGCACGACATGAATACCTCAAACTGGATTCCTGACTTGTTCATGAAGCGTGTTATGGAGAATGGTGACTGGACTTTGTTCTCACCATCAAACACACCTGACTTGCATGACAAATACGGCAAAGCTTTTGAAGAGGCTTATGTTGCTTACGAGCAAAAAGCCGACAGAGGTGAGTTAAAACCTTTCCGAAGAATTCCAGCGCAGCAATTGTGGCGCAAGATGCTGGGCATGTTGTTCGAAACCGGCCATCCATGGATCACATTTAAGGATCCATGCAATATTCGCAGCCCACAGCAGCATGTTGGTGTAGTCCACTCTTCGAATTTATGTACTGAGATTACCCTCAATACCAATGAGAGCGAAATTGCCGTATGTAACTTGGGTTCTGTGAACTTAACAGCTCATATGACAACCGATGCTTCAGGCAAGATGATTTTGGACCATGAGAAACTCCAAAAAACCATTCGTACCGCAATGCGGATGTTGGATAACGTCATCGATATCAACTACTACGCAGTTGCTAAAGCTCGCAATTCCAATTTGAAGCATCGCCCAGTAGGCATGGGCATCATGGGATTCCAGGATTGCTTGCATATGCAACGCATTCCCTATGCAAGTGATGCGGCTGTGAAGTTCGCCGATTCTTCAATGGAAGCTATTTGCTACTACGCTTATCAAGCATCTAGTGAGTTGGCTGAAGAACGCGGTGTTTACAGCACCTATAAAGGCTCTTTATGGGATCGTGGCATTCTCCCGCAGGACTCAGTGGCGCTGCTGGCCGAGCAACGTGGTGGCTACCTTGAGGTAGACGGCTCTTCAACAATGAACTGGGATGGCTTGCGTGCACATATCAAGCAGCACGGTATGCGTAACTCGAATTGCATTGCTATTGCACCAACAGCAACGATTTCGAACATTATTGGTGTATCCGCTTGTATTGAGCCGACCTTCCAGAATTTATTTGTGAAGTCCAATCTTTCTGGCGAGTTCACAGTGGTAAACGAGTATTTAGTGCGTGATTTGAAGGATCGCGGTCTTTGGGATGAAGTCATGATTGCTGATTTGAAGTATTTTGATGGCACCTTGTCCAAAATCGATCGTATTCCACAAGATCTACGCGATTTATACGCTACTGCATTTGAAGTGGAGCCAAGTTGGTTGGTGGAAGCTGCTTCACGCCGTCAGAAGTGGATTGACCAAGGGCAGTCACTCAATATCTACATGGGTGGCGCATCTGGCAAGAAATTGGATGACACTTACAAGTTAGCTTGGTTACGCGGCTTAAAGACCACGTACTACCTCCGCACAATGGCTGCAACTCACGTTGAGAAATCAACTGTTGCCAGCGGTCAATTGAATTCAGTTTCAAGTGGCGGCGGTGTAAATGGCACTGATGCAGCAGAGGCTGCCCAAGAGGCAGATGGCCCAGTGTGCACAATGCGTCCGGGCGATGCTGGTTTTGAAGAATGTGAAGCATGTCAGTAAGCAATTTGCTTGCTGAATGGAAATAGAAGGATTAGGAGAAAGTTATGTTGAATTGGGAAGAGGAAGTTGCTCCAGCGCTGGCAAAAGCCGGACTTGCACCGCAAGTGAGAGTAGAGGAGCCACAACGCCCACAGCCAGATCAAGCTGCATTGGCCCCCCAAAATGTTGCACCCGCAGAAGTGCCGGCCGCCTCATTGGCGGGTGGTGCGGCCTTGCGTGTAAACGCAGCCGATAAGCGTGTGATTAATGCCAAGACTGACGTAAATCAGCTCGTACCATTTAAATATAAGTGGGCTTGGGAGAAATACTTGGCTGGTTGTGCAAACCACTGGATGCCACAAGAGATCAATATGAATCGCGATATCGCGCTTTGGAAGGATCCCAATGGCTTAACAGAGGACGAGCGTAGGATTATTAAGCGCAACCTCGGTTTCTTTACTACTGCAGATTCTTTGGCTGCAAACAATATCGTTCTGGGCACTTATCGCCACATTACCGCCCCAGAGTGCCGTCAATACCTACTGCGTCAAGCTTTTGAGGAGGCAATTCATACTCATGCCTACCAATATATTGTTGAATCTTTAGGTTTAGATCAGAGCGAAATCTTCAATGCGTACCACGAGATTGACTCGATTCGCGCTAAAGATGAGTTCTTAATTCCGTATATTGATGTGTTAACTAATCCAAATTTCAAGACTGGCACATTAGAAACTGATCAAACTTTACTGCGTTCACTCATTGTTTTTGCCTGCGTAATGGAAGGATTATTCTTTTATGTTGGTTTTACGCAAATACTTGCAATGGGTCGTCAAAACAAAATGACAGGTGCTGCTGAACAGTACCAATACATCCTGCGTGATGAGTCAATGCACTGCAATTTTGGCATCGATTTAATTAATCAAATTAAGCTGGAGAACCCGCAGTTATGGACCTCTGCGTTCAAAGACGAGATCAAATCCATCTTTGAAAAAGCAGTTGAATTGGAGTACCGGTATGCCGAAGATACGATGCCTCGAGGAGTGCTTGGATTGAACGCTCCGATGTTCAAAGGGTACCTAAGATACATCTGTAATCGCAGATGTTTGCAAATAGGACTTGACGCAATGTTCCCAAATGAAGAGAATCCATTCCCATGGATGTCAGAAATGATTGATCTGAAAAAAGAGCGAAACTTTTTTGAGACACGCGTTATTGAGTATCAAACTGGCGGTGCGCTGAGTTGGGAGTAATTTAGTAAGTACAAAGCGCATAGCCGGCTAAATAGGAGATTAGACGGTTGGATAGTTTTAAAAGTCAGCAAAACCAGGCTCAAATCCGAAAACCCTTGCTCAAGGGTTTCTGGGCTACTCTCTCTATTTTTTCCAGCAAATTCAAAAAGCCGTTGTCCTTTGGGGCCACGGCTTTTTTTCCAAGATTCATTAGCGTGCAGCACTTAGTATCAAGCCGCGCGCCGATGAATGGCTCGCTCGTCTTCTCCAATAGGCCGCAAGGCAAGGCGGAAATGAATGGTCGGGTCTTCTTAATCGGTAGTTTGTACTAATCCTCACGTGAAGGAGCATTACTATGGCAATCGCCAAAAAGAAACCTGCTGCAAAGAAACCAGCTGCTAAGAAAAAAGTAGCTGCAAAGAAACCAGCTGCTAAAAAAGTAGCTAAAAAGAAGCCAGCTGCTAAAAAAGCTGCTGCTAAAAAGCCAGCCGCTAAAAAAGTAGCTAAAAAGCGTCCTGCTGCTAAAAAGCCAGCTGCTAAAAAAGTAGCTAAAAAGAAGCCAGCTGCTAAAAAAGCTGCTGCTAAAAAGCCAGCCGCTAAAAAAGCTGCAAAGAAGCGCGTAGCAAAAAAAAAGTAAGTAAGCCTGCTGCGAAGAAAGCGGGCAAAGCTGTAAAAAAGCCCGTGGCTAAAAAAGCTGCTGCTCCAGCGACTAGTGCGTTGAATCCTGCCGCTGCTTGGCCCTTCCCAACTGGCACACGTCCATAAGCCTTGGCTTACAGACGGGTGAAGTTCAAAGGGGTCTCTTATGAGACCCCTTTTTTATTGCTAGTTTTGTATTGAATTGGCCTGCGCGGCTAAATAGACTTAAAAACTAAAGTCAAAGGCTGTTTTGAACTGGGCAGCAATTTCAGCTTTGCTGAGTTGGTGGTTTTGTGGACCTTGATGCGTAATTTTGATCGAACCCATCAGGCTAGCTAGTCGACCGGTAGTCTCCCAATCCATGCCATTTTCTAAACCAAAGAGTAATCCACCTCGAAATGCATCACCACAACCAGTTGGATCAACTACTTTCGAGGCGGGGACCGGTGGAATTGCAATACATTTGCCTTTAGCATAAATATCTGCCCCTTCGGCACCCTTGGTAACAATCAATGCTTCGACTCGTTCCGCTACTTTAGCTAGATTAATGCCAGTTCTTTGTGCGAGCATTTCACCTTCATAGTCATTTACGGCTAGGTAAGTGGCTAGATCGATCAATTCCAGAAGTTCCGGACCATTGAACATTGGTAACCCTTGGCCTGGATCAAACACAAATGGAATACCAGCTTCAGCTAATTGATGGCAGTGTTCCCACATGCCTTGGCGGCCATCTGGGGCCACAATGCCAAATTTTGCCGCCCCCTTAGAATTTTTGCTGCGCTCTGCAACAACCGCTGCCACTTGGTTGAGGTGTGATTCACCCATTGCGCCAGGATGAAACGCTGTAATTTGATTGTTTGCCTGATCAGTTGTAATCATTGCTTGAGCTGTAAAAGCCTGCTCGATTTGGCGAATATGGCTTGCATCGATTCGCAATTGTTTGAGGCGATCCAAGTAGGGTGTTGCATCACCGCCAACAGTTGCCATGATGATGGGGTCTCCACCCAAGAGACTTAAGTTGTATGCAATATTCCCGGCACAACCACCAAATTCTCGGCGCATCGTGGGGACCAAGAAGGCTACATTTAGGATATGGATTTGTTCGGGCAGGATTTGATCGGCAAATTTGCCTTCAAAGTTCATGATGGTGTCGTAGGCAATCGAGCCGCAGATTAAGCTAGCCATAAATTAGTGTCCATTGATTGAGTTGGGTGATGAAGGTGTGGGTTGGGGATAAAAAACTCTAACCCGATAGCCGGCAGTGTTGTTTGGCAGGGAAATTGGAAGGTCCGAGTGAATTATTTCACCGGCAGCGGCACCTGAGTGTAGAAAATCTGGATGTGATGATTGCCAGCTTTCTGGCAGCCACTCTTTTGGTGAGAATTGAAGTGATTTCAGTTCTGATTCATCTGCATCAGTAAGAGAAATTTCTAAATAGGGCCACAAAGTGGCGATTGCAAGACGATTTTGTATTTCAACTTGCAATATAGATTGATTCACAGGCGTTTTAAGCACCTCTGGCGAGTTTTCTAGTCCAAGTGTGGCTGACATTATTTTCCAGGCAGCAAAATCGCTCACAGGCCGATTAATGCACCCTAGGGCACGACATAATTTTTCATCAAACTGTTGCAAAGCAGAAAATGCGCTGACTGCAACAGCATTAGATGTGCCATCAAGACGTGGTGCAAGTGCAGGGAGCAGCGAATTTCTAGAGAGGTGCTCGCCAAAGGCGATCAAGAGTAGGAAAAAAATCCCCAGAAAAGCAAACTTGGGCCTTAACTCAAAACTTTTTTTTTGAGCCTGCGTAGAGAGCTTGCCTCTGTTATCAGTAGGAAGGACTCCGCTCAAACAAACCCATCCTTCACTTTCCTTCCATACAGAAAGTGTTAGCCATTGGCTGTAAGTTGCAATCACCTCTTCTGCTTGCCGTGCCAAGACGCCAGACAGAACAATTTGGCCACCCGGGCGCATCTTGTTGACCAATGCCGGCGCAAGCACTTGAAGAGGATTGGCCAGAATATTGGCCATCACGATATCGTATTTGGTTTCTGCAGCCAGTTCAGTCGCATTTTCATTTGGCAAAACAAATCGAATCACCGTTTGATTGATTTCGGCATTGCTGCGAGCGGCAACCATCGCTTGTGGATCGATATCTGTACCAACAACCGGATGACAACCGAGTTTTGCTGCTGCAATTGCCAAGATTCCAGAGCCACAGCCGTAATCGAGCAAACTTTGACTTTGAAGATCGCTATGCTCTTCAAGCCAGAGCAAGCAAAGATGGGTGGTGGGGTGGCTGCCAGTGCCAAATGCTAAGCCCGGATCAACTGCTAAGCAGATTGCATTTGGATCGCTCGGAGCATCATGCCAAGAGGGTACTACCCAAATCCGTTTCCCAATTTGAATTGGTGCAAATTGACTCTGAGTTAAGCGTACCCAATCTTGCTCTTCAACTGTTTTTTCTTGAGGCGCTGGCAGGTTGAAGCCTAATTTTTTTAAAGAGGCAAGCAGATTTGGAATGAACTCTGCAGTAGCCGAACCATCGATTTCAGGATTAAATAGGGCGGTTACAGCAGAACGATCCCAAGCATGCACATCTGGAGATAGCCCCGGCTCACCATACAGTGGATTTTCGTCGTAGCCGCCTGCTGCATCATCTTCAACCGTGATTGAGAGTGCGCCCAGATCCAGAAGAATGTCGCCTAAGGGTTCGGCAATTTCAGCGGGAACGGTAAAGACTAGCTCACGATAGGACATATAAACCCCGCCTAAATATCATTCAGGTATCAGTTAGGCTTTACCGCGACTAGCGGCTTGCTCTTCTAAGCGATGTTCTAGATAGTGAATGCTGGTGCCACCTTCAATGAAGTTTGGGTCGAGCATGAGCTCGCGATGTAAAGGAACATTAGTGGTGATGCCATCGATTACCATTTCTGAAAGGGCAATTTGCATGCGCCGAATCGCTTGTTCGCGAGTATTGCCATATGCAATGAGCTTTCCAATCATCGAATCGTAATGCGGCGGAACAATGTAACCGCTATAAGCATGCGAATCCACTCGAATACCAGGGCCACCAGGCATATGCCATGAACCAATTTTTCCAGGACTCGGTATGAATTTAAATGGATCTTCCGCGTTAAGACGGCATTCGATAGCGTGACCACGGAACACAATATCTTTTTGGCGGTAATTTAATTTCAGGCCTGCGGCAATCCTAATCTGTTCTTGAACAATATCAACACCAGTAATCATTTCTGTTACCGGATGTTCAACTTGAACACGTGTATTCATCTCGATAAAGAAGAATTCACCGTTTTCATACAGAAATTCAAAGGTGCCTGCGCCACGATAGCCAATTTTTCTACATGCTTCAGCACAACGCTCGCCAATTTTGGCGATTAAGCGACGATCAATGCCAGGTGCGGGCGCCTCTTCAATCACTTTTTGATGACGACGTTGCATAGAGCAGTCTCGCTCACCTAACCAAATCGCATTTCCATGGGTATCAGCTAAGATCTGAATCTCTACATGGCGGGGCTTCTCCAGAAACTTTTCCATGTAGACCTCGGGATTTCCGAAAGCGCGCCCAGCCTCTTCTTTGGTCATATTGACGGCATTAATTAATGCTGCCTCTGTGTGAACAACGCGCATGCCGCGCCCACCACCACCACCAGCCGCTTTAATGATGACTGGATACCCAACTTTCTTGGCAGCCGCAATAATTTCTTTTGGGTTATCGGGCAATGCACCCTCAGATCCTGGTACGCAAGGCACTCCTGCTTTAATCATGGCGCGTTTTGCGGAAACCTTATCACCCATGAGACGAATAGAGCTTGCTGTAGGACCAATGAAAGCAAACCCAGATTTTTCAACACGCTCAGCAAAGTCAGCATTTTCTGAGAGAAAGCCATAGCCTGGATGAATGGCCTCGGCATCAGTGACTTCAGCTGCCGAAATAATCGCTGGCATATTGAGATAGCTCAGTGGAGAAGGTGCTGGTCCGATACAAACAGCCTCATCGGCTAGTTTGACGTATTTTGCTTCTTTATCTGCGGTGGAATACACCACCACAGTTTTGATACCCAATTCGCGGCAGGCGCGTTGGATACGAAGGGCAATTTCCCCTCGATTGGCAATCAGAATCTTATCGAACATATCGGCTCTGAGTTAGGTAAAGGTGAGTAAGTGTGTGTCGTTGAGATTAGGCAATGATGAAAAGGGGTTGATCAAACTCAACACCCTGACCGTTTTCACACAGAATTTGTTTAATGACGCCGGCTTTTTCGGCTTCTATTTCATTGAGGAGCTTCATTGCCTCAATAATGCAAAGCGTTTGGCCAACAGCAACCGTATCGCCTACTTTTACGAAGTCAGGAGATTCTGGGTTGGCTGCGCGATAGAAAGTGCCCACCATTGGTGAGCGCGCTACGAAACCTGTTTCAGCCGCCGGCGCTTCCATGGCTTCGGAAGTGGTTGTTTCTGCGGGTGTATTTACAGCGGGCGCAGGGTGAGTGCTTTGGATTGGGGCTGGATGAGCATAAACAACTTGACCCATGTTTGAGGGGCCGGAGCCAGCATTGACGATGCGAACACGATCTTCGCCTTCGTTTACTTCTAATTCAGAGATGCCTGATTCAGAAACAAGGTCAATCAGGGTTTTAAGTTTTCTAAGATCCATGGAAGTAATTCCTCTCTTTTAATGCTGAATTAATCTTTATTTTTGTAAACGGACAATCGCCGCTTGCAGGGCGAGCTCATATCCAATGGCGCCAAGACCGCAAATGACGCCAGTCGCTATATCCGACAAATAGGAGTGCTTGCGGAATTCTTCGCGCTGGTGAATATTGGACAAATGAATTTCTGTGAATGGAATGGCGACTCCAGCCAGCGCATCCCGGAGGGCAACACTGGTGTGGGTAAATGCACCAGGGTTGATGATGATGAAATCAACCCCATCCTGTTTAGCTTTTTGAATGCGATCTATTAACTCGCCCTCATGATTGCTTTGGTAGGTGACAAGCCCAACCGAATGAGTTTTGGCAATCTCACTAAGCTTCTTGTGAATGTCATCTAGTGTTGTTGTGCCATAAACCTCTGGCTCACGACTGCCTAAGAGATTGAGATTTGGGCCTTGAATTACGAGAATTGAAGTATTTTTCGACATAGATCGATATTTTTAGAGGCAGTTAGGTGTCAATAAGTTAATTAAGCTTTTTGGATTGCAACTGCTTGCTTCATGAAAATCATGCACCATAAAGCACTGAGGGGAGTATACCTTCTGGATAGCTTTAGAAGTCTAAAAAGGGATACAAAAAATGCTCCTAATTATGATTTTGGTATTAAAAGAGATGAAATTAGCAAATTTCTATTCTAAATATCTGCCGTTAAATGATGGTAAAAGTTCTTATAAAGCAGATTTAATGCTTTTTCTAAGCTCATCTTCATTTATCTTTCCGAGTTTGCTATCGAGTATTTTTCCCGAGGGGGATATCAAGACTGTATAAGGCAATGCCGATTGGGTATTGCCCAATGCTTTATAGATTTGACTACCATTCATCCCACCCATGGCAATGGGATATGAAACTGGGGTTTTTTTAAGAAATTCGCGTACGTTAGATGGTGAATCAATGGCGATGCCGACAAATAAGACATTTTGACCTGAAAACTCCCATTGAAGTTTCTCCAGTTCAGGCATTTCTTCTACGCATGGAGGGCACCAAGACCCCCAAAAGTTCACCACAAGTACTTTTCCCGACCAATTTTGGGTGTCAAGCTCTTTTCCATCGGGGGAGTGCCATTCGTTGGAAAAAAAAGCTTTTATGGCTGGCTCGCTAACAGATCCTATTTTAGAAATCCAAGGCGAACTGAAGATGCCGGCGAGCAGTGCTAAGAGACTAATTCCACAGATCACAACCCATTGTCTTCGGTTCATTCCAACTCCTTCGCTAAAATTCGCTAATGCATATTCATATCTTGGGCATTTGCGGTACTTTCATGGGCGGCATTGCCGCAATCGCTCGTCAAGCTGGCCATCGCGTTACTGGCTGCGATGCCAACGTGTATCCACCAATGAGCACACAGCTTGAGGCTCAAGGTATTGAGCTGATTGAGGGATATTCGCCTGACCAATTATTACAGTTTGAGACCATGCCGGATTTATTTGTCATCGGTAATGTGGTTTCTCGGGGAAATCCATTGATGGAGGCAATCCTCAATCAAGGCTTGCCTTACACCTCTGGGCCTCAGTGGCTGGGCGAAGAAGTGTTATTTGGTAGGCATGTTTTGGCGGTAGCCGGAACGCATGGCAAAACAACCACCTCTGCAATGCTCACATGGATTTTAGAATTTAATCAATATCAACCTGGCTATTTAATAGGTGGGGTGCCCTTGAATTTCACAATGTCGGCTTGTTTGGGCAAGGGAAAATATTTTGTGATCGAGGCTGATGAATATGACACAGCCTTTTTTGATAAGCGCAGCAAGTTTGTTCACTATCGACCGCGTACTGCCTTATTAAATAACCTAGAGTTCGACCACGCTGATATTTTTGCTGATCTTGCTGCAATTGAAACGCAGTTTCACCATCTCGTTCGGACTGTTCCTAGTGATGGATTATTGGTGGTAAATGGCGAAGAGCCTGCACTAGCAACGGTGATTGCGCGCGGTGCTTGGACGCCAGTAGAGCTTTTTGGGCATGACACTAAAAATGCCTGGTCTTTAATTTCTCAAGTAGGTGATGGCTTTATTGTTATCAAAGACAGCAAGCAGTTAGCCACTGTCACTTGGGCGCCAGATTCAGGGGTGATGGGTAGGCATAATCAATTGAATGCTTTAGCTGCGATCGCAGCGGCGAATCATATTGGTATTTCTCCTGCGGATGCAGCTAAGGCCTTGGCTGCATTTAAGAATGTAAAGCGTCGTTTAGAAACAATTGGAATTGCAAATGACATTACGGTATATGACGACTTTGCACATCATCCAACGGCGATCACAACCACATTGGATGGTTTGCGTCGCCGTGTTGGGGCAGAGCGTATTTTGGCGGTCCTAGAGCCGCGTTCTAACACAATGAAGCTGGGGGTAATGAAGGCTCAATTACCAAATAGCCTGCAGGAGGCCGATAGAGTATTTGCTTTTGGAGCCAGCTCTGGCAAAGAGTCTTTGGGTTGGGATCTCAACGAGGTGCTTTCCCCGCTTAATACAAAAGAGCCTGGTATGGCGAAAGTATTCGGCGATCTCGGCGATTTGGTAAAGGCAGTTGTTAAAGAATCTAGGCCTGGTGACCACATACTAGTAATGAGCAATGGTGGGTTTGGTGGGGTGCATCAAAAAATATTAAAAGCATTAGAGGGTAAAAATGAGTAATAGATTAAAAGATAAAGTCGCCATCATTACTGGTGCCGCCAAAGGCATTGGCTTTGCAACAGCACAGCGTTTTGCTCAAGAGGGCGCGAAGGTGATGATTGCAGATCTAAACCCTGATGCTGTAAAAGCTGCTGCTGCGCAGATACCTGGTGCGCAGGCGCTCGTCATGAACGTGACCGACCGAGCCAGCATTCAAGCGGTAGTGGATCAAATCATGCGACAACATGGCCGCATTGATATTTTGGTCAATAACGCCGGCATTACGCAGGATGCACGTTTAGTAAAAATGACAGAGGCACAATTTGATACGGTCATTGACGTTAATCTCAAGGGCGTTTTCAATTGCACGCAACTTGTGGTGCCTCATATGCTTGAAGCTGGTTCCGGAGCTATTGTGAATGCTTCAAGCGTGGTTGGGCTTTATGGAAATTTTGGACAAACAAATTATTCGGCAACTAAATTTGGTGTTATTGGATTTACCAAGACCTGGGCGCGCGAGCTTGGTCCAAAAGGGATTCGGGTCAATGCTGTATGCCCAGGATTTATTGCTACTGAAATGGTAAAAGCAATGCCAGAAAATATCCTTCAAGACATTGAAAAACGGAGTTGGCTAGGGCGATTGGGTACTCCAGAAGAAATGGCTAATGTGTACTTATTCTTGGCAAGCGACGAAGCTAGCTATGTGAATGGTGTGGCGCTTGAGGCCAGTGGCGGGATTTCACTGTAAGCATGCATCTTTTATATGAGGAAGGTGGTGACATCAAGATCGCCACGGTCCAGTCTGCATCTGGTGCAGGGGATGCAGAGTCATGGCAAGCGACAAGCTTGTCTGGCAAAAAGATTAAGCTAAAGGCGAAAGAGGTTTGGCTGCGATTTGAAAAACCTGAGGCTCAAGCTGTGATGAATGACGCCTCAGCCATAGCAAAAGAGATTGACTTGCAGTTTCTTTGGGATTGCGCTCCAGAAGAGGAGTTTGGTCTTTTGGATGTTGCAAAGGAATACTTCGGGGATCAGGCAACGATTTCGCAGCAAGCATCTCTGGCCATTGCTTTGCAAGGCGCCCCGGTCTTTTTCCGACGCAAAGGGCGTGGACGTTTTCAGAGGGCCCCACTAGAGCAACTGCAAGCAGGCTTAGCGGCCTTAGCGCGTAAGCAAAATGAATTAGAGCAACAGACTCTTTGGCAGCAAGAATTGGTTGCAGGAGTATTTCCTGAGGCGCTCAAGCCTCAGGTTAAGCAATTACTATTCTCCCCAGATAAAAATACTTCCGCATATAAGGCTTTGATTGCAGCTTGCACAGCAACTGGAGAATCGCCAGCGCAGCTAATGATTCGCTGTGGGGCGATACATTCACCTTTGGATTATCACCAGGGAATGTTTCTCAAAGCACATTTTCCTAACGGCTTTGCTCACAATGAAAGCAGTACGATTGACCTTTCTGCTTATGAAGCAGTTATAGCTGAGCTCCCAGTGGCTAAAGTAAGTGCGTTTTCCATTGACGACTCGGGTACAACGGAGATTGATGATGCTCTATCCGTGACCAGTCTAGCTGATGGGGCACATCGCATTGGTGTTCATATTGCCGCTCCGGCTTTGCTGATTAGCCGGGATGATCCATTGGATCAGCTTGCGCGGAATCGTATGTCGACCGTATATTTCCCTGGCGACAAGATCACAATGCTGCCTGATTCAGTGATTGCACAATTCTCTTTAGATGAAGGCAAACCCTGTCCGGCTTTATCGATTTACGTAGACATTGATGCACAAGGTCAAACTATCGATGGCTCCTTGCAAATGCGTGCTGAGTTGGTGCCGATTGCTGCTAATTTACGTCTTGAGAACCTTGAAGATCAAGTGAGCGAAATGAGTTTGCAGGATGAGGTTAGCACCTATCCGCATCGTCAAGAATTAGCTATCCTATGGGTGGCTGCCAAACATCTGCATGCGCAGCGTCAGGAGAAACGGGTTGCCAATGGTTTGCGTGCCGAGCAATTAGGTGTGATTGACCCCAACGCCTTAGCAAGAGATTTTCATTTTCAAATTAAACAAGTTGAGGGTCGGGAGCGGGTTGAAATTACACCGCGACAGCGAGGCTCAATTCTGGATACTATCGTTGCCGAGTGGATGATTTTCTGTAATAGTGCATCTGGACGCTTGTTGGCTGATCATGGCTTGCCTGGATTATTTCGCACCCAAAAGGGTTGGGGTCCTTTGCGCACACGCATGCAAACTACCCCAGGGCCTCATGAAGGTTTGGGCCTTGATTACTACGCTTGGTGTACATCGCCGCTGCGTCGCTATTCAGATTTAGTAAATCAATGGCAATTAATTGCGCTGGCTAAACATGGCGTAACCGCAAAGATGGTGGCACCATTTCCACCAAGGGATGCAACCTTGATGGGCATTGCAGCCGATTTCGAGGCTTGCTACCAAGCGTATGGTGAGTATCAAGACCGCCTAGAAAAATATTGGTGCTTACGGTGGGTGGCTCAAGATAGTGAGCCAAAAAAACTTTTTGTTCGTCACCTCAAAGAGGGTATGTCTAGGTTGGAGTTGATTCCCCTACATTTGCCTATTCCCGAGTTAGCTGCATATCCTCGTATGACGCGCGCAGAAGTGATCATTTCCGATATCGATTTATTGCAGTTGAGCGCGGGAGTCCGAGTCTTGCAGAGTGATGCGCTTGTGAAGCCGGCCGAACCAGTTCTGGAAGTGCCCCAGGATAATGCAAGCCCTGAAGTCAAATAGATTCCAAGGGGCTCAACGCTATTTGCAGCGTGCATGGCGGCGCTACCCTTTTCGCTTGGCGCTTTGTGCGTCCCTTTTGATTCATGTGATCTTCCTATCCTTTCGCTGGGGCGTTGGCGAGATGCAAAATCGGCGCTTAAATACCCCCTTAAGCGTGGTTTTAGTGAACGCCAGTAATCCAATATCGCTTAAGCAGGCCGATAAATTAGCGCAAGCCGATTTACAGGGTGGGGGTAATAGTGTTGATGTAGATACGACGGTAGTTCATCGCGCTAGGCTCGGTATGCAAGCACAGCTTGAGGTATTGGAAAAAAAACAAAAGCAAATGCTAGCAAAAATAGAAGCAGAGAAGTCTCGTACTAGTGGACGAGTAAGTGGAGATGAGCAGCATCTTATACCCCAGTTGAATTCTCTGGAGGCCGAGTTAGCCAAGCGATTGCAGGTGGATGGACGGGGTCCTCGGCGCAAGATATTGACAGGCTCTAGCACTAAAGCGGTAGCTTTTGCTCAGTATTGTGATGCCATGCGTCAAAAGATTGAGGTGTATGGCAGCACCTTCTTTCCACGTGCTAATGGTCGGCCTTTGTATGGAAGTTTAGTGATCGTTCTCAGTGTGGATGCGCAGGGACATATCGCTACCAATCCTCAAGGTGGGGATGGTTTAAGTATTGGGCGTAGTTCCGGTAATCCTGAGTTAGACCGACAAGCCCTAGCTATTGCGCGCGCTTCAGCTCCTTTTGGGCCGTTTCCGACAGCAATGCGCAATCAGATTGATGTGCTAGATTGGATTTCTACATTTGAGTTCACGCGTGATGGAGCTGATCGTCTAGAGTTGCGACATTAATCAAAAAATTCAGAAATTCGCTTATTCTGTAGCTAATATGAACTCCATTCCTATCAATGAGTTTCACACTGATCCAGTCCAATTTCCTGGTTTGGATGTATATGCTGTCGCCGGTAATCCTATTGCCCATAGTAAGTCCCCCCTTATTCATCAGCGTTTTGCCGCACAATCTAAGCAGGCAATGCACTATGGTCGACTGCAGCCTGCTGTTGGAGAATTTGTCAGTGTTGCGAAATCCTTTTTTGCTGCTGGCGGCAAGGGTATGAATGTCACTGTTCCTTTCAAATTAGATGCGCAGGGGATGGCAGAGGTTTTGACTTCTCGTGCGCAGTTGGCTGGTGCCGTAAATACTCTTTGGATTAAAGAGGGAAAAATTTATGGTGACAACACTGATGGTTCGGGCCTGGTTCGTGATCTTTTGGCTCAGGGTATTGAGATTCGTGGTACCCGTATTTTGCTCTTGGGTGCTGGTGGTGCTGCTCGTGGTGTCATTGGCCCCCTGCTAGATCAATTGCCAGTCCAGCTTACCGTTGTAAACCGTTCAAACTCGAGAGCTGAAGAGTTAGTATCTATGTTCGCAGGCCTTGCCAAGATTAAAGGGGTGCAACTGGAAGCGCGGACATTACTTGAGTTGGAAGATCATGCAATGACCACGACAGCTTTCGATTTGGTTATTAATGCAACGGCTGCAGGTTTGAATGACGAGTCCCCGTTAACTGCAGGTGCAGTCAATAATATTTTTGCACCTAGTTCGTTTGCCTACGATATGGTCTACGGCAAGACTACTGCTTTTATGCAGCAAGCTTTGTTGCGTGGTGCGCGTGTTAGCGATGGTTTAGGCATGTTGGTAGAGCAAGCTGCTGATGCATTTCTCATTTGGCGCGGCGCAGATTTGAGTGGCCAGATTGATTCACGCGCTGTTTTATCTGAGTTACGTAGCTAAATTCTTAGTCAGATATTTTTCTCATGCGTTGGCTTAGTTACTTTTTGAAATGTGTATTGTGCGGACTTGTTGCCATGCAAGTTTTTTTTGCTATTCAAATTGGTTTGTGGACGAGCTTAGATCCTAGCGGCACCGCCTTTCAAAGGGCTGAGCGCTGGCGCTTGTGTAGCTGGCATTGGTCCTGCCCCATTCAATCTAATTGGGTTTCATATAACCATATTAATGGCCATTTAAAGCGGGCCGTTCTGGTGAGCGAAGACGATATTTTTTTTCAGCATAAGGGCGTCCGTGTTGAGGATATGCAAAAGGCATGGGAAAAGAATCAACAGAAAAATCATCTTGGCGGTAAATCAAAAGTCGCATTGCGCGGCGGATCAACGATTACACAGCAATTAGCAAAAAATTTATTTTTATCTTCAGAGCAAAACTATTTTCGCAAAGCCCAGGAACTGATCATTACCGGTATGCTGGAGCTAACACTCTCAAAGCAGAGATTATTTGAGATTTATCTCAATTCAGTTGAATGGGGTGAGGGCATTTTTGGCATTGGCGCTGCTGCCCAGCATTATTTTGTTAGTACTCCAGCAGTATTAAGTCGCGAGGAGTCTGCTGCATTAGCATCCGCCCTACCCGCACCAAAGTGTTTTGATAAGGCGCAATACTGTCGTAAGGCGAATATCAATTTCCCAATACGCCAAGATTTTATTTTGGAGAATATGGACCGGGTTGCGCTAACGGCAACCATTAAAAGTGGGTCTCACTAACTAGGGAGGGTAGGTCGCGGTTTTATTTTTCGGCCGCAGTTCTGAGGGCATCCCTAGTACTAAGCGCGACTTTTCTAGCTGCCTCTGCAAAATCAGTTCCAGAGCTGGCATACAAAATAGCTCGCGAAGAGTTGATCATCATGCCAGTTCCGAGTTTATTGGCAATGCTGCCTGCCTTTACTGTGGCATCAATATCGCCGCCTTGAGCGCCGATGCCAGGTATGAGGAGGGGCATCTCACCAACAATCTCACGTACTTTGGCAATTTCTTCTGGGAAGGTGGCGCCCACCACTAGACTGATTTGGCCCGAAGCATTCCATTTTTGGGCGGCCAACTTTGCTACATGAAGGTAGAGTGGCTCTCCGCTGGGAGAGATATTCAAAAATTGCAAATCAGACCCACCTGGGTTGGAAGTACGGCATAAGACAATGACGCCTTTACCGGTATGGCGAAGGTAGGGCTCTATAGAGTCAAAGCCCATATAGGGGTTAACGGTTACCGCATCTGCACCGTAACGCTCAAAGGCCTCTAGGGCGTATTGCTCGGCTGTGCTGCCGATATCTCCACGCTTGGAATCTAGGATTACCGGTATTTTGGGGTGCTTATTCTTGAGATACCCAATCAGTTTTTCGAGTTGAGCCTCTGCGCCTTGAGATGCAAAGTAAGCAAATTGGGGCTTAAAAGAGCAGGCTAAGTCTGCCGTGGCATCAGCGATTTCGCGGCAGAACTCGAAGATGCCTTCCGATTTCCCTTGTAATGATGAGGGTAAGCGCTTGGGGTCTGGGTCAAGCCCAACGCACAGCATGCTGCCTTGGGAAGCCCATGCAGACTGGAGTTGCTGGGTAAAGGTATTTTGGCTGGTGTTCATTGGATTTGAGCTTATTTTAGTGAAACTGTCATGGTCTATAGGATAAACTAGCGCACATTCCTTAGGAGTTCACCATGATCAACTTGTTCGTCCTGCAAAATGGCCGCCTCTCTCAAGAGCAAGTCGAAGATCGCAATGAATTGTTGCAATATTCAAACCCCATCTGGATTGACGTTGTCGATCCCGAAGAGGAAGAGCTTTTGTGGATTAAAGAGGCTTTTGGGGTGTTGTTGCCCGAGCTAGATGATTTAGGTGACCTAGAGGCTTCCGCACGTTATTTTGAAGCTGATGACGGCCATCTCCATATTCGTACCGATTTTCTGTTGGATGAAGAGGAAACCTCTCGCAACGTACGGGTCGCATTTGTGATGACCAAGCAAGTATTGTTTTCCATTCACGATGAAGATTTACCGGTGTTCCGTTTAGTACGCTTGCGTGCACGTTTACGCCCGGGCTCTGTCAGTAATGCAAAAGATGTCCTGCTTGATCTCTACTCAACGGATGCCGAGTACTCTGCTGATGCCTTGGAAGAGGTTTATGAGAACTTGGAGCGCGCAGGTAAACGAGTACTTTCTGATGACATTAACGACGCCGACGCAGCTGAAGTTTTGGAAACGATTGCAACCGAAGAAGATACAAATGGCCGCATTCGTCGCAATGTGATGGATACACGCCGTGCGCTTTCATTTTTGATGCGTAGCAAATTGCTTTCTGATGAGCAACAAGAAGAGGCGCGTCAGATTTTGCGCGACATCGATTCTTTGGAGAACCATACTGCATTCTTGTTCGATAAAATTAACTTCTTAATGGATGCAACGGTTGGTTTTATTAACCTGAACCAAAGTAAGATTATCAAGATCTTCTCGGTGGTATCTGTTGCCCTAATGCCGCCAACATTACTTGCCAGTATCTGGGGTATGAATTATAGATTTATGCCTGAGCTTGATTTATCTTGGGGATACCCAATGGCTATTGGTGTCATGATTGTGTCTGCGATCATCCCGCTTTGGTACTTCCAGCACAAAGGTTGGATGAAGTAACCGCTTAAATTGCAATTACTTATTTAAGTAGTGCAATGAGTTCTGATAGGGCATAGTCACGCGCTTGCTCACGAACCGCTTGACGGTCGCCTGCAAAATGCATTGTTTTGCAAATTGCGAGGTTTTGAGAATTCCTGTCTCGTATCGCCCAACCAAAGCAGACCGTACCAACGGGTTTTTCAGTGGAGCCACCTGCTGGACCTGCAATACCAGTGATAGAGATTGCAGCATTAACACCAGCGTTTTTTTGTGCGCCTTCTGCCATCGCTTTTGCGACTTGTTCACTCACAGCACCAAAAGATTCAATTAGTTCTGGCGATACGCCTAAGCACTCTGATTTAGCTTCATTGCTATAGGTGATGTAGCCACGTTCAAACCAGTCACTAGAGCCAGCCAAGTCAGTTAGGGTCGCGCAAACAAGCCCACCAGTACAAGACTCCGCAAGCGCAAGTGTCCAACCTTTGCTGATCAGTGCGGCAGCAACTATCTGGGATAAAGACAAGTTATTTTTCATTGAAATTGATTGAAGAGGATTTGGCCAAGTGCAATAACGAACAAGGTGCAGAGAGCTGCGGCTAAATCGTCAGCAATGATGCCAAAGCCACGCCAAAGAATTTTTTTCTTGTTTGAGGGATTTGAGTTGTTGTATTGATCACATTTTTTAAAGTGACGATCAATTACTCCAATCGGGCCTGGTTTGATCACATCAAAAAATCGGAAGAGAGCAAAAGCAACCGCTTGTAACCAAACACCGGCAGGCATGATGACGATCAGGATGAGCCAAAACGCAAGAATCTCATCCCATACGATCCCACCAAAATCGGGTTTACCAAGCTCTTCACTCACTTTTCCGCAGACCCAAGAGCCTAACAAAATTCCAACGCCAATGACCCAAAGCCAATTATCGGTGGACAGAAAATAGTTACCCACCAAAAAAGTAGCCCACGCCCATATAGTCCCTACGGTCCCTGGAGCCTTGGGGCTAAGTCCGCTACCGAAACCAAAAGCAATCGTGCGACCGATCGTGCCTAACATCCACTTCAGGTGGGGTTGCGGTGGCAAGGCGGGTTTTATTTCCAAATTCATGCAAAGTGATCGAATGATTTGAAAAGGTACGCCACTTTACTTTCGCTCAATACTCTTCCGTTTTGGTCCAGTAGCTCAATTTTTGGCTTTGATGACTCCATTGTTTTAATCCTGCCGATTTGCGTGATTGCTAAGTTTAATTTTTTGCTGATGTCATGAATGATGTTCTGCTGATCGGGCGGTGCTGTAAAACAAATTTCGTAATCATCGCCGCCACAGGCGGCAAATTCATTTTGAATAGATTCACTTTGCTGCTGGAGGGTGACTGATTTAGGAAGTCGATCAAGAAAAATCTCGGCATCCACTCTCGATTGAGTGAGGATGTGCTTGAGATCACCTAAGAGTCCATCTGAAATGTCTAGGGCTGCAGTAGCAATGCCTCTTAATTCCATCCCCAATTGAATTCTTGGGGTGGGTTGGTGCATGCGAGCATCAATGGCTTGTAAATCTTTTGGTGGAAGTGTTAATTCATGACGCAGTGCAGCAAGAACAAGTCTTGCATCACCAACTAATCCAGAGACCCAAATATCATTTCCTGGAAAAGCCTCAGATCTCTTGATAGCCTTTCCCTGTGGAATACTGCCAAAAGCAGTGATGCAAATATTCAGCGGACCTGCAGTTGTATCCCCACCAATGAGGGGGCAAGAATATTCATGTGCGAGCGCAAATAAACCTTTGGAAAAGGCTTCTAACCAAGCTAAATCAACTCGCGGTAATGAGATGGCTAAAGTGAAGCCTATCGGCTTAGCGCCCATGGCAGCGAGGTCTGAAAGGTTTACCGCCAACGCTTTATGGCCTAGCCACTCGGGATTGGCGTTGGCAAAAAAGTGGCGATCTTCGACCAACATATCGCTGGTGATCGCCATGGTTTCTTCTGGATTAAGCTTTAGTAGGGCGCAGTCATCTCCAATACCAAGCGAGATCGACCGATCGTTCAAGGAAAGCATGGCATCTGCCCCCGTTTTGAAAAAACGTTGAATAAGTTCAAATTCGCCAAGTTCAGATTGCATGCCTCATTTTATGGCTCTTGAGAGTTCCCCTCCCGAGAGGAATAGAATTAGAGCCTCCAATATGTCTTTCAATGAGTTAAGTGATGACCAAATCAAGTAATAGCGCAGAACAGCAAATTGAAGCCTTAAAAGCAGCGGCACTTCAGTATCACGAGTTTCCAACCCCAGGAAAAATTGAGATTGCCCCTACAAAGCAACTCACGAATCAGCGCGACTTAGCGTTGGCGTATACGCCTGGTGTTGCAGCACCTTGCTTAGAAATTGTTAAAGATCCTGCGAATGCCTTTCGCTACACAGCGCGTGGAAATTTAGTGGGTGTCATTACTAACGGTACCGCTGTTTTGGGTTTGGGAAACATTGGGGCGCTGGCAAGCAAGCCCGTGATGGAAGGTAAGGCAGTTCTTTTTAAGAAATTTGCTGGCATTGACGTATTTGATATCGAGGTCAATGAAAGTGATCCAGATAAGTTGGTGGAAATCATTGCTGCACTTGAGCCGACTTTTGGTGGTATCAATTTAGAGGATATTAAGGCGCCAGATTGCTTCGTGGTCGAGCGCAAGTTGCAAGCGCGCATGAAGATCCCAGTTTTTCATGATGATCAACATGGAACTGCAATTGTTGTTGCAGCCGCTATTTTGAATGGCTTGAAGGTGGTTGGTAAAGATATTGCTGATGTGAAACTCGTGACATCAGGTGCAGGAGCTGCTGCTTTGGCATGCTTAGATCTTTTGGTGGATCTTGGAATTTCGCGTAAAAACATTTGGGTTACGGATCTTGCTGGCGTCGCTTATAAAGGGCGTAAAGAGTTGATGGACCCAGAGAAAGAGCCGTTCTGCCAAGACACCACTCTTCGTACCCTTGCTGAAGCAATCGAAGGTGCTGACATTTTTTTAGGCCTCTCTGCTGGCGGCGTGCTCAAGCAGGATATGGTTAAAAAGATGGCCGACAAGCCATTGATCTATGCCTTGGCAAATCCAACACCAGAAATTCTGCCTGAAGAAGTAAAAGCGGTGCGTCCTGATGCATTGATTGCTACTGGCCGTACCGATTATCCAAATCAAGTGAATAACGTTTTATGTTTCCCATTTATTTTCCGTGGTGCTTTGGACGTTGGTGCTACCACCATTACACGCGGCATGGAAGTTGCTGCAGTGAAAGCTGTAGCTGAATTGGCTCAGGCCGAACAGAGTGAAGTGATTGCCTCTGTCTATGGTATTGAGAACTTGTCATTTGGGCCGGAGTACTTGATTCCAAAACCTTTTGATCCACGTTTAATTACCGTGATTGCACCTGCTGTTGCAAAGGCTGCAATGGAGGATGGTGTGGCTCTTCGTCCGATTAAAGACTTTGATGCTTACCGCAATCAATTGCAGCAGTTTGTGTATCACTCTGGTACTTTAATGAAGCCGTTGTTTAGTATTGCTAAACGCGTGCCTACCAACCAAAAGCGTATTGTATTTGCCGAGGGCGAAGACGAGCGCGTATTGCGCGCGGTGCAAATCATTATTGACGAGCACCTCGCAACACCAATTCTGATTGGTCGCCCCGCAGTGATCGAGCATCGGATTGACAAGTTTGGCTTGCGCATGAAAGCTGGCGATGACTTTGAGATTGTGAATCCAGAGAATGATGCGCGCTTCCGCGACTTTTGGCAGACCTATCTCGCTTTGACTGAGCGTAAAGGCGTCACTGAATCTTTTGCTAAGCTGGAGATGCGTCGTCGTAATAGCTTGATTGGATCCATGTTGATCTCTAAGGGCATGGCTGATGGCATGATCTCTGGAACCATTGGTAATCCTGCCACGCACCTTAAGTATATCGATGAAGTCATTGGCAAAGAGGCGGGCGCCAATGTTTACGGCGCAATGTCTGGTTTAATTTTGCCAGGTAGACAAGTATTTTTGGTTGACACCCATATCAATATTGATCCAAGTGCTGAGCAGTTATCCGAATTAACGCTTCTGGCTGCCAGCGAGATGCGTAAATTAGGGCTTGCTCCAAAAGTTGCACTGCTATCGCATTCGAACTTTGGCTCTAGTAATGCACCTTCCGCAATCAAAATGCGTGAGGTATTGGCTTTGCTGAAGGTGGCGGATCCGACATTAGAGGTTGATGGTGAGATGCATGGTGATAGTGCACTCGATGAAACCATTCGGTCTGGAGCGGTAACATCATCACCATTGAAGGGCGATGCAAATCTACTGGTTCTACCCAATATTGATGCTGCCAACATTTCATACAACCTGCTGAAAACAGCCGCTGGAAATGGCATTGCAATCGGCCCATTGCTGTTAGGCGTAGCTAAGCCGATTCACATTTTGACTCCTGCTGCGACAGTACGTCGAATTGTGAATGTGACAACTTTGGCTGTTGTTGAGGCTGCCAGCAACGCTAGAGGTATTTCCTAAGTACTTTTTTATAGTTAAGTTAGTATTCACTTACCTATATTATTTTTATATAAATCAATAGTTTATATAAAATGTGCAGTATTTGGGCTTGATTTGATGGCGTGTTAAGGGTAACCTAGCACCCATCATGAATAATCGCTCTGAAAACAACAATACGGCAAGCTTTGATGAACATGGCCGTGCTGAAAGTTGGGACAGCAATGATCGACTTGAAACCGAATCATCTGCCGCCAACGTTTATGCTCAGGGTGGTTTATCTCGTTTACAAACCTATGCAGCAAATCAAGTTTCGGGGAAAAAAGTGACAGCTACTTGGCGTGCCGCTTTGGCCGTTCGTGATGCCGGACCGCCGGCAATGTTGCGCAGTGTGCGCCCTAATATTGTGCAATCTATTCGCGCCTTCCGTACGCCAGATTTACAGGAAGCGGCAACAGAGTTGGGTCAGCACTTTATTTACGCTAGCTGTGCCCATGCAATGACTAAAGGCGAGGTTCTAGAATCGATTGCTACCGCTTATTCTCTGACTAAGCAGCAGGCAAAGAACTACGATCCACTATTAGATGCTTTAACTACTTTGGTCGATAAGTCAGGTCCACAGCCAGGCTTTGTAGTGGTTCTTGAGGGTTTACCTTGTACCCAGAAATTTGACAAAGAAGCGCGTGAAACTTTGTTAGATGTATTCCGTGATGCGGTGGATTTCTGGGCAGAGCGTCGGACGCCTTATCGCGTCTTCTATTCTTTCGCTTAAATCATCAGCATTAGCCTCTTAATCGCCTCTATTTGAGGCGATTTTGCATTTCTGAGCCCCAAATAGTGTGAACTGCTGTAATTGCCACAACACCGGCGGTTTCTGTTCGAAGCACACGCTCGCCAAGAGATACGAGTTGATAGCCTGCCGCTCGAGCAAGAGACTCCTCTTCTGGGGAGTGGCCACCTTCTGGACCAATCATTAAGACAATATCCTGGGGAGCGGTATTTATTAGGATGGAATTCATGCTTGTGGTGGCATCTGGACTCAATAGAAGCTTTAATGAGGGCATTTCTGAGGTTTTAAGGTAGCTCTCAAAGCTTTGAATGGACTCAAGCTTCGCTAGAACGGTCCGGTCGCATTGCTCGCAGGCGGCCTGAATAATGCCCTTCCAGTGAATGCCTCGTTTTTCAGCGCGCTCGGCATTATTGGATCCTGTGAGCTTGATGACAGAGCGCTCGCATTGGAGTGGAGCGATTTTTTGAGCGCCAGTTTCGATCGCTTTTTCAATAATCCAGTCCATTTTGTCGCCACCGGCAAGGCCTTGGGCTAGCGTAATGGCATAAGGGGTCTCACGATGGGTATCAAAGCGCGCTTCGGTTATCAGTGCCTCCCCGGATTTTGTGCTCAAAGATAGGAGTTCAGCCTTGGCTACCTGACCTTTTCCATCAAATACTGGGAAGCTAGCGCCAAGCTGAACACGGCGCACGCGCAGATGGTGGGCTACCTCAGGAGTGAGGGGGGTTGGCTTTTGGATTTCCCAAGGCCCGGGAAGATAAAATTGAGGCATTACTGAAATATAGCCAATTTATTTTCCTCGAGACCAAATTTACGATGTCAAACCTTCAAATTCGCATGGCCAATGCCATTCGCGCCCTTTCCATGGATGCGGTTCAACAAGCTAATTCTGGCCACCCTGGAATGCCTATGGGTATGGCAGATATTGCCGTTGGGCTTTGGAACGAACATCTACAACATAACCCCACTGATCCTCATTGGATAAATCGGGATCGTTTCGTGTTGTCAAATGGTCATGGTTCGATGCTGCTGTACTCGCTCTTGCATCTCACTGGTTACGACTTGCCGATGAATGAGTTAAAAAATTTCCGGCAGCTGCACAGCAAAACTCCGGGTCATCCTGAATATGGCATTACCCCTGGTGTTGAAACTACAACTGGACCTTTGGGTCAGGGAATATCCAATGCAGTTGGAATGGCGCTTGCAGAAAAACTATTGGCAGAAGAATTTAATCGCCCAGGTCACAACATCGTTGATCACCATACTTATGTTTTTTTGGGTGATGGTTGTTTGATGGAAGGCATCAGTCATGAGGTGTGTTCATTGGCTGGAACGCTCAAGCTCAATAAGTTGATTGCCTTGTGGGACGACAATGGCATCTCCATCGATGGCAAGGTGGTCTCTTGGTTTAATGAAGATACGCCAAAGCGTTTTGAGGCTTATGGTTGGAATGTGATTCGCGCGGTGGATGGTCATGATGCTGAAGCCGTTGCAGCAGCCATTGCTCAGGCTAAGAAGAGTGACAAGCCAACCTTAGTTTGCTGCAAGACTGCGATCGGTCAAGGCTCACCGAATATGGCAGGTAGCGATAAAGTACACGGTTCTCCATTAGGGGCTGCTGAGATTGCAGCTACTCGTGTTGCTTTGAACTGGCCTTATGCCCCATTCGAGATTCCCAAAGATATTTATGAGGCGTGGGATTTCAAGAAACGAGGTCAAGCAGCTGAGCATGAATGGAATAAAGAATTCCAATCTTATAAAAATAAATATCCAGAGCTTGCTTCTGAATTACAGCGTCGCATGCAGGGTGATTTATCGAAAGATTTTTCATCAACACTGAACAATTATTTAAAAACTTGCCAGGCAAAAGCAGAAACTGTTGCTACTCGTAAGGCCAGTCAAAATGCGATCGAAGCGCTTGCTCCAGCGCTACCAGAATTCATGGGTGGTTCGGCAGACTTAACCGGTTCTAATCTCACCAATTGGAGTGCGTGCAAACCGGTTCGGGCTGATCAATGGGGCAATCATATTAACTACGGCGTACGTGAATTTGGCATGAGCGCCATCATGAACGGTATTGCCTTGCATGGTGGATATATTCCGTTTGGCGGAACCTTCCTCACCTTCTCTGATTACAGTCGCAACGCCTTGCGCATGGCGGCCCTGATGAAGTTGCGCAGTATTTTTGTATTTACCCACGACTCGATTGGTTTGGGTGAGGATGGTCCAACCCATCAATCGGTTGAGCATATTGCTAGCCTACGTTTGATTCCAAATTTGATGGTTTGGCGTCCATGTGACACCACTGAAAGTGCAGTAGCCTGGGGCTCAGCCATTGAGCGCAAGAATGGTCCGAGCGCTTTAATTTTTAGTCGCCAGAATTGCCCATTTGTGGCACGCAATACACAGCAGATTAAGGATATCGCTCGCGGTGGATATGTTCTGCGTGAATCGAAGCAGGCAAAGATAGATGCAGTGATTATTGCCACTGGATCTGAAATTGCTTTGGCTTTGCAAACGGCTGAGCATCTAGAAAAAGAAGGACTAGGAATTCGTGTCGTATCGATGCCTTCAACTTCTGTATTTGATCGGCAGGATTCTATTTATAAAGCCAGCGTGTTGCCAGTGAATGTGCCGCGTATTGCGGTTGAGGCTGGCGTCACTGATTTTTGGTGGAAGTATGGTTGCGCAGCCGTGCATGGTGTGGACACCTTTGGTGAGTCAGCGCCCGCCCCACAGCTTTATGAGTACTTTGGTTTGACAGTGGATCAAATTTCTAACACTGTGAAGCAATGCATTGCTCTGAAATAAACAGCAACAAGAACTGAAATAATTATTCATTACAGAATTCAAAATTAGCAAAGGGAATGAAATGACAATTCGTGTCGCAATTAATGGGTATGGTCGCATTGGACGTATGGTGTTACGCGCTTTGTATGAGGACCAGGCCAACGGAAAACCAAGACGCGATATTAAAATTGTTGCGATTAATGCAATGGGTGATATCGATATCAACGCGCATTTAACGCAATACGATTCAGCGCATGGACGTTTCCCAGCCGAAGTAAAGGTAGATGGTGATCACATGGTGGTTAATGGTGATCGTATCAAGATGTTTTCTACACGCAATCCTTTGGAAACTCCGTGGGGCGAGCTCGGTGTGGATTTGGTGCTTGAGTGTTCAGGTAAATTTACTTCTAAAGAAAAAGCGATGGTGCACATCTCGCAAGGCGCAAAGAAAGTATTAATTTCTGCTCCTGGTGAGAAGGATGTGGACGCCACGATTGTTTATGGCGTAAACCAGCAGGTACTCAAGTCGAGCGATATAGTTGTATCTAACGCCAGTTGCACAACAAACTGCTTGGCACCTTTGGTCAAGCCATTGCTTGAGAAGATTGGCATCGAATCTGGTTTGATGACAACGATTCACGCATTTACAAATGACCAAGTTTTAACCGATGTGTATCACAAGGATATGCGCCGCGCTCGCTCTGCAGTGACCAGTATGATTCCAACCAAAACTGGCGCAGCTAAAGCAGTTGGCTTGGTGCTACCAGCTTTAGCAGGGCGCTTTGATGGTTTTGCCATGCGTGTTCCGGTCATTAATGTGTCGGTCGTTGATTTAACTTTTGCAGCTAGTCGCGCTACTAGCGTAGATGAAGTCAATTCAATCCTGAAGGCAGCAAGCGAGGGTGAGTTGAAGGGTATTCTAGGCTTTAATACTCTTCCTTTAGTCTCGATCGACTTTAATCACGATCCACGTCCAAGTATTTACGACGCCTCCCAGACCCGAGTTTCTGCTGATGGCAAGTTAGTCAAGGTTCTGGCTTGGTATGACAATGAGTGGGGTTATTCAGTTCAAATGCTGAATGCCGCCGAGGCTTTAATGGCGGTAAAGTAAGTAAAAGTCCTTAAAAGTAGATTTTGATATAAAAAGACCTCTAAATGAGGTCTTTTTTTGTTTATTTGTGCTTTTTGGGCTATTTCTGCTTATTTCGACAATTTTTCTTTTCGCAGTGTCCATACATCGCTAAGGTGTGCTCCTGAAGCTTAAATCCAAGGTTTTTAGCAATATCTCGTTGACGTTTTTCAATCGCCTCATCCATAAATTCCTCCACATGCCCACAATCTAGGCAAACTAAGTGGTCGTGATGTTGGCCTTCATTGAGCTCATAAATTGCCCGACTATCACCCTTGGCAGACTCAAAATGGCTGCGAAGCAGCAGTCCGGCTTGCTCAAACTGGGTCAGAACGCGATAAACGGTCGCCAAACCGATTTCTTGGTCGTCTTTTGCCAGAGCATTAAAGACATCCTCGGCACTAAAGTGCGTGCCACCATTTTGGTGAAAAAAGTCTAGGATTTTCATGCGGGGGCCAGTGGCTTTTAGGCCGATATCGCGTAAATCTGCTGGAGTAGGGTTTTGGGTCGTATTCATGGCTTTGGGCGCTAAAATCAATGTCTTAATGATACGGCCAGCCATGCAAAATTGCCTTCAACTTTTTATCCGTTTTTTAAACCCTGTTTCGCGGGGCTTTTGGCTCGCGGCCTTGATTGCGCTGATTGGCCTTGGTGGGTGCACTACAGCTGTAGATGATACCCAGCGAAACTGGATGAATAAGATTTTTAGACCCTATGTGCCAGATATTGTCCAAGGCAATTTTGTGTCCTCTGAGCAGTACTCCAAATTAAATCTTGGCATGACTCGTGAACAGGTTCGTCAGATTTTAGGCACACCTTTACTCGCTGATTACTTCCATGCAAATCGCTGGGATTATGTTTTTGAATTTAAGCGCAATGGCCAGGTGGTTGGTAAAGACCGTCGCGTAACAGTATTTTTTGAAGGCGATAAGCTCGTTAAGTTTGAGGGTGATGCATTGCCGACTGATGTTGAGTTGGTTGCTGAAATTGATAATTACGCAAAAACTAAGCGCTCATTTTGGGATGTGGTGACAGGGTCCAATAAGGCGCCTGTAACTCCTGCGTTGCAGCAGCCAGAATTACTTGTGCCTAGTAAGACTGATAACTTGCCAGTTGGAGCACCCATTCCGGCAGTTGATAGTGCAAGTACAGGTTCATTCTGGGACTTTTTTAGTTTTTCAAAAAAGCCAGCAGATGGACAGCCCATGCCACCGGCTGAAGCATTGGGGCCTGGCGCTCTAAATGTCTCACCTGCTAGCGATGCTAAGTAGTTTTGGGAAGCATCTGAATTACTTTTGTATTAGTAGCGCGGTAAGCAGCTGTAGATAACCTTAAAAAGAAGCGAAGAAATAAATGATGAAGATTGCAATTGCTGGCGCCACCGGTCGTATGGGAAAAATGTTAATTGAGGCTATTCTCAATGCTTCTGATGCTCAATTAGTTGGGGCGCTTGAGCACGGCTCATGCACTCAGTTGGGTGAAGATGCGGGCGCATTCTTGGGTAAAAAAACTGGAGTGTTGATCACTGCTGATATTGCTCAAGCGCTTAGCGATGCAGAATTTCTGATTGACTTTACTCGACCAGAAGGCACGATGGCTCACTTAGCTGTTGCTGAGAAAACCGCCACCAAGATGATTATTGGCACTACTGGCCTAAGTGCAGAACAGATTGCTAGCCTTAAAAAAGCCTCAGAAAAGTTGGCGATTGTTTTTGCGCCGAATATGAGCGTTGGGGTGAACGCAACTTTCAAGCTCCTTGAGCTTGCAGCCAAAATGTTGAATCAAGGGTATGACATCGAGATCATTGAAGCGCACCATCGCCACAAAGTAGACGCTCCTTCAGGTACGGCCTTAAAGATGGGTGAAGTGATTGCAGATGCTTTAGGTGAGAAATTGGACGATGTTGCTGTCTATGCACGTGAAGGCCATACAGGTGAGCGCAAAGAAGGTTCTATTGGGTTTGCCACGATTCGTGGAGGCGATATCGTTGGCGACCATACAGTGCTGTTTGCTGGCGATGGTGAGCGTATCGAAATTAGCCACAAATCTTCCAGTCGTCAATCTTATGCTCAAGGCTCATTCCGAGCTGCCCGTTTCTTGCAAAGTCAGGTTGCTGGTTTATATGACATGCAAGATGTATTGGGATTGCGCAAGTAAGCTTTCTGAAAAATATTAGCCCACCAAAAAGAAGAAAAGAGTTGTATTGAATGAGTAAGGATTACGACCACCGCGTTATTGAAGCGGCCGCACAAGCCGATTGGGATAGTGCGCAAGTCTATAAAGTGACCGAGCATGCTGTAGATGCTACCGGTAAGAAGAAGCCCAAGTATTACGCCTGTTCAATGTTGCCTTACCCTTCTGGTAAGTTGCACATGGGCCACGTCCGTAACTACACCATTAATGATGTGATGGCCCGTCAATTGCGGATGGAAGGCTATAACGTATTAATGCCAATGGGTTGGGATGCATTTGGTATGCCCGCAGAAAATGCAGCAATTCAGAATAAAGTGCCTCCAGCCAAATGGACTTACGACAACATTGCGTACATGAAAAAGCAAATGGCTGCGATGGGTTTGGCCATTGATTGGTCTCGCGAAGTGGCTACTTGCAATCCCGACTACTACCGTTGGAATCAATGGCTCTTTTTGAAGATGCTTGAAAAAGGCATTGCTTATCGCAAGACCCAAGTTGTGAACTGGGATCCAATTGACCAAACAGTTTTAGCTAATGAGCAAGTGATTGATGGTCGTGGTTGGCGATCCGGTGCTCTCGTTGAGAAACGTGAGATTCCTGGTTACTACTTCAACATCACCGCCTATGCAGAGCAATTACTTTCTGGTTTGGATAATTTGGGCTGGCCTGAGCGCGTTAAAACGATGCAGCAAAATTGGATAGGCAAGAGTCGTGGCGTACGCTTTGCGTTTAAGCATGAGATTGCAGATGCTCATGGTAATTTTATTCAAGATGGTCAGTTGTATGTATTTACGACGCGCGCAGATACGATTATGGGCGTTACTTTTTGCGCTGTTGCTGCCGAACATCCTTTAGCTACGCAAGCTGCCATTAACAATCCAGCGCTATCTGCCTTTATCGAAAAATGCAAAACCGGTAGTGTCATTGAAGCAGACCTAGCTACTCAAGAAAAAGAAGGTATGTTCACTGGTTTATACGTGACACATCCTTTGACGCATGAACCGGTTCCGGTTTGGGTCGGTAATTATGTCTTGATGTCTTATGGCGATGGTGCGGTAATGGGAGTGCCCGCACACGATGAACGTGATTTTGCATTTGCCTTGAAATATGATTTACCCATTAAGCAAGTGGTTGCCTTGCGCGGCCCTTCTGAGATGTTCAATCCCACTCGATGGCAAGATTGGTATGCCCAAAAAGAAGGGGTTGAGTGCCTTAATAGCGGTAAGTATGATGGCATGTCACATGCAGAGGCAGTTGGTGCGGTTGCAAAAGATTTGGAAGCGATCGGTATCGGAGAAATTAAAACAACATATCGTTTGCGTGACTGGGGAATTTCCCGACAGCGTTATTGGGGTACGCCAATTCCCATTATTCACTGTGGTGATGAGCAAAATCCAGGCTGTGGTGCTGTGCCCGTTCCCGAGGCTGATTTGCCAGTAGTGTTACCCGAGGACTGTGTTCCGGATGGTAGTGGCAATCCATTAAATAAACACGCTGATTTCTTAAATGTGAAGTGTCCTCAGTGCGGCAAGCCTGCGCGCCGCGAGACCGACACCATGGACACCTTCGTAGATTCATCTTGGTATTTCATGCGCTATACCGGTGCCAATGCAAAAACAATGGTTGATGAGCGTAATGAGTATTGGATGCCGATGGATCAATACATTGGTGGGATTGAGCATGCTATCTTGCATTTACTGTATGCGCGCTTTTGGACTAAAGTGATGCGTGATCTCAACCTCATCACTTTTGACGAGCCCTTCCAAAATTTATTGACCCAAGGAATGGTTCTCAATGAGACGTATTACACAGAAGATGCATCTGGTAAGAAAACTTGGTTAAATCCCCTGGATGTTGAGTTAGACCTTGATGAAAAAGGTCGGCCGCAAGGAGCTCGGCTAATAAGCGGCAGCTCTAGTGCTCCCGTGATTATCGGTGGCGTCGAGAAGATGTCCAAGAGCAAAAACAATGGTGTTGATCCACAGGCTTTGATTGATCAATATGGCGCCGATACTGCCCGCATCTTTACGATGTTCGCTGCTCCTCCAGAACAACAGTTGGAATGGTCTGGGGCGGGGGTTGAAGGTGCATCTCGCTTTTTGCGTCGTGTTTGGATGTACTCCAGTAGTCAGGCTACTGCCATAAGTAGCGCCCCAGATGTCTTGCCGTCTGACTTGAATGAAGTCGAAAAAGAATTGCGTCGTGAAGTGCACTCCATCTTGAAGCAGGCAAATTTTGATTACCAACGCCGGCAGTACAACACGGTTGTTTCTGCTGCAATGAAGATGCTCAATGTGCTTGAGCCAGTGAAATTGGGTGATGGTACGAGCATCAGGCCTCCAATCCTTAGGGAGTGTTTAAGTATTTTGTTGCGCATTCTTTATCCGGTGGTGCCACATTTGACTCATGTGCTGTGGAAAGATGCTGCTTATGCAAAAACTTTCGGGTCAATCCTAGATGCTGCATGGCCTTTGGTTGATGAGGCGGCTTTAATTCAAACTGAGATTACTTTGATGTTGCAAATCAACGGCAAATTACGTGGCGATATTCGTGTTCCGGCTGATGCATCTAAAGAGCAGATTGAGGTTTTAGCTTTACAAAGCGAGCCTGCCATGAAGGCTTTGAACGGCGGCATGCCGAAAAAGGTCATTGTGGTGCCTGGACGTTTAATCAATATTGTGGCTTAAGTAATCTCTAACTTTTTAATAGAAGCTAAACATATGAGCGTAGATCGAAAGTCAAAGTTGGATACGCAAGGAGTAAATTCCTTACGTCGGACTACGCTTGGCCTCTTCGGTCTGCTGTCTATCGGCTCGCTAATGGCTTGCGGTTATCGATTGAGGGGCATGGTTGATCTGCCATTTAAAGTGATTGCGATTAGTGGTAATCCATCGCCACCATTGCGTGCTGATCTGCAGAGAGCTGTGCTTACTGGTACAGATGCAAAAGTAGCAATCAACCCAAAAGATGCAGATTTAATTTTAGAAATTACCAACGATATTACTGGCCGTGAAATTTTGGCATATAACGCTAACGGCCAAGTTTCTGCCTATCGTTTAAATATCCGGGTTGGATTTAGAGCTTTTGATACTGCGGGTGCTGAGATCGTTCCGGAGACAGAAATTTACATTACTCGAGATATGGACTTTTCTCTTTCTACTGTTCTTGCAACCGATGTTCAGCAGCAACAGTTCTTAACCTCTATGCGTAGTGATTTAGCTGTACAGATTTTGCGCCGAGTCTCTGCCTCCGCAAGAGCACCACAAGTCAGAAGTTTTTAAGGGGGGTGATGATCTCGCATGGTTAAAACTGATGCCCTGCAAGTACATCTCAAATCGCTTAGCTCTGCTAGCGCTGTTCAACCTTTGTATATTTTTAGTGGAGATGAGCCCCTATTAATGATGGAGGCAATGGATCAACTGCGCGCCATTGCAAAAAAATTAGGCTATACCGAACGTGAGGTTTTGCTGCAAGAGCGTGGCTTTGATTGGAGCGCCCTGATGAATGCTGGGCAAACTATGTCACTTTTTGGCGACAAGCGCTGGGTGGAGTTGCGCATTCCAACAGGTAAGCCTGGAAGAGATGGTGCTGAGGCTTTAAAACAGTTTGCCGTACAGATTCAGTCGCAGTCATTAAGCCCAGAGGGTCCTGATACGGTAGTCTGCATTGTGTTGCCTCGGTTGGATGGGAAAACTAAAACATCAGCTTGGTTTAGCGCATTAGATGAGGCGGGGATGGCTATTCAGATTGATTCCTTAGATCGCGGCTATCTACCCAGTTGGATCGCTGGACGATTGAAAAAACAGGACCAAGAAGTGATGTCAGGCCCTGAGGGCCAGAGATCACTCGAATTTATTGCAGATCAGGTAGAGGGTAATTTGATTGCTGCCCACCAAGAGATTCAGAAATTGGGCCTGCTATACCCGGCTGGCACATTAACAGATGAACAAATTCGTTCGGCGATTTTGAGGGTGGCGCGATATAACGTGTTTGAAGTGACTGAGGCGATGTTAGCTGGTGATTTGGCGCGCCTCAATCGCATGTTAGATGGCCTAAAAGGTGAGGGTGAGCCCCTAGTGCTGATTCTATGGAGCGTAACCGAAGAGCTTCGGCTACTATCTAAACTAAAGGCAGCAAGCGATGCTGGCGAGTCCGTTCAGCAACTCCTGCGTGCTAATCGGATTTGGGGGAATAAAGAACGTCTTTATCCTAATGTGCTAAGACGAGTTCAGCCCTTGAGATTACGGAGAGCAATGCAAGTAGCCGCAGGATTGGATCGTCAGGTCAAAGGTTTATCTGCGGCAGAGTTGCCGGCAGACCCGTGGGATGGCTTGCGTTTAGTGGGTAGTTTGCTGCGCTAAGCAAAAAAGTTTAAATATTGGTAGATGATTAAAAAATGAGCTCCTCAATTAAAAAAATGATGCAAGATATTGGCAGGCGGGCACGTGGTACATCGCGTGCAATGGCTTGTGCGTCCAGTAAACAAAAAAATCAAGCATTGCTACATATTGCTAAATTAATCCGTGAGCAGTCTGACCATATTCAAAAAGTAAATCAGAGTGATGTAGAGCGAGCAAGGTCGACTGGTCAAGATGCAGCCTTTATCGATCGCTTGACAATGACACCTAAAACAATTGAGACGATGGCGCTTGGGTTGGAGCAGATTGTTTCGCTTGAGGATCCTATCGGGAAAGTTTCTGCATTGAAAAAACAAGCATCTGGTATTGAGATCGGTCAGATGAGGGTGCCATTGGGCGTGATTGGAATTATTTATGAATCGCGTCCTAATGTAACCATTGATGCAGCAGCACTTTGTTTGAAGTCCGGAAATGCGGTGATATTACGTGGTGGTTCAGAGGCGATTGAGTCTAATACATTGCTAGCCAAGATTATTCAAGAGGGCTTAGCGGCAGCTGACTTGCCAACTGATGCCGTACAAGTAGTTGCCACAACCGATAGAAGCGCCGTAGGTGAAATGATTACGATGACTGATTACATCGATGTCATAGTGCCTCGTGGTGGCAAGAGTTTGATTGCGCGTTTAATGGCTGAAGCGCGTGTACCAATGATTAAGCACTTAGATGGGATTTGTCATACCTACATTGATGCTGATGCCGATATCGAGATGGCGATTAAAGTATGCGACAACGCCAAGACGCAGCGTTATGCGCCCTGCAATGCGATGGAAACTTTGTTGGTTAACCAAGAGGTTAGCTCTAAGGTGTTGCCACCCCTTTGCAAGATTTACCAAGACAAAGGTGTTGAGCTTCGCGTGGATGTCCGTACGCGCAAGACTTTGGAGGATGCCGGTTTTCAAGGCTTAGTAGACGCCAAAGAAGAGGATTGGCAAACTGAATACTTAGCCCCCATTCTGTCAGTGAAGACCGTTGCCGATATTGATGAGGCAATGAATCACATTGAGCGCTATGGTAGCAAGCATACCGATGCCATCATCACCAACAACAAGGGTGCGGCAGATCGATTTCTACGTGAAGTGGATAGCGCTAGTGTGATGGTAAATGCCAGTACACGCTTTGCCGATGGCTTTGAGTATGGTCTCGGTGCAGAGATTGGCATCTCCAATGACAAGCTACACGCACGTGGCCCGGTTGGCTTAGATGGTTTGACCTCGCTGAAATATATCGTCATGGGTCATGGCGAGATTCGCACTTAAACGTATTTGCATATCACTACGAAAGTAATCAATGGGTAACCCCTATCTTTGGACCAAGACGTTTCATATTGTTTTCATTGCCTCTTGGTTTGCAGGCCTTTTTTATTTGCCACGTATTTTCGTAAACTTGGCAGAAGAAAAAAATGCAGATGCCTATGCTCGTATTTTGGGAATGGCTGAACGACTCTTTCGGTTTATGACCATTCTTGCAGTGCCAGCCGTTTTATTGGGTGTAGCTCTCTGGCTGTATTTTGGTATGGGTCGGGATGAAATTTGGATGCATGCCAAATTATTATTTGTGATTTTGGTCATCGGTTATCACCATGCTTGTTGGATTTTGTTGAAAAAATTTCGCGCAGGCATGAACAAGCGATCCGGAGTTTGGTACCGCTGGTTTAATGAAGTTCCTGTGCTCCTACTGATTGTGATTGTTGCTTTGGTTGTGATAAAGCCTTAATTCTCCAGAATATTTTTACTTTTAATTCACCCCTTTTAGATTGTTAGCCTCATGAGATTTTTTGTTGTTTGTCCTGGTGGATTAGAAGCTCCGCTTGCCCAAGAGCTGGCGGCAATTGCTCAGCGAGCAGATTCAAAAGCTTTGGGTAAATGGGTCATTGATCCAACCCCGACAAGCCCAACAGGCGGTGTGGGTCTAGCTGCCCCCTTGTCTGCGGCGATGGCATTAAACCTTCATTCGCGCATTGCAAGTCGTGTTTTATTGCAAATGGCTGAAGCCCCATATCGCCAAGAAGAAGATTTATATCGCTTGGCCAGTGGTCTGGCCTGGGAAGAGTGGTTTGGCTCAAAGCAAACACTTCGAGTGGATGTCACTGCTCATCGCTCTCCACTCAAGAGTTTGAACTTTGCTACCTTGAAAATCAAAGACGCCATTGTCGATCGTCTCCGCGATGTCACTGGTGATCGTCCTAGTATTGACACTGCTTTCCCAGATGTTCGGGTTCAGGCACATTTGACTGCGACGCAAGTGACTATTTATTTGGATACTTCGGGTGAGGCCTTATTCAAGCGGGGTTGGCGTGATGAAAAAGGAGACGCCCCGCTCAAAGAAAATCTAGCCGCTGGAATTTTATCGATTACAGGTTGGAGGCCCTCTGAGGCGCTCTTTGATCCGATGTGCGGAAGCGGTACGTTTCTGATTGAAGCGGCTCAAATTGCTTTGGCTATACCCTCAGGGGCAATTCGATCGGGGATGTACGGTGAGGATGCTAAACCTAGCAAGTTGGCTTATCGACCTCTCGTTACCTCCGCACATGGCTTTGGCTTTCAGAGATTGAAGCCATTTCAAGAGAATGCTGAGCAAAAGCGTTGGACTGGATTAAAAGATTCTGCTTTGACGGAGATTTTGGAGAGGCGTAAACAGTACCCAGATGCCGAATCACTTCACATTTCTGGCGGCGACATCAATGAAAAGTTGGTGTCCATGTTTAAGAGTAATTGGCAGCGTGCACAGTTGCCAGGCTTGCCATTCGTGCGTCAGGTGGATGCATTGGCTGCAAAGCCTCCGGCTAACTCTAAAGCAGGGGTTGTGCTGTTAAATCCTCCGTACGGTGAGCGCCTAGTTATTAAGGGTGGGCGCGGAGAGGAGCGTGGAGCCGATCGCGAGGCAACATATGATGACCAAGAGCCTGAGAATCGCTTTGAATTGAATTTGGAAACAGGGCGTCAAAGTGCCAAACGTTCTAGTCGCGAATCCTTGAAGCGCTTACAGGCACAAGAAGAGCAGGATCCTAAGTTTGTTGAATTTTTGCGCCAGTTTGGCCAGCATTTAAAAGATGCTTTTGGTGGCTGGAATGTGTTTGTTTTGACTGCTGATATGGCGTTACCGGGTCAGCTGCGCATCAAAGAGTCAAAACGTACTCCGCTATTTAATGGGCCATTGGAATGTCGTCTGTTTAAATTTGAGATGCATCAAAAGCGCGAGTCTTAAAATAGAGAGAGCAAAACAAGATCTGGTGTATTGATGTTAATAAGGAAAGAGTCAGGATATGGAATTTAAAACATATATGTGCCTTATATGCGGTTGGGTATATGACGAGGCTACAGGATTACCTGAGGAGGGTATTGCTCCAGGAACACTGTGGAAAGATGTTCCTATGAATTGGACTTGCCCTGAATGTGGCGCGCGTAAAGAAGATTTTGAAATGATGGCGATTTAATAGATAGGGAATGATCGTGGGACAAAACGAAGTTTTATTCGAGCGTGCACAGAAAACTATTCCTGGAGGCGTTAATTCTCCAGTAAGGGCTTTTCGACAGGTAGGCGGCACCCCCCGTTTTGTCTCAAAAGCAAAAGGACCTTATTTTTGGGATGCTGAAGATAAGCGTTATATAGATCTCATTATGTCTTGGGGTCCGATGATTGTGGGGCATGCCAACCCTGAGGTGGTGGAGGCCGTCAAAAAAGCAGCAGAGACTAGTTTTAGCTATGGTGCGCCCACCGAGGGTGAAATTGAATTGGCTGAGCGCATTTGTGAATTGGTCCCCAGTATTGAACAAGTGCGTATGGTGTCTAGTGGCACAGAGGCAACAATGAGCGCTTTGCGTTTGGCTCGTGGTCATACTGGGCGTGATTTGATTATTAAGTTTGAGGGCTGTTATCACGGCCATGCTGATAGTCTCCTAGTAAAAGCGGGCTCGGGCTTATTAACTTTTGCAGACTCTACTCAGAATGCGCCCTCCTCTGGCGGTGTGCCGCAGGATTTGGTTAAGCATACTTTGGTATTGCCTTATAACGATATTGCGGCTATTGAAGAGGTGTTTAAGAGGCAGGGCGATCAAGTGGCTGCCGTTATTTTGGAGCCGATTGCTGGCAATATGAATTTAATTCAGCCATCAAAAGCATTTTTAGCGGCGATTCGTACTCTTACTAGTCAGTACGGTAGCGTATTAATCTACGACGAAGTTATGACTGGTTTTCGGGTTGCTTTGGGTGGCGCACAATCTTTGCAGGGAATCGTCCCCGATCTCACCTGTTTGGGTAAGGTAATGGGTGGCGGGATGCCCATGGCTGCCTTTGGGGGTAAAAAAGAAATCATGTCTAAGTTGGCGCCCTTGGGAAATGTTTATCAAGCAGGTACCTTATCTGGCAACCCTGTTGCAGTAGCTGCAGGACTAAAGACCCTAGAGATTATTTCTCGTTCTGGCTTTTATGAATGCTTAACTACTCAAACCCAAAAATTGATGGCTGGTTTGAAGCAAGCTGCCGAAGCAGCGGGTGTAGCGTTTACTGTTGATAGCGTCGGCGGTATGTTTGGTTTTTACTTTGCAGACAAAGTGCCCACTTCCTTCGAGGCTGTTACCAAAACGGATATCGAGGCATTTAAAAAGTTCTTTCATGCAATGCTAGATGAAGGTGTGTATCTTGCACCATCAGCTTACGAGGCCGGTTTTACCTCTATTGCGCATGATGATGCTGTTCTTGCGCAAATCTTTGTTGCGGCACAAACTTCTTTTAAAAAGCTGCAGGGATAGTTTTACATTCTCAAGGGATGGTCATAGCCAGCCACTTGAATAATCTCTAGTTTTTTAGAGTCTTTGCCTGAATTAGGAATCTCCATGGCGGTGAGTTTGCCTCCCCATACACAACCAGTATCTAGCCCAATGACATTGTCTTGCCGCATGAGCCCTAAGGTTGACCAATGCCCAAAATAGACTAATGTGTCCTGAGTTTTGCGCTTGGGAACTTTGAACCAAGGAATGTATCCCTTGGGCCCCTTCTCTAAACCTTCTTTACTTTCAAATTCCATTTGACCCATAGGCGTACAAAAACGCAAACGGGTCAGCGCATTGGTAATCACTCTTAAGCGCTCAGATCCTTTCAAGGTGTTACTCCATTTATTGGGAGTATTGTCATACATACTTGCCAGAAAATCGACATAAGTTTTTTTCCGTAACGCTTTTTCAACTTCCTGTGCACACTCAATAGTTTGTTGAAGATCCCATTGCGGCAGAATTCCAGCGTGAACTGTAATAATCTTTCCATTACTTAAGGCCATGGGTCGGTGACGTAGCCAATGAATTAATTCAGCTCGGTCTGGAGCACGAAGAATGGCATCTACCGTATCAAGACCTTTGGTTTTTCGAAGACCGGCATCAATTGCTAGTAGATGTAAATCATGATTACCTAAGATGCATTCAGCGCGACCTTGCTCTTGCAGGGATTTAAGCTGGCGAAGTGCGCTAAGCGAACTCGGGCCACGATTTACTAAATCCCCCAAAAAAATCATTTTGGATTCTTTTGGAAGTTTTTTTACTAGGCTTTTCAGGGATGGCGCACATCCCTGTATATCGCCAATGGCGTAAATCTTATTCATGCCCTATCTTAAAGCGGAATCCAATATCAAAGTGACTCAACACTCATCTTTTTAACAACGCTGTAGCGTACTAAGGTTTTCTTACGTGCTTCATCGTGATCAACGATAGGCAATGGATAGTCTCTGCCAAGTACTATGCCAGCCGCCTCTAATTCAATGTGGCCAGACTGCCAGGGCGCATGAATGGACTTTTTTGAAAGTTTGTCTAGTTGCGGTAGATACCTGCGAATAAATTTACCTTCAGGATCAAATTTTTCAGATTGTGTAATGGGATTAAAAATTCTGAAATAGGGCTGTGCATCACAACCAGATGAAGAGGCCCATTGCCAGCCACCATTATTTGAGGAGAACTCAAAATCATTGAGATGTTCAGAAAAATAGGCTTCACCCCAACGCCAGTCAATGCCAAGATCTTTAGTAAGGAAGCTGGCAACAACCATGCGCAGCCGATTATGCATATAGCCGCTTTGGTTTAGTTGATGCATGGCGGCATCTACTAGTGGGTAGCCTGTCTTGCCTTCACACCAAGCAGCAAAGAGTTTTTTTGCAGTTGATCCACTCTCCCATTGAATATTGTCGTAATCTGGTTTGAAGGCCATGCCATTAGCCAGCCTTGGATGATTGGACAAAATCATGAAATAAAAATCGCGCCAGATAAGCTCGCTTAACCAAATGGTGGCACCCATGCTGCCGGCAAGCATGCGACGGTGCGCCTCCCTGACCAGGCCTCTAATCGATAGCATCCCAAAGCGCAAGTGGGTCGATAAGTAACTCACACCCTTAATAGCTGGGAAGTCTCTGCCAATTTGGTATTGCTCAATCCGCGGGAGAAAGTCTTCTAAGAAGTGTTGACCACCTTCAGAGCCCGGCGGTAAATAGGCCTCAATCCCGGTCGTTGCAAACCCCATTGATTTAAGACTTGGCAGGGCTAAGTCTAATTTTCTAGGAATCACTGCAAATTGATTTTTTTGCGGGGTACAGTCATACGCTGCTAAATCTTTTTCTTGAAGTGTCTTGAGCCAATTATTTTTGTAGGGCGTAAAAATAGAAAAAACAGTGTTTGAATTCGTTAAGATTTCTTTTTTTTCAAAGATTACTTGATCCTTAAAATCTGTAAACTCAATATCAAGTGCAGCCAATGTATTTTTAACAATCTGGTCTCGTGCAATGGCAGAGGGTTCGTAATCACGATTGGTAAATACGGCATCTACACCCAACTCATGAGCTAGCTGTGGAATGCATTCGGTGGGGTCGCCATAGCGAACGATCAGACCCCCGCCTTTTTGGCGCAGTTCCTCATCAATCTGTTTAATGCCTTGCCAAATAAAGTCCACCCGCCGATCGTGCTTAAGCCCGTCTTGATCCAGTTCGCCTTGTATGAGCGGCTTTAGGATGCCAATGTCAAAAATAAAGGCTAGCCAAACTTGATCGTGTTGTTGAAGGGCGTGATGAAGGGCTGCGTGGTCATAAAGACGTAGATCACGACGAAGCCAAACGAGTGCTTTTTTCATAGCCACTATCTTAGGGCTAATTTGGAGTGTGTGCTTGAGCTACAGGGTAATATCCTTATTAATGATGGATACACTATTTTTTATCACCTCAAAGATTGTGCAGTTTTGTATTGAGCCCTTAAATTGGGTCATCATCTTTGTCGGTTTAGGTCTTTTATTTCTTAGCTTGAGAAAGCCTCATTTATGTAAGCGTTTTCTGTTGCTTGCTTTGCTGGACCTCCTTGTAGTGGGCTGGCTGCCTACATCCGAAGTGTTTTTAAGGGCGTTTGAAGACGCTGTTCCAAAAGCCAATTTAATCTTGGTTTCGGAGAAGGATATTGGCGGAATCGTCATCTTGGGTGGCGCAATCGAGGGTGGTGATATTGCCACAGATCGTGGCGAGATTTCAATTGGTGCGGCGGCTGAAAGGGTGACTAAGGCATTTGAGCTCATACGGAAATACCCAGATGTACCTTTTATCTTTAGCGGCTTCTCTGGCCGCCTATCGCCCAAAGGGCTATCGGAGGCTGATGCCTTTAGGCAACTCATTGCGGAGCAAGGTTTGGCTGATAAGTCTGCCCATTACGAGAATCAATCACGCAATACCTATGAGAATGTGTTGTACATGAAGCCAATGATGGGTGAGCTAGGGAAAAAGAATGCTCAGGGCGCATTAAAGCCATGGCTTTTAATTACTTCAGCAAACCACATGTATCGATCAGTCAGTGCTTTCCAAAAACAAGGTCTTAATGTCATTCCAGTGCCAGTGGATTATCAGACTGCAGCCACTTTGAGGTGGGCGGCGTTTAGCCTCGAGGATGGTGTCCAAAATTGGAATAAGTTGATCCATGAGGCGGTTGGCCTGTTGGCCTATTGGATTACTGGAAAGATCTAGTAATTCGGTAAAATAGACCTACATGAGCACGGCTAAAAAAGCCCCTGTGGGTAAAACATTAAAACCCGCCCAAACTCCAAACGTGGAGTCTTCGATCTCTTATTCTGCAGATCACCTAGCAAACCAGTTTTTAATTGCCATGCCTGGTATGGTGGATGAGAATTTTGCAGGCTCTGTGATTTACCTCTTTGAGCATACGGAGAAGGGTGCTATGGGTTTGGTTGTGAATCGACCCACGGAGGTTGATTTGGCCACCTTATTCGAAAAAATCGAGCTCAAACTGGAAATTGCCCCCTTGCTTGAGCGACCAGTCTATTTTGGTGGGCCAGTACAGATCGAAAGAGGCTTTGTTTTACATGAGCCAAGCCCTGAATGCGCTTACTCATCCTCCTTAGCTGTCCCGGGCGGGTTGACCATGACCACCTCTAAAGACGTTCTAGAGGCTGTAGCTGATGGTCGTGGCCCGCGAAATTTTCAAATGACTTTGGGTTACTCTGGGTGGGGTGCAGGTCAGCTAGAAGAGGAAATTGCCTTAAATGGGTGGATTAACGTTCCTTTGAGCTGCCAGGAAATGGTGCAGATCATTTTTAATACGCCTGCTGGGCAGCGCTATGAAAAGACGCTGAGTCATCTAGGTTTTGATCCTGCCCATCTTTCTGGCGAGGCAGGACATGCTTAAGGTGATGCATGATCAAACGGTCATGGCCTTTGACTACGGCACTCGAAGAATCGGGGTGGCTGTAGGAAATACAGTCACCAAAGCAGGGCAGCCCATACAAACTATTGCTGAAAATGGGGATGATGCCCGTTTTAGGTTGATTGAGGTCTTGCTTAAGGAGTGGCAGCCGGATCGGCTGGTAGTCGGATTACCATGCCATCCTGACGGTGCCGAGCATGAAATGACTGCCAAGGCCAAGCGCTTTGGAAATCAACTGCATGGACGCTTTCATTTACCGGTTGATTGGGTAGATGAGCGCTACACCTCGGCAATTTTGGAGGGAAATCCAGAGATGCGGGACAATTTGGATGCACAGTCTGCTGCCTTAATTTTGGAGCAGTACTTTCATGAGAAGAAACTAGGATAAGTTGAGATGAATGCGGAGCAGTCCTACCTAAAGTTGCTTGAAGTTTTGCGCAAACGCAAGATTTCGGGGGAAGTTTTTGAATTGGCTGGCTTGGCTATGGGCGGGGCGTGGATCGCAGAGCGTCTTGCAACTGATCTTGGTTTAGCGCATTACGGGGTTATCAACGTTGCCTTTCATCGGGATGATTATGCTGAAAAAGGTATGACTGCGATGCGGACTGCCAAAACAATGTCTACTCATCTGCCTTATGAGGTCAATGGCGCGCACCTTATCCTAATAGATGATGTTTTACTTACCGGCAGAACGGTGAGAGCTGCATTGAATGAGTTGTTTGATTTCGGTAGACCAGCCAAAGTAGAGTTGATGGTATTGGCTGATCGAGAAAATCGTGAGCTACCAATTTCCGCAGATTTTTTAGGCGAGAAAGTGCAAGTCCCAGATCATCAAGTGCTAGTCCTGGAAAAAAATACGGACAGTACATTCACCTTTCAACTTGAGGATCGCGAATGATGAGTGAGTCCGCTGAAGTATTTAATCAATTTAATTCCTCGGGTGAGTTAACGCATCTAGTAACGCTTGAGGGGCTTCCTAAAGAGCAAATCATCCATATTCTGGATACTGCTCAGCAATTCGTTAGCGTTACCGATCCTGCCAGAGAAGTTAGAAAGGTTCCTCTGTTGCGTGGCAAGAGCGTCTTCAATCTCTTTTTTGAAAACTCCACTCGCACGCGCACTACTTTTGAGATTGCCGCAAAACGTTTATCTGCAGATGTCATTAATCTAGATATTCCAACCTCTTCAACGGCAAAAGGTGAAAGTCTATTAGATACGATTGATAACTTAGTGGCGATGCAGGCCGATATTTTTGTTGTGCGCCATGGCGTCTCTAGAGCGCCGATTGAGATTGCTCAACACGTCCCTCCACATGTTCATGTTGTGAATGCAGGTGATGGCAGTCATCAGCATCCCACTCAAGGGCTGCTGGATATGTACACCATGCGTCACTTTAAGAAAGACTTTGGCGGTCTGAAGATTGCTATTGTTGGTGATATTGTGCACAGTCGCGTTGCCAAATCGAATATCTGTGCGTTGCGTACTTTAGGCTGTGCTGATATTCGTGTGATTGGACCGGAGAGTCTTTTGCCAAGTAATTTGGATATGCTGGGGGTCAAGGTATTCCACAGCATGGAAGAGGGTCTGAAGGGGGTTGATGTTGTGATGACCTTGCGGATCCAAAAGGAACGTATGGAAGTGGGCCAAGTTCCCGAGGGCGAGGCGTTCTTTAAACAGTATGGTCTTACGCCAGAGCGACTTGCTTTGGCTAAAGCGGATGCAATAGTGATGCATCCGGGCCCAATGAATCGTGGGGTTGAAATTGATTCTGCAGTTGCTGATGGCCCACAATCAGTGATCTTGAACCAAGTGACATTTGGGATTGCCGTGCGCATGGCGGTGATGTCTATTGTGGCTGGCAACTAGAACCTGCGTCAAAATATTTTAGATAAATACAGTGAGCATTCAGATTCCAACAGTCAAAAAAAATAATCGTTGGCTCCTGCTATCCCATGCATTCAACATGGACGGCCGGGCAGCAAGCTTAACCATTACAGATAAAATTCCATATTTTCTAGATGCTGGTATTAAACCAACAGTATTTAGCGCAATTACCGGGTTAAAAGATCATCGCTTTCCGCACAAGCAGTTTTTAGCTTGGGGTCCAGCCGCCTTTCGTTTTGATTTTCGTCATTGGATTGCCAATCAATATGGGCGCGGGTTTATTTATAAACTTCTAACGCGAACTGTCTCAATAGTATTGGCCCCTCTGATAGGCCTAGAAAAACTCTTCTTAGGGTATTCAAGTCAGTGGTCCTGGGCAATTCCAGCATTTGTGCGGGGATATTTTTTAATCCGTACCGGCAAAATCGATGTGATCTATTCCATTGGGAGCGCATGGTCAGCACATTTGGCTGGAGTCTGGTTGAAAAAAGCGACAGGTTTGCCTTTGATTTCTGAGGTTCATGATCCCTTGGTGATCCGCCAAAACCCCAACGATCAGGGATTTGAGAAGCCCAAAAATCGCGATGCTCGATTTCGACATTATTTAGAAGCTCAGCTTTGTAAGTACTCAGATTATGTGTGGTGGTTTACGGACGGTGCTTTGCATTATGCAAAAGTGCGCAACCCCAATTTAAATACCCCTGGAAATGCTCATGGCTTCGTCGTGATGCCCGGTGCCAACCCTCCGGGTGAGCTTCTTCCAAGAGGAGGGCATCGATATGGGCAATATTTAAATCTTTGCCATTTTGGTTCATTAGCCAACGATCGATCTCTCTCTACGGTATTGAAAGCCGCACATACACTCTTTCAGAAATATCCAGAGGCCAGAAATCATCTGCGTATTCATGAGTATGGCGCGGCTTTAGATTCCTTATCTATCGATGCTACTAAGCACTACGGCTATGCCGATGTGCTTCTTGCCCATGGGCGACTAGAGAAGGATGCCGCCACCGGAAAATCTGGGCGTGAGCGAGTTGCCGAAAAAATGCAAGAAGCAGATGTATTAATTTTGCTGCATGGAGATGATGAGTGGTGTGCCGAGTACATTCCCTCTAAGTTCTATGACTATCTTTGGGCCGGCCGACCCATATGGGGTATTACGCATCGCAATCCTCAATTGGATCAAATGCTGCTCGATAGAAAGTCGTATTTAAGCGCTGCCGGGGGCGAGGAGGATATCGCCTTAGCCTTGGAGCGAATTTGGTTGGATTGGCAGAAAAAGCAGTTAATTGAGCCGCTGTGGAATCCAGTTGGAGTAGATCAGGCGGTCGCAGCTATTCTCGCCCATGTGCAAACAGAAGGATGATCATTTGTGAATAATTTGGTGCTGTACTGCAAATCCTATCGCAAAGATTTTTTGCGTCTCAAGCAATTGCTGGCGTCAATAGAGACCTATAACGTTGATCAAATCCCTTTTTATGTATCGACTCCCGAAGATCAATATGCGGACTTAGTCGAAATTGTGGGGGTAGGTGGTTATCAATGGGTATCGGATGAGTCCATTCTTGCTGAAAATAAAAGAGCGCCCGCTGGAATAGAGAAAACAAAGACTGGAAGTTTTGCTCAGCAGGTGATCAAATCCGAGTTTTGGCGTCTTGGTCTCTGCCTTAACTATGTTTGCCTGGATTCTGATTGTATTTTTATACAAGATTTTAAAAAATCTGATTTTCTGGCTAGCGATGGCAATCCTTATACTGTTATCTATCAAAACAAAGAATATTTCCAGCTAGCCTTTAATCGAGGACACGCAAAGGCGCCAGCCAATCTGCGCGCCGAGGGTGATAGAGTCAAGGCCTTATTCAAGCGCGAGGGCCCGAATTATTATTGCCCATGCCCACCGTTCATATGGTCTGCCAAGGTTTGGGAATCATTGGACCAAAATTATTTACTGCCGAAAAATATGACTTTTTGGGATATCTGTACCCCAGAACATCCTGAGAGCCTTATTTATTTGGAAGCCTTACTTAATTTTCACGCAATTCCCCTGCACCCAATTGAGCAGATGTTTCGGATTTACTACTATGACTGGCACTATTACCTGCTTAGAAGGTGGGGCGAGTCGACCGTTAAATTATCAGAAAATTATTTGGGCGTGATCTTTCAATCGAGCTGGGACTTAGGTCTCGATTATGGGGGCAGTCAAAAATCATTTTTGTCTAGGACCCTCAAAAAGTTAAAAAGATTTGGCCGATATTTGGAAAGCTTTGTGTAATGACCGGCATGCCTCTGGTTAGTGTATTAATGCCTGCTTACAATTCTGAGCTATATATAGCGCAGGCAATTGATAGCATTCTCGATCAAACCCATAGCAATCTTGAGTTGCTGATTTTCGATGATGGGTCAAGCGACGACACAAGAAAAGTTATCGAATCATATAGCGATCTAAGGGTAATAAAAGTACTTTCGGATCAAAATTATGGCGTTGTTAGGGCGCGTAATGAATTAATTGATCGGGCGAATGGTAAATACATTGCCCTGATGGATGCGGATGATGTCGCCGAGCCTACACGCTTACAAAAACAGTTGCAGGTACTCGAATCAGGCGAATGCGATATTTGTGGAAGTGCTCAGTGGGTTTTGGACGAGGCTACTAATAAGCTCAAGAAATCTAAGGACAGATTTACAGACCCAGACTTGAGGGCCTTATTAAGCGTTTACTGTGGTTTATGTAATTCTACAATTACTGGTAAAGCAGAAATTTTTAAACGTTTTAAATACGACACATCCATACTTACCTCCGAGGATTACTTTCTTTGGGTTCAGATGGCGGCCGCAGGATACCGTTTCATAAATCTGAAAGATAGATTGCTTACCTATAGGCGCTACCCCGCCCAAACAAGCGCGGTTCATCTGGAAAAATTTAAATTGACTACGGCTGAGGTGCAAAAAAAATATCTTGAGCTTTTAGGTATTTCTGAAAATTTTTTGCCTAGGCAACAGTCTTGGCGCGAGCGCTTAAGCAATGGACTAGGTTTATTAAAGGCCCTGAATCAGAAATTTAGCGGCGTCTCATTTAAAGCAAATTGTGAGATCTATGCACGCTTTCAATATCGGCGTAATGGATTGTGGACGCCACTTACGCGTCTTGAGAGGTATGCCGTTGCTACCTGGGTAGGTCTATTTTCTGGCGCCTAAGTCACCAGATTCTGTGCAAGGTGCTCAGTAACGGCAGATATCTCTGCTTCGGTAATGTGGCTACCCAGTTGCAATGTTTTGCTTGCACCCCTGTATGAGTGCCACATTTGAGGCATCACCTTAATTTGTTCTCCAAGCATTCCGGCTAAATGGGACATGCCACTTTTAGAGCCTATTAAGACATCGGCATAAAGTAGGTGGTGAAATGTATCCATAAAGCTGGTATCAATATATTCTGTGACCTCAAGCTTGGCGTCTTTGAAGTGATCTTTCCATGAAAACGGCACGCCATCTTCAGAATGGTATTGACCATCCCGACCCTCGCTAAAAATATGCAATGCTAAGGGTTGATGTACTGAGTCCTGAATGATTTCCAGGAGCTTTAAGTACCAAGCGTCAGGTAACATCCGGTCTGAAAGATCCGAGAATTGGCGACCGGGAAGTAAGTCGCCGCGACGTATATGAAGTGCAACATTTAACTTTGTTGGCTTGTAAGTGAGTGCAATGGGATGTTGTTTCCTCGCCTTGGCATAAGCCTTGATAAACCAATCTCTGGTGGATTGATATTCGTAGTCACCAAATCGATTGTTGCCGATTTTAAATACGATATTCGATTCTGGGTGGGATTGAATAAAGCGATCAAGCGATTTGTAGATGTCATCATCATCTTGCTCGTTTGATGGAATGTGAATTTCAAATGCTGGTAGAGGAATTAATCTAAGTTCACCAACCTGAATTCTTTTCTCAATTTCTTCACGACTGACAAGTAAGTTTTTAGGATTGAGCATTCGATTGAGATCGTTGCCAATATTATGCGATTCATCCCGTTTTTTCCCTCTCAATGTACGCAAGCCTTGTTTGATTTTCCAGCGGAGTGAGTCTTGAGTAGATTTCATCAGCTGATCTTCAGCATATGCAAAGTCGAGATTATTTCTTGCGGCAATTTTGAGGGCTCTATTGATGATTCCCATTGAATGACCAATGCCGGCATCTGGATTGTCATAGTCAATTAAAAATCGCTGATTCATAAGCCTAAATCTTGAGTAATCTTATTGATGATGGTTGAGACATAGCTGGTGGTATCAAACTGCATTGCAGCGGGACTATTAAGAAATTGTTGAATATTCAATTGATATTCGGCGTATTGAGATTCATTGATTCCCAACAGGAAGCGGTGAACCTCTTCTGTTGACGCAAATTTTCTGCGATCGATGTAGCATCCCTCAGGGATGTAATCTTGGATGGTATTAGAGCCCCAGTAAACGGGAACGCACCCACTAAAAAAGCAATCAAATATTTTTTCGCTAATGTAATCCGGTAAATCAGCCGCATTCTCATAACAGTATGCAAATTTTGCTTTTCTATAAACATCCGCCTTATTTTCAATTGCACCTTGATAGCTGGGAAATGGTTTATATCCGTATATTTGGGTTGCTAGTCGACGAAGCCTTCTGGAAATTTTCGCGACCGGTGTAAATGCCGGTGCAGGCTTGCCCCATCCTAATCCATACAGCGAGAAATATGCCGCAGCATTTTTTTCATACCAGCGGATGACGGCGATCCGCTCTTTGTATAGATCAATTTCAAAATTTTCACGAAATGCTTTATTGGCATTAATCAGGCAAGAAAAAACAGGACGCTCTGCAAAAGTTGGAAATTTCTCAGAGCGGATGTGATTCGGAATAAATAAGTGACTTACGTTTGGCAGATGTAATAAGTTTCTGTTCCAAGTAAATACCCCATCAAATGTGCTGAGATACCGCTCATCCCTGTTCAATGGGCAAATATAGGGGTTCTCGGTAGCAATCACATACTTTGGTCCGGAGATGCATTCGATGTTTTGACCATCATGCAGAAGGTTGAAGGCAATATTTCGTCCCTGGTTCACATCGGGGTTATTGAGCTCAATCCCACGTTTTAAGAATTCAGATCTGAGCAGTCTATTGGTAATGGTTGGGTTATAGGTATGATGTCTATCAATCTCCTCAAATGAGGCGTTTTTAACTCTATCTTGTTGATAGTAATTGGCGAATATCATCTATTTATATGGCTCTATTTAGTTCTAAACATTCCCAAAGAAAACCCATTGCCCAATCTAAGATATTGCTGGCTGGCCCAGTCAGGAATGTAGCCTCTATTATTGAGCACGAGGTTGAAACCTTAGTGTTGAGCCTTGGCAACTTCAAAGAAATTGTTTGCTTTGTTGTCGAAAGCGATTCTAGCGATGATACTGTGAAAAAACTGGAGGAGCTGCAAGGAAGAATCAAAAACTTCTCTTTTGTGAGCGCTGGAAAGCTGAGTGATCGATATACCAGACGCACAGATCGCATAGCTCTATGCCGGAATTTGGTGATTGAGGCTGTAAATACCGACCCAAAATTTGCAGATGTTGATTACATTGCCATGGCAGATATGGATGGTATGAATGGTCTTGTTACCCCTCAAAAAATTATTGACTGCTGGGAAGCTACTGAGCCGTGGGATGTGATTACTGCCAATCAACTCGGCGAATACTACGATATTTGGGCCTTGCGCCATCCTGATTGGTGCCCTGTTGATTGCTGGCAGCAAAAACATGCCTTGGAGAGTGTAATTGGCGATAAGCCCGCTAGCAATTTGGCCGTTGCTGCCCGGCAAGCACTATTGGATCCAGGTCTTGGTTTAATCGAGGTGGACTCGGCTTTTGGGGGATTGGCAATTTATAAGCGTGAGGCCTTTCTTGCGGGGCGCTATGCTGGTACTGACAAGCATGAAGGCTTTGATGTTGCTGATCACGTGCCTTTTCATGAAGAACTGCGCGCCAAGGGGTACAGAATTTACATTAATACCGCTTTGATCAATTGTGCAAGATACCCCGATGCGGTAGAGCCCCCATCACCCCCTAAGCCAAGGGGGGTCTTTATAATCATAAAAAGATTAGGACATGCAGTCTTTGGTAAGAAACGATTTAATAAGTACCTGGATTCCATGAAATCCATGTAAAGGAATTTTGATGATTTTGATTACTGGCGGCGCAGGATTTATCGGTGGTAATTTTGTTTTAGATTGGCTCGCCAATCCAAGTGCCGAAGGTATCATTAATCTTGATAAATTAACTTATGCAGGCAATTTAGCCACATTAGAGTGCCTGAAAAATGATTCTCGTCATCAATTTATCCATGGTGATATTGGTGATCAGGGACTAGTTAAGCAGTTACTTGCCGAGCACAAGCCTCGAGCCATTGTTAATTTCGCCGCGGAAAGCCATGTAGATCGGTCTATTCATGGACCTGCAGATTTTGTACAAACCAATATCGTTGGCACCTTTAATTTGCTTGAATGCGCGCGGGAGTATTGGAATGCGCTAGAGGGTCAAGCCAAAGAACAATTTCGCTTTCATCATGTGTCCACGGATGAAGTCTATGGATCACTCTCTGCATCCGATCCCGCCTTCACTGAAAAAAATTCTTATGAGCCCAATAGCCCCTATTCAGCCTCTAAGGCGGCGTCAGATCATTTAGTGCGGGCTTGGTTCCATACCTATGGTTTCCCAGTAGTGACAACCAATTGCTCTAATAACTATGGCCCTTATCACTTCCCTGAGAAATTGATTCCACTTGTGATATTGAATGCCTTGGATGGTAAGCCCTTGCCTATTTATGGCGATGGTCAGCAAGTGCGAGATTGGCTTTATGTGGGAGATCATTGTTCAGCAATTCGCGAAGTATTGGCTAGAGGTAGCTTAGGCGAAACTTATAACATTGGTGGCTGGAATGAAAAAGCCAATCTGGATGTGGTTAAAACCATCTGTTCTATTTTGGATCAGTTAAGACCTCGCGCCGATGGGAAGTCCTATGCAGCTCAAATCACCTTCGTGAAAGATCGTCCTGGACATGATCGCCGCTATGCCATTGATGCTAGCAAGATAGAACGCGAGTTGGGCTGGAAGCCTGCCGAAACCTTCGAAACAGGAATTCGTAAGACTGTTCAGTGGTACCTCGATAACCCTCAGTGGGTTGAGGGCGTTGTCAGTGGCTCTTATCGTGACTGGCTGCAAAAGCAATATCACTAAATGAAGATCTTAGTCACTGGCAAGGATGGGCAGCTTGGCAAGGCATTTCAGAAGAAATTCCAAAGCCTATTACAAGACAATCCTTCTGCGTTTGATATTCAATATATTGGTCGTCGAGAGTGTGACCTAGCTGATCTAAGTGTGCTTGAAAATATTCTGCATGAATATCAGCCAAATGTCATTATTAATGCGGCAGCCTACACGGCGGTGGATAAGGCGGAGCAAGAGATTGATCTAGCATTCACTATCAATGCTGCTGTACCCGAACTGTTAGCCAAGTATGCTGCTAGTCATGGTGCTTGTTTATTGCACTACTCAACAGATTATGTTTTTGATGGTCAGGGTGATGTGTTCTATAACGAGAATCATCCCATCGGCCCCCTGAGTAGCTATGCTAAGAGCAAGGCTGAAGGGGAGCGCTTGATATCGGAAGTTTTTGCAAGTAGCCGAGGCCCTCAAGTCTCTAAGTCTCACTACGCTATTTTTAGAGCTAGCTGGCTATATGGGGATGGCGATAATTTCATCCGCACGATTTTGCGTTTAGCTCAAGACCGATCTGAATTAAAGGTGATTGCCGATCAATTTGGGGTTCCCACGAGTACAGAATGGTTGGTAGCACTCAGTGCTGATTTCCTATTCGATATGTCTAGAGCTGCCAATATTGTGCTCAGAGATTTCCCATCCGGTATTTATCATGCAGTGCCGGCCGGTCAAACTACTTGGTATGGTTTGGCATGTCTAGCAGTTGAGACCGCCAAGGCCTCGGGCCAAAATCTATTGCTGGAAGTGGCCAATATTCATGCCATACCTGCATCTGAGTACCCATTGCCAGCCCCGCGTCCTATGAATTCAAGGATGTCTACTCAAAAATTACAGAAGGCCTTAGCAGATTTCGGACTCGTGTCACAATTTCCCCAATGGGATCAGCTCGTTCGGATTTATGTTGCTGACCTAGTAAAAAATCAGCTTATTTAAAAGGTATCACGATGGTAAATCGCAAGGGTATTATTTTGGCAGGGGGGTCTGGCACCCGCTTGTACCCAGTTACGCAAGCTGTTTCTAAGCAGCTTATGCCAGTCTATGACAAGCCGATGGTCTACTATCCCCTGACCACTTTAATGCTCGCCGGTATTCGCGACATTTTGCTGATCTCAACACCGCATGACACACCGCGCTTTACAGAATTACTGGGCGACGGATCGCAGTGGGGCTTAAACATTGAGTATTGTGTGCAACCATCACCCGATGGCCTTGCTCAAGCATTTACTTTGGGAAAAAATTTCGTAGGAAATAATCCTAGCGCATTAGTGCTTGGCGACAATATTTTTTATGGCCATGAATTAATTTCCCATCTTTCAAGCGCTAATGACCGTACAACGGGTGCCACTGTTTTTGCTTATCACGTGACCGATCCAGAACGTTATGGCGTGGTTGATTTTGATAAAGACCGCAAAGCGATCTCAATTGAAGAAAAGCCCACCAGTCCCCGCAGTAACTATGCCGTTACCGGACTGTATTTTTATGACAATCAGGTCTGCGATATTGCTGCATCCATTAAGCCTAGTGCGCGTGGTGAGCTCGAGATCACCGATGTCAACCGTGCGTATTTGGCAAAAGATCAGCTGAGCGTGGAAATCATGGGTCGTGGTTTTGCTTGGTTAGATACGGGCACCCATGATTCTTTATTGGATGCGGCAGGCTTTATAGCGACACTACAGAAGCGCCAAGGTTTGATGGTGGCATGTCCTGAAGAGATTGCTTATCGTCAAGACTGGATTACAGCAGAGACTGTGCAAAAGGTGGCCGAGCAATTGAGCAAGAATAGCTATGGCCAATATCTTGGCAAGCTCCTGAATGAGCTTAACACCAGCGCCAAGCCAGTTACTTTGCCGACTAAAAAGGCGGTGTGATGACTGCTCAGTCTAAATTAGTCAAGAAACCAACAGCCATTCATGATGTGTTTGTTTTAGAGCCAAAAGTATTTGGCGATGAGCGTGGTTGGTTTACAGAGTCATTCAACGCCCAAGATTTTGCGAGTGTTATTGAGCAAGATTATGAGTTTGTTCAAGATAACCATTCATTCTCTCAACAATGGACTTTGAGGGGTTTGCATTATCAGATGGAGAAAACTCAGGGCAAGCTAGTGCGCGTAGTTACAGGAGCTGTATTTGATGTGGTGGTTGATATTCGGACGCAGTCACCTACTTATGGGAAATGGTGTGGTGTTGAGCTGAGCGCGGAAAATCATCAACAGATGTGGATTCCCCCAGGCTTGGCACATGGCTTTTTGGTCCTTACACCTACGGCTGAGTTTTTGTATAAAACCACGGATTATTACGATCCGAAAAGTGAAGCTTGCTTAGCCTGGAATGATCCTACTGTTGGTATTCAGTGGCCTTTACCAGAAGGCGTCTCTCCGAATATGAACGCCAAAGATTTAGCGGGCCTATCTTGGGATCAAGCGCCAAAGTTTTGATGAGTATGTATAAGGCACCCCCTAAAATTTTGTTAGTGAAACTATCTTCACTGGGGGATGTGCTGCATAACCTACCGATTGTTTGGGATTTGCGTGCACAGCTGCCAGAAGCGCAAATCGACTGGATAGTCGAAGAGGCTTACGTTAGCTTGTTGACCCCTTTGCTCTCTAGAAAGGGTTTTCGTGGCATTGATCACATCATTCCATTTGGACTGCGTCGCTGGAAGAAGGGGTTACTTAGTCTTCAGACCTGGAAAGAATTTTTTGCCTTCAAAAAACAACTGCAAACAGTCGCTTATGACGTCATTATTGAGACGCAGGGCCTTTTAAAGTCTGCCTTGGTTTGCGCTTTGGCTTGTAAATCCTCCAATGCAGTAGTTGCGGGTTTAGCCAATGCAACAGAGTTCTCGGGTTATGAGCCTATCGCCCGATCTTTTTACAATCAATGCGTTCAGGTGCCCAAACAATGCCATGCAGTGGACCGTTCTCGTTGGGTGATGAGTTCAGCCTTAGATTGGCCCTTGCCCAGTCGTCAAGAAAGCCAGATCCTTTTTTATCCGCAGACTAGTGTTGCTCAACTAACTCATACTGAAATCAGTCAGCATACGAGCGCATTTAAAAAGCCCTACGTACTTTGCTTTCATTCGACTGCGCGTGAAGCCAAAAGATGGAGCAATGAAAATTGGATCGCCTTAGGAAAATCTTTAGCAAGCCAGGGTTACCAAGTGATCTTTCCTTGGGGCAATCTGAGCGAGAAGAAAATCAGTGCTCAGCTGGCGAGTCAGATTGATGGTGCAATTGTGCCGGACGCTTTTTCTATTCAGGATGGTTTTTCGATTATTGCAAGCGCCGCATTGACGATTGGCGTTGATACTGGCCTGACACATCTCGCTGCCGTATTAAATAGGCCAACCGTGGAAATATATTGCGATTCACCTCGTTGGAAAACCGAAGGATATTGGTCTGATCAAATCATCAACTTGGGTGATATACAAGCTCCTCCGAGTGTTGCTGAGGTTCTCAGTGCTTCGCTAAAACTACTAGCGCAATAGGGAGTTGATTGAGATCAGGTCTTGATCAGAAAGTGCTGCTGCTTGGGCCTTCAACTTAATCGCATTTAAGATTGTGCTGTAGCGCGCCTGTTGAAGTTGTGAGCGGGTGCTGATCACAGTATCGAGTGCAATCAAAACATCAATATTAATTAAGGTTCCAACTTGGAAGCCCAGCTTGCTCGATTCCAGTGCTGAAGTTGAAGAACGTTCTGCAGCCTCATAGGCTTTGACGCTAGCCAAACCGCCATAGAAGCCAGTAAATGCAGCACGAGTATTTTGGGCGGCGGTGCGGCGTGCATTGTCGTAGTTTGATTTTGCCGCATCTACGAGCGCGGCATTTTGCCTAATCACAGCACTGTTATATCCACCGGAAACCAGCGGAATGGTCATTTGCAAGGCAATAGTGTTGTTGTACACGTTGGTATTTGCAGGGGTGTAACTAGTAGGCGTACCGTTAGAGGTATTAAAGCCGCTTGTGCCTACCAAGTTAACGGACGGGTAATTGAGAGCTTGAGAAGCACGATAGGTACTTTCTGCAATGCTGACGCTGAGCTGACCCGCTAAGACGTTGAAATTGGCAGCCTCTGCTTGGTCGATCCAGTCTTGCAAGGTTTGACCGGGGGGTAATTGTGGGTTCACGTTATCGGCAACCACATTGCTGTTGTTATCTTTGCTCTTAGAGCGGGGATCCTTTAGCACACCATCAATCTTCACTTCTTTAGTGAGGGGTTTGAGTGCCCCCACAGGCCTGCCAACCAATTGCTCAAGGACGCCGCGCTTCACAACCAAGTCTGCTTGGGCTGCAATCTCTTGCGAGTTGGCTAGATCCAGAGCTGCCTGTGCTGTATTGACATCAACAATGGTAGCAAGACCAGCATCAAATTTGGCCTGAGCAATTTCTAATTGTTGTTTGATCAGACCCTTCTTATTGCGAAAGAGTTCGACGTTATCTTGGCTTGTTAGTGCATCAAAGTAGGCTTGGGATACTCGCAGAATCAAATCTTGTTGCGCTAAATAGAAGCGCATATCAGCGAGCTTGGTATTAAGGTCACCCTGCTTAAAGGCCTCAAGAGCGGCCATATTAAAGACCGGCTGAGTGAGGGTAACGGTGTAGCTTTTTTGATCAAATACCCTAGAGTTTCCAGGTCCAGTTGCCACAACGGTCGTGCCTACTCCATGTTGGTAGTAGCGCGTGCCACCAGGAGTTGCATTGGCTTGGGGCAGTAAAAGCGCTAGGCCTTGCCAGTAGAGTTCTTTGCCTGCCTGATAGCTAAAGCGAGCAGCATTTAAGACGGGATCACTAAAGGCAGCTTCTTGATACAGGCTTATTAAGTCCGTCATTTGGCCCAAATTGGCGGTAGCAGCGTTACCTCGATTGACATTTGAGGGCGCGGCCTCGCTAGGGAGTGCGGTCTTCGGCCCTACAACTAATTGGGGTGGAGCATCTAGGCCAACTAAGGATTGGGCGCTCAAGGGCGTGGGCAGGGACGGGCGAGCGCCAGCCGGGGCTTGGGCCATTGCCGCATTTGGGGCAATGCTCACTCCAAGCGCCTGACTTAGGATTAAACCAAATATAGTTTGTCTAGAAAGTCTAAAGCGTGCTTCAGTCATTTAATTCGGATACTTTTTTAATGTGCCATGAAGTTTAAGGCTAATTTAAAAAAAAGGCTTAAATCCCATATATTCCGCTTCATTAAGTGCTGACCTAGGGGTCAGAAGCCTATAAAATTAGGGCTATGGAACTAATCTTGCTAGCAAAAGCGCTTATTTTAGGGGTGGTTGAGGGTTTAACGGAATTTCTCCCTATTTCTAGTACTGGCCACCTCATTTTGGTGGGCGACCTTTTGGACTTCAATGATGAGCGCGGCAAGGCTTTTGAGGTGATTATTCAGTTTGGGGCGATTTTGGCGGTATGTTGGGAGTTTCGTCATAAGTTATGGTCTGTTGCCTCCACGATATTTTCAAGTTCTAGCTCTAGACGCTTTGTGCGAAACCTGCTGATTGCTTCTTTCCCAGCGATGAGTCTAGGATTCTTGTTTAGCAAGCATATTAAGGCGGTCTTGTTTGCCCCTATCCCTGTAGCGCTGGCTTTTATTGGTGGTGCGTTCATTATTTTCTGGGCCGAGCGCAGACAGGTAAATCTACAGCATGCGCATCATCTGGATTCGGCAAAGACGGTGGACGAGCTCACAGCAATGGACGCCCTGAAGGTTGGGCTTGCACAATGTGCAGCATTGATTCCAGGGACCTCACGATCTGGTGCAACCATTATTGGTGGAATGCTGTTTGGTTTATCTAGGGCGGTAGCAACGGAGTTTTCCTTCTTTTTGGCTATTCCTGTAATTGGTGGGGCAACGGCTTATGAGTTATTAAAGCTTTGGAAATCACCAGTCTCCGCCTTAGCTGGAAATGATGGCACTGGATTTGGGTTGGCAATTTTTCTTGGCTTTATTTCTGCTTTTATTTCTGCTTTCATTTGCGTGCGCTGGTTGATTCATTATGTTGCCGGCCATAACTTCATCCCCTTTGCCTGGTATCGCATCGTATTTGGTGTGTTGGTACTTGTGACTTCATATACAGGTTTAGTAGCCTGGTCGCATTAAAAATATAAAACAGGATAAGTAAGAATATGTCACTCTTTACCGCCGTTATTCCAATGGATGCATCTATTGATGCGATCACCAATAACATTCAGTTAGCGCTTGCCCCAGTATTTTTATTGACTGCAGTAGCTACCTTAATTAATGCTATTTCAGCACGCTTAGCGAGATCGGTGGATCGCATGCGCTCTATTCAAAGTCAAATTTACAATGGCGCTCAAATCATTGCCCCTTTGGTCAGAGATCACATGCTGATTGAATTAAAAGAGGCTAAAACCAGAGGGCGTCTTTGCACCTCTGCAATCTTTTTTAATGTTTTAAGTGGTGTTTTTATTTCTTTAACCGTACTGGAGTTATTTTTCTTTCAGACGGGTGCCGCCCATTCTGCAAAAACCAGTTATGTCGTCTGGACTTTTGTGTTGGGGCTCATCTCTTTTATGACCTCCTTAACAATTGTTTTAGCTGAAGTAATTTACGCTTATCGCTCAGCTGGCTGGAACTCTCCTCAGAATTAAGCCCTTAAGCATCCATATAACGTAGTTTAAGCGCAGTGAAAACGAAGGTAAAATTGCGTGAATTTCTATAAGGCTTCAACCATGAACAAAATCCTCATTACCGGCGGCGCAGGCTTTCTGGGATCCCACTTGACCGAGAAGCTTCTCAAAGAGGGTAATGATGTTCTGGTAGTAGATAACTATTTCACGGGTACTAAAGAAAACTTGGCGCATTTGTTGCCTAACCCTCGTTTAGAGCTAATGCGCCACGATGTGACTTTTCCACTCTACGTAGAAACTAATCAAATTTACAACTTGGCTTGCCCGGCCTCCCCAGTGCACTATCAATACGATCCAGTGCAAACGACTAAGACTAGCGTGCATGGTGCGATCAATATGCTCGGCCTTGCCAAAAGAACTCGGGCGCGTATCTTGCAAGCGTCTACCAGTGAAGTCTATGGCGATCCTGAAGTGCATCCCCAGCCAGAGGAGTATTGGGGCAAGGTCAATCCCATTGGTATTCGCTCTTGCTATGACGAAGGTAAGCGTTGTGCTGAAACCCTCTTTTTTGACTACAACCGTCAGCACAATTTAGATATCAAGGTCGTGCGTATTTTTAACACCTATGGCCCCCGCATGCACCCGAATGATGGCCGTGTAGTGAGCAACTTCATTGTGCAGGCGCTACAAGGCAAAGACATCACTATTTATGGCGATGGTCAACAAACTCGTAGTTTTTGTTATGTCGATGATCTGATTGATGCCATGGTGAGAATGATGAACTCCGAAGACGGCTTTACAGGCCCAGTGAATATTGGCAATCCGGGTGAGTTCACCATGTTGCAATTGGCTCAGACGATCCTCAAACTCTCAGGCAGCAAATCAAAGATTATTCATCAAGCTTTGCCATCAGATGATCCTAAGCAACGCCAACCGAATATTGAACTCGCTAAAGCTAAGCTTGGCTGGCAGCCTAAGGTGAACCTGGAAGATGGTTTGAAAGAGACAATTGCGTACTTTAAAAAGGTCTTGGTCTAATTGAAGTCTGATGATCGGTCAGATGATGGTCGCCGTATTGATCGCATTAAATCCTTTGTGCTTCGTGCAGGTAGAACAACTGCAGGTCAGCAGCGCGCGATTGATGAACTTGGACCAAAGTTCTTAATCCCTTTTCAGGAAGCTACACTTGGTTTAGAGCAGGCATTTGACGGGTCTACCAAGCCAAAGATTTTAGAGATTGGTTTTGGTATGGGGGAGACCACCGCCAAGATTGCCCAATTACGCGAGCAAGATGATTTTTTAGGGATTGAGGTTCACTCACCTGGTGTTGGCGCCCTATTAAAGCTCGTTGGCGAATTGGATTTAACCAATGTGCGCATCATTCGCCATGATGCTGTTGAGGTCCTCGAAAAGATGATTGCCCCCAACAACTTGGATGGCATTCATATTTATTTTGCTGATCCTTGGCATAAGAAGCGCCATCACAAACGCCGCTTAATTCAGGCGCAATTTGTGAAGTTGCTGGTTTCGCGTCTAAAGCCAGGCGGCTATTTGCATCTTGCAACGGATTGGCATAACTATGCCGAGCAAATGTTCTTAGTTCTCAATGCAGAAGAAGCTTTGCAAAATATGTCTCAGTCTGCTGTGCGTGTCGAAACTTTTGTAGCGCAAGATGTGGCTAAGCATGACTCAAGTGTCTCGAATGAATTTAAGCCTACGATTGAGCAGATGAATGCTGAGCATCTTGCTTATGTTGAGAAGCCAGCATACCGGCCTCTCACGAAGTTCGAAAACCGTGGCCTCAAATTAGGACACGGTGTTTGGGATTTAGTCTATAAGAAAAAACAATAAAACAATAAAGCAATAAAGCAATAAAGCAATAAAGCAATAAAGCAAAACTAGCGCTATATGTTTTTATAGGCCTACGCAAACGTATTTCAATTCTAGGTATTCATCCATGCCATAGACACTGCCTTCACGCCCTAGACCAGATTGCTTCACTCCCCCAAAGGGTGCTACCTCGTTGGATATCAGCCCCGTATTGACGCCGACGATGCCGTATTCCAAAGCCTCGGCAGCCTTCCAAATTCTGCCAATATCTCGACTATAGAAGTACGATGCAAGACCATATTGGCTATTGTTGGCCAGCTTAATCACTTCCTCATCGCTATCAAAGGGAATAATTGGGGCGACTGGCCCAAATGTTTCTTCATAGGTGATGAGCATGTCATTGCTGACATTTGCCAAAATGGTGGGTTCATAGAAGGTGCCGCCCTGAGTAGAGCGCTTTCCACCAATAACAAGTTTTGCGCCTTTTGCTAGAGCATCAGCAACATGGCGCTCGACTTTTTCAAGTGCAGGCAGGTCAATTAACGGACCCTGAGAAACACCGCTCTCAAGACCATTGCCAACCTTAATTGCTTGAACCGCTTTTGCAAATTTTTCCACGAAGATATCGTGAATTTTTTTGTGAACATAGATACGATTAGCACAAACACATGTTTGGCCGGAGTTGCGGTATTTAGAAATGATGGCACCAGCAACTGCAGCATCAATATCAGCATCTTCAAAAACAATAAAAGGAGCATGGCCACCCAGTTCAAGAGCTAACTTTTTCACTGTGGGAGCGCTTTGCGCCATCAGAATACGTCCCACCTCTGTAGATCCGGTGAAAGAGATGTGACGTACTGTAGGTGATTCACATAAGACCTTGCCAATCGCGATGGAGTTATCTGCATCTGCTGTCAGAACATTGATTACACCATTGGGGATGCCTGCCCTCATGGCTAGTTCAGCAAGTGCAAGAGCGGAAAGAGGGGTTTGCTCTGCCGGCTTGATCACAATGGTGCAGCCTGCTGCCATGGCCGGTGCAATTTTGCGTGTGATCATCGCATTTGGAAAGTTCCATGGGGTAATCGCTGCGCATACCCCAATAGCTTGTTTTAAAACCATAATGCGCTTATCACCCCAAGTGCTGGTGGGAATATCGCCCGATACGCGCTTAGCCTCTTCGGCAAACCATTCAATAAAAGAGGCGCCATAAGTAACTTCACCAGTCGATTCTGCGAGGGGCTTACCTTGTTCTAAAGTCATCAAGACAGCAAGATCTGCGGTATTTTCAATAATCAAATCAAACCACTTTCGCATAATGTGGGCGCGCTCTTTGCCAGTCTTATTGCGCCATTCTGGCAATGCTTGGGCGGCAGCATCTATTGCAGCTTGAGCGTCTATCGAATTGAGATTGGTAACATCAGCAATCACTTCATTGGTAGCGGGATTATTGATGGAGAAAGTGTTGCTACTGGCAGCCTTAATCCACTGACCATTAATAAAAGCATCTTCTCTCAAAAGGCTGGAATCTTTTAATAGTTTACGAATGTCAACTTTTTGCATGGCGCTAGTCTCACTTTGTTTGTTTTTGTGCAAATAGGGATTTAGTCCCAAAGCTGGGCCAATCTCTCAATTTTTGATTTTATCCCTCAATGACCCCGAGGTGGGCAAGGCGCGCAGGATGGCTTGAGGGCTTAGGCCCTAGCCTGCTTAGCCTGCGTTAATTTCAGTACTACGAAGCGACTGTGCCAGCAGATCTAGGACGCCGTTGACATATTTATGACCGTCGGTACCACCAAAGGTTTTGGCAAGCTCTACAGCCTCGTTAATCGCCACCTTATAGGGTACAGACAGGTCGACAGCTAATTCATATGCGCCAATCAGTAGTGCAGCATGCTCGACTGGAGATAGTTCATTGCTAGGGCGATCTAATGCGGGTGTAATTAAACTATCAAGTTCATCCGCACGCTCAAGGACGCCTTCAAAGATGCCTTGAAAGAGATCGAGTTTGCAACGCTTAAATGCCGGGTCTTCAGCAAGTTGTTTGGCAATGAGGGATGCATTCGGCAGGCTGCCAGCACGACGCATTACCAGCCATTGATAAACCCCCTGAAGTGCGTATTCGCGTGCACGACGACGAGGTGTTAGCGCACGCTTTGGAGCCGCACTTTTGCTGGAGGTTTTTTCGGCACTTGGGGTGCTAGCGTTTTTGGTCATTAACTTCTTCTTCGAGATTACTGTGATGAGTTTGGCTGGATCTCAATATCAAGATCGGGAGTAAGTGCTAATGCTAAATTGGCCATCTCAACAACTGCGCGTGCGCAGTCGGCACCTTTGATTTGAACGCGAACATGAGCTTGCTCATCGGTATCGCAAGTCAGGACACCGTTGGCAATTGGCAGGCCAGTCTCAATCGAGATGCGGGTAATTCCAGAAGCTGATTCATTGGAAACTAATTCAAAGTGATAGGTCTCGCCCCGGATCACAGTACCAAGCGCAACCAATCCATCAAATTCACCGGTCTCTGCTAACTTCTGTAAAGCAAAAGGAATTTCCAATGCCCCGGGAACAGTGACTAGGCGAATATCTTCTTGGGCCACACCTAGTTTGATTAATTCTTGAATGCATGAATTGCTCAGTGCAACGCAATGCCCCTCATTAAAGCGGGCCTGCACAATCCCAATTCGAAAGTCTTGTCCCGTCAAGTCTGGGGCTAAAACGCTGACGCCAGAATTGCTCTGTAAGTTGTTAGCATGGTCACTCATGATGAATTTCTTCCGGACTTAATATGTTTACTGGGCTGGGTTGAAGGGTGAATAAGCGGTAACTTCTAATTTATAACCCGATAGGCTTGGTGTAGGCGCAGGATTGGCTAATAAGCGCATTTTGCCAACGCCAAGGTCCTTCAGGATCTGGGCGCCAATGCCATAGCTGCGAAAGTCAGTTTTACGGACCAACGGTTTTTCTGAGTGCTGTTCAATGCTGTTGAGTTTTTGAAATTGCGCTAACCAATCTGCATCACCAGGCGCTGCAATGCCAGCAGCATTTAGAAGTACCGCAACACCGGCTGGAGCTTTAGCAATCTCTTGCAGGGCTTGTGCGAGCGGCCAAGAGTGAGTGCTACTTTTGGCTTCTAGAAAGTCTAGAGCGGTCAGGGGCTCATGCACCCGAACCAGCGTTTCTTGATTCTCGGAGGGCTTACCCTTTACCAGCGCAATATGAATGCAAGAGCTAGGGGTGTCTCGATAGATGATGCCTTGAAAATTACCCCAAGGTGTGGCAAATGCTCTTTCGCCCTCACGAACTACGATGCTTTCGTGTTGGCTACGATATTGAATCAGATCAGCAATACTGCCGATTTTTAATTGATGCTCTTTTGCGAAATCTAGCAAGTCTGGCAAGCGTGCCATCGTACCGTCATCTTTCATGATTTCGCAAATGACTGATGTCGGGGAGCAGCCAGCCAGTGCAGCCAAATCACAACCTGCTTCAGTATGACCGGAACGAATCAGTACACCGCCGGGTTGAGCCATCAATGGAAAAATGTGGCCAGGCTGCACCAAGTCAGCTGGTTTTGCGTTCGCTGCCACTGCCACTGCAATCGTATGGGAGCGGTCTGCTGCAGAAATGCCGGTAGTAACACCGCTAGCCGCTTCAATAGAAACGGTGAAGTTTGTTCCCATAGAGGTGCCGTTATCACGCACCATGAGGGGCAAATTAAGCTGCTGGCAACGTTCCCGTGTCAGCGTCAGGCAAATTAAGCCACGACCATATTTAGCCATGAAATTGATAGCCTCAGGACTGACGTGATCAGCCGCAATGACAAGGTCACCTTCATTTTCACGATCTTCTTCATCAACCAGAATAACCATCCTGCCGGCGCGAAGTTCGGCAACAATATCCTGGGTGGGGGCAAGTTTATTTGACATAGCCTCCTATTTTAAGCCGATGAGCCTTTTGTAGGTGTCTATTGGCGCAATATGCGGTTCTTCTGATGCTTGAGGTCTCTGGATGGTATATGAAGCTTACTCGCTTACTGGGAAGATGTGGGATGCCCCATCGAACCCTTACCAGTGCGTCTGGCTTTGTTTTACTTGAGGCTTTGGTAGCCATGAGTTTGGTAGCGGGTCTTGGGATCACTGCTTGCGAGGTTTACCAAAGCTTGCTCCTTCGCTATGGCAAGAATCAAGCCCTGCGCAGAGATCTCGCCTTAAAAGCGGATCAATATGAAATTCAAACTTTAGGCAAAGGGGGTGTTGGTGAACTTACTCGAATGTCTCGTGGGAATGGCGCTTTGCCTCATACTCATCGGCCCATTACTAAAGGTCAGCAGCGAAATGCTCGTAAAGCAGGTTCAACTTGAGCAATTTCAACTGGCTAGTGCCGAAGCTGATCGCGGGCTTGAATTAATTGGTCGAGCTATTCGAATGGCGGGTTATCGAAATGTGAAAACAATCGATTCAAAAAGTTCCAAAATTACCAAACTAGAAGCCTTAGAAATTCAAAAGGGTATTGGACTCAATCAATCTGATGCATTGTTCATTAAGCATGAAATATCAAACGGGATAGATTTTGATTGCATTGGGAATGCTTTAGGCAAGGAGCGAACAAAAAATAACTTAGCGCATCAGGGGTTTTTACTTGAACGTCAAGCTGGGCTGACCAAGGGGGGGAGAATTCATGGAGGCTCTTTAATGTGCCAATCCTTGGACCGAGAGGGACGCCTGCAAAATACAACGCTGATGAATGGCGTACATTCCTTAATGATTAAAGAGTTAGACCCAGGCGTCAAGTCGATGACGCCTACAGCAAACTCTCAAAAATTATTTAAAGTTAGCATCCAAATGGATACGGGTAAGTCCATTTCAGAGTTCACCCGAATTTATGCCAGTCGAAATCTCCATTGATTATTGCCTGGGTTGTCTCTTTATTGCTGCTCATGGCATCGCTGGTGGGTTATCTTCAAAAGCTTACGTCTCTTGAGTTGATTGCCACTCAGACAATGACATCAAGCCAAGTAGAGTTGGTCGCTGCAGAAGAGGTGCTGTTGACGTGTGAGAACAATATATCCAGCATCTCGACATTACCATCTAATGCCTGTGTATTCCAGTCTATCGGCCAGCAGCTTTGGAAAATTTCAACGACTGGTAATGTAACCATCGAGTCGGTTGTTTATTTGGATCAAGCTTCAGGAATTCCGACGCGTCTGAGCTGGCGGCAGGTGTTTGTAGAATGATCACCAAAGAAAGTGGTGCTAGTTTGCTGGAGTTGATGGCTGTGATTTTTATTGTGGCGATATTGGCAACGATCACCATGCCGGCTCTGCAGCATCAGATGGCTAGCAGGGAAATAGAAACACTCGCGCGACGATTCATTGCCCATGCCCATTTTGCGCGTCATCAGGCGTTATATTTAGGGCAAGTAGTGAGTATTGCTCCACGCTTCCAGAACGACTGGAATACTGGTTGGGAGATCAAAAGTGTTTGCAGTAAAAAGCCCTGTATTGAGAAGGTTTGGGTGGTGCATGACAGTATTTCCCCAATGTTCATTAAGAAAGGTGGAAAACAATTTAGTGGACCCAACTCTAACCAGCGAGCAATCTTATTTAACGCTGCAGGAGCAGCAAAAACCCAGCAAGGCGGTTTTGTGGCAAATCGTTTGATTTTGGGGCATCTAAAGGATCCGGATCTAGAGCGCCATTTAATCCTTGGGAGTGGCGGTCGCTGGCGAATCTGTGATCCATATCGGGATGCTAAATCTTGCCGGTAAGTCATGATTTAACAAAGAAGGCCAGCAATCGGTTTTAATACTGGTATGTATACCGCTTTAGACCATGAATTCATGAGCCAGGCTTTAGCCGAGGCCGCTCAGGCACTTTATTTATCTAACCCTAATCCCCGTGTAGGTTGTGTGGTGGTGAAAGATGGAAAAGTCATTGGGCGTGGCCACACCCAGAAGGTTGGTGGCGCTCACGCCGAAGTACAGGCTTTAGCAAATACTGCCGAGAATGGTTTTAATCCTGAGGGTTCCACAATCTACGTAACCTTGGAGCCTTGTAGTCATACCGGGCGGACGCCGCCTTGCGTGAATGCGCTGATTGCTGCCAAACCGGCATTGGTCATTGTTGCTATGTTCGATCCCAACCCATTGGTGGCTGGGAAAGGTTTGGAGCTATTAAAGGCCGCTGGTATCGATGTGCGCTGCGGTCTTTTGCAGGCCGAAGCCGCAGCTCTAAATGCTGGGTTTATTTCTAGAATGACAAGAGGGCTGCCTTGGGTGCGCCTGAAAATTGCAGCCAGTTTAGATGGTAAAACTGCTTTACCTAATGGTACGAGTCAGTGGATTACTGGACCTGCTGCACGTGCAGATGGCCATCATTGGCGTGCACAAGCATGCGCCATTCTCACCGGGGTTGGTACCGTTAAGGAAGACAACCCCAGTCTGAATGTGCGCGATGTTGAAACTAAGCGACAACCATGGCGCATCATTGTCGATTCAAAGTTAGAAACGCCTGTAGATTCCAAGGTTTTTGAAAACCTTCATCAGTCTGGCGTGATTCTGGTTTGCGGAAAGCTCGACACTGTAGAAAAAGAGCAAACTGCCCAAGCATTTAGAGCGCGAGGTATTGAAGTGCTCGCCTTGCCTAATGCAAACGGTAAGGTTGATTTACCAAAATTATTTTCGTATCTTGCCCAAGAGCATGAAATAAATGAAATTCATGTGGAAGCAGGATTTAAATTAAATGGATCTTTGCTGCGTGAAAATTGTGTAGATGAGTTGTTGTTGTATTACGCCCCCTTCTTAATGGGTGAGGGTATCGGCATGGCTAATGCCTCGCCATTAACTGCGCTTATGCAAAGACAGGATTGGAAAATTCTGGATCAGGCAATGGTTGGACCAGATATGCGCTTGCGCTTGGCTAAACCGGCAAACCAGCTTAAGGAATAAAATCCCACTATGTTTACTGGAATCATTACTGCTATTGGTAAGATTAAGAGTGCAACTCCTGCAGGCGATGGCTTGCATTTGCAAATTGAAGTCCCTGCCAATTATTTGGATGACGTTGCTCTTGGTGACAGTATTGCGATTCAGGGCGCTTGTATGACGGCAACCAAAATTGAGGGCAATACCTTTCGGTTGGATATCTCACGAGAGTCGCTCAATAAAACAGTTGGCTTAGATGCTGTTGGCCCCGTGAACCTTGAGAAAGCAATGCGCTTAAATGATCGCCTTGGTGGTCACTTGGTAAGTGGGCACGTGGATGGTATGGGTAAAGTCACAGACTTTGCGGCTGTAGCCCAAGATGCCTATGGTTCTTGGCTTCTCAGGATTGAAGCACCAAAGGAACTCGCCTCATTTCTGGCTTACAAGGGCTCCATTGTCGTCAATGGTGTTTCGTTGACTGTAAACAAGACTGAAGATCTGCCCAATGCTTGCATCGTTGATATCAATATCATCCCGCACACCTTGCAAAACACCACCTTGGGTAATTTAAAGCAAGGTGATCTAGTCAATCTTGAGGTTGATTTAATTGCTCGCTATGTGGCTAGGATAATGAGTCAGGCATAAATCTCTTGGTCTACAGGTAGCTTTCTTACAAATAACCTTGCTCAATAGATAGCTTTTTAACCCTTCTTGCAGTAGTCCCATTTTGGGACTACAATGAGGCAATGCGGGTAATTGCTAAAAAATACTTGGTGCAGTTTTGGTTGCTTCATCGAGATGCAGAACAGCCACTAAGGGCATGGTATGACGAGGTAATCAGCACTAAATGGTCTTCACCTCAAGAAATCAAAAATCAATATAGAAATGCAAGTTTTATCAGTAACAATAGGGTAGTTTTTAATATAAAGGGAAATGATTACCGCTTAATTGTTGCGGTTGCTTATCGTCTCGGGGTGTTCTACATAAAATTTATTGGAACCCATACTGAGTACGATAACGTTAATGCAAAGACGGTAGAAATGGGGGGTACATGAAAGAATTAAAGCCTATACGTAACGATAACGAATATGAAGCTGCGCTCGCAGAGGCATCCTATTTTATCGATCATGAGCCCGCTCCTAAAAGCAAAAAAGCAGATCGCTTCGAAGTATTACTAATGTTGATAGAGTCTTATGAAGCTAAGCATTATCCAATCGATCTTCCGGATCCGATTGAGGCAATTAAGTTTAGGATGGATCAAGCTGGTTTGAGGCCCAAAGATTTACAGCCCATGATCGGTGGGTTAAATCGAGTTTATGAAATCTTGAATCGAAAGCGTCCGTTAACCTTAAAAATGATTTGGAAGTTGCATTCAATGCTCGGCATACCAGCTGAAAGCCTCATTCAGCAGCCAGATGAACTTCACATAGCTTGATTGTTTAAGTCTAGTTTCGATATCTAGTTGGATCGACCACGCCAGCAGCTTTAAAGCCCGCTTGCCTTAGGCGACACGATTCACATTCACCGCAAGCTTCACCTAAGTCATTTGCTTGATAGCAAGAGACAGTCTGTGAGTAATCCACACTAAGGGTTGCACCAAGTTCAATAATCTCTGACTTACTCATGCCGATAATTGGAGCATGAACCCGAAAGCGATTTTCATTGTTAATAGCTTCTACACCCGCCTTTGTGGCTAGGTTGGCCATTCTTTCAAATGACTCCACATATTCAGGGCGACAGTCTGGATAGCCTGAGTAATCGACTGCGTTGGCGCCGTAAAAAATATCTAAGCCGCCAAGAGATTCCGCCCAACCCAAAGCAAGTGATAACAAGATGGTATTGCGAGCTGGCACATATGTGACTGGGATTTCTTTATCTTTGCCGGGTGTTGTTGGTATTGCGATAGATGCATCTGTTAGAGCTGAGCCACCAAAGCGAGTCAAGTCTAAGTTCACAATCTCGTGGCGCACTACACCCATCTTTTTGCCGATATGTTTAGCGGCGGCCAGCTCTGAAGAGTGCCGTTGACCATAACCAACAGAAAGTACATAGGGGGCGTAGCCAAGATCCTTGGCGAGGGCCAAAATAGTTGTGGAGTCTAGGCCACCAGAAAAAAGAATCACAGCCGGCGCATTGGGTTTGCGCGGTGCGATATTCTCAAACGCAGCGGTCAATCTAGACATGTGAATTACTTTGTGCCTGGCAATAGCTGCTGAGCATCTTTTGCGGCTTCTGTATCTGGATATTTGGCGATGATCTCGCTAAAAGTCTTTTTGGCTGCCACTTTATTGCCACTTTCTAATTGAGAATTTCCAAGCGTTACCATGGCTGCAGGAATGCGCATATGGTTGGGAAATTTCTTAATCAGCAGTTGCAGTTGGTTAATGGCGCCAACATAATTTTTGTTTGCATATTTAGAGTTGGCGCCCCAGTAGAGTGCCAATGGTAAATAAGGGCTTTGCGAATATTTGCTGGCAAAAGCAGTGAAGCTTTCATCTGCCTTCTTAAGATTACCGGCTTGGAAGGCTTTTAAGGCTTCGTCGTATGCTTTTTTCTCACCCGGTTGGACTGTGCCGCTAAGTCCTTCGATGGTGATGGTACGTGGCTCAAAATTACCTAAGCGTGTATCAAGATCTTGGTAGTAAGTCTTTTGGCTATTATTGATATCCTCGCCTTGTTTTTCAAGGGACTCGACTTTGCCACGTAATTCAGCATTGTCTGCTTTGAGTTTTTCAATTTGATTCTGTAGCTCTAATTGCGTCGTTGCTAAAGACTTGCGCAAATCTAAAATGGCCTTACGTGCATCATCGTCAGCAAAGAGTGCCCAAGCGTTATTTGGGGCTATTAAGCAAATGATGGTGGCACTTAAACAAAACGCTCCAGAGAGCGTTTGTTTAATAGATGGTTGAAGCGCCTTCATTTAGTTTGTGATGTAAACAATATCTGCACGACGATTCTCGGCCCAAGCCGCTTCGTTATCGCCTTCTGCTTTTGGTTTTTCTTTGCCAAAACTTACAGCTTCCATTTGATCATCAGAAACGCCCATCAAGTTTAATGACTTGCGCACGGAATCTGAACGACGTTGACCCAGTGCCAAGTTGTACTCGGCTGTACCACGCTCATCAGTATTGCCTTGAATAATGACTTTTTGAGTTTTATGAGCTTTTAGGTAGCTAGCATGGGCAGACAAAGTACTTTGGTACTTGGTCTGAACGGTATATTCATCAAAGCCAAAGTAAACACTACGTTGGTAAAGGGGGCTTTGTGGATCATTCCATGGTTGCGAACCAAAGTTACCGCTTCCACTGTTGGCGCTGTCACCATTTACATCATCAAGTTTGACGCTAGAACAGGCCGCCAAAAGCAATGCAGTTGCTCCCAAAAGTGCAAGTGTGGCTGCACGGCGCGCGATAGAGATCTTCATATATTTTCCTTTTCCTACAAACTGGGTAAGCAAATAAGCTAATAGGTGATATTATGCCCCCAAGATCATGAAAAGTGGCTATCGAGCCTAACTCTCAGAGGGGTTCAGATATTTAGTCCATAAAAGGACCCCAGGATGGCTGACGAACATCAGACCCCGGGATGCTGAGTACCTGCTTGGAGTTGCCATCAACCGATACCGCTGCGAGCACGCGTTTACCGCCAACCTTGGTTGAATAAAGTACATAACGACCATTGGCCGCAAAAGAGGGTGATTCATCACTAGAGCTGTCAGTCAGAGCCTGTGAATCACCGGTCGCTAGATTGAGGATATAGAGTCTAAATGCGCCACCAATATTGGCAACGTAAGCCAAGTATTTCCCGTCTGGCGCAATCCGCGGTGAAGTGACAAAGCCTTGCTTGTAGGTGATCCGTTTGGCGCCTTCCACTTGTTCACCGTCAGCGCTCATGCGATAGATTTGAGGATTGCCCCCACGATCACTTGTGAAATAGATATAGCGACCATCTGGAGAAAACTGGGGTTCAGTATCAATTGTGCTGCCGCGGGTTAGGCGGTGCAGTCCTGTGCCATCAGCGTTAATACCGTAGATTTGGGTATTACCATCGCGGGATAGGGAGATGGCTAGCTTTTTGCCATCGGGCGACCATGCTGGTGCGCTGTTATTGCCTTTTTGATTAGACAGGGCAATACGACGACCCGTAGCCAGTTCATGCACATAGATGACTGGTTTTCGATCTTCAAAAGAAACATAGGCCACTTTCTTGCCATCGGGCGACCATGATGGAGAGATGATGGGTTCAGAACTATTCATCGCATTGCGAATATTTTGACCATCCGCATCAGAAATAACTAAGCGATAGCGCTTACCTTCTTTAATGACATAAGACAGTCTGGTCGAGAAGACGCCACGCTCGCCCAGTAACTTCAGAATAATGTCATCAGCAATTTTATGGGCTACTGTGCGTAAGTTATCTGCAGTGGCATTGAGATTCAAGCCACCGAGACTTTCACTTTTACGAATATCAAATAATTTGTAATGAATCTCAAACTGTGTGCCACCAGATGACACTACCGAGCCCACTACTAGGGCATCAGCACCACGAGCAGCCCAAGATTTGTAGTTCGGCGCGCCTTCATCACTTTCGCTCGCATTACCATTTTCAGTATTTTTAAAATAACCACTGCGCGCTAAATCTTGGCGAATAATTTCAGTAACACTGGTGGGCAGTTTGTTCTCATCCTTAAAGCGCATGACGGCGATGGGATACAAGGACTGACCAACGCCTGTGATCTCAATATTCATTTGAGCTAATACCGAGCCTGCAAAGCCAAGCAGCCCAATACAGCTCAATGCTAATAGCTTGCGTGATAAGAATATTTTGGCAAATTGCAACATGCTTTAGTCCCTGGGTTTAAAGGTCAGCTTAACTTCGCGTTGTGGAATTTTGCCATTGTCATCCTTTGGCAAGCTTTCAGCGCGAGTCAGTGCCAGTAGTACTGCGCGATCCCAGCCTGCGTTGCCGCTTGAAGCCAAAATGCTAGTGCTCAAAATCGCGCCATCGGGTGCTAAATCCACTTTGACCACTGTAGCTGGATTGCCGCTAACGGATTCAGGATTGAAGACGATGAGTGGCTTAACTTTCTTCACTACCTTATCGGTCCAGCCAGGAGGGGCGTTACCACCGCCACCAACCCCGTTACCAGGGGTACCACCGCTACCTCCTTCAGCACCGGCCGCAGCACGCAGGCGCGCTAACTGGTCTGCACGCACTTTCTCGGCTGCGGCATTTGCTTTGGTTTCTGCTGGAGAGGGAGCGGGGACTTTAGCAGGTTCGAGCTTTTTAGGGGGCTCTACTTTCTTTGGGGTTTCTTTGGTTGGAGCAACTTTCACGGGTGGGGTAGGTTTGGGTACTTCTTTTGCCACTTCCTTTTTAGGCGACTCTTTCTCGACTTTCTTTTTCTTAGCAGCAATATCAGCCGCTTCTTCTTTTACTTCAGATTTAAGCTCTGGCTCTTTTGGCGCTGTTACTTGTTGGCTTGCATCCCATAATTCCACTTCAACCCCTGAAGGGGTGCTGGTATGCCAGCTAATGCCAATCATCAAAAATGCGAGCAAACCGAGGTGTGCCAAAAGCGAATAAGTAAAAGCGCGTTTATTGCTTGCTTTGTGTTTTCGAGTATTTCGCAAGAAGGGCGTATGCCGGAGTTGCGCGCTGGTCATGAATTAGAAATAAATGCTTTGTGATTTATGTTTTGTTAGCACAGTGCTTATTGGCTCTTCACCGCAAGACCAACTCGCTTAACGCCATTCTCTTTTAGCTTGGACATCACTTCCATCACTACTTCATATTTAATGGATTTATCAGCGGCAAGTACAACGGGTTGATCGGCAGATTTTTCTGCTTGTGTACGAGCAAAAGCCCCCAACTCAAATTTGTTTAAAGTTTGCATGGGCTCACCGTCTTTACGCACAATGACATTTTCATTGGCATCGATAGTCAAAAAGACAGGCGGCAAAGCTTGTACTTTTGCACCGCCAACTGTTGGTAGATTGACTACGCCTGGATTGACCATGGGGGCAGTCACCATAAAAATCACTAGCAATACCAACATCACATCAATGTAAGGAACCACATTGATATCAGACATCACCCGACGTTTGCGTGAGCCCCTAAGAGATGAAGAAGAGCCGGCCATGCTTATTTACCCGTGCCTTGGCGCTGCAAGATATTGGTGAATTCTTCGATGAAAGTTTCAAAACGAATCGAGAGGCGATCGACATCAGTGGCGTTACGGTTATAGGCGACAACTGCAGGGATCGCTGCAAACAGACCAATCGCAGTTGCTACAAGCGCTTCAGCAATGCCCGGGGCAACCGCTGACAAAGTCGCATTCTGGACATTGGCTAAGCCACGGAAGGCGTGCATGATGCCCCAGACCGTGCCAAAGAGGCCGATATATGGAGAGACTGAGCCGACTGAGGCCAAGAAGGGGAGGTTGGCCTCTAGGATGTCCATTTCGCGCTGGTAAGTGGCCTTCATGGCGCGGCGAGCGGCATCGATTTCACGTAACTTCATGAATTCCTGCATGCCTGCTTCAAAAATATGCTCTAGAACAGCGCTGCTACTCTTATTGCGTAAGGATGCCTCGAGTAAAACGTTCAGATCCCCGCCGGACCAAAAATCACGCTCGAAGCGCTCGGTATCATTGCGAACGCCTCGAAGAACCGCCCCTTTTTTGAAAATAATGGTCCAAGAGGCAATAGACATGCCCAGTAATAACAACATTACCAACTGTACTAATAGGCTGGCATTAAGGACTAGGGACAGGAATGAGAGGTCTTGAGTAGGGTTCATGGGGGATTTTGTATGATGTAGGTTGATTTTACTTAAGCAATCCAACTTTTTCAGGATTATCACCATGTTTGACCGTCAAAATACTTTAGCCAAAACCGACCCTGCGCTCTGGGCAGTGATTCAGAATGAAAATAAGCGCCAAGAAGACCATATTGAGCTGATTGCTTCTGAAAACTACACCTCCCCGGCAGTAATGGAGGCCCAAGGCTCCCAGTTGACCAATAAGTATGCCGAAGGCTATCCAGGCAAACGTTATTACGGCGGCTGTGAGTTTGTTGACGTGGCTGAGCAATTGGCGATTGATCGCGTTAAAGCCCTGTTTGGTGCCGAAGCGGCAAACGTTCAGCCCCATTGTGGGGCCTCTGCAAACCAAGCGGTTTTCTTGGCATTCCTAAAACCGGGCGATACCTTCATGGGAATGAGTCTGGCCGAAGGTGGTCACTTGACCCACGGTATGGCATTGAATATGAGCGGTAAGTGGTTCAACCCTATTGCTTATGGTTTAGATAAAAACGAAGCAATTGATTATGAGCAAATGGAGCGCTTGGCTCGTGAGCAAAAACCAAAACTCATTATTGCGGGCGCATCCGCTTACTCATTAAAGATCGATTTTGAACGTATCGGTAAATTAGCCAAAGAAGTTGGCGCGATTTTTATGGTGGATATGGCTCACTATGCAGGCCTCGTGGCTGCAGGTGTTTATCCAAACCCAGTGCCTCACGCTGATATCGTTACTTCTACTACTCATAAGAGCCTCCGCGGTCCACGCGGCGGCATTATCTTGATGAAGGCTGAGCATGAGAAGGCAATTAATTCTGCAGTGTTTCCAGGCTTGCAAGGCGGCCCACTAATGCATGTGATTGCCGCTAAGGCAGTTGCATTCAAGGAAGCGCAAGAACCTAGTTTTAAGGATTACCAAAAGCAAGTAGTAGCTAATGCTAAAGCCTTGGCAGAGACTTTAATTGAGCGTGGATTACGCATTGTTTCGGGCGGTACTGACTCGCACGTCATGTTGGTAGATTTGCGCGCTAAGAAAATGACCGGTAAAGAAGCGGAGCGAGTATTGGGCGAAGCGCATATTACTTGCAACAAGAATGGCATTCCAAATGATCCTGAGAAGCCAATGGTTACTAGTGGTATTCGTTTAGGTTCACCAGCAATGACAACCCGCGGCTTTAAAGAGGCTGAGGCACGTCAGGTTGGGCACTTCATTGCGGATGTGTTGGACAACCCAAATGATGCGGACAACATTGCCAAGGTGCGCGCACAAGTTTCTGAGCTTACTAAACGCTTCCCGGTTTACGGCTAAATCAATTTCTAAAAAAGAAAGCAAACATTGCGCTGCCCATTCTGTCATAACGACGATACCCAGGTCTTAGATACTCGGGTATCAGATGAAGGTGATACGATTCGCCGCCGCCGCCGTTGCGCCAGCTGCGATAAGCGGTTTACGACATACGAGCATGCAGAATTGGCTTTGCCGGCAATTGTTAAAAAGAATGGCAGTCGTGTTGAGTACAGCCATGAGAAGCTAGCGAGCTCGCTCAAGTTGGCATTGCGTAAGCGTCCCGTTTCCGCGGCTTCGGTAGATGAAGCGATCGCGCGTATTGAAGAAAAGCTTCTGAGTCTTGGCGAAAAAGAAATTGCGAGTGAGCGGATTGGTGAATTGGTAATGCGTGAACTCAAGCGCTTAGATAAGGTAGCTTACATACGCTTTGCTTCTGTCTATCGAAGTTTTGAAGATATTGAATCGTTTGAGAGCGCCCTAAAAGAGTTGAAGTAGGTGCAAATCTCCGCCCTAAAAGCATTACTTTTGATGTTTCTGAGCTTGTGCAGCGCACATCATTTTGATGACGCCATCTACATCCGTGGGTTTAGACCAACCCAAGGATTTAATGGCTTTTTCAGGATTGCCAATGCTGGAGACTATTTCATTTGGTCTGAAAAAGCTGGGCTCAATCTCAACGTATTTTTGCCAATCTAAATCAAAATACTCAAATGCTTTGGCTACAAAGTACTTGAGAGATTCTTGTCTACCGGTAGCAATAACAAAATCATCTGGCTTATCCAATTGCATCATGAGCCACATTGCTTGAACATACTCTGGCGCCCAACCCCAGTCACGGGAAATCTCTAAATTACCTAATTGCAATTTGCTTAATTGACCTGCTTTAATTTTCGCGGCACCCGCAATAATTTTTTGAGTAACAAATCGCTCTGGCCGCAATGGGGATTCATGATTAAACAAAATGCCCGTGCAGGCATAAAGACCGTAAGACTCGCGATAACTATTAATCAGCCATTTAGCGGTAGATTTGGCAACGGCATAAGGGCTCCGTGGCGCAAAAGGGGTATGTTCGTTTGCTGGTATGTTGCCGGTGTCACCAAAGCATTCGCTTGAGCCAGCGTTATAAAAGCGAATTGACTTATTTTGTAAGCGAATGACCTCAAGGATATTGAGTGTGCCAATAGCGATGCTTTCAATTGCCTCTACGGGCTGATCGAAGGAGAGGCCAACTGAAGTTTGCCCAGCAAGATTGTAAATTTCGTCAGGATCAAAAGACTGAATCGCATTAAAGACGCTGCGAAAGTCATTAATCGATACTGAAACCAGCTTAACCTTATCGCGAATGCCTAGAGTTTGAAGATTGGCAAAGGAGGATGCCATCACATCACGCGATGATCCGGTTACTTCATACCCTTTATCGAGGAGGTATTTTGCTAAGTAAGCACCATCTTGACCAGTGATGCCAATAATTAATGCTTTTTTTGCCGCCAATTTATTTTAAGACCACGAAGATGGAGGTAGTAATGTCTTCAACACTGCCTGTTCCATTGACCTTGCGATAAGCTGGAGCTTTCACTTTATCAGCAGGACTGCTTTGAGTAGCCCAACTTGAATAGTATTCAACTAAGGGACGAGTTTGATCGTTGTAAACCTGCAAACGCTTGCGTACAGTCTCTTCTTTGTCATCGTCGCGCTGAATCAAATCTTCACCAGTCACATCATCTTTGCCCGCAACTTTTGGTGGATTAAATTTAACGTGATAGGTGCGGCCTGAGGCGGGGTGAACACGACGACCACTCATGCGATCGATGATAGCGTCAAATGGCACATCAATTTCTAAAACATAATCAATTGGAACGCTAGCATCTTTCATGGCTTGCGCTTGAGGAATCGTTCTTGGGAAGCCATCAAACAAATAGCCTTTACTGCAATCTGGCTGAGTGAGGCGATCTTTAACTAAACCAATAATGATGTCGTCCGATACTAGGCCACCAGCATCCATAATTTTTTTTGCGGCTATGCCAAGCTCTGTACCTGCTTTAACTGCAGCACGTAGCATGTCGCCAGTTGAGATTTGTGGAATCCCAAATTTTTCGCAAATGAACTGGGCTTGTGTGCCTTTGCCAGCACCTGGTGCACCGAGCAGAATTAACCGCATTGTTTTCCCCTTAGAAGACTTTTTATTGTCCTGTATTTTTACAGCCTGGCCGTGGACATACTCCTAGGATTATCCCCGAGAACCAAAACAGATCTTAAACGGCTTTCTAAGCCCGCCAGCTTGAACGAATCCGCTCTAGGTCTTCCTGGGTATCAACGCCTGCAGGAGGAGCCTCTGAGGCCACATGGACCTGAATACGATAGCCATTCCACAGGGCACGCAGTTGCTCTAAGGATTCAGCTTGTTCTGGGGGTGCTGGTTCTAGGCGGGTATAAGCTTGCAAAAAATCTGCTCGGTAGGCATAAATGCCAAGATGCCTTAAGTGTTTGATGGACGCCTCAGGGCTCAGATCTCTAACAAAAGGGATTGTGGCTCTTGAGAAATACATTGCCTGGCCAGTGCGATTCAGGACCACTTTTACGACATTTTGGTTGCTGAGCTCGGCCTTATCTGTAATTCTGACAGCAGCAGTGGAGATGGCGCATGAGGGATGGTCTGCCAAAGCCTGTGCCACTTGATTAATCAGTTCTGGTGGGATTAAGGGCTCATCACCTTGGACATTCACTACTAAGGCGTTATCTGGAAGTTTCAGCTGTTGGGCAATTTCTGCAATACGATCAGTACCAGTGGCGTGGTCGTCACGAGTTAATAAGCATTCAATGCGATGTTCATCGCATGCCGCCTGAATCTCGGGTGAATCCGTTGCGACAACGACACTTTGCGCTGCTGACTGCATGGCGCGTTCTGCAACGCGCACCACCATCGGCTTGCCATGGATGTCAGCCAATGGCTTGCGAGGCAGCCGAGTAGATCCCAGGCGTGCAGGAATAACAACAAGAAAAGCAGGGGGGTTGGATACGCTGCTCATAGGGGTAGTTTAGGTAAGTTCGTCAGCTTCAAGGCTGCGCGCTTCGTCTACCAGCATGACCGGAATATCATTGCGAATAGGATAAGCCAGCCGATCTGCTTTGCAAATGAGCTCTTGTTTAGTGGCATCCAAATGCACTGGACTCTTGCATAAGGGGCAAACCAAAATTTCGAGTAAGCGCTTATCCATATTGGGTTCTTGTCTTTTTATAAGGTGTATTGATTTGGATCTGGTCTTTGCAATATCGATTGCATCCATTCAGAGAGGGAATCAGGGATATTGACCGACATCGGTACAACCCAAATACGCTCATCAGTAATTCCAGAACATTTTACGGCATCCTTTTCAGTAATGAAGATGCATGGTGCATTGATGCTATTAAAAAACTCGGCCGTAAAGGTGCTGTGATCGGGTAGCGGAAAGCACTTGGCTATAACACCGTGATTTTGCAAGTCGCTAAAGAAGCGCTGGGGATTGCCAAGCGCTGCAACGGCGGCAATCTTCTTGGGTAAATATTGCTCGGCAAAGCTTTCGAGCGCTTGTTGATTGTCTGGATAATTGAGTTGATATGCCAAACCTAATTGTGGTTTGAGGTTAAAGGCGCGTCGCCCTTGAAAGTATTCGTCAACCTGCACTAATTTTGGTGATTGCTTGGATGTCATGAGAGTGGCATCGCGATCGCGTGTTGCCGATTCGCGCAATGGTCCAGCGGGTAATAAAAAACGATTCCCTTCACCGCGCTCATCGCGGACAACAAACTCGATATCTCTTCCACCTTCTCTTGCAGGCCAGCGCGAGAGCCCAGTGTGTTGTAGGCCATCATCACTGATGATCACATTGACTTCCGGGTGTCGTGCCAAGAGGGCTGCAATAGTTTGTTGGCGCTTTGGATAAACCCAGATTGGAAAATGATTTTGGGTGCGCTTGGCAATCAGAACTGGCTCATCCCCAACCATGCTCGGATCAGATGCGCTAGTGACGTGCGCAGGCGAGCGACTTGCTTGATTACCTTTAACGCCATAGCCGCGAGAAATAATTCCAGGTTTCCATCCTAATGCGGCTAACTTTTCTGCTAAGGCAATCACAATCGGTGTTTTGCCTGTGCCACCAACCCGAATATTGCCAACAATGATGACTGGTACTGCGGTTGGTTTTGGATCGAAGATGTGTAGATCGGTCATCAGTTTGCGCAAACGCAATATCAAGCCATAGGCCCAAGATAGGGGCCACAACAATAGGCTGGTTGGCCCACGCCGCTCCCAAAATGTTGGCGCTTTGCGAAAGTGATTTTTAAAAGACATGATCACATTACTTTTTGGATTGACTGCTAAAAACAATATTCGAGAGATTGGCATCGCGTGCTGCCTCTAGGGCGCTCATGACGGCTTGGTGTGGGGCGCGGGCATCAGCATCAATATTGACTTGAATGCTTGGCGCATTATCTTTACTGATGTTGTTTTGAGTTAGTTGATTGAGTGAGTTGCTGAGTTGGCTACGATCAGTCACTTTTCCGTTTACAGCAAAACGTCCATCGCGACTGACTGCAATATGAATTTGCTTTACTTCATTCTGACTCTCTACTCCGCTAGCGGTAGGTAAAGTGATAGCCAATTCTTGATAGCGCGTGAAGGTGGTGGAGATCATTAAAAAAATGAGCACCACTAAGAGAACATCGATAAATGGAATGAGATTAATTTCAGGCTCTATATGAGCATCGGTCGCAATTGTGGCACCTAGCGAAAATCTACCTCGCCTAGCTTGGTGAGTGTTAAGCCAACTCATGAGTTATTTGGATAGAGTTTCTTAAAAATCTGTCTGGTGAATTCTTCACATTCACGTTGGCGTTGATTTGCCATTGCGCGTAATCCACGCCATGCGGCTAATGCTGGAATTGCAATGAGCAAGCCAAAAGCGGTGTTGTACAACGCTACTGAAATACCATGCGCAAGTTGTTGTGGGCTCCCAGCATTGCCAGTAATTGCGCCTTGACTGCCGAAGATTTCAATCATGCCCACTACTGTCCCAAAAAGGCCTAGCAGGGGCGCGACCGTAGCAATTGTCGCTAAGGTGCCAAGGTAGCGATCTAGCTTTAAGAAAGTGCCTTGAGCTACCGCCTGAATTTCTTCCAATGCTGCATCGGCATTATTTCCAGCAGACTTCTCTAGTAATGCGCAGGCCAATAAAGGTGCCGCTGGGGAGCTTTGGGCTAACTGAGCTACTTCTACATTGGTGATCGATTTTTGCGTAGTGAGTTGATTTGCAAGACTAAAAGCAGATTCCAAAGTAGTTTTAGGCAGAATATTGATTTGGCGGAGATACCAGGCACGCTCAATAGCAATTGCTAGGCCCAAGATCGAGATAATGAGGAGGGGCCAAATAGGCCAGCCGGCAGACAGTAAGATGGAGTACATAAGCTCAGTACTTTAGCTGAATTGAGAAGTGGTTTTAGGAAAGCAGGCCTGTGGATAACTCTGTGCAAAACTTTTTTCGAAAAGTGCTGTAAGTCCTTGATTGATCGTGAGGGCGGCAGAAATTCGTAGGATCAGCTTGTTATAAGTATTAAAATATCTTTATATAAATCAATGATATAGGGCTTAGCTGTTGGATTTATGAGACGCTTTGGGTCAGCAAATACTTACTTAGAGTGGCTAACCCTAGAGCGAATGGGCTTCTGTGGATATTTATCTTCCTTGAACCCTTATAGCTGTGTAGCAAAAGAGAAAAAATGTCGGAAATATCAAGGGAAATTCTCAGTGTTGGCGATCTAAACCGCGCCATTGCAAGCTCTTTAGAGGAGCGCTTCGATACCGTTTGGGTGAGCGGGGAGATTTCCAATTTCAAGGCTTACGACAGCGGGCACTGGTACTTTTCCCTAAAAGATGAGGAAGGCCAGATCCGCTGCGTGATGTTCCGTGGCCGCAATGGCCAAGTCGGATTTATGCCCCAATCAGGTGATTTGGTTGAGGTAGCTGCAAATCTGGGTTTTTATGTTCCGAGAGGGGACATTCAGCTGACGGTGCAAAGCATGCGCCGAGCCGGTATGGGTGGCCTGTACGAAGCTTTTTTGAAGCTCAAGGCAAAGTTAGCCAAGGAAGGCCTATTCGATACAGAGCGTAAGCGTGAAATTCCTTCGCATCCTCGGGCGATTGGTATTGTCACTTCGCCACAAGCAGCTGCATTAAAAGATGTTCTGAGTACTCTTGCTAGAAGAGCGCCCCATATTCCGATTGTGATTTACCCAACCTTGGTTCAGGGTCCTGATGCTCCTGGTGGAATTATTTCTGCATTGCACGCTGCGGCGCAAGAGCTTATAGAGGGCAAGACTGAGGTCGATGTGATTTTGCTAGTCAGGGGCGGTGGCAGCATTGAAGATCTCTGGGCATTTAATGATGAAAAATTAGCCTATGCGATAGTGCAATCACCAATCCCAGTGGTAAGCGGCGTTGGTCATGAGACTGATGTGACTATCGCAGATTTTGTTGCTGACCTGCGGGCTCCAACGCCCACTGGTGCTGCAGAATTGGCAGCACCAAGACGAGATCAAATGCTGCAAGAGTTAGATGCGATTGCGCAGGCCTTGCTGCAGCGAGTCTCGCAAAGAGTAGAACGTGAAGCGCAAACTTTGGACCAATTAGCGCTGCGACTGAGTCATGCGCTGCCCAATCCCGAGCGGATGCGTGAGCAAATTGGCAATTGGCAACAACGCTTAAATCAAGCATGGATAGTAAGGATAGAGAGTTGGAAGCGTAGTCAAAACCACTATCAATCTCAGTTAGAGATGCTTAATCCTCAGCGCACCTTAGAGCGAGGTTACGCAGTAATTCTCACGCAAACTAAAGAAGCCGAAAAAGGCATGCTGCAGGCAGTACGCAATCCAAAGGAACTTAAAGCAAATGAGAGCTATCAAGTTCGTTTGGCTGAGGGTGAGATAAAGATTGAAGTATCAAAGGTAGGCCATTAATCAGGTAATCTCAACTGGGTTAATTGCCTAATTAGGCGCTCTCGAAGAATATGCCGGCAGGCACCTTGAAGCGCTTAGCTAAAGAATTAATTTGTCTCACATTCAGCTGGCGGGCACCAGATAATATTTGAGAAATAACACTCTGATTACCAACTTCTGGCAATTCGGATTGCTTAAGTTGGTGCTGCTCCATTAAATAAGCTAAGAGGGCCTGCGGTTTTGCGTCAGGCACTGGAAAGTGTTCATGTTCATAGGTGCGAATAAGTTCACTAGCAAGTTCGAATAAGTCCAAAAGTGGATGTCTTTTTGCCGGCCCAATAACATCTGAGAGCATGTCTGCTAATTGCACCATTTTTTTATATTGCTTGTCGCTACGAATTGGGCTGAGATCCACGGTCTTAGAAAGACTCTCCCAAGCCTTCTGCAAGTCATTAAGATTCATTTTTTCCATCCGTCTTTATCATATTGTTTGTGTGTCAAGACAGCCTTGATATAGCAAATCTGCCTCTCAAACTGAAGGTAGGCTACTAGACGATATTTATTTCCACAAATATTAAAAACATATAAATCACCAACTTTGTCAGCTGAACCAAACACTTGTTTGATATCTGAAAAACTTTTGAAACATCCGAATTCCATCAGTTTTTTCCACGACTGCAGTGCCTCAAATGAATCCTTATGAGAGGCGCCAAACTCAAGAAGGCGGCGATTGGTAATAACTCTCATTGACTTATTGTATTGCAAATTGCAATATTAGGGTAGCAAAAAGATGCCCCTGAAATTTGTATGGATTAACTAGCCCTAGAGAATATTCGGCTCAATTTGCAACTCAACGCCAAAGCGTTCTCTAACTTTTCCCTGAATGATGTTTGCAAGCTCCAGAATATCGTTTGCAGTTGCACCACCATGGTTGACGAGTACCAAGGCTTGTTTTTCATAAACACCAGCAGACCCTGAGCGATAGCCCTTTAATCCACACTGATCAATCAACCACCCTGCGGCTAGCTTGCGGGTGCCAGTGGCATCGGGATAAGAAACCAGATTGGGGTGCTGCGCCAACAGATTTTCATATTGAGCGATGTCAACGATAGGGTTTTGAAAAAAACTACCAGCGTTACCGATCACCTTGGGATCGGGCAGTTTGGCACTTCGTACTTTACATACAGCATGAAAAACCTCTAAAGCACTTACTAATGGATTATCAGAAAATTGCTTGGCTAGATCGGCATAAGTTAAGCGTGGCTTCCATGCCTTCGGAATTTTAAAAGCGACCTTTGTCACGATGTAGCGCTCAGGATTTTGCTTAAAGTAGCTATCGCGATAAGCGAAACAGCAATCCTCTTTGCTCAGAGTGACAAAGGCTTGATTTTTGCTATCGAAAGCTTCGATGGAATCTATGTACTCTGCTACATCTGCGCCATAAGCGCCAATATTCTGAATGGGGGCTGCGCCAACTGTGCCAGGTATGAGGGCTAAGTTTTCAAGACCGGGTAGGTTTTGCTCAAGTGTCCAAGCTACAAAATCATGCCAGTTTTCACCGGCGCCGACTTCAACTAAGGTGAATTGTCCATTGCTGTCGATGATTTCTTTTCCAGAAATACCCATTATCAGGGTGGTACCGGCAAGAAGGCTTGGGAGAACAACATTGCTGCCTCCGCCTAATACGCGCCAAACAACCCCTGCCTTCAGAATGCTCGCGATCAGCTCAGGCAACTGATCAGGTGAAGTGATTTCGTAAGCAAGGTCTGCGATTGCGGGCAGGCCGAATGTATTTTTATCCTCAAGAGATAAATTTGGGAGGGGTTGGGGGGCTGCAGGCGCATTTTTTGCACAGTTCATGCCACAATCTTATTCGTGTTCAGCAATCCGCTTCTAAAAAGTGCTTGCTGGCAAGGTTTCAGGGGTTTTTAAAGCAAAAAATTAAAGGATTTGATATGCCAACATTTGATGTAGTTTGCGAACCAGACATGAATGAGTTAAAGAATGCGATTGAGCAATCCAATAAAGAGATTACCAATCGATTTGACTTTAAGGGCTCTGATAGTCGCGTAGAGCAAAAAGATGAAGTCTTATTTTTATTTGGTGACGATGACTTTAAGTTAGATCAAGTACGCGATGTGCTCTTTGGCAAGATGGCCAAGCGTAATGTGGATGTACGTTATCTCAAGGATGAGAAAAAAGAGACTATCGGTAGTGATAAGCGCAAGCAAACGATGAAGATCCAAAAGGGCATCACTCAAGAGTTGGCTAAAAAAGTAGTGCGCATCATTAAAGATAGCAAGATTAAAGTGCAGGCGAGCATTCAGGGCGATGCTGTGCGCGTGACGGGTGCTAAGCGTGATGATTTGCAGGAAACTATGGCATTGCTCAAAAAAGAAGTGACAGAAGCGCCATTGGGCTTTAATAACTTCCGTGACTAAAGAAGGCTCTGTTGCAGGGCTAGCTAAAAAATCTAGTCCTGCGCTATTAGCCCCTGCCAGCCAGGAGGCCATTGAGCGTTTCTGTGACGCCTGTTGGTTAGAGGATGGTCTTGCTCAAAATAGTCTTGCAGCCTATCGCAGAGACCTGTTGCTCTTAGCGCAGTGGTTGTATCAAACAGCTCATTTGGATTTGTATGCCGTGGATGAAAAAGAGCTCACCGCCTATATTGCACATCGTCGAGCAGATAAAGCTACTACAGCGAATCGTCGCCTTACTGTATTTAAGCGGTTTTATCGCCATGCCCTGCGCAATAATCTTGTAAAGAGTGATCCTTGTATTGGCTTACGAGCTGCTAAACAAGCACTCCGTTTTCCCAAAACCTTGAGCGAGGATCAAGTCACCTCATTGTTAAATGCCCCTAAGATTGAAACTCCTTTAGGTTTGAGAGATCGCACTATGCTGGAATTGATGTATGCCAGTGGCTTACGTGTTTCCGAAATTGTTTCTTTAAAAACGGTTGCGCTTGGCTTAAATGAGGGGATTGTGCGAATTGTGAATGGCAAGGGCGGCAAAGAACGTTTAGTTCCCTTTGGTGGTGAAGCGGGCCAATGGTTGCGCAGATATCTGGCAGAAGCTAGAACGCCACTGCTAGAAGGTAAAACTTCAGATGCAGTTTTCATCGGGCGCCATACTGGTTCGGCGCTGACCCGTCAGGCATTTTGGGCGCTGATTAAGCGCTATGCTTTGCAGGCCGGTATTCCTGTGGCTCTATCACCTCATACCTTGCGTCATGCGTTTGCAACCCATTTACTCAACCATGGGGCTGATTTACGGGTGGTTCAGTTACTTTTGGGGCATGCAGATATCTCCACCACCCAAATCTACACCCATGTAGCTAGAGAGCGTCTGAAGTCGATTCATCAGCAACATCACCCCCGTGGCTCCTAAATTGACAGATGTGTTTAAGATAGCGGCATGGATATTCTTTTAATACTGCTTGCTTACCTGATTGGCTCCGTGTCCTTTGCGGTGGTAGTGAGCAAATGCATGCGCTTACCAGATCCGCACTCTTACGGCTCTGGTAACCCTGGCGCAACCAATGTTCTGAGAACGGGTAATAAGCGTGCCGCAGTACTGACATTACTAGGTGATGCTCTCAAGGGTTTTGTGGCAGTAGTTTTGGCTCGTATGATTTTGGGTGAAGAGTCTTTGAGCTCTAGTCTTAATTCTTGGATTTTGTGTGGTGTAGTGATCGCCGTTTTTCTAGGACACTTATTTCCACTCTTTCATGGCTTTAAAGGTGGCAAAGGCGTTGCTACTGCCTGCGGTATTTTGTTCGGTATTAATTGGGTTTTGGGATTAGCAACCCTTGCTACCTGGATCATTGTTGCGAAGTTCATGCGCTACTCTTCTTTAGCAGCAATTGCTGCTGCAGTATTTGGTCCAATCTATTTTGTCTTTCTATTTGGCTTTCATCCTATGGCTCTCGCGTTGCTCATCATCTGTGCATTATTAATTTGGCGCCATCGTAGCAATATTCATAATTTGATGAATGGTACGGAGTCCAGAATTGGCTCTAAGAGTGCAAAGTCATGACCATTGCATTTGCCTGTGTTTTATTCATGGGTCTGCTGCCTTATGTCGCCGCAGGGATTGCTAAAAAAGGTTTCGAGGGCTATGACAATGGTCAGCCTCGCATATGGCTTGCAAAGCAAACTGGTTTTCGGGCGCGCGCTAATGCGGCGCAAGCCAATCTGTTTGAGTCTTTGCCATTCTTTTTTGCAGCCGTCATCATTGCATCAGTGATGCATGCTCCGCAAGCTCGGATAGATCTTCTGGCTCTGGGATTTGTAATCGCGCGCATTGCTTACTTGATTTGCTATATCGCGAACTGGCCAACTACCCGCTCTATCGTATGGTTATGTGGCATAGCTTGTGTAGTAGCGATTTTCTTTCAGATATAGATTTATCCCTACAGTTTATTCAAAGAATATTCAAAAATTACTTAGAAGAAATAATTTATGGCCACTAAAAAAACAGTTGCGAAGTCGGTAAGTAAGAGGACTTCCAAAGTAGTAATTAAAAAAACTCCCGCAGGAAAATCTGCCGCAAAGAAGGTGATTAAAAAAGAAGATTCTGGGCTGCCTTTGTCGGTGGTGATCCGTCGTCGGATCGAGGCACAAAAGGCACGCTTTCATGCGAATGACAATATTTCTGCCTTTATTAAGCCTGGTGAGTTAGAGGGTTTAGTCGATGAGGTAGCAGAAAAAATGCAGGCCGTATTAGAAAGTTTAGTGATTGATACAGACAGTGATCACAATACTCAAAATACGAGTAGACGTGTTGCTAAGATGTATGTGCAAGAGGTCTTTAATGGTCGCTATACGGTGCAGCCAACCTTAACAAAGTTCCCCAATGTGAGCCGCTTAAATGAGCTCATGATTATTGGCCCGATTACTGTCCGTAGCGCCTGCTCTCATCATCTTTGTCCAATTATGGGCCGTATTTGGATTGGTGTTCTACCTAGTAAAGAGTCAGCTTTAATTGGTTTGTCTAAATACTCACGTCTCACCGAGTGGGTCATGTGCCGCCCACAAATTCAGGAAGAGGCGGTAGTGGAATTGGCCGACATGCTCGAGAAAAAAATTAAGCCCATTGGCGTAGCGATTGTGATGGATGCTGATCACTTTTGTATGCAATGGCGTGGTGTGAAGGATCGCGACTCAAAAATGGTCAACAGCGTGATGCGTGGCGCTTTCTTAAAAGACTCCAACTTACGACGCGAGTTCCTCTCTTTACTTGAAAGACGCTAGTTAAAGTTTGCTGTTATCGCAAGCTTCTGAGTTTGCTCACAACTCAGCCTATGGTTGAGAATAGTTCTCAACTATTACCTCATATAAATCAGCAACTTAAGCGGTGAGTAGAGAACTTATTTCTTCTGCTCTATGATCGCTCTTAATCACTTTGCATTTACGTTTTACATTTCGCTTTTAATGATTAATTAACCCACTGGAGTCACTATGAAAACTACCCGTCGCCAATTCATGATCATGTCAGCTGCTGGTGCTGCTACTTTGGCTTTAAACAGCAAAGTGCAAGCTCAAGCCATGGTTGCTGAAACCGATCCACAAGCTTCTGCATTGGGTTACAAAGCAGATGCTTCTAAAGTAGATAAGGCAAAGTACGCAAAATATGCTGCGCCACAAGCCTGTAGCAATTGTGCCCTCTATCAAGGTGCTGCTGGTTCTGCTGCTGGTGGTTGCGCGCTTTTTGCTGGCAAGCAAGTGTCAAGCAAAGGTTGGTGCTCTGCTTACGCTAAGAAAGCTTAAGTTATCAGGAGTTACATTCTGATAATGAATTACTGAGAAACAATTTCAGTAATGGCAAAGAAAAAAGCCACTGCAATTATTGCAGTGGCTTTTTCTATTGACAGGTTTAATGATTAAACGTTAGCCAAGTGTGCTTCTAATGTTTTGGTGAACTTGTTAGCGTGGCTACGTTCAGCCTTTGCCAAAGTTTCAAACCAATCAGCGATTTCGTCAAAGCCTTCATCGCGTGCAGTCTTAGCCATGCCTGGGTACATATCGGTGTACTCATGTGTTTCACCGGCAATCGCTGCTTGTAAAGCTTCTGCAACAGTCTTTGCTGGCATACCTGTACCTGGCTCGCCTGCGCCGCCTTCAATCAAATACTCCATGTGACCATGGGCGTGACCAGTTTCGCCTTCAGCGGTTGAGCGGAAAACAGCTGCAACATCGTTTGCACCAGCAATATCAGCTTGGTTCGCGAAATACAAATAACGACGATTTGCTTGGGATTCGCCAGCAAACGCTTCTTTCAAAGACTGTTCAGTCTTTGTACCTTTAACAGTTTTAGCCATAAATGACTCCTAAGATGATGATTTCGGATAGGGCGAGCGTTCCATTTCTGGGGTAATGCCACTCACCACGGGGTTATTATCAACAAAACAGGCCTCTCGAATAATCATATTTTTGTATTGGTCTGATAGCTAAAAGCAACTAATAATTAAATTTCGATTAAAGAAATAAAAGATGAGACATACCGCCAAATATCTACTTAAACGTTACTCCTTTTACTTTGGTGGCGACCAGCCAGCAGTTTCTTGGGCAGAGCGTTTTCGCTCTAGTTGCGGTGCATTTGTAGGCTTGATGTTAGTGCTCACTCTCGCTAAATACCTTGGCGAGTTAAGTGGTATCGACGAATGGCTGATGGCATCCTTAGGGGCTAGCGCTCTCTTGGTATTTGCCTTGCCAGGCAGTCCCATGGCACAGCCGTGGGCAGTGATTGCCGGAAATACCTTGTCAGCTTTAATCGGTATCACCGCTGCCAACCTTATTAAAGAACCATTATTGGCGATGCCGATTGCTGCGGCAGCCTCTATTTTGGGAATGTTTGTCTTGCGTTGTTTGCATCCCCCGGCAGCGGCAGTAGCCCTGATTGTTGTCTTAGGTCATGTGACGCACTACCGCTATGCCGCATTCCCAGTTATGGTGGATTCCATATTGCTGGTAATGGCTGGGGCGATTTACAGCAATATGACCGGAAAAGGCTACCCCAACCGGCCCATGAAGTAGTCTATTTAAGGTGATTAAGTCTTTTTGGCATTCAAATTGGTCTAAAAAGACTTAAAAGTTTCTAAAAGTAGTTAATTACTTAAATTTTGAAGCAGCAATAGAGCTAATGCAGTCTTTAATACTGTAGTTCTGATATTTACCAGCATTTTCTTTGCGAAGAGATTGAGCGCATTCAGAAACAGAATTACGTACATTGATTTTCGGAATTGAAGTCATTTGTTTTCTCCTAATGATGATGAAATAGCTTAGATCAATATTCTATTGATATTTAGAATGATTGGTGCGCCATCAGAAGGCTTTAAAATCATGTTAACATTATTTATAGGCAATATGCCAAAAGAAATGCTGACAGAATTGCCAAACATTAGTAGAACCTTATGACCCAAGTATTGCCAGTGATCCTCTGCGGTGGCTCGGGTACGCGTCTTTGGCCGCTATCGCGCGCAGGCTTTCCAAAGCAATTTTTGGTGCTCTCTGACAATGACTCAAAATACAGCCTTTTTCAGCAAGCCATAGAACGCATTCACTCAGTTGCTGATGCTGAAATTGAGCTTGGCACTACATTAATAGTGACTAATGAAGAACATCGTTTTTTAGCTTTAGACCAGTTGCGTGAAATGAAAAACGCATCAAAGATGCTCCAGACTGCTTTATTGCTTGAGCCATCAGGTAGAAACACTGCTCCAGCATTAACGCTGGCCGCATTCTATGCGCAAGATCGTGCGGCCGGCACAAATAGCGACCCAATCTTGGTCGTGACCCCAGCAGATCAAACAATTCAAAATCCTGCAGCATTTACACAGGCGCTGCAGCAGGCTATACAACTTGCTAGTGATGGTGCAATAGCAATTTTAGGAATTACTCCAAGCGCTCCTGAAACCGGTTATGGCTACATCAAAACGAAAACTCAGGAAGCTGGCAAAAATGCAGGCGAATTTACCGTTGAACGTTTCGTTGAAAAGCCGGATGCCGGTACTGCCAAACAATATCTAGCAGAGGGCGGTTACTTTTGGAACGGCGGTATGTTTGTTCTTAAGGCGAGCGTTTGGCTTGCAGCCTTAAAAGAATTTAGGCCCGATATTTTGGCGGCTACGCAAACAGCGTGGCAAGCCAAAGAACAAGATCTCGCTGGTGATGCCGTTTTTGTGCGACCAGGCAAGGATTTGTTTAATGCCATTCCAAGTGAATCGATTGACTACGCTGTGATCGAGAAATGCCCCAATTCCACGTACCCAATCAAGATGGTGGCCTTAGATGCCGGCTGGAATGATTTAGGCGCGTGGGATGCGGTATGGCAAGTAGGTAAACAGGATCAAGACGGCAATGTTACCAGTGGCGATACCTTGCTCACCAATGCTAAAAACACATTAGTGCATGCCAGCAGTCGCTTAGTGAGCGCAGTTGGCGTTGAGAATCTCATTATTGTGGAGACAGCCGATGCTGTTTTGGTTGCCGATAGAAAACATAGCCAAGACGTTAAAAATATTGTTAGTCAATTAGCAGAGCAACAGCGTGAAGAAAAGAATTTGCATCGCAAGGTCGCCAGACCTTGGGGTTGGTATGACAGTGTTGATGAGGGCGAGCGCTTTAAAGTAAAGCGTATTCAGGTAAAACCCGGCGCAAGTCTTTCACTACAGATGCATCATCACCGTGCTGAGCATTGGATTGTGGTCAAGGGCGTAGCAGAAATTACCAATGGCGATAAAGTGATTACGCTAACGGAGAACCAAAGTACCTTCATCCCTCAGGGGCAAACCCACCGACTCGCTAATCCTGGCAAAACGCCGTTAGAGATTATTGAAGTGCAGTCCGGTAGTTATCTGGGCGAGGATGATATTGTGCGTTTTGAAGATACCTACGGTAGAAGTTAATTTAGAAAATTACAAAGAGTTAAATATATGACGAGCAATAAAACGAATCCGCAAAAAGTCGCGTTAATCACTGGCATAACAGGCCAAGATGGTTCTTACCTTGCTGAGTTCTTGCTGGAAAAAGGTTATATCGTTCACGGCATTAAGCGTCGTGCCTCTTCTTTTAATACCGAGCGTATCGATCACCTCTATCAAGATCCCCATGTCAATCACCCTGATTTAATTTTGCATTATGGTGATCTAACCGATACCAGCAACTTGGTGCGCATCATCCAAGAGTGTCAGCCAGATGAAATCTACAACTTGGGTGCGCAGTCTCACGTAGCCGTTTCTTTTGAATCTCCTGAGTACACGGCTGACGTTGATGCCATGGGCCCCTTAAGAATGTTAGAAGCCATTCGTATTTTGGGTCTGGAAAAAAAGACCCGCTTCTACCAAGCTTCAACTTCTGAGCTCTATGGTTTAGTGCAAGAAATCCCTCAAAAGGAAACCACACCGTTCTACCCAAGAAGCCCTTACGCCGTAGCCAAGATGTATGCCTACTGGATTACCGTGAACTACCGTGAAGCTTATGGGATGTATGCCTGTAACGGCATCCTCTTTAACCATGAATCTAAGCGTCGTGGCGAGACTTTTGTCACCCGTAAGGTCACCCGTGGGTTAGCAAATATCTCCCAGGGATTAGAGAAGTGTCTCTTCATGGGTAATATTGATGCCTTGCGTGATTGGGGTCATGCCAAAGACTATGTACGCATGCAGTGGCTAATGCTCCAGCAAGATAAACCCGATGATTTTGTGATTGCTACAGGTGTGCAGTTCACTGTCCGTGAATTTATTATCCGCAGTGCCAAACAGCTAGGTATCACCCTAAAGTTTGAAGGCACTGCCGAGAATGAAAAAGCGATCGTAGCCAACATTGAGGGTGATAAAGCACCAGCCTTAAAAGTAGGGGATGTGATCGTGCAAATTGATCCGCGCTACTACCGTCCTACAGAAGTGGAAACACTCTTGGGTGATCCGACTAAAGCAAAAACAAAACTGGGCTGGGTTCCAGAAATCACTCTAGATCAAATGATCGTCGAGATGGTGGCTAACGACTTAGACCAAGCCAAACAACATGCTTTACTTAGTAAGCATGGCTTTAGCGTTGCAGTTGGTAAAGAAAACTAAAAAAAGATTACATACATGCCAACAGATTTAAATCAAAAAATATACGTAGCTGGTCATCGTGGCATGGTCGGCTCAGCCATTGTGCGCGATCTGCAGGCTAAGGGTTACACCAATATCGTTACTCGCACCCATGCACAACTTGAACTCACGAGCCAACAGGCTGTAAGCGCTTTCTTTGAAACTGAAAAGCCTGATCAAGTGTATTTAGCCGCTGCAAGAGTGGGTGGTATTTATGCGAACAACACTTTTCCTGCCGAGTTCATTTACGACAATTTGATGGTGCAGGGTAATGTGATTCATCAAGCCTTTTTGAATGGTGTCAAAAAACTCCTGTTCTTAGGATCAAGCTGTATCTATCCGAAGTTAGCACCGCAACCGATGAGTGAAGATGCGCTCCTTACTGGAAAGCTCGAGCCTACCAATGAGCCTTATGCCGTTGCCAAAATTGCCGGCATCAAGATGTGTGAGAGCTATAACCGTCAATATGGTGCTTCTCATGGTGTGGACTACCGCTCAGTCATGCCAACTAATTTATATGGTCCGGGTGATAACTACCATCCAGAAAATAGCCATGTGATACCAGCGCTCATTAGACGTTTTCATGAGGCTAAATTGAGCAATGCGCCCGAAGTAGTGATTTGGGGAACGGGGACTCCAAGACGTGAGTTCTTATATGTTGATGATATGGCTGCCGCATCCGTGTTTGTAATGCACTTAGATAAGCAAACTTACGATAGTCAAACGGAACCCATGCAAAGTCATTTAAATGTTGGCTATGGTTCTGATGTCACGATTGCAGAGCTGGCTTATGCTGTTGCCAAAGCCACCGGCTATCAAGGCACGATTAGTTTTGACTCTACCAAGCCAGATGGCTCTCCAAGGAAATGGATGAGCTCTGATCGTTTAAACAAGTTGGGTTGGTTGCCAAAGATTAATCTTGATCTAGGTCTGCAAAATGCCTATCAAGAATTCATGTCTAGGATTGATATCTAATGTTGGGTATGCTGAAGGTGCCAAAAAATATCTCAGTCACATCTGACGCCGCCCCCTCAAAAGATGTGTTGGGATATTGTTTAATTATTTTAAGTAGTGTGCTGTTGGGTATTTGGGCTGTCAAAGGCACGATTGCCTTGCGCAATAGCTTATTAGGTATTGAGACTATTCTCTCTACTATTTATTGCATGCGTTTTTTTAAAGTCGATAAACAAAAGCCCCCCCTCAAGAATTGGACGCCACTAATTCTGCTGGGTCTCATGTTTTGTTGGGTGATTTTTCATTATTTTTTCTTGACCCGCTTCCCCGAACAACAATTCCATGAATTAACCAGCACCTGGTTGCGTAGTGGTTTAGCGGTAATTGTGGGGGTGGGGACAGGTATGGCTATTAGAAAAAGACCCAATGCAGTGAGCTTTTTGTGGATCGGTATTCTGGTAAGTTTTGGATATCTCATTTATGAGTACATTCCGAAAGCAATTGCCTTAAATAGTTTTTTTGTTCCTCTGCCCGATAACATAAGCTACATCTTTTACGGAAAGATCAGTGGCGTATTGGCGGGAACGATTTTAGTAGTGGGCTTGCTAGGCACCATGGCTGATGCGATTAGACGAGGTCAATTTTGGGACATCTTTGGCACTGCTATTTTATGGCTCCTTGGCACGGCCACTGCTTTGTACGCTTACGTTTTTATATTTGATACCCGAAACGGTGTTGGCTTGGCTGCTATCTTTTTTATCTTCATGAGTATTGCTGCCATCTTTCAGCTCATCAAGGCATTGCTAGGTAGAAAAATGGGTTTGAGTGCGCCCTTATTGCTGGCCTTGATTATTGTTTTTACGGTAATGCTGGGATGGTTCGGCATGCAGCACCTCAAGCACAATTCTGGCTGGTCAACCATGTGGGAAGATGCTAAAACCGCAATCCAGATAGAAAAGTACCCTAACTGGCAAAATCCTGCAGTGATGGGCTATCCCCAAAATGCAAATGGGGAGGGAGTCAAAGCCAATACCTATGAACGCTTGGCTTGGGCCAGCGCTGGCGCGCGCATTTTCTTGCCAGAAAATCCCTTAGGCGTGGGCATTCTGAGTAAGCCGTTCACCACCTTATTGATGCAAAAATACCCTAATGGGGGCGCTTACATACCCTCAACCCATAGCGCCTGGGTGGAGATTGCCCTGGCATTTGGTTACCCGGGATTGCTGTTGACCTTGGGGGCGCTATTTGGCCTCTTGTGTATCTCAGTCAGCTTTGCTGGGCCACATCAATATCTCACCAGCCTACTTTCCTTGGGGCTCATATTGCTCTACACCGTTGGGGAAATCAGTAGTCAGCATGCCATCGAGATGCTCTGCTTTTTGATTGCCTTGATGTCAGCATTGCTGCCATCTTCCGAGTAGGGTAAACCCATGAAGTCTAGGGATTGACCCCGTTTTTAAAATCAGCGAAATAGCGCCCAGCGCTTATAATTAATAGAACTAGTAGGCAGACTCTCATAGTAAAGGTATTAAGCGCATGTCATCCCAAGAAGTCGCATCCGAAAATGAAATCTCCCTCTTAGATATCGTCAATTTTCTGACTGGGGCCTGGAAAAAACTCGCTGCGGCAAGCATCGTGGGTGCTGTATTGGGCCTTGCAGGCTGGTTGACCTTAGGCAGTTACTCAGCCGAGTATGTTTTATTAAATAATAATAATAATAATAGCTACGCCCTGGACCTCGTCTCCTGGAAGATGCTGCAAAAGAGCCTGCCAAACTTGGCCGCTCAAATCGTCGAAGAAAATAAAGCCCCGCAGGACCAAGCGTCCCTCTATAAAGCCATGAGCAACGAGCAGTGGTGGCAAAAAAACGTACTACCCAGTTATGCGCTCTCCAAAGCGGACACCAAAGACCTAGCTGGAATTAGCAAGGACTTGGACGCGGCTTCGACCACCATCCTCAATCTCACCTTGACCGCCAGCGGTTCCTCTAAGGAGCAATCAATTGTCAATGTCCGAGCAAGCGCAAAATTTTTACGCTCAGGTAGTGCCTACCTGCAGATCCGCCCTATGCTCAATGGCTACGAGAGCCAAACGGTTAGCACCGTAGCGGAGCTGCAGCAAAAAATCACCAGCACCCAAATCGAGATGGGCTACCAGCAAGAGCGCGCCAAGTCTTTAGAGGAGCTGCAGAAGCGCTTCCCCGGCGGCGCCAATGTCAGCGGACAAGTGGTTGACCCCAAAGACTCGGGAGCCAAGTACCTCCCACTAGCAACCCAAATTGTGGCGGTCAATAACGACATCAACGCCTCAAAAGAAAACCTGGCCAGACTACAAAAACGTGTAGAGCAAATTAGCCTCATCAAAGCCTTTATCGAACAAGCCATACCGCTACAAGACCAGACCTTTGATGGTTTAGCACTCGTTGATCAGCTATTAGCAATCGAAGGCTCTTTGCGCAGCAAATTAGCTAAGGGTGATGCCAACGGCCAAGAAATACTCGATCAGCTGCATAGCCAATTGCTCGCTATCCAGGTGCGCTTTACCAAGGGTTTAGAGGCCAACACTGCCCCAATCGCGAGTAAAAAAGGCATGCTCAAGTCGACCGCCGGAGGATTGGCGGCGGCGTTCTTCTTGATGCTCTTAGCGCTGTTAGGTGGGCGAGTATGGCTTCACATCAAAAGCGGTGGTGCCAAGTGAAGTCTGGAGTGCAAATGCCAGCACGGTACCGGGCATTAGCGGGCTTGAGTGGTTGTAACTAATATCTAATACAGAGTGAGTCTTTTTATTAGGCTCTAAGAAGAATTAATCAAATGAGCGATAAGCCAATTTATGTGACCCAACCATTTCTTCCGCCTTTGGAAGAATTTACTGCCTATTTAGAGCGGATTTGGGAAAACAAAACGCTCACGAACGGTGGACCGTTTCATCAGCAATTAGAAAAAGCATTGTGTGAGTATCTAGGTGTTAATCACATTGCCTTATTTAATAATGGCACGATTGCACTTATTACTGCATTGCAGGCTTTAAAAATCAAAGGGGAGGTTATTACCACCCCTTACTCTTTTGTGGCTACAGCCCATTCGCTTCTTTGGAATGGAATTGAGCCCGTTTTTGTTGATATTGATCCCAATACTTTAAATTTAGATCCGTCAAAAATTGAAGCCGCAATCACATCTAAAACCACGGCCATCATGCCGGTACATTGCTATGGACATCCTTGTAATGTGGAAGCAATCCAAGAAATTGCAGATCGTCATAACTTAAAGGTAATTTATGATGCAGCGCATGCTTTTGGAGTAGATTGTCATTGTGGGAGTGTATTGAACCATGGTGATTTGTCAGTGTTAAGTTTTCATGCAACAAAAGTATTTAATACTTTTGAGGGTGGGGCTATTGTTTGCCCGGATGCCAAAACGAAGCGCCACATTGATCAACTGAAAAACTTTGGCTTTGTGGATGAGGTTACCGTGGATGTTGCAGGAATTAACGGAAAGATGAGTGAGGTGAATGCGGCATTTGGATTGGTTCAATTAAATCATATTGATGCAGCATTAGATGGGCGTAAAAAAGTCGATACACTCTATCGGTCTCTTTTGAAAGATGTTGTGGGAATTAAGTGTCTTGAAGATACGGGTAAAAAAGTTGCGAATTACTCCTACTTTCCGATATTGGTTGAACAGGATTACCCCTTAACTAGAGATGAGCTTTATCAAAAGTTAAAAGATTGTAATATTTACGCTAGACGCTATTTTTATCCATTGATTAGCCAATTTCCAACGTATAAAAATTTAAATTCTTCCAATTCAAAAAATTTATTAAATGCTTTAGATGCATCGGAAAAAGTATTATGTCTGCCAATTTATCCTGACTTGGAAAATGGCGAGATTAAAAAAATTGTTAATGTGATTAACAAGGATGGCAAATCTTGAAACTCGCAATTATGCAACCTTATTTATTTCCTTATATAGGGTATTTCCAGTTAATTAACTCGGTCGATAAATTTATCTTTCTTGATGATGTAAATTTTATCAATAAGGGTTGGATTAATAGAAATCGATTAATTTTTTCAGGTAGCGTAAGTTACTTTAGCTTAGCACTGAAACAGGCTAGCCAAAATAAAAAAATTGAAGAAATCGACATCAGCGAAGATTCAAAATTGCTACTAAAGCTAGAGCGATCAATTAAGGAGTCATATAAAAAGGCTCCATTTTTTTCTGAGGCTTATCCAATTCTAGAAAGTAGGTTGTTTTTAAGTGACCTTGATAAAATTTCTGAGATCGCTAAATTAAGCGTGCTAGATGTAATGAAATTCTTGGATATCAAGACAACAGTCGTGCAGAGTTCTGGCTTATATGAAAATCAGCATTTAACAGGTCAAGACAGAATCTTGGATATCTGCCTTAAGGAAGGGGCAGCTGAGTATATTAATTTACCTGGAGGTAATAACTTATATGATAGGAATTTTTTTAAAAACCAGGGAATTGAATTGAGCTTTATTAAACCCAATATAGCTGAGTATAAAAACTTCTCCGTAGCTTTTGAGCCAGCACTATCAATTATTGACTTGATGATGCATGTACCCTGCGAAAATATCAAAGAAATGATTAATGCATGAGTTACTTAGAAATTGCAGGACACTACGATAAATGCCTTGAAGTATATGGCGATACGCATCGGGGTTTGGATTGGCCTAATGAGCAAGATATGTATAAGCGCTATCAAATTATGCTTGATCTGGTTCGGCGCGATACTCGGGAAAATAAAGTTTCCCTTTTAGATTTTGGATGTGGGACTTCTGGTCTTTACCAATATATAGTTGATCATGAACTGGCTAAGATTGAATATGCAGGATTAGATATTTCGAGAAATTTTATAGATATCTCCACAAAGAAATATCCTGAAAATAAATATTTTTGCCTTGATGTGCTGTCTGATCACTGCGATCTACCATTATTTGATTATGTGATTTTTAATGGGGTTTTTACGATTAAAAAGACGTTAAGTTTTGATGAAATGTTTAATTTCATGAAGTCGGTTCTTATAAGGATGACCCAAAAAACAACAATAGGTTTTGCATTTAATGTAATGTCAAAGCAAGTCGATTGGGAGAGGGAGGATTTGTTTCACTTGCCACTAGACATGCTAGCTAGTTTTCTCACTCAGTCTATTTCTAGAAATTTTGTAATCCGTAATGACTATGGCTTATATGAATATACTGTTTACGTTTATCCTTGAAGTGAGTAAATAAGAATGTCTAAGGTAGTTATATTTGGGGTTCAGGATTTTGCAGATTTGGCTCATTTTTATTTGGGGTTGGACACTGAGCACGAGGTCGCAGCCTTCACGGTCCACGAAAAATATTTAAATTTATCTGAATTTAAGGGGTTGCCTGTTATTCCATTCGAGTCGGTTCAAGATCTTTACCCGCCAACTGATTTTAAATTTTTTGCCCCGTTAAGCCCTTTGCGAATGAACTACCTTAGAGAGTCGGTTTATAAGGAAGCTAAGTCCAAAGGTTATCAGTTTATATCGTATATAAGTACAAGGGCTACTTACTATGGAACACCGGTAGGCGAAAATTGCTTTATTTTTGAAAATAATGTTATTCAGCCCTTTACTAGCATTGGGGACAATACTATTCTCTGGAGCGGTAATCACTTGGGTCATCACAGCTCAATAAAAGATCATTGTTTTATTTCATCTCATGTCGTTATATCAGGTCACGTAACAATTGCTAATAATTGTTATCTTGGCGTGAATTCCACAGTAGTAGATGGGGTAAATTTGGCCGCCTCTACTTACGTTGGTGCTGGAGCTTTGATTGGGTCAAATACTAAAGAGTTTGGAGTGTATCCCGGAGCAAAATCTGAAATTTCTAAGGTACCCAGCAATCGACTAAGGGGCATGTGATGACATGGGTAAAAAAAGGGCTTATATACTCCCCCAATATGGATAGAGCATGGTCTAAATCTCATGCGCAGGTTCCAACTGTCGATTTAATTTCAGATAACGTCCTTAGAATTTATTATTCATCACGGGATGCGCAAAACCGATCTCATATTTCTTATATAGAGGTTAATCCAAAAAACCCAAAAGAAATTCTTTATGAACATCCAGAACCTATTCTGGACCTTGGAAAATTGGGGGCATTTGATGAGTCTGGCCTCATGCCTTCGTCGGTTGTAACTATTAATGATATTAAATATCTCTATTACACCGGCTGGAGTATTGGGAAAACCGTTCCCTATCACAATACGATTGGGTTAGCGGTTAGTGATGATGGGGTAAATTTTAGAAAGGCAGGGGAGGGGCCTGTACTGTCGACTACTTTGCAAGAGCCCTACTTCATAGGCACGGCTGAAGTGATGATGCTAAATGGGGTATGGGGGTGTTGGTATGCGTCTTGCACCGGATGGGAACTTATAGACGGAAAGCCGGAGCCAAGATATCACATAAAGTTTGCAGAGTCTAAAAATGGTATCGATTGGATTAGAAATGGAGCCATTGCAATAGATTACAAGGATCAAAATGAAGGCGGCATTGTTAAAGCGACCATTCTTGTAGGCGAGGAATATGAGATGTGGTTTAGCTATAGAGGCATAAAAGATTATCGATTCAATTCAAGCAATAGTTATCGCATTGGATACGCGCACTCTCAGGATGGACGGCAATGGGTTCGACGGGATGAGTTCGCGGGCCTAAATGTTTCCAAGATTGGCTGGGATTCTCAAATGGTTGCATATCCTAGTGTTTTTAATATCGGCAACAAAAAAGTGATAATTTACAACGGAAACGCTTTTGGGAAAGAAGGATTTGGATATGCTGAATGGGAGGGATCTGATGAAAAATAATATTAACCAAGTTTCTCTTAGGAAAATAGCTCAATTTGAAATTGAGCAGCATATCCATAATATTGTGGAGTACGGGTATACCGTCATAGAGGGTTACTTGAAGTCGGTCGAAGTAGATGAAATACATGCCCGCATAATTTCTTTATATGAAAAAAATGAAAAAAATAAAGAAGGTGGATTCAACCACGAAGTGCAACTTTGAACAACTAGGTAAGGAGGCTAAGGATGTTTTAGTATCCAAAGCTTCTAGACCTGCAAGTCAAAGTAGCCATGACCTATCAACACCTTAGCCAAACTGA
>NZ_JACVPL010000029.1 GCF_018881925.1 Polynucleobacter sp. Latsch14-2 | reverse complement strand
AAACTGGATCACCATTTACAACGAAGAAAGACCGCACAGCTCTCTTGGCAGAATATCGCCTAGAGACTATCGAGCACAGGCAGAAAACAACACTTTAGGAATGTCGGCTTGACGGGGGATACTACATATAGGGCTGTAAATTTTTTATCTATTAGCAGGTGATGGTGATACCACTCAACTAGCATTTCAGCCTTTGTAACTCTTGCCCTCAATTCATCCATGGATAGGCTGGAATCAAGACTTTTTAGTCTTCTACTAAATTCTTTTTTTGATTCCGACCCAGAATCTGGCAATAACTTTTCTAATGGACTATTTGCTGTAGCAAATGATTCAAAAGCTAGGTTTCTTATGTTTAGATATGTTTCTGCTTGCTGGTCTGCTGTTGTTTTCTTCTTTGTAGCTTTACTCAACGCCTTGCCAGATTTGAAAATTTGGGGTTTATTTTCCATTTCTTTTAACTTTCTATTGGGATAGCCCTAATTAAGCAACCTTTAGATCTATTACATTTCTGAATAAGGTTGAATTGCAAAATACCTCCCAATCACTCAGAAGAAGTCTTCTACGCTCAAAAAGATCGCCTCTCCGATAGGCTGCTTCAACCTTGTTTCCAACAGTATGAGCCAGAGCCATTTCCGCCACCTCTGGAGAGTGCTGAGTTTCTTCGGATACCCAGTCCCTGAAGGTTGATCTAAAACCATGAACTGTTACATCTACTCCCAGCCTTCTAAGCATCATTGGCATAGCCATATTGGATAATTTTTTACCATTTCTAGAAAAAAGGTAAGGACTATCTTTGTCCAATTGGCTAGCAATAGATAGAATTTCTTGTGACCTTTGACAAAGCGGTACTCGATGCTCGATCCTTGCTTTCATTCTTTCTGCTGGAATTACCCATACCCCATCGTTAACTTCCGCTCTTAAAGCTTCTGTAACTTCGCTAGTTCGATTGGCATTAAGAATCAAGAACTCTAAAGCCAACGCAGAGATACCCTCAACTTCTCGCAGGTTAGCGATGAAGTTCGGTAATACTCGGTAAGGCATAGCTTTATGGTGTTTAACCTTTCTAAATCTCTTAGGCGCTGGAAGGATAGTTTGGAGCAATCCTCTCCACAGGGCAGGGTTCATGCCAGTTCGTAATTTTCGGGTTGTTGCAGCCGCCAGAATCCACTCTAAGCGACCTCGCAGCCGACTGGCAGTTTCTGTCTTTTTTTCCCAGATGGGGGTGAGTATCTTGAGAATGTCGTCCATGTCTATCTCATCAAGCCTTTTATGACCAATTACTGGAAAGGCAAATTCTCTTAGGCTGTATTCCCATTGAGCTGCATGTTTTTCACTCGACCATTCGATTCTCTTGCTTTTAATGATTTGCAATGCAAATTCTTCAAAGTTGACCGATAGAGCCGCTTCCTGTTTCTTTGCAATCTTTTCTATATTCTTTGCTGAGATGGGGTTAATACCCTTATTTAATTTATCTCTAGCAAGTTGAGCTTTAAGTCTTGCATCTGCAATGGATAGGTCTTGAAAGCTCCCTAGTGACATGTTTTGTTGCTTGCCAGTATGGGTATATCGAAAGATCCAGTATTTTGTTCCATTAATCTTTACCCATAAATGAAGACCCTTTACCAAGGCATCTGTATATCTCCCTGCCTTTTTAAGGTTTTTTACTGTTTGAAAATCAAAATTAAGTGCCATTTCTTATCCTTTTATTACCAATTTAGTTACCAAAAACTCCTTCCATAACTGGATGGGGAGCATCGAACTTCAATATATGGATTTAGAAAGGCTAGGGCAAAAACATCTCTAAAGAGATGTGCGTTTATTCAATTAAATAAAAGGGGATGTAGCAACTAGCAGGTTATATTTTGGTGTGAAGCAGTCTAAAGCCATATATAGTTAGGCTACGACACCTCTTCCGCCAGCACCCTAGCTATTATCAAAGTCAACCAGTTGGGGGGCTTTTTTATTGCCCAAGCGCTGCCGTCAGAAGAAGTGACTTAATTTCGGAGTGGCACATCAAAGCTGTGAATTCTTAACGCCAGCGTTGTACGATAGCTTCTATGAAGCTTCTCATCGCTCTCTACTTTTATATCCTAGCCACGATTCAGCTCGGCTTGTTTTTGGGTATTTATCACTATTACCGCTCTCAAAACGCTATTAAGCCCAGTCCATACTGGATGAGTTCTTTGGTAGTGAGTATTTTGGCTATGGGCACATTTGGCACCGGGATTGTGACGCTTAATGATGCTGCAAGGCCTGATTTCATTTTCACTGTGGCTAATACGCTCTTTTACATAGCCGCTATTTTGCAGTTATTGTTTTGCCGCTCACTTACTCAGCCTATCAGTAGGGCTCTAAAAATAGCCTTTATATTCTCGGCGATTGTTTTTCTGCCGATCTTTGAATTCATGCGGACTAACGCCACATTTGAGTTGCGCACTACTTTTATGTGCCTGATTGCAGGTAGTTTTTTTGTTTTGCAAATTACGCAACTTGGAAAGAAAAGAAAGTCTGCGCCATCTAGACAATTGGAGTATTTGCAATATGCCACGATTGCGGAGCTTTTTTTTGCAGCAGGGCGCTTGGGTATTTTAGTGATTTCTGGGCTAACGATTCACCAGGTTGAACAAATCCCGCAAATCTTGATTCTCTTTACGGTTGCACAAATGGTAATGAATACTCTGTCCTATATAGCAATCAGTGGCTATTGGTCTGAAAAGATAGCGATTGCAAATGTACATTCAGAGGTTGAGAATGAAAGAATTCGACAGCTACTTCTGGAGAGGGAGGGTTTAATTACCTCGCTACTTAGGGCTAATAAAACAGCGGCAACTGGAGCGCTATCTGCATCTATCGCTCATGAGTTGAACCAGCCATTGGGGGCAAGCGCATTAAATATTCAATTCCTGCAGAAAAAATTATTGGATGGGGGAATTAACCCGGCACTTGAAAAGGAGGTGCTGGAAAAATTATTGTCTGATAATGAGCGTGCTGCCACTATTATTAAGTCGCTTAGGTCTATTTTTACGGAATCAAAATTACATCATGAGATGGTAAATGTGCGAGACCTCATTGACTCTATTTTGCAGATTGCTAAACCCGAAATTCAGTCAAAAAATATTCAAATCGTTTTGAAGCATGGTGATAATCTGGTTGTATCTGCAAATCGCGGTGAATTACAGCAGGTAGTTCTCAATTTGTTAAATAATGCCATCCGAGCTTTGAATAACTCCAGTCAGCAAGACAAAAGAATTGTGATTGAAACGCAGACTGTATTGGATGGCTTTGAGTTTTCAATTGCAGATAATGGTAGCGGGATTTCAGCTGAGGCTCGCTCACATTTATTCGAATTGCTTAATCCCAATAAAGGTGTCGATGCCGGTATGGGTCTTGGGCTTTGGCTTTGCCAGCATATTGTGACGCGACATGGTGGACGTATTGATTACGAGGATGCACCTGGCGGCGGAGCTCTATTTAAGTTATTTCTTCCCAATGAGAGTCCCGAGAATTTCTGATGGATATTAGTCCTAAGGCTAATTGCTTCAACATCTTACCGTGTATACATTCAATCGATATAAATTCAAACCTAAGAGCTGAACTATGAAGACGAAATTGAGCTTAATTGCTGTAGCTATGACATTGATGTTTACAAACTCCACTATGGCTGCTGGAGGCGGTGGCGTAGTCGTTGATCCCGGTGCAATGCAAGGCAAGCATTTTGATGTCAAGGGTAAGGCGCCATCTAGCTATACGATTGAGTTACAAAATGGCCTGCGCAAGTCACTACCGTTTGATGACAAACGTGATTTTGAGGAGGCGCAAAAAGGCTTTATTGCTGCTCCAGCTTATAAACAGATCATGGCTGATGCTGGCAATGTTGCCTGGGATATGGGTAGTTATGAATTCTTGCTGCAAGGCAAGGACTTTGATAGCGTGCACCCTTCATTGCAGCGTCAAGCCATCCTCAATATGGCTTATGGGCTTTATGAGGTGGTGCCAGGAAAAATTTATCAAGTCCGCGGTTTCGACTTAGCCAATATTAGCTTTGTAAAGACGGATACGGGCTGGATTGTGTTTGATCCCTTGACCGCCAGAGAAACTGCTCGTGCAGCGCTTGAGTTGGTGAATGAAAAGCTTGGTAAGCGTCCTGTGGTGGCGGTGGTGTATTCACATTCTCATGGCGATCACTTTGGTGGGGTGCGTGGGGTGGTTGATGAAGCGGATGTTAAAAGTGGCAAGGTAAAAGTCATTGCTCCGGCAGGGTTTATGGATCACGCCGTTGCTGAAAATGTCTACGCGGGTAATGCTATGACGCGTCGCATGTACTTTCAGTATGGGGTTTTATTGCCACGCAGTCCATTTGGTCACGTCGATCAATCGATAGGTAAAAACACGGCTGCTGGCAACCTGGGTTTAATCGAGCCTAATGTTTACATCAATCAACCCTTTGAAAAAATGACAGTTGATGGTGTAGAGATGGAATTTCAGAATACGCCCGGCACCGAAGCGCCCGCCGAGATGAATACCTACTTTCCGCAATTCAAAGCGTTCTGGGCTGCTGAAAATATCACCGGCACTATTCATAATATTTACACCTTGCGTGGCGCCTTGGTGCGTGATGCCTTGGCATGGTCAAAGAATATCAATAATGCTTTATATCGCTTTGGTAATGAGGCTCAAGTGATGTTTGCCTCACACAGTTGGCCGCGTTGGGGAAATGAGCGGATTCAGGAGGTGATGCGCACTCAACGTGATAGCTATGCCCACCTCAATAATGAAGTGCTTCACTTGGCAAACAATGGTGTCACCATTAATGAAGTACATAACATCTACAAACAACCAGAGAGTCTGAAAACCCAATGGGCTGCGCATAGTTACCACGGCTCTGAAGAGCACAATAGTAGAGCAGTAATTAACCGCTATTTAGGTTACTGGGATGCCAACCCTGCGACTTTAATACCCTTATCGCCAAAAGACTCGGCACCGCTGTATGTAGAGATGATGGGTGGCTCTAAAAAAATCATAGCAAAAGGTGCCCAGCTCTACAAACAGGGCAAGTACCGTGAGGCAATGGAGATTGTGAATAAGTTGGTTTACGCTGAGCCCAATAATGTCGCCGCCAAAGATCTTCTGGCTGATATCTTTGAGCAAATTGGCTATCAAAAAGAAAGCCCTAGTGTGCGCAATAGTTTTTTGGGTGCTGCTTATGAGTTACGTCATGGCATGCCTGCGGGTGCTTCGCCAAAATCCAATGGTCCCGACATGATCAAAGCGATGACCACGGAATTATGGCTTAATTCATTAGCAATCAGCATGGATAGCAAAAAAGCAGCCGGTATGAACTTTGTTATCAATCTCTCTACGCCAGATAATGGTGAAAAGTTTGTAGTTGAAATGAGTAACTCCACGCTCACCAACATTAAAGGTCAACAGGCTCAGAACCCAACACTCGCAATTACTTTAAATCGCGGCGACCTTGAGCGGGTGATGGGCGGCCAAACTACCTTTGATCAATTGCTTGTAGAAGGCAGGGTTAAATTTGATGGTGATCGCAAGACATTTGATCAGCTCAAAAGTACTTTAACTATTTTCGTTCCTGACTTTGAACTGATGCCCGGCACCAAAGTAAAAGGTTCAGAAGTGCAGTCTAACAAGGATCCGTTTGCGGTTCAGGAGCTGGCAGTTACTGCTGGCGAATAATTTTTAGTCAGTGAACCGTTGGCAAAATAAAGGGCTCCTGGTGAACTGACCCACAAAAGTTGGACAGTTTAATTAGGTTAGCACGAGGGATTGAGTTCGGTAATTAACCGGGCTCAATCCCTTCAGTTTTTGTTTGATCCGATCATGGTTGTAATAGTCGATAT
>NZ_JACVPL010000028.1 GCF_018881925.1 Polynucleobacter sp. Latsch14-2 | reverse complement strand
AAAACTGGATCACCATTTACAACGAAGAAAGACCGCACAGCTCTCTTGGCAGAATATCGCCTAGAGACTATCGAGCACAGGCAGAAAACAACACTTTAGGAATGTCGGCTTGACGGGGGATACTACAGAACCAGCTAATCCAAAAAGCCTAGCCTTTAATAAATCATCAACATAAAAATACGGGTGTAATCCACCGGTCCATGCAAATGAACTTAAGCCTAAATTAGTTACTTTGAGCGTAAGAACAAGCTCATTGGCAGATATATGAGTAAAGAAATCCAGTCGAGCATGATGATCCCAGCCAGAGACAACATTCGGGGCAAGCTCTAAACAATAGAGCGAACTAGCACCTTCCTGAAGCCCCCCATCATCAAATCGCTCAATACACTCCCACTCAAGATTGCGTGCAAAACCATGCTTAGCGAACGGTCCATGGTCAGCGAACTGGGGAAATAAAATGGGGACACCGCCCCGACGAGGGATCCCAGATTTGGAAATTGGGCTTAGGTAAAAGATAGGCGACTTAGCATCATATTGCGCTTGCAATATTTGCGCGCCAAACGCCTCCTGCAGCAAGTTCACTGAAATGACCGAACCTAAAAAACTAAAGAATTAAGCCCGGCCATACTTATCTTCGAAGCGAACAATGTCATCCTCACCAAGATATGAGCCTGATTGCACCTCAATTAACTCTAGGCTAACCTTACCGGGATTCTCAAGACTATGAACCTCCCCAATGGGTATATAAACAGACTGATTCTCGGTAACCATTTGCTCACTCTTTCCAATGCGTACACGAGCTGTACCACTAACTACAACCCAGTGCTCAGCACGGTGATGATGCATTTGTACGGATAGCTTGGCACCAGGTTTGACGGTAATCCGCTTGACCTGATAGCGTCCGCCATAATCAATAGAGTCATATGAGCCCCATGGTCGAAAAACCTCACGATGGGACTCTACTTCAGGGCGCTCAGCCTTCTTTAAGCGATCCACAATCTTCTTGACGTCTTGCGAAGAATCTTTATGGGCAACTAAGACTGCATCCGATGTTTCCACAACAACTAAATTCTCTACACCTAAGAGTGTTACTAAGCGATGGTCTGCATGGACATAGGAATTCCGGGTGCTTTCTAAAATAACATCACCACGCATAGCATTACCTTGCGCATCTTGGGCTTGAACTTGCCATACAGAGGACCATGCGCCTACGTCGTTCCAGCCGGCATCTAGAGGAACTACAACAGCCTTTTGGGTTTTCTCCATCACGGCATAATCAATTGACTCTGATGGGCACTTACTAAACTCTTCTTTGCCAAGACGGCAAAAGTCTAAATCGATCTTGCTAGTCTCCCAAGCTGACTTACAAGCAGTGAACATAGAAGCATCAAATTGCTTTAGCTCATCTAAAAAGGCGGATGCCTTAAACAAGAACATACCGCTATTCCAAGCATAATTACCGCTATCCACATATTGTTGCGCGGCCTCTAAATTCGGTTTTTCTATAAACTCAGCAACCTTTAAGGGCTTACAACCCGCAAAAGCAGACTCTGCGCGAATGTACCCGTAACCTGTCTCAGGATAGTTTGGCAAAATTCCGAATGTGACTAAGGTACCTTTTTCAGCATCCGCCCTTGCCGCCTGGACAGAGTCTAAAAAAGCCGGAGAATTGGAGAATAAATGGTCTGATGGCAATATCAATAAGAGAGGGTCTTTGCCATCAATCATTGCAGCTAGGGCGGCAATTGCAATTGCCGGAGCTGTATTGCGAGCAACCGGCTCCAAAATTAACTTTGCGGGGCGCACATTAATTTCACGACATTGTTCTGCTACCAAAAAACGATGGTCGTCATTGGCAACAATAATGGGCTCAAGCAATGCGCCAGGGTTTAAATCTTTTAAACGGTGCAATGTCAATTGAAAAAGGGATTCATTCGCCGTCAGTGGTAAGAATTGCTTAGGACGAAGACTTCGCGATAGTGGCCACAATCGGGAACCCGACCCGCCCGACAGAATAACCGGAATAACTAAATTGTTAGCCAATCTTACCCCCAGGAAATATCGCTAAATTGAAACGCCACGGTAACAGAATTCATCGTTATGGGCTAGATATGTGACTTTTAACCCACTCCTGCACCACCTTAAAATCGACCTTACCATTAACAGACAAAGGCATCTCATCAATAGATAGAATGTGAGATGGCACCATATAGCTAGGTAAAATTTCAAGCAAGGTCTTTTTGATTAAATCAAAATCAAACTCAACAGAAGCGCCAATACTCACGACCCCTACCAAGCCCTCTATAGAGCCATCATTAAGCACCGGATATGGAACAACGCAAACCAAATCAGTCTTGGCAGCATTACGCAAAGCTGATTCAATATCCTGTAGCTCGATACGGTAGCCCTTCAATTTAATTTGACGGTCAGCTCTTCCACGATAACAATATCCATACTGCTGAGTAAATGTAGCCAAGTCACCCGTTCTAAGCCAACGCTTACCCTCAAATTCAAAAAAACGCTGTGAATTTAATTCAGGATTATTAAGATAGCCAACCGTTACCTGCTTTCCAGAAATGCAAAGTTCACCTACCCCATTAGCTATTTTTGGGAGCTCAGGATCAAATAAATCGATCTCAACACCATAATGCGGCCATCCCATAGGAATTACCTGATAAGCGGGATGCGGAGGAGCCTCGTTACCTAATAAATTGCGCTCAATCTCAAAATACGTATCAGTAACGGTCGCCTCTGTAATGCCGTGCAAATTTAACAATTTTGCATTTGGGGCTGCTTTCGAGAAATTACGAATAGTTTCATAATTAAGCGCTTCACCAGAAAAGATTGCGACTCGAAGAGAAGGCAAAGAATTTTCGGACAATAAGCCTAACTTATGCCCCATGCTCGCTAATGAAGGAACAGACATCCAAAGAGTGATCTCATGATCCTGGACATATCTTGGGGTCATTACCGCCTTGTCGGTTGGGACATGAATCAATTTAGCCCCATTTGTCCAGGCAACCACCAACTCCATTACTGAGTAGTCGAATGAGAAATCATGAATTTGTAAAAGCGAATCTGACGAATTGGGAGCAATATTTTTTTGCATCGCTAACGCATACTGCGCAATCTGCGATTGATGAATCGGTACTCCCTTTGGTTTTCCAGTGGTTCCACTTGTGAAAATAATGTAAGCAAGGTCATCAAAGACCTTGGGCTCAAGATCGAAGACCTGACTTAATATTTCAGCCTTACGAATATCAGAAAACTTGGGGTTAAGTGGGATATAGGGTTTAGAAAAAAGCCAGCAGGCGTAAATTGTTGCATATTCCTCAATGCTTCTATCGCCATTAAGCACTATGTAACTTTTTGAATCAAACTCATGCTTCTTGCTGATCCCCAATGCCAATTGATACAGTTGGGTATAAGTCAAAACTTGACCCTGATAATCAAGCGCAACCAGATTCGGTTTGTCAGCTAAAACCGATTTAAGAATCAGACTTAAACTGCCTGCCATTAAGTGGTAACCTTACGTTCAATAAGCGCTATTAAATCTCCAATAGTTTTTATTGAATCAATCTCTTTAGACCTAAATTGAATCCCAAAGTGACTTTCACATTTGAGCAATATTTCAATATTCTTAAAAGAATCCCATCCAGCAATATCACCGGTAACCATTCGATCGGCAATCACAAGCGAAGGATCGCCAAAAACTGCTCGAAAAACCTCCAAAACACCAAGCTCAGTAGCCACTTTCACCCCCAAAGTCTAATTTAAAATAATCATTTGTCTTATGCATTATCTTATCCCAATCATCAAAAGAAATAGTTTGATGTTTACCATCCTTCCAATATTCCCTCAAAAAACCAATGGCTACACTGTCGCTAAATTCCATAAAATCATAGGATTGTTCGCCTAGTTTCATAATTATCAGAATCTTATTTTTTCCATAGCTATTAATTACAGCAGCTAGCCTCTCAATTTCTGAGGTCTTTAGTATAAATTCTGATTTATAAACAAATAGCTTTTCTCCATCCTCGAAGTCCTCTCTTAGCCTTCTAGCAAGCATAGAAAAATGCATTCTTGATTTTTTAAAAACGGAATAAATATCATCATCCACTGAAATATTCCCCATCCTAAATCCAGTATGAATTTTTGCCTTATACTCCCTGTCAAAGAACCAATACTCATGAAAACTTTCGGTATTTTCATACTCTACGTAAGAAGACTCCTCGGTGGAAAAACCTTGGAACCTAGACTCAATTAATCGAATCAGTTGATCAAATGGCAATGTACCCCAGCGAAATAAGTCTGTTGGCTCAAAACCTCGTAACCTTTGAATAAAACCTAACTCACAATCAAAACCAAGGGAGACTGAATTTTCATAAACCTTGGCTAAAAGAATTTTTTTAACATTCGCATTGTTCGAAAACTCCGTCTCATGATTTGTTAGGTTTGATTTAATTTTTAATTTTCCAAGCAACTCACAAAGTATTGTGTAGTCAGAATTCTCAAATTTTCCAATCTTAGCTTTTGTCAAAAACGTATGGCTTGCCTTATCGGTGTCATTTAGCAACATATTATTTTTTGCTAACTCAGTAAGCAACCCCAAATGCATGGGAAAGCGCCTTCTCGAATTTTTAATAAATTTACCCGCAATCTCTACTTTATTTTTTTCATGCAAATATTGAATTACTTCCAAATGAAATTCGGGTTTCTTTTCATTTAGTACAAGACTTTCCTCCAAAAGAGCCTCAAGCTCGAAATCCATTTTACTCAACACATAAATGTCAGCGAGTAGATAAGTTAGGTCTATGGGTAAAAAGGATCTTTTTTTTAGCTTTAAAAGCTCTTTCATCCCAAGGGGAATATCGCCTGAATCTATTAGCTTTTTTATTTTCTTAAAGTCACTCATAAACAACGCAAAACCGCATTAGTGTAAGGAAAAATAATTTTAATGTATAAACTATGCAAATGAGCTCTAAAGGATTCAACTTAATTGGTTATGCCTCCTCACCAATGGGGCTCGGTGAAGATCTAAGGTCTTTTGCAGCATTACTGGTCATTTTAAAGATCCCATTTTCAGTCATTGATCTTCCTACCGATAGTAGCAATATTCTTAAAAATAACTGGGGAACTCAAACACAAAAAATCTATCCAATATCGATTTTCTTCACATCGCCAATTGAATTCAATTTACTTAATCAAAAATATCCAAATTTATTTACATTAGGAAAATTTAAAATTGGCTACTTCTTATGGGAGTTACCCGATTTTCCAGAGAGGCATGCAAACGCACTATCTATGGTTGACCATATCTGGTGTCCCACCAGCTTTGTTCAAGAGTCATTCATTAAAACAATCAAGAAGGTTATCCTTGCCATTCCCTTACCAGTTATTTCCCCGCCAATGAGTGGATATGACTTTAGGAAGGCGCTCGGTGTGCCTGGGGAAAGTTTTGTTTCGCTATATATGTTTGATATGCACTCCACAGTAAATAGAAAAAATCCCCATGGTGTCATAAAAGCATTTATTGAATTCAGCACGAATAATCCGGATGCCTATTTATTCCTGAAACTTAACCGTGCTAAATCTAGCCAACTGGAGGATCTGGGGTACATAAAAGACTGTAGAAATATCAAGGTGATAAACCAAATCTTAACGCCCAATCAAATTTCCGACTTATACCAAAGCGCTGATTGCTACCTCTCCTTACATCGCAGCGAAGGTTTTGGAAGAACCCTTGTAGAGGCCTTACGAAATGGGCTTTACGTTATCTCAACAAATTTTTCAGGGCCCAATGATTTTTTAAATCATCAGAACTCCCTGTTAATACAATGGGAGAAAACTATTGTGAATCAGGATGATTATCCTCATTGCGATACAAGCTGGTGGTCTGAACCTTCAGTCATTGATGCCTCCATCAAGCTGGAGGCAGCACAAAATCTATCCACCGAAGGGAGAAATCTAAAGGGTCAAGAGATGGCAAAAAAATATGAGCCTGAATATTTAGCCGAAAAATATAAGGGCATTATTCAGCATTATCTAGATACTTTCTCCTAATCGTAATAGTGCGAGAAATTTAATCAAAAAGTCTTCGATAGAATTTTGGGTAATGAATAAGATAAGTAACCCACTCTTAAAAATAGCAAAAATTCTATTTTTAGGGCTTTTTATAAACTCAATTTACTTCAGCACTTGCAATAGCCAAGTGCTTGTTGGCTATCAGGGCTGGTTTCGATGTCCTGGCGATGGGTCGCCAAATAATCATTGGCAGCACTGGATTGCAGGCCAAGGCATCTCCCAACACCTTACAGTTGATTTAGCTCCCGATGTATCCGAACTACCAATTAGCTCAAGATGCAAATTACCAAGCAATGTAAAAGGAGGTGATGAGGTCGAAGTATTTTCATCATTCTCTGCCGATGTTATCAACATACATTTTAATTGGCTCAAGCAGTACGATATTGACGGGGCCTTAATGCAACGCTTTGTCACAAATATTCCAAGCCTTCGCAATGAAGATGATCAAGTCCTCAGATGGGCCGGCCTGGCAGCCAAGAGGAGCAATAGAGTCATTGCAATCGAGTACGACCTAAGTGGGGCTAACCAAAACGAGGTGCTAAGCCAGATTCAGCTGGACATCAAATACCTAATTGAAGCCCAAGTCATCGACTTCAATTCAAACTATTTACAGCTTAAAGGAAAGCCAGTCATTAGCCTCTGGGGTCTTGGATTTAAGGGTGGACAGCATATTGATGATTCCCAAGAAGCTATGAAATTAATTCGTTGGCTAAAAGCTTCTGGTTTTATTGTTATGGGAGGCGTTCCTGGATATTGGCGAACACTCAAAAACGATAGCGTAGGCGAGATCGAATGGCAACACGTCTACGAAGAGCTCGATATTATTCAACCATGGACAGTTGGGCGATACAGTGACAGCAAGAGCATTGATAATTGGTATCAGAATGTATTGCTACCAGACATTGAACGTACAAATATAAATAAACAGATATATATGCCAGTAATATTTCCTGGTTTCTCATGGCATAACCTCAAGCCTGAAAATATATTAAACCAAATACCCAGAAATGGTGGTCAGTTTCTTTGGAAGCAGGCTTACAACGCCCAAAGGAGCGGCGCCACTATCATTAAGGTTGCAATGTTTGATGAAGTAGATGAGGGAACGGCAATTTTTAAAGCATTGCCTAAAATAAAAAAGCGTAATTTAAGCGGCGCCTGGCTTACACTTAATGCGGATGGATCTCAGCCCCCATCGGATTGGTATTTGATGGTAACCCAATTAATTTCAGCCGGATATCAAGGCAAATCACTTTCTAAAGAGCTTCCGAGGCTAGATTCAAACTCATATCCAACACCTCCATCAAGAGGTAAAAAAAGTTATGATTCCAGCGTGGTCTTGTTTTAAAAAAGACGTCAATTTATTGAATTTTTTGCCTAACCAATATATTTCTTAATCGATTCTGGAAATTGGGATTATCAGGCTCCAATTTTATGGCTTCCCGCATGCACTCAACGCACTGCTGTAATTTATCCAATCTCTCCATAATCTCGCTTTTATGACGATAAAATTCAGCAAATTTTGGATTAATTTTAATCGCAGCATCTATAGTTAAAAGGGACGATCTAAGCTTATTGGTTTTTAACATATGACGAGAGAGGCCGTAAAGATAAGATGGGGAGGTTAATCTTTTGGAAAAGAAGTCCAAGCCCTCTAGTGTATTTTCACTCCCAACCTTCACCGGCAGGTCCTTAATTACACCCAGCTCATTCAAATAGTGCGATGATGGGTGCCCGGCAAATGGTAATGCAACAAGATGGATATTGTTGGAAGGAGCTATTTTTAAGAATCTTGAAATATGTAACGCATCTAAATCCTTATCATCATAAAACGTAGATTCAAACACGAAGTGCAACACGGTTTAAAGATTGATTAAAGACTTCATTGGGGGTTTTAAATCCTAATCGTTTTCTAGGTCGGTTGTTTAATCGGTCTTGGATCATTCTAAGCTCTGCATC
>NZ_JACVPL010000027.1 GCF_018881925.1 Polynucleobacter sp. Latsch14-2 | reverse complement strand
ATGTGCGGTAATAGCTTAAGCATGACTCAATTATGTACACATTTCTTTCTTACGAATTCTTACAGGACTCAACCCTCCTATTTCAAAGTCTTGGCTTTAAAAAATCTTCATAGTCTCCTACTGGCCGTTCTCTGCCCGTCAGAACCCTAAAAATCACCTACTTTGAAAGACTGCTCTAGATACAAAAGCGGCCATATGTAGTCGTGATGCAATTAAAAATAACAAAAATAATCACCAAAGCATGGGACTTAATTCTTGGGAGATTGAAGAAAATAATTGTGGGAAATTTAAAATGCAGATTAATTCTATTATGCAAGCCAATTAAAGCAAGATTAATAGAGGGCTCATATTCTATATGGCTCTGCAGGCGGTAAATTAGGCAATAGAGACCTAAAAAGTAGATTCTATTATGCAAAATTCATTTTATTATGCAAATAGAAAGGGCCTCCCTGACGGGAGACCCTTATGTAGTATGGTGCGGCTGGCAGGAATTGAACCCACGACCCCTTGGTTCGTAGCCAAGTACTCTATCCAGCTGAGCTACAGCCGCAACAGCCATAATTATGCCATGGATGAGAAGAACTACATTACACCGGCAGGTCACGAGCGCATTAAAAGTGAGCTCCTGCAGCTCCTGAACCATGATCGGCCTGAGGTTGTGCAGGTTGTCCACTGGGCCGCCTCCAACGGTGACAGGTCAGAAAATGGGGACTATATCTACGGAAAAAAGCGCCTACGGGAGATAGATCGTCGGATTCGCTTCCTGAATAAACGCCTCGAATTTGCCGTAGTGGTCGATAACGCTGCCCGAAAAACAGGCGAAGCCGATGGTGAACAGGTTTTCTTTGGAGCAACGGTCACTTACGAGAATTTGGAGGGCCCCGATAGCAGTAAACAAACTACCATCACTATTGTGGGAGTTGATGAAGTCGATTTAGATAAAGGGCATGTCAGCTGGGTCTCCCCAATAGCCAAAGCCCTCATTAAGGCTCGTTTGGGAGATTGCGTCAAAATTCAGACGCCAACCGGCCCTACCGAAATAGAAATACTCGATGTGCAGTACAGGTATTAGGTGGATCTCATTCGAGTCACGCGCATTACATCGGGATTCGTGCGTAAACTGCGCATGACTTTTGATAGATGGAAGCGGTCTGAGACCTGAATCGTAAAGCGAATAGTGACTGAATCCTCTTTATAGCGATCTTCCATCGATACGTTCATGATGTTGGAATCTGCAGCAGTCACACTGCTAGCAACACGCGCCAAAACGCCCTTACCCTGACGAGTATCAATAGCTAAGTCAACCTCAAACTCACGGTTAATCTCTTTACCCCACTCTACCTCAACCCATTTATCGCTATCTTTTGACAACATGCGTAAGGCAACCGGACAATCATTTGCATGAATTTGAAGTCCCTCGCCCTTACCTAGATAACCGATGATGTTATCTCCTGGAATGGGATGGCAGCAGCTTTGGAAACTCATGGAATTACCCTCGCGACCATCCACCAAAATGGCCTGACGCTGGTGATGATGTGCAATCAACTCCTGATGGGGCGAAACCCAATCTGCCACACCAAGGCGCATTTGCTCGCCGCCGCCTTCATCGTCAATCAGAATTTTCAAGCGAATAGCTAACTCTTGGGGCGAGCGTCGACCTAAGGCAATGTTGACACACGCTTCTTCACGAGTTTTGTCACCCGTCCAATGCATTAGCTTCTCCCAAAGTTCGGGGGTCAGCAAGCCAGCGTCAGCACCTTGCTGGCGTAATGCATTCGCTAATAGGCGCTCGCCTAGTTGCAGGGATTCTGCGTAATGCTTCGTTTTGAGAGAGTGGCGAATGGAGGCACGGGCTTTACCAGTGCGCACAAAAGCTAGCCAACCCGGATTAGGTTGCGAGCTCGCTGAGTTGATCACTTCAATAATGTCGCCATTTTTTAATTCGCTGCGCAAAGGCAACTGCAATCCATTGATCTTGACGGCGACGCAGGTATTACCCAAATCACTATGAATCGAATATGCAAAATCTAGCGCAGTCGCACCTCGGGGCAATGCTCGAATTTGACCTTTTGGGGTGAAAACATAAACAGCATCAGGAAATAAATCAATCTTCACGTGCTCTAAAAATTCCTGAGAATCGCCACTACTGTCTTGAATATCCATTAAAGACTGCAGCCATTGATGCGCGCGGTTTTGTACCTCACTCATATCTGGTGAGCCATCTTTATAAGCCCAATGAGCCGCAACCCCTGCTTCTGCCACTGCATGCATATCGCTAGTACGAATCTGAAACTCCACCGGCACACCAGAGGGCCCCAATAGAGTGGTATGCAAAGACTGATAACCATTCAGTTTAGGAATTGCTATGTAATCCTTAAACTTTCCAGGCATCGGCTTGTAGATGGCATGCAGAATACCAAGTGCTCGATAGCATTCATCGATCGAATGGACAGTGACACGAAAGGCGTAGACATCCAACACTTGAGAGAAGGTCAAATGCTTAGAGCGCATTTTGTTATAGATACTAAAAAGCGTTTTTTCACGGCCCTGAAGGTCTACCTCTAAGTTTGCTTTCGCAAAGGCCATGCGCGCTGCCTGCAAAATCTTTTCTACCATCTCCTTGCGATTACCGCGCGCCCTCTTCACTGCGCCCTCAATCACCCGAAAGCGCATCGGCATGGAATAACGGAAGCTCAAATCCTGTAGATCGCGATAGATGATATTGAGGCCTAGGCGGTGGGCTACTGGCGCATAGATTTCAATAGTCTCAGCAGCCACCCGACGACGTTTTTCCATTGGGACCGCATCCAAAGTACGCATATTGTGTGTACGATCAGCCAACTTCACCAAAATGACCCGTACATCGCGCGCCATGGCCATAAACATTTTGCGAAAGCTCTCTGCCTGCGCCTCTGCATGACTTTGGAACTCGAGCTTATCTAACTTAGTTAAGCCTTCAACAAGCTCTGCCACTTTGCTGCCAAATTTTTCGACTAAGTCGGCTTTAGTGCAGCCGGTATCTTCGATCACATCATGCAATAAAGCTGCCATGATGGATGGCGCGTCAAGACGCCAAGTGGCACAGAGCTCAGCAACTGCTACGGGATGGGTAATATAAGGTTCGCCGCTATGGCGATACTGCCCTAAGTGTGCCGCATCTGAAAACTGAAACGCTTTTTTGATTTGGATGATTTCTTCTGGCTTGAGATAAGTCAGTTTAGAAATTAAACGTTCAATCGAAACAACTTGGTGCTTAAGAGGTAAGGCGGGCGCAGAAGTAGGCCCAAATAAATGTCGACTAGATTGCGCCAACAGCGTGGCGATGATCGACTGCTTGCCACTATCGATCTGATTATTTTTACTTGCGTCAGACAAGCCGACGCTAGATGCTTCCGATGAGGTCTCTAAGTTTAAAGGGAGCTCCACACCGGAACTCCTAAATTAGAGGGGTACCTTGGTCAACATGTCACGGTCAGTTACACCAGCCGCAACTTCGCGCAGGGCAACTACTGTGGCTTTATCTCTAGCCTCAACACGTGGTGAATGACCTTGGACCAATTGGCGAGCACGATAAGTCGCAGCCAACACTAGTTCAAAACGATTAGGGATGGTTTTTAAACAATCTTCTACAGTAATACGGGCCATGCTGAACTCACTTAAATTTAGCTTCAATACCTATAGGATAACTGATTAGACCCCAAGACGCTTTAAAAGGGCGGGGTTTCGAGCCATGACGGGGCCTGAACGCAGTCGGCTGGCGGCAATAATATTTTGCAATTCGAGCAGAGCTTGATCAAAAAGGTCGTTGATCACAATGTAATTAGCCTCGTGAGCGTGCTGTAGCTCTATATGGGCTGCTGCCACCCGCCTCTCAATCGTCGCCTCGTCATCCTGCCCTCTTTTGCGTAAACGCTCCTCTAGGGCCTCAATTGAGGGCGGGAAGATAAAGATCCACTGCGCCGAAGGAATCAGTTGACGTATTTGTTGTGCGCCCTGCCAGTCAATTTCTAACAACACATCATTTCCAGAAAGCATCTGGGATTCAATCCAGGTGCGTGAGGTGCCATAAAAATGACCGTGCACTTCTGCCCACTCTAAAAATTGCCCTTGATCACGCTCAGCAATGAAGTCTTGCTTACTGACAAAGCGGTAGTTGACACCATCCACCTCACCAGGTCTTGGTACTCGGGTGGTAGTCGAAAGGGATAATTTCAGACTGGAGTCACTCTTTAACAGAGCATCAACCAGGGAAGATTTACCTGCACCAGAAGGCGCCACAATCATCAACATACTGCCTTGATAAGCACTTGTAGTATTTTGACTAGTCATATAGATAGGCTGTAGATTTACTCTAAATTTTGGACTTGTTCGCGCATCTGCTCAATCATGAGCTTAAGCTCCAAGGCAGCTTGGGTACATTCCTCTGATACTGACTTAGAGCTTAGCGTATTAGCTTCACGGTTGAGTTCTTGCATCAAAAAATCCAACCTCTTACCCACAGGGCCTTTGCCAGCGAGCGCGGTATCAACCGCTTGGAGATGTGTCTTGAGACGGGCAAACTCTTCGGCAACATCAATACGTACGGCATAGAGCACTACTTCTTGACGAATGCGCTCCATTAATTCTGTACCAGCACCGCTCGCGCCTTTTCCCTGCTCTTGAGCAGCTAAGGCCTCAGACAAACGCTCTGTGAGCTTTTCTTGGTACTGGGCGACATATTCAGGAACCTTGGGCTCAATGACTTTGACAATATCGCGCATCCTAGCGCTAATACTAGTCAGTACGCCAACCAGGGCTTTGCCTTCAGCCTGACGACTTTCTGTGAGAGCCGCTAAAGCAGCCCGGCCGGCCTCTACCGTAGCAGCAATCCAACCCTCTTCCTCGCCACGCGGCTCAGAGACAATGCCAGGCCAACGCAAAATGTCAGAAATGCCCAAGGCTTGGGCTGTTGGAAAGGCTTCCTGAGCCTTTTCTTGCAAGGTATACAAAGCGTCTAAGCGGTCTTGATTCAGAGCCCCTAAAGCGTGGGGATTGCTCTTAGCGGCACCAGCTGCACCGGCATTAACCCGCCAAGCAGCTCGAAACTCGACTTTTCCACGAGACAGGGCTTGAGTAGCCAGTTCACGCAGAGCAGGCTCTGCCCCACGGCATTCATCCGGAAGACGGAAGCCTAAATCCAGAAAGCGGCTGTTAACTGCCCGACATTCCACCTGCAGATCAGCAACTACGCCAGCCCCTAGGGAGACTTGGCGAGAAGCGCTGCCATAACCAGTCATGCTCGATATCATGTGAACATTGTAGATTCTTTATAGATCCAGCCCAAACTTAGGACCAAATCCCATGAGCACCTCGAATGTCAGCCGCCCAAGCGGTCGTAACCCAAAACAATTACGCCCTGTCACCATTACCCGTGCCTTTACTAAGCATGCGGAAGGCTCAGTCCTAATTGCCTTTGGTGATACCAAGGTACTATGTGCAGCCAGCATCCTAGAACGCGTCCCACCCCATAAAAAAGGCTCTGGTGAAGGCTGGGTTACTGCTGAATACGGCATGCTCCCCCGCTCTACTCATACCCGAAGTGATCGCGAAGCAGCTCGCGGGAAACAGTCTGGCCGTACCCAGGAAATCCAACGCCTCATTGGACGCGCCATGCGCAGCGTCTTTAACTTGAAAACGCTAGGTGAGCGTACGATTCATTTGGACTGTGACGTTCTACAGGCAGATGGTGGAACACGCACAGCTTCTATTACCGGCGCATATGTTGCCGCGAGAGATGCCGTTAACCAGTTACTTAAAAGTGGCGTCCTAAGCAATGATCCCATCATCGATAGCGTCGCCGCCATCTCAGTAGGCATTTATCAAGGCGTACCAGTACTCGATTTAGATTACCCCGAAGACTCTTCTTGCGATACCGATATGAATGTTGTTATGACCGGGAAAGGCGGCATGATTGAAGTGCAAGGTACAGCAGAAGGTGCCACTTTCTCACGCACTGAACTTTCCGCCCTATTGGATCTTGCGGAACAAGGCATTCATGATCTAACAAAATTGCAGTTAGAAGCGTTGAAGTAAATCAGCGAATCATTTAGCAACTTAGATTATGCAAAAACTGGTTCTCGCCTCCAATAATGCCGGTAAGGTTCGAGAGTTTCGAGCCCTACTGGCACCACTCGACTTTGACATCATTCCTCAGGGTGAGTTGGGCATCCCTTCAGCAGAAGAGCCTCATCACACCTTTGTTGAAAATGCCTTAGCCAAGGCTCGTCATGCGAGCGCTGCCAGTGGCATGCCTGCATTAGCCGATGACTCTGGTATTTGCGCTCATGCACTCAATGGCGAACCCGGTGTGTATTCAGCTCGCTACGCTGGTGAGAATGGTGATGACGCTGCCAACAATCGCAAGCTGATCACTGCGCTTACCAATTACGACGATCGCGGTGCGCATTATGTTTGCGCTTTAGTCATGGTGCAAAGTGCGCACGATCCCGAACCGCTAATTGTACAAACACGCTGGCATGGTCAGATCGTCGATCACGCAAAAGGTGATAATGGTTTTGGCTATGACCCTTACTTCTTTTTACCGGAGTTAGGAAAAACAGCTGCGCAATTAGATCCTGCGCAAAAGAATCTCATTAGTCATCGCGGACAAGCTTTGCGTGAACTCATTGTGCAATTGAAAAGTCGTGCTTAATTCCAACCCAAACAAAGTACAACTCTTTGCGCTTCCTCCTTTAGCGCTGTACATTCATTTTCCGTGGTGTGAAAAGAAGTGTCCCTATTGCGATTTCAACTCGCATCAAGTGAAAGATGTAAAAGAGAATCAACATCCCCAAGGATTTGATGAGGCGCGCTATATTAATGCACTGATTGCTGATCTAGAAACAGAACTACCACGCACCTGGGGGCGCCAAGTTCATAGTATATTTATTGGTGGTGGCACCCCTAGTCTACTGTCCCCCAAAGGCATGGATGATTTACTCTGCGCAGTCCGTGCACGCATTCATCTAGAGCCTGGTGCTGAGATCACGATGGAGGCCAATCCTGGCTCGGTCGAGGCAGATAAGTTTTCAGCCTTTGCAAAATCCGGAATTAATCGCGTCTCCTTAGGCATTCAGAGCTTCCAAGACCAGCAGCTGAAAGCATTGGGGCGGATTCATAACGGTGATGAAGCAAAACGCGCAATTGCCATTGCACTAGAACACTTCAAGTCCGTCAATATCGATTTAATGTATGGCTTGCCCAAGCAAACCTTAGCAGCAGCTAAAGCGGATATTGAAGCTGCCCTCTCGTTTAAGACCCCCCACCTCTCTCTCTACAACCTCACGCTTGAACCCAATACTTACTTTGCGAGTTTTCCACCAAGCTTGCCTAGCGAAGATGAGATTGATGCCATCTTTGACCAGAACCTCGAACTCCTGAATAAAGCTGGCTATAAGCGTTATGAGGTTTCCGCCTACGCCAAAAAAGATCAAGAATGTAAACACAACCTGAACTACTGGCGCTTTGGTGATTACATCGGCATAGGTGCAGGTGCTCATGGCAAGATTTCTTTTCCGGACAAAATTACACGTCAAGTACGTGAGCGCCATCCAGAGAGCTATATACAGGCGATGGAGACCAAAGGCATGGCTTTGATTGAATCTCGTGAAGTGCCTGCGAAAGATCTACCCTTTGAATTCATGCTCAACACCTTGAGACTAACTGATGGCGTGCAGACCAAAACCTTTAGCGAGCGTACCGGACTCCCTTTGAATGTGATTGCCCAGCGTCTTGCACAAGCAAGCAAAAAAGGTTTGCTAGATGACAACCCAGCATTACTGAAAGGTACGGATCAGGGTTTACGCTACCTGAACAATCTACAAGAGATCTTTCTGGGTTAAAGTTTCCAATTCTTACTTTCACTTGCTTCTCATCAAGGCTGACCATGATTTATCCGCTTTCTCTATGTAAAAAATTCTCCTATCTACTGATTAGTGCTAGCGTATTTTTTACCGCACTTTTAATCACCAGCCCTGCACATGCACAAGCAAAATCATGGCCAGATAAACCAATCAAGTTGATTGTCGGCTTTCCTCCTGGCGGTGGATCTGATGCGGTTGCGCGTGTGATTGCAATTCACCTTTCACAAATGTGGGGGCAGCAAGTCATTATTGATAATCGTGGTGGTGCCGCTGGAACTATCGCAGCCGATCTTGTCGCTAAATCACCGGCTGATGGCTATACCCTCGGCCTAGCACACGTGAATGCCCTGTCCATCATCCCTGCCCTTGGGCAAAAAATGTCTTATAACGCGACAACCGATTTCACGCCAATTGTTTTACTCGGCATCACCCCAAACATTTTGATTGCCAATGTAGATGCGCCAGCTAAAAATGTAAAAGATTTGGTGGCTTATTTAAAACAAAACCCTGGAAAGGTCAGCTTTGGCTCCGCAGGTAATGGCAGCACTCAACACTTAGCTTATGAACTGTTTATGCACATGGCCGGTACAGAGGCCTTGCACATCCCTTATAAGGGGAGTGGCCCAGTCTTAGTAGATTTAATGGCAGGTCACATTACCTATGCCTTTGAAACCATGGCAGCAGCTACCCCTCACATCCAAGCTGGAAAAATTATTCCCATGGCGCAAACACGCACGAAACGTTCTGCCGCCTACCCGAACCTGCCGACGATGGATCAACTCGGCTTTGTCGGATTTGAAGCAACGGCCTGGTATGGTCTGATGGGTCCAGCCAGACTAGATCCAAAAATTGTGCAAAAAATTAATACGGATGTGAATACTATTTTGCGCAAACCAGAGGTTCAAGCAAAGATGGATGAAGTTGGCGCGGAAGATGGTGGCGGAACGGCAGCTGCATTTAGTAAGTTCATCACCAAAGACCGCAATCAATGGGCCAAGCTAGTAAAAGAGGCGCATCTCCAAGTTGATTTAAATTAAAGAATAAATAAAGGACCCCCCAGTGAACTGACCCACAAAAGTTGGACACCCAATCCAACTCAACAGGGTCAGTCTCATGTCCAAATACAGCAAAGAGTTCAAGCTAGTAGTCATTGAGCATTACCTCTCCGGTAGGGGTGGTTT
>NZ_JACVPL010000026.1 GCF_018881925.1 Polynucleobacter sp. Latsch14-2 | reverse complement strand
ATTCGTCAATGACGTTCAGGGTCCTAAAAGGCCGGCCGTAATGCAAGGTGTCGTACATAAAATCTAAGGCCCACATCGAGTTAGCCTCGGTAGGGGCAACAAGTGGAACTCTGGGCATCTTGGGGATGCGCTTTTTAGTTCTTCTGGGTAAGTTGAGGCCCATCTCCTTGTAAATACGCCATACCCGCTTGTGATTCCACTCGTAACCCTGATTGCGCATCCAATCAAAACACAATCTAAATCCCCAGCGCCCATTCTTGGCAACCACTTGATTAAGTACTTCAATAACAGGCTCATCAGCTTTAGCTTTGCTCCTTGGGCGCTCGTAATACGATGACCTAGCCAGCCCCATGTGAGCGCAAGCCCGTGTAATGGGTACCGCTTCTTCGCCAACCAGGTAATCGACTGCTTCTCTTTTACCGGTTGGCGCTAGAGCTTTTTTTCGATGAGGTTCTTGAGCGCTCGGTTATCGTGGGTCAGTTCAGCCACCATCGTTTTATATTCAGATAGCTGCTGCTCTAGCTCCTTTACTCGTTTGAGCTCAGAAGCTTCAAGGCCGCCGTATTTGGAGCGCCACAATGACCAAAGGAAATCCCTTTAGGGATAAAAGGTGGCACCGCTAATCCCATGCGTGCGCAATATGTCTGCCATCGCAATGCCACTCTCGGCTTCCTTCAAAATCCCAACGATCTGGGTCTCTGTAAATCGTGACTTCTTCATATTGATTCTCCTGTTGTAAATACTGCCATAAACAACAGAAAACTCAACTTCTTAAATGTACGAATCTAAGGGGATACTACAGATGGATGCCATCTTAAACAAGAATTAGCTCAAAAAAACTGTCTAATCTTACTTAAACTTTTCCAAGACAAGGCAGCAATACCCCCAATGCTATGGCGACGAAGAGCTCTATAGTCCTCGGTCATTTTGATGTAAATATGCCTTAAAGAGCGATTACTAGTCCCTCCGACCCTCATTTTTACTAAAACATGTGGCAGATAGATAAAACTGAGAGAGTGGTCGCTAAAACAACGTAGGATTATCTCAAAGTCACCGGAGATACGATAGCTCACATCATACCCCCCAAGGCGCTCAACTAAACTACGCCTCATAAATATTGTCGGATGTGGTGGCATCCATCCGAATGACAGCCTAGTCCTAGAGAAATTACCTGCAACCCAATGCCTAATAATTCGACTGGAATCTCTTTGCGAGACATAATCTAAATCACCGTATACAAGTTCCACGCTGGGATTCATAAACGCGTTTGCTACTTCAGCTATCACCCCTGAATTCGCAAAAAAATCGTCGGAGTGAAGTAGCCCAATAATGTCCCCAGTAGAGTTACTAAATCCCTTATTAAGTGCATCATATATTCCATCATCAGATTCGCTAATAAGAATAGATCCATCCTTAATGATTTTTTTAATGGCTGATAAAGTTCCGTCAGAAGAATCTCCATCAACAATAATGTGCTCGATATTCTGATAGCTCTGATGTTGTACGCTCAATATAGCCTCAGAAATATCTTCATTATTATAAACAGCCGTAATAATTGAAATTTTCAAGTTATTCATAATTTATCGCAGACTTTTTGGCATTTAAAGTCAAATCCAAAATATTGGCGGCTACCTTATTCCAGTTTTCAGGGATGCCGCTTAGGCTAGAACTCCAGTCGGGCTTCCAATCCTGAATAAGCAAATATTTTAATTTTTTTAAGGCGTCCTCAAGGGACTCAATACTATTGGGGTCAAAATAGATTGCCTCATCTCCACAAAGAGTATGCGCATAAGGCAAATCAGGGCAAACCACCGGAAGACCTAAAAACATTGCTTCCAGTAAAGGAAATCCAAAACTCTCCTTATTGGATAGGAAGAGTAAAGCGTCTACCTTTTCATAGGCCTCAATCAGCCCAACTGAGGACAAAAATCCTACGCAATGCACCCATGGTATCGAGGGCGCTGGATTCATGGCATTATCAAGCGTCAACATAAGCTCTGAAACTGGCCATTTTTCCGCTTTACTTTTTTGAATTTGGTTAAGTATTTTATGGTTCTTGTGCGGGTAACCTGCCGATGGATATATCAGCTTAAGACCACGTTCTGCAATTGGAGAAATAGGTTGGCGTTGAAAATTGCAAGTTAATAACCACTCGGGGACCGGGTGCGAAATAACATAAACCCTTCCTTGAGCCAAAGGATAGGTTGCAATAAGAGCCTCCTTCATAATATCGGTCTGAACAATAAATGCATCGACCCTCTTTAAATTAAGGCGAAAAATTAATCTAGAGACCGCGTACTTGAACTCGCCCAGCCTTAATTTGGAGCCAACGGGTCGCAATAAATGTGGTGTCTGCACAAAAAGAGTTTGTGGCGATCTTACTCTGAGCGGAATATCGCCACAAACTAGTAAAGGAGTAGCGCCATTAAACCTAAACGCCAAGAAAGTGCATTCCAAAAATCTTGAAAGTAATTTAGGAACAAAGCGTTTATATTTCAGCATCTTTATACCATCAAGCGGAGAAGTAAAATAAGATAATTCACCGCTATCTGGCAGATATACGTCAGAGATACCGATATTCTTATTTCTAATTAAAGCTGGAAGTAAGGACTTTAGGAGCTGGCTTGCACCTGCTCCAGTTACATTTGTGAGGTGTACCCTTATAGCCCCGTGCAATAAGCGATTTGAACTCATAACCCATACCAAGGCGATGGAATACTCACCTTCTCTAAAAAGGGGGCCTGGATTACGCGGAGCATATAAGTCGCAGCAATTTTTGGTTCAATGAATTCCATTGCCTTGACAGTGTGTTCACGCAATACCTTTAGTGCGCTAGGGTCTTTTTCTAATTGCATTAATTTATCAGCTAATTCATAGATTCCCTCCGATTTAAACTTTATTCCACAATAAAACTTATCAATAAGGGCGCCCGCACCAACCTCGTCACTACAAATAACCGGTACACCGGCAAGAATTGCTTCATTAACTACTACACCCCATCCATCATATCTACTCGGAACGAGAGCCAAATCGTATCTCCTCATTACACTCTGGGCCTGTCCAAATGGAATTACACCCCTATAAAAAACGTTCTTAGAGAAGAAACTTAATTCACCAGCATTTCCCGGGCCATATATATCAATTGAAATTTTTGAGCCTTTGGCCCATAAAATTTCACCCACATCACTGAGCAAGTCAAAGCCCTTTGTCTTTATTAGACTCCCCACATAAATTATTTTTATAACTGGATCAATAGGATATTTAATGACATCTTGCGAAACCTCATCATCATTTAATTGTGGAGGGACAAAATAACCAAATCGGAATAGCTTATCAATTGGAAAGCCAGCAGCCTGAAATTGGATATAAGATCGCTGAGAAATTGTAAAAATTCCAGCCACAGATGATCTGAGTAATAATCCATATAATTTATACAACCAAGGGCGAATTGAGGCCTTCATATAACCAAGCAGTAGAGAGGTTTCCCGCAAATAGCCATCAGGCCTTTGAGAGTAAGGCTCCGAAACAATATAGTATTCGATGCCTAGCCAAGAGGCAAATAACATGCACGGAATAAACCTTATATCTGAAAATGGGGCTGCAAATATATGAACGCTATTGCGCCGCGCCCGAAGAACTGAAAAACAAAACCCAAAGAAATTTTTACCTGGAATTAGCCGCCTCTTCATGGATAAGACCAGAGAGTCCTGCCATCCCTGGATTTTACGCATCTCATCCTCCATCGTCACAACATAGGGGACAACTTCAGCCCTAGCTTGCTTGCCAAGGGCCTCATAGGTAAAGGCCTGATGATCAGTAAGCACTGATTGCCACGTATATATAAAATTATTCATGACGAAGCCGTTCCAAAAATAAATTCGGATAGTCTTTTGCCCGATAACTTTGGTAAGCAAATATTTTTAACGGCATTGTAGCCAACTAGAGATCGATCTAAGGATCGTTGTGAATCGAGAGTAATATTCTTAATAAGTTTTATAAGCTCAGAGGGCTCATCAAGATTTAAATAAGTGGCCCCATCCCCAAGAACTTTTCGCACATCACTGATGTCAGTGGTCAAAACTAGAATCCCATTAGCCGCATACTCAATAACTTTAGAAGGAAAGGTGGTATTTGCAAAAGGTCCCTTATTCAATTTTAGAGAAAGCCCAACATCAGCCCTATTCAATACACTCAAGTAACCCAGATCAGAAAGACGTCCATGCACAATTACTATTGGATGGGCTGTTTCAGAAGCAAGAAAATTAAGCCGATCAAGACTCTCACCTTTCCCCGTTATCTCAAACCTAACATTTCTTACCCAGGGCTCATCACTTTGACGCAATATTCTTATGGCATCGATCAATAGATCACAGCCTGTGTCATGACATAAAGTGCCACTCATTAAAACTGTCAAATTCTTATGTTGAAATCTAGGCGCCATCGGTAAAGTCGGAATGGTGCCGTAATAACAAAGCGTAGGCCGTATAGAAGTGAATGCGCTTAGGGCACTACAAGCCAATAAAGCTTTATTACAGAATTTATCGAATAATCTAGAAACTAATCCAACTCGTGCAATCGTCTTAATACTCTTTTTATTCCGCACTTCCCCATCTTCAAGATCAAGAGTATTGCTATATCCCAATACAGTGGATATTAGCAACGAGGGAAGGAACGCAACAGTTCGGTTGTAGTAGATTAAGTGAGTAAAGAACCTTAAGCGCAATTTAAAAATAGCGAACATTAAACCCGAAGAAGATAGTAATTGCGATAATAAAGGTATTGTTGTGAAAGGTAAGTAGATGACTGGTACACCATTCACTCTATGTACCCGACCTGAGAAATTCCTCCACTCAGAAATTCCGCCACCTCTACCCATGCTTAAAATAATTATTCGTACGCCATCTAAGCGCAAAGCCTTGCATAAAAGAATAATTTTTTTGGAAGCAGCAGGGCTGTCAGTTGATATGCCACGCTTTATTCGAGTCACATCATCCAAAGCATTGCACATAAAAATTATTCGACGCCTCATAAATCTAGGGTCCGCTTAATAACCCCCGGAACTCCAGCAACTAAGCTATTTTCTGGAACGTCAGACCTCACCAAAGAACCAGCTGCAATAATGGAACCAGAGCCTATGGTAACGCCCCCCAAAATAATGCTCTTGGCACCAATCCAAACCCCATTCCCAACGAAAATCGATTTGGCATTACCTACTCCAGCACGCCTGCCATGAGGGCCGATCATATGACCGCCAGTTATAAACTCAACGCCCGGGCCAATATCACAGCAATTACCAACGGAAATTTGAGCCTCGACATGGGTGAAGATTACCGCCCCAGGGCTAATCCAAGTATCGCTACCCACTTTCAGCAAGCCGCGACCATAAATCCAAGACCTCCCACAAAAACGAACATCACTACCCAATTGAATTCCAGTAGCCCTCAACATCAAATTGCGCAATCTAAACATACGTGTTGGCGGCAAAAACCATAGAATGATGTTGCAAATATGCCTAATCATAGAGAGCTCAGTACTTTAACAAGGAAATTTAATTTTACATTAATAAAAATTATCTTTAATATAAAAAATAAAATCAAAAATTGAAAATGTAATTATATTATAACTATTATTTATATAGTTAAATTCTGACCCTGAAAGTATTCTAAAAAAATAAATTATTGATGATATAACTAATAATGGAATATATAATATTTCAGTATATATATATTTTGAAAATAGGTATGCCATCAATATGATTAATATGACTGGTCCATAAAAAAAATATCGATCAAATAATAAACCAGAGTTTCTAGTTATGATGAGAACTAAGAAATAGAAAGATAAAAATATCAGAATTTTAAATCCAATTTTATCATTTCCGTTTTTTACTGCATAAGTAAATATAAAAAATATAAAAAAAATAACATATAAAAAAAATAATGCCGCATTAATATTAGAACCTTCAATCTCAGAATAAAGACTACTTCTTTCAGCCATATTATTAATAAATGTTCCGCCATTTAATCCCATAGAATTAATAATTTCAAGCAAATTATAACTACCGATAATATAAAAAATAATGGATAAAATGAGTATTATTGCTATTTGATTATTTTTATTAAAAAATTCTTTTTTGGATATGAAAAAAGCGGGAGCAAATATTAGGCTAGAAAAATGCGTAAGGGCTGAAAAGATAAAAATATAAGAGTATTTTTTATTATCTTGTAATAAAAGACTAATAGAAAAAATTAGTAAAGACATTGAGGCATACTGCCGAACTAGATGCCCAGATAGGGGAAAACTATAACCTACAGCAATACCAAAAAATAATAATCCTACTGTGGATTTTTGCCCCAAACTATTGGCAGCTCCAATGCCAATAATTGAATAAGATAATAGTAAATATGTAAAAACCGTCCAAAAAAAGCTGAAGGTTGGAGGATAACCATTAAATATATGAGAAGCTATTGCTGTTGGAAGATAAAAAACGGGGTCTATAGGGCGAATTTTGAAATAATCAGTAATATCGATTGCGTTAAACTCAATATACCAATTATAATAATTCAAGAGATCGGATATGGGCTGCTTTGATGCATTGATTAATCCTAAAGCACTTGATATTAGCAATAAAACTATAAATTTATTAGTCCTATTTAATTTATATTTTGCAAAAAAGATAAATAGAAAACCAATAGAAAATATTGGCGATATACACCAAATAGTAAATAAAAATAAAATTTTTATAGCATGATTTTCTGTATTATATTTAATATTATTCTCGATATTAATAATTTTTTGCAACAGCAACCCATTTAAAAAAATTAATTTATTTAACAAATCGGGCGTGTAAGTATCCCTTCATAAAGGTCCTTATACTTTTTTGCAACTATATTTGCATCAAAAAATAATTCGGCCTTTGAGCGAGCGGCTTGCCCAAGAAGTGAATTACAGTTATTAGTTAAGACATACATCATCCCTGCAGCGAGATCTATTGGGTCGTGCGGCTTAGCAAGATAGCCAGTGATTTTATGATCGATAATATCTCGCAGCCCGCCAACATTAAATGCGACAACCGGCGTTCCACAGGCATGTGCTTCAGAGGCAGTTTGTCCGAATGCCTCCAAACGAGAAGGCACAACCATTACGTCAGCTGCGCTATAAGCCAATCTCAGAGAGATATCATCATGAAGATGGCCAATATAATGGGCTTGAAAACCATAATCTACTTTTATTTTTGGCTCGCTTTGGCCGAAAATGATAAGTTCGAAAAAAATCCCTTCACCACGAAGATGATTTAAAGCCTCGATTAATAAATCAAAACCTTTATTAGGGTCAACGCCTCCGCCCATAGCGCCAAACATAATCAAAGGGATATCTAATGGCAAGCCCAAGAGAGTGCGGGCAATAATTTTTGGTGCTGGTTTCCATATAGTTAAATCGAGAGGATTTGGAATGACAGAAACAGGCCAATTACACATTAGTGGGCTATCCTTAACACACTCAGCAAGCCAGCAACTTGGTGATACGATATTAATTGGCTTATCCCAGTGTTTCAATTTCCTAAGCCAATTCCACCTATTCATGTCAAAACCACTCTCATAAGAAGGGCGATTATTTTTTAAATACCCTTCTTTCCACCTGCCCTCATAGGTTAAATGCTCTGCACCGCAAAAAGCCCACATATCATGAAGCGTCCAAACAATTGGCTTCCTTATTTTTCCAATATCAGATATAGACAACATCTCCCAACCAACCCAGTGAAGATTGATGATATCTGATGATGACATATTCAAAATTTTCGGTAATCCAGAAGGCACAACAGCTGGAGTATGCAACATTTTATTTTCTGTTTTTAATAAACCTCGAAATAATTTAGCGACTTGTGGAGATAAGGATATACGCGCCTTATTCAAAATACCTATAGGAGGATAAATTGTCCAATCATCAGAGGAGGAGATATTGACAAGCATCCTTGAGTCAACGTTTATACACCTTAACGCCCTATGAATCCTATTGGCTGCTCGAGCAGCACCTCCAGCCATATCGGAATGGTTTAGGTGAGTAACTTTCATTTTAAAATTTTAAAATAATTAACCATCAATAACGATATTTTTTTTAATACAAACGCTGCTCGAACTGGTGATAGTAATAAATTATATAGTCTATCGTAGATAGCACCCTCAAATCTCCCAATAATTAAATATATAAAGTAAGTATAAATAATTACAAGTGGACTATTGCTCCCAAAATAAAATCTATTTTTTTTTCTGTAAATAATATCAGTAGCATTATTAGATTTTAGAATTAAATCACGCGATTTCTCTTCTAAAAAATTCTGCATCTCAAACTTTTCATCTTTTATGCAATTAACTCCGCTACCATCATTACCAATATTAATCACCTTAGTTTTAGTAGGAAAAATACAATACATATTTTTTTGAAGTAAATGATGCGTGTTGCATACATCACCCCAAATCTCTTTCTTGTATTTCATCAGCATAAGAGATGAAATTAAGCCGCCCAGACGCTCCGCTCGATAGAACTTGAGAGGATTTCGATACAAATGACCCCATTTAATTAATAAAAATTTTGGCTCAATATATCTATCCCTAAAAAACCCAACACCCCAGCCAGAAAAATATTGGGATTTATACACATCTGTTGAATTTAAATCTTCTTCGCTATACGTTGGGTAGTTATAACCACAAACTGCATAGCATGAAAAATCATTTTCATAAAAATCTAAAGCTCGATTTAAGTATTTAATGAAGTTATTGGAGACCAAACAATCATCCTCTAAATAAATAATCCGAGAGTATTTTTTAAAAATCATCCTGGTTGAAACCATGAAATTATTGTAAGTTCCAATATTTTTCTCGCGTTCAAATACCTTAACGTAAAGAAATCCTTCTACATTATTTATAAATTTTTTAACCTCATCATTAGCTATTCGTACTGATTCGGAATAAGGGCCATCTATTGAAATATATAAAGGAGTATTGCTTGCACCTTCCGCGCATTGAAGCGCATTAATCGTACGCTTAAGATGATCTATTCGATTGCATGTTGCAATAAGTATGGGCGCGTAAATGATTTGATTCATTGCCAAATAAACATGGAGAGATATTTTTTATTGAAATTTTGTGTCAACTAATAAACCGTAGATTCAAACACGAAGTGCAACACGGTTTAAGGACTGCATAAATACTTCATTGGGGGTTTTAAATCCTAATCGTTTTCTAGGTCGGTTGTTTAAACGGTCTTGGATCATTCTAAGCTCCTTAT
>NZ_JACVPL010000025.1 GCF_018881925.1 Polynucleobacter sp. Latsch14-2 | reverse complement strand
AGTTTGGCTAAGGTGTTGATAGGTCATGGCTACTTTGACTTGGAGGTCTAGAAGCTTTGGATACTAAAACATCCTTAGCCTCCTTACCTAGTTGTTCAAAGTTGCACTTCGTGGTTGAATCCACCTATCATTATTAGCGCTAGTAATGGCATTTTGATAATTCAGTTATCTGGGTTTTAAAGCCCAAAATCAAGGGAAATAGATGTCAGAAGAGCAGCGTCGGCAATTACAGCAGCAACTATGGAATATTGCCAATACATTACGAGGCAAGATGTCCGCAGACGACTTCCGGGATTACATCCTTGGATTTATCTTCTACAAGTACCTATCAGAAAAAATTGCCAACTTTGCCAATGATCAATTAGAGGGTGAAGAGCTAACGTTTGAAAGTCTTGATGAAAAGTCGACTGAAGGTAAAAAATACCTAGAGGCTATTGAAGAGGCCTGCAAAGAAGAGCTTGGCTATTACCTAGCCCCTAGCGAAATGTTTGACCATTTGGCTAAAAAAGGCAACGGGGAGCTAGGTTCCAACACCTTCATTCTGGGCGACTTGACTAAGGTCCTAAAAAATATTGAACAAAGTACCCTAGGGACCGATAGTGCTGAAGAGTTTGAGCACCTATTTGACGATATAGACCTAACCTCGGCCAAGCTAGGCAAGTCAGAGGATGAGAAAAACGAACTCATTTCTAAGGTGTTGGTCCACCTAAATAAAATCAACTTCCAGCTACGCGATACCACTGCAGACGTATTAGGTGATGCCTATGAGTACCTTATTGGCGAATTTGCCAGTGGTGCGGGTAAGAAGGCGGGGGAGTTCTATACGCCACAACCAGTCTCTCAGCTACTTGCTGAACTAGTAACCCTGAACAATCCCAAGTTGCGAAATGTGTATGACCCAACCTGCGGGTCTGGTTCATTATTGCTACGAGTAAAAAGGCAGGCAGAGTTTGTTGGTCATATCTACGGCCAAGAAAGAAATCCAACGACTTACAACTTAGCTCGCATGAACATGATTCTGCATGACGTGCACTTTAGTAAATTCGACATCAAGAATGAAGACACGCTAGAGAAACCTCAGCATCTAGAAATGAAGTTCGATGCGATTGTGGCTAATCCACCATTTTCAACGCAATGGTCTGCCAATCCTATGTTTATGAGTGATGACCGCTTTAGCTCATACGGCAAACTAGCGCCAAGCAGCAAAGCTGACCTGGCCTTCGTGCAGCACATGGTTTACCACTTATCAGAAGAAGGCACCATGGCAGTTGTTCTGCCTCACGGCGTCCTATTCCGCGGTGGCGCTGAGGGGCATATTCGTCAATACCTGATTGAAAAGATGAATTGCTTAGATGCTGTTATTGGTTTGCCATCAAATATTTTCTTTGGCACCGGCATTCCAACTTGCATCCTAGTAATGCGTAAGTGTCGGAAGAAGAATGACAATATCTTGTTCATAGATGCAAGTAAGAATTTTGAGAAAGTCAAAACAACCAATGTGATGCGCCCCGAGCACATAACCAAGATTGTTCAGACATACAAGGCACGCAAAGCAGAAGATAAATACAGCGCAATAGCCACTATTGATCAAGTGAAAGAAAACGACTGGAACCTCAATATCCCCAGGTACGTTGATAGCTTTGAGGCAGAAGAAGAAATTGACCTTGCCGCAATATCAGTCCAACTGATCGACCTAGATAAAGAGTCAGCAAGCGTAGATAAGGAAATAGCGGCCTTCTGCAAAGAGCTCGGCATTGAGCTGCCATTCGTAAATGGTGGCAAGTGATGAGCGTGCCGAAGTTGAGGTTTAAAGAATTTTCTGGAGAATGGCTAGAAAATAATCTTGGTGATTTTGTGGGCTTTACTTCTGGACATCCCTTTGACGGCTCTAAATTTGGCATGGATGGAAAGAAATTAGTTATACCGAAAAATTTTACTAAGTTTGGCCATGGAAATTTTTCGACTGAATACTCAAAATTTACTACCGAAGAAGCAAATCCTAAATATATTTGCAGATCGGGTGATCTATTGCTGCTAATGACAGATTTATCCCGCGAGTGCGAGCTCCTAGGTAAACCTCTCTATCTTAAAAATGATGATAAAGAGGTTCTTCTTAATCAGCGAATAGCAAGAGTTGAGCCCTCAGAGGCCATACATTTACCTTTTTTATTGAATTTATTGTTGACAGATAAGTACCATAAAAAAATTAAAGAGCTGGCAACCGGCTCTACCGTTAAGCATTTATCTATATCCAGCATTAGGGAAATTAGGCTAAATTACCCTGGGTATGATGAGCAGGATAAGGTAGCCACATTCCTATCTAAAGTTGACCAAAAGATCTCCCTCCTAACGAAAAAGCATGAACTCCTTATTCATTACAAAAAGGGAGTCATGAAAAAAATCTTTAATCAGGAAATTCGATTTAAAGATGGGGGTGGGAGGGATTATCCAGAGTGGAATTTAAGGAAAATTGGGGATGCTTTAACCATCGGTAGCGGACGAGATTACAAACACTTGGACCCAGGAGATATACCTGTCTATGGCACGGGTGGATTTATGCTGTCAGTGAATGATTTTTTATACGACGGCGTTAGTGCTTGTATAGGTAGAAAGGGCACCATTGATAAGCCAGTCCTTTTGTCAGGTAAATTTTGGGCGGTTGATACTCTTTTTTATACCCATAAATTTATTAATTGCACTCCAGAATTTATATACGCATGTTTCCAGACGATTAATTGGAAAAGTTATTGCGAGGCATCAGGGGTTCCAAGTCTTTCAAAAAGTACTATTGAGGCAATAGAAATCAACCTTCCATGCATCGCTGAGCAAAAGCAAATTACCGATTTTTTTGCCGCATTAGATAATAAAATTACAAATATAAAGTCCAAGCTAGCATTATCCAGGGAATATAAACAAGGCCTGCTACAGCAGATGTTTATCTAATATGACCATCCAATCTGAAGCTGCGCTAGAAGAAGCGCTCATCAAGCAACTCCAGTCAATGGAGTACTCCCGCGTAGAGATTCTGGATGAGTCTGCCATGCTGGCTAACTTAAGGCGCCAGCTTGAGCTCCATAACGAAAACACCCACCATATTCCCAATCTTCGCTTTAGCGATAAGGAATATGAGCAAATCCTCAATAAGCTCAATACCGGCAACGTATTTGACCGCGCTGAAATCCTAAGAGATAAGTTTGCATTAAAACGCGATAACGGCGATGTTATCTGGATTACCTTCTTAAACCATGTCGACTGGTGCCAAAACGAGTTCCAAGTCACCAATCAAATATCAACCGAAGGTAAGCGTAAGAATCGTTACGACGTCACGATCCTGATTAATGGTCTGCCTTTGGTTCAAATTGAACTAAAGCGGCGCGGAATGGATCTCAAGGTCGCCTTTGACCAGATCATCCGATATAAGCATGAATCCTATGATGCAGGCTACGGCTTGTTTCAGTATGTCCAGCTCTTTGTCATTAGCAATGGAGTCAATACCAAGTATTTCTCCAATAATAAGAGCATTAAAGAGTTCACCTTCAAGCAAACCTTCTTCTGGTCTACCAAAGAAAACAAGCGAATCTCAGATCTGCATGACTTTAGTGCTGAATTCTTAAAGCCTTGCCATATAGCGAAGATGATTTCTCGCTACATGGTTCTAACAGTAGACAAGTTACTTTTAGTAATGCGCCCTTACCAGTACTACGCAGTAGAGGCCCTAATTGAGAAGGTAAAAACGAGTAAGTCCAATGCTTATATCTGGCATACAACCGGCTCTGGCAAGACCTTAACCTCGTTTAAGACCAGTCAAATCGTTGCTGAATTGCCCGAGGTTGATAAGGTTGTCTTTGTTGTGGATAGAAAAGACTTGGACTATCAAACGGAGAGGGAGTTCAACCACTTTGAAGAGGGCTCAGTCGATAGCGCACCCAATACATCGGAGTTGGTCAAGAAGCTCAATGACCCAACTTCAAAGATTGTTCTCACTACCATCCAGAAGCTAAATAACGCGATCACTCGAGATAGGCATGCCATCAAGATGGACGGCCTAAAAGACAAGAGGGTGATCTTTATATTTGATGAGTGCCATCGTAGCCAGTTTGGTGAGAACCACAAAAATATTAAGCAGTATTTCAGTAACTGCCAAATGTTTGGCTTTACTGGAACGCCGATTCTTGAGAAGAACGCATCTTCGCATGGTGGGCGCAAGCAAACAACCGCCGATCTATTCGGTACTTGTCTGCATAAATACCTCATTGTTGATGCGATACGCGATGAAAATGTCCTGCGCTTTTCTGTTGAGTATGTCGGGCGTTATAAGAAAAAAGAGTCTGGTAGCCATCTCGATATCGATGTTGAGTCGATTGACACCAAGGAGTTGATGGAGGCTGACGACCGGCTTAATAAGATCACTGATTACATCATTGACCATCATCGTCAAAAGACCAAGCATCCAGACTTTACTGCGATGTTCTGCGTTGACAGTGTAGATTCATTGATTCGGTACTACGATTTATTCAAACAGAAAATCGCAGAAACGGGCTCAGACTTAAAGATTGCCACCATCTTCAGCTATCAGCAGAATGAGGCCAATCCTGAGGCTGATGGTACCGGTGGCGTAATTCCTGAGGATGATGGCGTGACGCCTGAAAAGGTGACCTATAGCCGAGACAAGCTAGATCAATACATCAATGACTATAACGAGATGTTTGGCACTAAATTCTCGACTAAAGATAGCCAGGACTACTACAACTACTACAAAGATATTGCTAAGCGCGTGCGTCAGGGGCAAGTTGATATCCTACTGGTAGTCAATATGTTCCTCACTGGTTTTGATAGCCCAAGACTCAATACGCTTTACGTTGATAAGAACTTAAAGTACCACGGCTTAATTCAGGCATTCTCTAGAACCAATCGCATCCTGAATGATAAGAAATCACAGGGCAATATCATTTGCTTTAGGAATCTGAAGGAAAAGACAGATGAAGCGATTGCCTTGTTCTCCAATAAGGATGCTAAAGAAACGGTTCTGCTAGAGCCTTATGAGAATTACGTTGAAAAATATAACCTAGCGGTTGAGGCACTCCTTGCCTTAACTCCAACCGTTTCATCGGTGGATGATTTGCAAGATGAGAATGAGCAGCTGCTATTTGTAACGCGCTTTAGAGAACTTCTTAAATTAAAGAACGTAATCACTTCGTTTACTGACTATAAAGAGGGGGATCTTGCACTTACTGAGCAAGGTTTTGAAGATTACAAGTCTAAGTACCTCGATATCTACGAACGCGTCAAACATGAGAATGCCAAAGAGAAAGATTCCATTCTGAATGACGTGGACTTTGAGATTGTTCTCATTCATCGGGATCAAATTAATGTTGCGTACATTATTCTGTTATTAACCGAATGGTTAAAGAATGGTGGTAAAGGCAAAAAGGGCGAGGGAATCAAAAAGCAGATTGATGACTATCTGTCTGGCGAGATTCAATTGCGCTCTAAGAGGACCCTGATTGAGCAATTTATTGAAGAGAGCCTCAGCGGCCTATCTCCTGATGGAGTTGCAGAAGAATTTGAGGTCTTTTGGGCCAGGAAGAAGAAGGCAGCCTTTGATGCGCTTTGTCAGTCTGAGGGGGTTAATGGGCCGAAGCTTCAAGCTTTACTAGAGGGCTATGAATTTACAAATCAAGCCCCAAGGTCTGAGGAGTTAATTGAGGTTCTGGAACAAAAGCCAAAAATATTGGAGCGTAAATCAACTTTAGTGAGAGTTGGTGATGCTATTGCTCGATTTATTGATACGTTTATAGAAGGTATGGGTTGAGGCAGACCTCATTTTAAAAATGAATAGCTATAACGGATTTACCCCGAGTCAAAGAGTTAAGGCTCAGAATTGGCTTAATAAGCAATGGGCAAATGGTACATTGGCTAGACCAGCTAAATGCTGTGCCTGCGGCCAGACCGAGGGTTTGATTGATGCCCATGCTGAGGATTATTCGGAGCCATTTGAGGCAGGAAAAACCGATCAATTTCACCTTTGTCGTAAATGTCATATGCACGTACACCGTCGCTTTGCTAACCCTCAGAGTTGGCTTAGGTACAAGGAGTTAGTAAGTCAAATGACGATTGGTCTTGATGGTGTCGAGCGCAACATTCTAGATAGGATTGGGTAGTTCTTAAAAGGATTTAGATAGTGAAAATACTCTACATAGATATGGATAATGTCCTGGTTGATTTTCCATCGGGAATCGCAAGAACCCCTGAGCATATACAAGATCAGTACGAAGATAGATTGGATGAAGTTCCAGGCATCTTCTATTTAATGGACCCAATTCCAGGGGCAATTGCCGCATATGAAGAGTTGGCGACCATGTTCGATACCTATATTCTTTCAACCGCACCCTGGGGCAATCCAAGTGCCTGGTCCGATAAGTTGCTATGGGTGAAAGATTATCTGGGTAAGCCGGCATTCAAACGATTGATCCTTAGTCACCATAAGAATCTGAATGATGGAGATTTCTTGGTCGATGATCGTCTTAAGAATGGGGTAGATCGATTCAAGGGTGAGCATATTCACTTTGCAACCCCTGAATTCCCAGATTGGGAGACTGTTGTCCGTTATTTAAAGACCAAGGTCTAAAGCATTTTCGTAGCGCTATTGCGGCCTACTTGGTTTTGCTTTCGAGATACTCATACGGATCAAAGGCATCCAGATTATCAACCCCACGAATGCATGGGATCGGACCATAATTTAAATACTCTTGCATCAAAGCATGTCCAGTGAGAGATGAATATCGCGGTTTGCATAAGACTCGATCAATTACCCTCCTGCATGCATCGACAGCATCCTTCAGATCCTCATAATCCCCAATTTGAATCCAGGCACTCTGATCCATGGGGCGGTTAAGGTCAAAGACCTCAACGCTAAGTGGTTTGGATAAATTCACTGCATGCATAGTCATCTCCTGATTTTTCCGTAGGATAGATAGCATAAGCTCAGGAGATAGCCATTACTCAATTGGTGGATTGACCACTCCTTTCTCGAATAAACGCCTGAACCTGTTCAATCGTCCAAAACGAAGACCTTCCAATCTTGATTGGTTTCGGAAACTCACCTTTCTGAACCATCAACCAAAACTTAGATTTTGATACCGGCATCACTTTTAATATTTGAGGAATTCTCATCAAGGTAATTGGTGGGATTTGAGTATTTGATTGGCTCATCATGATCTCCTTAGCGGGCGCGTTTTAAGTTTTTACGATAAACCTGCAAAGCCATCTTTGCGGAACTCATTTTTGTGTATCCATAAGATCGATACAAGCTATACAAGCGAAATGCCACCATTAAATTTAATCTCCTTTGTGTTTTGTTATGCATCATTTTGTGTGCTGCTGAAGTGCAATGTAGTCAATGAAATTTTGGTGGTCAATCAAATATCAATACCCACTTTAAAGACGCATATTCATTTTTGACTACAAAAAAATATTTATTCATAGAAGTGACAGAGCAGATATAAATAAAAGGCTACAGCCTAGTCAGAGCTTTCTGATAGAGCAAAGAGAGTGGTGGACATACGTAGATCAACAAACACTTCAGATAAAGAAAATCATTCTCACGAATTTCTCAAACATGGATTACAGCGAAATGATGAATAAGTAAATTAAAGAAAAATTCAGAAAAAACGCATTTGACGATACGCTTTCCGATTGCTAGATTCTTCTCTTGCAAAAAATATTGCACGCAAGAAAAAGAACTACACGGAGACAGATTGAGATGAATTACTACGAGCATCACATTGGAGATTATGCAGAGGCGACTGCGCATCTTACATTCATAGAGGATGCAACCTACAGCCGCCTCATTAGAAAGTACTACGCCACAGAAAAACCGCTACCTATCGAAATCAAGTTGGTACAAAGATTAATTAACGCACGATCAAAAGAAGAAAAAAATGCAGTTGTATCTGTCCTTAATGAATTTTTTACCCTCACTGATGATGGCTGGAGACAAGAACGCTGCGACCATGAAATAGCCCGCTTTAAAGACAAGCAACTTAAAGCTAGGCGGAGTGCAGAAGGCAGATGGCAATCATTTCCATCGGACGAATCTCAACCAGAAATCACCCCAAATATCGGATGCGTTCGCAATGCGACCGCAATGCGAACGCATTGCTCACCAGACACCAGACACCAGTCACCAGTAACCAATCTCCATACACCAGGCAAACAAAACAATGGGGGTGAAAAGGAAAAAATTCCCCAGGAGCTAACAAAGCCATCCGATGAAGAAAAAGTTTTTCAAGAACGTATCGAAAAATACAAAAGCTTTGCAGCCATGATTAGCAAGGAGGGTAGAGCTATAGCTGTAGACGACTACCGCATTCGAGACATCGTCAATCTCGGAGTATCGGAAGCTGAAGTAGCAGAGGCCATCGCTACGGCAAAGGAAACACGCATGAAAGTCTCAAACCCAACCCCCATCAATGCAGGATATGTTTTGGCCATACTCAAAGGGGCGCGCAAGAAGGTGGAAGCGGCTAGCGCAGAAGAAGAGGCTTGGTGGAAAACCAATGATGGCATTGACACCAAAGGAAGAGAACTAGGCATGAGAGCCCAGGGCGCAGAGAACTATGACGCCTTCAAAACCCGAATATTTACCGAGCTACGCAAACGCCAGGAAGCCATGGAGAAACCCAATGCAAACTAATCACGCTATAGCTGGCGTCATTGATCGTCTAGACATGGAAGACTTTCCCATCGGATCAAAAGTGAAGACCCCAAGCGGTCGAATTGGTACCGTGGTCAAACATCGTGGAGCCCAAAGCCGACATGACTTATTCCAAAGAATCATCATCGAGTTTGATGAACCTCTTGGAGACTCGGTAGCGCTGCAACCTCATCTTTTACGGTTGATCTAGACCTCATGATTGAAAACAATCAAAAGAAATCAAAGAAACCGGTACCAAGCAAAAGTAAGGGAGGGGCAAGACCTGGAGCTGGCCGCAAGGAGGGTAGTCTAACCAAGCGTACTCGTGAGATCGCAGAGGTGGCTGCCGCCAATGGTATTACGCCTCTGGAGATCATGATGAGCACGATGATGGCGCTCTACAAAGAGGCGGGTAATTGCAGTCGTGATCATCATGACCATGGTGATAAGACTAACGAGCATGATGATGGTCATACCGCCATGATCACGGAGAATCGCATCAAGTTACTGAACATGGCCGCGACCATTGCCAGGCATGCTGCGCCGTATGTGCACCCACGTCTATCCGCAATAGAGCACACCGGAAAAGATGGTGCACCTCTACAAAGTGGGGTCTTGGTGGTACCTAGCGCCATGAGTATGGATGAGTGGGAGCAAGCTGCCCAGCCAAAACACTAACCCATGAAAACCATCTGGGCACCATTGCCCGGCAGTCAGACCTTGTTCCTGACATGCCCCGTCTATGAGGTATTGCTGGAGGGCACCAGAGGAGGGGGTAAGACTGATACCTTACTCATGAGCTATGCCCAACACGTAGGAAGAGGCTTCGGGGATCATTGGCGCGGCACACTCTTTCGCCTTACCTATCCGCAGCTAGCAGACGTAGTGGCCAAGAGTAAGCGCTGGTTCTATCAAATCTTCCCAGGTGCTAAGTTCAATGAATCAGATTACGTTTGGAAGTGGCCTACCGGAGAGATGTTGTACTTCCGTTATGGAGCCAACGAGGATGACTACTGGAACTATCACGGCCATGAATACCCCTGGTTAGGATTTGAAGAGCTCACTAACTGGCGCAATCTGTCCTTCTACGAAGCCATGCATTCCACTTGCCGGTCATCACACCCCGGAATGCCAAGGATGGTACGAGCAACCTGCAATCCATTTGGGGTGGGCCACGCATCCGTAAAGGAGCGATTTCAGATTGGGGCAATACCTGCCGGGAGAATCATCAAGCAAGATGGTGCTCTACCAAGGGTGAGAATTCATTCGACGATTTATGAGAACACACACCTACTCAAAAACGACCCCAATTACCTCATGAGCCTAGAGTCGCTAAGCGATCCAAACAGGCGCAGAGCCTGGTTAGAAGGTGATTGGGATATCCACGTAGGAAGTTTCTTGGAAGGCGTGTGGCAACCCTCTAAACACGTTGTAGAACCCTTCGCAATACCACCAACCTGGAAGGTATGGCGCTCTATCGATTGGGGCTATGCCAGGCCATACGCCGTGTATTGGTTCGCACTATCTAATGATGGAGTCTATTACCTATGGAGAGAACTCTATGGATATGGAGATAAAGAAAACACGGGCACCAGAGAAGATGCAACAGTAGTAGCCGAAAAGATCAAAAAGATCGAGATACACGACCAACGTCTTGGATACGAATACCGCATGAACCTAGCTGACCCATCCATCTTCTCAAAGATCGGAGCAGAGAGGTCCATTGGTCAAATCTTCAGGGATAAGGGGGTGAAATGGACTGAGGCCTATAACGCCCCTAGAAGCAGAGTAAACGGAGCTCAAGAAATCATCCGCCTATTAGCTGAAGGAAGGTTAAAGGTATTTAATAATTGCAAGCATTGGCTTAGAACTGTTCCGCAATTACCGTCAGATTCATTAAACCCAGAAGATGTAGATACGGATGCCGAAGATCATGCGTGGGATGCGACTAGGTATGGGGTGATGCGGGTGCGAAGCCTGTCATATGACACAACATATATTGGGTGAGGCATCCTGCTAACGACCTTGAATTCAACCGATCGATGCAACACACTACAAACTGCGTAAGCAAAAGGAGTGTTGCTCATGAAACAACGACCTCGAATCTATTACACGGCCACCCAGAAGGCTTTAATGTGGGAGCGGTG
>NZ_JACVPL010000024.1 GCF_018881925.1 Polynucleobacter sp. Latsch14-2 | reverse complement strand
TTTGTAAAAGTACTGGCGTTAATAAGCCAGTGTTTATAGCAACCAATGTGGATTTGAACTAATTGACGCTTTAAATTTATACAAAATTTACCTCAAAAAAGCCCTATACGCAAAGATCTAACAGCTTCGCAATACTGAGTAGTTGGCATTAATAAAAACAGCGTATAGGGCTGATTTGAGCTACTAGCAGTAATTCGTGGGATTTTCGCCACGATCCGCACTAAATACAAGCATTGATTCGTCAATAAAAACGATTAAGAAAATATACATTTTCTTAATCAAATTATTTTTGGTTTACTAAGTCATTGATTCTTGGAAGGTCTTTTGATTACTATCCGAACTTGAGCCTCGGTTGTCCTTTTGGAAATAAGAAAACATACTTTATGTGTAATTTTATTTATCAAAGGAAAACCCATAAATGGCACAAGCTAAAACCCTCACCCAAGCAGAGCTCGATCAAATACTGCGTTATGTCTCCACTAAGAAATATCCGCAGCGTGACAGAGCTATCATTCTCACCAGTTTTTGGTCGGGACTTCGCGTCGCAGAAATTGCATCGCTTAAGATGGGCGATGTTCTCAATATTGATGGCAGTATCAAAAATGAAATCCGTTTGTCTGCAGCTCAAACGAAAGGCGGTCAACCGAGAACCGTATTTCTTCCTAAGAAACTACAAGACGAATTATTGGCCTATGTCGGCACTAGACATGCCAAGATGCCAGAGATCCCTTTTTTCCATACAGCAAACAGACTGGGATTTTCTGCCAACGGCTTATGCGTATGGTTTTATTGGAACTACAAACACTCTGGCATTTCTGGGGCAACGAGCCATTCAGGCAGAAGAACCTTTATTACGAATTTAGCCAATAAAGGTATTTCAGTAAGAGTTTTGGCTAGTTTGGCAGGCCATAAATCCATTGCCGTTACCCAAAAATATATTGACGTAAATGACGATATGAAACGCAATGCAGTAGAGCTCATTTAAGTTTGTCGGTTTAACCGACAAACTAGTGTCTCTTTAAGTGACGCTGGTAATGTCAAATTACCACAAATCAAGCACTTTTCAGCCCAAGCGTTACTTTAAGTAACGGTGTGAAACTGCTTATTGGCTGCTGAGCTTATCTAGAATGAGTTGCGCTAGCGCCTTCTCGTCACCAAAAAAGGCTAACTCCATTGCTTGATACATTTGGGACTGGTTTAGATCGGAATAATTGAGCCTAAACCCAGCCTCGCTAGCTAACTGAGCAATAAACACTCGCTGCACCCGTCCATTGCCATCCCGAAATGGATGCAAGACATTAATCTCAGAAAGATAGTGGGCTAACTTCTGTGCAACTTGCTTGATATCTTGATTTTGGAATAAATGCTCTTTAGCTAAATTACTGAATAAAGTTTTAGCGGCTGAATCAATCATGCGGATATTTGCAAAACGGCTATTTTCACGGCTTATATCTACAGTCCGAATCTTTCCAGCCCAATCATAGACATCTTGAAAAAGAGCATAGTGAATTGCTTGTAAATGCGCTAAATCAAAATTACCTTGAATTGGCTCTAAATCTAAAGCCACTAAACGCGAAGCAGTCATATCAGACTCAAACGCCTCAAGCTCATTTTGATCCCTAAAGCCCAATTTGTTTTGCAATACCGGAGAACCCGGATAGCAATAGACACTATCCGCGTCGTAGCGCGACATAGCGTTCTTTAGTCTCTGCAATGATTTGATCGATTGTTTTTGATCCACCAATAAAGGCATCAAAATCTTTCATCAACTCATTGCTAGGCTTCATACCCTCTACCCGCAAAGAACCCAAGGCATTGTCAACAATGTCTTTTCGGTTTAAGGTAGTTTGATTATTTTTCATAAGGGCTGTTTTATCTATATTACGGTATTTTAAGGGGTGCTTCCAGAAAATTAAACCCTTCATTAAGACCTGCCAGCAAATAGGGCGTAGGTTGTAGCGTCGGGTAAAACCGACACCAAATGGTCATCCCCTCACCCATCTCTACCCTGCCAATCTTTCCGCACTCATCATTGGTGTTAATTTTGAATAATGACGTTCAATCATCCCCACGCTAGTACCCATTTGTTTTGCCAATGTGTGAATATCAATACCATCTGCCAATCTAAATGTAGCGTAGGTATGTCGCAGGCTATACAAGGTTCTATTCTTACCAGTAGCATCCTTTAATAAATTAGATTCAAGCATTAGCCGCTCAAATACACTATCCAGACTATGCGGAGCATCCCCTTCAGGAAATACAAACACCTTGCGATCTAACTTGGCTTCAATCACTGCATCGAGATTGGCATAAGGCAAAGCCTGCCAAGCAATTAGCCGCTCTAAGGCCTTAATCACAAAATGTCGGGCAATCAGATACCTAGGCCCAGTTTTACCTGACACCCAGATCCGTAAATAGCGTTTTTCACCAATCCAGTGCCATTGCAACGATTTCCAACGTATTGGCATACTCTCCGTTCCTTGTCTAATGCCTGTTCCTAACAAGAACTCCACATACACACGGCAAAGTCTACGCATATGGTTACTGCGTTGATTACGACCAAAACGCTCCCAGTCTTGCATGTATTCCAGTAAGTAATTGACCTCCTGTTGATTAAATGCAGGCCTAATTTCTGCCCTATCAGCGTTTACCTCTAATAATGGAATGGTGCGATTTCGATGGATTAAGCCTTGCTCTCTAGCCCTTTCAATTACCCGCTTATAAAGCCCAGCATGACGCCTTTGGGTATAGGTCTTGGGATTCTTGCCCATCCGAGATATGCGCCAAGCCACATAGTCATCTACTAGCTCTTGGGTGATGTCATTGATCTGGTAGCTACCAAAGAATGGGATCAAGTACTTGGTGTAGATGTGTATGTAGTCAACATGGGTACGTTTATTGGGATTGGCCTGGACTACTCGGGCAGCCATAGCCAGCTCTTGCGTGGCTAGTTGGCGAAAAGTGCGAGTCTTAATGGCTAGATCGCTGGCTAGCTTGACCTTGACTGTTTCATAGATGGCAATGGCTTGGGTCGTGGCCTCGGCCACTTGATCGGATCCAGTACTGGCAGAATGCCAAGAGCCAGTAGAGAGCTTGAAACGGCATTGCCACTGGTGGCTCGTGGGCCTCTTATAGAGGATGACGGCACTATCAAGAAGTTTGATGGGCTCATCATCAGTGATAACGGTAGAAAATAAGAGCGATAAATTATTCATTACAAGCGTCACTTAACAAGACACTTGTAATTATGTTTTCAGATTTGCGTTTGGGCGACCTGAATTATTTACTGTCGGTTGCGCCTGACGTTACGGGATCAGGGCCTTGATAGACTGCTTCTAATCACAAAGCAGACCCTAACCCTACATACAATCGACAGGCTCAAAACGACCCACAACGGCCCTTTGCAAGCAATCACTATTTACTGCAAACCGTTGTAAAGTAATAGTGAATTAAGAGTGGTGTACGAAGCCGAATTATTGCCGGCCGCAGGTAAAACTAAAGTATTTAAGGTGGTGACAGCTACCGCCCCAGCAATGTCCATAGCAGACCCTTGCGCTTGAATAGCGGTTAAAGCGGTGGCTGCGGTTCCTAAGTCAGCCACTTTTTGACTAACTGTCGTAGCTGTATTAAAACTTGTAACTAAGGTATTAAACGAGCTATCAGGGATATAACTGGCGCCATTGACCATTCGTGTTGTGCCATCAATAGCCGACAGCAGCTTGTTTACACCAGATCCGCCAGTCATGATTGCGGTAACTGCGTATGCGCCACCAGCATCACGAAATGCTTTAGCAGCCGTATCGTAGCCAGCAATATCCGTTTGAACCCAAGCATTTGAAGATGCAACTGAAGTTGCAAAGTTATTGACCCAGGTAATTTGCCCAGTAGTGCTGCTATAGACTGGAGAGTTAATGGCTAAGGTATCGATATTTTTAATATCAACAGAAAGCGTTAAATTGATAGCAGCTTGATCCAATAAACCAGTTGCTACGGGATCAGCTAAAGCAAACGCTGTTCCTACAGCTTTAAATGCATTGACTACGCCAAGCAAGTTAGTTAATGCTGGCGCAACAGCTACCGATGCTGGTGCTACAAAGGTAAATGCGGTTGGTGGCGCTGCAAAGGCCAGAGCTGAAATTGTAAGTAGCGAGGCTACAAGGATTTTTTTCATTGGTACTTTCTTAAGGATTCAATATTTCTCTAGGGTCATTAGCCGTTTTAGCTTTACCACCTGATGTTGTAGGCGCAATTTCGACCACCTTCTCGGGTATACCGGGTGAGTTTTGCACTCTCCTGGCCATAATGCGCACTTCTTTATTGGCTTTGATGATTTTTTCTTCAAGATCAACAGTTGATTCACCCATCTCTTTTGCATCATCAAACTCTGCTTGCAAGTTTGCCAATCTGTCCTTTGATACTTGTAAATAGACTGTTGGGCTCGATGTCCTGATAGCTTTTTCTATATCCTTGTTTTGCAGCATCATCACTACAGCCGCATTACCAAAACCCAAGGCTGCCATCCTCTGGCTGTTCTTTAATAAGACACAGTTGTCATCCACATAAGTACTGCCGCCTGCAAGTCCCAATCCCAGGATCGATCCAGATGCAGATACAGAGCCAAGACAGACATCGCTACCGGCAGCCGTTAAACCCGGAGCATACATAGTAGGAACTGAATAAACTTTTGCCGTGGTAGTCCCCGGATTATTGCTATTCACGTTGCCATACCCACCCGTAACATTAGTCGAGTTTTGCTGGGTACCAATATTGCTACCCAATAAATTAGATTGCCCACCCCCAACCGAAGTATTCGTTGCACTAGCTCCCGTAGAGTTGACATCATTGGATGTCTGGCCTGATGCAGATGAAATGAATAAGGCCAAAATAAGTAAAAAAAGTAAGCGGATAAATCTCTCCATTTTTTAAGCGCAACTTGCGCCCATAGAGCGGCCATTAGCTGGTCGCTTTGACTAACATGATTTAAAATGATCACGTCTTACCTGCTATAACTGCAGCTAAGACGTTTAATAGAAGCCCACGAAGAATCGCTAGCTAATGAAGTGATTAGCAGCAGTTATTTAACAAACTAGTTCTGGAGGGGTGAGACCTACTCTAATTCGCTAGAGAGGACGACTGTTACGTAGGATTAAGAAAATCAAGTGCTATAACAGTTATTAGCCTTGAGCCAAGTACACCTTACTCTTTTAATCATCAAATAGATACAACCTATTTTGTTGAAGGTTATAAAGGGCCAATGAGTGCCTCAATGGCTGTTTTGAGTTTCAAGGTATGGCCGCTACTGGCCGATCTATGCCCCCAGCCGCCGCCAATCATCCAGTTTTTGAGTGTCAGCAAGCAACCCCATAAAAGCCAGCTGACCGTCACGTAACCGGACACTTCCGAGTCGGGTCAAACCGATACTAGATTACTAGGGTCAAAATTTCATCTGAGTCGCTGAGTCGCTAATAGTCACACAGGATCACCTACGCCCTACCAAAGGCCACTCCAACACCGGCCAAGCTCATCCATGATTAGCCACAATCGAGCCAATAGATAAGCCTGAGACAACATTAAATAGTGAGGATTTGGTCTGCCCAGCACGATTCGAACGTGCGACCTACGCCTTAGAAGCTTTAAAAATGTGGTTAAACAATACTAAAAACAATGCGTTTAAGGTGCCGATTAGAGATTATTGAGTCTGGAATGGCTTCCACAGGGAGTTGAATAGTCGGACATTTAATGTGTCGGGTAAATCGATAAAGTGGGAATCCTAAGGGAACTGAAAGAATTGACTAGCTTGGGAAGCCAAGTCTAATACTATGCAGTATTTATATTCAGTTGTTTACGCCTTCGTAGAAGATGCCCCATGATGCTCACATGAATTAATATTGCTATAGCGATTCCAAGATACTGGAATATGCGATCACTATCAAAATTGACTTGATAAATTGTATAAATGCCCAATGGCATGAACAAAATAAGAGCAGTAATAAGTCCCGGGTTATAGATACGCAAAACGAATCCCGCTAGTATATGCACGATAGCATTTACTAAAACAAGGTAAGTTGCTATCAGTCCATAGCCAGGATCTAAATAAAAAGCCAAATACAGAGAAACAGCAATTACTCCCCAAACCCCAAAAATATTAATTACAAAACCTGCTTTGTGAGTTAATAAGTTCTTGCCATGCCCAAGATGATTATTGATAAAGACTCTAAATCGATCACCATCCCACTCTTCATACTGGTGCAGCATATAGATAGGCAAAGTCAAATAGAAAAGCTTTAGCTCAGTTGACCAAGCTAGAGTCAGCAACGGCATTAATAACAGCAGAAGCAGGCCTGCTAAAAAGCCGCCATAAACCCAATTTGAATAGATTCTATTCATCATCTAGCCCAGCTTACTCTAATAACGATCAATATCCAAATTCTTTAAAGATCTCATCAGCCAAAATGTTGTTTAACCTAACCACCACGATTCGAACGTGCGACCTGGGCCTTACTCCTGGCTTACAAACCCATCGTATAAGTGGCCATGACTGTCGTTGTTGATACGGCTTGGTATGGTTCTTGTCTATATATACCTGTAATGCCTAGTCTTTGGCTCTTGGCTACCAAATTTCTGGAAAGAACAAGACATGCCAAGAATGCAAAAAATCTATACACAACTCAATGAATCTGAAATCATTTGTGCAAGAGATCAAGGCAACTTGATAAAAGAGTACGTCCTCTCTGAGATGAAACGACTTTCATAAAATATATTTAGGTGGGCGGCGAAAATATTAACTTCACTTTATTTTTTATCCCCGGAGTATTAATCAATTTAATCAGTAATTGACGCCACACTCTAAAAACAACTTCGAAGGGATTGGCAGAATGATTAGGATGGGTTAATCCATAACTAATCTCGACGCCCTGCTCTTCTTTAGCATAGGTTCCAAATAAACGATCAAATACGATCAAAATCCCACCATAGTTTTTATCTAGGTACTCAGGATTACTGGCGTGATGTACCCGATGAGCTGATGGTGTATTCAAAATACCCTCCAGAAATCCCAGTCTGCCAATGAGCTTGGTGTGCAGCCAAAACTGATACATCAGGTTGATCGACAGCATGGTAAAGACCAGAATGGGGGAAAAGCCTAGCAGTACCAGGGGTAAAAAGAAGACCCAGCTAAAAGACAGGAAAGGCATCCATCCCAAACGATAAGCGGCTGATAAGGTCATTTCATTGGGAGAGTGATGCGTGCTATGGGTAGCCCACATCAAAAAGACTTCATGGGAGGCGCGGTGGTACCAGTAATAGCAAAACTCTAAGCCAATAAAGAGTGCCAGATAAACCCACCATGCATTGGGCATTGTATAAATTCGGTATTGCCATACAAAACTGGCCATAACCCCTTGGATTAATAAACGGTTCACAATGCCGGTCAACTGGTGACCTAGACCCACCCCTAAAGAGGTTGCACTCTCTCTCCAAGGATAAGATTGAGTGAATTTCTTTTTGTAGCAATAAGACTCCACCAGAATTGCTAGCGCAACCAGCGGTAAGAAAAACATTAGTTGATAGTTTGAGAAGTACTGTTCCATTCCGATATTAAAGGATCCGGTAGATAAGGACGCCTAGATTCTAATAGACAATCTGTTGGTTTACCCGACAAAATTACTGTTGACCCAGTTGCTCACAGTTCACCAGACCCCTAACGCTAGACCAAGGTAAGTCTCTACGCCGGCCAAGCTCATCCATGATTAGCCACAATCGAGCCAATAGATAAGCCTGAGACAACATTAAATAGTGAGGATTTGGTCTGCCCAGCACGATTCGAACGTGCGACCTACGCCTTAGAAGCTGTAAAAATGAGCTAAAACAATAGCAGAAACAATGACTTAAGCCTTGCTAGATCAGGTGTGGCGTACGCACCGAGATCACTGGAATCAAGTGGAACTGGCTATATGGTGCGTGGCATCTGCAGGCGATTGGTTGGTTCTATGTCTAATATATTGGGTAAACCGACAAACTTGGGATGCAGATGCAATATGAAGCGCATCAGAATTTCTTTAACTATTAAATGCTGCTTGCGTGAGTTTCTCTGCCGTAATTTGCCTCTAGCTGGCCAATATAGATATTTTTGACATGGCTAATTTCTCCGGGCTTAAGAGCTCCATCAACAGATACGACACGCTCTTCCTCAAGATTTAACTCAGCCAAGGTCGAAGCAAATATCTCGATTAATTCAGGGTATAGCCCGAGTAATTTTTGCAGCGATTCTTTACTCAGCTCATAAATTAGCGCATCTGCTTCAGCAGTAACCGTTGCAATATGTGGCATGAGCGCAAATAAAGCCTGTCGCCCAAAAAACTCTGTAGCAATAAAGCGTTGCTTTACTAATGAATCGTTTGCATTAATCATCATGCGTGATGCCATACCTTCAGCAATAATAAAGATGGCATCATTACGCTGTCCAGCGTGAACAATGATATCCCCAGGTTTAAAGCGGCGAGGAACCAACTCATTACTGATGCTGACCCATACCTCTTTAGAGCATTGATGAAACAACCTAACCTGCTGGACTAGGTGATACAGATCTAAAGAACGATTGGCAATTTTGATCCTATCCTCAACGTCTACACCAGAAGAGATAGTGATATTTGCTACTCGCATGCTCTCTAAAACGCTCTTAATAATGGCATGCTCCGCAGGTTTTCGATCGCGATAGTCTGTGATGACATATTGAATTTCATACTTAACGCCTGAATCAGTTAATTCCCGGGCATAAACGTATGGAGGAGAAACAAATTTCACTCCAATAGCGCCAAGGGTAGCTGCATATAAAATACGCTCAGCACTTTCAACCGAAACATCGTAATCAATATTAAATGTAAGGCTCTGCTTGGTATTAGCATTGGGTAAATCTAAATTAATAACCACTGCATCTGAAATTTTGACGTTTGGGATATAGATTGCCTCAAGTGAATCTGTCAATAAGACCGTATTACGCCAAGTAATCTGATGGACTCTACCAACATACTCACCGATCTTGACCTTGTCGCCAACCTTGAAGGTATCCTCAAAGTTAAGCATGATGCCGGTAGCTAAAGCAACAGCAAAGTCTTTTAAGGCAAAACCGAGAATTGCTGCAGATCCTGCACCAGTCACAATCAGAGCTGAAATATTTTGCTTAAAAACCAATGACAGAATGAGGCAGCCGCCAATAAAGATGACAATGCCAGAGCAAATATCACCGATTAAGTTAGGTACCTTAACGTTCCAAGCGCGCTCGATGTATCCGTGAATAAATTCTTGATTAAAGATGCGTGCGGCTAAGAATGTAAGCGAAGCACTAAAAGCGCCCACCACCCATTGCCACACCATTTCATCCGGAAATCCGGTAACTAGCGCTATAGGCCCAATAAAACTGTCCCGCATCAGACTTAAAAAGCCCAATGCAATTGTTAAGACAGCTAATAATCGGTAACCTTTTTTCATTGAAAGAATTCCTGTTATTGAATCTTAGGCTGCCGTTGGAAAACGAACTAGGAAACCAGGGGCATCAGCTGAACCAGCCTCTAAGGTGCCTCCAAAATGCTCAATCACAGCCTTAGCCAAAATAATGCCAATCAACTTTTCACGTTTTCCATCAGAGATGAATCCAGTAGATAGCTCAGCCATAAATTGACGAGCCTCATCCAGCAAAGCGGCAGTAGGCGCCAAATATCCTGCATAAGCTGATCCTGAAAAGTTCAGAATCAATGAATCCTCTCCATTTGAGCGCAAAGAGATATTGAGTAGCCCAGAACCCGATGCATGCGTTGTGTGTGTGATTAATCTAGATATGGCGCCAGCAAGTAATCGGCTATCCCCATAGGTGGATGGCACACCATCTGGGACATCAATATTTACTTGCAAGTTTGGCAAGCGTCTCGAAAGGTCTAGGCTCTTCAAGACATCTTCTAGTACGGCCGGAACGGAAAGTGGTTTAGCTTCCGCTCTGACTAAGGTTTGACGAAATAACTCGATCTGCTCATAGTCGGCCACAAGATGCCGAAGGCTATCAATTTCTTGAATCGAAAAGTCAACCCTATTGTCGATATCACCTTTATTTGAGGCACTACCTGCCTCTAGCGCGTGCTTGATTCCGGAGATTTGACCTGAGACGGCTAGCAAGGGGCTATTAATAGCCGCCATCAAATTAGAGAAATAGCGTCGTTTAAGAGTTTCCAGATCTTTGAGCTTCTCAATGGCAGCATCACCCCGTGCCAAGCGATCCTTAAGCGCTCTTCTTTCGGCGCCAATTGAACCCAACATACCGGTACGCAAGTTATCTAATTTTGAATAGGCAGCAACCAATGCTGCAGCCAGTAACAAAAATAAAATGCCACCTTTAATGACTGCAGATTTAAAAGCAGCATTAAATTGATCGGTCAAATCATCTACCATCGCAATGGTGATGGTAGGCTTGCCTACAAAGTTATATATCGGAAATGCTTTGACAAAAATTTTCTGGCCATTATTGTCGACGATCTTGTACTCCTTACTTCTCGGATCAAAATCAATTGCTTTAATAATGTCACGTGTCGCAGGATCAGAATAGTTGATGTAAATATCTTCGCCCTTTTCGGCATCTTCTTTTTCATTTCGAGCGCGCTCTACTTGAGCAAAGCGTTCTTTTGTAATGCTAGTTGCCCATTGGAAGTGGGACTCTACTGATGCGCCGTTGAGTGGGAGTGAAAAATCGCCCACAAACTCCAGAATCCCGTAGAACTTATCATCCCAGATGACGGGCACAATGCCACGAATACCAATCACACCGCCCTGCCCAGTTTCTACTGCCATGATGCGCTCTTGTCTGGCATTTGCAGCCACAATCGATGCGCGGAATTTAGAACCATCAAACTGTCCTAGCTCTGGTGCACCTGCTCTATAAAACATCGTAGCTGGTGGTATCCAAAAGTTCACTTGATTGACTTCATGCTTCTCTTTTAGGAAGGCAAAGAATGGATCTATCTGCGCTGCTAAAGCTGCTCTATCTCGCTTAATAAAAGGATCTATAGTGACCCTGCTTCGCAATAAAGTGTCTGCACCAATACCCATCGCCCGAAACCTGGCTTGCTTAAGCTCTGTGAATACGACCTCAAATTGTTTGGCGCGGCCATCTGCCAATTCGACTACATGCTCTGTCTGTGTTTTATATGTCGAGGTTGCATAAAAAATAGAAATGAGAGCGGAGCCTAAGACCAAGCTGATCACCAAACCTACACTGAGTTTTTGTTTCGTCTGGGGTGTCTGCACCATACCAATAGTGGCAGCTTTATCAGTCGAAGTTTCTTGATTCTTTTCAGCCATTCCGGCTCCCATTGGTAAATGAACTTAATATTCCTAAATCGCGCAATCAATTGATTGCGCTTGATTATGAGGCAAAAGTGGTAAATTGCCATCCTCCCTATTCACCAATACGGGGTAGTCTGAAGGGGGAAATGGGTAGTTTGGCCTGCCCAGCACGATTCGAACGTGCGACCTACGCCTTAGAAGCTGTAAAAATGATCAAAAACAATAACTTACACAATAGCATAAGCCTGGCTAAATCTGGTGTCCTATACGCACCGAGAATC
>NZ_JACVPL010000023.1 GCF_018881925.1 Polynucleobacter sp. Latsch14-2 | reverse complement strand
AATTACTCACAGGCTAAGCTCAATGCCATAGCCAGAAAACTCAATGAACGCCCTAGAAAGACACTAAACTATCAAACACCGGCAGAACGTTTTGCCCAATCTGTTGCGTTGACCGGTTGAATCCAAGGCCAAAAGCAGTCAGCCGAAGTTGCCCCAAAAAAGCTGCCATTCGGCTAATATTACAGTCAAGTTGCGACCTTTGGCGGCTGGGATATCACGTAGCCGGGCCACTCAATACCTATAAATTTTTAACGATGCAAGAACCTAAACCCCTACTGGAACTACTGGACGATGACGCAGCACTCTTGGCGAGCTTGTATGCGGTGGCGCATGATCTTCATCACGTGATATGCGCAACGAAGTCTCTTGTAACTCTGCTTCAGCAACCGGAGCCGGACGAGACACTCGTGCGGAGCCTTTGGGCCTCCGCACTAGTCTCCTATGTTCGATGTTTCAGCTCTGGGCGGCGTACTCGCCTTGAGACATCAATCTATATCCACCTGCCAGGTGATCCTGTCGGCACTCACCAGTACTTCAAAGATACGCGTGATAAACACATTGCACATCCCGTGAACGCGTTTGAGGATGTACGAGTGGGTATTGCAATCGGAGAATCGGGAGAAGCTATTGGTGTTGGTCATCTCGCTTCATTACGCATTTGCGACTCTGTAGAAGGTGTAAGTCAACTTGGCACACTGTCCTCTGTGGCGATGCAGCACGTCTTGAACATCATAAAACCATTGGAAGAGGCAATTCTCGATCGGGCCAAGTCAAGCCCGGACCAGCTTACTTCATTGAAACAGCTTTGCATTCAGCCGCAAGGTGGTGGTGACGCGGCCCGGACTCCTCGGGCGATGCATGGCTAACTGTTCGTTAGACACGGCGTCCTATTGTCCATCGGCCATCTTTCCGTTAGACCGTCAGTAATATGCACATTCTGATACAGCATGGATTCACCGTTCGGAAATTTATGGTCTTGGAAACAAGTGATCGAGATGGTTCACTAAGTCTTATTATTCGAAGGGAAGGCGTTAGCGCATCCCCAATATCCTGGAGCGCTGGAGCGAGAGACCAGGGTCTGAGAGCGACCGAGTCCGCTTCACCGCGTCCGAAGAACAAGAGAGTCACGATTCATCAATCTGGCCGTGTGAATTACCACGAGAACGGAGCCTCAATCTTCATTGCTCCCCTCACGCGTACTACCCAGCTTTTTCCTATCTACGGATACCGCGTACCGGCACTCGATAAGCTTGATGTGCATAACGACGGTATAGCTGATGAAGATGCTGTATTCGATTTATCGGATTTGCCCGAAGGGCCAGTCTCCTTCTCGATGTTCATCGGCCCTATGGATTTCAAGCCGCAGGGGCAAGCAATTAAGCTGGAGTATGAAGCTGAGGGCTACTCAGTTACCGTTCAAGTCGATCCCGAGGCTAATGCTGTACCAGCGGATTTGAACCAGCACTTCATTACATTGACCCCCGCTAAAGGTCTATTCCCAGAGCAGCAGATGGCAGAGGATCAAGCAATGATTTCCTACCACCATGCCTTGGCAAGGGTATCTGGCATAGTTTTATATACGCCAAACGGTGAGGGAGTAATCAGAATGATCTTTGTAGTGCCGATGAGGATTGCTCCTCGGTTCCAGATCGAACTTGTCGACCCTGAACTTCACGCTTCAGATCAAGACGTGCAGAGGGACCGAAGATCTGAGAAGGTAATGCTCAAGTTCAAGGTCAGACACCGGAGGACCGGAGAGATAATTCGACAACCCGTTGGGGTCAAGTCGATCGAGCTGGACTCTGAACTATGAGGTCCACGTTGCCGCTTCCGGCTAATCTCACTAACTAGTCAGTCAACAAGGATGTTGGCACGACGGACTACCACCTATGCGCTATCGGTTACCTTCGTGTTGAACGTCCACTTTTCCGAGTAGCCAATTTCTGTTTCGAATCGAAAGCAGTCGATTGCGAAATTTATTTTAAATAAATCCCTGGTATGTCTATTAAGAATCTATAAATAAGATGTGCCCCAAGACTCTCAAGCCCTCCAACAAAAATGGACCGCTCGCATCACACATGCGCGCGCTCACTGGGCAACTTTCCATAAGCGCGTAAGGCACAACCGCAACACAGTAGCTGGCTTTAATTGGAATGCCGACCCTACAGGCAAAGACTTCTACAGCCTAAGAGCTAACCTCATTCACGGCACCATCTCTGCAGTTCTGCCTAACGTCTATGCACGTAACCCAGAGATCTCAACAGCACCCACTCACTCGGGCACAGACATTAAGCTCTTCTGTAAAACACTGGAGAAGGTCACCAATAGGGCGCTAGAGCATGCCCAGCTCAAGAATCGAGCCAAGTCCACCGTAAGGGCAGCACTGACCTGTAGCTTCGGCATTCTCAAAGTGATGTATCAGCGAGACCCAAGCAAGGATTCCTATATCCAAGGTCGCATCAACGATGCCCAAGAAAACCTCCTAGCCATAGAAGACTTAGCTCGAGATCTTCAAGGCGAAGATCAACATCATCATGATGCCAAGAGAGCGGAGTTGGAAGAACTCATCAAGTCACTACAAGAGCAAACCGAAGTGCAATCCGCTGAAGGCTTAGTAATCGATAGGGTCCTTACGGAAAACCTTCTCATCGACCCCTCAATCTGTGAGTTCTGGGACTACACCGATGCGGACTGGATCTGCCAAATCATTCCGATGAAACGCGGCCAAGCAGAAGCGCTCTACAAGAAGAATTTAGCTAATGCCAAGATCTACCAACCAGGTCAAGGTGAACCATCTCATAAGAAAGCCAAACGCTTAGCCTCGATGCAAATGAATGCTGGTTCAGGACCGGTGACTGATGATCAGCAAATAGCAGTGCTAGAGATCTGGGATAGAGCTACCCAGCGTGTTTACACCATGGTAGAGGGCGCGACTGAATGGCTACGCGAACCTTACTCACCACCAAGAGCAGGAGAGCGCTGGTACCCATTCTTCTTATTGCCTTACCAAGTAGTCGATGGTCAATTCGTAGGTCCAAGTCTGGTTGATCTGACTGAGCGCTTGCAAGACGAGCACAACGAAGCAAGGGATCGATTCAATCAACATCGCGACCTCTGCATACCGGGATGGGTAGCATCTGCCGATATCAATGAAAAGACCATTAAGAAACACTCAGATTCAAGATTTGGCGAGATCACGATTGTGGATACCGAAGGCAAGCCTCTGAATCAAGTGATTATTCCTCGGGGTCACCCCAAGATCGATCCCATCGTCTATGACACCAGCGCAGTGCGTTATGACTGGGAGCAAGTTACAGGTCTTCAAGATGCTGCGCGCTCTACAGTGGTCAGACCCAAGACAGCAACCGAAGCCAACATTCTGCAAAGAGCCTTATCAGGGCGCGTATTTGAATTCAAGGACCAGATAGAAGATTGGCTACAAGAGATTGCCCAATATAGCGCCCAGGTACTTTTACAAGAACTGACCAAAGAGCAAGTAGAACGCTACATGGGGCCGCCAAGTACTAAGACCACCATGGTCAATGGCGAACTAGTCATGACTATGGAGAAAACCTATGACTGGCCAGAACTCACCAAAGACCGAATCTTTGACATGGTTGATCTACGTATCAGGGCAGGCACTACCGGCGCACCAGATGGCATAGAGGATAAAGAGAGCTGGCTCAAGGTTCTCCCCATGATTACGAATCTATCAATCCAAATGCAAAACCTGCAAGCCAGAGGAATGGATTACGAACATATCCGTAATCTCCTACACGAGACCCTCTTGCGATATGACGATCGTATCGATTCCAATCTATTTATACCGAATGTAGAAAAGCAGGCGGAGGGATGGTCACGCGATGACGATCCAAACTTAGGAATGAATTGGTTTTCTGAGCGAAGGCAAAAGACAAACGCTGAAATGCATTACAGCAGCAACTTATTAAAAGAGGAGACAGGCAATGACGCAAGTAGCAAATGAAGTGGAAGGCTTTAAATCGGAGGTACTAAGCAAGGGTGGCTCAATTCAAAGGGAGCAGAATAGGGAGGCCAAGAAAGAGCGCGAGCGGCTTGAAAAAGAAGCTTATGAGAAGCACGCGGCCGAAAGTGCTGCAAGGCGCAATAAGGCAAGGGAAGAGCGTGCGCTTGAATTGATTGCGCAAGCAAAAGCCAGGCAAGAAGCCGCTCAATTAGATAAGGAGCGTAGCGCTCAGATACAACAAACACAAAAGGCGGAACGTAAGAGTCAGAGCCGGAGCCAAGCAGCCAACTTACTAGATGATCTAAGTAAGACCCCTAATGCATCTCTTGCCAAGTTATCTGAGGATATTGATGAGGGCGAAGTATTGGAGGAGGAGTCCGAAGCTCTATCGCCCGAGTCTATATTTAGGCCTGTAAAGGGCGAAGTGCATGTGCCAGCCTTTATGCCTGCTACAGAGGTTACGGCGCCACTACAAGCCCATGACCTTGGTGAAATATTGCCTGCACCAGTCGCCATTACCGTCGATACACTTCCGAAAACTGAGATTCAAATCGAAACTGGTGAAGATCTAATTAAGCGGGTATTGAACCCCGGGCCTACGGGTTTGAGTCCTGGTGTCGATGGCAGCGTTAACCAAGAAGCCTCTAGCAACATCAAATCGAAGAGGGGTTGTGAGCGTGTGCAGAGAATCATCAATGAAAAGCGTGATCTAGAAAAGCAGGTTGAAGATCTTCAATGCACGGTTACAAGCTTGCAAGACGTGATTCGTAAATATGAAATAGAAAGCAAGTTTGTGGGTAATGTGATGGCTCACGTGGATTCACAGAAAAAGCCTTCCGAATTAGTCTTAGAAGCAAAGCTGCAGATGCTCAAGTTTTTGAATACTCGTTCAGATGAAATTGATCACACCGATAAGGCGATCTGCTTTAGCAAATACATGTCAGACCCTTTCTACATGCAAGTCTTTGTGCAGAGCAATCAGCCAGAGCAGTGGCAGACCATGATTGAGTCCATCTATGAGGCGATTGGAAGGCCGGAGCCTAGTTTTGGAGGCATTAAGCCTATGGCAACCCATAGCCCTCAGCCTATACGGGCGCGAACCTCAACCCTAGGCACGCCATTGGCCAGCGCAGGCAATCCCATGGATCGAATTGCTCAGCATCTAGGGAATATGGGGATATAGATAGCTGTGAATTACATGCCACTTAAAACTAGTGGCATGTAGACATAAATGTCTTTAGACACCCAAATCGCCTCATTTTGTCTACAAAACAGCCGATATAGTCATTTTTCGTCAACAACTTAGCTTATATCGTGAGGATCAAGCAATTGATGCTGTGAGGGGTTGTCTGTAAATGCGTTACAAGCCTTCATTTTTTCCCAAAGATTTGGGAAGTTCGAATAATCAAATCCAGCGGTCCAACGCCATGCGCGAGTCATGGATCGAATGAAGGGGCTGGGATCATTGTTTTGAGACAGCGCTTTTAATGGCAGCAAATAATCCTCACGATAAGCCGTGGGAATAATAATGCGAGAGGCGGAGTGTTGAGTTAAGAATGCATTCATGGTTAGACGCGCCGTTCGGCCATTGCCATCCATGAACGGGTGCACTTCAGTAACTACAAACATCGCCATCAATGCGCGCGCAAATGGATCTTCTAGTAAAGCGATGCGCTTGAATCCTTCCCGCAAAGTGCCTTTAACAAGCTCTGGATGAACAAAAATAGTATTTCCTGCTTGGTTACTTTGCTCTTTCCATTCGCCTGGATTTTTATCTGGGCGACTAGAGAGTATTTGGAGGTTGCATTGCAAAAGCCACGCTAAGAAATCATCTTCATCTTTTGGGGGCTTAGAGCGAAAGGGCTGCTCCATGATTGCTTTAAAGGTGCCCAATACATCATGCGAATCTTCATTTCGTTTTGGAATCATCTTCCCATCGAAAATAATCTCGGAGGCCTCTTCGACAGTGAATGTAGTTCCTTCAATGTAGTTCGAAAAGTAGGATTCAAAGAATGCGAAATTAAAGGCGCTTTTACCCGTTTTTGCCTGATCTTCAATGATGGGAAAAGGTTTTCTTAATGCAGAAAACAAAGTTTCGAAGATCTCAATGCGATCAGGATCATAAGGTTTACCAGCTGCGCGCGCTAATGCATCAGCAGCCCGTAAAGAGCGGGCTTTACCAGTTTGCATTAAGGCCGAAACAATCGTGTTGAGCGTTTTAAATTGAACCTCTAGACCCAATTGAGGGGCAATTGCTTTAGCGTCATCACGTAGTGCATTGAGCTTGTGTTCACCACGAATGGTGCATAGCTTACTCAAATAAGACTCAACCCAAGGGCGACCCATAGTGCGAAGATCTGAGCCTTTGCGGCTATAGAGGTTCTCCAGTAACCGCCTAGCCTCTGAGGATATAAAGAGTTTTCCATACTGGGTATCGTTTAGCGAATCTTTGTGCGATTGAACTGCAGCAGGGCCTGGCAAGATATTGAGAGTCAACCCTGGAAATGCTATTTGACGTGCTCTATTGCCAGACACCAAAAATATATTCCCACTATCATCCGGTTTGCAAAGATGAGCAGAGCGGTAAGCTACTACGGAGCCTGGATAAAGATATTCGGTAATTTGCCGCCAATTTGGCCGAATGATTTGCTCGAGTGGGCTATTGAGGTCGCTGGTGTAAATGCCGCGATAAATTTGACGCAAACGACCAGACCTAGCCAAGCGGGAAATTCTCTGGGCGTTGGTTTTGTCTTCTCTCGAACTAAAAAGCAAGAGGGGCAGCTGGTCAACAGAAGTGTTCATAGGGCCTCAATTTATCCATTAATGTCAACAACTATGCATATATTATAGTTTAATGTCAACAAAAGTGCGTATAGAATCAAAATAACCCTATTTTTAGGTATATAGATACGGCTATTTCAAAGCCTTGGCATCGTTTACCAGTTGATATATCCGATTGTGCCTGTGAAGGATTTCAAAGAAAAGCCTCAAGGTATTGAGTGCATCAACATCCGCTCTGTGTGGACTGCCTTCAAATTGAAGCTTAAAAGAACCCAGGCCTGAGGATAGACCGCCACTGGGTTTTTTGCCCATGGCAAGCATGTGCAGGCTATACCAAGTTTTGACATCGATCCATCGACGACCAAAATAGGGAAAGCTGATACCTCGATCTTTAAATTCAGTTTTCAGTTCAAGTGAATCGCCACCGCCCCAGGTAATGGGATTAACAAAGCAATTACGCGTAGTAATAATTTCACCAATTTCTTTAGCTGCTTGTTCATGTGGAACTGAATAGTCAGAAATATCCTGATTGCAAATGCCCGTTAATTGGGTGATGAACTCAAAAATAGGCTCTTTAGGATCTAAGAACCATTTATACGAAGATAGGGATTGATTGACATAGTCATGGTAGTTTCCGACTGCTAACCCTATTTGAATGATCTTTGGATTTACTGTGGAATTATCTTGCGAATTGTTAAGCTCTAAATCAAGCGCGAAATAACACTGCTCTTTGTCCATGGGACTCCTTCACTATTCATTTAGATGAATGAGCAATGTAGAGATCAAGCTGCAAAGAGTCAAACAAAATAAATCACCACATTCCTATTAATGAATTTACGATAGAGTAATTCAGTCAAGGGCACCCCAAAGGGGTGGCTTGCGCACCCTTGACGGCCACTGCCAAAGAAACGCTCTTTTATGCCCAAGGTGGCACAAAGACACATTGGGTATAAAGACTCATAGCGATGTGAATAAATCGGCCAATAAAAACCCCAGAAATATCCAAACCCCACACCAAGCACCCCAATAATCAATTCATGTGGTGAGAGCTAATCACTCAATCTACTGCTTCATACCATCGCGTAAAAGCTAGAGTCGCGACTAGTAGCGTAGCAATGGATGGGTTCACGCTCCATCACCAGGTATGAAGCCACCAATTTCTTAAATAATTATTGATGGGGTGGCATATGCCAATTTCAAATACAGACTTGCAAGAGTTAGCCAAGGTTTCCTTAGATGAGTACTTGCGTAATCTACCGGTCGATCAAATCGCTGTAGAGAGACCTTTCCTTAAAAAACTGATGGAGGGTCGTAAGAGCCTATTGGGCGCAAAGCAAAACGTAGTTGAGAACATCCGCAAAGAACATGGAAGTAACTTTAGCTGGGCCTTTGGCGAGGAGACGGTTAAGTTCAATAAACGCAATACGACTGAGCAGGCCTCCTTCCCATGGAGAAGGGCGGTAGATGGTCTTTATATCGACTATGACCGACTCTTTAGTAATGGCATCAAAGTGCGTGAGGGTGGCGCGCGCGGCTTTCAGCTCGAGTACAACGAGCGCGTACAACTCATCAACCTCTTGGATGAGCAACTAGAAGTCTTAAGAGAGGGCTTTCTCAATAAGCTGGACTTGGAGCTGCACCGCGACGGCTCGCACGGCGCCGATGCAGTAGTCGGGCTGGACAGTCTAGTCAGCCTGGCGCCTGATGTGGGCACGGTAGGTGGTATCGATCGAGCTAAAGCAAGTTACTGGCGTAACTACGCAGTCAAAGACATTGCCTCAACATCGCCAGGAAATTTAGTAGGTGAGATGGAAACGGCATGGCGTCAATGTATTAAACATGGCGGCAGCCCTGATTTCATCATCGCGGGCGGCAAGTTCATTGATACCTATCGCAAGCAAGTGACAGTGACCCATATCGCTGGATCTGGTGAGACCAAGTACATCGATGCTGGCGTAGGCGCAGGCGTAAACACAGGCCTAGCGTTTAAAGGCGTAGAGATCATTTGGGATCCGCAGTTTGATGAACTTGATGCCATGGCTAACCGTACGGTGGAGTGGAGTAAGCGTTGCTACTTCCTCAACACCCGCTTTATGAAGCTGCGTGATGATGACTTAGACATCGTTGCCCCAATCCGTCCGCACGATACCTTGGCGATGTACGCCATGGTGAACCTACGTTGTGCTTTATCCATCTCACGTGCTAATGCCCATGCGGTATTAGCCATTCAATAAGGGAAATCAAGATGAACCACAAAGAACTTATTCATAGTGACTTCCAAATCAAGGAGGTGGAAGCGGTAGTGCGCAGAGATGCCTTCACAACCATCCATGTGTATGTGCCCCCATATGAGACCAACATCCTTCGCAATCTCTTTGGGCGCGAAAACGTCACGGTGTTTGAGCGCCCATCAAAGACCACCATTACTCCAGAACAAGAGTATGACCGCCTATGCGCCAAGTATGGTCATGAGGTCGTAGCTAAAGTCTTTGGTGAAGATGATGGAGATCGCCTAATGGAGATCGTAGAAGGCTTGATGAAAGAAGGTCAGCTCCCAGCACAAGAGAAGGCATTAGAAGGAACTCTTGAGCAAGAGCCACCAGAAACCAAGGGGGCTAAGAAACGCTAGCAGAAGGGAGGACCATCGCTAGCAGCAGGTGTTTGGGTGCGGCTGCGGGTGTTGAAGTAACCACGGTGTGTGGGCGCGCGTAACTGCGCCCCACTGCCAACACCAATTAAAAGCCTTGGCGGTAGTGGGGCGGTGGACTTCTATATTCCAAGCATCAAGAAAAGAACCTATTACATGCTTCCAATCATCACCTCTCTAGTGCAAACCTTGGCCGTTAATGGCCTTGGCCTCCTTGCGGGCGCAGTTCAGGCCAAAGGGAAAGAATTCATTGAAGGCAAGATTGGGGTGTGCATTCCGGATAATCCCAGTCATGAAGATCTCATCAAGCTCAAGCAGTTAGAGATCGAACAAGAGCAGTTACTACTGCAATACACCCTCAAGCAAAAAGAGCTTGAGATAGAAGAATCCAAGCTTCTAGCGGAGATGCATCGGGCCTCACAAGAGAATGCCACCAATCGCTGGCAATCCGATATGGGTAGCGATTCCAAGTTATCAAAAAACATCAGGCCAGGAACGCTGGTTTACATCCTGACGGCCTATCTATTATTTGCACTCCTATCAGCCATGGGAATAGATATCAATGAAGCCTACGTAAAGCTCCTCGGCGAATGGGGGCAGTTAGTGATGCTTGCCTACTTCGGCGGTAGATCAGTCGAGAAGATATTTGAGATGCGCATGCATGGCTTAAATAAAAAAGAAGAGCAATGAGTAGCCTAGTAATAGAGCAAGCAGCTTTCCTAATTGACGTCAGTAGGCTTATTCAATTTGCAACTGCAGAAGGGTGGGTGATTACCGGCGGAGAGCTCTGGAGATCGCCAGAACAGCAGGAGATCTATTTCAAGAGTGGTAGATCCAAAACCATGAATAGTAATCACTTAAGGCGCTGCGCTATTGATCTGAACTTCTTTTGGAATGGAAAGCTCGTCTGGGATAAAGAGCTCATTCGCACAGTCGGCGAATACTGGGAAAGCCTAGGCCCCAAGAATAGGTGGGGTGGGAATTTCAAGGGATTTGTTGATGTGCCTCATTTTGAGAGGGTGTGTTGAGGTAAACCCTAGAGGTCCGCTATCGGCCACTTTGATGCGTTGGATAGTTTCCGCTTAATATCACTTACTAGACCAAATCTTCCATAGGCCTGATAGGTAGCCACTTGCTGCCAACGACCGCTTCCCCGCCTCTAGAGATCGGAATTCCGACTCGAATCATTGGTTGGATTCTTGGAGGTTACAACTTTAGTTGTATGGGGCGGTACAGCCGCTCCGTGGGATTTTTCAGGACCTGTTGGTCAGATTAAGTCGTATCATTTATTTACCTTCATACCAATATGTGCTGAATCCTTGGCTAAGTCACTTCCAGATTAAGAAAACATGCTCGATTCCATAACACTGAAATTCACAGAAACGCCCGACTTGGTTCTTCCCACCACGGGGATAACTATTTTTGTAGGTCCGAATAACTCAGGGAAAAGCCTTGTGCTTAAAGAGATCGAACACGCCTTCATCACACACCCTTTTCCTAATGGCCTGCATATTCTTAAAGACTATGAGATAAAGTGGCCTTCAAAACAGGAGGTAAGTGACTCATTAGTGGGTTTTTCTTCGTTCCAACGTGAAGGCCTAGCCCTTGATGACATTATTGTTGGACGCATTAATCCAAGTGGAGGTCTAGAGACAGCGACGCTAAATAAAACTTCAATCTTTTCAATTGCCGAACAGAAAACCAATAAGTATTGGTGGGCAACCCAATTTCTCCGCTGGGGCGTTTTGAGGCTGGATGGAAGGTCGCGCTTTAATCTAACTAACGATCAGGCGGGTGGTGACCTGTTGGCAACACCGCAAAATGTACTCGCTCACTTATTTCAAGATGATGGAGCGAGGAAAAAAGTGCGCACTCTCATCAAGGATGCTTTTGGGCTCAATTTTGTTATTGATCCGACGAATCTAGGGCAATTACGCATTCGACTATCCAATCAAGAACCCCTCGCGGATGAACAATCGCTAAATCAGAGCACAAGAAATTATCACAAAGAGGCCATCCATATAAAAGATGCTAGCGATGGCGTCCAGGCCTTTACAGGTATTGTCACTGCGGTAATGTCAGGCGAGTTTCATACTATTCTCATAGACGAACCTGAAGCATTTCTACATCCGCCGTTAGCACGAAAATTGGGAAAACATCTCGGCTCCTTGGCAGCCGAGCGAGGTGGATGCCTACTTGCCTCAACTCACAGCCCGGACTTCCTTATGGGCTGTGTACAGGCAACCAAAGATGTTCGCGTTGTAAGGCTTGAATACAGCGAAGGAAAATCACGAGGAAAAATGGTCGATCCGGCTCATTTGGAGGCAATGTTTAAGAGCCCCCTCATGAGAAGTGCCAATGCGGTTGGAGGACTTTTCTATGATGGTGTCGTAGTTACCGAATCAGATAATGATAGGGCGTTCTATTCAGAGATATATCATCGCATTTCCGCGACCATGGATGACGCACCTTCACTATTGTTTATCAACGCCCAAAATAAGCAGACTATTAAAGACATAATTGGACCACTCCGGAAATTTGGGGTGCCTGCAGCAGCGATTCCAGACATAGATATAGTCAAAGACGGTGGCAAGACCTGGAATAACTGGCTCCAAGCTGCACATATGCCATCCGCTCTCCATGAGGGATACCAGGCACAGAGGGCATCTATAAAAAACTGCTTTGAGGCGACTGGCAAGGACATGAAGTCTCAAGGGGGAGTAGGCATTCTCCTCCCTTCTGACAAATCGGCTGCTGAACTTTTGTTTGATACGCTTCAGCAGTATGGAGTTTTTGTGGTTAGACGCGGTGAGCTTGAGAGTTGGCTGCCCAAGCTTGGAATACCTGGGAAAAAAACCGACTGGACGATCGCCATGCTTGAGCGCTTAGGTAGTGACCCCACCAGCCCAAGCTACGTCGTACCAGAAAATGATGATGTATGGGAATTTGTGTCAGGGGTCATGTCATGGATTAAAGACTCTGCACGAAAGGGAACGGATTGATTGGAATTAATCTCATAATTAGCCGTAGCGATAAGGGTGCTGGACAATACTAAAAGGAATCGCAATGATCAAAGCTGTAGTGAAATTTTTTGGGGCAGAGCAAGATCAATTCGGTATGCCGGTTCCTTATCATAGCTATCTCGTAGTCTCGTCGCCGTGGGAAATGCTTGGCAGTGGGATTGCTTCTGTTGTTCCCCTTTCTGAAAATGCGCCATTGTCAAAACCACACTTTCCAGTGCTGCAAGGGGGTGAACGTGCTGCATTTGATGTTGCCCTACAAGCGCTTTCGCATGAGCCAAAGAACATTGGCCTTAAACTGCTTTTCCACGAAGGTTAATGGCATACCGCAGGCTGAATCTAGTCAGAGGTCCAATGTCTGCTTTGGCGGGGCAATGGAGGTTTCTTAAAGATTATTAACTAACGCTTGTGGGTCGTTAAAGGCTAATTATTAATAAACTCTTCCCATTCGCCCATTAATCTGCAGCGCTTATCCAATTGATCCTGCCGCCTATAAGCAGCCTCAGCTTTATTTTTAATGGTATGCGCTAAAGCTAGCTCAACTGTTTCATTTGAATAGTCGGTAGTCTCGGCTGCCCAATCCCTAAATGTTGATCTAAAGCCGTGGGGAACATATCCAGAATACTTTGGCATCTTTCTCATCATAGAAAGTAGCGCCATATTGGAAAGATGAGACTCTTCTTTATGCAGTGATCCTGGAAATAAATAGCTACTCACGCTGATGGTTTTTAGATGTTCAAGAATTTCCATCGCTCTAGCATTTAGCGGAACACGATGTTCTTTTCCAGCCTTCATTCGCACCGCAGGAATTACCCACACCTTAGTTTCTAAATTGAACTCAGTCCACTTGCTCTCAATAACTTCGCTTGTGCGAGTGGCCGTCAGAATTAATAGCTCTAATGCCAAGGCAGAATAACCATTGTGTTTACGAAGATCTTTTACAAATTCCCCGATGCGCTGAAACGGTAGGGCTGGGTGATGGCTCTTCTTCTGAATCTTTTTAGCCTTGGGTAGTAAATGTCCTAGCGCACCTTTTAGGCGTGCCGGGTTATCCCCTTTGATGTATTCATGAGCCTTACACCAGTCAAAGATAACTTCAATACGTTGCCTGACCCTGGTGGCAGTTTCTGTGCGGACATTCCAGAAGGTGCCTTCAATCTCACCATTCTTCCTCTTAATATCCTGCTCTAGCAATTTGGCAATATGGCTGGTATTGATTTGATCCACGCGTAATTTGCCAATCTCTGGATAAGCAAAGGTGGCAATCGTATTTCTCCATTGGTCAGCGTGCTTGGAGCTCTTCCATTCCGCTTTCCTGGCCTCGATACAGAGTTCAGCAGCTTCTTTAAAGGTAATGCCACTATTAATAGCAGCTATTTTCTTGCTCTGAGTCTTGTGGCGATCCTCTGTTGGATCAATGCCGTCTAAGACCATTTGACGCAATTCAAGGGTTTTGCGACGCGCATCGGCTAATGACCGAGCCTCCAAGGAGCCCAAGCCCATTTCACATCTTTTAAATAGGGTGGGGCTGGTATAGCGAAAGATCCAGCTGCGCTTAAAGCTATTTACCCCTTTTGATACTTGAATATATAGACCCTTGGATTCTGGGTCAGCATGGTACCCAGGGCTTATGATTGACACAAGACCTCGTGCCGTAAAGCTAATTTTTTTACCTTCTTCCAAGCTTCAACACCCCATTCTCTACCCACCACTGTACCCACCACGAATGCATAGATTTTAGTGGGTTAGAGAGGGCTAGTCGGGAGTGTGGTTAACCAAAAAACCTATATAGATAAAGGCCTTCAGGGTTTTGGTGGAGCTCTTCGGAGGGCTCATTTATGGACGCCTCTTCCGCCATGTCAATAGGTGTTACAAGGGTTTGTAGAGATACAACGCCCTTGTTACCAAAAGCGTTACCAAAGCCATCCTTCGGGGTGGCTTTTCTTTTGGCGTCAATGGTCCGTTATCGGCCAGTAGGAGACTATGAAGATTTTTTAAAGCCAAGACTTTGAAATAGGAGGGTTGAGTCCTGTAAGAATTCGTAAGAAAGAAATGTGTACATAATTGAGTCATGCTTAAGCTATTACCGCACAT
>NZ_JACVPL010000022.1 GCF_018881925.1 Polynucleobacter sp. Latsch14-2 | reverse complement strand
GATATGGAGTCTTCTCGGGTACAAGCCTTAGAAAACCCATTTGGTCCCAAAGTATTGGGGATGTGATTGGTAAAGGTGTAAACCATGTGGTCGGTACCGGACGTAAAGCATGTGTCCGGTACGTACCGGGTTTTTCTGGTGGGCCCACTAGGACTTGAACCTGGGACCAAAGGATTATGAGAGCAGACATCCAAAGAAAACCATTAAGATTTCAAGAGGTTACGTCTCATAAATATCGGTGTGTGAGCTTTTGTGTGACTAATTTAAACAGAGCAGAAGAAACACTAGCTCACTCTTTGGTTTTCCAAACCAAAGTATATTTGGAGCAACCATCTAACACCTCGTTGCTCCAAAGTCTTTTTATGATCATTCTAGACTAAAGGAATTCTGAAAATTCCTAAGCTAATTTCATTATTTTTTAGCTAACAATAATTCAACAATCAGTGGCCGCCCCCACCGCCACCAAAGGGTGGTTTAGCAAACCAAATAATTGGAATTAAGGAAACCATAATTAATCCAGAAAGCATTAAGAGATGATTTGTTGAAAGGACATAAGCTTGAGCATTAATAAGAATATCAATATATTGACTAATTTGAAGGCCAGTCATTCCTTGAGAAGATAAAAGATTTGTAGCTTGCTCATACCCAACATTCGCAGGATTAATGTACTCAACTAAATTTGCATGATAAGTGGATGCTTGGTTTTGCCAGACCGTTACTCCAATTGCAGTTCCCACGCTTCCGCCCATATTTCTAAGAAAGTTAGTTAAGCCTGTTGCAGCGCTAATGAGTTGAGGTTTTATTTGTGACAAGGAAATTGCTGTCATGGGTACAAAAAATCCCGCAATACCAATACCAGCCAATAAACGCACTAATTGCAGATGTCCAAATGAAACATCTGATGTGATTGATCCACTCATCCATGCAGAAAAACCAAAAGCAGTAAATCCAATGGTAGCTACCTGCCGCGCCCCAAATCGATCAAGATTAATCCCAAAAAACGGGCCAAAGAAAATAGATAAACATCCTACGACAGCCATTACCTCACCAGCTAAGGTGGGGGTATATCCCAATTGGGTTTGCATCCATAAGGGACCAATAATTACAAAAATATAAAAGGCAAAACTACCAATACCTAAACAGCTTGCAGCAATTAAAAAGTTTCGATTGCCAAAGAGCCGCAAATTTACAATGGGATACTCTTCCCCCAGCTCCCAAATTACAAGAGAAATCAATGTAATAACTGAAATAATAGCCAAGATACAGATAGTGGTGGAACCAAACCAGTTAAGCTCATTGCCTTTATCTAAAAGTATTTGTAGACTACCAATACCAACGGTCAACAAAGCTAAACCAACTTTATCGATTGGGGTAATCACTTTTGGAGATTCTCGACCCTTCATTAACTTTGTGACTGCAAAAGCGCATAACAAGCCAAAAGGAATGTTGATAAAGAAAACGAGTCTCCACACATAATTATCGGTGAGCCAGCCCCCTACTACAGGCCCAAGAACGGGTGCGATGATGAGGGTAAGAGACCAAATTCCTAAAGCTGCACCTCTTTTATTGGCTGGAAAAATCTTAATAATGAGCGATTGCGATAACGGAATCATTGAGGCGCCAACTACCCCTTGTAGAACTCTTGAAAACAATAACATCTCGAATGATTGTGAAGCTCCGCAAAACAAAGAAGCCAAGGTAAACAACAGGGTTGCCACCGTGAACTGACGAACATCTCCAAATCTGCCAGCCAACCACCCCGTTAGAGGCAACATAATCGCTTCGCTTACTGCATATGAAGTAATAACCCAAGTCCCTTGCGCCGGACTGACAGCAAAATCCCCTGCTATGGAAGGCAACGATACATTGGCTATTGATATATCCAATACATTCATGAACGACCCCAAACCTAAAGCTAAAGTTGCTAAAACTAGTTTGAGTCCTACTAATTGTGGGGGAGTTTCCTTATGAGCCATCAGCGAAAATAAATCTGTACTTACCGATGCAAAATAGAGTTGATATGGCTTTCTGCGAGCTCATATTGCTTAAGATAGATATTAGTATCTTGAGAATTTCCGCTCTCCATCGCTTGCAGGGGAACACCAGCATGATTGCTGGTATCGACCTTAACATTCATGGATAATCCAATTCGAAGAGGGAACCCCTTAAGTTGCTCACCATCCAATGCAATACGAACCGGCAAGCGCTGAACTACCTTTACCCAATTACCAGTTGCATTTTGAGCAGGCAACAGCGCTAATGTTGATCCAGTGCCCGGTGCAAAACCGACTACTATGCCGCGATACTCAATCTTGCCTCCGTAGATGTCTGATTCCAACTTGACTGGTTGACCAACGCGGATATTGCGTAATTGATCTTCTTTGAAATTGGCGTCTACCCAAATCTCATCTTTTGCAACCAATAATCCAAGGGCCGTGCCAGGGGCAACTCGCTGCCCAATTTGGGCATAACGTTTAGCTAAGATAGCGTTAGTTGGGCTCTGAACTTCAACACGCAATAAATTAATATAAGCCTGACGGGCGCTTTCTGCTAACTTTCGTAAATTTAAATAAGAGTGGTCTAACTCTTCTCTCGATACTGCAGCATCACCCTGTAAGGAATTTCTTTTTTGGTATTCTAAATAAGCATTAAGAAGATCAATATCTGCTTTTTCTGAAGCAATTTTGGCCTCAGTTGGATCTATCTTAAATAGAACTTGCCCCTCTTTTACGGCTTGTGTTTCTGATACATTGACTGCTGCTATCGCACCCTCAATTTGAGCAACTATTTGTACTTGCGATCCTGCCACATAAGCATCATCCGTAGATTCAGAGTTACGACCAAATATGAGCCAATAGATAAGTACAAGCACACACAGAAAAGCCAGTACTACGCCAAATATTTTGAAGGCCTTTGTTCTGTCGAATTTTTTATTCTCAGCTGCGGTTTCCATAATTCAATTCTTTATATAAATTTTTAATGGGATTGAGATGGTGTTTGCAAATAGGAGCCGCCCAGAGCTTGAACCAAAATCACGTTTGCGGTAAACATTTTTGCTTTAGCCTCAGCAATATTCTGGCCCTGTGCAATATAGGCCTGCTCTATGGTTAATAGTGATTCTTTGGAGCTGATTCCTGCATCACTTCTACTTCGAGTAATTTCATAATTGGTCTTAGCGCTTTGATAGGCATTGCTATAGCTCGCATAATTTGCTTGCGAGCTCTGCATCGTACCGATGCCATCAGCAACTTCTCGCAAAGCCTGCACAAGCTGCTCTTGATAATTGGCAATTGCTTGATTACGGTTTGCTTCCTTGCCAGTAATATTGGCATTAATAAGGCCGCCATCAAAAATGGGTAAGCTAATCGCAGGGCCAATACTAAATTGCTGACTCCTACTAGCAAATAGTTGAGATAAACCAAAAGATTGAACACCCACAAATCCAGCTAAATTAATATCTGGTAAGTATTCTAATTTCGCCCCCTCTAACTGGAGTTTGGCTACGTCAATTTGACTCAACAGCGCTTGCAGATCAGGTCTACGCTCTAGAAGATTTGCAGGAATCACCTCTGGCAAATTCAATCCCGCAAGTTTGATGGCTGGAGATTGTAATCTTTCACCCCAGGATGGACCCTCCTGCACTAGAGCAGCAAGTTGATGTTGAATCATCTGCTTACTGAGAATGGCTTGACTTAGATTTACTTGGGCACTCTCATAGTCCACCTTACGCTGATTAATCATGAACGCATCAGCCAAACCGGCCTTTTGCTTTTCTTGAGCAATTTGATAGAGGCTTTTCTTTACTTCTGCGTCACGGGTATATAACACTTGCGCCTGAGTAACACGGTCGTAATCAAAATACACCCGCACAATGGTAGTGGAGAGCAAGAGTTCCGAAGCTTTATAACTTGCCTGCGCTGCTTTTGCTTGATTTTTAGCAGCGTCATAGTATTTCTTTTGTTTGCCCCAAATATCCAACGACCAGCTTAGCGACGCATTTACCAAACCATAGCCTGTGTAGATCGGCATACCCGGTACAAAGATATAGTTTTGCGAAAGCTGTTGACGATCAACCTGCCCACCCACACCAACCTGAGGAAGAAACGCAGCTTTCTCAGTCTCTAACATCGCCTGTACCGCCATAATCCTAGCGCCGGCAATATCCAAACTGGGAGACTGACGCAGTCCCAAATCCACTAATTGATTTAACTGCTGGTCTCCAAAGGCAGTCCACCACCGATCCTCAATTTGTGGCGCTTGAGTGATCAAGTTCGGCTCAAGTATTTCCAAAGGTTTTGCAGTCTGTTCAGGCAACCCATCCCTTGGAAATAACGCACATGAGGTCAGCGTGACAATCACTGAAATTGGCGCCAGAATAGACAAATTTTTTATTGATAACTTCATCATGAATCTCTAAGTTGCTGCAAATTATTTGCCTCAATGCGAAGCAAGTAACTTTTTAGTTGATCAAATTCTTTCAATGTAAAACCCATTAAAGAATGATTAAGCAAATCACATAAACGATCTGGAATGCGCTTAATAAGACGCTTTCCAGTGGTAGTTAAGCACAAATGGGTTACTCGACCATCTTTATTAGAGGGGAGTTTTTTGATTAACTGCATTGTCTCGAGCTTTTGGACCATTCGGACAGTAGCTGCAGCATTGATTCCCCATATTTGAGAAATTGAAGATATTGTGGCTTTTTCACCGTGTCCGACCATCATCAGGATGCCCACTTGAGAAGCCGTAATTCCCAAATCAGCCAATCTCATGTCCGCTAGGCGCTGATAAATGGATTTGTTTCGGGCCATTAGATACACCAAGCTCCCCTGAGGCGTATAAGCCTCTGGCGTATAGAACTCAGTAGTAGGAACAGTGATCTTTTTCATAGAATTAGTTGACTAGTCAATTAATTATAAAGGATTAGTTGATATCTTGCTCAGGCAGAGCAAATTGATTCAACAGGGATCTGAAAGACAAAACCCCAATCATTTCTGATGGGGGTTTGCCTTTCTGGTGGGCCACCAGGACTTACACCTGGATCTACCCACTCAATCCAGAAGGTGTCTTAATTCAAAAGTGATTTTCAATGATCATTTCTGACTTAGGGATAAATCCAGGTTTAGGCCATGCTGGTTTAATGCCCTTACCAACTACCAACATCGCAGCAATCGCATAATCTTTAGGCAAATGAATGAGCTCTGCCACCTTATCAAAATCAAAACCCACCATTGGGCAAGAATCGTAGCCCATCGCCTTGGCAGAAAGCATCATAGTTTGCAACATGATTCCAGCAGAACGCATTGCTTCATCTCTTTGTAATTGCTCTTTACCAGAGTAAAAAGGATGAATCCAGGGAACTAATATATCTTGAGCTTCTTTAGGAGCATTGACCCAATATCGGGCAGGATCTTTTTCCCACGCCTTGATATCAACAGTCACTACAAATAGTAAAGATGCTTCGGTAACTTGAGCTTGATTATTTGCAGCTTCACGCAACTTAGTCCTGAGGACCTTGTCAGTAACATTCACTAAACGCCAGTGTTGGATATTGAATGAAGATGGGGCTTGCATAGCGAGATCTAACAGCTGGTCAGTCTCTTGCTTAGTAAATTCATGGCTTGGGTCAAAGTGCTTAACTGCTCTGCGTTCGCGGATTGCATCAAATGTTTTCATATTTTTCCTTAATGCGGTTATTTGAATATTAAAAAATTATTCTTTTACTGGTGGCGTAGCGCGATATTGACCCTGAAAGGCAAGCATCCAACCCGGATACTCAGACGACAAAGCGCTAACTTCATCTAGGGACTTAAGCTCATCTTCTGTCAGGGCTAGCTTGCTAGCAGCGATATTGTCTTTTAATTGCTCTAATTTGCGAGCACCAATAATGATGCTTGAAACAGGCTTCTTAGACAAAATCCAAGCCAGAGCGACTTGGGCAACTGATACGCCATGGGCCTTAGCAATTGGTGTCATCGCATCAATGCAAGCAAAGGCCTTGTCTTTGTTAATCGGCGGGAAATCAAAATTAGAACGTCTAGCACCATCAGGATTTGTCGTATCTCGATTAAATTTACCCGAGAGGTAACCACCAGCTAAGGGACTCCATACCATCAGCCCTAATTGTTGATCTTGGACCAATGGGAATATCTCCCGCTCAAGATCCCGACCAGCAATAGAGTAGTAAGACTGCACACTTGCAAACTCAGCAAAGCCTTTTTGCCGTGAAATACCTATTGCCTTCATCACTTGCCATGCTGCCATATTGCATAAACCAATATAGCGAATCTTACCCATTCGAACTAAATCATTTAGAGCAGATAGCGATTCCTCAAATGGCGTTAATGGATCAAAACCATGCACTTGGTAGAGATCAATATGATCTAACTGTAAGCGCTTCAAACTTGCGTCAACTTCATTAAATATATGGAAACGGGACTGGCCTCTTCCGTTGGGAGTTTCGTCCATGATCCCAGTAGATTTGGTCGCAACCACCAACTGATCTCGTGGCAAGCCACAATCTTTAATTGCTTGACCTAGCAAGGCTTCGGATTGACCCATCGAATAGACATTAGCCGTATCGAAAAAATTAATGCCGCTATCAAATGAAGTCTTTACCAACTCATTAACAGCAGACTGCTGTAGGCCACCCATAACCTCCCAAAATCCTTGCGCGCCAAAAGTCATCGTACCTAAGCAGAGCTCGGAAACATAAAGTCCTGTATTGCCCAATAAGCGATATTTCATCAAAGCTCCTAAAAAACTATTTGGTAATTTGTCTTGAACAATTTTAGGTCAGCTAGATTAAACTTGCTGAGAACTTGCTAAGGTAAAAAATGACTGATATAACTGAATACACGCCGCCCAAAGTCTGGACTTGGGAAAAGCCAAATGGCGGTCAATTTGCAAACGTCAATCGACCTACTGCGGGGTCCAGAGAGAAAAAAGAATTGCCCATTGGGCGCCATCCTATACAACTGTATTCAATGGGTACGCCTAATGGCGTCAAAGTAACCATCATGCTCGAAGAGCTTCTTGCCCTTGGTCACATTGGCGCTGAATATGACGCCTGGTTAATTAGGATTAGCGAAGGCGATCAATTTGGCTCGGGTTTTGTAAAGATCAATCCGAACTCAAAAATTCCAGCGCTACTTGATCGTAGTACATCGATTCCTATCCGTGTTTTTGAATCTGGCTCAATTTTGCTTTATCTTGCCGAAAAATTTGATGCTTTCCTGCCCAAAGATATTGCCACTCGTACCGAAACAATGAATTGGCTTTTCTGGCAAATGGGTAGCGCACCTTACTTAGGCGGAGGCTTTGGACACTTCTATGCTTATGCCCCCTTCAAAATGGAATACCCCATTGACCGATTTGCGATGGAAACCAAGCGCCAACTGGATGTTCTAGATCAACGTTTAGCTGAAAATGAATATCTCGCTGGCAAGGAATACACCATCGCAGATATTGCTGTTTTTCCTTGGTATGGCGCCCTTGTTAAAGGATGGCTTTACGGAGCTGCAGAATTCCTCAGCGTACACGAATATCTGAACGTTCAGCGATGGGCAGATAGAATTCTTGAGCGCCCTGCCGTAAAACGAGGTCGTATTGTTAACCGCACTTGGGGTGAACCATCCGAACAACTTCTTGAACGTCATGACTCAAGTGACTTTGATAACAAATCGTTGTAAAGATTAAATCTTCAATCATTTCGTTACGCGACAGCTAAGCCTCGGCTTAACCCTTCAATATTTAAGACGATAATCTATTGGTATTGCCAATCAAACTGTGTAGTAATCGCCTACACACTTTTTAGTACCCCCAGCGTTACTTAAAGTAACGCTCGAATTACCAAACCTAACCTTTAGTCTCAAAAGCTAGCTTTTTGTTAGTTTTAGGTTGAGTTTAGGTTCTCTGGTTATGAGAGCAGACATCCAAAGAAAACCATTAAGATTTCAAGAGGTTACGTCTCATAAATATCGGTGTGTGAGCTTTTGTGTGACTAGATTATCAAGATCACAATAAACGCTAGCTCACTCTTTGGTTTTCCAAACCATCGGAATTATTGAGCAAACATCTATCACTTGGTTGCTCCAAAGTGTTTTTTCTTGATGTGGTTGAGCGTTGCTAAAAGTAATACTTATTATGGATTGGAAGTCTTTGTCTAGTAGCGACACTAAGCTAATAAACCTATTCATAACGCAATGCTTGAATTGGCTGCATCATCGCCGCTTTTTTAGCTGGATAGAACCCGAAGAAAATACCAATCGCCGCTGAGAACCCTACTGCCAAGATAATAGAGATCAGGGATAACTGTATAGCCCATCCTGCCAATACTGCAATCAGTTCGGACGCCAAAAATCCAAGCAGTATGCCAACCAATCCTCCAAGAGTAGCTAAGGTCATCGCCTCCACTAAAAATTGCTCCAAAATATCCCTGCCCTTTGCACCAATTGCCATTCTCAAGCCAATTTCCCTAGTGCGCTCTGTTACTGACACCAACATGATGTTCATGATTCCGATCCCTCCAACCAAAAGACTGACAGAGGCTACCGCAGCTAACAATGCTGACATCACTTTGCTAGCCGCCTCCTGAGCCTCAAGTATTTCCGTAAGATTCCTAATCGTAAAATCATCCTCTGCTCCTATTTGGGTTCGATGACGTTGTCTCAACAGTTCAGCAATCTTTTGCTCTGTCACCTTCATATCATTGCCATCTTGAACCTTAACAGCAATGCTTCCAACCCTCGCAATTTTTCCCATTGCCTCACCAAAAATTCTGCGTCTACCGGTTGATAGAGGAACAAAGACGCCATCATCTTGATCTTGCCCTTGCATACTTTGTCCCTTTTTTTCTGCAATGCCAATGACAGTAAATGGAACGCCTTTAATTCTGACTTGCTGATCAATTGGATCTTCGCTACCAAATAACTGATTAGCAACAGTTTGGCCAAGAATCACAACCTTCCCAGCACCTGCAATTTCAGCATATTCAAACATCCGACCACTAGCGAGTGGCCACTCCCTGGCCTCGAAAAAATCAGGATTGACCCCATAAATAGTTGTGCCCCAGTTATTACTACTGGAAATGATTTGACCACCGCCCCTACTGATAGGGGCAGCATAGGCAACTTCAGGAATTTCTCTCAAAATTGCATTTGCATCATCCTCAGTTAGAGTTTGCGCATTTCCAGTTCCGAGACGCACCCCTGATTGCAATAATGATCCTGGAATAATGATCATTAAATTTGAGCCGAGACTAGAGATTTGTGCCTTCACGCGAGCCTGCGCACCGCCACCAACAGCAATCATCGTAATGACTGCGGCTACACCAATAATGATCCCCAGCATAGTCAAAGACGATCGTAGCTTATTGACTTTCAGAGCTTGAAAGGCGATGGCTAAGTTAGTTGCAATTTCAATCTTCATATTAGGCGTGATTTATTTTGATACCAATAACCTTGCCGTCCTTAAAGGTAATGGTTCGTTTTGCATAAGCCGCAACATCTGGTTCATGGGTAACTACGATCACCGTCATTCCCTGATTATTCAACTCCGTAAATAAGTTCATCACTTCTGAAGTGGTTTTGGAATCTAAGGCGCCAGTTGGTTCATCAGCCAAAATTAAATCCGGATCATTGACCAATGCACGCGCAATAGCCACTCTTTGTTGTTGACCGCCTGAAAGTTGATTCGGCATATTATCAAGTCGATCTCCAAGGCCCACTTGCTCTAAACGTTTTTTTGCATGGTCTAAACGCTCCTCTTTACTAAGACCAGCCAAAGGGCCTGAACGAGCATATAAAAGTGGGAGCGCAGTATTTTCAATAGCAGAGGTCCGATTCAATAAATTGAATTGTTGAAATACAAATCCGATCCGCCGATTACGAATATCCGCTAGGGAATCTGGATCAAGTGATGCCACATCTTCGCCAGCTAGAAAATACCTACCGTTACTGGGCTGATCTAAACAGCCAATCATGTTCATGAAGGTGGATTTTCCAGATCCAGATGCACCGACAATAGCTACAAAATCACCAGAATCAATATCAATGGAAACAGAATCTAATGCGTGGACAACTTGATCACCTACGCCATATATTTTTGAAAGATTTTCGGTATGTATGAGCACGAAATTATCTAAAACATCCTGGGGCCGTTTTGACGCTTAGGAGATCCCTCTTTAGAGCCTGGAGATTGAATGCCAGTAATAACTAAATTCCCTACTTGAAGAGGAAACTTGGAGTCTGCGTCTGGCAAAAGTTCTGTAAAGCTTCCATCGGTCATTCCAGTCCGAATTTTTAGCTCTATCGGCTTATCCTGCAGGCCACTTCTATCTAGTAGCCACACTTTTCGTATTCCGGAAGATCCCCATCCCCCGGCCCCGCCTCTTGAGGTGCGAGGACTGCCGGTAGTATTCCCAGCTTGAGATGACTTAGCAGCAAGAGAATCATCGGCACTTGGCATCCTAAATCGTAATGCGACATTTGGAACCTTAAGAACCTTTTCTCGCTTATCAAAAATAATGCGAACATTAGCAGTCATGCCGGGTAATAATTTTAAATCTGGATTGTCCGCAGAAATTAATACTGTATAAGTAACGACGTTTTGAATGGTGATAGGCGCTTTGCGAATTTGCAAGACCTTAGACTGAAAAACCCTGCCTGGAAATGAATCTACCGTAAAACTGGCGTCCATTCCTTCCGATAAGCGACCAACATCGGATTCATCAATAGATGCCTCAACCTGCATTTCAGCTAAATTCTGCGCAATGATGAATAACTCAGGCGCCTGCAAACTTGCTGCCACCGTTTGGCCCACCTCTACGCTACGCTTTACAACTACCCCATCAACTGGCGCATGAATTACTGTGTCGTCCAAAGATTTTTTTGCCAAATTCAAAGCGCCTAAGGCGGCCTTGTATGCCCCCTCAGTTTGAACAACTGCCGATTTAGAAATAAAGCCTTTATCGACTAACTTAAGGTTGTAATCATGATTACGCTTTGCCAACTCATAATTAGCAAGAGCTTGGTCATAACGAGCTTGATATTCTCTTGGATCAATTCTAGCGATAACCTGCCCCTGCTTTACAGGTGAATTAAAGTCCACATCGAGCTCTTTAATCATTCCCGTTACTTGCGTACCAACAGTTACAGACTTCACTGGATTTAATGTCCCGCTTGCACTAACCGTAGCCACAATGGGCCCTTCTTCAATAGCGGCTAACCTGAAGTCAGGACTGTTAAGGCCAAATGTGACTTGAACCCCTTTAATCAAAACCAACAGAAAAAGGCTACCAACAAGAAAAATGCATAAAAGACGTAGCCATGTTGATTTGACCCGAGAAGCTAGGGGTAGTCGATCAACCATCAAATTCAAATACTTGAGAGATAAATCAAAATATTTGACGATATTAAGCTTCAAGTTTTTTACTGTCATATTTGCTCAATTTAACGCAATAATGAATTAATCGCTAAGAGATCCTCATCCGATAAGGTAGAGGCGCTTGCCTTTAATCTGATGGCATTCAAAATCGTACTGTAGCGCGATTGCAGCAATTGAGAGCGCGTCGTAAACAGGGTATCTAGTGCTATTAGTACATCAATGTTAATTAAAGTACCCACTTGGAAACCCAGCTTGCTCGAGTCTAGAGCAGATTGGGATGAGCGTTCAGCTGCCTCATACGCCTTTACGCTAGCGAGTCCACCATAAAAACCGGTGAAGGCCGCGCGGGTGTTTTGCGCAGCAGTACGGCGTGCATTGTCATAATTTGCTTTGGCAGCATCAACTAAAGCGGCATTTTGGCGAATGACAGAACTATTAAAGCCACCAGATACTAAGGGAATGGTTAATTGTAAGCTCAGGGTGTTGTTGTATACACTAGTCTGTGCAGGTTGATAACTATTAGGCGTGCCGTTAGAGGTGTTGTATCCACTTGTACCCACTAAATTAAGTGAGGGATAGTTCAGCGCTTGGGCGGCACGATAGGTGCTCTCGGCAAGCGATATCGAGAGTTGACCAGCAAGCACCTTAAAGTTGGCAACTTCAGTTTGTCCAACCCAGTCATCTAGGGTTTGGCCAGGAGGTAGCTGTGGGTTCACGCTCTCGGCAATCACATTGCCTTTGGCATCCTTGGATATCGCCCTAGGATCCTTGAGCACACCATCAATCTTGGCATCTTTCACCAAAGGCCTTAGCTGACCAACCGGATGGCCAACGAGTTGTTCTAATACGCCACACTTTACTACCAAGTCAGCTTGCGCAGCGATCTCTTGCGAGTTCGCTAAGTCATAACTCGCTTGCGCCGTATTGACATCGACAATGGTAGCTAGGCCAGCATCAAATTTGGCTTGGGCAACTTCTAATTGCTGCTTAATGAGGCCTTTTTTATTGCGATAGAGCTCAACGTTATCCTGGCTAGTCAGTGCATCAAAATAGGCCTGCGAGACCCGCAAAATGAGATCTTGCTGAGCCTGGTAAAAATTCATATCCGCAATTTTGGTATTGAGGTCACCCTGTTTAAAGGCCTCTAGTGCGGCTATATTGAATACGGGCTGAGTCAAAGTGACGGTGTAATTCTTTTGATCAAATACCCGTGAATTGCCTGGGCCTGCTGCCACTACGGTTTGACCAACACCATGTTGGTAATAGCGCGTACCGCCAGGGGTGGCACTGGCCTGAGGAAGTAGTAAAGAGAGGCCTTGCCAAAAGAGCTCTTTACTAGCTTGGTAGTTAAAGCGGGCAGCTGTCAGAACGGGATCGCTAAAGGCAGCATCTTGATACAAATGTATCAAATCCTTGCCATCAGATACTTTGCCAACTGAACTTATTGATATCTCTTTAATTAAAATCGCAGGCTGAGATTTAATAACGATTAGAGGAGGAGTATCTAAGTCAACTAGTTGTTGACTGTTATTGATGATTGGTATCGCAGGTTGGGGCCCGAAAATATTTTGGGCATAAACACTAGCGGCACTATAAATACATAAAAAACTAATGCACCATCTGAAAATAAAAAATAGGAACTTCTGTTTACTGAACACAAATAATCCATTGCCTATTTATATAAAACATTTTATTCCTAGATTTAGACTTCTTTATAACAGTTATAGACCCAACTAATCCTAGCTGGGCAATTTCACGCATTTTGCAAATTTAGACTATCTCGCGGGATAACTAGGCACCTGATTGCCATGGGCATACATACATTGAATATATGCCGTGTTGTATTGACTCTGGCTTTGATTTTGTTTATTTGCAGCATTGCTTGCACCAATTGCAGATCCACCAAGCAAGCCTAAACCAGCACCCGTACCAACTCCTTGATGACTCCCTCCCCCAATGACAGCTCCCGCTGCTGCACCTAACGCCGCCGCTACCGCTGCGCTAGTCATACCTTCTTTTAGAGCGGCATTTGAAGTGCCCTCAACGCTTCCGCTAGCAAACTGACGGCATTGCTGATCCTCCTTTTGAAATATCTCAAAAGGCTTTCCTTGCGCGGGCATCACTGCAATTGTTGGCCCCGTTGGCGCAGATGTACATGCAACCAAGCTAATTACCGCACTGATAAGTATTAATTTCTTCATATTCATTCTTTACTATTGTTTAGGTGGGATAGCAGGAGCACTCTTCCAGCCTGCCGGACACTCCGCAACATACGGGTAATACCCTTGGGATGCCTCACAAAAATACCAAACTGATGGCAGTGGTTGACTAGCAAGAACTGCTGGTTTTGGCGAAGAAATCGAAACCACTGGGGGCGCACCGACTACAACTCAAGGAATATAAGGGTCTGGATAAGGATAAATTGGACTTGGGTATGGGTAGTAAACGCCGCCCACTACCCAATACCAGCCAAAGCGCCCTTGGTATCCGCCGTGATACCAATTACCTCCCCGCCAAACTTGCACATGTCTCTCATGAAAACGATGCATTGGGTATGGACCAGAACCCCACTGAGCCAAAACAGGCAAAGAAGCAAAAATACAAAGCACTCCCAATACAGCAGCCACTAATCTATTGACACTAATTACCCTCAAAACCATCCCCCAAAAAATCTATCTCATAAGAAAATATTAATGGTTTACAACCGCAGCTCCTGGCACTGGAACTAAACCCTCGGAGTCATCCGTCTTAACGCATCTGAATCGATATTCATCACCAGATTTAGAGATAAAACTTGCTCCAACATAAAAGTCAGACCTACAATTTTTGTTTGCATAATTCATTGCCTCTTGAGGGCCATCGGTAGAGTTGATCAGACGCAAAGAATCCATGGTCATCACTACTTCAGATGATCCACAAGCAGACAAAGCTAATAGCCCTAGTAATAAGAATAACTTTGAATACATCGGCATCCAACCTCCTTCACAACATCGATAGACCAAACTCAGACAATGCTTCAATTTGCATATGCTTGTTCGGCGGAACCAAGAGCTCTCTCAAAATTATCTGAAAGCATTTCATAACGCTTCATGGCCAATTGCGTTGGATATACATGCTTTTTCCTAGCGTCATCTTGGTCAGCTATCAGATTGATCAGCCCTTTCCTCTCAAGGCTCTTAACTCTTCCATGCAGTGTTGCCTGAGAGGCTATGCTTGCAATAGATATAAGATCTTTCACCAATATAGGCTCATCTTGCTTTGTCGCCATTAAAACAAGCTTATTCAGCAATGATTCCTCTAGCGGGTCAAGCTTTTTCCATCCACCTGTCGAATCAATAACATCTATAAGATGTAAAAAACGAATATACGCTGATAGTGCAATACTCTTTTGAAGAATTTGCTTTGTTTTGGCTAATTTTTCCATATTTAATACCTTGGCTAATTACTCATGCATCAATTGATCTTGTGGGTTGATTCATAGTTAATCCACTGCGATTGAGCAGTCTGCATAAGCTCATACTTTTCTTTATTTGCCTCGCCTATGGAAATTTTCCTAGATAACAAGTTCTGATAAACCACATCGACTTGGCTATAAAAGTTCTGGTAGATACCCGCTAACTCCGGTACGGGAAAATGACTAGATATTGCTCGACATTGACTTGTAGAGGCTAAGTAAGCCGTTAGTGCCTTTGCTTCTTCATCCGTAATTTTGTTTTCAGTAGTAAATAAATTCATCTTATGGTCTGATTTAG
>NZ_JACVPL010000021.1:11133-15173 GCF_018881925.1 Polynucleobacter sp. Latsch14-2 | reverse complement strand
CTTCAGCTACACCGTCTGCAACACCAAGTGCAACGCCGTCAGCTACACCAAGCGCTACACCGTCTGCGACACCAAGTGCAACGCCTTCAGCTACTCCGTCTGCGACTCCGTCAGCAACACCAAGTGCGACACCAAGTGCGACTCCGTCAGCTACTCCGTCTGCAACTCCAAGCGCTACACCTAGTGCAACGCCTTCAGCTACTCCGTCTGCGACTCCAAGCGCGACACCAAGTGCGACTCCGAGTGCGACACCTAGTGCCACACCTTCAGCGACTCCGAGCGCAACTCCGTCTGCGACTCCAAGCGCTACGCCTAGTGCAACGCCTTCAGCTACTCCGTCTGCGACTCCGTCAGCAACACCAAGTGCTACACCTTCAGCTACACCAAGCGCTACACCGTCTGCGACACCTAGTGCAACGCCTTCAGCTACTCCGTCAGCTACACCGTCTGCGACACCAAGCGCTACTCCGAGCGCTACACCAAGTGCGACGCCTAGTGCTACACCAAGTGCTACACCTTCAGCGACTCCAAGCGCTACACCAAGTGCGACACCTAGTGCAACGCCTTCAGCTACTCCGTCTGCGACTCCGTCAGCAACACCAAGTGCCACACCTTCAGCTACACCAAGCGCTACACCGTCTGCGACACCTAGTGCAACGGTATCTATATCTTCCAGTGATGCACAAAAGGGCGACGCCTACTTAACAGCTAAATATGGAAATAGTTACCTTGTTAAGGTTTCTGACGTAAATGATCAAAACATCCAAACTATTATTTCTAATAGTCATGTTGTTGGTATTGAAATTAATGATTCTGATATAAATATTGCCGATATATTTGCACGTGATTTGGTGTGCGATTCAGTACTAGGTACTCGTATTGAGGTCAATAGTGTAAATATCTCTGGCGGCCCCGTGAATGTTGCCAGTGGGCACTTCTTGACTAACCTTAAGCTTGCACAAGCAATTATTGCTGGCAATGGGCAAGTTAATGTTCATGTAAATGCTCAAGATCTTCATGATCATATTCATGATTTAGAGCTCAATCTTGGCAAATTAAGTGCAGTCACTTTTGATGATTCTGCTACCCCAGTCCAATTAAGTATTGCTCAAATAGAGCAGGGTGCTGATGTTCTTAAGTTAATTGGTGGTGATCACGGAAGCATTTATAACTTACACGTTGTATCTGATGCAGCCTTGACAGCACAAGATGTGATTGCTTTGGCCAATAACTCAGCAGTAGATCTAGGAATCTTGAGCAATATTAGTCATATTGAGATTTTGGATAGTGCTGCTGGTATTTCTGCTGCGCTAGATAGTCTGGGAGTGAATGTAGTTAATCACTTACTGTCTCCAACAGCACTCAGTATTACCTTGTCTGGTGGTGATTCAACGATTTTAATTGGTTCAAGCTTAAATGATGCGGATCAACTTGCTAGTGATATCGAAGTCCTTAAGGATATTCAGAGTCCATTTAAGCTGTCAGTCAATGTTGCGCAGGCACCTATTATTGCCGATGCGTTGAATGGAAATACTCACTTCACTGGATTGAACGTCCATGCCGTATTGAATAACAGTGTCGATGAAATTTCCACTCTAACAAACTGGATTTCAAGCCACTCTGAGATTTTGGGCTTATTAAGTGCTGGTGGTGGAATAACAATCGGCAATGGCTTTGGCAGCTCTATTGAGATTTCAAGCGTAGCTCAAATGAACGAGCTTGAAAGTCTCAAAGTTATTCTGGGTGATTCAAGCCTCGTGCATATGGGTGCTATCACTGTAGATGCTGGAGTTCCTTTATCTACACAACAATTAGCCGACCTGAATACTTGGTCTACTAACCAGGTTACTGTCACTCTGACTGCAATTGATGGTTACGTATCTGGTGCACAAGTTGTTGAAGTGGATGCGTCTGGTCATGTTATCCATACCTATACCGATGCTACCGATGCTTCCGGCCACCTACATGTAACTGCTAGCGGTGATGCTGGTAATCAAATTGTCATTATTGGCGGTACTGATACCTTTACCAATCAACATCTCACTGGTGAATTGATTGCGCCTTTGGGCTATCAGGTCTCCACGCCACTTACTACGCTCTTAGCGTTAGCTCATGGCCATGTTTCTGATACTGATATTACTTCTGCGCTAGGTCTAAGCGGCGTTAACTTGGCCAACTTTGATCCAGTTGCTGCAATGATGGTCCCTGGATCTGCGACACAAGGCTTGGCAGTATTTACTGCGCAACAGGGCATCTTCACCATCTTGCAGGCGGTAAGTCAAGCTGGCATTGCTAGCGGCAATGAAGCTGTTGCATTGAGCAAGGCGGCGGTGGCAATAAGCGATGCCATTGCGAATGCGACTGCCATTTCAAACGTCAGTGAGCTAACTGCCCAGTTGGCTAAGATCACCGATACAGCAGTGACCAGCATTGGCTCTGAATTTAATTTGGATGGCGACGCTGCAAAAGCAATTGCTACGATGATTAAGTCGATCAATGCCAACGTAGTTGATAACTATAAAAATCTGGCAGATGCCTTGCAAGGTTTGCCAGATTTACGTACCGCTCAAAATACCTTAGCTATTGCAGAGGTAACGGCAGGCATCACCCAAACCTCGTTGCTTGGGTCTATTGCAGCCGCTGTTGCTGATCCTGTTTCAGCTATTGCCATCTCTGCTCAATTTACTCAGACTGTCACTACAGACCTAGCAGATATTAAGGCCCTGACTGATGATTATGTGATTGATAACCACACCATCTATTTAGATAGCGCTGGTTATCAAGAACTCCTGCTCGATAAGCTAGAGAATGGCCATCATCCAGATTTGAGCATTAGCGCTCAGCAGTTGGCTGATTTGGGCATCAGGGCCATCGATACTGGTGGCGCTTTAATTCAAATTAATCCTACGCAGGCTGCTGCCTTTGCGAAGGCTGGCCTGTACTTCACTGCCAACACGCATGTGGCAGTCGTACCAGATATTGGTAATAACTGGGATACGGCTGAGAAAATCGATCATCTCAATGCGCTGCATATCCAAAATATTGATATCAGCGTCGATTCTGGCTCTACCCAATTACATGACTTAGCTTCTTTATCAACTGAGATTGCTAAAGGCGATCTGCATCAAGTGACCTTGCATGTAAGTGATGCCGGTATCGGTGCCGCTTCTGCTGATTTAGCAAGCCTTGCTACTAATCCGACCTTAAGTAGTGATCTTGAAACGCTACGCTCAATTAGTGATCGCTTAGGTTCACTCACCGTTTCAACTATTGAGGTTGATTCCGCTAGAGTGGCTGGTGTAGTAAGTATCAGTGATGGCACGGCGCAAGCATTAGAAGTAAATGGTCTGCGCTTTGCTGATGATGACAGCATTACGGTCGATGCAAGCGATAGCAATTCTCTCACTAAGCGCCTAGCGATTAGCCTCAAAGGCCTTGAGAATCTAAATGTTGCTGCTGTTAGTGTTGGTGCAGGCGGCGTACAGGTAGATGCTGTAAATGGAACGCAAAGCGCAAGCTTGGATAGTTTGAGTGTTAATGCAATACCTGTATTTAACAATGTCAGCGGACTTGCTGATGTGCAGGTTACTTTGGAGCTCACGCAAGCGCAAATTGCTGCAATCGGTAGTGTGAACAATAATCTAACTACAGATGCGCAGACATTGGCATTGCATGGTATCGACGATCTACAGATTGATATCAGCGCTGCTAATTTGGATCTCAGTAATGCTGAGGTTGTAAATGAAATCAATCAAGAGTTGCAAACTATTAATCTAGTTTCTACTTCTGAGCATAAGATCAGTGGCAGTGTTCATATTAATGAAGCTCAATTAACCCAATTGCATCATGTTGATGGTGTCATTGGGTCAGTTGAGCTCAGTAACGCAAGCCACATTACGCTTGACACTGGCCACAGCACGCATCTATCGACCAGCCTCAAAGATCTTGAGAGCCTGAACATTGCAGCCGTCTCTGTTGCTGGTGGTGGCCTGACAGTCGATCTGGGCAGCGCAGACTTTAATGGCTTAGTCGGTGGCTTA
>NZ_JACVPL010000021.1:0-11036 GCF_018881925.1 Polynucleobacter sp. Latsch14-2 | reverse complement strand
GCACTCCATAACTTAGATGCAGCGATCCACTTAGCCGATCAAGCGCACGCTGGTCATGCTACTGGCGATCACCTCACCCTGAGCATCACTGATGCGCAGGCTGGCGTATTAGCAAGCCATCACTTTGGACATTTTGGTACTGGCGATGTGATCCTTGATGGCGCGCACAGCACGCATCTATCGACCAGCCTCAAAGATCTTGAGAGCCTGAACATTGCAGCCGTCTCTGTTGCTGGTGGTGGCCTGACAGTCGATCTGGGCAGCGCAGACTTTAATGGCTTAGTCGGTGGCTTACCCGCATTTACGGGTGGCCCAGTCACCTTGGCACTCGATAGCGATGCGCATGGCGGTATTACTGAATTGAACGCTATCGCCAACTTAGCGGGTGGCAGTGGTGCCGGCTTAACAGCCGATCTTGATACCTTGGCTAACCACGGTATTAGCGACATTAGTATTGAGCAACTGGCAGCTGGCGACTTTAGTAGTGATAGCGCATTAGCGGCACTCCATAACTTAGATGCAGCGATCCACTTAGCCGATCAAGCGCACGCTGGTCATGCTACTGGCGATCACCTCACCCTGAGCATCACTGATGCGCAGGCTGGCGTATTAGCAAGCCATCACTTTGGTAGCTTTGATAGTTCAATGGACGTATCTGTACACGGCCATTCAACACACCTCAGCACAAGCCTAAAAGATTTAGAGATTCTGAATGTAGGTCATGTTGATATAGCGAATGGATTAATCGGTACAGACAGTATTGAGCACGTTAGCATTGATCTTGGTTCAATATCCCTAAATAGCTCTGAGGCAATTCATAATCTAGAGAATGCCTTGCCACATTTCACATTAGATGCAAGTGAAGCTGCTAAGGGTGCAATTGGGCTAGATGTTACTGTTGACCTAACACATCAACAGTTATCTGACTTAGCCTACGCTAGCCCAAGCATCTCTAGTGAATTGTTGGCTGCATTGAATGATGCAGGTATTACAGGTATCGGCTCTGTAGATTCATTAGAGGCAGCCCTAGCAGGCCCAGCTGATTGGATGAATATTGGCACAATCGAGCAATTACACAGCCATGGCTTTAATTATGAGCAGCATCTCGTAGGCTCTAGTGATCATGCCGCTCCAATAAGCCTTGATGCCACATTGGATAAAGAATTGGCTTCTTTAGTTGATGATGGCACTCTTAATACTAATGCTGTAACAGCAACAGATCATGCTCTGCACGGTATTGATCTACTGAATTTCACTACACCGGATAAGTTTGGTGACCTCTTACATGCTCTAACAGCTTCTGGAGTCAGTGACTTTGTGGTGGATAGCGGCGATGTTGTGGTTAGTGACGCATTGGCATCTGCGTTGGTCGATGCCGGCATGCTACAAGCCTTGCCAGATGCAAACCTTGTACTTGATGTAAGCGCTCAAGTGGTTGAGAACTACGCCCACTTAGCAACCAGCCTCAAAGCAATGGCTGAACTTGGTGTCAACGCGGTTGAGACCGGCTCTGCACATCAACTCTACATTGACCTTGGCTTACCAGTGCATGATGCTAGCGCAATGAGTGATATTAGCCACCTCTTGAGTACGCTTGATCCTGCTAACCATGCAACTGATATTGCGCATAGTCAAGATGGTAAGCCAGTAGATATCTCTCTTGTGATCTCTGGTGATGTCGCTTCTGCGATTGCTGAAGCAGGCGGATTTACTGCTGCGGATGCATTACATCTCGAGAATTTGGGCATCAAGCAAATTGCTGTGGTTGAGACCCCAGGACATGCAGCTAACGCAGCTGATGCATTGCTCAATGCTGCATCTAGCGCACATTTCGACTTACCACCAGTTCAGTTGATTGGTGCTCTTGACCCAATGCATGATGAGCTTTTGAACCACAGCATTACCCATCCTACGAAGTAATGGGGTATAAATATGAGCGATATGGATAAAGAAGAGATCAAGCAGCAGGCTACGCCAGATGGCGCAGAAGCTGCATCGACTCAAAAATCTCAGGAAAATGAGAGCCCACAGGCAAATGCTCGGGGCCCAGGAGCGATTGCGCCCAACGAGCGTAAGCCAATTGAGGCAGTTTTACATGACTGCCGTCGCACCTTTTATTTTGCTTTTGGATTAACCGCCTTAATTGATTTTTTATCAATTGTTCCCATGCTGTACATGATGAATGTGATGGATCGTGTGATTGCCCCGCGCAGTGGGGTAACGCTGATTTCTTTAACGTTGCTGGTAGTCGCGCTTTATGTATTTTGGTCAGCAGTAGAGTGGATTCGTACGCGGATATTGGTGCGATTGTCTTTACGTCTAGACTGGGACTTATCTGCTGATATTTTTGATGCTTCATTTAGACGTTATGTTGGTCGCAAGAATGTGAACGTCCAACAGCTTCTCGGTGATTTAGCAACTCTGCGCCAGTTCTTAACAGGGCAGGGTTTGTTAACCCTCATTGATGCGCCGTTTGGAGTTGTTTTTATTATTATTGGCGCACTCTTTCATCCATTCTTGGCAATCTTTGCGCTTGCTGCCTCAGCAATCATGCTAGTTGCTGCGTATTTTTCCCAGAAAGTATCTAGCCCAGTGCTTAAAACGGCTAATGACGCCAATGCTGAAGCTGCAAGGGTGGCTACCAATAGCCTACGTCATGCTGAATCAACCCTGGCTCTAGGGATGATGGGTGCAATCCGTCAGCGTTGGTACACGCAGCACCATAAATATTTGCAGCATCAGGTCAATGCAAGTGAGGCTGCGGGCTTAACTGGCGGCATTGCGGGTCTTCTGAATAAGATGTTGCCCTCACTACAAATGGCCTTGGGTGCATTCTTGGCGATGGAAAACCTTATTACCGGCGGTATGGTGATGGCTGCATCGATGTTGATTTCTAAAGCAGTTGGCCCGATTCAAAAGCTGATGACGAACTGGAAAGAAATTATTTCTGCTCGCCAAGCTTACGATCGCCTCAATGCGCTTCTAATGTCTGATGAGCGTCGTCAAAGTCAAATGCAATTACCGCCAGTGATGGGTCACTTAGTGGTCAGTCAGGTGGCAGCTGTGCCGCCGGGTCATAACAAGGCGGTATTGGTGGAGATGGATTTTGAAGTTAAACCTGGACAAGCTATTGCTGTAGTGGGTCCTAGCGCTGCAGGTAAAACTTGCCTTGCTAGATTACTGATTGGAGTATGGGCTCCAGCTAAAGGCTCGGTACGTTTGGACGGTGTAGATATCTCCAACTGGAATCATGACGAGTTTGGCCCCCAGATTGGTTATGTTCCCCAAGAAATTGAGTTCTTTGAGGGCACTGTTGCTGAAAACATTGCGCGCTTAGGTGAAGTTGATCCTGACAAGGTGGTGCAAGCCACCAAGCTCATTGGAATGCACGAGACGATTTTGTCATTTCCTGGTGGTTACGATACCGAGCTTGGTGAAACTGGCTTTGCTTTGTCAGGCGGTCAGCGTCAGCGCCTAGCCATTTGCCGTGCACTCTATGGCATCCCTAAATACATTGTCATGGATGAGCCTAATGCAAACTTAGATGAAGTGGGGGAATCTGCGCTAGCTCAGGCAATTACCTTCCTCAAGTCTCAAGGTTCAGCTGTCATTATCACGACGCACCGTCCGCGCTTGGTCAGCGTGGCGGATAATTTGCTGGTACTTCGTAATGGCCGACAAGTTGGCTTTGGCCCTGCGGATGAAATGATTAATGCCGTCAGAAACTTGCAAGTTGTCCCAGGTAATAAGGCTGATGGCAATGCGGGTGCAGAAGATGTCGTCGCAAAAGAGGCTACCAATGATGCGCCTGTTGTTCGGTCAGATGCTACTACGTCGGCTGCGGCAAGTACCTCAGGTACGCAGTCACCAGTACCTTCATCTGCCTCTGAGGTGCTCAAGCCTAATATCGTTCCTGATGGCCCAGTAATTTCACAAGTTGATTCAAAACCAGGAGAGACCTCATGAGTGCTAATGACGATCTCATCATTCCTGGGGATGAAGATAAGAAAAAAAATAGCAAGACCCATGCTCTGGTGGTTCAATTTAAAGAGCTTGATAAAAAAGCTGAGGGCTGGATTCAGGCTTGGAATCCTTATCACCCTGATGTGATTAAGTATCGTCCGATGGCTCCGGTCAATGTAGAAGAGTCCAAGATCCGTCGTGCTGCTGCCAAGATCTTTTTAATAAGTTTTGGCATCTTTCTAATCTGGGCTTCTTTTGCTCCATTAGATGCTGGTGTCACTACCCAAGGCACTGTCATGGTTAGCGGTTACCGCAAGACTTTGCAACATCCAACCGGCGGCGTTATTCAAGAAATCTTGGTCAAAGATGGCGATGTTGTTAAAGAGGGTGATGTGCTGATACGTATCAATCCGTTAAAAGCAGAGGCAGAACTGTCTACTGCACAGCTGCAATATATAGGTGCGCTAGTAACTGAGGCACGCTTAAAAGCAGAGCGCAAGGGTGATACGAAAATTACTTGGCCAACAGAGTTAGATAGCTTTGGTAGCGATCCTAGGGTGGAAGAAGCGAAGGGCATTCAGCAAAAACTCTTTGATACTCGTAGAGCAGAAATTGTTGCTGTTCTCAATGGTCGTCGTACTCAGGTAGCCACACTGTCAGAAGAGGCTAAAAATAACGCTACTCTTGCACAGGAAGGTTATGTCTCTAGATCAACCGCCAATCAAGTCTTACGCCAAAAGGTAGATGCAGAACTGCAGTTAAATCAAATGCAGTCAGCCTACTATAAAGATATTGATACGCAGATGGCTGAGATTCAGAAAACGCGTGATGCCCTGAAGGATCGTTTTCAGGCGGTGGCATTTGATCGCGACCTGACTGCCATTAAGGCGCCGGTAGCTGGCACTGTCATCGGACTTAAGGTCAATACGATTGGTGGAACGGTTCCTGCAGGACAGGTCGTTGCAGAGATCGTGCCATCGGAATCAGCCTTGGTAGTCGATGCTCAGGTTCCCCCCAATATGATTGATAAGGTCAAGGTTGGTCAGATAGCAGACCTACGATTTAGTTCCTTTAATGTAACGACCACGCCTGTTATTGCGGGTAGGGTGGTCATGGTTGGGGCCGACAAACTTCCCGCGGCACCAGGTGGCCCGCAAGGGGAGTTTTACCTAGCCAAGGTGGAGGCTACCAAGGAGGGTCTGGAGGAACTTGGAAACCTCAAGATACAGCCTGGTATGCCAACTGATGTGATTTTTAAGACGGGTGAGCGTACTTTTATGAGCTATTTATTTAAGCCGCTTACAGATCGCTTTGCAAAGGCGTTTAAAGACTAAAAATGGCAAAAATGAAATGAGAGAAATTGCTACGCTTATTGGTGCAAACCCGTTCATTTTGGTGAATTAGCTTCTATATAGTAAAGTATGAAACTAACGGGGTTTTACCCCCTAAATGATTGAATTTATTAGGCTTTATGGAATAGATTACTTTTCCTAAGGGCTAATTAAAGGCAGTATTTGCAATAAACATGAATACCAGAAACTTGGTTGATAACAAGATTAAAAGATAGAGTAATAGATGATGCATAAACGCAAGACATATAAATACAAGACGGTCATTTCTTTAGCGGTTGCTACCATGATGGCGCCACTACCTTCTTTTGCAGTCGATTTAGTGGGATCTTTTATTGCCGCTCAAGATGCAGATCCCACATACCAGGCAGCCAAAGCGGATAAGAAAGCCACTACATCGCAAGCGATTAGTGGACGCTTATCTTATTTGCCAAATTACTTATATACGCGCCAGCAATTGCCAACGTTTACCTCTCCCAATATGACGCAGACCGTGACGCAGCCCATTTTTAATGCTGCCGCCGCAGCGCAAGTTGGCCAAGGTGGTCCAACCATGACTTTGGCAGGCGCCACCTTTCAATCCAAGACCAATGATCTGGCAACCAAGACGCTCAATGCAGTCAATCAAATTGTCCTGGCTACCGAAGCGATTAAAGCCAATGATGGTCAAATTAATGCCCTAGAGAGTCAGTACAAAGGCGCTCAGCGTAAGTACGAGTTAGGTCAGGGTACCGTCACCGATATGCTCGATGTGCAGGTCAAGTTTGAACAGGCCAAAGCCAATGATTTAACGCTCAAGGCCAATCTAAAAGGGGCTAAGGATCAGTTCTTTCAGATTACTGGTATCTATCCTGACCATAATGACTTTATTTTGCCTAACAAGCATGAGAACTTCACCCTTGAGCCCCTGCAAGCTATTTTGGATAAGGTTGAAAAAGAAAATCCCAATATTATTTCTGCAAGAGCTACGGAAAGTATTGCTAAGTACGATATTGCTAAAGCAGCTGGCGCAGTATTGCCGACGGTATCTTACGTACTACAAAAGACCAATTACAACGGTGTGCAATCAAACAATAACGGTATTGCTATTTCCATTCCGATTGATGCCAACAGTTATGCCGATAACTACACCGCTTATGCAAAAGCTCAGGCGAGCACCAGCAATAGATTGCAGGCCGAAACACAAACGAAGGTAGAAGCGCAAAAACTGCACGCCTTGGTTGAGGCGGGTCTTGAGTCACTCAAGATCAAATGGAAGGCAATGGATACTGCAAGACTCAGTGTGACTGCAAACCAAAAGAGTTATGAGGCAGGTGTGAAAAGCACGACTGATGTGCTCATTGCGATTCAGACCTTGTACCAAGCCAGAAATGAATACGCACAAGCAGCAACCAATCAAGCATCAAACTATATGAATCTTCTTCTGGTGGCGGCAGAAAATCCTGATGAAGTAGTGCAGAAGACGCAGTTGTTTTTGTTTAGAAAATAATCTATAGAGACAGGGAAGTGGACATGAAAAAGAATTTGTTTATTGATGTAGATGATTACATCAAATATTTATTAGGTAATGTTTCTGTTTCTGGCATTCAGAGGGTTCAATATAGCATTCTCAAAGCCCTAGAGATTGATAAAAGCTCCAATATCTATTGCTTTTCAATTCAAAACCGAAAGATCACCTTATTTGGTTTATCTGAACTGGTTGAGTGGACTGAAATAGGTGATGTTGATGAGAGAAACAAAGCTTTTATTGAGCTGAAGAAAAACGCTTCCGAGATTACAATTTTTGATGCGCTCAAGTCCCAAATTGGTAACTCAGAAAATATCTTGCTCCTGACTGGTGCGCCTTGGAACACAGTGGATTACTATCAGATAATCTCCTTCTTTAAAAATACATTAAATGCAAGAGTTGTTCAGTTAATTCATGATCTAATTCCTCTTAAGCATCCAGAGTATTTTGATGAGGATCTAGTTAAAAATACCGAGGAGTATTTTCTTCAGTCAACCAAGTTGATAGATCATTTTTGGACTGTTTCCAATAAAACAAAGGAGGATATGAAATTCCTCTTTAAATATTCAAATGCCATACCAGATACTCAGGTTCTATTAAACATCTCCCCATTTAAGTCGGCGTCCCATTCAAGGGTAAAAAGTACGACTGGTAAAGATAAAAAACCTTTCGTATTATTTGTTGGAACTGTTGAGCGTAGAAAAAATCATGAATTTATTGCGCGTGTCTGGCGAAGTCTTGTTAAGAAAGATCCGCTTGGAACCCCTGATTTAATTTGCGTCGGCAAAAAAGGCTGGAAGTCAGACGACTTTTATAAAATCGTAACAGGCGATACAGCCTTAAGAAGTAAGGTTAAAGTTTTAACTGGTGTCAATGACGATGCGCTCGTCCAGTTATACAAAGATTGTGAATATACCGTTTATCCGGCCCTAGAAGAGGGATTTGGATTGCCGGTTGCGGAGTCTTTATCTATGGGTAAGGTTTGCGTAGTAGGAACTTGCCCCTCTCTTAGAGAGGCATCTCAGAATTTAGCATTTGTAGCCAATGAATACGACACTACTGAATGGGTTGATACCTTATTTAAGTTAAATAATACGCCGACTATTTTGCGCAAAAAAGAGATAGAAATTTCTAAGAAATTTAAGTTCTCTGGTTATGACTCATATTTAAAATCGATTAAAAATCTAGTTAGTAAGATTTCCCACAAAACAAAAAATTCTTATCAAACCTTCCCGGAAAATTTGGAGTTAGTTTTTGCCCCCGCTAGAATCGAAGATCACAGCAGGGCGCTTGAGGCGTATAAGCTGCCCATATCCAATGCCATTGGAACCGATGCAAATTTCCTTCCTAATTTTGATGGGCTGAGTTTTGGGGACTGGAATGAGGGAGAGGAGTGGGGGCGTTGGGGTAAGTTTCCAATGTCTACCGTTTCATTCTCTCTTGGGATATTAGCTGCAGGAAAGCCAATTTACTTAATTTTGCGTGCAAATAGTAACCCTGCACTGGAAAACGCCAACTTAAGGATATACGTTAATAGCGTGGGTGTTTGGGCTGGTAAATTGAGTGCGGAGCCTATGAATATTATTTTCAAGGTGCCGCAGGGGATTATTGGCAAGCAAAACCAAATTACGTTCTTTTATAATCCAAAGGAAGTAGATATGGGCGCACTAAAGGCCTTGGATCCAAGATTATTGGGCATTGGCTTGCGAGCTATGATGATTCTTGATCCAGAGGATTCAAAAAATCTACACTTTTTCTTTGACATGATGATTAAAGGCGGTAATGTACCCTCTGGCAATATTGGCATTTAATAGGCCACATTATTTAAAACAGTTTTTAGATAGTCTCGTAGAGGCAACTAAAGTTACTCCTGTTGGTGAAATATCTATCTTTTTGGATGGCCAAAGAAAAGATGCAGATATACCTTTGGTTGATGAGTGCGAGTTGATTTTTAAAAGCTATTTCCCGAATGGAAAAATTTTTAAGTCAGAGACAAATCTTGGAATTGCGATGAATTATGATCGCGCGGAAAAATATGTTTTTGAAGAGCTTGGGGCTGACTACGCATACTTTTTTGAGGATGACCTCGTCATAGGTCCTGGATATATTGAAGCTTTAAATCAAATTTTAGAATTGATGAAACTTCATCCTCAGATAGCCTACGGAGCAGCCTATGGAGAATCAAGCTATATGAATGGTGTACGAAGTAAAAATAGCCATTCATTGGATACTCTTGGGCATCAATGGGGGTACATTGCCTCAAAGGTCTCACATGATGAAATTAAAGCAGATCTAGCTGAATATAAAAAATTATTCAGTGAAGTAAGTTACTCAGAGAAAGAAATAATTCGCGATGAGATTCAATCTCTATTCAGAGAGTGGGGATCCGACTTTGATGAGCTCTCGCAAGATTGTGCTAAAGCAATATCCCTCATCAAGCATGGATACATTAAGGTGAACACTAACTTTAACTTAGGTTACTACATAGGCGCCATCGGGGAGCATATGACCCAAGATAAATTTGATTTAGCTGGCTTTGAATCGACCGATGAATTGAAGTTCGCGCCATGTCAGGTAACTACCGATGGTAACGCGGTCAATAGATTGCTGGAGCATTTGAAGCATATTTATCGCTTTAATAAATAATAGCCAACCTTTTTGCTAATGAGTCAATCCTTGCAGCTCGCTTTCATCCGATTATAGAGGTAGTTTTTAAATAGCTCAAATTAATAAGCAAACAGGCTTGATTATAGATTTATGACTCGTTGTAGATGAAACTAACGGAAACTTGAAATGACCGATTTAGAAAATTTTTTTGGAATGAATATATATAAAGATCTTAAGGTTGACCAATCTAAGATCGATAGACAGGGTTGGAATGGGCTGCATCCCATTTTTAAGAAAATTATCAAAGATATTAGCCCAAAAAAAATAGCTGATGTAGGTGTTTGGAAGGGGCAATCAACTATTTTCATGGCTGAGATTTGTAGGGAGCTTGGGCTTGACGCTAAAATTTATGCAATTGACACCTTTTTAGGTAGCCCTGAACATTGGAATACTGCGAGAACTGATGGGATGTTTGAATCTCTAAAGCTCTCAAATGGCTATCCTCGGCTCTATTACACATTTTTGAATAATGTTCTCGCATCAGGCGTCGAGGGTATGATAATTCCAGTCCCAAATACTTCGGCTAATGCTCAGGTAATATTTAAGCGAATGAATATTAAATTTGATTTAATTCACATTGATGCTGCCCATGAATTTAAGCCCGTATTGGATGATCTTGAGATTTACTGGGAGATTTTGAACGGCGGCGGCATATTAGTTGGGGATGATTGGCCATGGGAAGGTGTGCAAAAGGCTGCGGAGCACTTTGCTGGACAGAAAAATCTTAATTTAGAAGTTGACGGTGCAAAATTTGTACTTAAAAAGCCAAAATAGTGAGTATTTTTGTAATGAAGATTTATGATGTATGAATCTGATTTGGCTGGTTTTTAGTTAACCGATGAATTAAAGCTCTCCCCAGGTCAGGTAACCACCTATGGTTGAGTGGTCAGTAGTTTCTAGAGTATTTGAACTATATTTATCTCTTTAATAGATAGTATGGGCATCATAAATTATGAAAAGCGATATTCTTTTTGGCTCTGAATTTGTAAGAATTGAGCACTTTATTGGCGATAACAATAATACAAATCTAGCCTTTATCTTTTCCTCCTTAGAAAGTCGATCTTTGGATGGAAATCGTAATGGAGGTGAAATTTTTTTCAGGAATGGCTATGACGTAATTTCGTTTAAGATATCTAATGGCGATTGGTTCCAGTCGCTGCCGCCGGATATTTTTGAAGTAATTAAATCTATATCCCTTGAAAGGGGATACCAAAAAAAAGTTGCTTATGGATCCTCTATGGGGGGATTTGCCTCGATTGCTTTCTCTAGGCTCTTAGAATTGGACACTGCAATTGTATTTTCGCCCCAAATCAGTATTTCGGAGTCATTTGATCAACGTTGGGCGAGTAATGCTAGGGGTATAAATTTTAAGTATCACATCACAAAAGAAACTATAAGTGACCACTGTAAATTTTTCATATTTGGTGGATTCAACCACGAAGTGCAACTTTGAACAACTAGGTAAGGAGGCTAAGGATGTTTTAGTATCCAAAGCTTCTAGACCTCCAAGTCAAAGTAGCCATGACCTATCAACACCTTAGCCAAACTGA
>NZ_JACVPL010000020.1 GCF_018881925.1 Polynucleobacter sp. Latsch14-2 | reverse complement strand
AGAAGAAGTTTACTGATGCAGGCATCTTAAATCCAGCCATCAAAGTAAATAGAGCTGAGGGCTACCAGTTAGTCCTGGAGCTAAAGCTGAAGAATTAATTTGTAAGAAATTGTAAGAATTCGTTTGGCTTTGTAAGGACTTGGTTTGAACAAATTGCTACAGTTGAGTCATAAAATTATTTAATTGATACATTTGCGAATTGCAGAATGTATAGCAACTCTAGGATGAAATTGAGCGCCCTTAAAAAACTCTTATTTACACTAGCGCTCATTTGCTTTAGCTTTGGCACCATTGATGCTCAAGCTACCTGTGGTGGCACTGGATCCTCGGCTAGTAATCCTTTTGATAATCCAATAGGGTGCACTTGGACCGACTTTACCTCTCCTTTGACAAATTACGCAGTTAGTAATGAAGGAATTATTAATGGTACGGTGAACTTAACTACTAACGGCGCAATTAATAATACAGGCACAATTTCTAGCATCTCGAATTCTGGAACGATTAGCGCCAATGGTCTAAGTGCAAATGGCATATTAAATAACAACTTAATAACAAATATCATAAATACAGATACAGGCACAATATCTGGCGGGGGCGCTGGAATTCGAAATCCTTATCTTGCAACAATTTCTAGTATCTCGAATTCTGGAACTATTTCTGGAACTAATTCTTCTAGTTATGGTTATGGAATTTATAATGTTGGTGGAACAATCAACCTTATCACCAATACTGGAATTATTTCAGGTGCAAAAGATGGAATTCGTAATGCTTCCGCTACTATTACCACCCTAAACAATGGTCAGGGTGGGACGAGCTCTCCACTGACATTCTCTGGAACACTTCCAATCAATTACAACGTTATCGTTACTGCGCCTACTGGTAGCTATGGACAGCTACAGCAGGGTACTGATCTGATAGTAACTAGTACATCTACAGTGTTTGGGATCTCAGCCCTTTCCGCCACTGGTGCTGGAGTTTTGGGTACCTATTCTGCGGTATTAAAGAATATTAGGCCCACTATGTTGGGGCTCTCGCTCACGGCCACATCTATATTAAATGCCGTCTCCAATGGATATTCTTATAACCTTATTGAAACCGGCTCTGGTACGAATATTTGGGATTTAACAATCTTGTCGACTCCAATGCCTGTCCCAACTGGCCCCTCCACAGCCAATACTCAAGCATCCATGCAAAATACTGCACAAGTATTGCAAGGCACATACACCTTACAGAACTCAGTCCTAGCCAATAGCTTTGCTTACGATTGCACATTGTTTGATAAAAATAATATCTGTGTGAGCGCTGGTGGTCGAAATACTGCTGTATCAGCTACGAATGGTTTGAATAACACCAGCGCATTACTAATCGCTGCGTATCGCCCACATCCAAACTATCGTATTGGTGCTTACGCAGATCAAAACTTGTCAGTTAATAATGCAGGATCAACAGTAAGTCTTGGCAACAATACACCATTAGTTGGTTTGTTTGGTGCTTGGAATGAGCACCTTGATGGCACCGGTACGGAAGTTAAAGTAACTGCTGCTTATGGTCAAAAGAACACTACTGTTACTCGTGGCGTAGTTGGTACAGGCGCTACGGCTTCTGAAGCTGGTGCTGGAGGTTCAAACCTAAATAGCCAAGGTGCCCAAGCAGTAGTTAAATATGGCTTTGGTGTTGCTGAGAATGTGATCGTTAGTCCATATGCTGGTATTCGCTATACCCAAAACAATATGGGTGGCTATACAGAAGGCTCATCAAGCTCCGTAACGGCACCACTCACTTATTCAGCGCTCAATACCAATGCCACAACAGCGTTAGCTGGAGTGGGTGCTTCATACCGTTTTATTCCGCAGGCAACCGCTTTTGCTAGTGCTGGCGTAGAGACTGATACGAATACCGCTAACGGCTCTTATTCTGCAACTGGAGTAACTGGTTTAACCCCGATTAACTTCAACGCTAATCCAGTCAAGACCAGACCAACAGCAACATTAGGTGCTTACTATGATGTTGAGAAGAATCAGCGTTTAGGAATTACCGGTATCTACAGACAAGAGCCATATCAAGCAGTTCAAACAACCACTGTGATGGCGACTTACACTGTAGGCTTGTAAACATATCTGCTTGATACATAAAGACCCGTTTCGGCGGGTTGAAATCAAGGTCGTTTGCAGTCATTGCGGGGGAATGGAGTTTTGAGCCTCTCGGAGCCTATAAATGCGTTGATGGGGGATTGCTTGGTCCTACGTGTTGGGGTTAACAATCACTGAACTAGTTACTTACTTTCCTTCTACATTTTCATCTATTTCTTGAAATTTAGCTTTCCTTAAGACCATTGCTTAATTTTAAATATTTGTGTATTGTTGTAACGATACATCAATACAAGGTTAGCAAATGATCGAATTTAAAAAAGTAAAAACTATACAAATAAATGGGGTTGATCCAAGTGTGGGGTTTCGCTCAACTGCATTTGGTGTCTACTTAAATCTATTAGAGCAATTCAGCAGCAGGGAATTATTCTTGCTTGAATCTATGGGGCCTAGCTCCATCGATACTAGGGTCTCGCTAATTGGGATTAACCCAGTGCGCAATATCGAGGTTTTCGACCATATCATTACCATCTCTGGAAATCAGCAACTACTTAAAAAAATTCAGTTGATCTATAGCAGGGAGTTGTTAGTTGATTCAAATGCACACGCATTAAGGTATCAGCTAACAAGTCGAAATGCTGTATGGAATTTTTTAAGATTGCTTGATGTCCAATTTAAAGCGGTTGAAGATGGTGTATTGGCATTTTCGGCATTTTCCTATAACACTATTCATTTTATAGAGGACATTTCTGGCTATATCCAAGGAGATATTCCTGATATCTACTTCACTTGCTATTCCACTTATATTGAGTTTGAGGATGATCGAGTAATGCTTCATGAATATGGATTTACTGGAGCTAAATGTGTCGGACTCCCGGAAATCATATCTTGCCTATCATTGAATGTTGTGACTCCAAGTGTGTTTGTCAATTCACAATTTTCAGTGAGCAGGGAAACTCTTAAGGATAGTTATCTGAAAAAAGCAAAAGTCGCGTTACAACATGTGCAAGTTGGTGATGTATATCAAATTCAGATTGGGCAAAAAATATCCATTAAGTCAGATATCTCTGCGCTTGAGGTCTATGCAAGACTGAGGACATTGAACCCATCGCCATATATGTATTTATTTGATTATGGTGATCTTAAGGTTATAGGCGCCAGTCCAGAATTATTTGTTTACATGAAAGATCAAGATGTGATGATGAGACCAATTGCTGGAACGCTCGGCAAGCTGCTTGTACCTACTAAGGAGAGGGCTGCGACAGAGTTTGATGCAAGCCCTAAGGAAATTGCTGAACATATGATGTTAGTGGATTTATGTCGCAACGACTTATGTAAAGTTTCGGTGCCAAAGAGCCTCAGCATTGATGAATTGATGTCTGTTGAAGAGTATTCACATGTATATCACATGGTATCAACAGCAAAATCGTTGGCCAACAAAGATATTGATAAATACGATGTCATTCAGGCCTCATTTCCTGCGGGAACGATGACTGGCACTCCAAAAATTAGGGCTATTGAACTGATTGCTGACATTGAGGATAGCGGTAGAGGTCTCTATGCTGGAGCCTTGGGTGTCATTGGATTGGGTAATAACTACATTAATACAGCTTTATGCATCAGAACCGCAATTGAGCGAAATCATATCTTTTCATTGCGCGCATCTGCTGGAATAGTTGCCGACTCTATAGTTGAGAGTGAATACATTGAGACCTTACAAAAGATGGGGTCGGTATTTAAAGCCATTACAAATGAGGAAATTTCATGCCACGTCGTGTAATTGTTGTGGATGCATATGATAGTTTTGTGCATATTTTGGTAAGCTATCTGCAGGTGATGGGCTGTGAAATCGCCCTATATCGTAAAGATGATATTCGCCTAGCGCAGGCAGTTGCAGAGTCAGACGGTGATGCTATTTTGCTTGGTCCGGGTCCCGGGCACCCCGCAGACTCAGGCTATGGACATTTATTGAACCTGAACGCTGGGCGAATGCCGGTGTTGGGGGTTTGCTTAGGGCATCAGGCTATTGGCCTTCATTATGGCTGCCAAATTGAGTATGCTAGAAATCTGATGCACGGAAAAAGAAGTCATATTTCTCATGATGGCCATGGGTGTTTCGCATCTTTTTCTAAGAGCACATTTGTGGCGATGCGATATCACTCTATTGTTGTCTCAGCAGAGAATCTTCCTAAGGAAATCGTGATCTCCGCAAGATCTGAGGATGATGCCTATGTTATGGGAATTAGACACAATGTATTAAAAATTGAAGGCATCCAGTTTCATCCTGAAAGTATCGGCACTGAGTTTGGAATTCAAATCCTACAGAATTTTATGGATACATATCTGCATTAAGAGCCAATACCTTGTAAGCACGTCTGTTTTTTCCGGCATCGCAATTACTATAGCTCCTAAACAATGGAGGGCTTATTCAATATAGATTGCTAACTGGGGTCGTCGCTATGAAGGTATGTGTATTGGTTGGATCGTCTCGAAAAAATGGCTTAAGTAGTCATATTTGTTCGATATTGCAGGATAAATTTAGCAATAAAGGCTTGATTGGAAAATTCATTCACTTGGCTGATATGCATATTGAATTCTGTGATGCCGATAATGCATGCCAATTTTCTCCATGTAGAGTTTCTGATGATATGCCGAGGATTTTGACTGAGTTGCAATCTGCTGATGGAATTATTTATATGCCGGTAATGCATGCGTTTGGCACAAACAGTAAATTTCAGGCATTTTTAGAACGGGTAGGTTATGGATATTTGCGCCCATTAGAGCGCCCCCTCGAAGATAAAATTGCAGCCATCGTTGTTGTAGGAAGGAGGTATGGTCACACAGCCGTATATTCTCAAATTATGTTGAACATCATGCTTAACAAGATGATTATGGCGGGATCAGGATTTCCAGCACTTTTTTTGGGCATGCTTGGCGGGGTTTTGGATGACGCTGAAGCCTTGGAGTCCCTAGATCAAACTGTTAATAGGATGGATGACCTTTATCAACGGTTACGTACTGCTAATTTTCCTACTGCCAATCATTGACTTAATTTAAGCTATCAAATTTTGATTTCCAATATTCCCTGGATTTAGGTTTTTGCAAATTGGCCGAACCTCTGGTGACTTTAGAGATGCTCACATTCAGGGTTTTCGCACACTCCCTCTGAGGACTATCGGTGCAAGCTAGCAAGTGGTATATACGAATCCTGTCAAGAAGATCGTTGATTTCTCCGGTGGTTAATATTTGCTCGAGAAAGAATCGCATTTCATCATGATTTTTAATATTACAAAGCATGTTTATTAAGATTTGGTTTGCCTTAGATTTATTCATTAATATGCTCCGTTCTTTTAATTGTTGTGCAATGGGTTTAATCGTAAACCTCTGACATATTTCGTAGGAAAAAGATTGTTTGTCTTTAAAAATGAGGAATTTGTGGAAGTATGTAAGGAAAAGTGTTTAAAAAGGTTTAAATTTAAGAATAAGTGTAAATAAGTATCAAAAAGTGGGTCAGCATTAAATGCTTATCCTAATATGGGGTGTAGCTAAGACTCCCATGGGTCCCAAGTGGTCATGGCGGATACGGCGTATGTGCAGATCCTAAGGACTTTCTTTCGCCGAGTAGTTCCCAAGCTACTTTCTGGTGGTTTTTTGTTGATAAGACCCTGCTATTGGGCTTAAGGCTGGCCCTAAGGGTTCGGGTTCTTGCCATGCTAGACTTTCCTCTAGCTTTCTTACATAGATTATTCGGCATAGAAAAAAGGCTTCTATGATGCAATCATTCCTTCCTAGAATCATCGTCGCTCTTTTCATTTTCCTACAGTTGATGAGCTTGGAAGTCGGGGCGCAAAGTTATCCCACTCGGCCGGTCAAGATTCTGGTTCCTTTCCCGCCTGGCGCTGGAGTGGACATTGTTACTCGCTTGATTGCGAATAAGTTGTCATTAGCAACGGGGCAACAATTTATTATTGAAAATCGCTCTGGTGCAGGCGGCAACGTTGGTGCTGCTGAAGCTGCTAGAGCGACACCAGATGGATATACGTTGCTGGCTGCCCCATCTTCGATCGCATTGAGTCAAAGTTTATTTAAAAATCTTCCCTTTAATGCTGACAAGGATTTTAGGGCAATTGGATTAATGGCTTCTGTGCCTTTTGTTCTAGTTGTTAACCCTAGCGTACCGGCAAAAACTCTTCCCGAATTGATTTCACTTGCCAAATCCCAACCTGGGGTTTTGACTTATGCATCAACAGGCAACGGTAGCTCTCCACAGCTCACTGCAGAGATGTTTAAGTCGCAAGCCCAGATTGATATTCGACATGTGCCTTATCGTGGTTCAGCACCGGCATTGACCGATTTGATATCTGGGCAGGTCACAATGATGTTTGCAAATGCTTTATCTGTGTTGCCGCATGTTCAGTCTGGTAGTTTGCGGGCTTTGGCTGTTACTGGACTACAAACAAATGCGAGCTTTCCTGATCTTCCGACGATGGCAAAGGCTGGCTTACCAGGGTTTGAGTCTGAAACATGGTTTATTTTGTTGGCACCTACAGGAACTCCTAACGATATTATTCAGACATTAAATGCTAGGCTAGTAGAAGTTTCTCAGCAGGCCGATACGCAAAATAATTTATCAAAACAAGTTGCCACAACCAAAGTAGGATCCCCAGCTCAGGCGGATGCCTTTTTGAAAAAAGAGATTGAAAAATATAGCAAGATAATTAAAAACTCTGGGATACAAATTGACTAATACAAATAACACGCAACAGTTGTCTATTGAAGATACGGAAGTAACACGCCAATTAGCGCAATTTATTGTTGAGTCGAAGTTTGACAATTTACCAAGCGCGGTAGTTAAAGAAGCCTCGAGAGCGATTGTCAATTGCTTGGGGTGTGCAATCGGCGCCGCTCACCATGACACCGTTAATTTCGCTATGGCAGCTTTGTCACCATTTTTTGGTGGCCCACAAGCGCAAATTTGGGGGCGCTCTGAACGCGCGGATATTTTGCATGCAGCCCTTATGAATGGCATTAGTTCACATGTTCTCGACTTTGATGACACCCATTTTCGGGCTGTACATCCCAGCGCTCCAGTATTGCCAGCAATCTTTGCCTTGGCTGAGTGGCGCAAATTCAGTGGAAAAGACTTAGTGCACGCTTATGTGTTGGGTGTCGAGACTGAAATCCGCGTTGCTTTGTCAGTGTTCCCTGAACACTATGACCGTGGTTGGCATATTACTGGCACTGCAGGAGTGTTTGGTGCTGCCGCTGCGGCAGGAAAGTTACTCAACTTAAATGTAGAGCAAATGACTTGGGCTTTAGGAATTGCGGCAACCCAGTCCTCGGGTTTAAGAGAGATGTTTGGAACCATGTGCAAAAGCTTTCATCCTGGACATGCATCTCAGGGAGGGCTGGCTGCTGCTTTAATGGCGGAGAAAGGATTTACCAGCTCTGTCCGCGCTCTTGAGGCTAAGCGTGGTTTTGGTCAAGTGATGTCGAGTCGATTTGATCCAACTGTGATTACCAATGAGCTTGGTGTGCAATATGAACTATCTAAAAATATGTATAAGCCATTTGCATGTGGTTTGGTGGTGCATGCCGTGATTGATGCTAGCTTACAGTTACGTCATCAGCACAATTTGAAGGCTCAAGATATTAGCGTAGTCAAGGCAACCGTAGGGCCATTGGTTTTGGAGTTAACTAGCATCAAGCAACCCAAGACTGGCTTAGAAGGAAAGTTTAGCGTTTACCATGCGATGGCTGTGGCCATCATTTATGGTGCTGCTGGGGAAGCTCAATTTAGCACTGAGATTGTCTGCAATTCTGAGGTTGATAAATTGAGATCCAAAATTGAAGTACAAGTTGATCCCAATGTGCGAAAGTTAGAGGGTTATGTGACCATTGTCTTGAATGACGGTAGAGAGATCTCTTGCCATGTATCCGATGCTTTAGGAAGTCTTGCGCATCCCATGAGCGATCAAGATCTAGAAAATAAGTTTAGATCGCTGACTGAAAATATATTAAGCACGAGTAATGCCAATACATTGCTTGAGCAGTGTTGGAATATTGCGCAATTAGATGATGTTAGCTCGCTGATGCGCTTAACTTCAATTTAATAAAAAATTTTTTACTGTAGCAATCTGAAAGGTATCAAGATGATCTTTGTATTCTGGTTAATAGACCGACCACAAACAGCCGCTTTACGAGAAGAGGTGAGACCAGCTCACCGTGCCTATTTAGCAAAGATTGCTGATCGTATGGCCTTTGCTGGACCGTTAACTTCTGATGATGGCCTTACTACCGTAGGTAGTTTATTAGCCATTGATTTTCCGAGTCGAGCAGAAGCGCAGGCATGGATACAAGCAGAGCCATTCACAATGGCTGGGGTCTATGAAAAGCCGATCATTCATGCCTTTGAAAATAAGTGGCCACAAAAATCAGGGTTTCCACCTGCTTAATTATTTATTGCCACAATGACTTATCAATAGTCGCAATTCATTCAGAAAGTAAATATGTCAGCACTTCTTAAAGTTATTTTTACCCTGGCCTTTATGCCGATGAGTCTTGGCTTGGTGCATGCAGCGCCCAATACCGGTGCTGACACTATTTTCTTGGGCGGGCCCATTGTTACAGTGAATGCAAGCAATGAAGAGGTTCAAGCCCTGGCAATTCAGAATGGCAAAATCGTCGCTGTTGGTAAAACAGATGTGGTCATTAAAGAGTGGAAATCCAAAACCACCCAAGTGGTTGATCTCAAAGGTCAAACCTTGATGCCGGGTTTCGTTGAGCCCCACATTCATATTCTGATGACCGCTATTACTGAAGAGATGTGGTTGAACTTATCAAACTTCTCATCCCAATACGATACGTTAGGCACTCTGAGTCAAAAACTCAAAGCTGCTCTTAAGGCCCTGCCAAAAGGACAGTGGTTGGCCGCCTTTGGTGTTGATCCTTCACGCACGAATCCATTTATGGCTGAGTTGACTGCTGACGTCTTAGATAAGGTATCAACAGAAGTTCCTATTTTGGTAATGAATCAATCTGGCCATATCGCTTACGTTAATCACAAGGCCTTAGAGCTTGCTGGAATTAATGACAAGACACCCAATCCTGGTGAGGGCGGTATCTACATGAAAGACTCGCAAGGTCGATTGACGGGGGTAGTAGTAGAGGCATCTGCAATCTTGTCTTTGGTGAAGAAAATGCCGCCACCAAGTGATGCAGATTTAGCAAAAGCAATGCAAAAAACAGCCAAGTACATCGCCTCTAAGGGCGTTACCACTTCCGCTGAAATCACTCTCGGTCTGATGCTGGGTCTGGATAATGAATTGAAGTTATTCAATGCGCTTACTCACAGCGACGGCTTCCCAATTCGGGTAAGAGCTTACTTATATGGCCCGCTGGTGACAAAGGGCTTTAATGCTGTTAAGCCCAATGATGGTGATGATCGTTTGCGGTTTGTTGGCATTAAATTTGTTTCAGATGGATCTACACAAGGTATTACTGCCGCTTTAAATCAACCTTATGAATATCCAAAGGGCACTCAATTTCGTGGAAACTTAGACTACAAAGACGAAGAGATCTTCAATCAAATTAAGCCGCTCTTTGATCAGGGTTGGCAAATTGCGATTCATGCCAATGGCGATCGTACTGTCGAACAGACATTAAATAACTATGCCAAATTATTAGCAGGTAATCCTGACCCTAAGGCACGTCGTTTACGCATTGAGCATTTCACAATTAATACTCCTGAACAAGTCAAAAAAGCAGCGCAACTTGGTGTGGTGCCAGGATTCACTATTGGACACGTCGACTATTGGGGTGAAGCATTTCATAATCAGATCGTTGGCCCAGAGCGCGCCAATCGTATAGACCCATCTGCCGCATTTAAAAAAGAGGGTGCACGTTTTGCTTATCACAGCGATTCACCGGTATCTAATGTGGGGCCTTTAAATTACATCACCGAGGGTGCAGGTCGCCTATGGCAAAAAGCTCCTCGTAAAGTGCTGGGGCCTGAGGAGAGAGTTTCGGTTGATGACGCAATTCGTGCGGTTACGATTAACGCGGCTTATGAAATGTTCTCCGATGACAAAGTAGGTAGCCTTGAGGTGGGTAAACAGGCTGACTTAGTGGTGTTATCAGCAAATCCTCGTAAGACCCCCATAGAAAACATTCGTAAGATCCAGGTTAAGGAAACATGGATTGATGGCAAACGTCAGGTTTGGTAGTCGATCAAATATTCAGGGGCTAAATTCTAATTTAGCCCCTGAAATCAAGTAGACTTATGCGATGAATTCACCTACATTGCGCTCACTTACTTTGGTTTCCATCCTTTTGACCCTAAGCTTGTCTGGTTGCGGAAGTATTGAATCGGCAGCGCAGGAAGATTGCACCTCGATTGGTTGGAATATTGGCAGTCCAGGTTACAACGACTGCTATAAGGCGCGCCTCTATGAGCGTAAGCTGGATTACTCGCTCCCCCCTGGCGACAAACCAAGCCCATCTCTGATATAAATTAGGGTAAACCCTAGTTTTAATCCCTTGAGCGCCGTCAAGGACTTCAAGGTTGAAATAACCCAAAATCACACGATGATTTGCCTTGCCTGTATTTAAATGCAGGCGTTTAGCTAAAGGCTTAAAAATCAGCAATTTACCGGTGCGACCAGAGATTAGAGACTACAAAATATGAATCACCCAAAACCCTCAGGAGAAGTTAAAGCCGTTGCTGTAGCAACAGCAGACGACTTAAGGGAAACCATCCGTCGCAAAAGTAAGCTGAAGGGTCGTCAAGCGGATGATATTTCCCTGGCAGAAGTACGTCAGTTAATTGGGGAGGCCGCACATCGCCGTGATTTGCTGATTGAAAATTTACATAAATTGAATGACGAATATCGCGCCTTGCATGATCGTCATTTAGTTGCCTTAGCAAAAGAAATGAATTTGCCGATGGCGGAAGTGTATGAAGTAGCAACCTTTTACCACCACTTTGAAGTAGTGCGCGGCAATGATCCTGTGGCCGATATTACCGTACGCGTTTGTGATGGATTGTCCTGCGAGTTGGCGGGTGCGAAAAATCTTTTAACAAAATTACCTGCGATCTTGGGTAGTGCTAATGTGAAAGTGATTGCAGCGCCTTGTGTGGGTCGTTGTGAACAGGCTCCAGTAGTAGTAGTGCATCAATATCCTGTGCTTTTTGCGACCACAGATAAAGTTACTGCAGCAGTGAAGAACAATCTGACAACTCAGCCATTGGCAAGTGATGATGCCAGTTTTGATCCTGCAGCATTAGCTGAGAAGGGCGTTTCTCCTCAGGGTGAGAATCAAGTAGTTTCACCAAGCTATGTAGGTTATGAAGCCTATTGTTCTCAAGGTGGCTATACCTTAGCTAAAGAAATACAAGCTGGTACACGTGATGCAGAGAGCATCATCAAGGCCATGGAAAATTCAGGCTTACGCGGTTTAGGCGGAGCAGGCTTCCCGGCAGGTAGGAAGTGGCGCATTGTTAAAGACCAGATGGCCCCTAAGTTAATGGCAGTCAATATTGACGAAGGTGAGCCAGGAACATTTAAGGATCGCACTTATTTAGAGCGCGATCCACATCGCTTTTTAGAGGGTTTGCTGATTGCGACTAGCGTAGTTGGAATTGATGCTTGCTATATTTACTTGCGCGATGAGTATCATGGTTGTCGTGAATTGCTTGAAAAGGAGCTGGCGAAACTCAAAGCAAATCCTCCATTCAAATTACCCTTGATTGAGCTGCGTCGTGGCGCAGGTGCTTATATTTGCGGTGAAGAGTCCGCCATGATTGAGAGTATTGAAGGCAAGCGTGGTGAGCCACGCATGCGCCCTCCTTACATTGCGCAGGTTGGTCTCTTTGGTCGACCAACACTTGAGCATAACTTTGAGACTTTATATTGGGTGCGCGATATTGTGCAGCGTGGTCCAGAGTGGTTTAGTGGCTACGGACGCCATGAGCGCAAAGGCTTGCGTAGTTATAGTGTGAGCGGTCGGATTAAAAACCCTGGTGTGAAGTTGGCTCCAGCCGGCATCACCATTCAAGAGCTCATTGATGAGTATTGTGGTGGCATGCAAGATGGCCATCAGTTCTATGGCTATTTACCCGGCGGTGCATCGGGCGGTATTTTGCCAGCCACGATGAACGATATTCCTTTGGACTTTGATACCTTACAGCCCTATGGTTGCTTTATTGGTTCTGCGGCGGTCATGGTATTTAGTGATCAAGACAAAGCCAGGGATATGGCTTTAAATGTGATGCATTTCTTTGAGCATGAGAGTTGTGGGCAGTGCACTCCATGCCGCGTTGGTACCGGTAAGGCTGCGAAGTTGATGCAAGCCAAGTCTTGGGATCAAGAGACTTTAGAGGACCTAGCAACCGTCATGGTGGATGCTTCTATCTGTGGTCTAGGCCAAGCCGCACCAAATCCGATTCGCTGTATTGCAAAATATTTCCCGCAAGAAGTTGCTTGATAGAGTCTTGGGATAGATGAGATAAATATGAACGCACCAACTAATCCTCAAGAGCTCGAACTACAAACAGTCGAGTTCAAGCTTGATGGCAAGACTATCGTTTCGTACGAAGGTGAAACCATTCTTAAGGCTGCTAAACGCCATGGTGTGGATATCCCACATCTGTGTTTTAAAGATGGCTATCGCCCTGACGGCAATTGTCGTGCTTGCGTAGTTGAAATTAATGGCGAGCGTACTTTAGCGCCTAGCTGCTGCCGAAGTGCCACTCCTGGCATGGAAGTTAAAGCTAATAGCGAGCGCGCTGTAAAGAGTCAAAAGCTAGTGTTAGAGATGTTGTTGTCTGATATGCCTGATGAGGGTTTTAAGTGGGTCGGCGACAGCAAAGAAGAAGAGCAAAAACATCAACATGGCGAACTGAGTACTTGGGCCGCGCGGATGGATGTAACAGTTCGCCCGGAACTCAAAGCCTTGCGACGCGAAAAGGTTGCCAGCGATGTTTCACATCCAGCAATGGCGGTGAACTTAGATGCTTGTATTCAGTGTAATCGCTGTGTACGGGCTTGCCGTGAAGAGCAGGTGAACGATGTGATTGGCTATGCCATGCGTGGCGGTCATAGCGAAATCGTTTTCGATCTGAATGATCCAATGGGCGACAGCACCTGTGTTGCTTGCGGCGAGTGTGTGCAAGCTTGTCCTACTGGCGCGTTAATGCCCAAAGGTTTGATTGGCTCACAAACTGTTGATCGCAAGGTCGATTCTGTTTGTCCATTCTGTGGTGTAGGCTGTCAAATTACCTATAACGTTAAAGATGAAAAGATTGTAAGTGTTGAAGGTCGTGATGGACCCGCCAACCATAATCGCTTGTGCGTGAAAGGTCGCTTTGGCATGGACTATATCCATAACCCACAGCGCTTAACTAAACCACTCATTCGTAAGACAGGCGTTCCCAAGGATGAGAACGCCATTCAGAACCCACAAGACTGGTCAAGTATTTTCCGCGAAGCAAGCTGGGAAGAAGCATTAGAAGTTGCTGGTGGTGGCCTCAAGAAGCTTAAAGATCAACACGGCTTAAAAGTATTGGCTGGCTTTGGTTCCGCTAAGGGTAGCAATGAAGAGGCTTACTTGTTTCAAAAACTAGTACGCACTGGCTTCGGTAGTAATAACGTAGATCACTGTACGCGACTGTGTCATGCATCTTCAGTCGCAGCGCTTTTAGAAGGTGTTGGCTCCGGCGCAGTTAGCAACCAGGTTAATGATGTTGAGCATTCAAGCATGATTATGCTGATCGGCTCAAATCCTACCGCTAACCATCCCGTAGCGGCAACTTGGTTCAAGAATGCAGCTAAGCGCGGCGCAAAGATTGTTTTATGTGATCCACGGATGACCGAAATTAGTAAGCATGCTTGGCGCACGATGCAATTTAAGCCCGATACCGATGTGGCGATGCTCAATGCCATGATCTATACGATTATTGAAGAGAATTTAGTAGATCAAGACTTCATCCAAAATCGTGCCAATAACTTTGATGCCCTCAAAGAAAATATCAAAGGTTATAGCCCTGAAGCGATGGCACCCATCTGCGGCATTCCAGCTGAAACTTTGCGTGAAGTTGCTCGTGAATTCGCTACCACTAAGTCTGCAATGATTTTGTGGGGTATGGGTGTTAGTCAGCACGTTCACGGCACCGATAATGCGCGCTGCTTAATTGCCTTGGTTAGCATTACTGGCCAAATCGGTAAGCCTGGTTCAGGCTTGCACCCATTGCGTGGTCAGAACAATGTACAGGGCGCCAGTGATGCTGGTTTGATTCCGATGATGTTCCCTAATTACCAGCGGGTTGATAATCCAGTGGCCCACGCATGGTTCGAGAAATTCTGGGATACCCCATTAGATAAGAGGCCTGGTTATACGGTGGTCGAGATCATGCATAAGATCATTGCACCGGATAGTGACCCAGATAAGATTCGCGGCATGTATATCGAGGGTGAGAATCCTGCGATGAGCGACCCTGATCTAAATCATGCTCGGCATGCACTGGCTGCTTTAGAGCACCTGGTCGTTCAAGACATCTTTATGACAGAAACTGCACTCCTAGCAGATGTGGTTCTGCCAGCGAGTGCTTGGCCAGAGAAGGTTGGTACGGCAAGCAATACCGACCGTATGGTGCAGATGGGTAAGAAGGCTATTAATCCGCCTGGTGATGCGAAGCCTGATCTGTGGATCATTCAAGAGATTGCGAAGCGCATGGGCTTGAACTGGAACTACCAAGGTCCTGATGCAGGTGTGGCGGCGGTCTATGATGAGATGCGTCAAGCTATGCACGCTGCGATTAACGGAATTACTTGGGAGCGCCTTGAAAAAGAATCGAGCGTGACCTATCCTTGTTTATCTCCTGAAGATCCAGGTCGACCGATTGTGTTTGATGATCAATTTGCGACTACTGATGGCAAAGTTACACTTGTGCCTGCAGACATTATTCCTGCTAATGAGCGACCGGACACTGAATATCCATTTGTGTTGATTACCGGTCGTCAGTTAGAGCATTGGCACACCGGTAGCATGACTCGTCGTGCCACTGTGCTCGATGCGATTGAGCCACTAGCTACTGTCTCCATGAATGGCGAAGATATGACCCAGTTAGGAGTTTCTGCTGGTGATGTGATTACCGTTCAATCAAGACGTGGTGAGGTAGGTATTCATGTACGCAGGGACGATGGCACCCCGCGTGGCGTAATCTTTATCCCATTTGCCTACTATGAGGCTGCGGCAAACTTAATTACCAATGCTGCCTTAGATCCTGTTGGCAAGATCCCGGAATTTAAGTATTGCGCCGTCAAGCTCGTAAAGGGTGGCCAAGCTGCCCCGGTAGTGGGCTACGGCACAAACGATCCAGCTAGACAGAAGATTGTCAGTACGGCATAAGTACCTTAATTTTTAACGGCAAATGTAAAAGGCTCCCCAGTGAACTGACCCACAAAAGTTGGACACCCAATCCAACTCAACAGGGTCAGTCTCATGTCCAAATACAGCAAAGAGTTCAAGCTAGTAGTCATTGAGCATTACCTCTCCGGTAGGGGTGGTTTTAAAA
>NZ_JACVPL010000001.1 GCF_018881925.1 Polynucleobacter sp. Latsch14-2 | reverse complement strand
AAAACTGGATCACCATTTACAACGAAGAAAGACCGCACAGCTCTCTTGGCAGAATATCGCCTAGAGACTATCGAGCACAGGCAGAAAACAACACTTTAGGAATGTCGGCTTGACGGGGGATACTACATCTATACATTGCAGAGTAAAAATTCACAGAAGGTAAATTGGCATCCCAAATACTCTGACTTGCAATTGGATCAATGCTCCACCCAAAGAAATCTGGGTGACTATGGAAAAAAACAATCCGCCCTTATCGGAGGATGGCTAAAAAATCAGGGGATTCAGTACGCAAATATCATTAGCAGCCCCTGGTGTCGCTGTATAGATACGGCTAAGTTATTAAATCTAGGGTCCGTAAAAATCTCTCCAGCCCTTGGATCATTCTTTGATGACATGGGTCTAGAAAAGCGACAAACCAAAGAGCTAGAGAAGCTCATCCAAGCCCAGCTAAATGAAAATAGTAAGACGCCGCTCATTCTGGTAACTCACCACGTCAATATACAAGCTTATACGGGTAAGGTGGTTAATGTGGGTGATATGGTTTTGGTGAAGGTAAATAAAAATGGGCAATACTTATCACACCAAATTTATCCCAGTCCATAGCCCTAATCAGACAAGCCCGTCTTAGCGATAGTAGGCGGATTGCTTGCTATCACCATCTGCCAAAAGATGGCCAGTCTTCACAAAGATGGTGCAACCTTCTTTACTAAATGGCTGATGCAAGCTCATGTGAGGACTTCTGATCCAAGAGCCGGCGGGGTATCGTCCATGCTCATCCTCAAATACACCATCGACCACAAAGATTTCTTCGCCACCGTAATGCTTATGGGGATTGAAGTAAGTTTGAGGCGCCCAACGAACTAAAGTCGATCCGCTACCCTGTGTCATCAAGGGCATGACATTGAGGCCGGGAACCATCCCCTGAAACCAAGGGGCAGTTTTCGTGTTAACTATCTCTCGCTCGACTTGATCTGGGCCAAGGTGTCGCAACTTTACAAACAGAGTACAGCCAGACTGGCTGAATGGCGCATGCGAAGATCCAGGTGGATTCATCATATAAGTACCAGCAGGATAATCGCCTGTCTCGTCACTAAAGACGCCATCTAAAACGAAGATCTCTTCACCAAATTCATGGGTATGTGTTTGAAATTTAGATGCCGGTCGATAGCGAACAATTGAAGTTGCCTTTGCTACCTCATCACCCATGCGATCAAGCATACGTCTATCGACCCCTGCCTCTGGGCTAGGAACCCAAGGTAGGTCATGGTGGTTGATGACAACTCTCTTACTGTAATCGGAGTGGATATTCACTTATTGCGTTTCTTATCTATAAACAGGAGTAAGAATAGCAAGCAAATGGAGGGTTTGCTTGAATGAGAATTTTGCCGAGTACGCTCATACGCGATCTGCGCTAAAGTCTCTTCAATCCATCCCATTTATTGAATTTCTTCAACAGAACAACATGAGCTTACTTCCCAACCCCTTTCGTGCACTAGTTATTGGCTCTTCCGGAACCATAGGCTCTGCCTTCATGGATCTCTTAAAATCTAACCCCGAATGCACAGAGGTTATCGGCATTCATCGCCATTCTGAATTTCCAATCGATTATCAAAATCTGGAATCTATTGAATCCTGCGCAATAGCACTTTCTCAAGCGGGGCCCTTTCAACTGATCATTAATACCATCGGGGTTTTACACACGAATCAGTGGATGCCTGAAAAGAGGTTAGATGATCTCAATGCGGAACAACTCATGGAGCTCATGATAGTCAATACGATTGGTCCGGCACTAACGATTCGTCACTTTTCAAAATTACTGGATCCCAAAAATAGCATCATGGTGACTCTGTCAGCAAAAGTAGGCAGCATTGAAGATAACCGTCTTGGTGGTTGGTATAGCTATCGCGCCTCTAAGGCTGCACTCAATATGTTAGTGAAGACAACATCGATCGAATGGGGGCGCACAAAACCGAAGACCGCATTAATCGCAATGCATCCCGGCGCTGTGAACTCCAGACTCTCAAAGCCATTTCGTGGTGAGCAGATTGGCAGACCTGCAGATCAAGCTGCAGCTGAGATGTTTAATGTGATTCAGTATCTTCAAAAAGAAGATACAGGAAGCTTTCTAACTTATTCGGGTGAAAAGCTACCTTGGTAATGGAATAAACGCTTTTTTAAACTTTAGGGCGCATTTAACCACTTTGATCGATAAGTGCCATCAGGATCATGATCCTGAGCTTGCTTCTTCACATTAAATGGGCGCCCTCCGCGTGGATCTGTACCTCTTCCTGCTATGTATAACCAATTACCCTGGTTGCTATACACATCATAGTCAACCAACTGAGATTCAAACCAAGCAGCACCAGCGCGCCAATCGCCTTTCATGTCGTAAATCCAATAGCTTGCTACCACTTGACGCATACGATTAGATAAAAATCCGGTTTGTTGGAGCTCGCGCATGCCAGCATCAATAAAGCTCTCTCCCGTAGAACCAGTACTCCATTGTTGAAATTTTTTTTCATCAAAACTATTGAGTTCTTTTTCAGTCAAACCCCGGGGACGATAAAGCTTGCTCCCATACTTAAAGTGCAGAAAACGGAAATAGTCTCTCCACAATAATTCAAACCACAGCCAATAAGTTCCGTCATTATCTTCGTATGTTGACTCATAATTTTTTAGCTTCTGCACGATTGTTCTTGCCGAGCAACAGCCAAAAGCCAACCATGGAGAAAACTTACTGGAATAGTCCATACCAGTTAATTGATTACGAGTTTGCTTGTAGCTATCTGGCAAGCGACGCTCAAAGTACTGATCTAAATGGGCTAAAGCACTTAGCTCTCCACCATTAAAAAGAGGTTCGACTTGCTTGGGAAATAAATCTTCCTTTGGATTAGTCGGAATACTCATCAGCGGCAATGGAGGAATGTGAGCTGGGGTAGAAATCGGCTCCGCATTAGAAAGATTTCTACGCTCAACCTCCTGTCGGAATTTAGTAAATACATCTGGCATCTCTTGCAAATCAAATGGCAAGTCCTTGGGATCAAGCATGCTTGATTGCCAAAATTGCCTGATATTGAAACCCAGATTCTTAATTACATCTACCTCTGCAAGTTCCTCTGGAGCTTGGATTTGCTCGCAATATATAGAGTCAAATGACACTTGCTCTCTTAGTAGTTGAAAAACCTCTGCGGACCTGCCTTTGAACTCTAGTAAAGTTGAGCCCTTGGCAATTAATTGATGACGTAGTTCATCTAACGATTGTTGTAAAAATTCTCTAGAGTGATTTGCAAATCGAGGAAATTCCCAGCTGGTTAAATCATCATTGCTATCTGGATGAATATAGATTGGTAAAAGATGTTTGGCTGATGCGCATGCTTCTTTAAAACCGGGATTATCTTCCAAACGAAGATCATTCCTAAACCAATAGACGATGGTAGACATGGCTATTCTTAACTAAGATGAATCACTTGATTTTGATACTGCCTAGCTAGAGCTTTTTTAACGATCTTGTAAATATCAAGATCGAACTCAGCATCGCCAGCACTTTTGAGTTCAGTCAACTCGTCCTCATTAATGGCGGTACCCAAGTAGCACTATTTATCCAAAACAATCATTTCTCCGTTGTCTTTGATGGCTATTGGGCCCTTGTAAGGCCAAACCTGCACCCTATATAACTCCATTGCCGTCCTTAACTGCAGATTATGCATTTCAGTAGGTATGATGCCAATGCATGCACCACCACATCGCTTAACTTGATATCCAAAGCAGGCTTTTGCATCAACCGCTTTTTCAAGCCCCAGCAATACTTCGCATAAGCGGTATTTTTTTGCAATCGCCTTTAGATACGAGTTGGCCTCTCTTTTGTTGTAAAACAAACCAAAAAGATTATCTTGAAGACCAGGCATGAGATCTTTGTGGTTCACAAGCGTTGGCTTTAGCACTCCATTAGTATCTTTATCAAGGCTCCATGCACAAAGATCTCTTGATCGACGAAGCTTTATATTCATACTAGGCATGCGCTCTTTAATAAGCTTAGACTCTAATATTAAAGCTCCTAGCTCTCCACTAGTCTCAATCCAGTCAATATCTCTCACCTGCAAAGATAATTTCATTTCCTTGCGCTGCGTTAACGAGCCCTGAAAGTGCCCCATCACCCTACTGCGCAGGGAAATACTCTTCCCAATATATAAAGGGGTTTTATTTTCTCCGTAAAAGATATAGCACCCAGGCGCATCAGGTATTGAGTCAATTAGTTCCTGATCGATATTTGGCGGTAGACTTGCATTTCCCACCAACCGATTGAGAGCCTCTAGCAAACGCTCTTTACCAACTGCTCTCTCACAAATTTGCCAAAACTGAAAAAGTAAATCTGCGTCGCCAAGCGCCCTATGTCTAGCGCTGACAGTCAAACCATGCTCACGAATGATAGTGTCTAGGTTGTGACGAGCTTGGTTAGGAAATAGGAGTCTTGAGAGTTTGACGGTACATAGGACTTTGGGCCTGAAATCCAGGCCCATTCTTTTAAAAGAGGCTTTAATAAATCCATAATCAAAGCGCGCATTGTGCGCAATAAATATCTTACCTTCGAGCTCCGCCTTTAGGTCTCTGGCAATTTCTTCAAAGCCAGGCTTGTCAGACACCATTTGCGGGGAGATCCCAGTGAGTCTTTGAATATTGTGCGGAATATAGACACGGGGGTTGATTAAACTCTCCCAGATAGAGACCCCGTTATTAGAAAGCGTTTTAATACCTATTTCCGTAATGCGATCTCTGTCAAAATTCGAACCAGTTGTCTCGATATCAACAAAAGCAAGAGCTGGATAATCGATCGATTGCTTATTCATAACATTAGAGAATCAGGCAATGGGGGGGGTACTAAGACCCCCTTCAACCTAAGCTTTAACTTGGGCTGCGATCCAAGAAGTTTGCAAAGTCAAATACAGAATTAGGTCCACGCGGGATCTCTTCCACTTTTTTAAACTGCGCCTTCACCACTTTTTGAACCTCACCCTTTTGTCTTTTCTCTTTTTTGAGATCAAGAGAAGCATAAACAGTTCTCTCGGGTGCTTTTTTAATATCACTAAAGCTAGGCACATAATCTTTGATGGTGGATGCCAAGGTGACGTTGGCCATACAACTGAGCATATAAGCTTCCAAAGATTGGTATAGCTCTTTGGCAATATCGGATAACTCTACCTTGCGCTTTTTAATGAGATTCATGGCAAGCACGATATCTTTGATCGTAATCAAGCCAGGGTCTTGAGATAGAACATAGCCACCTCTGCGGCCTTTGGTGCCTTTTACAAACCCCGATTCTCTTAAGGGGCGCAATAGAAGCTCAATACGGCTAATAGATAAGTTTTGCCTCTTGGCCAGCTCTGGCACTGGCACAGGCTGTCCATTGATCGAGTTACTAGCAATGTCGACTAGGGTATTTAGCGCTGCTTTTGCTGCTTTGGTGAGATCCATTTTGAACTTAGCAGAAATGTTAGATTGGATCTAGTATCAGACTGATTTAGACTTTTTGCTGAAACGCACTTCTTAACCCTATTTGTTCCATGGTTGAAAGCACTCAAGACCAACACCAATTTGCTAATCGATTTTTGCGATTCATCTCCCACTTATTGTTAGGCGGAATCATTGCGCAATTTTTTAGCTGCTTAAGCGCCTATTTGTTCATTGGCGATTCACAAGCGGCAGGTATGCTAGCGCACATACTTATACAGCATTTGTCTTATTACTTATTAGGCTGTACTTTTATTACCTTAAGCCTTGCCAATGTTCTTATCAAAAGAGGACAGCATAGCCTCAGAGCAATTCGCATTCCCGCTCTTTTGCTGATCTTAGTCACCGCAATCAGCAGCTTTCTGCTGATACCCCGCATGGATTACTTGCGAGAGACCGCATTGCTGGATGGTATGCCAGTAGCACTCTCACCATTTGCTACTTATTTTGCGATTTTGAATGGACTGACCTTTACCTTGGTAATCACCCAGATAATTTGCTGCGGATTAATGGCGTGGCGCCTTAGCAAACAACGATCAACCTAGGTAGCGCCTTACTGCAGCAATAAGTGGTAACTGCTGCTCTTGCCTGATAAATTGACCGATCTCCACACGTAAGTTTGATTGGCTAATAAAGAAGGTTTTTGCATCCTCAAGAGGAGCTTCTATTTTTGCCCACTGCGTATTGAATTCGTAGACCTTTTCTTTGTAGCCAATAAACTTTTTAACAATCAGGCGTTTACCATCGATCTCAATCGTTTCGCTATCAAGCGCATGTCGGCAATAAATCAAAAATCCGATCGTTACCGCACCAATCTCAATAATCGTAAAAATGGGAATAACCCAGACTCCTGCTAATAGAAAGCCGATTGCCACCACAAAGGAGAGGCATACCAAAGCGATATAAAACTGCAGGAGCTGCTTTGGAGTCAGCGCGCAGTTTCTTCGCATTTGCCAAATCTTCATACCAAGTCCAATTGCAGGGGATGAATTACTTGTTTTTTCGCTCTTGGGCTTTTGCCAACTGATCAGCACTTCTTTGCTGAAAGTCCACCATACTGTGGTAACCCATTTGATAGCACGGGCAATGCTTTCCTAATATCCAGCGGGCAAGCTTGATGCGTAGTTTTTGTACCATTTTGGGTCTCCAAGAATTGAACGTCTAATGTAATCGGAAATTGGGTTTGTTGCTGGCCGATGATGCAAACATTAGGGGACTTCAGTGGCGAGTTGGTCATCAGCAAAAAGTATTCAAATCCATTACATTGAATCCATGACTGAATCCAACCCCGCCCCACGAAAAATCCCATTATTTCCCCTGGGTACAGTACTTTTCCCAGACGGCGTGATCGCCCTTAAAATTTTTGAAGCTCGCTACCTGGACATGATTAAACAATGTTTGCGCGAGAAGACTGAGTTTGGCGTGGTTAGCATCATCAAAAATACCAATAACGACAATGAGAGCGAACCCCCAACTTTTGCCAGCATTGGTACCCTAGCGTTGATCGAAGACTTTGATCCTGTGCAGCCCGCCCTGTACATGACTAAATCATGTGGGACGCAGCGCTTTAAGCTACTAAATAGCACCCAACAAAATAATGGTCTTTGGGTTGGTGAAGTGGAGCTGCTGGATAAAGATCCACTCATGCCCATTCCCAAAGAACATCAAGGCGTCGCTAAATTACTCAATGAGATTATTTCAGTCATTCAGAGTGAAGATTTGCTAGGCGATGCCCCTTTCAAGAAACCCTTTAAGACCGATGATTGCGGCTGGGTCTCCAATCGTCTAGCTGAGCTCTTGCCAATCTCTCTTGCACAGAAAAATCACCTCTTAGCCCAAACCAATCCACGGATTAGACTCGATCTGATTACTGAAATCATTGAGGATGATGATTTAAGAAATCTGAAGATGCACTAAGCTCATGCTGGATGAGCTGATTCGGAAAACGATTCGAGAAATGGTGGGCGGTAGCGGCCCACCAGTAGCGTTCTTGGTGCCAAAAGGCGATCGTGGTTTATTTGGCCCTGAATCAATAGCCTGGAAGGTGCATGCAGACTTTATTTCCATGATGATTGGTGGCATCAGCTCATTGATTTTGCAAGCCCTCCACCCACAAGCCTTAGCCGGGGTCTGGGATCACTCCTCTTTCAGAGAAGACTTAAAGGGTCGCCTTGGTAGAACAGCTTTTTTTATTGCGGCGACTACATACGGCCCTACCGATATGGCAGATAACATTATTCAGAAGGTTAATCAGATTCATACAAAAATTACAGGCCTCGATGAATTTGGCAAACCATACTCAGCCACTGATCCACATTTACTGGCTTGGGTGCATCTCACAGAAACGCGCAGCTTCATGAGTTCTTTTGAGGTTTACCGTAAAGAAAAATTAATTCCAAAAGAAAAAGACCAGTATTTTCTTGAAATGAAATCTCTTGGCGAAAGAATGGGTGCCACCGGTATTCCAAATACTTATGCAGAGACTGAGGGCGCCATTAAAGCCTACATACCAGAGCTCTATTTTGGCGACCGGGCTAAGAGCATTATTGATTTGCTCGATCATTTCCCAAGCAATTTGGCCGCTAAACCCTTTATCAAACTCATTAGTCGTGCAGGATTTCTGAATCTTCCTGAGTGGGTGTACCCAATTATCAAAAAACCAGCGCCCACTTATTTAGAGCGCCTTGCAGTTCAGAAGAGTATCAACCTCATCGCATACCCTGTGCGTGAAGCCCTCAAAGATGGGGTGGCTGCCCACTCTCTGCGTAGAGTTTATGGATAATATTTTTAGAAAGTGAACATGATGACTAATTACCTCTTATCCGGCATGGTTGGCATCATGCTGTTTTTTACAGTAGTTGTTGCGCCAACCGTTTTTAAGGTTTTGCCAATGGAATGGTCAAGCAAATATGTTAGAAACTTTTTTCCGAAGTATTACGCTACCCTAGGCCTCATCACCCTAATTTGCATCTTTACCGAGCAAGACTCAAATAACAAATTATTGCTTGCAATCTGCGCAGCACTATTTGCTTTTACTCTGTTTTATCTCACCGGAAAAATTAATCACGCCAAGGATAGCGGTCAAAATAGACAGTTTCATGTGCTTCATGGCGCAAGCGTTGTCATCAACCTATTCCAGCTCATTTCTTTTATCTATCTTTTGGTGATCTCATCATGAAAACACGATATGCACTCACTTTTACCTTGCTACTAATAGCCATTTCAGGCCCGGTCAGCGCCCAGACCAATGCAGGCAAATCTTTGAATCCAATCTATGTTGAAAGCTGCATTCGAAGTCAAGTTCAGGCACATCAGAAGATTAAGGAAATCACTCCAAATGATTTCCGAGCATATTGCGAATGCACTGCGAAACAACTCGTGAGTAATCTCAACTCCACGCAATTAGATGAATTGAGCAAAGGCAGTAAATCACCTACATGGCTTAAATCTGCAGAAGATTCAGCCAGTAAAGCTTGTCTTAAGCCCAGCTCCACTACTCAGACTTAGACTCATCGGAATTCGTGACTGGGCTTTTGTCTTTAGCTGACTGTAAATTCAGACTAGGAGCTGCCATTTTTTCACCATCCCAAACTTGGCCGCACCAACACTCACCCGCATCATTAATAATGCAGACGCCTGATCCACAGCAACGCTTATCTGGAGATTTCATAATCAAGCCTTTGTTAAGAGAGCAAATATTGTGTAAGTCGTTTTGGTCCTTATGGCCGCCACAACACAAATAGGAATTAACGCTATTCTAGAGTTTTTATTCATTTAGCGCTTGCCCTCAACCCCCTCAGATGAACCAAACCTCCTTATTTCACGCGGATCTAATGCCGTCTAGGCAGAACCTATTGCCTAAGGATGGGGTTACACATTACTACCCAGAATTTATAAGCAACCACAATAGCGCTAAATTAATGACACAACTCTTAGAGTCACTGCCCTGGGAGGAAGATCGATTATTGATGTTCGGGAGGGTGGTAACCACTCGTCGCAAAGTAGTTTGGATTGGCGACCCTAAATGCGACTATACCTATTCCGGAATCAAGAGACAAGCCCAAAGATGGACTGCGGAACTACTGTTGGTTAAGGGCCAACTTGAGGATCTCACGAAGTCAAAATTTAATTCCTGCCTACTCAATCTCTATCATGATGGCAATGATGGCATGGGCTGGCATAGCGATGATGAAAAAGAATTGGATGCAAAATCACCAATTGCCTCTCTGAGTCTTGGTGCCACCCGAAAGTTTGCTTTTCGACACAAGAAAGACAAAACAACACATTCTATTTTGTTAGAAAATGGTAGCGCTCTTATCATGCATGCTCCTACTCAGGAGTATTGGCAGCATGCCTTACAAAAAACTAAAAAGATTGATGAGCCTCGTATAAATCTAACCTTCAGAAGTATTACTCCAAATGACCGGTAAACCCCATTCAAAGCAGATCAGTGCTGCCATCATCGGCGCAGGCATTTCTGGCCTCAGCTGCGCCACTCGTCTACAAAAACTTGGGTTTGAGGTTGAGGTCTATGAGAAAAGTCGTGGGGTTAGTGGACGTATGAGCACTCGCAATGGAGATGGTTGGAATGCAGACCATGGAGCTCAATATTTCACAGCAAGAGACCCCCTTTTCATTGAAGAGCTTAATCACTGGATTGAGAGTGAAGCAGCGAGTATCTGGCATCCACGTCTAAAAGTTTTTAAACAAGGTCAATGGCACGACAGCATCAGCTCTGAAATTCGCTATGTTGGCACCCCCAATATGACTTCACCGGGGAAATTTTTAGCCAGAAATCTCTCCATCCAGCTCAATCAAACCATTAATCACATTACCTATAAAGCAGGGAAATGGTCGCTGCACAGCATAGAGGCAGGCGAAATTCAGAAGCAGTTTGACTGGCTTGTTTTAGCGCTACCTGCTCCACAGGTACTCGCACTTACAAAACAAATAGACAAGGCAATTGAGATCTTAGTATCAGACGCCAATATGCAGGGCTGCTGGACCGTGATAGTTATCCCCGATAAAAATCTCAATATCGATTTTGATGCTGCGTTTGTCAATAATAAGATCATTAGTTGGGTATCTAGGAACAACTCTAAGGCGAATCGTATCGGTCGTGAAGTCTGGACAATACATGCTAATCCTCAATGGAGTCAGGAAACGATTGAGTTAGATAAGGATGCAGCGGCGGAACTAATTCTAGATTGCGCAAAAAAACTCGGTCTAGACTTTGGTGACCCTAAAATCTCTATACATCGCTGGCGTTATGCAAGTGGTCACATTAATCCTGTCTCAGACCCAATCCTTAACCAAGATCTCAGGTTAGGATTTTGTGGTGACTGGCTTCGCGGAGGAAGGGTCGAGGGCGCCTGGCTCAGCGGCTATGAACTAGCCTCCCAAATTGAAACATTTCAGAAATAATCTATTACCCAAAGAGAAAAAAGATGGCCATAGCATGTATTGAATTAAAAGATCTTAAACTGCAAACGCAAATCGGGACTTATGGCCCGGGCTCTATTGTTCCAAAACAGCATCTTCTCGACTTAACTCTTTGGATAGACCCAAAACTGGTCCTTATCGCAGAAGATGTCATGGAAAATGTATTTGACTACGACCCCTTGGTCATTGAGATTGATCATATAGCAGGCGATGGTCATTATGAAACGCAAGAAAGGCTCATGACTAGAATCGTTCAGGCCTGCTCTAAGTACCCCGAAATTGAGTCTCTTGAAATTGGCCTCAGAAAAATGCCTGTTAGCGCGGGATCGGGCTCGCTAGGCGTTCGGCTCTCGATAGATAACGACACCCTCAGCAACATGAAGGATAAAAACTTACTATCGTAAATTGGCTCTTATGAAACTTAGAATTTCATCATAAAGCTCTCGAATTTTGCGCACTAATTTCATATACCAGTCATCTTAAGCGATTCTCTTTAAAGTAAATATCATGAAAATTGTCTTCTCTTTCTTTATAAGTGCATTACTCGCTCTCGTCGCCATGCCGGCAAGCGCAAACCTTGCAAGTAGCCTTAGCGATGGACAGCATGTTTTACTGATGCGCCATGCTGATGCACCTGGCTATGGAGATCCAGCAGGCTATCAACTAGATAAATGCTCCACCCAAAGAAATATGGGTAATAGCGGCAAGAAGCAGGCAATACTGATAGGCCAATGGCTGACCAACCAAGGAGTTACCTCTGCAAAAGTAATGAGCAGCCCTTGGTGTCGCTGCATTGATACTGCGAAACTACTAAATAAGGGGCAAGTTACCATAGCCCCTGCTCTTGGATTATTCTTTGACGACATGAGTATGGAAAAAGAGCAAACCCGAAACCTAGAAAAACTTATTCAGTCCCAGCTAAATGAAAACCCCAAAATGACCATCATCCTAGTCACACACCATGTGAATATCCAAGCCTTTACCGGCAAAGTAGTTAACGTGGAGATATGATTCTGGCCAAAGTAGATAAGAACGGTGAGTTTTTATCTCAACAAACCTATCCAAGCCCAAGCTTTTAGCGTTTTACTCTGGGCGCAAAAGAAAACCACCCGAAGGTGGTTTTTTACTTCTGGTGGGCCCACCAGGACTTGAACCTGGGACCAAAGGATTCCGGTTTGTGTAGCTTTCACTACTCCCTGGACTATGCCTTCATCATATCGATCACTCGACTTAGATGGGTGCCGTCTAGTCTCTACACCTTCAACAGCACTTTCATACTGAAGCTTGGCTCGGCGTTAGCTTGTGCAGCTTTTGGCTACATTTAGCTTTCTCCGAATTTGACACCATCCCTTATGCAGTTTCCACGCATAAGGCACAACTTTCGCTATGAGTCCTCTGCTCTAACCAACTGAGCTATGGGCCCTAAAACTGTTTTTACTACACACCTTACTGCTGGTGTTTTTACTGCAAAACCACACTTAAACCGCATTTACTACACACCTCGGTTTTTGCTCCGGTGTGTAAGCGGTGTGTAGTGAATTTAAACCACCTAATTCACCACTAACCTCTTGAATCTATTGAGATCTTTATTACAAGACCCCTAGGGCTTCTTTCTTATGAGTCCTCTGCTCTAACCAACTGAGCTATGGGCCCGTTAGTCTTTGCCTCAATCCTCTTCGAGGAAGGTCTTGAGTTTGTCACTACGGCTTGGGTGACGCATTTTTCTGAGCGCTTTAGCCTCAATCTGACGAATACGTTCACGTGTCACATCAAATTGTTTGCCCACTTCCTCAAGCGTGTGGTCAGTACTCATCTCAACCCCAAAGCGCATGCGTAATACTTTTGCCTCACGTGGTGTCAATGAGTCTAGAACATCTTTCACCACATCGCGCATCGATTCATGCAAGGCAGCTTCTGCTGGAGCCAAGGTGTTGCCATCCTCAATGAAGTCACCTAAATGAGAATCTTCATCATCTCCAATGGGTGTTTCCATGGAGATAGGCTCTTTAGCAATCTTCATAATCTTACGAATCTTGTCTTCAGGAATCTCCATCTTCAAGGCCAAGGTTGCAGCATCTGGCTCATGGCCAGTTTCTTGCAGGATTTGACGACTGATACGGTTCATCTTATTGATTGTTTCAATCATATGAACCGGGATACGGATGGTACGAGCTTGGTCGGCAATAGAGCGTGTGATCGCCTGACGAATCCACCAAGTTGCATAGGTTGAGAACTTATAGCCACGACGGTACTCAAACTTATCCACCGCCTTCATTAAGCCGATGTTACCTTCTTGAATTAAATCCAAGAACTGTAAGCCACGGTTGGTGTATTTCTTGGCAATCGAGATTACTAAACGCAAGTTAGCAACGGTCATCTCGCGCTTGGCTTCACGAGCGCGCTTCTCACCAGCAGCCATCTGCTTATTAACTTCCTTCAACTCTGGCAGCGGAATAACAACCCGAGTTTGGATGTCGATCAACTTCTGCTGAAGCTCTTGAATAGCTGGCACATTACGCTGCAAGAGTGCGCTGTAAGGCTTGTTTTCCTTCAACAATTTATCAGTCCAAGCAAGGTTCATGGCCATCTTTGGAAAATCTTTCAAGACTTCGCCGCGATTAACGCCAACCTTATCCACCAACAAACTAACAATACCGCGCTCAAGCTTCCAGACCTGATCAACCTGTGAGCGCATCGTGTCGCATAACTTTTCAACACTCTTCGCCGTTAAGCGGAAGCCAAGCAGTTCACCACGAATAAGTTCTTGCGCCTTGATATAAGCCGGGCAGTTGTACCCCTCTTTATCAAAGGCACGACGCATCTTGTCTGCTTGCGTACGAACGATTGCAAACTTCTCTAAAGAAATCTGCTTCAACTCTTCTAACTGTTTGGCATTGGCTGTGGCTGCGCCACCGCCACCACCACCTTCGTCCTCACCAAGCTCTTCACCCTCTTCGGCATCTGGGTCGACTTCTGGCTCTTCTGGTCCAAGCTTAATATCTTCAGCATTAGGATCCACCAACCCATCAACAAATTGATCGATCTCCATTTCGCCAGTAGCGATTTTATCGACGTTACTTAAGATTTCACTAATGGTTACTGGGCAAGCAGCTAAGGCCATAACCATATCCTTGAGACCAGCCTCAATCTTCTTGGCAATCACGATCTCGCCTTCGCGAGTCAAGAGGTCAACAGTTCCCATCTCACGCATATACATGCGAACTGGATCGGTTGTGCGACCAAACTCTGAGTCAACGGTCGCTAAAGCGGCTTCCGCCTCTTCTTCCGCCTCTTCTTCGGTAGTTGTTGCTGAAGCATTCTCATTGAGCAACAAAGTTTCGGCATCAGGGGCCTGCTCGTAGACGGTAATGTTGATGTCGTTTAAGAGGCTAATCAAAGTTTCTAATGCGTCGGCATCAGATAACTCATCAGACATCACGTCATTCATTTCACCATGGGTTAAATAACCCTTGGACTTACCCATCTTGATCAACACCTTCAAGCGAGTACGACGCAACTCTTGTTGCTCCTCTGACCCTAACTGTTGTGCTGCGAATTCTTTTAAAAGAGCCTTTTCTTTTGCCTTACGCTCGCGCGCTTTTTGACGATCTGTCAAAACTGGCTCAGCGCCTTCAACCGGGGCGTCAGCCTTAGGCTTGCGTCCGCGAACTTTTTTCTCCTCGCCAACAACTTCAGCAAGCACTTCAACTTCCATAACTTTTACTTTTTTACCTTTAGCTTCTGCTTTTGCATCCACTTTTGGCTCAGCCTTCGTAGCTTTTGCAGGCTCAGCCTTAGCGACAATCGCCTTTCCTTTTTTAGCGGGCTCGACTTTTGCTACGGGCTTGAGGGCTTTAGCTGGAGCTTTAGCGGCTGGCTTAGCGGCAGCTTTAACTGGTTTTGCTGGAGTCTTTGCTTTAGCGGCTGGCTTAGCTGCAGGTTTTGCAGGAGCTTTAACTGGTTTTGCTGGAGTCTTTGCTTTAGCGGCTGGCTTAGCTGCAGGTTTTGCGGGAGCTTTAACTGGTTTTGCTGGAGTCTTTGCTTTAGCGGCTGGCTTAGCGGCAGCTTTAACTGGTTTTGCTGGAGTCTTTGCTTTAGCTGCAGGTTTTGCAGGAGCTTTAACTGGTTTTGCTGGAGTCTTTGCTTTAGCGGCTGGCTTAGCCGCAGGCTTTGATTTTGGAGCTGGCTTAGCGGGTTTTTTCTTGATATTTGGCATTTATGAGCACTTATTCACGTTACTGTTTATTGATATCGACTGATTAAACACAGCCACGTTGTCCACTTGCCCCAAATTTCATCAAAATAAAGCGCAAGTGACTGAATTAAATCGTTTTTTTCTTGGGAACAGAGGATTATAGTCGATTGTGACTTTTTTACCCCTACTTTTCGTAAAGATATGGGGTTAATTTCTCAGATTTCTAGGGTGAAATCCGATATTTCTTAGGCGAACTTCAGTCTTTCGCCTAATTCACGATATCTAGCTCGATCTTGCTCCGTTGCCTCGCTGGCAGCAATCTTCTGCGCGATCTGGGTCATTTCTAGTTTCAGGTGGGTTAGCTCTAGCTTTTTGAAGGCCCCATTCAGATCCGCGGTAGCTCCCTTCAAATCCAAGTCAGACCCCATTACCCGTTTTCTGAGAACTTCATACATTGGAGCAAGCTCACTCCGAGACAACTGATCCTGGAACATAGCAAAAGCACCCGCCCCCACCATTGCGGGCGCTTCACCTTCACCGGCAACCAATTCAACTTGATCGCATTGCGACAATAAATCCTGCATCAGTGTCAGCGCATTCGCTGAGCGCTGTTCAGATGCTTGCAAAGCAAGTGATCGCTGATTTGCATCTAAAGCTTTACCTAAATGTGGAAACTGAATCAAGACTCGCAAAATCTGTTCTGCTAAATCTGTGGGCGCTTGTGGTGGAGCTATGTTTTGAGCGGCAACTCTTTTTGCTGACCCTCTCGAAGCTTGCCATGGTGCGCCTTGATTTCTGTTACCAGTGTTGGCATTAGTAAGGCTTTTTGCCCTAGTTGCAGTTGGAGAATACGCTACCGTTTGCATGGGAGAAGGCGCTATCGTTAAACCACAAAAAGCCTCTAACTCCGCCGGAGTCGAGTTTGTGCGGATTGCAAGCTCACGCAATATTTGGGTACGCAATGCAATCGGCGGCATTGAGAGGAGCAAGGGTTTAGCAGCATGATGCGTTTGCGCCCTACCCTCTGGAGTAGTCATCTCATGCCCCTCGCTGGCAATCTTAAAGAAGAAGCTAGAAATAGACATTGCCTCTTTAATGACCTTCTCAAAAGCAGGTGCGCCATAAGCACGCACATAACTATCGGGATCATGCTCAGTGGGCAAGAATAAGAAACGAATTTCCTTATCGTCAGACATCAAAGGCAGGCAGGCTTCTAGTGCGCGTTGTGCCGCGCGCTGTCCCGCGGCATCACCATCGAAGGAAAATACAATACGATCCGTTTGACGTAAGAGCATACGTACATGATTTGCAGTACACGCAGTACCCAGAGTGGCTACAGCATTAGGGAAACCTAATTGCGCCAGTGCCACTACATCCATATACCCTTCGCATACCAAAACATATTCTTGCGAACGAATAGCCTGCCTCGCCTCAAATAATCCATAAAGCGTATTGCCTTTAGAGAAGAGTGATGTCTCAGGAGAGTTTAAATATTTTGGCTCTCCTTGATCTAGGATGCGACCACCAAAACCAATCACTTGGCCTTTTGGATTGCGGATCGGAAACATGATGCGATCACGAAAACGGTCGTAGCGTCTTACGGGTTGGCCACCCTCATTTTGCTCACTCTGAATCAATAAGCCGCCCTCTAGCAAAGTCTTGGCAACTTCATCATTTGAATAGCTACCAAAAACTGCTTCAAGACCTTGCCAGCCGTCTGGCGCATAGCCCAATGAATAACGTTTAGCGATTTCACCAGTCAGGCCGCGACCTTTTAGATACTCTACAGCGCGAGGCGCCATCTTCAGTTGCGCCCGATACCAATCTGATGCAGAACTCATCACCTCGCTCAATGCCATCGCTTGCTGCTGCCTTGCTACATCTTGCGCAGTTCGTTCTTCACGCGGCACTGTCAGACCAGCTGATCGAGCTAAATCTTCAATTGCATCAACATACCCTAGCCCGGAATATTCCATCGCGAAACTGATCGCCGACCCATGGGCCCCGCAACCAAAACAGTGATAGAACTGTTTTGTGGGCGATACAGAAAATGAAGGGGACTTTTCAGAATGAAACGGGCACAAACCTTGATAGTTCGCGCCAGCTTTTTTTAACTTCACATGCTGCCCAACCACATCAACAATGTCGATCCGATTTAAAAGATCGGCAATGAAGGATTGGGGAATGAGCGCCATCAGTACTGAACCTGTGGCTCACTTCGCCAGAGAGGCCTTCACCAAAGCGGAAACTTTTCCCATATCCGCCTTACCAGCCAATTGCGCTTTAAGCGCGCCGATGACCTTACCCATATCTTGAGGTCCAGTGGCGCCGGTAGAACTTACTGCAGCAGCTACAGCAGCCTCGACCTCAGCATCAGAAAGTTGTGCAGGTAAATAATCTTGCAAAATAGCCATTTCGCCTACTTCGATCGCAACCAAATCATCGCGTCCAGCCTTCTCAAACTGAGAAATTGAATCCTTGCGCTGCTTAATCATTTTTTCCACAATTGCTATGACACCAGCGTCATCAACAACTACGCGTTCGTCTACCTCGCGCTGCTTAATGGCCGCCAATAAAAGACGGATGGCGCCTAAACGTGCAACTTCTTTTGCACGCATTGCGGTTTTCATATCTTCGGTAACTTGGTCTTTAATGCTCATCTCATAGTTCCTGTTAGGTTTGCTATCACTTACTAAGTTTCTCTAGTAATTATTACTCGGACGCTGAAAAAGCAAAAACCCGCTGCGTTTCACCGTCAGCGGGTTTCAAAGCCTCTCGGTGAAGAGAGCTTTTAAATACGACTAATAAAGCTTCTTAGGCAACATCTGGCTACGAATACGCTTGTAATGGCGTTTTGCAGCTGCTGCTTTTTTACGCTTACGCTCAGCAGTTGGCTTTTCGTAGAACTCGCGAGCACGCAAGTCGGTCAAAAGGCCATTTTTTTCAATGGTGCGCTTGAAACGGCGCAATGCCACTTCAAAAGGTTCGTTTTCACGGAGGCGGACTGTAGTCATACTTGTTTAACTCGTTTATGCTCGAAAATTAACTGAATCACGGATTCTATCACGACCAAGCGAAAAATGATTGTTTTAGGCATAGAAACTTCTTGTGACGAGACCGGGGTGGCTTTATACAACACCATGCCCTGGGAGAGTGCACAACCTGCCTTCCAAGGCATTCTAGGGCAGGCTCTCCACTCCCAGATCGCCATGCACCGGGAGTATGGGGGGGTAGTGCCAGAACTAGCCTCCAGAGACCACATTCGCCGGGTTTTACCCCTTTTAGACGAATCCTTAACCCAGTCTGGGCTCGCCCTCAAGGATATTGACGCGATTGCTTACACCCAAGGTCCCGGGCTCGCTGGCGCTCTTTTGGTAGGTAGCGCCTTTGCCAAATCCCTAGCCCAAGGCCTCAATCTCCCCTCTCTTGGGGTACATCATCTTGAGGGGCACCTACTCTCCCCGCTTTTAGGGGAAACGGCCCCACAATTTCCATTTATTGCCCTACTAGTTTCCGGTGGCCATACGCAACTTATGAAAGTGAGCGGGGTTGGGCGCTATGAATTACTTGGAGAAACCTTAGATGACGCTGCTGGAGAGGCTTTTGATAAAACTGCCAAATTACTAGGCTTAGATTATCCAGGTGGAGCCGCTATTTCAAAGCTGGCAGAAAAAGGTCGGCCCGGTCAATTTGATTTACCCAAACCGATGATGCACTCAGGCGATCTAGATTTTTCCTTTTCCGGATTAAAGACAGCCGTTCTTACCCAAGTGAAAAGGTTCCAGGAAAAAAATAATACCGACACAACTGAAATTGCCCAATTTCATGCAGATTTGGCGAGAGCCTTTGTCGAATCCTTGGTTGCAGTCTTGGTGAGCAAATCAGAAAAAGCACTTAAAAGAACGGACTGCAAACATCTTGTTCTTGCTGGCGGCGTAGGAGCTAACTTACAACTGCGCGCGGCCTTAAATGAGAAGGCCGTTAAAAATGGTTTTCAAGTTCACTACCCGCCACTAGATTTATGTACCGATAATGGTGTGATGATTGCCTTTGCCGGAGCACTTCGTTTACTTGAAGCTAATAATGGCTCAACAAGATCAGGGGCATTTGATATCAAACCCCGCTGGGATTTACAGAGCAACAACCTTATTTAAGTTGCACTCCAGCTATATTTTTCTTGCTTTATTTTGCCAGGCTAATTCTGGCAAAGGCACTGTGGTTATGAATTGATTCAAAGTTTTCAGCCTCAACCACAAATGACAAGATGCGCGCATCAGCTTTGAGTTGGCCGGCAACATCACGCACTAAGTCCTCAACAAACTTAGGGTTACTGTAAGAATGCTCGGTGACCCACTTCTCATCTGGGCGCTTGAGTAAACCCCATAACTCGCTTGATGCTTCACTCTCAGCCGCAGTAACTAAATCCTCTACTGTCATCTTGGTTGTCGAATCTAGCATCACTGTCATCGTGACATGCGAGCGTTGATTATGCGCACCAAAATCAGAAATCTCTTTTGAGCATGGACATAGACTCATGACAGGAACTACAGCTGATAACTGCAAATCCACATCAATGGAGCCGGCAGCATTTTTTTTGCCTTTTGCCATCCAAGTGACTTCGTAATCCATCAAGCTTTCAACACCAGAGACTGGCGCAGCTTTCTTCACAAAATGGGTATAAGTAAATTGCACTCGACCCTCAGTAGCATCCAAGAGTGGCAACATCTCACGTACCATTGAAACCACTGAAGCACTATCAATTGCCTCATCTTGTTTTTGCAAAATCGCCATAAAACGCGACATGTGCGTGCCCTTAATATGCGCAGGCAAAGCAACATCCATCTCAAAATTGCCAACCGAGGGAAAACTACCAGTCTTTGTGCGAATTGTCAGGGGATGACGCACGCCACGAATGCCCACCTGTTCAATAGGTAAAGCCCGCTCATCCCGAGCGGATTGCACATCAGGCATTGCGCTAGGCTTTAGGAAGGAGGCGTTCATGTCATTCATGTCTCTATTTTCCGGCAAAACCGGCTTATTTGCCTGTCACCACTGAATTCACACTCAAGACGGCTGGAAAACGCCTTGTAATCGACCTAGCAATGCCTTCAGGATCTAAGCCACACTTGGTCATGAGCAACTTGTAGTCACCATGCTCAATAAATTCATCCGGAATACCCAACTGCAATAAAGGCTTATTGATGCCCATTGCAGAGAGCGCTTCTAAGCAAGCGCTACCTGCGCCACCTTGAATGGCACCATCCTCAACAGTCACAAAATAATCATGATCGGCAGCCAAGGATTTGATCAAGTCAATATCCAAAGGTTTCACAAAACGCATATTCGCAACCGTGGCATCGCACTGCTCAGCGGCTTCCAAAGTGGGATACAGCAAAGTACCGAACGCCAAGATTGCTATACGACTGCCAACTGGTGCATTGGATTTGCGACGGAGCTCGCCCTTGCCTAATGGGAGCATTCTTAATTCTGGAGAAGGAATCGCGCCAATGCCTGCACCACGTGGGTAACGCACTGCACTGGGATGAGATTGATGGAAGGCGGTCGTTAATAAATCGCGGCACTCCGCTTCATCAGCGGGCGTCATAACCAACATATTGGGAATACAGCGCAAAAACGGAATGTCGTAGACGCCAGCATGGGTTGCGCCATCAGCGCCAACCAGACCTGCGCGATCCAATGCAAACAAAACTGGCAAATCCTGAATCGCCACATCATGAATTAATTGATCATATGCACGCTGCAAGAAAGTGGAATAAATTGCCACCACGGGCTTCATACCTTCACATGCCATTCCAGCAGCAAATGTTACGGCGTGCTGCTCTGCGATACCAACATCGTAGTAACGCTTTGGAAAGTTCTTCTCGAATTCAACTAATCCCGAGCCTTCGCTCATTGCTGGGGTAATGCCGACCAATAAAGGATCGGCATGAGCCATGTCGCACAACCATTCACCAAATACCTGTGTAAATGTTTTCTTGGGAGGTGTTACAGGTTTCTTCACGCCCTCCTCTGGATTGAACTTGCCCGGTCCGTGATAAAGCACTGGATCAGCCTCAGCCAATTCATAACCTTGACCTTTGCGGGTCACCACATGAAGAAATTGGGGGCCGCGTCCTTCGAGCGCCAAACGACGCACATTCTGCAGCATTGGTATCAACGCAGACAAATCATGCCCATCAATTGGGCCAAAATAATTAAAGCCAAACTCTTGGAAAATGGTTGACGGAGATACCATACCCTTAGCGTGATCTTCTAAGCGTTTAGCAAACTCACGTAACGGCGGTGCAATGGATAGAACGCTATCGATTCCCTTTTTAGTTGCCGAGTAAATATTGCCGCTTAGTAAGCGTGCAAGGTGGCGATTCAAAGCACCGACAGCCGGCGAAATCGACATGTCGTTATCGTTCAAGATCACTATGAGCGGTAAATCGTCATATACACCCGCGTTATTCATGGCCTCAAAAGCCATGCCCCCAGTCATGGCGCTATCGCCAATCACGGCAACCGCAACCTGCTTTTCACCTTTGGCTTGAAATGCCCTTGCCATACCCATCGCCGCAGAAATACTAGTGGAGGAATGGCCGGTTCCAAATGCATCGTACTCACTCTCATTGCGACGAGGAAAACCGGACAGGCCATCTAGCTGACGAAGTGTGTGCATGCGATCGCGTCGGCCAGTCAAAATCTTATGAGGGTAACTCTGATGACCCACATCCCAAACAACCCGATCATGCGGCGTGTCAAAAACATAATGCAGTGCAATCGATAGCTCCACAGTTCCCAAATTTGAAGAAAGATGTCCGCCAGTTTTGGAGACCGAATCTAAAACAAATTGGCGCAACTCAATCGCCAAAGCAGGCAAATCTTCACGAGAAAGTTTTTTTAAATCAGCGGGAGATTGTATGGAATCTAAGGTCATCGAATCTAATGTAAAACTTATTTACCTCTATTGACAACTAACAGGGCCAAGTCTTTCAGGGCCTGCCCTTTGCTACCAAAAATATCTAGGCTGCCAATCGCCTCTGCTTGTAACTGCATTGCTTGCTTCTGTGCATAGTCTAAACCCATCAAGGTGACATAAGTCGGCTTATCGTTGGCGACGTCCTTGCCGGCAGTCTTTCCAAGAGTTTGACTGTCGGCTGTAGCATCTAAAACATCGTCAATGATCTGAAAGGCTAAACCTAGAGCTTGGGAGTAATGCTTGAGACAAAGCATCTGAGCCGCATCAAGACATGCAACAATCCCACCCAATTCGACCGCACAAGCGAGTAATGCCCCAGTCTTCATAGCATGCATTTGCTTGAGTCCAGGCAAATCTAATTTCTTGCCAACATGCTCCAAGTCAATCGCCTGACCACCAGCCATCCCTCGCGATCCCGATGCTGCAGCTAAAGCGCTAATCATTAATAAACGAGTATCGGCCGCACAATTAGCATTTGCCAAAATTTCAAAGGCGCGCGTTTGCAATGCATCGCCGACCAATAAAGCGGTAGCTTCATCATAGGCCCTATGAACGGTAGGCCTTCCACGACGTAAATCATCATCATCCATACAAGGTAAGTCATCATGAACCAAGGAGTAAGCATGAATGCATTCAATTGCCACCGCAGCCGCATCAAGCGCATCGGATGTTACGGAATCGCTATTGCCTAGGGTGCCAGCTGCAAATACCAGTAATGGACGAATCCGCTTACCGCCACCCTGAGCGGCATAACGCATTGCTTCATGCAATCGATTAGGAGTGATTTGATCCGAATCAAGTAGCGCATCTAACGCCAACTCGGTGCGCGCAGAATGCGTAATAAGCCAGTCCTGAAATTGAAAAACTGCAGTCATTAGACTTCAAATACCCGCACTTGTTGTTCGACTTGGGCAAGAACACCCTGACAATGTTTTAGTAGTGCAGCCCCACGCTGGTAAGCCAAAAGGGTTTCTTCGAGGGAGAATTTTCCTGACTCCATATCAGAAATCAGCTTCTCGAGCTCTTTAACCGCCTCTTCATAACGCAATTTGGGATCAATTTGGGCCTCAAGAGCAGGCTTTTGACTCTCTGATTTTTTAGCTGGCATAGGCCTATTTCCTTTGTATTTCTTGCACAAACAGCCCTATATATTAAAGCGAGAAGTTCGTTCGATGGGTATAATTCACCCCTTCCTTTCCAATATCGACTCGTCGATGGTTGGATTGGTTATTCCGCTTAGCTTCGGCTGACGTTTTCGGGGGTGGGGAGAATGACTAATCTGGCTACCGCGCAGAAGCTTGCGCCGTCCAATCTACAACTGCCGGTTTCGGCATATTTTGACGCTGACCTGTATCAGCGCGAAATTGAACTGCTTTTTAAGCAGGGGCCGGGCTATGTCGGCCATGAACTCATGGTGCCTGAGGTGGGCTCCTATCGCACTTTAGCAGCAGAAAATGAAGGTCGTATTCTGGTACGCAATGAGACTGGTGTTGAGCTTTTATCCAATGTCTGCCGTCATCGCCAAGCACTGATGCTCAATGGCTCTGGCAAAACAGAAAATATTGTTTGCCCACTGCATCGCTGGACGTATGATCTCGGCGGCAATCTTTTAGGTGCGCCCCACTTTGAAGATAAGCCATGCCTTAATTTAGGAAGGTCGCCATTACAAAACTGGCAAGGATTATTATTTGAAGGTCCACGCGATGTGAGGGCCGATCTTGCCAAATTAGGCGTTGCCGATGATCTCAAGTTTGATGGCTATCTGCTCGATCACGTTGAGGTTCATGACTGTCATTACAACTGGAAAACGTTTATCGAGGTTTACCTCGAGGACTATCATGTCGTACCTTTTCATCCAGGCTTAGGTAAGTTTGTTTCTTGTGAAGATCTCCGCTGGGAATTTGGTGACTGGCATAGCGTACAAACCGTTGGCATTCATAAAGACCTCGCAATACCTGGATCACCTGTATATCGCAACTGGCATGAAGCGGTGTTACGCCAGTTTGGCGGGCAATCGCCTCGCCATGGAGCAATCTGGCTTACCTACTATCCTAATGTCATGGTCGAGTGGTATCCAGGCGTGCTCTGCGTTTCTACACTGCATCCTCTTGGCCCCAATAAAACGCGCAACATCGTTGAGTTTTATTACCCAGAAGAGATTGCGCTGTTCGAGCGTGAATTTGTTGAAGCTGAACGCGCTGCTTACATGGAAACCTGCATCGAAGATGATGAAATCGGTGAGCGCATGGATGCTGGTCGTGCCGCACTCTTGGCGCGCGGCGTCAATGAAGTTGGTCCTTATCAAAGCCCCATGGAAGATGGTATGCAGCATTTCCATGAATGGTATCGTCGTGTGATGAACTATCAAGGCATTTAATCCACTTTACAGAAGGTCGTCATGACTCCTCTCATTACCGCCAACCAGTTAGAAGAAATCATTAACAGCGGTGAGAATGTATTGCTGTGTGATTGTCGATTTGACTTAGCCGATACAACGGCCGGTAGAAAGGCATACGAAGAGGGCCATATTCCAGGTGCTATCTATGTCGACCTTGATCAAGATCTTTCAGGGGTAAAAACTGGTAAAAATGGACGACATCCTTTACCGAACCCAGAAACTTGGGCGAAAACGAAAACGCGTTTAGGTATGGATAACAGTACCCTCGTTGTGGCCTATGACAAACAGGGGTCTGTATACGCAAGTCGCTTATGGTGGATGCTAAAAGCTACTGGCCACGCTAATGTCCGCGTGTTAGATGGTGGATTAGATGCTTGGAACGGCCCGATCGGGATGATTCCACGCAAACCAAGGCCAGCTAAGCAAGCCATGGAGGCCATGCCATATGTTGGTCTTGTCCTGGTAGACGCCGTAGCCGAAAACTTACAAACTAAAAAAAGCATTGTGATTGATGCACGCGCCAATGATCGCTTTCATGGTCAGAATGAAACCTTAGACCCGGTAGCGGGACATATTCCAGGCGCAAGCAATCGTTTCTTTAAGGAGAATCTATCTGCTGCCCAATTCAAGACCCCAGAGAAATTATATAAAGACTTTGTCGATTTGCTTGGCTCCATCAAAGCATCTGAAGTGATTCATCAGTGTGGTTCAGGAGTGACCGCTTGCCACAATCTATTGGCAATGGAAGTGGCTGGCTTGAAGGGCTCACGACTCTACGCCGGCAGCTGGAGCGAATGGTGTGCCGACCCTAGCAGGCCCATTGAAACTTAATGGAAGTAAGCGAGCAATATCACAAAACCTACACCACAAGCGATTAACACTGTTTGACGCAGTGACTCAACCCAATGCGGGCGACGATGCATTTGTGGAATCAAATCGCTGACAGCAATATAAATAAAACTGCTCGATGCAATCACCAATAAATAAGGCATTGCAGCGTGAGCTCTTTCCAAAAAGAAATAAGCTAAAACACCACCCACAACAGCAGATAAGCCACAAATCAAGTTATAGAGCAATGCCCGAGCCCGAGAAAAGCCGGCGTTCAGTAAAACGATAAAGTCGCCAATCTCTTGAGGGATCTCGTGAGCAATGATGGCAAGCGCTGTAAAAAAACCCACTTGATAATCGGCCATAAAAGCCGCAGCAATCAAAACGCCATCAACAAAATTATGAATGCTATCGCCTACCAAAATCATTCCACCGCTACGACCTGCAACCTCGGCATCGTGACCATGATGATGGTGATGACCATCACCTTCGTGATGATGGCTATGACGCAGTAAGGCAATCTTCTCCAGCAAAAAAAAGCCTAATAAGCCAGCAAGTAAGGTGGCAAATAAAAGTTGAGGGTTTGTACCTTCCATGCTAAAAGCTTCTGGCAAAGAGTGGAGTAAAGCCGTGGCGAGCAAAATCCCAACTGAAACACTTACCATGTCATTCACCATTTTTGATAGCAAAGCCAAAGAAAAGGTGGCGGCAATGGAAACACTCACCACCCCAGCAAAGGCCGTAATCAAAATGATGCTTTGTAATACCGTCATAGCAGTCACACTACTCCGTTTTTCTTAAACCATGCTATACATTTTTCCCAGCCATCTTTTGCTGGGCCCTCGCGGTAAGACTCGCGATAATCAGCATGGAAAGCATGAGGAGTATCTGGATACACCACAAACTGTGATTGCTTTGCTGCAGCATTTGTCGAGGATGCCTTAGCTAAAGCCGCACGCATTTGATCAATACTCTCCAAGGAAATGCCGGTATCAGCAGCGCCATATAAGCCGAGTACTGGGGCTTTTAAATCACCGGCAATATCAACTGGATGCCGAGGATTGCCTTCTGTTTTTTCCCCAATCAAACGGCCATACCAAGCAACACCCGCTCGAACCTGAGGCAGGGTGGCGGCCAACCAGGTAATACGGCCTCCCCAACAGAATCCAGTCACACCGATCCGCTTTAAGTCACCGCCATTTTTACCAGCCCATACTAATGCTGCTTGTAAATCACCCAAAACCTGAGCATCAGATGTCTTGGAAATAATGTTAGTAAAGATTTCAGCAATTGTGCCGTATTGACTGGGATCACCGGCGCGCACAAAGAATTCTGGAGCAATGGCAAGATAGCCTAATTTTGCAAATCGTCTTGTCACATCGGCGATGTGCTCATGCACACCAAAGATTTCCGACGCAACAATCACAACAGGCAACTGGCCCTTAGTCTTCTCTGGGCGAGATACATATGCTGGAATTTGGGAGCTCCCAACCGGAATCATTTGCTCGCCAGCAATGATGCCGGAAAAACTTGTTTCAATCACAGCCGCCATTACAGGTTCAGAGGCGGGCGCTAAACCAAAGCCAATGCCTGTTGCAGCCATCGCAGAGCTCTTCATAAAAACCCTCCTATCGCTTTGAATATCTAGCGAATGTTTGTTGTCTCTTTTTTGCATTGTCATTACCCCATTTTGCCGAAATATTTATACCAAACTCAGTGAGCTTCTTCCCAATTATCGCCAACACCAATGCTAACCAATAAGGGCACCTTGAGGTCAGCAACTGTACACATTAATTCTGGTAATTTTGCCTTTAGCAGATCTATCTCATCCAAAGGTACATCAAATACCAATTCATCATGCACCTGTAAAAGCATACGTGTTTTGAGCTGCTCTTTTTCTAGCCAATTTTCAACTGCAATCATTGCCAACTTAATTAAGTCGGCAGCAGTTCCTTGCATCGGCGCATTAATGGCGGCGCGCTCAGCTCCTTGGCGACGTGGGCCATTAGAGCCCTTGATTTCAGGAAGCCAAAGCCGTCTACCAAATACCGTTTCTACATAACCGTTCTCACGCGCCTCGAGGCGAGTACGCTCCATATATTGCGCAACTCCTGGATATCGATCGAAATATTTAGCGATGTAATTTTGCGCTGCCGAACGCTCGATCCCCAAATTACTTGCAAGACCAAAGGCACTCATGCCGTAAATTAAACCAAAATTGATCACCTTGGCATAGCGACGTTGTTCAGAGTTCACGCCATCCAAAGGTACCCCGAAAATTTCTGCGGCAGTAGCTTGGTGTACGTCCTTCCCACCCCTAAATGCCGCTAGCAGATTTTCGTCTTCCGCAATATGCGCCATGATACGCAATTCAATTTGAGAATAGTCGGCTGAGAGTAGCTTACAACCATCAGCGGGGATAAAGGCTTCCCGAATGCGGCGACCCTCTTCAGTACGCACTGGAATATTTTGTAAATTGGGATCACTAGATGCCAGGCGTCCTGTTACTGCAGTTGCCTGTGAAAAATTGGTATGCACCCTGCCTGTCTGTGGATCAGCCATACGCGGTAGTTTCTCGATATACGTCGACATTAATTTGGCGAGGCTGCGATAGTCCAAAATGCGGGCAGGCAAAGGATAGTCTTCCGCCAACTTTTGCAACACCTCTTCATCGGTTGAAGGCGCGCCCGATGGCGTCTTCTTGACGACAGGTAATTCCAACTGCACAAATAAGATTTCAGCGATTTGCTTGGGCGATTGGATATTAAAAGGTTGTCCAGCCAGTTTGTGAATCTCACCCTCCAACTCCAGAAGACGCTTACCAACTTGTTGACCCTGCTTTGCCAACAAAGCCGAATCAATTCGAATGCCATTACGTTCCATGATGCCGAGCACACGCATAGCAGGCATCTCAATACTCTCGTACACGTATCGCAAGCCAGGGCTTGCCTCAATCTGTGGCCACAACTCTAAATGCAGTCGCAAAGTAACATCAGCATCTTCAGCAGCGTAGTTGGTAGCAATCTGCAGATCAACTTGATCAAAGCCAATTTGATGAACGCCTTTACCGCAAACCTCTTCATAACGAATTGTCTTCACGCCAAGATGGCGTTCTGCAAGGCTATCCATGTTATGAGGCAGGTGGGATTCAAGCACATATGATTCGAGCAAAGTATCAAACTGAATGCCACCTAAGGTAATGCCGTAATTTGCAAAGATATGACTGTCGTACTTTAAGTTTTGTCCAACTTTTAAATGAGAGGTGCTTTCCAACCAAGATTTCATGCGTGCCAAAACCAGATTGCGATCTAACTGCACTTCGCCATTGCGGTGGGCCACGGGAATATAACAAGCCTCACCTGGTTTGACTGATAAAGAAATGCCCACTAGCTCTGCAGCGAGGGCATCCAAACCAGTAGTCTCGGTGTCCACTGCAGTTAAGGGTGCATCTGCAATCTTTTTTAACCACCGCTCCAAACTCGCTTCATCAACTACACATTCATAGTGACGCTCAATAGCATCATTTAAGTCGGTTGTAGTCTGAGATAAGGTCGTTGTTGGTGCTGTCGCAATCTCTCGTGATTTTTTTGCAGCCAATTCATTTGGGGAGATTCCGGGCAATGGGCTGCCAGCTAAATCAAAGACTGCATCTGCTTGCTCTGACTGAGTGTTAGGGTTAGCCAGCTGTTTTTCTACGTCACGCAACCATGTCTTAAATGCATAACGTTCAAATAACTCGCGCAACAGTGGAGCATCTTCAGGCTTTGCATGCAGCTCATCCAAAGCCAGGATATGTGGATTTAAATCGCAATCTGTTTTGACCGTGATCAACTGACGCGCTTGAGGAAGCCACTCTAAGCTAGCCCGTAAATTTTCACCCACCACGCCTTTCACTTGGTCAGCATTGGCCATCAAACTATCGAGATCGCCAAACTCTGCTAACCATTTATTGGCAGTCTTGGGTCCGGCCTTAGGAACGCCAGGCACATTGTCGACAGCATCGCCAATAATGGATAAATAATCAACAATGCGTTCGGGTGGCACCCCAAATTTTTCGATCACGCCGTTGATATCTAGTTTTTCATTGGTCATGGTGTTGATCAAAGTTACCGATGAATTCACGAGCTGCGCTAAATCTTTATCACCAGTAGAAATAATTGTTTCCCAGCCAGCCTGCGTTGCCTGGCAAGCTAAGGTACCGATCACATCATCAGCCTCAACTCCAGAAACCATCAATACTGGCCAACCCAAAGCCCTCACCATTGCATGAATGGGCTCGATTTGCTTTACCAAATCCTCAGGCATTGGAGAGCGATGCGCCTTGTACTCGGAATACATTTCATCCCGAAAAGTCTTCCCTTTGGCATCAAAAACGCAGGCAATATGGTCAGCTTTGAGCTCTGATCTAGCCCTACGCATCATATTGACCATCCCATAGATGGCACCAGTTGGGTCTCCATCCCCATTTCTGAGGTCTGGCATGGCATGGAAGGCGCGATAGAGGTAGCTAGAGCCGTCTACCAACAAGAGTCTATGTTTAGTCATACCGCAATCGTACAATCTAGTTGCTAACTTCCCACGGGTCTGGTTTAGGAACCGATCTAGAGTGGGGCTAAAAAGGTGAAAAATGATGCATGCTCTTACCAAATTATTTGGCCGCTCTTGGCGCCAGGCCCTTGTTTTAACAAGCTTTTTCATAACTTTTGGCATATTGGGTAGCGGCACTACTGCCGCCCAAAACTCTAGCCAAGCCCTGAGCCCCTCCGAACTTCAGCAAATTAATAATCAGCCCCTTGCCCCCACAATGAGCCCTTCTGGAGTCATGAATACCCCAGAAATGCGTAAACCTAGTTATAACTTTAAAGATGGCAACGGCACCGAAGTAACCGAATATAAAGACGCCAATAGCCCAACGCAGGTGCAGGTTAAAACCAGACTAACTACCTATGAAATGTCGCCCCCCGACTCAGTGAAACCGGGCGCCCAATCTGGCGAAGGCAACCTCCTTAGCGTACCAAGTATTAGCATTCCTATTCAATAATTTATGGCTGTATTTACCCCGATCGAGCTTGGCGATATCTCCGACTGGATTGCGCGAGACTTCAACATTGGGCAAGCAAGCAGCCTGCGCGGTATCCATGGCGGCATTGAAAACTCCAATTTTTTCCTAGATACCAATCTTGATGGCAAGAAACAAGAGTTTGTTTTAACCATCTTTGAAAGATTAACTGCAGAGCAACTTCCCTATTACCTTGAGCTCATGAGTCACTTGGCAGATAAAGGTATTCCTGTACCAAAGCCAATTGCAAATAGGGATGGTGCCATTTTATTTTCCCTCCAAAGCAAGCCCGCAGCTATTGTTAGCAAGCTCCCGGGGCTTTCCAGGTTAGAACCCAAAACGAATCATTGTGCATTGGTAGGTGAGATGCTTGCAAAAATGCATTTAGCAGGCGCAGACTTTCCCGGGGCGCAAATCAATTTACGTAGCCTTACTTGGTGGAAAGAAGCAGTACCTCAGGTAATTGCGCACTTAAATGAATACCAAAAAAACCTGCTCACCACTGAATTAGTCGCTCAAGAACAGTTTTTTGCCTCAAATCAATATGCCGCCTTGCCGCAAGGTGCAAGTCATTGCGATCTCTTTAGAGACAATGTCTTATTTAACCCTCAGGAATCTCAAGACTCGTCCAAAGATCGTTTGGGCGGTTTTTTTGATTTCTATTTTGCGGGTACAGATAAATGGCTCTTTGATCTAGCGGTCACCGTCAATGACTGGTGCTTAGCTAGCAATAAAAAAGATTTAGATCCTGCTCGCCTCAGTGCGCTTATGGAAGCCTATCAATCGGTGCGACCACTCACTGAAGCTGAAAAAATTAGTTGGTCAATGATGCTGCGTGCAGCCGCATTACGCTTCTGGATCTCTCGACTATGGGATTTTTATTTGCCTCGCGATGCTCAGATGCTAACGCCCCATGACCCAAGCCATTTTGAGCATATTCTCTTAAGTCGTAAAGCTATATGAAACTCAACTCAGTCACCCCCGCCGATGGCTATACCTGGATCCGCCAAGGCATTTGGCTATTTAAGCAGAGCCCCGTTGGATTTTTAATGTTAGTTTTTATGTATGTGTTTGTGGCACAGCTTGCAGTACTCGTGCCAGTGATTGGAGTCTTTGCGGTATTAGTTCTAACTCCGACCCTCTCGGTTGGTTTTATGACGGCCTGCCGCCAAGCCATTCAAAAGGAGCGCATCCGCCCTCTAGTGTATTTGGCAGCACTGCAATCAACGGTACTGGTTCGCAAAAGAATCCTACAGTTAGGCTTGGTATATGCTGCACTTATTCTGATTTTGAGTTTTGCACTCAGCGGGCTAGTTGATTTTGAGTTGTTGCTTCCTCTAGTAATGAGTGAAAAGCCCATCACTCCTGAAGCTATTCGCCAAATTTATTTACTCTTATTTTTCGGCGCCATCCTGTATATTCCTGTTGCCATGCTGATGTGGTTCTCGCCAATACTGGTTGCCTGGGAGGATATGTCTGTTCCTCAAGCTCTATTCTCCAGCTGCCTCGCCTGCTGGACTAATCGTGGCGCGTTCTTACTATATCTCGCCATCTGGAGCATAGCCTTGGTTGCGATTCCGCTAGTGGTTGGAGCCGCATTTGATGCAATCGATCTCGGCCAAGTAGCTTCATTCATCATCGCCCCGCTCTCAATGGCGGGACTTACGGTGATGCACTGCTCTTTCTTTGCTACCTGGAAGGCATGCTTTGCAGACAAAGAGGAATCTTCGCTGTCCGCCTAAGGCAATCAGTCAATCGCGCTCAACTTAGCAATACTCAGTTGCAACCATTTCACACCATGTCGCTTAAAGCTAACTTGGGCGCGCGCATCAGTATCATTGCCTTCTAGACCGGTAACGCGTCCCTCGCCAAACTTTGTATGAAATACATTTTGCCCAATTGTGAATGGATAGTTACCGCGTGGGGGTGAAGCAAGCCTTTGCACCACTGTTGAAGCAGAGCCCACTCGCCCCGCTCTAGTAGGCGCCTGGCCATAAGTTTGATGTCGTACTTGCTGCCGCTCGTTACCAGAATCAAAGAAGTCGTTAGATTCATACTCACGTTGGCGAGTGTAGCCATCTTGCCAAGTTGATCCAGAACTTCTACCACCACCCCAGCGAGCATCCTTCGCTTTTGGAGTAAGCCATTTGAGCGAGTCGGCTGGCAACTCTTCTAAGAATCGGGATGGCATGTTGTAGCGCACCTGCCCATGGAGCATGCGTGATTGTGTATGAGAGAGGTACAAGCGCTCTTTTGCTCTCGTAATCGCAACATACATTAAGCGTCGCTCTTCCTCTAGGCCATTCAGTTCATTCACACTATTTTCATGCGGGAATAAGCCTTCCTCCAAACCAGTAATGAAGACGGAAGTAAATTCGAGCCCTTTAGCCGAATGCACCGTCATTAACTGCACGGCATCTTGTCCGGCTTGAGCTTGATTGTCGCCCGCCTCTAAAGAGGCATGCGATAAAAAGGCAGCCAAAGGTGAAACCTCCACCACGCCAGGCTCATTTTCACCAGGCAACATCGCTGCAGCAGCATCCTGACCGTAACCCTCTTCAGCAATAAAAGCGGTTGCAGCATTGACAAGTTCCTGCAAGTTCTCTACGCGATCTTGACCTTCACGCTCCGTCAAATAATGCTGAATTAAGCCGCTATTTTGAATCACAAACTCGACAGTTTCAGGCAAAGTATTGTGACGTGTTGCCTCACGCATGTGATCAACCAAACGTACAAAGCCGCTCAGTGATGTACCGGCTTTTCCAGTTAAAGTGGTGGCCGCTAAATATAAAGAGCATTGCTGAGCCCTTGCCTCATCTTGTAGAGCCTCAATCGAACGCGCTCCAATACCTCGAGTTGGAAAGTTCACAACTCGCGAGAAAGAAGTATCGTCATTTGGATTTTCTAAAAGGCGTAGATACGCCAGCGCATGTTTAATTTCTGCGCGCTCAAAGAATCGTAAACCACCATAAACGCGATAAGGGATGGCTGCCGAGAACAAGGCATGCTCAATGATGCGTGACTGCGCGTTACTCCTGTATAGCAAAGCAATTTCGGTACGCTTAATGCCGCTATTAACTAAGGCCTTGATTTCATCAACCAGCCAAGCTGCTTCAGCGTGATCACTAGCGGCATCGTAAATCCGCACTGGTTCGCCATGACCAGCATCAGTGCGTAAATTCTTGCCCAACCTCTCGGTATTGTTTGCAATCAGATGATTGGCCGTATCTAAGATATGGCCATGCGATCGATAGTTCTGTTCAAGCTTTACCATCATCGGATGAAATTGTTTTTCATACAGACGCATGTTCTCTACATCAGCGCCACGGAAGGCATAAATACTCTGATCGTCATCGCCAACAGCAAAGACGGCACTAGTGCCGGCACCACTCACATTGGACTTGATGGCGTCATGCCCAGAAAGTAGCTTTAACCAGGCATATTGAAGTGCATTGGTATCTTGAAACTCATCGATCAAAATGTGGCGAAAACGCTCTTGGTAATGCGTTCGAATGGCTTCACTATGCTTAAGCAGCTCATAACTACGTAATAAGAGCTCTGCAAAATCCACTACACCCTCGCGTTGACACTGTGCATCGTAGGCTTCGTAGAGTTGAGCCATCTTGGCCTGAAAGTCATCCCCCGAATCCAACTCACGGGCGCGCAGACCACGTTCTTTGGCATGCGCAATGAAATACTGCAATTGCTTGGGTGGATACTTCTCATCATCGACCTTCAAACCCTTCAAAAGGCGCTTGATGGCTGATAGCTGATCTTGGGTATCCAATATCTGAAATGTGGAGGGTAAACCGGCTTCTTTGTGATGTGCGCGCAATAAACGGTTACAAAGGCCATGAAAAGTGCCAATCCACATACCTCGAGTATTAATAGGCAACATGGCGCTAAGGCGCAACATCATCTCTTTGGCAGCCTTATTTGTAAAGGTTACCGCCAAGACCCCAATCGGCGAAACTTGTCCAGTTTGGATCAGCCAGGCTATACGGGTAGTGAGGACGCGGGTTTTGCCGCTCCCTGCCCCAGCCAAAATTAAGGCTGATTGGGCCTGGCCATTTTCATTTACGGGCGGGAGGGTCACTGCCTCGCGCTGTTCTGGGTTGAGGTTCGCGAGCAAGTCTGAGTACATCGTGCCAATTATAATTTGCCTCTTATGCCAAATGCTTCGAATACCCCCAATTCTCCAGCAAGCAGTCCCGCGGACCAGCTTGCTAAATCCTATGAACCCGCCCCCATAGAAGCCCATTGGGTGCCTGAATGGGAAAATAGAGGCATTGCCACAGCCTCCCTTGATGAAGGCAAGGCTGACTTTAGTGTTCAGCTACCGCCACCCAATGTGACTGGCACCCTGCATATGGGTCACGCCTTTAACCAAACAATCATGGATGGTCTGGTCCGTCATGCCCGTATGTCTGGTAAAAATACCTTGTGGGTCCCCGGCACAGATCATGCTGGCATTGCCACTCAAATTGTCGTTGAACGCCAACTCGATGCACAAAAAGTTTCTCGCCACGATTTAGGGCGCCAAAAATTCCTAGAAAAGGTTTGGGAGTGGAAGGAGAGCTCTGGTTCGACCATTACTCGCCAAATTCGTCGTCTAGGCGCCTCCATTGACTGGGGCCGCGAATATTTCACGATGGATAGCAAAATGTCCAAGGCCGTGGTTGAGGTGTTTGTGCGCCTCCATGAGCAGGGGCTCATTTACCGTGGCAAACGTTTAGTGAACTGGGATCCTGTTCTAGGTACTGCAGTTTCTGATCTCGAGGTTGTTAGTGAGGAAGAAGATGGTTCGATGTGGCACATCCGCTATCCACTCGCGGATGGCTCTGGGCATTTAACAGTTGCAACTACTCGCCCAGAAACCTTATTGGGTGACGTAGCCGTGATGGTCAATCCTGAAGATGAACGCTATAAGCACCTGATTGGCAAGTCGGTGCACTTGCCACTCTGCAATCGCGAGATTCTAATCATCGCAGATGACTATGTTGATTTGAACTTTGGTACTGGGGTTGTAAAAGTGACTCCCGCGCATGACTTCAATGACTATGCAGTAGGTCAACGCCACCAATTACCACTCATTAATATTTTGACCCTGGATGCAAAGATTAATGAGAATGCCCCGTCTACGTACCAAGGCATGGAGCGTTTTGCAGCCCGCAAACAAATTGTTGCCGATTTGGATGCTGCTGGTCTATTGGAAAAAGTACAGCCTCATAAATTGATGGTGCCGCGCGGTGACCGCACACAGACAATCATTGAGCCAATGCTCACAGATCAGTGGTTTGTAGCTATGTCTAAACCAAGTCCTGACAATCAGTATCAGCCAGGCTCATCAATCGCCGGCGCTGCATTAGACGCAGTAACCAAAGGCGATATCAAACTTGTCCCTGAAAACTGGATTACCACCTACACTCAATGGCTCGAGAATATTCAAGACTGGTGTATCTCACGCCAACTATGGTGGGGCCATCAAATCCCTGCTTGGTATGCAGAAGATGGTCAAATCTTTGTGGCGCGATCTGAAGAGGAAGCAAAAACTAAGGCTACAGCTGCTGGCTATAGTGGCGCCCTAATTCGTGACCCTGATGTACTCGATACTTGGTTTAGCTCAGCACTCGTACCATTTAGCTCGTTGGGCTGGCCAGAACAGACGCCCGAACTCAAGCACTTTTTACCCTCGTCTGTATTGGTCACTGGCTTTGACATCATCTTCTTCTGGGTGGCGCGCATGGTAATGATGACCTGCCACTTCACCGGCAAGGTGCCATTTCATACCGTATACGTTCATGGTTTAGTACGAGACTCTGAAGGCCAGAAGATGAGCAAGTCCAAAGGCAACACCTTGGACCCGATTGACCTGATTGACGGCATCAAGATTGAAGAACTAGTCAATAAAAGAACTTCTGGCTTGATGAACCCAAAACAAGCTGAAAGCATTGGTAAGAAAACTAAAAAGGAATTCCCGGAAGGTATTCCTGCATTTGGCACTGATGCTCTCCGCTTCACATTTGCTTCGCTTGCTTCGCTAGGTCGCAATATCAACTTTGACCAGAAACGCTGTGAAGGTTATCGCAACTTCTGTAACAAACTCTGGAATGCCACCCGCTTCGTTCTCATGAACTGTCCTGGCGGTGATGAAGAAAACGGTTTTGCCCCTTGCGATAATCAATGTGGCGCAGATGGCTACTTAGATTTTTCCCCTGCTGATCGTTGGATTGTTTCCCTACTTCAAAGAACTGAGGCAGATGTAGCCAAAGGTTTTGAAAACTATCGCTTTGATAACATTGCCTCGAGCATCTATCAATTTGTTTGGGATGAATATTGCGATTGGTACCTTGAGCTTGCTAAAGTTCAGCTACAGACTGGTACTCCAGCCCAGCAACGTGCAACACGTCGTACTTTGTTGCGCGTATTGGAAACCATCTTGCGGATGGCTCACCCACTCATTCCCTTCATTACTGAAACGCTCTGGCAAACCGTTGCACCAATATCAGGAAAAGAGCTTGCCAAGCAAGAAAAGCAAACTATTGCCCTGCAGCCCTACCCAGTTTCCCAGCCAGACAAGCTAGATGAACAGAGTGAAGCATGGGTTGCTCAAATTAAAGCCATTGTGGATGCCTGTAGAAACCTGCGTGGGGAGATGCAAGTCCCCCCTGGAAATAAAGTACCGCTTTGGATTACTGGTCCTGAAGCATTCCTCAGGCAAGCCACCCCCTACCTCACCGCTTTAGCCAAACTGTCTGAAGTCAAAATCTACAACGATGAATCCGCTTTAGAAAAAGATGCTCCAGACGCACCAATTGCGTTAGTTGGCGACCTTAAACTCTTACTCAAAATTGAAGTTGATGTAGTGGCAGAAAGAATTAGACTTAGCAAAGAAATTGAGCGTTTAGCCAATGAAATCACCAAGGCCCGCGGCAAATTATCTAACGAAAGCTTTGTTGCTCGCGCTCCAGAAGAAGTTGTAGCACAGGAAAAACAACGATTGGCAGGGTTCGAACAAAATCACGAGAAGCTTATTGCACAATTAGAGCGCCTCAAGTAAAACCTAAAAGCAAACACTAAAAACGATTGGGATCAATATGCCTTTATCAACCAAAGCCGTCACAAAAGCAGTTTTTCCAGTTGCTGGCCTTGGCACCCGCTTCTTGCCAGCCACCAAGGCTAGCCCCAAAGAAATGCTCAATGTAGTTGATAAGCCGCTGATTCAGTATGCAGTTGAGGAGGCGATTGCCGCAGGCATTACTGAAATGATTTTTGTCACCGGTCGCAGTAAGCGCGCGATTGAAGACCATTTCGATAAAGCCTATGAATTGGAAGCCGAGCTAGAAGCCAAGAACAAAAAAGAATTGCTGGAAATTGTTCGCAGCGTCAAACCCAGCCATGTTGATTGTGTGTATGTTCGCCAACCAGAGGCTCTGGGCCTAGGTCATGCCGTTTTGTGTGCCGAGAAATTGGTGCGCGATGAACCCTTTGCCATTATTCTGGCCGATGATTTATTAGATGGGCAACCACCAGTGCTCAAGCAAATGCTTAAAGTCTTTGATGAGCAAAATGGTTCAGTATTGGCGGTAGAAAAGATTGATCCAGCTAAGAGTAGTTTTTATGGCATCGTTTCCGGAAATGAAGTGGCCAAAGGAATTTACAGGCTCAATGGCATGGTCGAGAAACCCCAACCCAAAGATGCCCCCTCTAATCTAGCGGTAGTGGGTCGCTATGTCTTATCTTCGAATATCTTTGCTCATATCCGGAACCTGAAGCCAGGAGCCGGCGGAGAAATTCAGCTCACTGACGCTATCGCCGCCATGTTAAAAGAAGAGCCTGTATTTGCTTATGAATACGATGGCGTTCGCTATGACTGCGGAAGCAAGCTGGGCTATCTCAAAGCATCTGTGGAATTTGCTTTGCGTCACCCAGAAGTGAAAGAAGATTTTGCTGCTTACTTAAAGAGTCGCTCTTTAGGCTAAGCGGTCTATCTTCTCTTTAGGAAGAAAACCAAGACATTGCCCTCATTCGCGGTGGCAATCAACTCATTCCCTGTCTGTTTAGCAAAGGCAGGGAAGTCATGAGCAGCACCTGAGTCAGTAGCTTTAATTCTTAATACCTCGCCTGACTGCATCGTTGCTAAAGCTTTCTTGGTGCGCAAAATAGGGAGAGGGCAGTTCATGCCAATAGCGTCTACCTCTGCGTTAAATGCGATGTTGCTGATATCGGTCATTTGCTAGCAACCCAATCTTTTACACCCGCTAAAGCTGCGCCTAGAGCTGCAGGATTATTGCCTCCGGCCATTGCCATTTCCGCTTTGCCACCACCTTTACCACCCACCTGCAAAGCAACAAAATTTACAAGATCGCCAGCCTTCACCTTACCAATCGCATCGGCAGTCACACCAGCAACTAAACTGACCTTCTCACCTTGCACCGAAGCCAACACAATGGCCGCAGTCTTGAGTTTTACTTTGAGTGCATCCATGGTTTCTCGTAAGACTTGCGCATCGGCACCATCTAAGCGCGCAGCTAATACCTTAATACCATTCACATCCACGGCCTGGGTAGCCAATTCATCCCCTTGGCTAGCTGCAAATTTAGAGTTGACCTTTTCTAACTCGCGCTCAGCTTGGCGCAAGCTTTCTTGCAACTGTGTCACGCGATTCACTAGATCTCCAGGATGAGTCTTGAGTACAGCAGCGGCTTCGTTAATCTTGTCTTCTAGATCTTGCAAGAAATGCAAAGCATTTTGCCCTGTCACAGCCTCAACGCGACGAATACCAGCTGCTACACCACTCTCAGAAACAATCTTCAAGCTGCCAATGTCGCCAGTACGCTCAACGTGCGTACCACCGCAAAGCTCTTTAGAGCTTCCAATCTCGAGTACCCTTACCTCATCGCCGTACTTCTCACCAAATAACATCATTGCGCCAGTCTTTTGTGCGTCATCTAAAGACATTACTTTTGCTGAAGTTGCGGCATTGGTCAAAATCTCAAGATTGACAATATCTTCCACTTGGCGAATCTGGGCAGTAGTAATGGGTGCGTTATGAGTAAAGTCAAAACGGGTTTTACTCGAGTCGACCAAAGAGCCCTTTTGCTGAACATGGTCGCCCAAGACCTCACGCAATGCTTTATGAAGAATATGGGTTGCGCTATGGTTGCGCATTGTCTCTGTTCTTTGCTGAACATCGACCAGAGCATTGATGGAATCACCCACCTTAAGCTCCCCTTCAGCCACCTCACCTTGATGACCAAATACATCCGCTTGAATTTTGAAGGTGTCTTCCACTGTAAAACGCGCACCGTCATTGCGTAGCTCGCCTTGATCTCCAACCTGGCCACCAGACTCTGCATAAAAGGAGGTGTTATCCAACACCACCACTGCTGCGTCACCGGCCTTGATCGACAAGACTGATGAGCCATCTAGATATAAGGCGGTAATTTTTGCGTCCGTGTGCTTAAGGCTGTCATAACCATGGAATTGCGTAGGCTTACCCGAGTACTCCAAGCCTTGGGCAACTTTAAACTTGCCTGCAGCCCTAGCTTGGTCGCGCTGTTTTTGCATTGCCACTTCAAAACCCTGCGCATCTACAGTAACGTCACGCTCACGGCAAACGTCCGCCGTCAAATCCAATGGAAAGCCAAAGGTGTCATGTAAACGGAATGCAGTTTCTCCGTCGACGACTTTTGCACCGCCGGCCAAAGCGCCTTCCAATATTTCCATACCATTAGCAATTGTCTGAAAGAAGCGTTCTTCTTCTTGCTTAAGCACTTCTCCAACCTTATCTTGCGCGGCACGTAGTTCTGGATACGCTTCACCCATTTCTTTAACGAGCGCTGGAACCAGTTGATAAAAGAATGGTTTGCGCGCACCCAATTTATAACCATGACGGATCGCACGACGAGCAATACGGCGCAGAACATAGCCACGACCAGCATTACCAGGGATCACGCCATCTACTACTACAAAACTACACGCTCGAATATGGTCGGCAATGACTTTAAGTGACGGGCTTTCGGCATCGCAGTTTTCACCGCCAGCAGCATCTACTGCCTCTTTGGCAGCCTTCAATAAATTAACGAAGAGGTCGATCTCATAGTTTGAGTGAACGTGCTGCAAAACTGCAGCAATACGCTCAAGGCCCATGCCGGTATCAACGCTTGGCTTAGGCAAGGGATGCATATTGCCCGCTTCATCGCGGTTGTACTGCATGAACACGTTGTTCCAAATCTCAATAAAGCGATCACCATCTTCATCTGGACTGCCAGGAGGGCCGCCAGGAATATGCTCGCCATGATCATAAAAAATCTCAGTACAAGGGCCGCACGGGCCTGTATCGCCCATCATCCAAAAATTATCGGAAGCATAGCGTGCGCCTTTGTTATCGCCTATCCGAATAATGCGATCAGCGGGAACCCCAATTTGGTCCTTCCAAATGGCATACGCCTCTTCGTCTTCGGCATAAACCGTGACTAGGAGCCTCTCCTTGGGGAGCTTAAATACTTCGGTTAGCAAATCCCAGGCAAATTGAATGGCATCTTTCTTAAAATAGTCCCCAAAAGAGAAATTTCCCAGCATCTCAAAAAAGGTATGGTGGCGAGCCGTATAGCCCACGTTATCCAAGTCATTGTGCTTTCCACCAGCACGAATGCATTTCTGAGCAGTCGTGGCACGGGTATAAGGGCGCTTATCAAAGCCCAGAAATACATCCTTAAACTGGTTCATCCCCGCATTTGTAAAGAGGAGTGTGGGGTCATCACCCGGAACCACAGGGCTAGAAGGGACGATTTGGTGGCCTTTTGCGGCAAAGAAGTCCAGGTAAGCCTGGCGAATTTGGGAGACTTTCATAGCTAATAATTATCGCATTGGCACCAGGCTAGGGCAAACGCTAGACAAGACCCCCCATTTCTGCCTTACAATCGCTCAACATTGATAAATAAATCGGCAAAAATGTCGATAAACAAGGAGCGCAAGTTGAAAATACGCAATCAAAAAGATTTTGGCGCAGGGATCATGTACATGATCATCGGCCTCTTCTTTACCGTTGTAGCTTTGCAATACCAAATGGGTACTGCCGCCAAAATGGGTCCTGGCTACTTCCCATTCTGGCTAGGCTTACTCATGACAGCCCTTGGTCTGCTGATTTTTATTAAGTCACTGAGCGCTAAGGCAGCTATTGAAAAGATTCCTGCTTTTAACTGGAGAATCATTGCCCTTATTACTGGGTCGGTTATCCTTTACGGAGTTCTATTACCAACGATGGGCTTCATTGTGGCTGTAGCGGTTTTGGTATTTATGTCTGCCAGCGCTAGTCACGAATTCCATTGGAAAGGCACCCTGGTAAACGCCACCTTCCTCATCGTATTTACATATTCCGTGTTTGTTTTGGGTCTGAAACTTCAGTTCCCATTACTTCCAATCTTTCTACAAAACTAACGGACCAGGACTCTGAAAAATGGACTTATTTGCTAATTTAGCCCTCGGTTTCGATACAGCGTTTACGCTGCAAAACCTTCTTTACTGCCTGATTGGTTGCGTACTTGGCACCTTGATCGGCGTTCTTCCTGGTCTTGGCCCAATTGCAACGATTGCGATGCTTTTGCCAGCAACCTATGCTTTGCCTCCAATTGCCGCATTGATCATGTTGGCTGGTATTTACTACGGCTCCCAGTACGGCGGCTCCACCACTGCGATTTTGCTCAACATCCCAGGTGAAACCTCCTCGGTGGTGACGGCGATTGATGGCTATCAGATGGCCCGAAACGGTCGAGCGGGCGTTGCTCTCTTTACCGCTGGTATGGGCTCATTCTTTGCAGGTTGCGTAGCTACACTCGTTTTAGCGGCCTTTGCTGCGCCACTCTCCCAACTGGCATTTAAATTTGGCCCTGCTGAATACTTCTCCCTAATGGTATTAGGGTTAATTGGTGCAGTGGTTCTTGCCTCCGGCTCATTGGTTAAAGCAATCGGCATGATCGTATTAGGCTTGTTAATGGGACTAATCGGAACCGACGTTAACTCTGGCGTATCACGGTATGCTTTTGACATCCCTGAATTAAGTGATGGTATCGGCTTCGTTGCTGTTGCGATGGGCGTATTCGGATTTGCAGAGATCATGAATAACCTTGAGAAGACCGATGAGGACGAAGGCTTCCTCAATAAGATGACCACTATGATTCCTACTAAGGAAGACGTGAAGCGCATGATTCCTTCCATCTTGCGCGGTACGACGATTGGTTCGATCTTGGGTATCTTGCCAGGCGGCGGTGCTGCCTTGGCTGCTTTTGGTGCTTATTCTGTTGAAAAGAAATCTTCTAAATACAGTCATGAGTTTGGTAAAGGCGCAATTGAGGGTGTAGCAGGCCCAGAGTCTGCTAATAATGCTGCTGCTCAAACATCGTTTATTCCATTGCTGACTTTGGGTATTCCACCAAACGCTGTGATGGCACTGATGGTTGGCGCGATGACTATTCACAACATTCAGCCAGGCCCACAGGTAATGACAAGCAACCCAGCCTTGTTCTGGGGTCTGATCGCTTCCATGTGGATCGGTAACGTGATGTTGATTCTCTTGAACTTGCCTTTGATTGGTATTTGGGTCAAGCTCCTGAAGATTCCTTATCGCTTCATGTATCCAGCGATTTTGGTGTTCTGCTGTATCGGCGTATACACCGTGAACAACACCGTATTTGACGTTTATGTAACCGCAGCTTTTGGCTTGATCGGCTACCTGTTCTTCAAACTCGGTTGCGAACCCCCTCCATTGCTCCTCGGTTTCGTTCTTGGGCCAATGATGGAGGAGAACTTCCGTCGCGCTTTGTTGCTCTCCCGTGGTGACTTCACAACCTTCCTGACTCGCCCACTCTCCCTTGGATTGCTGATTGCATCAGCCCTCTTGGTGGTGATCGTGGCGTTGCCAGCGGTTAAGAAAACCCGCGAAGAGGCTTTCGTAGAAGATTAATCTTCAAAGCCTTAGTAGAAACGAGCCCGCAGCAGTTTGCGGGCTTTTTCTTTATGGGCAAAGGCTTTTCTCTACAATGGCAGCATGTCCCAAGATAGCAAACCATCCAAAGCAGCTCCCGGCGCAATAGCCGAGCCCTCCAATTTTTTACGTCAGATCATTGATCATGACTTAGCAAGCGGCGCCTTTAACCAGCGGACTGATTTGGCTAATTTACCTATTCCATCAATCATTACCCGCTTTCCACCGGAGCCTAATGGCTATCTGCATATTGGTCACGCCAAAAGTATTTGCCTGAACTTTGGTCTAGCGGCTGACTACAACGTATTGCCAGGTGGCGCCCGTTGCAACATGCGCCTGGATGACACCAACCCTGTCAAAGAGGACATTGAGTACGCCGACAGTATCTTGGATGCTGTGAAATGGCTAGGATTTAGCTGGGGAGATCACCTTTATCACGCCAGCGATTACTTTGATCGCCTGTATGAGTTTGCTGAAATTCTGATTCAAAATGGGAAGGCGTATGTTGACAGCCAAAGTGCTGATGACATTCACGCCAATCGCGGCAACTTTGGGCAAGCTGGAAAAAATAGCCCCTACCGCGCCCGCACACCAGAAGAAAATTTGACACTCTTTCGCGAGATGCGTGATGGTAAATTTCAAGATGGGGAACATGTTCTGCGCCTCAAGATTGATATGGCGCACCCCAATATTGTCATGCGTGATCCAGTCGTCTATCGCATTCGGCATACCGCTCATCATCGCACTGGCAGCAAGTGGTGTATCTATCCTTTATACGATTACACCCACTGTATTTCTGACGCACTAGAGAATGTTTCGCACTCGATCTGTACTTTAGAGTTTGAAAATAATCGCCCACTCTATGACTGGATTGTGAGCTCATTAAGAGAGTTGGGCATCTTCAAGAACCCGGTGCCGCATCAATATGAATTCGCCCGCCTCAATTTAACTTACACCATCACCAGTAAACGTAAGTTGCTGCAACTGGTGGAAGAGAATCATGTCGAGGGTTGGGATGACCCGCGTTTGCCAACCATAGTAGGCATACGTCGTAGAGGCTACACCCCAGAAAGTATTCGTTTGTTCTGTGAACGCATTGGAGTCTCGAAAGCAGATAGCTGGATTGATATGAGCACGCTGGAGCAAGCCTTGCGCGATGATCTAGAAGCTAGAGCACCACGGGCTACTGCCGTACTCAAACCCCTCAAACTAGTCATTGAAAATTTTGATGGCGCAACTAGCGAGCCCTGTTCAGCACCCCGCCATCCTCAGCATCCTGAATGGGGTAATCGTGAATTCAATTTCACCCGTGAGTTGTGGATTGAAGCAGACGACTTTATGAAGGAACCTATTAAGGGATTCTTCAGGCTATATCCACCAATCGGCGATCAGCCTGGTGGTCGTGTTCGTCTACGCCATGGCTTCGTTATCGAGTGCACGGGCTTTGAGAGTGATGCGTCTGGCAATATCATCCAAGTCAATGCAACTCACTTTCCCGATAGCAAGAGCGGTACGGCAGGGTCAAATAATTACAAAGTTAAAGGCAATATTCATTGGGTGAGTGCGGCTGAAGCTATTCCTGCTGAAGTACGCATCTACGACCATCTCTTCGCCGACCCGCACCCTGATAGCGGCGATAAGAACTTCTTGGATGCGATTAATCCAAACTCCAAAAAAATAATTACCGCATACCTAGAGCCCTGCATGAAAGATGCCAAAGCAGAAGATCGCTTTCAGTTTGAACGTCACGGCTATTTTGTCGCGGACCAATCCGATTCCAAGCCAGGCAAGCCAGTCTTCAATCGCTCTGTTGGTCTGAAGGACTCCTGGAAATAGTCTTCAAAAATACTCTCACACTGGGATAGCGTAGTGGGGTTTTGAGCTCGGGCAGTCGAGTGTTGGTTACGCGCCTAGATTCACGCATGAACGACCACAACATTGGGCTGACTATTTTCTGCAATTGAGCCCCGGACATGCGTTTAGGGCGCTCCAAACCAAATGCATCTGCCACCTCATCAAAGTAATCGCCCATCTTAGTTTCACCACCATCACAGGCATTGATGATTCTCTGGGGTTTACCGTGATATACCGCAGCACAAACCAAGCGAGCCAAATCATCACTCTGAATATGATTGGAAAAAGCATCCTCCTGCGCTAATAACGCTGGTGTCTTTGCTTGTAAACGTTCAATCGGGAGGCGATTCTCGGCATAAATACCAGGCACTCGCAAAATAGTGATTGCAACCCCGTGGGCAGGGCCCCATAAACGTAAGACATGCTCCGCATCCACTCGGCGTCTAGCACGCTCGCTTTGGGGGTTTACTGGCGTTATTTCAGATACGCGACCGCCCTGATGATCGCCGTAGACCCCAGTGGTGCTCACATAAATAAGGCGCCTGATGCTGGCAGGTCCTTGGGCTAAAATTCGGATCAGGTTACGGGTTCGGCTATCACGATGACCTTGATTTTGGGGTGGAGCTAAATGAATCACGGTTTCCGCCAAACCACTTAAGCGCCAGAGACTCTCTGGCTTATCTAAGTTCCCCAAAATAGGAGTGATACCAAGCCCCCTTAACTCCTGAAAACGGCTTTGCTGTGACGTTAGAGCAAAAACGCGATAGCTCCGACAGAGCTGCTGAGCTACTCTGAGACCAATGTCGCCACAGCCTATGATCAGGATTCGAGGTTTACCAAAAGATTGCATAAGTAACATCGTAATGATTTATTGAAAGGAACGAGAGTGCCCTACCAAGTCACGCTCAAAACGAGCGGCAAACAATTTACTGTAAATCAGGATGAAACCATCCTAGAGGCTGCTCTGCGCCAAAATATCAACCTGCCTTATGGCTGTAAAAATGGTGCCTGCGGATCTTGCAAAGGCAAAGTCCTAGAGGGTCAAGTTACCCATGGCCAGCATAGCGAAAGCGCCATGTCACGTGCTGATGAAACTGCTGGCTCTACTTTATTTTGCTGCGCCCACCCTCAGTCAGACTTGCTTATTGAGGCTCGGGAAGTCCAAGGGTCAGGAGATATAGCCATTCGTAAAGTTCCATGTCGTGTGAATACCATCACCAAACCCAGCAGCGATGTGGCTATTCTGAAACTGCAGTTGCCCGCTTCTGAGCGCTTTCAGTTCTTAGCAGGCCAGTATCTAGAGTTTCTACTCAAAGATGGTCAACGCCGGGCATACTCGATTGCCAATGCGCCTGAGCAAGAGGGCCCCCTAGAGCTGCATATTCGTCATCTACCAGGCGGACTCTTTACCGATTTTGTCTTTGGGGCAAAAGAACCAGCGCTGAAAGAAAAAGATATTCTGCGTTTTGAAGGCCCGCTAGGCAGCTTCTTCCTAAGAGAGGACTCTAAGAAGCCGATTATCTTCTTGGCGGCTGGCACTGGATTTGCCCCGATTAAATCCATCATCGAACAAATGCAGGCGAAAAAGATTCAAAAGCCGATCTCCCTTTATTGGGGAGGACGCCGACCGAGCGATCTCTACCTGAACAACCTATGTGAGGCGTGGGCCAAAGACTTGCCTAACTTTAAATATATCCCGGTGATTTCTGATGCGCTTCCTGAAGACGCCTGGAACGGTCGTAGCGGCCTTGTTCATCACGCCGTCATGGCTGACCATCCAAACCTCACAAACTTCCAGGTATACGCTTGTGGAGCTCCAGTAATGGTCAATGCTGCACGCCAGGACCTTTCGTCACAATGTCATCTGCCCGAGGAAGAATTCTTCTCAGATTCCTTTACTAGCGCAGCAGATCTTGCGGGATAATAAATTCCTTTCTCCATTTAACCGTTGCAGACAGTTATCAGAATGAATAAGCCAGCCCAGTCCGTAGATTCCCGCTCCATCATGTTCATCACCCAAAGACCTGAATTGGTCATGGTTGAGGGGCAAGGCTCATGGTTAAAGGATAACAACGGCAAGCGCTATTTGGACTTCTTGCAAGGCTGGGCGGTCAATTGCCTGGGGCATGGCAACCCCGGCATGATTGAAGCGATCAATGCCCAAGCCAAGAAACTCATTAATCCAAGCCCGGCGTTCTACAACGAGCCGATGATTCACCTTGCGAATCTACTGACAAACAATAGCTGCTTTGATAAAGTTTTCTTTGCTAACAGCGGTGCTGAAGCAAACGAAGGTGCCATTAAGTTGGCACGTAAATGGGGTCAACTTAATAAGTCTGGCGCTTTTGAAATTATCACTTTTGATCACAGCTTTCATGGTCGTACACTTGCCACCATGAGCGCCTCTGGTAAGCCGGGCTGGGACACTATGTTTGCCCCACAAGTTTCAGGCTTTCCCAAGGCAGACCTTAATGATTTGGACTCAGTCAAAAAACTGGTTACGGATAAAACTGTGGCAGTCATGATTGAGCCTGTTCAAGGCGAAGGCGGCGTCATTCCAGCCAGCGCAGAATTTATGACAAGCCTGCGCAAATTCACCAAAGAAAATAATATCCTCCTGATCGTCGATGAGGTGCAAGCAGGCTGCGGTCGCACAGGCACTCTATTTGCTTATCAGCATTACGGCATTGAGCCTGACATCATGACCTTAGGAAAAGGTATTGGTGGGGGCGTGCCACTCGCAGCACTCATGGCAACGGATGCAGTCGCTTGCTTTGTTCCTGGCGACCAAGGCGGCACTTACAATGGCAATCCATTAATGACTGCAGTTGGCATTAGCGTAATTGAGCAACTATTAGCCCCAGGGTTTTTAGACTCCGTCAAAGCCAAAGGCCAATTACTGCGCTCTGAACTCCTTGCTCTCTCTGAAGAATTTGGTCTTAAAGGCGAACGTGGCGAGGGTCTCTTACGCGCCCTCATGCTTAGCAAGGACGTTGGTGGAAAATTGGTAGACCTAGCGCGTGATCGCAGCCCAGAAGGTTTGCTCATTAACTCACCAAGACCGAATCTATTGCGCTTTATGCCGGCACTCAATGTCTCTGATGATGAAATTCGTCAGATGTGCAGCATCTTGCGTGAATTGTTAAAGCAAGTAGTCTGAGCCCATCAGCCGATAACTAGGCCGCCTACTCACCTAAATAAGCAGTCCTTACGCGTGGGTCTTGCAAAAGCACTTTGCCTGCGCCACTCAGCGTAATCAAACCACTTTCCATTACATAGGCTCGATCAGCCATTTGCAGTGCTAAACGTGCATTTTGTTCGACCAAAAGTATTGTCATGCCCTTATGGGCAAGATTACGAATCACATCAAAGATGGTCTCGACCATGATGGGCGACAAACCCATAGACGGCTCATCTAACAACAATAACTTGGGCTCAGCCATCATTGCCCTACCCATCGCCACCATCTGTTGCTCACCACCGGATAAGGTTCCCGCTAACTGATGCACACGTTCTTTTAATCTTGGGAAGTAGAAGTAGACTTCTTCCAACTTATGCTCAAATGCCTTGGCATCAACCTTAAGAAATGCGCCCATCTGTAAATTCTCTAAGATAGTCATACGCTTAAAAACACCACGACCTTCAGGAACCAAACCTAAGCCTAGCTTGACCAATTCATATGCAGGCATGGCTTTTGTCTGCTGCCGATTAAATTCCACCTCACCAGCTGCTGGGCTGAGCAATCCGGCAATCGCCTTAAGTGTGGAACTCTTGCCCGCTCCGTTCGCGCCGATCAAGGCGACTAACTCACCTTCTCCCACCTGAAAATCAATTCCCTTAACAGCGTTAATACCGCCGTAAGCCACTTTCAAATTCTGCACTTTTAAAATGGGAGAAGAAGTCATTACACAGCCCCCTGACCAAGATAAGCACGAATGACTTCTGGATGAGTGCGCACATCTGCTGGCTTACCTGTAGCAATCACCTTGCCATAGTCTAAGACAGTCAAGCTGTCACAGATTCCCATCACCAAACTAACATCATGCTCAATCAGCAAGATCGTGATGCCATCCGTCCGAATACGTAAGAGCAGCTGACGAAGCTCTAATTTTTCAGTGGCGTTCATACCCGCAGCAGGCTCATCTAAGGCTAAGAGTTGCGGCTCTGTCGCCAAGGCTCGAGCGATCTCAAGACGCCGCTGATGACCGTAAGACAGGTTGCGCGCCTGCATTTGTGCAAACTCACTCAAACCAACATACGCCAGCAATGAAAGTGATTTTTGACGAATAGCCGACTCCTCTCGCCTAGTAGATGGAAATCGAAATATGGCACCGAGTAGTCCAGCCTTAGATCGGCAATGGCAACCCACCATCACATTTTCAAGAACAGTCATTTCACCAAAGAGCCGAATGTTCTGGAATGTTCTAGCCAATCCAGCTTTAGTGACTTTAGCAACAGACTCTGGGGAATAGGGCAACCCATCGAATAAAAAGATACCGGCATCAGCAGGGTAGAGGCCAGTAATTACATTAAAGAAAGTGGTCTTACCGGCACCATTAGGGCCAATTAAGCCCACAATCGATCCGTGTGGAACTTGCAGGCCGACATTCTCCAAGGCCTGCACACCACCAAAACGTTTAGACACGTCTGCGACATCCAATAGCAAAGTCATAATGAACTCCGCTTCTGCCAAATGCCGCCAGGGCGATACAGCATGACCAGAATTAAAGCCAAGCCATAGATCAATTGACGAATCACCTCGACATCAACTAGGACTTGACCAAATAGAAAATTCTGCACAGGTTGTGCCACACCACGCAAAACCTCAGGAAATACCGCTAATAAGATGGCGCCTAGGATCACTCCAGGTATGTGCCCGATTCCACCCAAAACTACCATCGCCAACACCACAATCGATTCCCAAAGCGTAAATGACTCAGGCGAGACAAAGCCCTGAAAAGCAGAGAAGAGTACGCCAGCAATACCAGCAAATGAAGCGCCAATCGCAAAAGCCAATAACTTCATATTGCGAGTATTAATGCCCATGGCCTTAGCGGCAATCTCATCCTCACGAATGGCAACCCACGCACGACCAATACGGGAATTTTGTAAATGCAAGCAAACTATTGCCACGCCAATAGCCAGTAATGCAAAAAGATAAAACACAAGATACAAGCCTGGCATCTTGATAAAACCCAAATCCAAGGTCTTGGCAAAATTAATACCGAATAACTGAATTGGATCAATTGCTGTAATACCCTTGGGACCATTAGTCAGGTTCAGCGGGCGATCAAGATTATTCATAAAGATACGAATAATTTCTCCGAAACCCAAAGTCACAATAGCCAGGTAATCGCCTCGCAACTGCAGGGTAGGCAGACCTAAAATGATACCGAATAAAGCAGCCAAAATAATGGCAAATACTGCAACAAACCAAGGTGAAAAATGCATGCCTGCTGGAAAGACTGCGGCAATGGATTCAAAATGTTGCGGTAAATGTGGGGAAGCCAACAAAGCATAGCTATAAGCACCCAATGCATAAAAAGCGATGTAACCTAAGTCCAGTAAACCGGCAAAGCCTACGACAACATTAAGACCCAAAGCCAAAACAATGTAGAGCAAAGCAAAATCCAAAACCCGAACCCAATAGTTACCACCACTTGCCCCAATAACCCAAGGAAGCAAAATGAGTGCAAGTGCTCCGAGCCACAAATAGGTAGATTGACGGTTCTGCCTGTGGCGATTAAGCACGATCAGACACTTTCTCGCCAAGCAATCCCGTAGGACGCAGCACCAAAACCAAGATCAGCACGAGAAAAGCGAAGATATCCTGATAGTTCGAGCCAAAAACGCCTCCAGTTAAGTCACCAATATAGCCAGCGCCCAAGGACTCAATTAATCCCAAAAGCAGGCCGCCCAACATAGCACCTTGTAAATTTCCAATCCCCCCTAAGACAGCGGCAGTAAAGGCTTTGAGACCTGGAATAAATCCCATATAGAAATGCACGTTGCCGTAGTTGCTCGCAATCATTACACCAGCAAGACCAGCTAAGGCGCCGCCCAACATAAAGGTAATGGAAATCACACGATTAGGATTGACCCCCATCAATGCTGCGATTTGCGTTTGCTCAGCCGTAGCGCGCATGGCTCTACCTAGCTTTGTTTTTTCCACCAAGAACAATAAACCACACATCACCAGTAGCGCAACCGCAATGATGACAATCTCCTTGCCAGTAATGGTTGCACCGCTACCAAAAACTTCGATAGGGCTAGATGGCAGCAATTGTGGATAAGTCATGGGATTGCGCGACCAAATCATCATCGCAATGGTTTGTAGCAGAATAGACATTCCAATAGCGGAGATCAAGGGGGCTAAGCGTGGGGCATTACGCAATGGACGGTAGGCGATTCGCTCAATCCAATAACTGAGGGCAGCACAGACCGCCATCGTTACCGGCAAAATAATTAAGAGCGTTAGCCATCCTGGTAGATCAGCAGTAAGGCTCAGAATCAAGCGCAGCAAAGACAAGGAGACCATCGCACCAATCATCAGCACTTCACCATGGGCGAAATTAATAATCCCAAGTACGCCGTACACCATGGTGTAACCCAAAGCGATCAGGGCATAAATGCTACCAAGCACTAAGCCATTAATAATCTGCTGAAGGAGAATGTCCATGGATTCAATGAGTAGTTAAATAAAGAGCTACATGAGGTCAAAAAAACAGCACCCTCGGTGCTGTTGTAGTTAAGGCCTCTTACATCTTCACGATATCAAGAACCGATTTCTTTTTGTCTTTGAAGTCGTACAAGGTAATAATGCCTTCTCTCATATCACCCTTGTTATCAAAGGCAATATTACCGACCAGGCCAGTCATTTTAGTGCCTGGCATTGTGCTCAAAATTTTCGCAGGATCGGTAGAGTTTGCACGCTTCATTGCATCAACCAAAACATAAACAGCATCATAGGTAAATGGCGCATAAATTTGCACTTCAGAATTAAAGCGTGCCTTGTAGCGCTTTTGGAAGTCGGCGCCTTGCGCCATTTTCGAAAGAGCCATGCCAGCTTCAGAACAAACTACATTGACCACTGCATCACCGGCAAGCTCAGCTAATTTTTCCGTACACATACCATCACCACCAACCACTTTTGCAACAATTCCGAGTTCGGCCGCTTGCTTAGTTAATGGGCCGCCGGTTGCATCCATGCCGCCATACATAATGACATCGGGTTTAGTGCCCTTCACTTTAGTCAAAATCGCCTTGAAGTCCGTGGCCTTGTTATTGCTAGCCTCACGAGTAACCACCTGGACACCGGCAGCTCTGATCGTTTTTTCAAACTCATCAGCCAAACCTTTGCCATACTGAGTAGAGTCATCAACAATGGCAACCGTTTTTGCATGCAAGGTTTTTGTTACATAGTTAGCTAAAGCCGGGCCTTGTTGCGCATCAGTCGCTACTAAGCGGTACGTTGTTTTGAAGCCCTGCTTGGTATAGTCAGGATTGGTAGATGATGGAGAGATTTGAGTAATACCGGCATCGCTATAAATTTTGGATGCCGGAATACTAGTACCAGAGTTCAAATGCCCAACAACGCCGACGACTTTTTCATCAACTAATTTCTGGGCAACTTGGGTTGCTGTTTTTGGATCCTCTGCATCATCCTCAGGCACTAAAGTCAAAACGACTTTTTTGCCATCGATAATAAGACCTGCCTTATTGATCTCCTCCAAAGCAAGTCGTGCGCCATTTTCATTATCTTTACCCAAGTGTGCAATCGGCCCAGTCAATGGTGCAACATGGCCAATCTTGACCTCTGTAGCATCGCTAGGAATTGCAGCAGCTTTATCTCCGTCCCTTCCACAGCCGCTGAGCATTAGCAATGTTGCGACTGACGCGCCTAGTGCGCTATTAAGCAATTTTGTTTTTGCATTACTCATCCACAACTCCTTCTGTAAATACTTTAGATCACTAAGTTTTTAGGCAATGAAAATATTACGTCCTCTACAACACCATCCAGGTTGCGAACCTGTCTAGGACCGAATTCTTGGATACGGTTAACGATGGCTTGAGCCAAACTCTCAGGAGCAGAAGCCCCTGCAGTTAATCCCACCCTTCTCTTACCCACAAACCATTCCGGCTTTAACTGCTCCGGCGCATCCACCATGTAGGAAGGCACGCCCAATTTTTCAGCTAACTCTCGCAAGCGATTGGAGTTAGAGCTCATCGCACTCCCGACCACAATCACTATCTCGACCTGAGGTGCCATAAATTTCACAGCATCTTGACGATTCTGAGTGGCATAACAAATATCTTGCTTGCGAGGCTGAACAATCTTGGGAAACTTTTCGGTAAGTGCCTTAACAATTTCTTTTGTTTCATCCACAGAAAGAGTGGTTTGCGTTACAAACGCTATTTTTTCATCCGCCGCAAAAGGCAAGCCTGCTACATCAGCCACCCTCTCAATCAAAAATACACCCTCTTTCACTTGGCCCATCGTGCCCTCGACTTCAGGATGTCCCGCATGACCAATCATCAACACAGTAAAGCCATCTTTGCACATCTTGACGACTTCGAGATGCACCTTAGTCACCAAGGGACAGGTTGCGTCATATATCTGCAGACCACGCGCTTCAGCATCCCTACGCACATCTTGAGACACTCCATGGGCACTAAACACCACAATTCCGCCCTTAGGAACTTCATGCAACTCCTCTACAAAGACCGCACCCTTCTCACGCAACTCGTTAACTACATATACGTTATGCACAATTTCATGGCGCACATAAATTGGCGCACCGAAACGCGTCAGCGCTTCATTAACAATATTGATCGCCCTATCCACCCCCGCACAAAACCCACGAGGCTGGGCCATCAAAATCTCTGCGGTGTCTTGATTGCTCATGTTGATTTAAAGAATGGCAATAATTTGGGCTTCAAAGGTCACCGGCCTGCCGGCCAATGGGTGATTGAAGTCGAACCAAGCACCCTCCTCATTAATGGATTGCAAGACGCCGGCATATTGAGCGCCGCCTGGAGCATTGAACTCAATCACATCTCCAGGATGAAATTCCACATCATCATCGCGCCCCTCTTTCAGCGCATTCAAAGACACCCATTGCACTAGCTCGTCTTTACGTGCCCCAAAACTTTCTTCAGGCGAAAGCAGTGCGTTCTTTTTTTCACCTACACCCAAACCCAACAATACTTTTTCAAAACAAGGAGCAAATTGTCCAGATCCCATCATCACCGTCGCAGGGCGGTCAATAAAGGTATTGATGTAATCCTCCCCATTGGGCAAAGTCAGCCGATAGTTGAGGGTCAAATAGGAATTAGGCAAAACCGTAAGCTTAGTCATAAGGTAATTGTATCTAGGCCTGCGGAAACCCTGCATTCCCCAATTTCGGATTGGCCCAAAACAGAACGTCCACGAGAGAAACTCCGCGCTCACGGAGCTGCTTTTTTAAGTGATGCCGAGTTATTGGCCATTTTTTTGAGGGTTGGGGTCCAAGGCAAATCTGCTGTCGCCCTCGCTGAAGACTTGCTGCATCATTTTGGAAGCCTGCCCAAATTAATGAACTCCAGCCCAGAGGAGTTGACGCAAATCCATGGGATGGGCCTATCGAAGTGGTCGCAAATACAAGCAGCCTACGAGCTAGTGAAGCGGAGTCTAGAGGAAGGCTTGGCCCAGGACTCCATTTTTTTATCCCCATTGCATGTCCGAGAGTTTTTACAGGCAAAAATTGGGCGCCTACCCCACGAAGTCTTTTTATGCCTTTATCTTGACTCTCGGCATCACTTGATCGAGTGTCAGGAACTTTTTAGGGGCTCAATTACCCAGACCGCAGTCTACCCCCGAGAAATCCTGAAAGAGGCATTAGCCAGGAATGCCAGCGCTATGATCGTGGCCCATAACCACCCCAGCGGGAACCCCCTTCCAAGCGTAGCCGATCAAAACCTTACACAAACCCTGAAAAATGCCTTGCAATGGGTCGATATCCCCCTCCTTGATCATTGCATTGTAAGTGGTAGTGGATTTTTCTCATTTTCAGATTCAGGTCTTATAAACAATGATGATTAATGATAGTAAATACTAACTTATTGATTGATTTAAGGCTGATATTGGCATTTAACCTAGCGCAAGCCAAAACTAAAGCGCATTGGGGGTGGATCAAATGGGGCTTAGCCTGATACAATCTTCTTTTTTCGCAATTAATGGAGTCACGTCATGGCAAAAGTTTGCCAAGTCACTGGGAAGAAGCCGATGGTTGGCAACAATGTATCCCATGCAAACAATAAAACAAAGCGTCGCTTTTTGCCTAATCTGCAAAACCGCCGTTTCTGGGTTGAATCTGAAAACCGTTGGATTAGCTTGCGCTTAACCAATGCTGGTTTGCGCGTAATCGACAAAAATGGCATCGATGCTGTTTTGACTGATCTTCGTGCACGCGGCGAAATTTAAGGAGCACACAAATGGCTAAAGGCGGCAGAGAAAAAATCAAATTAGAGTCATCAGCTGGTACTGGTCACTTCTATACCACTTCAAAAAACAAGCGTACAAAGCCTGAGAAAATGGAGATCATGAAGTTCGATCCAACCATTCGCAAGCACGTTGCTTATAAAGAAACAAAGCTCAAGTAATTTACTGACTTGCAGCAAATAAAAAACCCGCTACTTCAGCGGGTTTTTTATTGTCGATGATTGGGCTACATTATGCGTAGCGACGCAATCTTAAAGAGAAGTCACGCAAACTCGATAAACCACTGTCCTCGGCACGCTGACACCAAACATGTAACTGCGCTAACAACTGCTCACCAGTTGCATTAGAGCGCCCCCAAATAGCCTGAAGATCACGACGCATCTCAATCATCTTACGCAACTGTGCATTACTGGCAATTAATTCTTCAAGTTTTGCTTTTTCTTCTTCACTTAAACGGGTCTCGTCCTTGCCCAGCCAAGTGCGTGCATCTTTCAGGTGGGAAGCCAAAACTTGCATATGTTGAACTTCATTACTAAAGAAGCTACGCAAAGTCTTGCTATAACGGGCCATGATTTCATAGCGATTAGCAATGACAGCCTCGAGAGTCCCTTGGTCTGCTGGTCTTAGATCACTGAGTACTGGTTTAGGTGAAGTCTTCTTTACCTTGGCTAGACCAATCGCACTCATAATCTGAATATAGAGCCAGCCAATATCAAATTCGTACCATTTATTAGAAAGCTTGGCGCTCGTAGCAAAAGTGTGATGATTGTTATGCAGCTCCTCGCCGCCAATCAAAATTCCCCAGGGGAAAATATTAGTCGAAGCATCTTCGCAGTCGTAATTGCGATATCCCCAGTAGTGTCCAATACCATTAATAATGCCGGCAGCTGTGATCGGAATCCACAACATTTGTATTGCCCACACTGTTAGGCCAATCCCACCAAACAAAAACACATCGATGATGAGCATCAAAGCAACACCCTGCCAAGAAAACCGAGAATAAATATTATTCTCAATCCAATCATCTGGCGTGCCATGCCCAAACTTGCTTAAGGTTTCTGAATTACCAGCCTCTTTTTTGTACAATTCAGCGCCACGAGAGAGGACAGTTTTGATACCCAATACTTGCGGACTATGTGGGTCATCAACGGTCTCACATTTAGCATGATGCTTGCGGTGAATTGCCGCCCATTCTTTGGTTACCATTCCGGTTGTGAGCCACAGCCAAAAGCGGAAAAAATGGGATGCAATGGGGTGAAGGTCTAAGGCGCGATGCGCCTGGCAGCGATGTAAGAAGATGGTCACGCCAGCAATAGTGATGTGGGTAGCAATTAAAGTAAAAACTAAAATTTGCCACCAAGACCAACTTAAGTAACCGTGAGCAAACCAATTAAGTAATAAGTCAAAACTGGAAACTGAAGCTGTATTCAAAAGGAGATTCCTCAGGAGGTCTAAAGCTTCATTTTAATTCTTCTCAGCCTTCTCGACCTTCTTCGCTTTCACTTTTTTCTCTTTTAGCACTACTGTATCGCCATCCAACGCTGGTGCGGATGCCTTCCGTTGGAATACAGCGCCGAAGAAACCATCTGTCCCATGAATATGTGGCCATAACTGCCACCAAGGGTTATCGGAGCTACAGCCAATAGGCAATACCTCTTTTGGAAAGAGGGGCTTTAAAACTTCAGCTGCCGGAACGACCTCAAAATTAGGGTGCTTCAACAGAAAAGCTTCTGCAATGGCCTGATTTTCCTGGGGCAAAAGGCTACAAGTGGCATAAACCAGTCGGCCACCAGGCTTAAGTAGGCGGCTAGCTGAAGACAAAATATTGGCTTGCTTTATGTTTAACTCCAAAAGTCCAGCTGGAGTTTGACGCCATTTAAGATCGGGATTGCGCCTGAGGGTACCCATACCACTACAGGGGGCATCAACTAGAACTCGGTCAATCTTTCCTGCTAGGCGTTTGATCTTGGCATCGTTCTCGCTGTCAATCCAAACGGGATGTACGTTTGAGAGGCCACTACGGGCTTGCCTTGGCTTTAAGTTAGCCAAGCGACGCTCTGATGTATCAAGAGCATATAAACGCCCTGTAGAGCGCATGAGTGCTCCAATGGCCAAAGTCTTGCCGCCAGCACCAGCACAGAAGTCGACAACCATCTCGCCACGCTTAGGGGAAAGCAGATAGGACAGCAATTGACTGCCTTCATCCTGCACTTCAAACATGCCAGCTTTGAAGCCAACGGTGTTCTGCAAAGCAGGCTTACCCATGATGCGAACACCATCGGGCGCATAAGGTGTTGGAATAGCTTGATAGCGTCCGCCTAAGGCATTCATCTCCGCAAGCAATTGTTCACGAGTTGTCTTCATGGTGTTGGCGCGTAAATCAAGTAAGGCTGGCTGCATTAAAGACTTTGCAAGCTCCTCACGCGCTCCTTCACCAGGATATTTACCAAATGCATCCCAAAGCCATTCAGGCAAATTGTTGCGAACGAGTGGATTTAAGGTAGCTCGATCAATAGTCGATACGTGTTGCAACCATTCGTATTCGCCAGGCTTCAGAACATGAGCCAAGTCTGCGATTGCGCTCTCTGCGCGATTAGCGGAACCAAGTCCACCCTCGGTAAGGGCCGACATCAAGCCCAAGAGGGCTAAGCGTCTAGCTTGAGATCCTTCGCCGCTCACGGCAAGTTGAGAAAGTTCGTTCTTGCGACGCAAAATAGCAAATGCGCTCTCAGCTATCAGGGCGCGATCTCGATTACCGAGCTGTGGCTCTGAGCGGAAATAGCGGCTCACTACCCGATCAGCTGGCTGTTCAAAACTCAACAGCTCTGGAAGCAAGCGCTCTAAATGCAGCGCGTGTTGCGGCAAGGCCTTGGCGTTGGAGAAATTCTTTTGCCCAACAGGCGAAATAAGATTGCCACTAGCATTGCGACGCTCGGTACTGCGTTGTGGATCCCTTGATTTAGCAGCGTAACTTTTTTGAGGGCCTAGTCTGGAGCTGGAGCTGGATCTGGAGCCAGATTTAGCGCTACTGCCAGCTCCGCGGGATGAACGTTCTTTACTCATAATTTAAATAATTGCGACTCTGGGGGGGAAAGCTTCACTTGATTACCTTCTATTCGCAATCGTCCATCAAGGAACCATTTTACGGCCCGCGGATAAATCTGATGCTCTGCAGCCAAAACGCGCGTTGCCAAAGTGCCGGCGTCATCCCCCTCGAGCACTGGAATAGAGGCCTGACAGATGATTGGGCCCTCATCAACCCCTTCGGTCACAAAATGCACAGTGGCTCCATGCTCCTTCACGCCGGCCTCTAAAGCACGCTCGTGGGTGTGCAAACCAGGAAAAGCTGGGAGCAAGGCTGGGTGAATATTGATCAATCTACCCTCGAAATGACGAATAAAGCCTGGGGTCAAAATTCTCATAAAGCCAGCTAAAACCACTAAATCAGCACCCAATTCATCAATCTTGGCAATGAGGGCTGCATCAAAAGACTCTCGGGTGGCATGCTCACGGTGCTCAATGGAGAAGGCCGGAATACCCTGAGAGCGAGCAAAATCAAGGCCCTTAGCAGCTGAGTGGTTGGCGATTACCCCGGCAAACCTGACTGGCCACTGCTCTTTTTGGGCTATTTTGACGATGGCCTCGAAATTAGATCCGCGGCCTGAGATTAAGGTGACGATAGAAGGCATGCCCACAATATAATTCAAGGCTACCCTGAAAGCGATTTTGTGAACGTATTCCGTGGCCCCACCCAGTTTTCTGCAGGACCGGCTTGTGCCTTAACCATCGGCAATTTCGATGGCGTGCACAGGGGGCATCGCGCCCTGCTCGAAGAGCTGAAAAAGGGTGCCACAGAAAAAGGTTTGGTTAGCTGCGTCATGACTTTTGAACCCCACCCTAAAGAATTTTTCTCACCAGAACAAGCGCCACCCCGCATTCTAAATTTACGTGACAAGTTAGCCGCCTTTGCTGATATCGGAATTGAGCGGGTAGTCGTAGAGCACTTCAACGCCGCATTTGCCAAACTCTCTCCGGAAGAATTTGTCACTGAAATTCTAGTAAAGCGTCTGAACGCAAAATGGATTTTGATTGGTGATGATTTTTGCTATGGCGCAAAGCGCGCCGGTAATTTTGCAAGCCTTAAAGCCGCCGGGAAAAAGTATGGCTTTGAAGTTTCTAGTATTCACACCATTCAAGAATCTGGTGAGCGTATTTCTAGCTCAGCACTACGCACAGCTCTTGCCAATGGCGATATGTCCCAAGCAAATAAATTGCTTGGTCGTCACTATGGCATTTCTGGGCATGTTATTCATGGTCAACAGTTGGGTCGCACCTTAGGCTTCCCAACCTTGAATCTGGCGGTTGCCAGTCATCTACACCACCGCAAGCCTGCGACTAGCGGCATCTTTACTGCTCAGGTGATTGGACTGGCTGATAAACCGCTTCCTGCGGTAGCTAGCCTTGGTGTAAGGCCGACTGTTGAAGACGAAGGCCGTGTTCTGCTAGAGACTCATATCTTTGATTACCAAAAAGATGTTTACGGGAAAATTATTACCGTCGAACTCTTAGAAAAAATTCGTGATGAGGCAAAGTACGATAGCCTCGACACTCTTACACAAGCTATTGCAGCAGATGCAGAGCACGCCAGAAATTATTTCCAGAAAAAAATCTATGTCTGAAAAAGAAAACTCTTATCCCGTCAATCTTCTCGACACGTCATTCCCGATGCGGGGCGATCTTGCAAAACGCGAACCCCAATGGGTTGCGCAATGGCAGAAAAATAAGCTCTACGAAAAGATTCGTGCGGCACATGCCAATCAACCAAAGTTTATCCTGCACGATGGCCCTCCTTATGCCAATGGCGATATTCATATTGGCCATGCCGTAAATAAAATTCTCAAGGACATGATTGTGAAGTCCCGCTGGCTCTTGGGTTTTGATTCTGTGTATGTACCTGGTTGGGATTGCCATGGTATGCCGATTGAAATTCAGATTGAAAAACAGTTTGGGAAAAATTTACCTACTGCAGAAGTGCAATCCAAAGCGCGTGCCTATGCACAAGTGCAGGTAGATAAGCAAAAGCTTGATTTCGAGCGCCTGGGCGTTCTAGGCGACTGGAATAATCCTTACCTGACCATGAACTATCGCAATGAGGCGGATGAAATTCGTGCCTTAGGCAAGATTTGGGAAAAAGGGTATGTCTTCCGTGGTTTGAAACCAGTGAACTGGTGTTTTGATTGTGGCTCAGCATTAGCAGAAGCTGAAGTGGAATATCAAGATAAGACAGATCCAACTGTCGACGTTGGTTTTGCATTTGATGATACGCAGCGCCCTCAACTTGCCAAAGCATTTGGACTCTCTGAGCTTCCTAATAAGCCTGGTCAGATTGTGATCTGGACAACAACACCTTGGACTATTCCGGCTAACCAAGCTATGAATGTTCATCCAGAGCTAACGTATGCCTTAGTCGATGCCGGTGAGAAACTTTTGATCCTCGCTCAGGACCGCGTTGAGGGTTGCTTGCAAGACTACGGCCTCGAAGGCAAAGTGATTGCAACTTGTTTGGGTCGATCATTGGAAAATATTTCCTTCTGGCATCCATTGGCAAATCTGCATGAAGGCTACCGTCGCCTTTCACCTATCTATACCGCTGAGTACGTCACACTAGATACTGGTACAGGCATTGTTCACTCCGCTCCAGCCTATGGCGAAGAAGACTTCAAATCCTGCAAAGCACATCAATTAGCTGATAAAGATATTCTCAACCCAGTCATGGGTAACGGTGTCTATGCTTCTTGGCTGCCACTCTTTGCCAATGAATACATCTGGAAAGCCAATCCGAAGATTGTGGAAGCCATGCGCGAAGCTGGCAGCCTCCTGAGAGATAAGACTTACACCCACTCATATATGCATTGCTGGCGGCATAAGTCGCCAATTATTTATCGAGCTACATCACAGTGGTTTGCGAGCATGGATAAGAAACCATCTGATGGCAATCCAAGCCTACGCGAAACCGCCTTAGCAGGAATTGAGAACACAGAGTTCTTCCCGGCTTGGGGCAAACAACGCTTACATAGCATGATCGCTAATCGTCCAGACTGGACCTTGTCACGTCAGCGTCAATGGGGCGTGCCGATGGCCTTTTTTGTTCACAAGGAAAGTGGTGAGCCACATCCGCGGACTGTTGAGCTCCTTGAAGAAATTGCCAAACGTGTTGAAAAAGAGGGGATTGAAGCTTGGCAAAAACTAGAAGTTGTAGAACTGCTTGGCGACGAAGCAAGTCAATATGAAAAAAATCGTGACACCCTTGATGTTTGGTTTGACTCTGGCACAACCCACTGGCATGTCATTCGTGGCTCACATCGCAATGAGCTATTGACTGCCGAAGCAGAAACACCCAATGGTCGTTTTGCAGACCTTTACCTAGAAGGTTCTGACCAGCATCGTGGCTGGTTCCATTCTTCACTCCTAACTGGTGCCATGCTTGATGGCAAGCCCCCTTATAAAGCGCTATTAACGCACGGCTTTACTGTTGATGGTCAAGGCCGCAAGATGAGCAAGTCTGTAGGCAATGTCATTGCTCCACAACAAGTCGCCGACAAACTAGGTGCAGAAATTATTCGTCTATGGGTAGCCTCTACTGATTACTCCGGCGAGATGACGATCTCCGATGAGATTCTTAAGCGGGTTACCGAAAGTTATCGCCGCATTCGCAATACCTTGCGCTTCCTTCTTGCCAACCTTTCTGATTTTGATCCAAGCAAGAATGCAGTGCCTACAGATCAGTGGCTGGAAATTGATCGCTATACAGTTGCCTTGGCAAATCAACTCCAAAGTGATATTCAAGCCCACTACAAGGCTTATGAATTTCAGCCAGCAGTTTCGCGCATGCTGAGCTTCTGCTCCGAGGATTTAGGTGGTTTTTATTTGGATATTCTTAAGGACCGCCTCTACACCAGTGCACCTGACTCAGTAGATCGTCGCGCTGCACAAAGCGCACTATTTCACATCACTCGTAATTTGCTAAAGTGGCTATCCCCCTTCCTTTCCTTCACAGCCGAGGAGGCTTGGCAATCATTTCCCCACGGGTCTAACGAGAAGCCGACAGAGTCTATCTTCATAGAAGAGTTTGGCACTTTCCCAGAAATTGCTCAAGCATCCCAACTACTAGAAAAATGGCATCGCATTCGTGAGATCCGCTCCGAAGTGACCAAGGCCATTGAGATTGAACGTGAAGCAGGCAATGTAGGCTCATCCCTACAAGCAGAGCTCACCATCAAATTAGGTGATACGGACTTTGCAATCCTGCATTCATTGGGTAACGACTTGCGCTTTGTCACTATCACCTCTAGCGCCAATATAGAGTTAAGCAATGCTGGCTTAGAGGTTCTAGTTCGCGGTAGTCAGTATAAAAAATGTGGGCGCTGCTGGCATCACACAGCAGACGTTGGCAGCAATACCGAACATCCAGAATTGTGTAGTCGTTGCATCAGCAATCTTTTTGCGAGCGGCGAACACCGTTTGTTTGCCTGAAGAAACATTGATATAACTTCATGAACAAATCTGTGAACTTCATATTTCTGCGCTCTCTGGCAGTAGCTTCTGTGGTGTTATTGCTAGACCAACTCAGCAAATGGTCGGCGCTGAGTAATCTGCAATTTGGAGTCCCTGAAACAGTCCTACCTTTTATGAATTGGTTGCTGTTATTAAATCCAGGTGCAGCATTTTCTTTTTTGGCACAGAGTTCTGGCTGGCAGCGCTGGTTTTTTACCATTCTCGGTTTAGCAGCCTCCCTCTATATTCTTTGGCTACTTCGCAAAAATCAAACTGATAGCCTCCTCTCCATTGCCCTGAGCTTTATTTTGGGCGGCGCACTCGGGAATGTCTTAGACCGCATAATGTATGGCGCAGTGGTTGACTTCATTGACCTACATTGCGGCAACTGGCACTGGCCAGCTTTCAATATTGCCGACAGTGCAATCTGCATAGGTGCCGCGCTCATTGTTTTAGGCGAGTTGCGTAAGTCATTTGGCAAATCCCCTCAATCCCATTAAGCTGGCGCCATGCAATCACTTTTGAACAAAAAAATCGTACTCGGAATATCCGGTGGGATTGCGGCATATAAGTCCGCCGAACTCGCTCGACTCTTAATGCAAGAAGGCGCAAGTGTCCAGGTGGTTATGACTGAGGCCGCGCAACAGTTTGTGACCCCTGTCACCATGCAAGCCCTCACTGGTAACCCAGTTTTCACCAGTCAATGGGATAGCAGCATTGCCAATAATATGGCGCATATCGAGCTATCTAGAGCTGCAGATGCAATTCTGATTGCCCCAGCCAGCGCAGACCTCATGGCGAAACTCTCCCTCGGTCTAGCGGATGATTTATTGACCACGCTTTGCCTAGCAAGAGACTGTCCGTTACTATTAGCGCCTGCCATGAATAAACAGATGTGGGAGCATGCTGCCACCCAAAGAAGCGTGACACGTCTTGCGCAAGATCAGATTACACTTTTAGGTCCCGCCGCTGGCGCCCAGGCCTGTGGCGAAGTCGGCATGGGCAGAATGCTTGAGCCAGCAGAAATTACCGAACAAATAGTTGCCTTCTTTCAGAAAAAGTTGCTTGCCGGTAAAAAGGTATTGATTACTGCTGGACCCACCTTTGAAGCAATTGATCCTGTGCGCGGCATCACCAATCGCAGCTCTGGCAAGATGGGGTTTGCAATTGCCCGCGCTGCCGTTGAGGCTGGCGCCCAAGTGCATCTGATTGCCGGTCCCTGCGATCTCAAAACACCTTTAGAGGCCACCGGTAAGATTACTCGTGTCAATATCGTCAGCGCAAAAGAAATGCATTCTGCCACGATGAACGCTATGGATTGCGATGTTTTTTTTGCAGTTGCTGCTGTAGCTGACTGGGGCATTGCCAAGCCCTCTAAGCAAAAAATCAAGCGGCAAGGTAAACAAGCGCCAAATCTTGAATTTATTGCTAATCCAGACATACTCCTAGATGTGGCAAAAACTGTAAAAACTAAGGCCGGTAAGCCACATCCATACTGCGTTGGCTTTGCAGCCGAATCCACTGATCTTGAAAAGCATGCCGATGAGAAGCGCAAGCGCAAAGACATTCCAATGGTAGTTGGTAATATTGGCCCGGATACCTTTGGTAGCGATCTCAATCAACTGCTGGTCATCGATGAAAGCGGTAGCAAGAAAATAGCCAAAGCTGAAAAAATTCAACTCGCTCGGCAACTCATTCAGATAGTCGCCAAGAAAATTTAAATTTACTCCATTACCTTAGTTTATATTCCCAGCTTTAGGAAATCTCATGCAATCTCTTCAAGTCAAAATCCTCGATGAACGTATGCGCGATCAGTTGCCCGCCTATGGAACGCCTGGTAGCGCCGGCTTAGATCTTCGTGCCTGCATTGATGAAACCATTGAGATTGCGCCCGGACAAACCATACTGGTACCTACCGGCCTGGCAATCTTTGTTGAAGACCCGCGCTACGCAGCTTTTATCTTCCCTCGCTCAGGTCTTGGCCACAAACATGGCATCGTCCTAGGCAACTTGGTGGGTTTAATTGATTCAGATTACCAAGGCCAACTCATGGTCAGCACCTGGAATCGTGGATCAACTTCTTTCAAGCTAGAGCCCATGGAGCGCCTAGCTCAACTAGTGGTCATGCCAGTTATGCAAGTAGAACTTAAAGTCGTAGAAGAGTTCACCGAAAGCAGTCGTGGAGCAGGAGGCTTTGGCAGCACTGGCAGAACTTAAATCGCCCCTCATAAACATAAAAGACCACTCAAGGTGGTCTTTTATGTTTTAAGCACGGCTAAAACCGAATCACATCTCTTCTGCAGGCGCTACATCGGCCTTCAGCGTTTTTCTTGGCGCGATTGGTGCATCAAAATCCAACTTAACCTTACCATCAGCATCAACGTCTACAGCCACATGACCGCCTTGAGCTAACTTACCGAAAAGTAGCTCATCAGCAAGGGCTTTGCGAACCGTATCCTGAATGATCCGTTGCATTGGTCTTGCACCCATGAGAGGGTCAAAGCCGTGCTTCGCCAAGTGAGCGCGTAATGCAGCACTAAAAGTTGCATCTACTTTTTTCTCATGCAACTGCTCTTCTAATTGCATTAAGAACTTATCAACCACACGCATGATGATGGTTTCATCAAGCGCCTTGAAAGAAACAATGGCATCCAAACGATTGCGGAACTCGGGCGTGAAAAATTTCTTAATGTCAGCCATCTCATCGCCAGATTCGCGGACATTTGTAAAGCCCATTGTGGACTTTTGCATTGCTTCAGCGCCGGCATTTGTGGTCATGATAATGATGACATTACGGAAATCCGTCTTGCGACCGTTGTTATCCGTTAAAGTGCCATGGTCCATTACCTGCAAGAGGATATTGAAAATATCTGGATGCGCTTTTTCAATCTCGTCAAGCAAGAGCACGCAGTGTGGCTTCTTATTCACAGCCTCAGTTAAGAGGCCGCCTTGATCAAAGCCTACATAGCCAGGGGGGGCGCCGATCAAACGACTGACCGCATGACGCTCCATGTACTCAGACATATCAAAGCGTAAGAGCTCAATACCTAAAATATAAGCGAGTTGCTTAGCCACCTCAGTCTTGCCGACGCCCGTTGGGCCAGAGAACAAGAATGAGCCAATCGGCCTATCAATCTTTCCAAGACCAGCGCGCGTCATCTTAATGGCGCTAGCCAATGCCTCAATCGCAGGATCCTGGCCAAACACGACACTCTTGATATCGCGGTCTAGGGTTTGCAACTTGCTACGATCATCAACAGTGACGGACTGAGGCGGTATGCGCGCAATCTTGGCGACGATTTCTTCAATCTCTGGGCGGCCAATTGTTTTCTTCTGCTTAGACTTTGGCAATATGCGTTGCGCAGCCCCAGCCTCATCAATGACATCAATTGCTTTGTCTGGCAAATGGCGGTCATTGATATAGCGAGCAGAGAGTTCAGCAGCAGCAACTAATGCTGCCGCAGCATATTTCACACTGTGATGCTCTTCAAAGCGCGACTTTAAGCCGCGTAGAATTTGTACCGTCTGATCTACTGTTGGCTCAACTACGTCCACTTTCTGAAAGCGGCGTGACAAAGCTGCATCCTTCTCAAAGATGCCGCGATATTCTGTAAAGGTGGTTGCACCAATACACTTGAGCTGACCATTTGATAGGGCTGGCTTGAGTAAATTGCTAGCATCCAAGGTTCCGCCAGATGCAGCACCCGCACCAATCAAGGTATGAATTTCATCAATAAACAAAACGCCATGCGGATGATCTTTCAGAGACTTGAGAACGCTCTTTAGGCGCTGCTCAAAATCACCGCGATATTTAGTACCGGCTAAGAGTGCACCCATATCCAGGGAATAGACAGTGGCATCAGCCAGAATATCAGGAACATCCCCTTTTACGATGCGCCATGCCAAGCCTTCAGCAATAGCCGTCTTACCAACACCAGCCTCGCCCACTAACAAAGGATTGTTCTTGCGACGACGGCATAACACTTGAACAACTCGCTCCACCTCGCTGTCGCGACCAATCAAAGGGTCGATCTTTCCCTGGCGGGCCAGGGCATTGAGGTTTTGCGTGTATTGGTCCAGCGGGCTTTCTTTACCAGTGGAAGCTGATTCTTCAGTTTCTTGCGTAGCATCAGCAGGCTTAACCTGCTCAGCCTGATCTTTGCGCACACCATGGCTTATAAAGTTCACTACATCCAAACGTGTTACCCCCTGCTGCTGCAAGAAGTAAACCGCATGAGAATCTTTTTCGCCAAATATGGCAACTAATACATTGGCGCCAGTCACTTCTTTTTTGCCATTCGATGTGGATTGCACATGCATAATGGCGCGCTGAATTACCCTCTGAAATCCAAGTGTTGGCTGCGTGTCAACCTCGTCATTTCCAGGAACGACTGGGGTGTTGTCATTTATAAAATTCTTGAGCTGTGCACGCAGCTCGGCAATATTGACAGCACACGCTTTCAATACCTCTACCGCGGTGGCGTTATCCAACAGCGATGCGAGCAAGTGTTCAACCGTAATAAATTCATGTCGAGCAGCCCTTGCGTCAACAAACGCCATATGCAAACTTACTTCTAATTCTTGGGCAATCATGCTTCCTCCATAGTGCACTGTAGTGGGTGACCCGCTTCACGCGAGAGCTCGATAACTTGATGCACTTTTGTAGCCGCAACATCACGGGTAAATACCCCGCAAACGCCTTTGCCTACCAAATGAACCTGCAACATGATCCGGGTTGCCGTTTCATGATCTTTATTAAAGTACTCCTGAATGATCATGACAACAAACTCCATTGGAGTGTAGTCATCATTCATTAATAAAACTTTGTACATTGAAGGCGCCTTCAGCTTCTCGGCCTGCTTTTCAAGAAGGATAGTGTCTTCAAGGCTGGGGTTATTGGGATTACCAACCGTTGGGTTTTTAGGTGCACGACTCATGAGAAACATTCTAAACACAGATAGCGAAAGTTAACTTTACAGGTGACATGTTGCAAAAATCACGCAATAAAGCCTTATTTACCCCATATTGGGGCATTTTTTGATAAAAAAAGGGGGGGCTAACTACAACTATATGCACTTAACCCCTTGACACCCCACCATAAAGGGCAAACAATCGGGGGGTAGGCTTTATTTGAAGTCCTATTTAGGCGTGTTGTAGAGCGAGACTGATTAAAAAGTATTCACCCTCATCACGGTTGTTTTAAGATTATGTAATGGAGTTCGCATGGCGACCGGAATTGTTAAGTGGTTCAATGATGCAAAAGGTTTTGGCTTTATCAAACCTGATGATGGTGAAGAAGAGTTGTTTGCGCATTTCAGCGCGATCACAATGGGCGGTTTCAAAACCCTCAAAGAAGGCCAAAAGGTAACGTTTGACATTACCCAAGGTCCTAAAGGCAAGCAAGCTACCAATATCCAAGGTGCTTAATAGTCTGTAGATCACTAGGAAAACCCAGGACTTGTTCCTGGGGTTTTTTTCGTCTGCAATTTGTCTCCATTAAAATTCACCGCATGATGACATTACTTAAATTCCTGCCCCCACTGATTGCGCTCGCTTTAGTTAGTGCCGCGGGCCCCGTTCTTGCACAAGTCAATACCGGCTTGCCAAGTATTGAACTAAAGGCTGGCATCTATCGCATTCAGGCTGAATTAGCAGACACGCCCAAAGCGAGAGAAATTGGGCTGATGAATCGCGCCAACTTGCCCACAAATTCAGGCATGCTATTCATCTTCGAGCAAAAAGCAGGTAATTGCTTCTGGATGAAAAATACTAAGCTGCCTTTGTCGATTGCCTTCATTGCTGATGATGGAAAAATTGTGAATATCGACGAGATGCAGGCTGAGACAACTAATAATCACTGCCCTACAGCAGCAGTTCGATACGCTCTAGAAATGAATAAACAATGGTTTTCAGACCGCGTTATTGTTCCGGGAACTCTGATTCAAGGCTTACCGAAAAGATAAGACATCAGGATCTAGTTTTTTAAAATGAATTGGGCGGCGGCCTTAACAAACTCAGCTTCCCGTTGATTAAAGCCGTGATAAGCCATAGAGCCACAAACGTCACCTTCGCTGACTCCGCCATCGATCCGAATAAATTGAGCGCTTGATTTATTCGGGCGATTGGAAATCATTCGCTCAGAAGCAACAAAGGGCGTAGAGCCACATCCATCACTTACATGGTGAATCGCCAATACCGGAACACCAACATCTGAATCGATTGTTGCCGACCGATATGTGCCCGCAACAATAACCCCAGCAATGAGCTTCTCTTTATCCTTACCGCCATTTACAAACTCAGTAACGCTGACTGTTCCCATGCTATGCCCAAAAATCCACACGGGTAGATTCAGCTTTTCTCTGTAATAAGAAACGACATTGAAGATTCTTTGCTGATGATCCCTAATGGATCGAGAATTTCTCATGCCTGCACCCAAGTCGTAAGGTGTATCGACCAATACAGAATCAATCCCATATTGAGCCCATAAGTTTTTCGATCTCACAAAGGTGTGAAAGTTTGTTGTCGAACCATCATCCTGCAGTCGCAAAACACCGCCGCCACCAGGAAAGAGTAAAACCACCGCCTTAGCATTCTGAGTTGCAGTTAATAGCGTCCTGGTTGGTGCATCACCCTGATAAGGAACATCGAAAACCTGAGAGCGCACAGGAGAGGTCGCAAAGATGAGAAAGGTAATAACAATCTGAATTAGTTTCATTAACAAATTCTCACACTAAACCAAATAAAAAACCACCCGAAGGTGGTTAATCTTGCCCGATTAGACTTCAGATTACTCAAAGTGGCACACATAGTGCACTGGAGCCTCTGCACGAATAATAAAGTAACCACCCTTTTCTACTTCCCAGCTTTGACCAGCCTTGAACTCTTGCTCAGGGGCGCCATTGATGCTGACAAAGGCATTGCCGTCAACCACCTCCATGATCTCTTTGGTGCTTAAGTCAAAACGTAAAGTACTTGGTAACACCACGCCCACAGACTTACGAATGCCGTTAGGCAAAGTCACAGTGTGTGAAACGCACTTACCGTCAAAAAAAACATTCGCTTTTTTACCAACGGAAACCTGATCAAATTGCATTTTTATTCTTTCTAGTCTGATTTACTGAATTATTTTGGATGTCTTATTTGGCTCGTTTGCGTCTAGCTGTCTCAGCAATTCGCATGCGCAATGCATTGAGCTTGATAAAGCCACCCGCATCCGCCTGGTTATAGGCGCCGCCATCATCATCAAAGGTTGCAATGGTTTGGTCAAATAAAGTATTGGCTGAGTCACGAGAAATCACGGATACAGAGCCTTTGTAAAGCTTTAAGCGCACAACGCCGTTAACCATCTGCTGAGTGTGATCAATTAAGGTCTGCAAAGCAATGCGCTCTGGCGCCCACCACAAACCGTTATAAATCAGGCTTGCATACCGTGGCATCAAATCATCTTTCAAATGAGCTACTTCGCGATCAAGTGTGATGCTCTCAATGCCGCGATGGGCCTTTAGAAGTATCGTACCGCCTGGGGTTTCATAACAACCACGGCTCTTCATACCGACAAAACGATTTTCTACCAAATCAAGGCGTCCTACACCATGCTTACCGCCAAGGCGATTTAACTCTGCCAATAAATCGTGTGGCTTATACGCCTTACCATTAATCGCCACTGGATCGCCAGCGCGGAATTCAATTTCAATGACCTCGGGGGCATCGGGGGCGCTTTCAGGGGAAACAGTCCAGCGCCACATAGATTCTTCAGCTTCAGCATTTGGGTTTTCCAAATGACGACCTTCGTAACTGATGTGTAAGAGGTTAGCATCCATTGAATATGGTGAGCCACCTTGCTTATGTTTCATTTCTACTGGAATGCCGTGCTTCTCTGCGTAAGCCATCAACTTTTCACGTGAGAGCAAATCCCATTCACGCCATGGGGCAATCACTTTGATTCCCGGCTCAAGTGCGTAGTAACCCAATTCGAAACGTACTTGGTCGTTACCTTTGCCGGTGGCGCCATGAGATACCGCATCCGCACCAGTCTGACGAGCAATCTCAATCTGACGTTTTGCAATTAAAGGGCGGGCAATTGAGGTGCCCAATAAGTATTCACCCTCATATATTGTATTGGCACGGAACATTGGAAATACAAAGTCGCGCACAAACTCTTCACGCAAGTCATCAATAAAAATATTTTCGGGCTTAATACCAAACTGTAGAGCCTTAGCGCGGGCAGGCTCGAGCTCCTCGCCCTGACCTAGATCGGCAGTAAAAGTTACGATCTCACACTGATAAGTATCTTGAAGCCATTTCAAGATCACGCTTGTGTCAAGACCGCCAGAGTAAGCCAGTACCGCTTTTTTGATATCAGACATGATTTCTATTCAATAAAAATTAACAAGACTTCATAAGAACAACACTACTTAATCTAAACGGCCGCAGAGTAAGAACTCCATTAAGGCTTTTTGAACATGCAAACGATTTTCTGCCTCTTCCCACACAATACTTTGGGGGCCATCAATCACCTCAGCAGATACCTCTTCGCCGCGATGCGCTGGCAAGCAATGCATAAACAGCGCATCTGGCTTGGCTAAAGACATCAGATCTTGATCGACCATCCAGTTTTTGAAGGCGTTCATGCGGGAAGTATTTTCATCTTCGTAGCCCATGCTAGTCCAGACATCCGTAGTTACCAAGTCTGCACCACGACACGCATCCTCTGGACTGTTACACACAGTCAAATAATTTTTAGCCATTGGTGATAAACGTGCGCCCTCCAACTGATAACCCTGTGGAGCTGAGAAGCGAATTTGAAAATCCAGGCACTCTGCCGCCTGAATCCAGGTGTAAGCCATGTTGTTGGCATCGCCAACCCATGCTACCGTTTTTCCCTGGATCGGGCCACGAGCCTCGACATAAGTAAAAATGTCGGCCAATACCTGGCATGGGTGAAATTCATTGGTTAAGCCATTAACCACTGGAACGCGAGAGTTCGCTGCAAAACGCTCAATAATGTCCTGGCCAAATGTACGAATCATGATGATGTCAGTCATTCTTGAAATGACCTGAGCAGCATCCTCTACAGGCTCGCCACGACCCAACTGAGTGTCACGGGTATTGAGGTAAACAGCATGACCGCCCAACTGATGAATGCCAGCCTCAAATGAAAGACGGGTGCGAGTTGAGTGTTTCTCAAAAATCATGGCCAAGGTACGGTCATGCAATGGATGCCAAGTTTCGTAACTCTTAAATTTAGCCTTGAGCCAAGCTGATCTTTTCAGCAAATAGTCGTACTCATGGCGGGTCAGGTCAGAAAACTGCAAGTAATGCTTTACCTGACCAGGCAACTGAGGTTTTGCCAAGGAAGTCATAGTTGAGCTTTCTACTAAAGTTTTAGCTTGCATTTTTTAAGGGAATACAACTGCACAAAAATAGTTCCTAAAGTCATCTTACGACCATCTCACGCTGTTAAGCTAGAGGGTCTAGCAATACTTATTTTTACTACGGTTTACGCCCACTTGAACCACAAAAAGCTTTTCATTCAAGGCATTACCACCTCTGGCAAACCATTTCGCCCCAGTGATTGGGCCGAAAGACTTTGCGGGGTCATGGCTAGCTTTCGCCCTCCAGGTGATGCTGGAGACCCCCGCTTCACTTACTCGCCTTATGTCAGACCCGTTGTCATTGCAAAAGTGAAATGCGTTGTTATTGACACCAGACTGGGCGACCTTGATCCTCGAGCGCTCGACTTTGTCATGAACTTTGCCAAAGACAATAGCTTGCCAATCGAAGAGGCTTGTGAATTCGAACCCAAGCCACAAACCCAAGCCTAAAAACAAAAACCCGCCCTGATAAGGAGCGGGCTATGACAAGAACCCTCTCTTGCCAGCCTAAAACAAAAACAGAATTACGCTGCCATAGCCTTAATAGCTGCAGACAAACGTGATTTCTGACGTGATGCAGTATTTTTATGCGCAATTTTCTTATCAGCAATCTTGTCGATTGTTGCTTGAGTTGCCGCAAATACCTTAGCTGCTGCTGCTTTGTCACCAGTTTCGATTGCTTTACGAACTGCCTTGATGGAAGTGCGAAGCTTAGAACGCAAACTGGAGTTATGTTCGTTCTGTTTTACTGCCTGCCGTGCGCGTTTACGCGCTTGTGCGGTATTGGCCATCTTTAAACCTTGCCTATTAATTTACAAAATACGATTAGTTAAAAATCTACTTGAGGACAGCCATCCATGCAACTTTAGATGTCAAGCCACCAAAACCCAAGATTTTACATTAAAGGGGCAAAAAAGCCCAGTCGTCCGATAAATAGGTGAAAATCGGCTCATGAACCTGCTTTCCGCTGCCGCCAAAGTTAGCTCCCTGACCATGCTGTCCCGCATCACCGGCCTCCTCCGAGAGACCTTGATTGCCCGTAGCTTTGGGGCCTCAGAGTGGACGGACGCCTTCAATGTGGCCTTTAGGCTCCCAAACTTATTACGTCGATTATTTGCTGAAGGGGCCTTTTCTCAGGCTTTTGTGCCAATTTTGGGAGAAATTTCCAGCAATGGGGATCAAAAACAGGCTCAGATCCTCGTAAATGCGGTTGCTACCCTCTTATTTTGGGCTTTGCTTCTCACGGTACTTCTAGGGGTCATCGGCGCCCCCTTATTGATCCTGGTGATTGCTACGGGCTTTAAGGGTAGTTCAACCTACGAAGCTAGCGTTGTCATGACCCGCATCATGTTTCCGTACATTGGGTTAATTTCCATGGTTTCCCTGTCAGCAGGGATTCTCAATACCTTTCAGCGCTTTGCTATTCCTGCCTTTACCCCTGTTTTACTCAATCTTGCCCTGATTGGCAGCGCCGTCTTTTTGGCGCCACACCTAGAGCAACCAATTTACGCCCTGAGTATTGGCGTTCTTTTGGGTGGCATTTTGCAGCTAGCAATCCAAGTTCCAGCACTTGCTCGCTTAGGACTCTTACCGCGCATTGGATTACTACCTGGAGCCATAAAGCGTGCCGCCGCCAATCCAGAGGCAAGGCGCGTTCTCAAGCTCATGGGTCCCGCAGTCTTTGCCGTCTCCGTCGCCCAAATTTCCCTCATCATTAATACCAACATTGCGTCTCGCCTACCTGCTGGGAGCGTTTCTTGGCTGTCATACGCAGACAGATTAATGGAGTTTCCAACCGCCCTTTTAGGTGTGGCACTAGGTACCGTACTGTTACCCAGCCTGAGTAAAGCAAATGCGCAAAATGATCTAAAGCATGCTGGGGAATTACTGGTTTGGGGATTGCAACTAACCTTTTTGTTAGCCGCTCCTTGCGCATTAACACTCTTTATTTTTGGAGAGCCTCTTGCCGCAGTTTTATATCACTACGGAAAATTCAATGCACTCGATGTACTGATGACACAACGCGCCCTAGCTGCTTATGGCGTTGGTCTGATTGGCTTGATCCTCGTAAAAATTCTAGCACCTGGTTTTTACTCACGGCAAGATATTCGCACTCCCGTCAAAATTGGCTTACTTGTTTTAGTGGTTACACAATTAGCCAATCTGGTCTTCGTGCCTTGGCTTGGGCATGCAGGTCTTGCACTTTCGATTGGTGTTGGGGCCTGCCTTAATGCCAGCTTACTGTGGATTGGCCTAAGCAAGCGCGGTGCGCTACCCAATGCAAGCTGGGGCAAATATCTTGGGCAACTGTGTGTGGCCTTGATTCCTTTTGGCATGTTGCTTTACTACGCAGCCAACGCGCACGATTGGATTGCCCTACAAATAAACCCTTGGATACGAATTGGCTTGCTAGCTTGCTGGCTCAGTGCGGCTGCAGTCATTTACTTTGCCACCCTAGGTCTTGTTGGAATTCGCTGGCAAAAATTTCTGCGTCATGCAAAATAGCACTTATGCCAACACAACAGCTCGACTATTTCACTTCCTTAGTTGCCGAAGATGAACATCTCCCATTAACCGAGGCGGCCATTGCAGTAGCACAGCATGCCTATCCAGATTTGGATGTCCAAGGTGTACTAGACCAGATTGATCAATTAGGCACCAAACTCAAAACTCGCATCACTGCAGATACCGCACCCATTCAGCGCCTACAAATTCTCAAACATTTTTTTTATACAGAACTCGGCTTTGGTCCTAACCCAAACGATTTCTATGCACCCGAAAACTCTTATCTACATCAGATCATTGAGAACCGCCGAGGTATTCCTATTTCCTTGGCAATCTTGATGATGGAGCTGGGACAGCAAATTGGCCTGAAGATTCGTGGAGTGTCATTTCCAAATCATTTCATGATGCGCATCTCTTTGCAGCAGGGCGAAATCATCATGGACCCACTTAACGGCGACTCTCTTTCCAAGCATCAACTACAAGAGATGCTCGATCCCTACCTTGATGCCAAGGGCTATCGTGGCGAACTGAGTCTGCCATTGAATCTTTTCTTGCGCGCCTCAAGCCCAAGAGAAATTCTCTCGCGCTTCTTGAGAAATCTCAAAATGATTTACTCGGAGCATGAGCGTTGGGAGCGACTGCTTGGGGTACAGGAGCGACTGGTCATTCTCCTACCAGACTCAGCAGAAGAGATTCGCGATCGCGGCCTAATCTTTGCACAGCTGGAATATCTGCGTCCTGCGCTAGCAGATATGCAACGCTACCTTCAGGAAGTCCCCGGCGCGGAAGACGCCAGCGATATTCGTGAGCATATTGCTACGCTCGAAGGACAAACAAAGCTGCACTAAATCTAGCGTAGTTTTGTTATGGCCTTCTTATGACTTATTTCTCGTTATTTTTTCTTGCGTTGAAATAATTTATATAGCGCCGCTAGCACAATAGGGACAGCAGCAGCGCCGATGCCAACCAAAACAATAATATTGAGGTTCTCCCGAATCACTGGAATATTTCCAAAAAAGTAGCCTGCTGCTACTAGGCCGAATACCCATAACGCAGCCCCAGTAATATTAAATAACTGGAAGCGCGAGAAATTCATTTCCGATACACCAGCGACAAATGGTGCAAACGTTCGAATAATAGGTAAGAAGCGTGCCAGGATAATGGTCTTGCCACCATGTTTTTCATAAAAAGAATGGGTCTTACGCAAGGCGGCCTGATCGATCCAGCGCGATTGACTACTAAATACGCGATGGCCAATCCAACGGCCAACGAAATAGTTCACGGTATTACCAGCAACAGCCGCAAACAACAAACCAATGCACAAAGTCCAAAGATTAAAGTGCTCAGTGGCGCAATAGGCTCCTGCAATAAATAGTAATGAGTCCCCAGGCAAAAATGGTGCGACCACCAAACCTGTCTCTGCAAAAATAATCGCAAACAATAAACCATAGGCCCAGTAGCCATATTGCTGAATCACCACATCAAGGTGGCGGTCAATATGTAGCAATAAATCACTTATTTGCAATAGGGCATCAATCAACATGTACTCCAACGATTAGCTTGAGGCGGATATTAACAGGCTCTTATAATCAAAGCATGCAAACTGAATCCTACGTTCAGCCTGCGCTTGCACAGATTAACCCGCCCATACTCTGTATTGTGGGCCCCACAGGCGCAGGTAAAACCCATCTCGCAATGTCTCTTGCTGAACATGCCAAATCTATTGGGGCGACAATTGAACTCATCAGCATGGATTCTGCTTTGGTCTATCGTGGTTTAGATATTGGCAGCGCTAAACCTACCCAACTAGAGCAAGCTACGGTGATTCATCATCTGATTGACATTCTGGATCCAACTGAGGTTTACTCGGCAGCAAAATTTGCCAATGATGCCAAGCAGCTCTGTGAAGAAATACGCACCCGGGGCAATATCCCCATTGTTGTCGGTGGGACGATGCTGTACTGGCGCGCGTGGGCGCATGGTCTATCTTCCCTGCCGCCCGCTAATGCAGAAATTCGTGAGCGCCTAGATACTCAAGGCAAAGTCCTAGGCTGGCCAGCAATGCATGCTCAATTGATGTTGGTTGACCCCATTACAGCGGCACGCTTAATGCCTAACGACTCTCAACGCGTGCAACGAGCGCTTGAAGTTTATGAAATTACTGGCAAGCCCATGTCCACCTTGCTGGCAGACTCACCTAGCGAAGATGGTAGAGAAGGATCAGACATTCCTGAGTGGATTAATCTGGTATCACTCGAACCCAATGATCGCGCGAAATTGCATGTCAATCTTGAAAGACGATTTGATCAAATGCTCAGCAGCGGATTAATAGAAGAAGTAGAGCGACTGCGCGCTAACCCTGCGCTCCATCCTGATTTACCTGCCATCCGTTCGGTAGGTTATCGACAAGTTTGGGAATATCTCGCTGGGCAAATCGATTACGATCAAATGCGCTACAAAGCTCTGGCAGCCACAAGGCAACTAGGCAAAAGACAATTGACTTGGTTAAGAGCAATCGCCGGCAGAAATACTTTTGATCCCTTTAACCCAATCGAGTTAAATGCAGCATTGGATTACTGCAAGCAGACTTTAGCTCAAGCAGGCTAGATAACTATTGTTTGTGGGGCGTCTTTAGGACGCTCAAGCACTTCGCCAACAGTCCATGCTGATAAGCCTTGGCCGTTCAGTAACTTGATAGCAGTCTCCGCCTGATCTGCAGAGACGATCACCACCATACCAATGCCACAATTAAACACGCGCACCATCTCGGCATCAGCAACTCCACCCTTCATCTGCAACCAGCGGAAGAGCTCTGGCATTTTCCAGCTATCTCGATGCAGAACTGCCTGAACATTTTCTGGAAGTACGCGCGGCACGTTATCAACCAAACCACCGCCAGTAATATGCGCCATACCCTTGACGTTAACTTCTGAGATCAACTTTAGGAGTGGCTTCACATAAATTTCTGTAGGGGCCATCACGACATCACCTAAGGGGCGACCGCCCAAGTCATCAGTGGGCTTTGCACCGGCGCGTTCAATAATTTTACGCACCAAAGAATAGCCGTTGGAATGGGCGCCGCTAGAAGCAATCGCTAAAACAACATCACCGGGGACAATCATTGCACCAGTAATGATTTTGGATTTTTCCACCGCCCCGACTGCAAAACCAGCCAAATCATATTCGCCGGGAGGATACATCCCAGGCATCTCAGCGGTCTCACCGCCAATTAAGGCGCAGCCCGATAGCTCACAACCACGAGCAATCCCAGCCACTACGGTAGCTGCCATGTCTACCGTCAGCTTGCCACAGGCAAAGTAATCCAAGAAAAATAAGGGTTCTGCCCCTTGCACCAAAATGTCATTCACACTCATGGCAACAAGGTCTTGACCAATGGTGTCGTGACGATTCCATTCAAAAGCCAGCCTCAGCTTTGTTCCTACGCCATCAGTACCCGCGACCAAGACTGGCTCTTTATAGCGCTTAGGCACCTCAAAAAGAGCCCCAAAACCACCAATGCCAGCCAATACACCCTCACGCATGGTCTTTTTGGCCAAAGGCTTAATACGATCCACCAAATCATCCCCGGCGTCAATATCGACGCCAGCGTCGCGGTAGGAAAGGCCTTTCGAGGCAGAATTAGTAGATGAGGTCATGGCAGCTGTAGAAGATTAGTAAAAACGGTACTTGATCAGTAGAATCATTGAATTCTAGAGGATTCATGCAACATGGCCGAAATTTTCACTCCTTTTCTCACTGCATTCATTCTGGCGTATGCTCTGCGCCCAGTTTGCCTATGGCTTCAAGGGAAAAAAGTACCTCGAACCGCTTCAGCTGCGATCGCCATGATTATTGGCCTGGGGCTAGTTTTTTTCATCCTAGCCCTATTTATCGGCCTGCTGAAAAACGAAATCCCCCTCATCAAAACGCAGTTACCGGGTTGGATTCAAAATACCCAAGCTTGGTTGGGCCCAAAACTCATTGAATTGCACATCAATGTTGATTGGATTGATCTGAAGGCTAATGTCACTCAAAAAATCACTGCGCATATTAACGATAACGCTGATGCACTCATGAGCTCAACCCTAGACACAGTATTAATGTCTGGAAGTTCTGTTATCGCTGGCTTTGTGAATGCAGTATTGATTTTGTTTGTGGTGTTCTATCTGCTGATCGATTGGGATCACTTCTTCGCATTACTTAAGCAAATAGTTCCTCAACGGGCCCAAGAAACCGTTCATCACCTCGCGATGCATACCGATGGCTTGCTTTCTCAATATCTCAGAGGAATGCTCATTGTTATATCCATCATGTCTATTTTTTATAGTATTGGCTTGAGCCTTATTGGCGTTCAGGGGGCAGTTGCCTTAGGCGTATTCACAGCGCTCATGATTGTGATTCCCTACGTTGGAATTACTCTCGGCCTCTCACTGGCGGTCCTGTCGGCACTTTTGCAATTTGGTCCGGGCGGCGCCATGATTGGCGTATTAATTGTTTATGGGGTTGGGCAATTTCTTGAAGGCTTCTTTCTCACGCCTCGCTTAGTTGGCGAGCGAATCGGCCTCCATCCCGTGGCAGTTCTGTTCGCCTTGTTATTGTTTGGCAAATTGTTTGGCTTCTTTGGTGTGTTGCTCGCTCTACCCATTAGCGCAGTCAGCCTAGTGCTCGTGAAATACACCTGGTCACGCTATACCCAAAGCGCTTGGTACCAAAAGTAGGCTAAGTAGTAATGAATAAGACTCCATTGCCGAGACAATTTGCACTTGATATTAGCCGCATCCCCAAAGCCACACTTGATAATTTTTTACCTGGCAAGGATCTAGCGCTGATTACCCATTTGCGGAATTTAGTCGACCAGTGGAATCACAAAAAAATTAGTGCTGACATAGAAAACCCCTTAAATCAACGCTGGCTTTACTGGTGGGGAGCGGAAGGCTCAGGTCGAAGTCACCTACTGTCAGCTCTAAATAATGCAGCAGAGCAGCTGGGCATTGAACGCTCTCGTCTTAGCCCAAACGAGCCAATTTCCTGGGTGCGACTCGAAGAAAAAATGAGTTTCTTGAGCAATCTTGATACGCCTTCTATCATTACCGTCGATGATGTGGACCGCTTAGATGAACGCCTGGTTGCCGCATTATTTCGCATTCTTAACGGCGTTCAAGCAAGCAAAGCGATCCATATCTTTATGGCCGGTAAAGCAGCACCTGCTAATTTAGACCTCCGCGAAGACCTCCGAACCCGCCTAGGGTGGGGTTTAGTCTTTCAGACCCATCTTTTGGATGATGATGAGAAAATACAGGCTTTAGAACAGGCGGCACAGGCGCGGGGTCTCGTGCTATCAGCCGACGTACTGCCCTGGTTGTTAAATCGCTTTTATCGAGATATGCCAAACTTAATGGCCTTAATGGATGCTTTAGATTTTTATTCACTAGAAACAAAACGTGCCGTCACCTTGCCGCTAGTGCGTGAGCTCTTGCAGCCCAAATAAAATATTTAATGACTCAACTCGCCCTCTTCGATTTAGATAACACCCTTTTGCCTTGTGATAGCGACTATGAGTGGGGGCAATTCTTGGCCCGCATCGGAGTAGTTGATAGTCAGTATTACGCGAAACAAAATGAGCGGTTTTATCAAGACTACAAAGATGGCAAACTCGATATCCATGAATTTTTGCGTTTTGCCTTAAAGCCACTCTCCGAGCATTCACGCGCTCAACTCAAAGAATGGCACGATGCCTTTATGAATGAAGTTATTCATGGCCAACTGCGTCAACAAGCATTAGATCTTGTTAAGCGCCATCAGGATGCTGGGGATCTCTGTTGTGTAGTCACCGCTACCAATAGCTTTGTCACCCGCCCTATCGTCGAGCGCTTTGGCATTGAACACCTTATTGCGACCGAGCCGGCAACGACAGGGGATAATCCTCTAGCAAACTTCACGGGCGAGGTAAAAGGCATTCCCAACTTCCGCGAGGGTAAGATCCAAAGGGTGCATGATTGGTTGGCTACTCAGAGCCTTGCTCTAGACCAATTGCCGCGTAGTTATTTTTACTCAGATTCAATGAATGATTTACCGCTTTTAGAAAAGGTTAGCCACCCTGTTGCCACAAATCCCGACGCCCGTCTTCGTAACGAAGCAGCCAAACGCAATTGGCCTATTCTTGAATTGTTTGCATGATTACTAAATTTATCAAGCGCATCTTGCGTCGCGATCCCATGGATCGACACACACAAGCCAATCACACGGGTGCGCCAAAGCGGGTACCCAAAAAAACCCATCGCATCGATCCACACCTACTTTCCAAAAACGCAGTTAAGGTTACGCACACACTTCAGCAGGCTGGTTTTGAAGCCTTTATCGTAGGTGGTGCCGTGCGTGATTTGGCTCTTGGCATCGGCCCAAAGGATTTTGATGTTGCAACCAACGCTACCCCAGACCAAGTACAAAAACTCTTTCGCAAAGCGCGCCTCATTGGTCGCCGATTTCAGATAGTGCATGTCACCTTTTTCGGCAAAGGCGCGCCCGAGATAATTGAAGTTTCAACCTTTAGAGCCCTGCTGGATAACGCAGGAGACCATCTTGCAGAAAATGGTCGCATCCTCCGGGACAATGTTTGGGGTTCGCAACACGAAGATGCCGCACGTCGCGATTTCAGCATCAATGCCATGTACTATGACCCAGCCACCGAGACAGTACTCGACTACCACGGCGGAATGGCTGACATGCAAAAGAAAACATTACGCATGATTGGTGATCCAGCCAAACGCTATCGCGAAGATCCCATTCGCATGTTGCGCGCGATTCGCTTTGCTGCCAAAACAGGATTTACTTTAGACGCTGCCACGCGCGCTCCAATTGCCAAGCTTGGTAATTTAATTCATGATGTGCCAGCAGCTCGCCTCTTTGATGAAATTCTCAAACTATTAATGTCTGGGTATTCCTGGGCAGCCATTCAAGGCTTGCGCGATGCCGGACTACACCATGGTCTACTCCCCCTGCTCGACCACATCCTTGATACAAAAACAGGCTCTAAAGATGCCAATCATTTTGTTCGCTTAGCGCTCGCCAATACTGACGAACGCATCCAATCTGGTAAGAGTGTTTCCGCCGGCTTCCTTTTTGCAACCTTACTCTGGCCTGATCTTCTGAAAAACTGGAAGCAGAACACTGCCAAAGGTCTATCGAATATTCCAGCGCTTCATGACGCGATGGACGATACGATCGCCACCCAAAGTAGCGGCATGACGATTCAGCGTCGCTTTGAGAGTGATATGCGAGAAATCTGGTCTATGCAACCTCGCTTTGAAAAGCGAGTTGGTCGCTACCCTTATCGCCTGATTGAGTCGCCTCGCTTTAGGGCGGGCTATGACTTCATGTTGCTCCGCTGCGCTACTGGGGAACAAAATCCAGCTTTAGGCGAATGGTGGACAAGCTTTATCGCAGCGGACCCTGCCGGGCAAGAGGCTTTAATGGCCGCCGCTAAAAATGAATCCGGCAGCGGCAATACCAATTCGCCAGCCAAAAGGCGTCGTCGCAGAAAACCCAAAGCCACCTCACCCGCTGAAGGTGAAGCAAGCTAAGCAAGATTAGGAAAATTTCAGTAAAGTAGTTTTATATCTTGTTTGGAAACTTTATGGCTCGGGCGTTTATTGGATTTGGCGGCAACATCGGCGACACACGTCAGCTCATTACCGATGCAATCATTTGTCTTGCACAACGCTGTGAACTCCATATTTTGGCCAAAAGTTGTTTTTATCAAAGTGCTCCTGTGGAAGCCAAGGGTGGCGACTATATCAATGCCGTCATTGAAATTGAGACCGAACTCAGTCCGTATGGTCTTTTGCACATTTGCCAAGCAGTCGAGCAAGAATTTGGTCGGGAGCGTCCTTATGCCAACGCACCTCGGACTTTGGATCTAGATATTTTGTCGTTTGAGGGGGTTTCCCAAGCTGACGCCGAATTAACCTTACCTCACCCCCGCATCATCGAGCGCTCTTTTGTGCTACTCCCACTACTTGAGATTGCGCCAAATTTCTTCCTGCCTAATTTGGGGGAACTAAAGCACTTTTTACCCCAAGTAGCTCATCAAAGAATTGAAAAGCTCCCCTGCCGTAACTGTAATTGCGGGGAAAAGACCGTTTCTAGCCAAACCGCACATTAATTCATTAAACTCTCGCCATGGGCTACTTACAAGGCGATAAGCCAATCACCATTTCCAACCTTCTTGCCATGCATGCTGCTGGGGAGAAGATTTCGATGTTAACGGCATATGACTCCACCATGTCTGCGCTATTAAATCGTTGCGGTATCGAAACCATTCTGATTGGCGACTCACTGGGCAATGTGATTCAAGGCCACTCTAGCACCACCCCCGTTACGCTTGAACAAATGGCCTATCACACCGAATGTGTAGTTCGCTCAAATACGCATGCATTCATTATTGCCGACCTACCCTTTGCCACTTATGGCGACCCAGTTCAGGCTTTAGACTCTGCCGCCGAACTTGTGCGCGCTGGCGCGGATATGGTCAAACTTGAAGGCGGTGGAGACTGGCAAATTGACATTATTCGATATTTAGTGGAGCGCAGTGTTCCAGTTTGTGCACACCTAGGTTTATTGCCGCAGTCCGTTCATGTCTTGGGTGGCTATAAAGTTCAGGGCAAATCAAAAGATTCTGCAAGTCTGATGCACGACCAGGCCTTAGCATGTCAAGCAGCTGGGGCACAAATGCTAGTACTAGAGGCTATACCTTCTTCGCTAGGCAAACTCATTACTCAATCACTCGCCATTCCCACGATCGGAATTGGGGCGGGTCCAGATTGCTCTGGACAAGTTTTAGTCTTGCAGGATATGTTGGGCATCAGCCCAGGAAAGCCACCGAAGTTTGTTAAAAACTTTATGGATGGTCACGCATCCATTGAGGCTGCAGTCAAAGCCTATGTTCGAGAAGTTAGATCCGGTAAGTTTCCCGGGGTTGAACACGGCTTTGCTGGTTAACTCTGGTTAGCTAAAGAAACTCTTTACGCCGTCAAACCAACCCTTTTGATGAGGGTTATGTTTATCACCACCGGACTGCAAGCTGTCGTCAAATTTCTTCAGCAGACTCTTTTGCTCGTCAGTCAATTTCACTGGCGTCTCTACCATCACGTGCACGAATAGATCTCCAATAATTGCTGAACGCAAGCCTTTGATGCCTTTATTACGTAAACGGAAGGTTTTCCCAGTTTGCGTTCCCTCTGGAATTGGGAACTCCACACGCCCTGAAAGGGTCGGCACTTCAATCTGACCGCCAATAGTGGCAGTTGCAAAAGAGATGGGCATCTGTACATGCAAATCACTTCCGTCACGCTCAAAGACCTTATGAGGCTTTACTCTGACCTCAACATAGAGATCTCCGGCAGGGCCGCCGTTGATGCCAGGCTCGCCATTGCCAACAGAACGCACGCGCATACCATCATCAATCCCTGCGGGGATTTTGATCTCAAGTGTTTTTTGTTCTTTTTGTTTACCGCTGCCATGGCAAGTCTTACATGGTTTCGGAATGTACTCGCCAGTGCCACGACACTTAGGACAAGTTTGCTGCATAGAGAAAAAGCCTTGCTGGACCCGAACTTGACCATGACCATCACAGGTCGAACACTTTTCAGCCTTGCTACCAGGCTCGGCACCAGTGCCATGACACGGTTTGCAATTACTCCAGCTCGGCACACGAATTTGAGTAGTGTATCCCTCGGCCGCTTGCTCAAGCGTGATCTCCATGTTGTAACGTAAATCAGCGCCTTTATACACTTGAGGACCGGCATTGCGACCCCCGCCCTGACCAAAGATGTCGCCAAAAATATCACCAAAGGCATCTGCAAAACCGCCACCGCCAAAGCCACCCCCTCCAAAACCACCCATTGAGGGATCGACGCCAGCATGGCCATATTGATCATAGGCTGCCCGCTTGTTAGGGTCTGTCAGCGTTTCATAGGCCTCTTTCACTTCCTTAAATTGCGCTTCGGCAGTTTTGCTATCCGGGTTGCGATCAGGGTGATGCTTCATCGCCAATTTGCGATAAGCCGTTTTTAGCTCTGCATCGCTAGCACCCTTTGCCACACCAAGTACTTCGTAATAATCGCGTTTACTTTTTGGCACAACTGTTCCTCTCAACAACCTGAATGGCACAAGTCGGCACGAGGCCGACTTGTTATTTAGTTACTTCAAAACAACTGGTGAATGACTCCGATTACTTCTTGTCGTCAACCTCTTTAAAGTCGGCATCAACTACATCGGCATCAGGAGCTGCAGCTTGTGCACCACCTGGAGCCGCAGCTTGTGCGCCACCAGCTTTGGCTTGTTCTGCAGCCATCACCTTTTCACCTAGCTTCTGACTTGCCTTACCCAGCGCCTCAGTCTTAGCTTCTATCGCTGCTTTATCACTGCCCTTGATAGCCTCATCCAACTCTTTCAAGGCAGACTCAATCGCCTCTTTTTCAGCAGCCTCTAAACCTGCGCCATGCTCTTCCAAAGCTTTCTTAGTGGAGTGCGCCAGCGCATCTGCAGTATTACGAGCAGTGACCAAATCCAATACCTTTTTATCTTCAGCGGCGTTGGCTTCAGCATCTTTGACCATGCGCTGAATTTCCTCTTCGGTCAATCCAGAGTTAGCTTTAATGGTGATCTTATTTTCTTTACCAGTGGTTTTATCTTTTGCGGTGACATGCAAAATACCATTGGCATCAATATCAAAGGTCACTTCAATTTGCGGCATGCCACGCTGTGCTGGAGCAATACCCTCTAAATTGAATTCGCCAAGTAACTTATTCGCCGCAGCCAATTCACGCTCACCCTGGAAGCACTTAATCGTTACAGCAGGTTGATTATCTTCCGCAGTTGAATAGACCTGTGAATGCTTGGTCGGAATCGTGGTGTTCTTCGGAATCATTTTGGTCATGACGCCACCCAAGGTTTCGATTCCCAAAGACAAAGGGGTAACGTCCAAAAGCAATACATCTTTACGATCGCCAGATAACACGGATCCCTGAATTGCAGCACCAACGGCCACGGCCTCATCAGGGTTAACGTCTTTACGCGGCTCTTTGCCAAAGATTTCTTTTACTTTATCTTGCACTGCAGGCATGCGTGTCTGACCGCCAACCAAAATCACGTCGTCAATATCAGCTACATTTACACCAGCATCTTTAATTGCTGTAAGGCATGGGCCTGCTGTACGAGTAATCAACTCCTCAACCAATGACTCCAACTTGGCACGAGTCAACTTGAGATTTAAGTGCTTAGGACCACTGGCATCAGCGGTAACATAAGGCAAATTAATTTCTGTTTGCTGCGCAGATGACAATTCAATCTTGGCTTTTTCGGCAGCATCTTTCAGGCGCTGTAATGCCAGTACGTCTTTGCTCAAATCAACACCTTGCTCTTTTTTGAACTCAGCAATGATCCAGTCGATGATGCGTTGGTCAAAATCTTCGCCGCCCAAGAAGGTATCGCCGTTAGTGGAGAGCACTTCAAACTGTTTCTCACCATCAACGTTAGCAATCTCGATAATAGATACGTCAAACGTACCGCCACCCAAGTCATACACGGCAATCTTGCGGTCTACTTTGTCTTGCTTATCCAAACCGAATGCCAATGCAGCTGCAGTTGGCTCGTTGATGATGCGCTTGACATCGAGGCCAGCAATCCGCCCAGCATCCTTGGTCGCCTGACGTTGGCTATCGTTGAAATAAGCAGGCACAGTAATCACCGCCTCAGTTACCTCTTCACCAAGATAGTCTTCTGCGGTTTTTTTCATTTTGCGCAAGATCTCTGCAGATACTTGCTGCGGCGCCATCTTCTTATCACGCGCCTGAACCCATGCATCACCGTTATCCGCCTGAATGATGGCGTAAGGCATGAGGCCAATATCTTTTTGAACCTCAGCGTCAGTAAATTTACGGCCCATCAAACGCTTAACTGCATAAACAGTGTTTTTAGGATTGGTTACTGACTGGCGCTTTGCAGGCGCACCAACCAAAACTTCACCATCTTCCATGTAGGCGATGATGGATGGGGTTGTACGACCACCCTCAGCGTTCTCAAGAACCTTGGGGGCATTGTTTTCAATAACGGAAACGCACGAGTTCGTGGTTCCTAAGTCAATTCCGATAATTTTTCCCATAATTGCTCCAAAAAATAAATTGTTTGTGTCATTGCTATAAATCGATATCCAATAAATGGGGTCTGAAAGGCAGAATTCAAGAGCTCAAAGAGCAAAAAGGCAGAATTCTGCCTTTTTATGAGTTTTTTGACCTTTCAAAGGCCAAAAAGGCTTATTTTGGTGCGCTGACCGTCACCAAAGCAGGTCGCAATACCCTGTCAGAGATGGAGTACCCCCTCTGAAGAAGGGAGACCACGGTATTGGGTTCCTGCTCTGATGGAACTGAAGCAATTGCCTGGTGGTGGTGCGGGTCAAATTTATCCCCCACTGCAGGATTAATCTCAGTCATGCGCCCTTTTTCAAAGGCGCTCAGCAACTGCTTAAGCGTGATCTCAAGACCTTCCTTAAAGGCTTTCGCATCAACCGCTTCAGCATTTAGGGCTGCGTACAAACTATCCGTAACTGGTACTAAATTCTCTGCAAAACCCTCAATCGCAAATTTATGCGCCTTCGCAATATCTTCTACAGCACGACGACGAATATTTTCACCCTCAGCTTTGGCGCGCAGATAGTTATCCTGCATTTCGGCCAGTTTCTGATTTAAATCGGCAATAACTTGCTCAGGGGTTTGGGCTGCGAGCTCTGGCTCAGTTGTAGCTTGGGCCTGCTGATCTCCCGCCAACTGTTCTTTGGACTGATCTTCAGAAGAATGTTGATTTTCTTGTGTCATGGCAACTAATTCACTTTTCTTTAAGGGGGGTCTACTTCTTTGCAATATGGGGTCAGATTATGGATTTTCAAGTCCAGACTTTACTGCTTTGGCGCGCTGGCTCCGCAAAGTCAGTTCAGCGTCGGATTCAACACCCAATGACCAACCCAATAAATGCTGATCGGCAATCTCAGCCAAAGCATCAATCCATTTTGGATTGCTATTGAGACAAGGAATATAGCGGTAATCTTTTCCACCATGCTCCAAGAAAATTTCCCGTGCCTCCATTGCAATCTCTTCTAAGGTTTCAAGGCAATCTGCCGGAAATCCAGGGCAGAAAATATCAATCCGCTGACAGCCGTCTTTTGCCAACTTCTCAATAGTGGGGGCGGTATAGGGTTTGAGCCACTCGGCTTTTCCAAAGCGTGATTGAAAGGTAACCAGATATTGCTCGGCAACTAAACCAAGCGCCTCACCAAGCAAGCGTCCTGTTTTAAGGCATTCGCAATGATAAGGGTCGCCTTTCATTAAATTGCGTTTAGGCAAGCCATGAAACGACATAACCAAACGATCGCCTTTTGAAAAATCTGGTCGACCGTCTTTGTCCCATGCGTTCATCACTTGATCGCGCAAAGCGTCAATGTATGCAGGGTGATCGTGATAGTGCTTTACCAAGCGCAATTCAGGCTGATTACGCCAAGTTCCCAAAACTCTAAAGACCTCATCAAAACTCGAAGCTGTTGTCGTTGCAGAGTACTGAGGATACAAAGGCAATAGCAGCAAACGCTCCATCCCCTGATCCTGAAGGGCTTTAAGGGCTTCGGTAGTGGATGGTTGCCCATAACGCATTGCCAAATCTACCAAGACTGTTTGACCTTGAGCGGCAAATCTCTCGCTAAGCGCTTTTGCTTGTAAGCGTGAGTAGTGCATTAAAGGTGATCCCAGTTTTGGCAGCCAAATCGAGGCATATTTTTTTGCCGATGCACCACTGCGAATTGGCAAAATAATCCCATTCAAGATGCACCACCAAATCACACGAGGAATTTCTACAACACGAGGATCAGAAAGAAATTCCTTAAGATAAGCTCTTACCGCTTTGGGTGTTGGCGCAGAAGGTGTTCCTAAGTTTAGTAGCAACACCGCCGTCTTAGTGCTGCGTAAATGTGGGTTTTCGTTCAAAGCAGTTTGTCTCTAAAAGAATTGTTGAAATGATGTCATTGAGCGTGCAGGCAATTAAGAACTTAAAACGCCAGACAATAATTTGGAAGTAATATCTACAATCGGAATTACTCTGTCATAAGCCATGCGAGTAGGGCCGATGACACCTAGCGTTCCCACTATTTGACCGTCAACACTGTAAGGCGCACTAATCACAGCTAAATCTTCGTAAGGCAAAAGATCACTTTCGCCACCAATAAAGATCTGAATGCCATCCGCATGACTCGACACATCCAAGAGCTGCATCAAGACAGACTTTTGTTCAAGCATATCGAACATCTTGCGCAACTTATCCAAGTTCGAACTTAAATCACCCACATTGAGCAGGCGGCGCTCGCCAGACATCACAACCTCGCTTTGACCCATGCCATAGTCCGACACGCCACTTTGCAAAGCCAAGGCCATCAAACCAGCAATATCGCTACGCAAATTATCTAAGTCAGATTTGAGGTGAGCCCGAACATGCTCAAAACTCTTGCCGGCAAATTGGGTATTAATAAAGTTACCAGCCTCAATCAACTGACTTGGGGTGTAGTCCTGAGTGGTGGGCAAAATCCGATTTTGCACATCCCCCTCTGGAGTGACCACAATCAAGAGAATCTTGCCTTCACCAAGACGTAGGAACTCAATATGTTTAAACACCTGAGCGCGCTTAGGCGTCATGACGACCCCGGCAAAATGGGTCAAATTGGATAAAAGTTGAGCGGCTGAGCTCAAAACCCGCTGGGGAGAGTCCGGCAACAACCCTTTTTCAACCTCACGAGCAGCTATTTCCTCCAATGGGCGCATGGTGACCATGGTATCGACAAATAATCGATAACCTCTGGGGGTTGGAATACGTCCAGCCGAGGTGTGCGGACTGGTGACCAAGCCCATATCCTCTAGGTCGGACATGACGTTTCGAATAGTGGCGGCCGAGAGGTCTAAACCAGAAAAGCGGGATAGCGTGCGCGAGCCAATAGGCTGGCCCTCTTCGATATAGCGTTCGATGAGGGTTTTTAGTAAAGCGCGGGAACGATCATCCATGGTGGAAGGGATTTTATGCCTATGGTTTAATCGTTATATGTTAAGCCCATCCACAAATTCCATCAAAAAGGCATTTAGCCGGCTTGCGTTTGTTGGCAAATACCAGTCCGACGGGATTGGGGAGCACCTAAATGAGCTGGCTAAGCTGGTTTCCAGCCTAGGGTGCGAGGTATTTTTTGAAACCTCTACCGCAAACCATTTAAATCTCAAGGGATATCCCAATAAAAGCATTGAAGACTTTGTCGGGGCAATTGACCTTGCAGTAGTTTTGGGGGGTGACGGCACAATGCTTGGCATTGGTCGCCAACTGGCCGGCAGCAAGGTTCCCTTGGTCGGCATCAATATGGGGCGTCTTGGCTACATGACGGACATTCCCATTGGAGATGTCCAAACCATTCTGCCAAAAATTATTGCCGGGGAATACGAAGCAGATACGAGAACCTTATTGGATGCTGTAGTTCTTCGTAATGGTCAAGTAATCAATCATGCTCTTGCCTTGAACGATGTTGTTGTTAATCGTTCTGGCATTTCTGGAATGGTGGAGCTTGCGGTGCAAGTGAATGGATCATTCATGTACAACCAGCGCTCCGATGGCTTAATTGTTTCTACACCTACTGGTTCGACTGCCTACGCACTCTCGGCCGGGGGGCCTATTTTGCATCCGCGCGTTGCAGGTATTTTGCTGGCCCCAATTGCGCCGCACTCACTATCAAATCGCCCAATCGTATTACCTCAAGATTCTGTAACGAGCATTGAGGTGGTTGATGGTCGCGAAGTAGTTGTAAATTTCGACATGCAATCCCAAACAAATTTGGAATCTGGCGATAAGATCGAAGTGCGCCAATCTGATAAAACGATTACCCTCCTGCACCCTCGCAACCATAGTGACTACAAAACCTTACGCGAGAAACTGCACTGGAATGAGTACCCATCGACATTCTGATGTCGAGTTCTTTGCTACGCTAATACATGCTTCAAACTCTTGCCCTCCGTGACTTTGTCATCGTTGATCAAATCGAACTCGATTTTGCTGCTGGCTTTACTGTCTTAACCGGCGAAACAGGGGCAGGTAAATCTATCCTGCTTGATGCCATAGGTTTGGTTCTAGGCGAACGTGCCGATAGTAGTCAAATTCGAGAAGGCAGTAATCGCGCCGAAATCAGCGCCCTCTTTCGGATCGACGCCCAGCAAATAGAACACTTCAATCTATGGCTTGACGAACAAGGCTTCCCGCTTGAAGATGAAGGCCAAAGTCTACTGCTCAAGCGAACTATTGAAAGCGGAGGACGAAGCCGCGCCTTTATTAACGGCAGCGTTGCAACACTCACTCAATTGCGTGAAGCTGGCGACCAATTAGTCGATATTCATGGTCAGCATGCCCATCAACTCCTACTTAAGGGCGGCGCTCAACGCGAACTGCTCGATCGACATGCCGGGCTATTGCCGACCGCTCTTGAAGTAGCTCAAGCATTCAAGAGTCTGAGTGACTCTCGTCGTCTTTTAGAACAAGCTGAAAACGCCGGTCAAGACATTGAGCGAGAACGCGAGCGTCTTGAATGGCAACTAGAAGAGTTGACCGAACTCTCCCCACAAGAAGGCGAATGGGATCATATTCAAACTGAGCACGCGCGACTTGCTAATGGCGCCAAGATTATGAGCGGCTGCCAAGAGGCAATTGACGTCTTATCCGAATCAGAGAGTTCTGTGGAATCCGCCCTTTCTAAAGCCAGTTCGAGCATGAGTGCTTTAGCTCAACATGATGCAGCACTAACTGACGTAAGTCAGTCTCTAGAGTCGGCACAGATTCAAGTAGATGAGGCGGTACATACCCTCAATCGCTACCTACAAAAATTAGACCTTGACCCTGAGCGTCTTGGTCAAGTCGAAGAGCGCATGCAGGCTTTGCATACTGCCGCCAGAAAATACCGGACCGAAGCCAATGAACTTCCAAACTTACTTTTGGCAACCACCGAACAACTAGATGCCATCAGTGCCTCCCAAAATATGGGCGCCTTGCGTGAAAAAGTAAAACAAGAAGAAGTTGTCTACCTCAAACTGGCAAAGCAACTATCACAGAAGCGTAGCAAGGCAGCTCTTGATCTTAGCAAGCTCGTTACTGAAGCAATGCAAGATTTATCCATGGCTGGCGGCCAATTAGAGATTGCCCTGGTGCCGCTAAGTGAGGGCGGTTCTAATGGTCTTGAGCAGATTGAGTTCCTAGTGGCCGGTCACTCAGGCAGCACGCCACGAGCTCTGGCGAAGGTAGCCTCTGGCGGAGAGTTGGCTCGCATTAGTCTGGCTATTAGCGTCATCACTAGTAAAGCCTCGTTTACACCCACACTCATTTTTGATGAGGTCGATGCAGGCATTGGCGGCGCTGTTGCAGAAACCGTTGGTAAATTATTGCGTCAGCTGGGCGAGTCACATCAGATTTTGTGCGTTACCCACCTACCTCAAGTAGCCGCCCAAGGTAACCACCATCTTAAAGTTAGCAAGTCTCAAAGTGGCGATAAGACGCTTTCACAGGTCTGCCCACTAACTAGAGTCGATCGCGTTGAAGAGGTAGCCCGCATGCTCGGTGGAGCAACGATTACCGATACCACCCGTCGTCACGCTCGCGAACTGCTAGAACAAAATTAAAGATTGGATGGCGCTTTAAAGATTTGCTGCCATAAATTAAGCACAGCATTTCTGACACTTACTAGCGCGGACTCTGATTCAATATCCACGCGTGTTTTTTCCAAGCCGTCAAGACGCAAACGATGTTGGCGAGCCCTAAATAAGCGGTAAGCATTAGCCACTTCTTGGGCGGTTGATTTTTTAATCAACTCAATTTCGCCTGCTATATGAAGTAATGCAATATTACCCAAATTACCAATCAATTGATGATATTGATGCGAATAAGCCAGTACTAAGAATTGAACTATAAATTCAATATCCACCATGCCGCCAGAATCGTGCTTTAAATCAAACATGCCACCAGGATTGGGATGGCCAGCATGAACTTTCCTCCGCATTTCTAAAATCTCATTACGCAGGGCATTGATATCGCGCGGTTGACTCAACACCTCAAAGCGTACGACGTCAAAAAATTGGCCTACCGTTATATTTCCAGCGGAGAACCTGGCCCTCGTGAGGGCCTGATGCTCCCAAACCCAGGCTGAGTTGTGGCCCTCACGGAGTTGGTAACTTTTAAAAGCATCCGCATTGGTTACCAAAAATCCAGCCGATCCGTTGGGGCGAAGGCGGGTATCTATTTCAAATAGGCGACCTGCAGAGGTATAGGTTGTCAGCCAACTAATCATACGCTTGGCTAGCAAGCCATAAATTTCTTGTGCAGCGTAATCTGACTCTTGCGCCTGATACAAAAAAACCAAATCTAAATCAGATGCATAACCCAGCTCTTTTCCACCCAGCTTTCCATAAGAAATCACCGCAAATGGGGCACTGTGGGAGGAGGTCTGATCTTCCGGTAGGTTGAATTTTTTTGCAATCGCAGGCCACACTCTCTCCAAAGTAGTTTGCAATATCAAATCAGCTAATGCAGAAAGATGATCGCTCACTTTTTCAACGGGAAGAGGATGACTTACCCCGATACCAAGATCTGCTAATAAAGTAATAAAGGTTTCGGTATGGTGAGTGACACGTAAAATATCCATTGCCTGCTCTGAGTTATCACCATCAACTATCACATCATCTAGGCGCATATTTAGGGTCGCCTTAACCTCACGCCAATAATCCTCTGGATGCTCTACTAGTAGAGTCTCGGCGCTTGAGTTCAGTAAATGATCCAGCAAATATGGGTGTCGAGTGAGGTATTGCGCGCCCCACTGAGACGCCTTTAGCAAGGCAAGAACATTCGATAGTGCCCTTGGGTACTCTGACAATATTGATAGATAGGCACTTCTTCCGGCAATGGCTAGTAGCAAATCAAAAAAGCGTAGCAAGGTGCTATCTGCCGCAATCTGATGCGCACCTTCAGCTTGCAAATTATCAGCTGCCCTGCGAATGAGGTTATGAAAAATCAAGCGACTTTTTTCGGGTAGCTGCCGTTCTTTTGGGCCTCCACTCCAAACTTGCCAACGTGCTGATGACTCAGGAAAGTAATTCTTATTCAGTTCCCAGTCATGGGCTAAGGGCGCCAAATCCAAACGTTCGCCATCGTCGAGAACAAACGCTTTTTCAAACAACTCCGAGACGGTATTTTGATGCCCCTCCAACTCAGCGAGAAATTGAGCTGAAGTCTGACTAAGGTGCGGACCAGCCATAGCCTGAGCAAGTCGCGCACAATCAGACTCTGCTTCAGGCAAATAATGAGTTTGCTGATCATCCCAAATCTGAATGCGATGCTCTAAACGCCTCAGAAATACATATGCGTCCCTTAGAGCCTGTACCTCGCCAGCAGGTAAGATCCCCCTCTTTTCTATCAGGCTCAATACTTCTAATGTAGGTCGAGTACGAAAACGAGGGTCGGTACCACCGCGCATTAGCTGAAACATTTGCGCCAAAAACTCAATTTCCCGAATGCCGCCACGACCCAATTTAATATCTCGCGAACGACCATAGCGCCCTGATGAACGCTTTTCAGCCTCCCGCTGAATCTGCCGATGCAGGTCACGAATAGCCGCAATCACGCCGTAGTCCAGATGCCGACGATAAACAAATGGGCGAATAATTTGATCTAATTCTTTTTCGCACACCGCAAACGATGCTGAATTAGTCAATGGCGCAATCAATCTTCCTTTGATCCAGGCATACCTTTCCCACTCACGACCCTGCACCATGAGATATTCTTCCAGCATGTCTAGACTGCAAACGAGTGGGCCCGAGTCGCCATTAGGGCGTAAGCGCATATCCACCCTAAATACAAATCCATTAGCATCATGCTCAGATAGCATTTTGATGAGGCGTCGACCCATCTGAGTGAACCACTCCTGATGAGAGATGTTTTTAAAACCCCCTTGAGTCTCACCCTCTTGCTCATACAGAAATATCAGGTCAATGTCTGAAGAGAGATTTAGCTCTCGCCCACCAAGCTTGCCCATCCCAACAACCATCAAGGGCATTTCCGCATTACTGACAACGCTCCAAGGCGCCCCAAAGCTCCTATTGAGGTCCTTACGAATAAAAGCAATAGACAACGCAATCGCCATTTCAGCAAATGAGCTCAGGCTATGCGTTACTTCATCAAGATCGGCCAAGCCATTGAGATCACGAAACCCCAAACACAGCATCAAACGTTGGCGAGCAAGCCGTAAATCGGCCATAAATTGAGATTCGTCTTGCTCCTCATTAGCTATGCCCGCCTCGCAAGACATCAAAAGGCTTCGTATAAGCGCCGAATCAATTTCTTGGTAGGCATGGGAGGCCAACCAACCCTCCCACTCAGGCTGGGCATTTAGCCAGCGCTGGGCGTAAGTAGAGTGCCCCTTTAAAAAGTCTATTTGCGCGGAGAAATTGGTCATACCCCCATCTTAATCCGAGCTCTGGGCTACTCTTGGAGATCCCCTTGGGGCTGACGGATAATAGAGCCCATGCTTCGCAACCTCATCCCACCTCGCCTCCAGAGCGTGCTGCAAAAACGTCCTTCAGGCGGAGAGGGTCGCTGGGGTAAGCGCGCGCTGATCCTAGCTGGCTTCATTTTGACCTTGCTAGTTCTCGGGCATCTTGGGGTTCGTTTCCTGCTGTGGCCTCAAATTGAGAAGTCAAAGCCAGCGCTAGAAAAACTCATCAGCGCCAGAATCGGCGCAAATGTCTCAATGGATGATGTCCAAGTATCCTGGACAGGCATTAGACCCAGCTTTGAAATCACCGGCTTACGTTTTAATGGGCCGTCAAACCTCAAACCGCTTTTAGAAATTCAAAAAATTAGCGGTGAATTAAGTTGGCTGTCTTTCTATCACCTTGAGCCCTACTTTTATGAGCTCAATTTTGATGGGGCAAAAATCTATGCCCAAAGAAATGCGCAGGGTATCGTCTCTATTGCTGGGGTTCCCATTAGCGCTAAATCTGATGATTTTTCAGCTGAGAACTGGCTCTTCGCACAAAACACTATCAAAGTAGCGCACGCTCAATTCTATTGGGAAGATCTGCAAAACAAGAGATTAAATACCTTAGTAGAGATTCAGGAATTTAACCTGAGCAATGGGCTACGCAAACATTACAGTACATTGCTTGCGAATACACCTTGGCACAAAGGGCAAATTCAAATCAATGCAAGCTTTACGCATCGACTTGGTGGCCAATCTGGAAACTGGAGGGATTGGGCTGGCGAGTTCTCATGGGACTTTTCCGACTTGAATCTCAATCAAATTACAAAAGATTTCAAAGTGCCGCTCTATGCATTAGAGGGCCGAGTCAGCTCTAAGGGACAGCTAAATCTTGATCAGGGCAAACCTGATGGAGGGGCTCTCAACATTACAGCTGACCAACTGAAAATTCAATTGACTAAAGATGATGAAGCGATTGAATTCGGCAGACTAGAGGCCGATCTTGTTCAAGCAACAGATAAGAAGATGCTAACTGTGAGCACCAAATCACTTGCATGGCGAGATATTGATAGTCCAAGTACGGCAGCACTCGATCACCTAAGCCCTATAACCTTTCGGTGGAAACCCCCTAAAGACGGTGGCGAGATTAAAGAGTTCGGCTTTTCATCTCCTCAGATTTTGGTGGAAGATCTTGCTCGGTTCGCACTCAATCTTCCGTTACCTAAAAAAATTCGCCAATGGATCAAGGTGTCAGAAGCCGATGGAGAATTACAAAACATAGAAATCAATTGGGCAGAAAGTCGTTCTGCGCTTGCAGCGCTCCCCATTCCTGGCTCTTGGTTTGATTCCGATAAATTAGACTTCACTGTAAGCGCCAAACTTATTGACTTGAGTTTTGTTGGCATTAACAAATCTATGCCATCGGTTTCTCATTTATCGGGAAACCTTACCAGCGACCAGAAACATGGAAGCCTAAGCCTCGACTCCCCCAATCTGGAAGTAGAAATTCATGGTTTTCTTGTTGACCCACTCATTAAATTAGATAAAGCTAGTGGACTAATTAGCTGGGAAAAATATAAGAGCGGTTGGATCATTAATGCCAATCGAGTGGCTTTTAGCAACCCAGAAATTAAGGCCACACTTACCGGCAATTACATCCTCGGCAGCCCTAAACAATCCGATCAAATCACCTTGGACATGAGCCTCTTCGAAGCAAAGTTGACTAGTGCCTATCGATACCTTCCAGTTGGGATGGATGGCGATGTCCAGCAATACCTTAGCAAAGCATTTGATGCTGGTCTAATTCGCAATGGCAGCCTCCATATTAAAGGCGACCCCAATCAGATTCCCTTCCCCAAGGGACAGCTTGGTGAGTTTTCCTTAAACCTGCCAATATCTGATGCCTCTTTTAAACCAGCCCCTTTATTGCCGAAGTCTCAAGGAGAGTGGTCACCATTTACAAAGCTTAATGGTGTGATCAGCATGAAGCAGGCAGCCTTAACAGTAGACATTGTTAAGGCAAACTATCAAAGCGTTGCACTCAACAATATTCATGCGGAAATACCAGATGTGAGCGCCAGGCAACTCATGCTCTCAGTTGACGGGAGCGCTCAAGGAAGCGCGCAAGAAATGCTCCAGTATCTTTTTGCATCCCCTGTTGGCAAAAATCAAGAGGGTCTAGAGAAGAATCTAAAAATTGCCGGCGCCACTACGCTGAACCTAGGTTTAAAAATACCTTTATCTGGCAAACCAGAAACCCATATTGATGCCAAGTTAGATCTTCCGGGCAATCGAGTCCAATGGGGAAGCTACCCGCCATTTGACAATCTTAAAGGGAACATTCGCATTACTGAGGCCAATCCAGAGTTTGAAAATGTCACTGCGAGCTTCTTGGGTGGCGACATTAAGATCACTAGCGTTCCATCATCAGCCGATAAGCCCAGCTTTAGCATTAATGGTTACATTGATAGCAACTTCATTAAACAGTATTTTTCTGAAGATTTAAGCCCTCAAATGAACTCCCTTTTAAGGGGTATGAGCGGTTCAGCTAAATACGAGGGCTTACTCAATTTCAGTAAAGCTGGCAGCGAAACAAATTTAAAATTAGATTTAAAAAACTGGGCCAGTCAAGCCCCAGCCCCTGCGAAAAAAGTATTAGGGGCTCCGATGATAGGTCAAATCAATTTTCGTACTTATGCCAATAGCAAATCTGACGCGCCGCGCATGACTTGGTCCGGAAAGATTGGGGATCAAATTTCTACGCAAGGTAGCCTTGCGCCGGGCAATGAAATCCGCTACGCGTTGGGCATTGGCGCTAACCCCAATCTGCCTCAGCAAGGATTTGCTATTAATTTGCAATCTAGTGAGTTGAACTTAGATGCTTGGCAAGAATTTTTAAGTCCTGGTCTGAAGACTAAAGCCGTCAAACAGAATGCTAGCGGCGAGAGCAATATTCAAGTCACAGCTCAAATCAAAAAACTCATACTGCTTGAGCGCGCATGGACAGATGTTGGCCTGATTGGTAGTAATAAAAATGATGCCTGGCAGTTGCGCATCAATTCTTCACAGGCCGCCGGACAACTGCGTTGGCAAGAAGATAGCCCTACCAATACTAGCGGGCTGATTTCTGGTCGCCTGAACCGCCTCAAAGTTCCAGAGCCAATCTCTGCGGTGGAGCCCGCCCCCAAAAATCAAAACAATCAAGCGCAAAAGACTGGAGATAATGAAAAGCTGAACCCCAACTCTGTGCCAAGTCTTGATATCACTATTGACGACTTTTCTTGGTCTAAGGCGCAATTGGGAAGTCTCAAGTTGAAGACACATACGAACAAGGGCATATTGACTATCGAATCTGCTCACATCTCCAACCCACAGGGAAATACAACACTCTCGGGGCAATGGATTGGCGTTAGTGGAAATGGCAAAGACCATAGCCTACTTAAAATCGATATGGATGTAAAAGACGCCGGACAAATCATCGCCCATTGGAGTAGCGCCCAATCCGTAGAAGGCGGTCAAGGAAAGCTTGATGGAAAGCTCGAATGGGATGGTAATTTGTTTGAGCCCGACTATGCGACTCTGTCGGGCAAAATAAATCTTAACCTGATTAAAGGGCGCCTATTGGAGGTAAATTCAGATGCCGCAAAAATACTGAATGTGCTGAGCCTGCAAAGCCTCTTCAGATTTGCTACGCTCGATCTCCAAGATAGTCTTGGCAATATTGTGACCAAAGGAACACCCTTTAATTCTATTGAGAGCAGTTTTGATATCAATGCTGGCATCGCTCAAACTAGCCTTTTCACTATGGAACTAGATCAAGCACGCGTGGCAGTGAATGGTCAAATTAATATCCCAAAAGAAACTCAGGACCTGCGTATAACAGTGTTCCCAACAATAGATGCTGCTGCAGGCTCTGTTGTAGCTGCCTTCGTTATCAACCCAATTGTTGGTCTTAGCGCGCTTGTAGGCCAATACCTCATCACCAACCAAATTAACCGAGCGATGCAAACTGATTATTTAGTGCAAGGTTCGTGGACTGACCCAGAAGTGATCACACTTGATCAAAAAGGTCAGCCGATTGACTCCAAGACTTTAGACAGTATCCGCAGCAAAGGCCTACTAAAGGAGCAAGCTAAGCCAAATGCTCCGAACACCCCAAATCCTTCGAGTACATCAAGCCCCCCTTCTAGTCCGCAAACCTAACCTATATTTCTATCGCCACCATCTATGAGTAAATCAGCAATATCCTCAGAGCTAAAGATTGCTTCTATTCAAATGATTTCCACTCCCAATCTTCAGGAGAATCTGGATACTGCTAGCAGGCTTGTGATGCAGGCAACGAAAGCAGGGGCTCAATTAGCTGTACTTCCAGAATACTTCTGTCTTATGGGGCTTAAAGATACTGACAAAGTGCATGCCAAAGAAAAGTTCGGGGATGGCCCCATTCAGACACAACTTGCCAACATGGCGAAAAGGCATGGCATTCATCTGGTTGCAGGCACGATTCCATTAGAGGCACAGGACTCAAATAAAGTGCTGAACACTACATTAGTCTTTGATCCACAAGGTCAACATATTAGTCGCTATGACAAGATTCACTTATTTGGATTCCAGACTTCAAGCGAGCGCTACGAAGAATCTGAAACGATTGAAGCGGGCAACACGCCTAGCGTTCTCTGCATCAAGATCAATGATCAAGATTGGCGATTTGGCTTAAGTATTTGCTACGATCTCCGATTTCCAGAGTTATACCGATCCCTAGGGGAAGTAGACTGCCACATTATTCCAGCGGCATTTACTTATACAACCGGTAAAGACCATTGGGAAATTCTGCTTCGTGCTCGCGCAATTGAAAACCAATGCTATGTCCTAGCATCAGCGCAGGGTGGGACCCATGCCAACCAACGCCGAACTTGGGGTAATAGCATGCTCATAGACCCTTGGGGTGCAGTATTAACCAATCTTCCTGAAGGTGAAGGCTTTATTTCTGGTCTTCTGAGCAAAGATAAATTAAACGAGGTACGCTCTAAGCTACCAGCACTCAAACACCGCAAGCTTTAAACCGAAAGACTTACCGAAATAATATGAATGCACCAGAAGCACTATTTCCATCCAATTGGACCAAGTCTAAAAAACAGGTAGATCTCCTGAAGTTAGCCAAATCAATTTTGCTTGAGCCCACCGGTTTAACGGAGCAAGACTTACATCGCACTTTTGGCAGCATGTTTGCCCATCGCCTTGATGATGCGGATTTGTACTTCCAACATACTCGGAGTGAGAGCTGGAGCCTTGAAGAAGGCATCGTTAAATCTGGTAGCTTCAATATTGATCAGGGCGTAGGGGTTCGCGCCATCTATGGTGATAAAACTGCCTTTGCCTATTCAGATGAAATTAATTTAGAGGCTTTAAGTAAAGCAGCTAAAGCAACACGTGTGATTGGTCCACAAGGCGGCAAGCAAGCTATTGCTAGCAAAATTTTTAGCCCCATCTCAAATCAACTCTATTCGGATTCAAACCCTTTAGATTCTCTTCAACCCAAAGAAAAAATTGCCTTACTTGAAGGCATTGAGCGTCGTGCTAAGGCTCGTGACCCTCGCATCATTCAGGTCATGGCTAGTCTTGCTGGGGAGTTTGATGTTGTCCTAGTCATTCGTGCGGACGGCTTGCTTGCTGCAGACATTCGCCCACTTGTGCGCGTCTCAGTCCATGTGATCGCCGAGCAAAATGGACGGCGTGAGTCTGGGTCATCTGGTGGCGGTGCGAGACATGACTACAGATACTTCAATACAGAACTCATCAATCAATATGTGGATGAAGCGGTCGATGGCGCCCTCGTGAATCTCGATTCGCGCGCCGCACCTGCAGGCCCAATGACAGTGGTTATGGGGCCGGGCTGGCCAGGAGTATTGCTTCATGAGGCAGTAGGTCATGGCTTAGAGGGCGACTTTAATCGCAAAGGTTCTTCAGCATTTGCAGGCCGAATTGGTGAGCGGGTTGCCGCCAAAGGGGTCACTGTAGTGGATGATGGCACTCTCTCTGGCCGCAGAGGTTCGCTCAATATTGATGACGAAGGTACTCCAACGCAATGCACCACACTCATCGAGGATGGTGTTTTGAAAGGCTACATCCAAGATAGTCTAAATGCCCGACTCATGAAAATGCCACTCACTGGAAACGGCCGTCGTGAGAGTTTTGCTTCTCTACCAATGCCACGCATGACGAATACCTACATGCTGGCAGGTAAAGATGATCCCCAAGAAATTGTCGCCAGCATTAAACGTGGGCTCTATGCAGTCAATTTTGGGGGTGGGCAAGTTGATATCACCAGTGGCAAATTTGTGTTTTCCGCGTCCGAAGCCTATTGGGTAGAAAACGGCAAAATCCAATACCCCGTGAAAGGCGCTACGATTATTGGCAGCGGTCCTGAGTCCCTAAAACAGGTCTCTATGATCGGCAATGACCTCAAATTAGATGGTGGAGTGGGGGTCTGCGGCAAAGAAGGGCAAAGTGTTCCAGTAGGAGTCGGGCAGCCAACTTTACGGATTGATAGCCTAACTGTGGGTGGAACTGCCTGATACGGCTTAAAATAGTCGTATGAGCCAACAAAATACTAATCCCGCCAATTGGTACTCTGCCGTAGACAAAACGTCAGATACCGACGATCAACGTATTCACAACATCACTGTTCTGCCTCCGCCAGAGCATTTGATTCGTTTCTTCCCAATCTCGGGCACGCCAACCGAAGCATTGATCAGCAAAACCCGTGCAAAGATTCGTGACATTCTTCACGGAAAGGATGATCGTCTGTTGGTCATCATTGGGCCTTGCTCAATTCATGACCCAAGAGCAGCGCTGGAGTATTGCCAACGCCTCTTAGTCGAACGTGAGCGCTTCTCGGGTGAGCTCGAAATTGTGATGCGGGTATATTTTGAAAAGCCTCGCACTACTGTTGGTTGGAAGGGCCTCATCAATGATCCATACCTTGATGAAAGTTATCGGATTGAAGAAGGTTTGCGTATTGCGCGTCAAGTGCTGATGGAAATTAATCGCCTAGGCATGCCAGCAGGAAGCGAATTTCTTGATGTGATTTCTCCGCAATATATTGCCGACCTGATTTCCTGGGGCGCAATTGGCGCTCGTACTACTGAGAGCCAAGTTCACCGTGAACTTGCTTCTGGTTTGTCTGCCCCGATTGGCTTTAAGAACGGCACCGATGGCAATATCAAAATTGCTACTGATGCTATTCAAGCAGCAAGTCGTCCTCATCACTTCTTGTCTGTTCATAAGAATGGTCAAGTTTCAATTGTGGAAACAAAAGGTAATAAGGACTGTCACGTGATTCTGCGCGGTGGTAAAGAGCCAAACTACGAAGCTAGCTTCGTGGATGCGGCCTGCGCTGAGCTCGCAGCAGCAAAGCTTCCAGCCAGCTTGATGGTAGACCTATCCCACGCAAACTCTAGTAAAAAACATGAGCGACAAATTGTCGTTGCTGAGAATATTGCCGAGCAAATTGAATCTGGCTCTCGCAAAATCTTTGGCGTAATGATTGAAAGCCATCTTCATGATGGCGCACAGAAATTCACACCTGGAAAAGATGATCCAAGCAAATTGGAATACGGTAAAAGTATTACCGATGCCTGCATCAACTGGGAAGACTCGGTAAATGTATTGCAACGCTTAGCTACAGCCGTAAAATCGCGTCGCAAATCTAAGAAATAAAATTGACGCCGCAGGGCAGCAATTCAGTGCTACAAAAATGAGGCTAAATTATTTGGCCTCATTTTTTTTCTCGATTTTTTCATGCTTCCAGAGAACATCGGCGCCACCAGCTGCGCGATTCAAGACTCTCGACAAAACGAATAACAAGTCAGATAAGCGATTCACGTATTGACGTGGTGCGTCATATAAAGGCTCAGCCCAACCAAGTCGCACAATTGAACGTTCCGCCCTTCTACAAACAGTTCGGCAAACATGAGCTTGCGCGGCCGCGCGACTACCTCCAGGAAGGATAAATTCTGTCAGCGGTGGCAAGGTCTCGTTGTATTGCTCAAGCCAAACATCTAACTGCTCAACGTGTTCAGGTTTGAGCAAGGTGTAGTTTGGAATGCAAAGCTCGCCCCCGAGATCAAAAAGGTCATGCTGCACCTGCAAAAAAAGTGCCTGCAACTCTTGAGCAATGCTATCAGGAAGGGTTTGAGCCATCAGAACGCCGATTTCCGAGTTCAGCTCATCCACATCCCCCATCGCGCAAATCCGCAAATGGTCCTTTTCTACGCGGCTGCCATCACCTAATCCAGTCATTCCGGCGTCACCGGTTCTTGTGGCAATTTTTGAAAGTCGATTTCCCATGAACTCATTATAGGTAAATGGCTAAAATGATTCATATGAATATGGTGACAATGCCCCCAGACCAAGCCGCTATCAGCGCCCTCCAATCAAAGCTCGTTTCCGCTCTTAAACCACTCCTTTCTGAGCATGCACTGCTTTGGGAGCCTGAAGACACTATTCCATATGAATGCGATGGCTTAGCAGCCTATCGCCGCATGCCCCTGGCGGTTGCCCTACCGGAAACCGAGGAGCAAGTAGCCCAGATTCTGAAAATTTGCTATGCCATGAAAATCCCTGTCGTGCCTCGTGGCTCTGGCACGGGCTTATCTGGCGGCGCAATGCCTATTGCACAAGGCTTAGTGTTATCACTTGCAAAACTGAAGAAGATTATTAGTATTGACCCGTTCACCAGAACTGCCGTGGTGCAACCAGGAGTGCGAAATTTAGCTATCTCGGAAGCAGTTGCCCATCTCGGCCTATATTACGCTCCAGACCCATCTTCGCAAATCGCCTGCTCGATCGGCGGAAATGTGAGTGAGAACTCCGGCGGCGTGCACTGCCTCAAGTATGGACTTACACTTCACAACGTTTTAAAGGTGCGCGGTCTACTGATGAATGGCGAAATAGTTGAATTTGGTAGCCTAGCTCCGGACTCTCCTGGATTGGATTTATTGGCCATCATGATAGGGAGCGAAGGTATGCTCGCCGTTGTGACCGAAGTTACCGTGAAGTTAGTTGCTAAGCCCAAACTCGCTCGCGTCATCATGGCAAGTTTTGATGATATTGAAAAAGGTGGTAATGCCGTTGCCGCAATTATTGCTGCCGGCATTATTCCAGCCGGCCTAGAGATGATGGATAAAGCGACTTCTCGTGCCGTGGAACAGTTTGTGCATGCCGGCTACGATCTAGAGGCTGAGGCAATTTTGTTATGCGAATCCGATGGCACCCCAGAGGAAGTTGCTGAAGAAATTGAACGGATGACAGCAGTACTGGAAAAATCGGGTGCCAGTGGCATTCAAATTTCTCAAAATGAATCTGAGCGACTCAAATTTTGGAGTGGTCGTAAAAACGCCTTTCCAGCGGCTGGGCGGATTGCCGCTGACTACTATTGCATGGATGGCACCATCCCCCGTCGACACATTGCGACTTTATTAAAGCGTATTCAGGGCATGGAAAAGAAATATGGTCTTGGCTGTCTAAATGTATTCCATGCCGGTGACGGCAATATGCATCCACTCATTATGTTTAATGGCGCCGATAAAAATGAATGGCATCGCGCTGAAGAATTTGGCACTGAAATTCTAGAAGCCTGTGTCGAGCTCGGCGGAACCATCACCGGTGAACATGGTGTTGGGATTGAAAAAATTAACTCCATGTGCGTGCAATTCGGAGAAGGCGAACGTGAATCTTTCTGGGGCGTAAAAGAAGCCTTCGATCCGGAGCGCTTACTCAACCCAGATAAAGCTATTCCCACCCTAAATCGTTGTGCTGAATATGGTCGTATGCGGATTAGTGGCGGCGCTCTACCTTTTCCAGAATTGGAGCGCTTCTAATGCTTCATCAACCAAACCCAAATATTGATTTATTCCGTGAGCAAATTTTACAAGCCGCCAAAACGGGCGAACCTCTTTCTATTGAAGGTGGTGGGACAAAATCTTGGTATGGCAACCACAATGCCTTTACAAAACTCAACACTCGTCCTTACTCTGGGATTTTGGAGTATCAACCTGAAGAACTAGTCATTACTGCTTGCGCAGGAACCCCCTTAACAGTAATTGAGGCAGCTCTCGCAGAAAATAATCAGGTACTCGCTTTTGAGCCTCCGTCTTTTAATTCATCGGCAACTTTTGGTGGCGTGATTGCCGCTGGGCTTGCCGGACCAGGACGCATCAGCGCCGGTAATTTAAGAGACTTTGTTTTAGGTGCTCGCATCATGGATGGGAAGGGCCAAGACTTATCTTTTGGCGGCCAGGTCATGAAAAACGTTGCAGGATATGATGTCTCTCGTTTAATACCTGGATCCATGGGTACTCTTGCCCTCCTCTTAGAGGCGTCAGTAAAAGTCTTGCCAAAGCCTGCGGCGACAGCCACTCTGCGCTGCCAGATCTCTCAAGCGCACGCACATCAGCTCTTAAATGAATGGGCAGGTCAGCCGCTTCCGCTCTCTGCTAGTTGCTGGATTGGCGCTGCAAATTCGGAAGAGTATGGTGAATTAACCATTCGATTATCTGGTGCCATTGCTGCAGTTCATGCTGCGATTCCGTTAATGAACGCATCCATCAATGCAGCAGAACTGGAACCAGATCTAGCCCACACTTTTTGGAGCAATCTTCGTGAACAGAAGCTCAATCCATTGACCAATCTTGCCCCAGAAGAAACACTCTATCGCTTAGCTCTTCCTGCAGCATGCGGCCCGCTGCGCTTGCCCAACATGTCCAATGAAATCGCGCTCGAATGGCATGGTCAGCAACGTTGGTGGAAAGGGCCTAGCGACAATGCTACGTTTGCCGCGATTAAGGCATTAGCCAATGCTAATGGGGGCCATGCAGCCCGTTTCCGACAAGGTGCCAATGTTGATCCAGCGCAGGAACGTTTCACTAAATTGAGTGAGCAAGCTCATTCGCAAGCACTGGAATCAGTACAAGCACGCCTCAGAGCAGCCTTCGATCCAGCTGGCGTTTTCGCCACCAACCGCCTCCCCTAATCTTCTATATGCAAACTCAACTTGCCCCTCAATTTGCCCACACGCCTGAAGGCAAAGAAGCTGCTCGCATTTTAGAAAAATGTGTTCACTGCGGTTTCTGCACAGCAACTTGCCCAACCTACCAACTCCTCGGCGATGAATTAGATGGCCCTCGTGGACGCATTTATCTGATTAAGCAAATTGCTGAAGGCCAAATACCCACAGAAAAAACTCGCGCCCACTTAGATCGTTGTCTAACGTGTCGCAATTGCGAGAGTACCTGTCCCAGTGGTGTGCAATATGGCAAGCTCGTGGATATTGGTCGAAAATGGACTGAAGAGAGTACCCCACCTCGCCCACTGACTGAGCGCATGACTCGCTGGGCCCTTAAAGAAGGTTTAACGAGACCGGTCTTGTTTAATTCAGCAATGGTGCTAGGACGCCTTGTACGTCCAATCATGCCCACAGGAATCAAGCGCAAAATTCCATCTGAAAAAAGTAAGGCCTTAGCAAAAAATATTGACCCTTATGCGCGACCCCAAGCTAGTCACGCTCGGAAGATGCTCTTGTTGGAAGGTTGTGTTCAGCCTGGCATGTTGCCGAATATCAATTCTGCAACTGCGCGCGTTCTTGACGCCTTAAAGATTCAACTCGTTAGCGCAAGCACTGCCACTTGTTGCGGGGCTTTACGCTATCACTTAAACGACCAAGAAGGCGGCCTTGAGAATGCCAAGCAAAATATTGATGCTTGGTGGCCGCTAGTTGAACAAGGCGTAAAAGCGGTGGTCATGACCGCATCCGGTTGCGGCGTAATGGTAAAGGATTATGGCCACCTTTTAGCCCAGGATCCAAATTACGCAGCTAAGGCTAAGACCATTTCTGAGTTAACCAAAGATATCTCAGAAATACTTCCTACGCTCCAAAATGAACTAATAAACCTCATTGGCACAGACCCCAAGTCAGGCGTGGTGTATCACCCACCCTGCACTCTGCAACATGGTCAACAAATCCGTGGGGCAGTTGAGAGCTTGCTTGGTAGCATTGGGGTTGGTGTCAAACTCTGTGCAGATAGTCATCTTTGCTGCGGCTCTGCTGGAACGTACTCCGTCACACAGCCTAAATTATCTGAACAGCTGCGCAAAAATAAATTAACGCATCTACAGGCCGCTTGCGAAGAGTCGGGCGCTGAAATCATAGTCTCCGGAAATATTGGTTGCATTACACACTTACAACAAGATGACATGCCTGTTTTACATTGGATCGAAATTGTGGATCAACTCATTACTCAAAAACATTTAATCGCAGAATGAGTAGAATCACCAATAATTTAATGCGGGTAAAGCAACGTCTTGAATTGGCGGCGCAAGCAAGCAACCGCGAGCCTGAAGAGATTGAATTATTAGCGGTAAGTAAAACCTTTCCTGCAAGTGATATTGAAGAGGCAATGCATGCAGGTCAAAGTGCTTTTGGCGAGAACTATATACAAGAGGCCGTTGAAAAAATCACCCTACTTGCCAAACTGCGCCCATGGCTCGTGTGGCATTTTATTGGACCACTTCAAAGCAATAAGACCAAAGAAGCAGCAGAAAATTTTGACTGGGTTCACAGTATTGATCGCCTCAAAATTGCGGAACGACTTTCTACACAGCGCGGGGATTGTTCAGAGCTGGGAGATTTACAGGTGTGCGTCCAAGTGAACGTCAGTGATGAAGATAGCAAGAGTGGCGTCCCCCTGAGTGAGGCCGAGGATTTGTGTAATGTGATTGCAAGACTGCCTCATCTCACCCTAAGGGGGTTAATGGCCATTCCGGCACCCACGGAAAATAAGGCCACCCAACATCAGGCCTTTGCCAGCGTAAGAGAGTGTTTTAGCCAGATAAAAGCAAAACATCTGAATGACATTGGCTATGAATTCTTTGACACTTTATCTATGGGTATGTCCGATGACATGGAGGCTGCAATAGCCGAGGGTAGTACTATGGTTCGTGTGGGAACAGCTATATTTGGGAAGCGCGATAAGATAAGCATATGAGCAATCAACAAACTAATACAAACGCACACATCACCTTTATTGGTGGCGGCAATATGGGTCGCGCTTTAATTAGCGGTCTTTTGGCAAATGGATTTAATGCCACTCAACTCTCAGCGGTTGAAGCCAACACCGAAACTGCCACTAGATTGCATCATGATTTTGACATTCAAGTCATTAGTACATTAGATCAAATTGCTTTTGATTTCACAAAGAACAATGTTGTAGTCATGGCAATCAAACCTCAAGATTTCAGTGTGGTTGCCAAGGAGCTTAGCGCCAAACTAAAGCATGCCACTGCACCAGGACCGCTCGTTCTGAGTATTGCCGCAGGGATTCGTCTAAAGGATATGAGTCGCTGGCTTAATCATGCTCGTTGCGTGCGTGCGATGCCAAACACCCCCGCCCTCATAGGCAAAGGGATTACCGGCCTCTTTGCAGACCTTGCTGTCAATCAATCTGACCGCAGACTTGCTGAAACTATCTGCCATGCTGTTGGTCAGGCTGTTTGGGTTGCAGAAGAAAATTTAATGGATGCTGTAACAGCAGTTTCAGGAAGTGGGCCCGCTTATGTCTTTGCGTTTTTGGAAGCCATGCAGTCTGCCGGTGAAAAGTTGGGCTTAGATGCAACTACTGCACGTCAGCTTGCTTATGCAACACTCGAAGGCTCGACACAGTTGGCCCATAACTCAGATGAGCATGCTGGCGTATTACGCGAGAGAGTCACCTCAAAAGGCGGCACTACTGCTGCTGCACTGGATGTGATGAAACAACATGGTTGGCATGACATTTTGGAAAAAGCGATTGACACTGCAAGTCAGCGCGGCAAAGCGATGGGCGATGAATTAGGTAAAAACTAATTGATCGCTAGACCTAAAGCGATTCCCAAAAAGAGAAATCCGCCCAGCCAGTTGTTATGGCGAAATGCCTTAAAGCACTCAGTCCTACTGCGAGTTGAAACTAATTTCAGATGATAGATGGCACACCCCAAAGCGCCTAACCAGCCGCACCAAAAATAACTACTCAAGTGAGCAATTTGTGCCACCCAAATTTGACTTAGTAATAAGATTCCATAGCAAACCCCAATCGCCAGAACATCAAGCCGACCAAAGGTAATTGCTGATGTGCGAAGACCTAGGCGAATATCATCATCTCGATCGACCATTGCATAGGCAGTATCATAAGCAATAGCCCAAAAAATATTACCCACAAAAAGAATCCATGCCTCTAAGGGAATGAAATCCAAGACAGCTGCATAAGCCATCGGAATTCCAAAACCGAATGCAATCCCAAGAATGGCCTGAGGAATCGCGAAAAATCTTTTGGTAAATGGGTAAATAATTGCAATTAACAAAGCAAAGACCGAAAGTATTTTAGTGAAAGTATTAAGTGGCTGAATGAGTAAAAAGGCAATCAGCGCCAGCACAGTAGCCACAATAAGCGCCTCTTTACCTGAGATCTTGCCACTGGTTACTGGACGTCCTTGCGTTCTCTTTACATGGCGATCGAAATCTTGATCAGCGTAATCATTAACGGCGCATCCAGCACTTCGCATCAAGATAGTACCAATAGTAAAAATGAACAAAATGCTCCAGTCAGGAAACCCACTACTTGCAAGCCACAAACCCCACCAAGTGGGCCACAGTAGAAGCAGAGTACCAATCGGCTTGTCAAGACGAATCAGATAAGCATATGAAACTAGACGGGTAATAAAGGGATGCCGCATCAAATAAAGCTTACTCCCGGTAAGTCACATTTACGAATAATCTTAGCCAGCTCTCGCATCACTTCAGCGCGAGGATAGCTTTTGCGCCAGACCAAGCAAACCTTACGTGTTGGTACAGGCTCATCTAGCGGAATATAACGAATCAAACCTTCATGGGTTGCCGGATCGAGTACAGAGGTTCGAGGCAGGACCGAAATACCAATACCGCCTGCTACCATTTGACGAATCGTTTCCAAAGAGGATCCTTCAAAACTGCGTTGCTCGCCGATAGTGGATCCAGAACCAAAACGATTTAACTCAGGGCAGACACCCAAAACATGATCCCGAAAGCAATGTCCTGCGCCCAGCAATAAAGTGTTTTGCTCTCTTAACTCCTGGTGCGCAATAGACTTACGAAGCTCCCATGGATGCCCTTGAGGTACCGCAACCAAAAAAGGTTCCTCATACAGATCGACCACATCCAACCCAGCACTTGGGAAGGGGTCTGCCAAAATAGCGCAATCTAATACGCCTTGGCGCAACATCTCCAACAAGCGAACGGTGAAGTTTTCTTCTAAAAATAATGGCGCGTTTGGAATATCTTTTCTAGAAACTCTTACCAAACTAGGCAATAAATATGGAGCTATGGTGTAAATCGCCCCCAACCGAATTGGGCCCGACAAAGGATCCTGGCCGTGCTTCGCCAAATGCTTTAGAGCATTAGCCTCTTCTAGCACCCGCTGTGCCTGCTCAACAATCAGCGCACCTAAACCAGTCATTGCCACTTCAGAGCTTGTCCTCTCAAAAATCTGTGTGCCAAGCTCTTCTTCTAGTTTCTTAATTGCCACCGATAAAGTAGGCTGAGAGACATGACAAGCCTCAGCAGCGCGCCCAAAGTGGCGCTCGCGAGCAACGGCAACAATGTAACGCAGTTCTGTAAGTGTCATAGTCTAATTATCAGGCCTTTAGAAATTCTGCGCGAGACCCCAACCAGCGCTCTAGGTGGCGCTCCACCAAATCGGCATGATCGGCCAACAAGCATTCGGCTACCTGCTGAGCCAACTCAATCAACCAAGCATCCCGCTGTAAATCTACAAACCGTAACATGGCATCACCCGACTGTTTTGCCCCCAGTAGCTCACCCGGACCTCTTAGCGATAAATCGCGCTCAGCAATGACAAAGCCATCAGAAGTTTCGCGTAAGGTTTGCAAACGCTCTTTTGCAGCCATAGAAAGTGGCTCGGCGTACATCAAAATACAAACCGAATCAGCAGAGCCACGCCCCACCCGACCTCGCAACTGATGAATCTGCGCATAACCAAACCGCTCTGCATGTTCGATCACCATCAGCGCAGCATTAGGCACATCAACCCCAACCTCAATCACGGTAGTCGCAACCAAGAGTTGAATCTCATTCGCCTTAAAGGCAGCCATGACAGCGGCCTTCTCATTGGCCTTTAAACGGCCATGAACTAGGCCAACCTTAAAGCCAGGGAGAGCGAGGGTAAGTTGCTCAAAACTTTCTACAGCTGTTTGTAATTGCAACGCCTCTGACTCTTCAATCAAAGGGCAAACCCAATAGGCCTGCAAGCCCTTACTTAACCATGCGTGCAAGCCACTAATCACTTCATCGCGCCTTGCAGCTTTAACGACCTTAGTCACAATAGGCTTGCGTCCCGGAGGTAGTTCATCGATCACCGATACATCTAAGTCTGCGTAGTAAGTCATTGCTAGCGTACGTGGAATAGGGGTAGCTGACATCATGAGCTGATGACAGTAAAACAATTCAGAGCCAACGCGTTGCTGAATTTCTAAACGCTGCCTCACACCAAAACGGTGTTGCTCGTCAATCACTGCTAATCCTAGTTTGGCAAAGCTGACTGTTTCCTGAATAAGTGCATGCGTTCCAATGATGATCTGGGCTGTACCATTCTCAATCATCTCTTGCGCCAGTCTTTTTTCTTTTGCTTTCAAACTGCCTGATAACCAAGCCACCTTAATACCTAAGGGCTCAAACCACTCTTTCATTTTGAGATAGTGTTGCTCAGCCAGAATTTCTGTGGGCGCCATGATTGCAGCTTGATAACCATGATCCATCACGCGGGCAGCTGCTAGGGCAGCCACTACTGTTTTACCGCTACCAACATCACCTTGTAGCAGGCGATTCATTGGAAATTGGTTGGACAGATCTTCTGAAATTTCAGTCCAAACTCGTTCTTGCGCACCCGTTAGCTTAAAGGGCAAAGCTTTCAATAAACCTTCTTCAATGCTGGTGTTTGCTTGAGCTTGAGACTTCACAAAATCTGGAGCTCGCCTTTGTCTGCGAATCGAATGCGCTCGCTTCAGTGAAATTTGTTGCGCAAGTAATTCTTCAAACTGCACACGACGCCACGCAGGATGAGTGCGCTCCATCAAAGCCTGCGTATCGGCATCGGCAGGTGGCTGATGAAGATAAGTCAATGCAGCTTGTAAATGCGGCCAATCATTATTTGGCAAAAATTCGGTCAGTAACTGCGCAGGCAAGAACTCTGCCAAGCTTTCCTTAAGGCTTGGTTCGCGCAGTGCCTGAACTACCGCCTTACGAATAATAGTTTGTGAAATTCCAGCGCTTGCCGGATAGACTGGGGTCAAGCTGCGAGGTAATGGAGTATCCGGGGTAACGGCGCGCACCGTTGGGTGCACCATCTCCGAACCCTGAAAGCCTTCGCGAACATCGCCCCGCACGCGTATATGAGCGCCCACTGCCATTTGCTTTTGCTGACTGGGGTAGAAATTCAGAAAGCGGAGTTGCAATACATCCGTATCGTCTTCAATAGTAACTAATAGCTGCCTTCTAGGTCTAAACAGGACTTGATTGCGGATTACAATCCCTTGGGTCTGTACAGGGGAAAAGCGACCACGACTTAGGGCATCTTCAATGCTGAAAAGCTCAGTCTCATCCTCATAACGAGAGGGAAGATGCAAAGCAAGGGCCATGGGGCTGTCTAGACCCATCTTTTGCAGTACTGTTGGTGGTCGCTTAGTCGTCATCGTTAAAATCCAATACCTGATGGTAATGCTATGCAACTCTCCGACTTTAATTACGACCTCCCGCCCGATCTAATCGCCCAGCATCCCTTGGCGAATAGAACCGACAGCCGCCTCCTTGAGGTGCGATCTGCGGGGCTAGAAGCCGCCCAGCTCATCAATCGGCAATTTAAGGAAATTCTTGACCTTATTAAGCCTGGGGATTTGCTCGTCTTCAATGACACCAAAGTTATCCCTGCCCGCCTTCATGGCAAAAAAGAAACGGGGGGCAATGTGGAGCTCTTAATTGAGCGCATTAGCGGCGATCAACAAGCTTGGGTCCAAATCAGGGCCTCAAAGGTTCCCAAAACTGGCTCCATTATTCAGATTCACAATCAAATTGGTGAAACCTTTCAAGTCGAGATGATTGGCTACGATGGCCGCTTCTATGAGGTGCGCTTTCCTGAAAATGTCTTTGCCTTGCTAGAGCGCTTTGGTGAACTACCGCTTCCACCTTATATCGAACATCAACCCGATGGGGAGGATGCGCAACGTTACCAAACAGTTCTCGCAAAAAATCCTGGTGCTGTAGCAGCACCAACCGCAGGACTACATTTTGATGAAACCATTCTCCAAGAACTTCAGCAATTGGGAGCAAAGCAAGCCACGGTCACCCTACACGTTGGCGCCGGCACCTTCACTCCGGTGCGCGAAGAAGATTTAAGCAAACACAAAATGCATCACGAATGGTTCTCTATTCCCACAGAAACCCTACTAGCAATTGAGGAAACACAGAGCAAAGGCGGTAGAGTGATTGCCATAGGCACGACCAGCCTGCGAGCTCTAGAGAGTCAAGCTCTGACACAGAAGACCAGTGGTGAAACCAACCTGTTTATTACCCCTGGCTTTCAGTTCAAAACGGTAGATTGCCTACTCACCAACTTTCACCTACCAAAATCCACCTTACTAATGTTGGTGAGTGCTTTTGCGGGAATGGATAATATTAGATCCGCATACCAACATGCTATTTCTCAAAAATATCGCTTCTTCAGTTATGGTGATGCGATGTTCTTAAGCCGACTCGAAAATACACACTCATGACCAAGCCTATTCACTTCAATATTTTGGCGCGCGATTCCGCTAGCCCGGCACGATTAGGCCAGCTCGATCTACCGCACGGCAGTGTGCAGACGCCCATCTTTATGCCGGTGGGTACCTACGGCACAGTCAAAGCAATGACACCGCGCGATCTTGAGGAAGCAAAAGCGCAAATTGTTTTGGGTAATACCTTTCACCTTTGGCTCAGGCCAGGCTTAGATGTCATCAAAAAACATGGTGGCCTACATCGCTTTATGGCTTGGGACAAACCAATTCTTACCGACTCGGGCGGCTTTCAGGTATTTAGCTTAGGCGCCCTGAGAAAAATCTCTGAAGAGGGCGTGACTTTCGCATCCCCTATTAATGGCGATAAGTTATTTATGTCTCCAGAGGTTTCCATGGAAATCCAAGCGGTACTGAATAGTGATATCGCCATGCAATTCGATGAGTGCACACCCTATGAGGTGAAAGGTCAGCCCACCACTGAAAAAGCGGCACGTCAATCTCTTGAGCTTTCTCTGCGCTGGGGAGAGCGTTCGCTTAAGCGTTTTCGTGAACTAGAGACTGGTAACGGCCTCTTTGGAATCGTGCAAGGTGGTATGTTTGAAAACCTGCGTGAATTTTCCTTGGAAGCCGTGAGCCAGCAGGGCTTTGATGGGATTGCTATTGGCGGTCTCTCAGTGGGCGAGCCCAAGCCTGAGTTTGAGCGCATTCTCAGCTTTACAGCGCCTAAATTACCAGAACACCTGCCCCACTATCTCATGGGAGTTGGCACCCCTGAAGACCTTATCCTTGGCGTTAGCATGGGCATTGATATGTTTGACTGCGTCATGCCTACCCGCAACGCTCGCAATGGCTGGCTCTTTACTCGTTTTGGCGACCTTAAGCTACGTAACGCAGGGTACAAGGACGATGATCGCCCTTTAGACCCTACTTGCACCTGCTATACCTGTCAAAACTTCACGAGATCCTATTTAAATCACCTCCAAAAGGCGAATGAAATCCTTGGATCTCAACTCAATACGATCCATAACCTCTCCTACTACCTGCAGTTAATGACAGAGGTTCGGGAGGCCTTGAAGAAAGATCGCTTTAGCGCCTATCGCGAGGAATTTCATCGTGATCGCCAGCGTGGCGTCGAGCCTGGACAAGATTAACACTCCTAGAATGGGCTAAACCTCCGCAAATCATCCCCAAAGCCCCACACAGTTTAGAATTGCGGGTTTAGGGCTTTGTATTCAAAGTCTAAAACTAAAGCTGTTTTCAATGAGTCAATAACGGAGGTTTTGTATGTGGATTAGTAACGCTTTTGCCCAGGCTCCAGCCGGAGGCGCAGATGCAGGTGGCTTAATGAGCTTCCTCCCCCTGATTTTGATGTTTGCGGTTTTGTATTTCATCATGATTCGCCCGCAAATGAAGCGCGCCAAAGAAACTAAAGCCATGCTTGCAGCTTTGGCAGTTGGTGATGAGGTTGTAACTGTTGGTGGCATCGTTGGCAAAGTCACTTCATTGAAAGATGATTTTGTTGGCGTAGAAATTGCCACTGGTACTGAAGTGCAAATGCAAAAAGGTGCTATCACTACTGTATTGCCTAAAGGCACCCTGAAGTCTGCTTAATACGTCTAAAAGTATCTCAATATGAATCGCTACCCCCTCTGGAAATATTTAGTCATTGCCGCTGCTTTATTGATCGGCGGACTGTATTCACTGCCTAATTTCTTCGGGGAGGCGCCTGCAGTTCAAGTCTCGTCCGCCAAGCCAACCATTAAGGTTGATTTGGCGACTCAGGCTCGGGTTGAAAAGATTCTCAGTGATGACAACATTAACAGCACTGGGCTCTTCTTTGAAACTACTGGTCATGCAGGCTCAATCAAGATTCGCTTTAACAACACCGATATTCAACTGCGTGCACGTGATCTCTTACAGCAAAAATTGAATTCAGATCAAGCTGACCCCAATTACACTGTCGCCTTAAATCTGCTCTCTAATACACCTAGCTGGCTCAATGCCATCAACGCATTGCCAATGCCGCTTGGCTTAGATTTACGTGGCGGCGTCTACTTCTTATTGCAGGTAGATATGAAAGGTGCAGTGCAAAAGAAAGTGACTGCTTTGGCTGGCGATATCCGCAGTCAATTGCGTGACAAAAATATTCGCCACCAAGGCATTGATCGCAGTAGCGATTCCCTCGCCATTAATTTTGGCAGTGCTGATGAGGCCGAACAGGCTCGCACCCTTCTGAACGTTAGTCAGCCCGAACTCATTTGGCAAGTGCGCTCCACCGGTGGCTCCACCAAGTTGCTTGGGGAATTTAAACCAGCCTCCTTAAAAGCCATCCAAGATAATGCCGTTAAACAAAATATCATCACCCTGAATAAGCGTGTCAATGAATTGGCAGTAAAAGAGCCGGTAATTCAACAGCAAGGTGCTGAGCGTATCGTCGTCCAATTACCCGGCGTTCAAGATACGGCACGTGCCAAAGATATTATTGGCCGTACCGCAACCCTAGAATCGCGACTTGCTGATCCACTGGTGTCAACGATTAGTGCTGGCGAGCCCCCTCCCCCTGGAATGGACGTTTTTCATTTTGGTGAAAATCGTTTAGGTGTATTCAAAAAATCAGTTATTTTTAGCGGTGATCGCATTACAGATGCGAGTGCCGGCTTTGATCAAAACCAACGCCCCGCAGTGAACATCTCACTGGATGCCGCTGGTGGTCGGGTCATGCAAGAAGTGACTCGTGAAAACATTGGCAAGCCAATGGGTATGATCTTGTTTGAAAAAGGTAAAGGCGAAGTCTTAACGATTGCAACTATTCAAAGCGAGTTCGGTTCTAAGTTCCAAATTACCGGTCAACCCACTACCGAAAGCGCCAATGACTTAGCGCTCTTATTGCGCGCAGGCTCACTGGCAGCGCCAATGGAAATTATTGAAGAGCGCACCATCGGACCAAGCTTGGGTGCCGAAAATATTGAAAAAGGTTTTAAATCCCTATTGATTGGTTTTGCCTGTATCGCCATTTTTATGATGGCTTACTACCTATTATTTGGCACATTCTCGGTGATCGCTTTGGCAGTGAACCTACTGCTACTAATTTCGGTATTGTCGATGCTGCAAGCAACCTTGACTCTTCCTGGCATTGCTGCGATGGCTTTGGCTCTGGGTATGGCGATTGACTCAAACGTGCTGATTAATGAACGTATCCGAGAAGAGTTACGTAACGGCGCCGCACCACATACCGCCATATCCGTCGGCTTTGATAAAGCATGGGCAACGATTCTGGATTCTAACGTCACGACATTAATTGCAGGTCTAGCTTTACTTGCGTTTGGCTCTGGCCCCATCAAAGGCTTCGCTGTAGTGCACTGCCTTGGCATTCTGACTTCAATGTTCTCCGCCGTCTTCTTCTCACGTGGCCTTGTCAACCTTTGGTATGGTCGACATAAGAAGATTTCAAAACTCGCTATTGGCCAAGTTTGGCGCCCACAGGAGAAATAAGTCATGGAATTTTTCCGGATTAAAAAAGACATTCCATTCATGCGCCATGCATTGGTGCTGAATGCAATTTCGTTTATTACTTTTTTAGCTGCTGTTTTCTTCCTGTGGCATAACGGTCTGCACCTTTCCATCGAATTTACAGGCGGCACGGTGATGGAAGTCAGTTATCCGCAAACTGCGCCCTTAGACTCCATTAGGGAGAATGTCGCGAAACTCGGCTACGCAGATACCCAGATTCAAAACTTTGGTAGCTCGCGTGACGTCATGATTCGACTACCTTTGCAAAAGGATGCCGAAGGAAAATTGATTTCTTCTGCGGACCAAAGCACTCCTGTTATGCAAGCGCTGGAGCCAAGCGCCTCTGGAGCTAAGCTGCAGCGTGTTGAGTTTGTGGGTCCTCAAGTCGGTCAAGAGTTAGCTTTAGATGGACTCAAAGCACTGATCTTTGTGATCATCGGCATTGTGCTGTATCTATCCTTTCGTTTTGAGTGGAAGTTTGCACTTGCTGGCATCATTGCCAACTTGCATGACGTCGTGATTATCTTGGGCTTCTTTGCATTCTTCCAATGGGAATTCTCACTTTCAGTATTGGCAGCTGTCTTAGCAGTACTTGGTTACTCCGTCAACGAATCGGTGGTGATCTTTGACCGCATTCGTGAGAACTTCCGAAAATATCGCAAGATGAATACCCGCGAGATTATTGATAATGCGATTACTAGCACCATCAGCCGTACCATGATTACTCACGGTAGTACTGAAATGATGGTTTTGGCAATGCTGATATTTGGCGGTCCAACACTGTTTTACTTTGCGCTTGCACTGACTATCGGCATTTTATTTGGTATCTACTCCTCCGTCTTCGTTGCCGCCGCCTTGGCAATGTGGTTAGGTGTCAAACGTGAAGATTTAATCAAGGGCGATAAAAAACCTGAAGACAATTCCCGCAATGACGACCCAAACTTTGGGGCGCAGATCTAAATTCAACTTCAGTTAAGACTGAAGTTTCGATGATCAAGAGCGGCTAATAATTTCTTAGTCGCGCCTTGATGCTCTTCCGAGTAGGTCTTTGCGGCCAATGCCATTCTGGATAACTCCGCCGAGTGAAGCAATATAGACTTTATTGCCTCCATCAATGCAATCGACTCGCCCAAGAGCAAATCCCCCTGAATCCGTTTTGCTGCACCCATCTCCACAGCATCGAGTGCGGCCTGCTGAAAATTATAAGTGTGCTCGCCCAATAAAACAGGGCAGCCCGCCGCGCAAGCTTCAATCAGATTCTGACCGCCAAATGGAAGGAGACTGCCGCCCATCACAACGAGATCAGCAGCACTGTAATACAAAGGCATCTCACCCATAGAGTCGCCCAAAATAACCTCAAGACTGTCAGTATCTTTTGGGGTGCCAGCCCATTCACTACGCAAGCGGAACTTCAATCCAACCCCATGTATTTGATCGGCTACTTCAGAAAAACGCTCTGGATGTCGCGGCACTAAACACAGTAATGGTGGGACGGCAAACGAATTACTGAGTAATAAATCTTTCCAAGCCTTAAGTACGATAGCCTCTTCACCATCACGCGTACTTGCGGCACAGACCAGAAGACGTTGGGCGGAATGATTTTTTTGCTTCCAAGCTTGTCCCTGAGAGACTAAGCCTTGATCAAGGGGGACATCGAACTTTAAGTTCCCAACAATTTCTACATTTTTGACGCCGAGAGCTCGATAACGCTGCGCATCAAATTCAGTTTGTGCCAATATTCCTGCAAATGCCTGAAATAAAGCTCTGCCAGACCTACCAAAACGATTGATACGACGCGCACTTCTCTCAGAGAGGCGTGCGTTCACTAAAAACAAAGGCAAGCCAATCTCGGCACAACGAAAGACCACCGTTGGCCATGCCTCAGTCTCCATAAATAAACCCAGCTTAGGCTTAAAGACATTTAAGAAGTGATCCACTGACCAACACAAGTCATAGGGCAAATATACCTGCTGTATTTTTCCTGCAGTAATTGCCTTTTCAAATAACGCTGCGCCTGTTCGACGACCGTTTAAGGTCATATGGGTTAACAAGATGGATTCACCGCGCGCAAGATAGGCCTCAATCAAGGGCTGAGCAGCACGTGTCTCGCCGACTGACACCGCATGTATCCAAATGGCTTTTTGGGAGCTTGGTTTGCTATAACCAAAGCCCAAGCGCTCAGGCAGATAACTTAAATATTGAGTGGAGTGGCGTGCGCGCCAAGCAAGGCGAACAAATGCCAAGGGCAGCAACAAGTGCCAAAGTAATTGGTATACAGCAAACCAGACGCGGGGACGTGCCCCGTATTCTGAATTTGGAGTCAAGCTCACTTTTTTAGGCGTTCGGTCAACTCGACCGCCTTGCCCAAATAAGAAGATGGGGTCATTGCAAGCAAGCGTGCTTTAGCATCATCAGGAATCTTGAGCCCTTGAATAAAAGCTTGCAGGTCGGCTTGATTAATTCCCTTGCCACGTGTTAACTCTTTTAATTGCTCGTAAGGGTTCTCAATGCCATAACGACGCATAACGGTTTGCACTGGCTCAGCTAATACTTCCCAGCATCCGTCAAGATCCGCGGCGATCGCTGCATGATTTACCTCAAGCTTACCTAAACCGCGCAAAGCACTGTCGTAAGCCAATATGCTGTGGCCAAATGCAGGGCCTAGATTACGCAATACAGTGGAGTCAGTTAGGTCCCGCTGCCAACGGGAGATCGGCAACTTCTCTGCTAAGTGTCGCAATAGTGCGTTAGCAACGCCTAAGTTACCTTCAGAGTTTTCGAAGTCTATCGGATTGACTTTATGGGGCATCGTCGAAGAGCCAATCTCGCCCGCTTTAGTGCGTTGTTTAAAGTAGCCAATGGAAATATAAGCCCAGAAGTCCCGATCCATATCTAACAAGATCGTGTTAGCGCGAGCAATCGCATCGAACAACTCAGCCATACCATCGTGCGGCTCAATCTGGATGGTGTAGGGATTAAATGTCAGGCCTAAGCGCTTTTCGACTACATTTTTAGAGAAATTTTCCCAATCAAAATCTGGATAAGCAGAAATATGAGCGTTGTAATTACCAACAGCGCCATTCATTTTTCCCAAAAGGGGTGCCGCTGCAACCGCTGCAATAGCACGCTCCAATCGTTTGGCAATATTAGCCAACTCCTTACCTAAGGTACTTGGAGAGGCTGGTTGTCCATGGGTACGTGAGAGCAAAGGTACTTTAGCGTTCTCAATTGCCAAGTCTGTCAAAACCGACAAAATCTTTTTCAACTGGGGCAATAGCACTTCATCACGTGCACCGCGCAACATCAAACCATGCGAAGTATTGTTGATATCTTCTGAGGTGCAGGCAAAGTGAATGAATTCACTCGCCTTGAGTAAATCTGGACGACCAGATACTTTCTCTTTCAAAAAATATTCAACCGCTTTCACGTCGTGGTTGGTAACGGCTTCAATATCTTTAATACGCTGCGCATCCGCATCTGAAAATTTTTCAGGCAGAGATAAAAGAAAAGTCTCATCTGCCGCACTAATTGTTGGGACATCTGGCAGACCCGAAGACGCCAAAGCCAATAACCAATGAATTTCAACAAAAACCCGCTGACGCATAAAAGCAGCTTCTGATAGCCAAGGTCTCAGGGCATCGAGTTTTCCGGCATAGCGCCCGTCCAAAGGGGAAAGCGCATTAAGAGTAGAAAGGGGTTGACTCACAGATATTGCCTTTACATTGAAGATGTCAATAATCTCTGATTTTAATGCGTTCCGGAACTCAATCTACCACCTCAAGCATCGCTATACTGACGCCTATGAAAATAATCGGATCCCCAACCAGCCCCTATGTACGTAAAGTACGCATCGTTTTCTCTGAAAAAAAGGTGGAAGCCGCCCTTGAGCTAGAGAATGTATGGGCCGCAGACACCAAAATTAGCGCCACAAGCCCCCTTGGGAAGGTACCCTGCCTGCTTTTAGATGATGGCGAAGCCATTTATGACTCCCGAGTCATCGTTGAGTATGCGGATACCTTGAGTCCAGTTGGCAAGCTCATCCCAGCCGGAAGTCGCGAGCGCGCCTCAGTCAAGACATGGGAAGCCTTAGCTGACGGTGTATTAGATGCCTGCATCTTGGCACGCTTAGAAGCCACTTGGCGCCCTACAGAGCAACAAAGCCCCGCCTGGATTGAGCGTCAAATGGGTAAGGTACATGTAGGCCTGCGTCAAATGTCCGAACAGCTAGGCGGAAATGCTTGGTGCCACAGCAACCAGATGACCCTAGCAGATATTGCAGTCGGCTGCGCACTGGGATACTTATTGCTACGCTTCCCAAGCATTCAATGGCAAACCGAATATCCAAATCTAGATCGTCTGTATCAAAAATTAATACAACGTGCTTCGTTTATAGAAACGGCGCCACCAGTAGCTTAATTTAAGTAAGAAATTTAGGCGGTTTGCATTAATTAGAAATAATGCCGCCACCTAAACAAATATCTCCGTCATACAAAACAGCAGATTGTCCTGGGGTAACCGCCCACTGCGATTCCGAGAAGGTCAATTGAAAGTTCAGCGAACCTTCAGGACCTGAATGAATTTCACAAGCTGAATCCGTTTGGCGATAGCGCGTCTTAGCGGAATATTTGCCAGGTACTGGTGCGATACCATCGACCCAGCTTGCATCCATTGCGGACAAATGGTTTGCAAGCAACCAAGGGTGCTCATGGCCCTGCACGACATATAGGGTATTGTTCGCTACATCCTTGCGAGCCACATACCAAGGGTCTCCGTTGCCGTCTTGGCTACCGCCCAAGCCAATGCCTTTGCGCTGCCCAAGGGTAAAGAAAGCAAGTCCCATATGCTCGCCAACCACCTTGCCCTCTGGGGTTTTGATAGGTCCAGGAGTACGAGGTAGGTAGCGGTTCAAAAACTCTCTAAAAGGACGTTCGCCAATAAAACAAATTCCAGTAGAGTCTTTTTTCCGAGCATTATGCAAACCAATGTCTTCAGCGATTTTTCGTACTTCCGTCTTCGGAATTTCACCCAAAGGAAAAAGAACTTTTGACAACTGATCTTGAGTTAGTCGATGTAAAAAGTAACTTTGGTCTTTGCTAGCATCGACTGCCTTTAATAGCTGTACTCTGCCACCATCATGGCGAGCCCGAGCGTAGTGTCCAGTTGCAATCGCATCAGCGCCTAAATTCATTGCGTGATCTAAAAAAGCTTTGAATTTAATTTCAGCATTACAGAGAACGTCAGGATTGGGGGTTCGACCTGCGGCATATTCGCGCAAGAAATCTGCAAATACACGCTCCCGATACTCTGCCGCAAAGTTAACAGCCTCAACGTCAATACCAATCTTGTCAGCCACCGAGACGACGTCCAGCCAATCCTGCCGAGCTGAGCAATACTCATCGTTATCGTCGTCTTCCCAGTTCTTCATAAAAAGGCCGACCACTTCATAACCTTGCTGCTTCAACATCCAAGCTGCAACCGACGAATCTACCCCGCCAGACATCCCAACAACGACTTTGGTAGGTTTTGATGCAGAAAGAGACATAGATTTGAGGTAGGTCATTAAATAATGCGAAAATTCAATATAAGCTGACACGTCATATTGTAGAAGTCTTAGGTTAATTCCACCGAGAAAAAGCCGAAACTCCTTAAATGGCAGCAAGAGAAGGTAAATGGGCATGAATTTGCCTATTTGACTAAAATAGAATTTTTGTAAATTTCGCTTTTGGAGACATGCCATGCGCATAGGAGTGCCGCTGGAAACAAGGCTCGGGGAAACTCGCGTTGCCGCAACACCTGAAACAGTTAAAAAACTGGTTGGACAAGGTCATCAAGTCATTATCCAGAAGGACGCTGGTGTTCAAGCCAGCCAACCGGATTCTGCCTACGAAGCTGTTGGCGCCACTATTGGTAGCGCTGCTGATGCCTTTAGCGCAGAAGTCGTACTTAAAGTGCGTGCTCCTGAAGCCAATGAACTTGAACAGATCAAATCTGGCACCGTACTCATTGGCATGCTCGATCCATTTGATAACGACAATATCGCCGCAATGGCAGCTCAAGGAATTACCGCATTCTCTCTAGAAGCTGCACCTAGAACTACACGCGCGCAAAGCATGGACGTTCTTTCCTCGCAAGCTAATATTGCTGGCTATAAGGCTGTAATGGTTGCAGCTAATGAGTACCAACGCTTTATGCCAATGCTCATGACTGCTGCTGGCACCGTTAAAGCTGCACGCGTTCTGATTCTGGGTGTCGGAGTTGCTGGATTGCAAGCGATTGCTACAGCCAAGCGGCTGGGCGCCGTGATTGAAGCTTCTGATGTGCGCCCAGCAGTTAAGGAGCAAATTGAGTCCCTAGGCGGTAAGTTCGTAGACGTTCCCTTTGAGTCAGATGAAGAACGTGAAATTGCTCAAGGCGTTGGCGGTTATGCCCGCCCAATGCCCGAAGCCTGGATGAAGCGTCAAGCCGCTTTGGTCTCGGAACGTGCTCAGCAAGCCGATATCGTTATTACAACTGCTTTGATTCCGGGACGTAAACCACCTGTGCTTTTGCATAGCGATACTGTTGCCAATATGAAACCGGGCTCGGTTGTGATTGACTTAGCGGCTGGTCGTGGCGATAACGGTTCAGGCAACTGCCCACTGACTCAAGCGGACAAGATTGTGGAAGTTAATGGCGTAAAGATTATTGGTTACACCAATCTTGCCAGCATGGTAGCTGCTGACGCTTCCGCACTCTATGCCCGCAACTTGCTTGACTTTATGAAACTGATCGTTGATGCAGATGCGAAGTTAGTCATCCCAGCTGATGATGACATCGTTACCGCTTGCTTAATGTGTCGTGATGGCCAAGCCGTCCGCAAAAACTAACAAAACCTAATACGAAGGAATCATCATGGATCTCGCTGCTTTTCAAAGCATCCTTACAGTCCAAAACATTACTGTGTTTGTATTGGCCATTTTTGTTGGCTATCACGTAGTTTGGAATGTCACTCCCGCACTTCACACGCCATTAATGGCGGTTACCAACGCGATTTCTGGAATCATTATTGTTGGCGCTCTTTTGCAGACAGAAGTCATTGGGGGTGATGAAATCACTCTGACCAGCATTATTGGTGCGGTAGCTGTATTTTTAGCGTCAATTAATATTTTTGGTGGCTTCATGGTCACCCGTCGCATGCTGGAGATGTTCAAGAAAAAAGCTCCTAAAGCTGATGTGGCTACCACTAAGTAACACTAGAAAAAGACCAATACAGAGACCAAACTCATGTCAAACATAACTGCTATTTCTTATCTCATTTCCTCGGTATTATTCATCCTCGCTTTGCGCGGACTCTCCTCACCAACAACCTCACGCCAAGGCAATACCTTTGGCATGATTGGCATGTTGCTTGCGGTGATTACTACCTTCTTTATTCCCGACTTTAAGCCAGTCGTTTCCTTAATTGCCGGAGCCATTGTTGGTGGCGCAATCATTGGTACCTTTGCTGCTAAACGCGTACAAATGACGAAGATGCCAGAGCTTGTGGCTCTCATGCACTCCTTTGTTGGTCTTTCAGCAGTATTGATTGCCATTGCTGCAGTATTTAATCCTGCTCATGATCACACTGGTGCGCAGAAGATTGAACTCTTCATTGGCGCATTTATCGGTGCGATTACTTTTACCGCCTCTGTTATTGCCTTCGGTAAGTTGTCAGGAAAGGTGAGCGGTAAGCCAGTGAGCTTTACTGGTCAACACTTGCTGAACCTAGTGCTCGCAGTAACCATGATTGGCGCTGGTGTTGCCTATTACATGCTCGATAGCCATGCCGCTTTCTTGGCAATGTGTGCTGTGGCCTTAGTGCTCGGCGTGACCTTAATCATCCCAATCGGTGGTGCAGATATGCCGGTGGTTGTTTCCATGCTCAATAGCTACTCTGGTTGGGCTGCTGCTGGTATTGGATTCACATTGAGCAACCCAGTATTGATTATTGCTGGCGCCTGCGTTGGCTCTTCGGGCGCAATTCTGTCTTACATTATGTGTAAGGCGATGAACCGCTCTATCGTGGCAGTCTTGCTTGGTGGTTTCGGTGCTGAAGCCTCTGCAGGTGGTGCTGATGATGGTGGTCCAAAGAACTATAAAACGGGTTCTCCAGAAGATGCCGCTTTCCTGATGGAAAATGCCGACACTGTGATTATTGTTCCTGGTTATGGTCTTGCAGTTGCACGCGCTCAACACGCGCTAAAAGAATTGACAGAAAAGTTAACCCACCATGGCGTGACAGTCAAATATGCAATCCACCCAGTGGCGGGTCGCATGCCTGGTCATATGAACGTACTCTTGGCTGAAGCTGAAGTACCTTACGACCAAGTTTTTGAAATGGAAGATATCAATAGCGATTTCGGGCAAGCTGATGTGGTATTGGTTCTTGGCGCAAACGACGTTGTAAACCCCGCAGCTCGAACACCAGGCAGCCCAATCTTCGGCATGCCAATCCTAGAGGCTTTTAAAGCTAAAACCATCATCGTTAACAAACGTTCGATGGCCGCTGGTTATGCTGGTCTAGACAATGAACTCTTCTATATGGATAAAACGATGATGGTCTTCGGTGATGCGAAGAAAGTCGTAGAAGACATGGTGAAGTCAGTTAGCTAGGCATTCAGAGCTAAGCACGGGAATTGACACGCCCGTGCCCAACACAATAGCCCACACAATCACGAATGGGATGCCCTAACGCTGCGGGCTGCATGTAGTTTGCGATAGCTATCAATTAAACGATGATGCCTATCGAGGCCATCTAAATTGAGATTGGTTGGCGTCAAACCATAGAAGCGCACGCTGCCGTCGACTGAGCCCATTACAGCGTCCATCCTAGTATCACCAAACATACGGCGTAAGTTAACTAGGTAATCATCGAGCACCAGATCATCATCTAATAGAACTTCTAGCACCACATTTAAAGCTTGATAGAACAATCTACGTTCGACCGTATTATCGTTGTACTGAAGAAAGGCGCCTACCAGCTCATGTGCATCATCAAATTGCTGCAAGGCTAGACGAATCAATAGCTTTAGCTCCAGAACAGTTAATTGACCCCAGGGTGTATTTTCATCAAACTCAATGCCAATCAATGTGGCAATATCGCCGTACTCATCGAGCTCGTTATTTTCCAGACGCTCAAGTAACGCTACTAGATCAGCATCATTCAGGCAAGATAGGTTCAAAATATCAGCGCGGAACAATAAGGCTTTGTTCGTGTTATCCCAAATCAGATCTTCAATTGGATAAACTTCAGAATAGCCTGGCACTAAAATCCGACAGGCAGTCGCGCCCAACTCGTCATACACGGCCACATAAGCTTCTTTACCAATGTCCTTGAGGATAGCGAATAAAGTCGCAACTTCCTGAGCATTGGCATTTTCACCCTGGCTAGAAAAATCCCACTCAACAAAGTCGTAATCTGATTGTGCGCTGAAAAAACGCCATGACACAATACCGCTCGAATCAATGAAGTGTTCAACAAAGTTATTGGGTTCTGTCACCGCCTCACTCGCAAATGTCGGCGGAGGTAAATCATTTAGACCCTCCAAACTGCGACCCTGCAGTAATTCTGTCAGACTTCGCTCTAGCGCCACCTCTAGACTTGGATGTGCGCCAAAGGAGGCAAATACACCGCCTGTGCGTGGATTCATTAGAGTGACGCACATCACCGGATAGACTCCACCTAGAGAAGCATCTTTTACTAACACCGGAAAGCCTTGCTCTTCGAGTCCGTGAATGCCAGCCAGAATGCTGGGATATTTCGCTAGTACTTCCTGCGGCACATCTGGTAGAGTGATTTCACCCTCCAGAATTTCGCGCTTCACTGCTCGCTCGAAAATCTCCGAGAGGCATTGGACTTGTGCTTCTGCCAGCGTATTCCCAGCACTCATACCATTGCTTACAAAGAGGTTTTCAATCAGGTTGATCGGAAAATAGATGACTGCCCCATCAGACTTGCGCACATATGGCAATGAGCAGATACCGCGCTCTACATTCCCAGAATTGGTATCCACTAGATGCGAACTACACAACTCGCCTTCGGGATCGTAAATCTTGCGACAGTATTCATCAAGAATTTCGGTGGGCAGCGCATCTTTAGGACCTGGATTAAACCAGCGTTCGCTAGGGTAATGCACAAATGCAGCATTAGCGATTTCCTCACCCCAGAATACGCCCGCATAGAAATGGTTATTACTCAGTCGCTCAATGTACTCCCCCAAAGCAGATGCCAAGGCACTTTCCTTTGTTGACCCCTTGCCATTGGTAAAGCACATCGGCGAGTGCGCATCACGAATATGCAATGACCAGACATTGGGGATGATATTGCGCCACGAAGCGATTTCAATCTTAATGCCTAGACCCGCCAATAAGCCGGACATATTGGCAATCGTTTGCTCCAGCGGCAGATCCTTACCCAAAATATAGGTGCTAGCATCAGCGGCTGGTTTTAGAACCAACAAAGTCTGGGCGTCAGCATCCAAGTTCTTCACTTCCTCAATCACAAACTCCGGCCCAGCCTGCACTACCTTTTTAACCGTACAACGCTCGATAGATCGCAAAATACCTTGGCGGTCATTGGGCGAGATATCCTCTGGCAGTTGCACTTGAATCTTGAAAATCTGCTGATAACGATTTTCCGGATCAACAATATTATTCTGCGAGAGGCGGATATTTTCAGTGGGAATATTACGAGTGTCGCAATATAGTTTTACAAAATAAGCTGCGCACAGGGCTGATGAAGCTAGAAAGTAATCGAAGGGGCCGGGGGCTGAACCATCGCCTTTATATCGAATGGGTTGGTCGGCAATCACTGTAAAGTCGTCAAACTTGGCTTCAAGACGTAGCTTATCGAGAAAGTTGACTTTAATTTCCATGGGGATAATTCTGAAATCTTGCAAAAATGATGTGCCCCCATTATCCATCCCAACGCTGATGCGGTCTAATACTTTGACACTTTTGACCCTAGGCGCCTTGCCAGAAGGACCCGCCCTATCCACAAGCGTTTTTTATTACGCTAAGATACTAATAATCATCACCAAAACACTACCAAATCACTTCATTCGAGACGCTATGAATATCAAATTGTTTTCACTTTCTTTGCTTTTGCTTGGTATAGCAGGTCTGCCTTGCTTCACTCCTGCAAGCGCCCAAACACCCTACCCCAATCGCACCATCCAAACAATCATGCCGCTGCAGGCTGGAAGCGGTGTCGACTTATTGCTAAGACCAATTGCACAAAAAATGGGGGAGAACCTCGGTCAAGCCATCACTATTGAGAATATTCCAGGAGGTGCTGGACTGATTGGTGCGGGTAAGGTTGCGCAAAGTACACCTGATGGTTATGTCTTAGGCGCTTTCAATGACAGCATTCTGACCATGCTTCCTAACCTATATAAGAAAGTAGATTACGACCCAGTGCAAAGCTTTACACCCATTTCTGAAGTGGCTGCTATTACCTTTGTGCTGGTTGCAAATCCCTCCTTTCCTGGAAATACCGCTGCTGACTTAGTGCGGATTGCTAAAGAGCATCCTGGCAAGATTGATTACGCCTCTGGTGGCAATGGGTCACCTCAACATATCGGCATGGAGATCTTTCGCCAATACACCGGCGCACCCATTGTTCACATTCCATATCGTGGCGCAGCAGCAGCAGTTACAGATGTGATGGCAGGGCAAGTCCCCGTCATGATTAGTGCACTATCCGTAGTCTTGCCACATATTCGTGCGGGCAAATTAAAGGTGCTTGGTATCACCAGTAAGACGAGATCACCCTTATTGCCAAATTCACCGACAGTGAGCGAGAGTGTTAAGGGCTACGAATTCTCAACTTGGGGTGCACTTGTTGCCCCCAAAGGTACATCACCCATGATTGTGAGCAAACTCAATGAATCTTTAGCTGTTGCCCTCAAGGATCAAAAACTACGCGAGCAACTCATCCAACAAGGATTTGAATTTGTGCCGCTAGGACCAGAACATCTCAAGGAGATGATTGATCAAGGTCTAGTGAAAATGAAAAAAGTTATCAAGGATGGCGGCATTCAACCGGATTAACTTTTGCTGCACCTCGCTCCACTATGAGTGGCAATAAAAAAGGCTAGCGATTTAACCGTTAGCCTTTTTACTTCACTACTTTCAATTATTAATTCATGATCACGCCTTAGGCAGCTTGCGCCTTTATATATTTAGCGCGCATTGGACGCAATACAAACAAAGCAAGGAGGGCCGCAGTTGCATCTAAGGCAATCATGATGGCAAATACAGGCATCCAACTGTCAGCAACTCCATGAATATACGCGGCAATTGGGCCCCCAATAATAGAACCTACGCCTTGTGCCATATATAAAAAGCCATAGTTAGTAGTTGCATGTTTTTGACCAAATGTATCTGTCAAAGTAGATGGGAACAAGGAGAAGATCTCACCCCAACCAAAGAACACAATGCCTGACAATATGACAAACATTACCGGATCAGAGCGGGTCATGACCCAAGCAAACATTGCTATCGCCTCCAAGCCAAATGCAATGGTCATGGTGTATTCACGACCAATCCGATCAGATACCCAACCAAAGAAAGGGCGTGTGAAACCATTAGTGATTCGATCAATGGTTAGCGCCAAAGGTAACGCAGCCATACCAAACACCATAGCCCCTGTGATTCCAAAGTCTTTGGCAAACGCACCCATCTGTGAAATCACCATCAAGCCTGATGTCGACATCATCGACATCATCAAGAACATTAACCAAAAAACTGGTGTCTTGAGCATCGTCTTAGGAGTAATACCGGTTGCTGCAGCCTCAACCTGACTAGCAGTTTGGATGCGATCTGCATGCGGCACCCGAATACCCTGTGCAGCTAAAAGGCCAACTGCACCGATAACGTAACCGAAGAATGTCAAGGTACCTTGCAAGCCAGTCTCTACCAAGCTAGCAGCAATTGGAAAGGTGGTTAATAGGGCGCCAATGCCATAGCCAGCGGCAACCATGCCGACTGCAAATCCACGGTTATTAGGGAACCAGCGGACCATTAAGCCAACAACACCAATATAAACAATACCAGTGCCAAGGCCACCCAACACACCATAGGTAATGTAGAGACTAGAGACCGTAGTGAGATTTGCTGAGAGTACCCAGCTTAAGCCTGTCAGTGCCGTACCAATTGACAACAGCAGTCGTGGGCCAAACTTTTCCACCAAATACCCCTGAAATGGCGAGAAGAAAGTTTGCAACACAATCAAAAGGGAAAAGGTAATTTGCAACTCGGGCAACGTCACACCAAGTTGACCCATGATAGGTTTGGTAAACAGGGCCCAAACATATTGAGGGCTAGAAATGGACATCATACAAATAACGCCAAGTGCTAATTGAACCCATTTTGACTTCAGAGGGCCACTCTTGGATGACGCCCCACTCATTGTTGCTGAACTCATGTAAATCTCCTTAATTTCCTGACTATCAATACAAATTTTGTTAAGTCATTGTGAATTCAGAGACTCGGGTAATTACTAATCAGATCACTAGCTTGGTGCCTTGTGCATGAAAAATGTGCATAGCGTTGCACCAATAAAAAACGCCCGGTCTTGTGGACCAGGCGTTTTTATTTCTACAGCTTGATAGCTGAGGAAGTAAGGTTATTACATCATGCCGCCCATACCGCCCATACCGCCCATACCGCCCATATCAGGCATACCGCCAGCACCAGCTTCATCCTTTGGTGCTTCGCAGATAGCGCAATCTGTGGTCAACAACAAGGCCGCTACAGAAGCCGCATTAACCAATGCAGTTTTTGTTACCTTAGTTGGATCGATCACACCCTGAGCTACGAGGTCACCGTATTCGCCAGTTGCAGCGTTGTAACCGTTATTGCCCTTGCTAGCCAATACCGCATTCACAACAACGCTTGCTTCGTCACCAGCATTAGAAACGATGATGCGGAGTGGCTCTTCCATAGCGCGCAATACGATACTGATACCAGCGTTTTGATCAGCGTTATCGCCTTTCAGGCCTTTGATACCTTGCATAGCACGCAGCAAAGCCACGCCGCCGCCAGGAACAATGCCCTCTTCGACTGCAGCGCGAGTAGCGTGCAATGCGTCATCAACGCGAGCTTTCTTCTCTTTCATTTCAACTTCAGTAGCAGCGCCAACACGAATTACCGCAACACCACCTGCTAACTTGGCTACGCGCTCTTGCAATTTCTCTTTATCGTAGTCACTAGTCGCTTCTTCGATCTGAACACGAATGTTCTTAACACGAGCCTCGATCGCTTTTTTATCGCCAGTACCATCAATAATGATAGTGTTTTCTTTGCCTACTTCAATGCGCTTAGCTTGACCTAAATGCTCAAGAGTTGTTTTCTCGAGTGTGAGGCCAATCTCTTCAGCGATCACAGTACCACCAGTCAAAATCGCGATATCTTCCAACATGGCTTTACGACGATCGCCAAACCCTGGAGCCTTAACAGCACAGGTTTTGATAATGCCGCGAATATTATTTACAACCAAAGTTGCTAATGCTTCGCCTTCAACATCTTCAGCAATGATCAATAATGGACGGCCAGATTTTGCCACTTGCTCGAGCACTGGGAGCAAATCACGAATGTTACTAACTTTCTTGTCGAACAAGAGAACATATGGGCTTTCCAATATGGCCACTTGCTTTTCAGGTTGGTTAATGAAGTATGGTGAGAGGTAGCCGCGATCAAACTGCATACCCTCTACTATCTCAAGCTCATCTTCCAATGACTTGCCATCTTCAACGGTAATGACACCTTCTTTGCCCACTTTTGCCATTGCTTCAGCAATACGCTCACCAATGCTGTAGTCACTGTTAGCTGAAATAGAGCCAACTTGAGCAATCTCTTTAGTGGTTGTGCAAGGCTTGCTGATTTTTTTGAGCTCTTCAAGCGCAGCAGTAACTGCTTTGTCGATACCGCGCTTCAGATCCATTGGGTTATGACCTGAAACTACATATTTCATACCTTCACGCACAATTGACTGAGCCAAAACAGTAGCGGTAGTAGTACCGTCACCAGCGATGTCAGCAGTTTTAGAAGCAACTTCCTTCACCATCTGCGCGCCCATGTTTTGGAGCTTGTCTTTGAGTTCAATTTCTTTTGCTACGGACACACCATCTTTAGTGATGGTTGGGCCACCAAATGAGCGCTCCATAACAACATTACGACCTTTAGGTCCTAATGTAACTTTTACTGCGTTCGCGAGAATATTTACACCCTCAACCATCTTGGTGCGGGCACTATCTCCAAATACGACGTCTTTTGCTGCCATGATTGAATTCCTTTCTTAAATACTGAATTACTTCTGTACAACAGCCATGATGTCTTCTTCGCGCATCACGAGTAACTCGTCAGCACCGACCTTGACTGTTTGACCTGCATATTTACCGAACAACACGCGATCGCCAACTTTGACGTCGGGTGCATTCAACTTGCCGCTGTCATCACGCTTGCCAGGGCCAACTGCCAAAACTTCACCTTGATCAGGTTTTTCAGCGGCAGCATCAGGAATAATGATTCCAGAGGCAGTTTTTGATTCTTGATCTAAACGTTTAATGATTACGCGATCATGTAAAGGACGCAGATTCATTCCTTCTCCTATGTTAGTAAGTGTTAACTAATTAAAATACTCATATAAATCAATGCTTTATAATCTCTTCACTCGAAAGCTAAAATAAATTACTGGTTAGTAACCCATTTTGGCACTCGCATGAAGGGAGTGCTGATTATATAGGGCTGATAGCCAGAATTTCAAGGGCGGCATCCCACAAAATCTTTACGGATTTAGCCTTTTTCTATACTGAGTACATGTGAGTAGGCAGTTTCCTACACACAAATCAGCCTTAAGCCCTTACCGCTCCAATCCGTCCTGCCTAGACTGGATAGTCACTGATTGGAGAATGCTGATGAGCCCGAAATCCCGGCTGTACACGCTTGTACAGGCATGGAAGAACAAACCCTTCCAAGAAGTACGAGATGCCTGCGGCGAACAATGGCTTGGCCTAAGCAGCCAAGCTTTAGAAGAACACCAATCCTGGTCCCAGCGACAAGCGATTAGCCATGAACCCATTTTTAACGCAGAGGGAACAAAACTGACTGGATCTCTATTTAGACCATTGCTGACGGCAGCCGATACTCAGCTCCTGCGCTTATTCATGGAGGGGCTCGACACAACCTCTTACTGGTATCGCAGTGGTCGTTTTATTCTTGGAATCCTCTCGGTCCCGGCCCACGCCATTGCGTCAAGCGCATATGTAGATGCACTCAGTGATTTGATACTGAATTCACGTTTACCAGTTGGCCTAGTGTGTCTGGGCATTCAATCCTTACCGAACCCAGAAAATGATGCGGCTTGTAAAGAGGGTTTATTGCGGATGAGGCGCTTAGGTGTTTTGTTGCATCTTATGCAATTTACAGGGACCGCAGATGAACTACTGTTTCTAGAAGATATGCAATTAGATGGCATTCACCTTGAGATGAGCCAATTTCGTCATAACGCTTTACCAGTAGCAGTTATTGCACAAGCCAAGAAAAGACAAACTCAGATCTATGCAAGCAATATCACCCTAGTCCAAGACCTAGAAAATGCTAAAGCTGTGGCCGTAGAGCATTGCTATGGAGGACTCATGATGCCGCCAGTAAGCAGACATCAAACATTGCACATTAACGATAGCCGAATCGCTAAAGCCATTTTTTCGCTGCACCCTCATCAACACCCAAACCAAAACGGAGACAAGAAATGAGAAAACGTGTGATGTTAGTAGATGACCACCCAGCCATGTTAATGGCACTCAAAAGTATGTTGCAAGATCAGCTGCTCTTTGAGATCGCAGGACAAGCCCAAAATGGAGAGGAGTGCCTCAGATCGATTAAAGAGGCAAATCCCAATATGATCATCTTAGATTTGGATATGCCAAAAACAGATGGCTTTGATGTGATTCGTAGAATTAGCCTAATGTATCCAGATATTCGAATTCTAGTGTTATCTAGCCTAGATGAAGCAGTCTATGGCGGCAGGGTACGATCGCTTGGGGCTCACGGATTTGTTAATAAAACTGCAGGGGCCGATGTCATTTTGGCGGCCTGTGTTGCCATCTCTCAGGGTTATAACTTCTTTACCCACGGCAAGAAGGGCAATAGCTCGCTTAGCGATAACGATAAACTTGCCTTAATTTCTGATCGAGAGCTCCAAGTCATGAAATATCTTGGCAAGGGCAACACCAATCAACAGATTTCAGATTTACTACATATCAGCAATAAAACCGTTGCCACTTACAAAACGCGAGTATTTGATAAATTGGGCATCAACAATATTGCAGATTTAATTTTGTTCTGCCGTATGAATCACATCATCGAGAGTTAAGTTAGTGATGCGTCGATCCATCTTTAATGCAGTATTGCTTTTTTTCATATTCGGTGAGGGTCTCGCACACTCGAGTTCCATGAGTCTAGAAGAGCAATGGTGGATCGATGCGCATCCTGTAGTCCATTTCAGCATTCATGAAAAATATGCATCCTACCTTCGCGAAGGAAAAGAGGGGGAAGGAGTGGGTGTCTTCCAAGCACTGTTGACAAAGCTCGGTCAATATACCCAACAGGAATTTGTAGCTAAATGGAGAAAAACAGATCAAGAAGGCTTGCAACAGCTAGCCACAGGTGAAGTAGATTTCATGATTGATCCACCAGCAATCAATGATCGCACATTGAAACTTGGATCCCTCTCAGAAGCTATCTTTTGGGGTCATGATGCGGTGGTTACTCGAACTACGAAGCAAACCCAAATTCATCCAAGCGCTATCGCTTACTTTGATCGAGGATTTGAGAATTCGCCAAGTAGCGCTCACCCGCGTGAAAATATTTCAAGCGATGCCCAAAAACTAATACTCAAGCTTATCAAGAGTGATATTGAGGGCTTAGTCATGCCTATGCGCCTAGCGCAACAACTCATCAGGCAAACTAATAATCAGCACCTACAAATAAATGGGGTACATGGTCGCGAGCCCTTCTCCTATCGCTGGCTGATCTCCCATCAAGATGCGCCACTACATGCAGTGCTCGGCCGCTTCCTGCAAAGCTTAGACCCTATCGAGTCACGTCAACTCTTCACGCTCAATACAGACCTCGAAAACTCAGCCGCACCAGATCATTTAAAAATAGCCTTGCCCTGGAGCTTCAGTCTCGCACTGCTAATTGGTGGGGGCTTATTAATTTGGCAACTGCAAAGAAAACGGGATGAGCAAGAACAACAAACGGCTGACCTGATTCATTCAAAAGAAATTGCAGAAAAAGCAAATGCCGCTAAATCCGCGTTTCTTGCCACTATGAGCCACGAAATTCGTACCCCCATGAATGCAATTTTAGGGGTACACGAGTTGCTATTAAATAGTCAGAGACTGCCGCCCAGCGAAAAACCTCTACTCAAAAGCGCACATGCTTCTGCTGAGTCACTTTTAGGAATGCTCAATCAAGTCTTAGATCTCTCTAAAATTGAAGCTGGGAAACTTACCCTTAATCTAGAACCCTACTGCCTCAAAGATTTAGTTGAAGGAGTTCATTCAACCTTCTCTGCAGTTGCTATCAAACAAAAACTTCTACTCCACACCTCAATCGATCCTCGAGTAGCAAGCGTATTGATGATTGACCCCCTAAGACTCAGACAAATCCTGCAAAACCTATTAAGCAATGCGATTAAGTTCACTGAGCATGGCGCTATCTATTTTTCGATTAGCGTTTTGGCTGATGATCACGCGGGACAGTTAATCGAGTTCAGAGTCATCGATACAGGTATTGGCATGGGTAAAGAAGAAATTGCTCGTGCGCTCGAGGCCTTTGAGCAAGTCCCCAAACCCATGGATATGGCCAATAAATCAGCCGCCACAGGTCTAGGACTTACTATTACGAGCCATTTGATTGATTCGATGAACAGTCGTCTTTACTTTGAGAGTGACCCTGGCTTTGGCAGCAATGTTTATTTTTGCGTTGCCTTACCGCGCACTAGTATGGCAGCCTTGCAGACCTCCTTACCAGGTGTTAGCACTTATCAAAAGCATCTTGCTAAAAAACAAGCTGACCGCCACATAATACTAAAGGCGCTAGTTGTTGAGGATCATCCTGCAAGCCGTCAAATACTCTCGTTACAACTAGAAGCACTGGGAATCAAAGTATGGGTTTGTGAAAGCGCTGATACGGCATTAGTACTACTAGGTGAGCATCACTTTGATCTTATGTTGACGGACCAATCCATGCCAGGCATGCAGGGATCAGATCTATCAAAAACAGTTCGGGCAATGGGCCATCGTGAGCTGATCATTATTGGCGTCACTGCAGATATTTATGCGCTCGATTCTCGCCATCAGTTTTTATCCTCCGGTATGAATGGTGTATTGATTAAGCCGCTTAGCCTCAAAACACTGGAAAATGAACTCACTCGTTACTTTGCTGTGGTTGATGCCACAGAAGTAGGCAGAGAATATTCTTTTGACGCCTTCTCCAATCTTTTAAAAGATAGTCCTGAGCATATTCTTTTGATCTTAGATGAAATTAAAAAGGTGCATGAGGAAACCTTGATTGAGCTTAAAGAACTCTCCTCAACCAATGTCCTTAATGAAACTCAATTCATGAGCATGGTTCACAAGGTCAAAGGTGGCGCCCAACTATTAAATGCCAAGGCTTTTACTGAAGAATGTCAAAAACTGGAAAAAGAGGGGCCATTGCATGAAAGAGTGGATCAATTTTTTGCGCTCCTAAAGCAACAAAATCAAACCATTAAAAAATATCAAGATCAATATGCTGGATAGGATTTGGTGAAGGGTTTATCCTTTAACAGTGAAAACCTTTTTTAGTCAATCAAGCCAATTCTTTGTCATAGCAAGTTTGTTACTTTTCAGTGGATTTATCCAAGGGGCTGATCTGCCCTCCCAAGAAACGGCTTCCCAATATATTCCTAAATCAATTGCTGATAGCTTAAATAAGCATGGCATCCCTCGAGATGCCATTAGCATTTCAGTAACACAGATTGAAGCGAAAGTTATTTCTAAGCCCGTTCTCAATTGGCGCGAAACAGAGGCCATGAATCCCGCCTCCACCATGAAGATCCTCACCACGCTAACTGGACTCGATGTATTAGGCCCCCAGTATCGCTGGCGTACCAAACTCTATACCGATGGCAATATCCATCAAGGTGTACTAAAGGGCAATCTCTATCTGCAAGGTAGCGGAGATCCCAAGCTCATTCCAGAAGAGTTTGCTCGGATGATGAAATCTCTTCAAAACCTAGGGATTCAAAAGATTGATGGGAATTTAATTTTTGACAGAAGTGCTTACGCCTCAAGCGTAATGACACAGGCCACAATTGACGGCGAATCACTACGCGCTTACAACGTTGCGCCCGACCCACTACTCTATGCCTTCCGCACCTTATCGTTTCATATTGGTAAATCCCGTACCGCCGACTTCATTGACATCGATTACACGCCTACACTTGCTAACTTCAAAATTGTGAACGACATGCAGTTGGTTGATAGGGCATGTGATTCATGGAAGAAAGATATACGCTTTGAAATCGATCCCGAAAGCGGCATTGCATCGACCAACGACACGATCACGGTTAAATTTTCAGGGCTCTTTCCGCGTGCTTGTAATGGAGTCACTTATAACCTGGTTGCTCTAGACGCCAATACTTTCTTAACTCGCAGCTTTATAGCGGCCTGGGACCTGGCCGGTGGCACGTGGGTCCAAATGCCAATGGGCAGCAATGGGATTGTGCCAATCAGTGCAAGGCCACTGCTGCAATTTGAAGGCATTAATCTGGCTGATGATGTGCAAGACATTAACAAATTCTCTAATAATGTAATGGCAAGACAATTAATGCTGACTTTAGCCCTAGAGAAGATAGGGAAACCGGCCACTACAGAAAATGGTGAACTGGTGATTCAAAGTTGGCTTAAAAAAATGGGGCTCCTGTTCCCAGAGCTCATCATCGAGAATGGCGCAGGATTATCACGCAATGAAGCCATCTCGGCACAACACATGAATGAGCTCTTAATTACAGCGCGAACGCTTCCTGCTGGAGATATTTTTTTCAATAGCTTACCCCTAGCAGGATCTGACGGCACGATGAAAAATCGTTTGATGACTCAACTGCGAAAATTTCTACATCTGAAAAAAAGGCCTGAAGTTCGCATTAAGACCGGCTCGCTCTCGGATGTGCGAGCAATCTCCGGTTATGTCATTAGTAAATCAGGCAAGATGTACGCAGTCACTTCTTTTATCAACCACCCCAATGCCTCAAAAGGTATTGAGGCGCATGATCAATTGTTAACGTGGCTGCTGGAAGATGGACCCGAGCCAAAACAAGCCCGCTGAAGCCTGTCTCGCACGCCATCCCACTCTTCTCCATTAGGCGGCTCTGGAAATAGAATTAAATCCCAACCCTGCTGATCTAGATCACGCAATGTACGGTATAACTTAGCGGCAAAATCAGCGCTATCACTTGAAACAATCATTTCTTGAACATCAATAGATGGATGGTCTTCTAATACAAGCGAAGACTCGGAATCCCACACCACTACAGCTACACGAGACTTGGTGTCTGGGTACTCGCTTAATGCATCCAAGACACGTCCGGGTGCATAGAGCCTTAGCGGAGTAGTTGGGGCGTAATGCGCCTTTAAGCTTCCTGAGACCCTAGGAAAATCATTGTCGGCTTTAACATCTTCGCCAGCTTGGTATACCTTAATGCCTGTCTTAGCAAAGATTTCACTTGGAGTGATTGCACCAGGCCTAAGTAATACTGCGCGCTCACCAGATGATAAATCTATGATGGTCGATTCAATACCGACCTCACAATCCCCACCATCCAAAATCATGAGATCTAACTCATTCTCGAATTCATCGCGAACATCAGCAGCACTAGTCGGTGAAACCTTGCCGAAACGATTGGCTGACGGAGCAACAACGCCCCCTTTAAATTTACGCAATAGCTCTTGTGCTATAGGATGGTTTGGTGCACGAATCGCCACCGTATCTTGTCCACCAGTGATTTCATTTAAAACGCTTTTATCTCGTTTAAAGACCAGTGTCAGCGGGCCCGGCCAAAATGCATTAATAATCTGTAGAGCTTCTTCAGAAAGGTCGCGTACCCAAGGGCTCAGTAAAGCAGCCCAATCAATTTGCGCAACATCATATTTATCCGGAACCGCCAAATGAACAATGACTGGATGATTGGATGGACGACCTTTCGCTTTAAAGATCTTTTGAATGGCGCTTGCGTTTCTGGCATCAGCACCTAAACCATACACAGTCTCAGTCGGAAATGCTACCAAACCACCATCACGTAAGGTTTGCACTGCTTCGTTGATCGCTGCAGATGTTTGCAGCGCTGAACTATTATTGGGCATTGCCTAGGGCTCGAGACCTAACTCAAGTGCAACCGCTGCACAAACTTGACGAGCAGTACTCAAAGATTCACCTAAACAATTAACATGCCCCATCTTACGCCCCATACGGGGCTCAGACTTACCGTACAGATGTAGCTTTACATCTGGGTGAGCAAGCACCTTATCCCATGCAGGCTCTCTAGGCTTATCTTCGCTGCCCTCAAACCACAGATCTCCCAACAGGTTCAGCATCGATACTGGTGCAAGTAGGCGGGTCTCGCCCAACGGCAGACGAGCCATCGCCCTAACTTGTTGTTCAAACTGACTGGTGACACAAGCATTCATAGTGAAGTGGCCAGAATTATGCGGACGAGGTGCGATCTCATTAGCAACAATATCGCCACTCTTGAGAACGAAGAATTCCACGCACAATACACCCACATAATCAATCTTTCGAATTAGAGCTTTGGCTGCTCCAATAATTTTCTTCTCTTGCTCGGGCTTAAGCGATGGCGCCGGCACTGTAGAGATATGCAAAATACCGTCACGATGAATATTCTGGGAAACCGGGTAAGCCAGTACGGCATCATCATAGCCACGCACTACCAAGGCGGAGACTTCAAAATCCAATTCCATGCGCTTCTCAAGTACACAAGGAACGCGGCCAAACTCGGTCCAAGCAGTCATCAAAGCTTCTACATCACCGACAGTTACTTGCCCTTTGCCGTCATACCCCATACGAGCAGTCTTCAAAATTCCAGGGAAGAGATCGACAGGTACATGTGCAATATCGGCGTCATGCTCAATCACAAAATGAGGTGCTGGACCAATATTAGTCTCTGCTCTCCAAGTAGCTAAGAATTTTTTCTCGGCAATACGGTTTTGCGCCAAAGAAACACAGCTACTGCGTGGAGCAACAAAAACGCCCAAAGACTCAAGCTCATCTAGGGCTTGAGCAGGAACGTTTTCAAATTCAGTGCTGACACAAGCACAAAGTGCGGCCATCTCTTTGAGCGCTGCAGAGTCGGTGTAATCAGCTTGAATAAATTTTTCGGCAATTGAGCCAGCAGGGCTATTGCCCCCAGGATCTAAAACGCAAACTTTATACCCCATGGCTTGTGCAGCTTGGGTAAACATCCGCCCCAACTGACCACCGCCCAAGATTCCTAAATACGAACCCGGCAAAATGGGCTCCATACGATCTGCCATGTAATTAATACCCCGGCAAATTCATCGAGCGCGCAGTTTCGGATTGCTTGAGGCGGAAATCTTCCAAGCGCTTAGCCAAATCAGCATCATGCAATGCTAAACCGGCAATAACATGCAAGGCTGCATTTGCTGCACCAGCCTCACCAATCGCAAAGGTTGCCACTGGAATACCTTTAGGCATTTGCACGATCGAATACAAAGAGTCTTCCCCGCGAAGATATTTACTGGCTACTGGAACGCCATAAACTGGGACAATGGTTTTTGAGGCGAGCATACCTGGTAAGTGAGCCGCACCGCCTGCACCCGCAATGATGGCTTGTAAACCCTTAGCTTGAGCTTTCTCTGCATACTGAAACATGTCATCAGGCATGCGATGTGCTGAAAGTACTTGAGCTTCATGAGCAATACCAAATTGCTCGAGCATTTGAGCAGCGTGCTGCATCGTGTCCCAATCTGAATTGGAACCCATCACTATTCCGACTACTGGCTTCTCGCTCATTACCCCTCCAAAAACCCTGAATTCTTTAATAGGGCTTTATTATCCCAGCCTTTTAGGGGTTTGAAAATCAAACTCGGCTTAAATCAAGCCTGCGTAAGACGAGTTAAGGCCTCACGATACTTTTGGGCAGTTTTTTCAATGACATCCACTGGCAATGCTGGTGCTGGGGCTGTCTTGGGCCACAAGCCACCATTCACATGGGCGGTTTCAAGCCAGTCACGCACAAACTGTTTGTCGTATGAAGGGGGGTTAGCGCCCACATGATAGGTTTCAGCAGGCCAGAAACGAGAGGAATCGGCCGTCAGAATCTCGTCCATGAGAACCAACTGACCAGCATCATCCAAGCCAAACTCGAATTTAGTATCCGCAATGATGATGCCGCGAGTCGCAGCATATTCAGAAGCCTCTCTATAAAGACGAATGCTCACTTCGCGGATTTGCTGCGCTAATTTTTCACCAATGAGCTCAATCACCTTCTCAAAAGAGATATTTTCATCATGCTCCCCCACCTCTGCCTTTGCAGCCGGGGTAAAAATGGGCTCAGGTAATTTTTGCGCATTTTCCAAACCAGCAGGTAGTGCAATTCCGCAAACCTTGCCAGTCTCTTGGTAGTCTTTCCAGCCACTTCCGGCCAAGTAGCCACGCACAACTGCTTCAACCAGGATTGGCTTGAGACGTTTTGCCACGACCGCACGACCTTTTACTTGAGATACCTCTTCTGCCGTCACAACGGTAGCTGGATCGATGCCGGTTAAATGATTGGGGATAACTGAGGCCAACTTATCAAACCAGAAGTTGGCCATTTGATTGAGCACAACACCCTTTTCAGGAATAGGCTCACCCATTACGACGTCAAAAGCAGACAAACGATCGGTAGTGATCATCAATAATTTGTCCTCACCGAGGGCATAAACATCCCGTACCTTACCTTTGGATAACAAAGGTAATGACTTAATGGAAGTAACGTACAGAGCAGGCATATTTAACTCACTTCACGATCTGGGCTAATTTGCCACTCTTATACAACTCAGCCATTTTCTCTAAAGAGATTGGTTTAATTTTTGACGCTTGTCCAGCAGATCCAAAGGCTTGGAAGCGTGCAATACAAACTTTCTTAGCAGCTTCGCGCGCTGGCTTCAAGTAATCACGGGGGTCAAACTTACCTGGATTCTCAAAGAGGTAACGACGAATTGCGCCCGTCATTGCCAAACGAATATCGGTGTCGATATTGATCTTGCGAACACCATTCTTAATACCCTCTTGAATCTCTTCCACGGGGACGCCATAAGTTTCTTTCATATCGCCACCAAATTCACGAATCTCCGCAAGTAATTCTTGTGGAACACTAGATGAACCATGCATTACTAAATGAGTATTCGGAATACGCGCATGAATCTCTCTAATGCGATCAATCGCTAAAATATCGCCAGTAGGCTTTTTAGTGAACTTGTATGCGCCATGACTGGTACCAATGGCGATTGCCAAAGCATCGCATTGCGTTGCCTTCACAAAGTCAGCAGCTTGCTCAACATCGGTAAGCAATTGCTCACGAGTCATAGTGCCGTCTGCACCATGTCCATCTTCTTTGTCACCCTTCATGGTTTCCAAAGAACCCAATACGCCTAGCTCAGCCTCAACAGTTACTCCGATGGAGTGTGAAAATTTCACAACCTCTCTAGATACGTCAACGTTATATTCATAGCTAGCAACTGATTTGCCATCAGCCTCAAGAGAGCCATCCATCATGACGCTTGTAAAACCACTCTTAATTGCGGCCATACAAACGGCAGGACTCTGTCCATGGTCTTGATGCATGACAACAGGAATGTGTGGATAAGCCTCAACAGCAGCTGAGATCAAGTGACGTAAGAATGCCTCACCAGCATACTTACGCGCACCAGCAGAGGCCTGCATGATAACTGGGGAATCTGCCTCGCTGGCAGCCTCCATGATGGCGGTGACTTGCTCCAAGTTATTAACATTAAATGCAGGCAAGCCATAACCATTTTCAGCTGCATGGTCCAAGAGTTGTCGTAAGGATACTAAAGCCATGGTGTTCTCTTAATTCTAAGTTGTTAAATGGATAGTGGAATCTGAATATATTGATAAAACACTTACTTCACATGAATGATCTTGAGCGTATTAGTTCCCCCGGGCTCACCCATCGGCTCACCGGAAGTTAATACAACTGTGTCACCCTTCTTCACTGCGCCCAACTTCTTTAAGCAGCCCTCTACTTCTTGCAAAGCCGTATCACGGTCCTTGGTGTAATCAAGGCCAATCGGCGTCACATTTCGATAGGTACTTAAAGCACGCTGTGTGGCAATCTTCGAAGTCAAAGCAAAGATAGGAACGTGAATATTATGACGGCTCATCCAGATTGGCGTTGAACCTGAATCAGTTAAAGCGGCAATCGCATTGGCATTTAAATGGTGGGCAGTAAACAGTGCACCCAAGGCAATCGTTTGATCAATGCGTGTGAATGTTTGATCTAAAAAGTCAGTATCCAGCTTTACACGATCAGATTTTTCAGCCTCAATACAGATCTCTGCCATTGCTTTGATGGTTTGCACTGGATACATACCTGCAGCAGACTCGGCAGAAAGCATTACCGCATCAGTACCGTCTAATACCGCATTAGCAACGTCACTTACCTCGGCGCGTGTAGGCACAGGCGCATTGATCATTGACTCCATCATTTGAGTTGCTGTAATTGTAAATTTATCAGCCTCAAGTGCCAGCTTGATCATGCGCTTTTGCAAGGCCGGCACAGCGGGATTACCCACCTCAATTGCCAAGTCACCCCGTGCAACCATAATGCCATCGCTCTCAGCAATGATGTCTTCCAGTGCGCCAGGCATGATGGCTTCAGCGCGCTCCACTTTTGCAATAGTCTTTACCTTGCCAACGCCGTGCTTAGCACTCGCAGCATCTGCAAGCTTTCGAGCGTAAGCCATATCCGCACCATCTTTTGGGAAGCTAATAGCTAAAAAGTCAACGCCCATTGCAATCGCCGCATCTAGGTCGGCAATATCTTTTTCGGTCAGTGCTGGCGCTGTCAAACCGCCACCTGCGCGATTAATACCTTTGTTATTCGAGAGCGGACCGCCCTGCTCTACTTGCGTGAAGATTTCTCCACCTTTAACGCTCTTCACAATCAATACGACCAAGCCATCATTTAATAAAAGACGATCACCTGATTTAACATCTGCCGGCAGTTCTTTGTAATCCAAACCCACGCGCTCTTGATTGCCAAGCTCGCAGTCAACATCCAAAATAAATTGCTCACCTTCTTTGAGCAAAATTTTGCCATCGGCAAACTTTCCCACCCGAATCTTTGGGCCTTGGAGATCGGCCATAATGCCAACCTCTTTGCCAACTTCCGCAGAGATAGCACGCACTAAATCATGGCGTGCTTTATGATCAGCAACAGTGCCATGGGAAAAGTTCATGCGAACTACATCTACGCCCGCACGAATCATGTCACGCAAGACTTCAGGCTTTTCAGAGGCTGGCCCTAGGGTGGCAATGATTTTTGTTGCTCTCAACATATTTAGTCTTTCGCTCTTTCAGCAAGTATTGCAAAGGCTGGCAAGGTTTTGCCTTCTAGAAATTCTAGGAAAGCGCCACCGCCAGTAGAGATGTAATCCACCTGATTTTCAATTCCATACTTAGCAATTGCGGCTAAGGTATCGCCACCGCCCGCAATAGAGAATGCAGGAGAATGTGCAATCGCTGCAGCCAACATCTTAGTGCCGCCGCCAAACTGATCAATCTCAAATACGCCTAGCGGGCCATTCCAAACAATTGTTCCGGCATGAGCCAGCATGATCGACAAACGCGCAGCCGTCTTCGGACCGATATCCAAAATCATGTCATCTTCAGCAACTTGATCTGCCGAAACTCGGTTCGCACGCGCTAATGGTGATAGCTCATTGGCAACTACTACATCTTCAGGAATAGGCACATGCGCACCACGCCTCTCCATGATCTCCATGATTTCGCGGGCCTCCTGCACCAAATCCGGCTCTGCTAAAGACTTACCTATTGGCAACCCTTTTGCCAACATAAAAGTGTTGGCAATACCACCACCCACAATCAACTCATCGACTTTGTCAGCCAATGCTTTCAAGATGGTTAATTTTGATGACACTTTAGACCCCGCAACAATCGCCACTAGCGGTCGTTTGGGACTAGCTAATGCACGACTCAAGGCATCTAACTCAGCAGCCATTAAAGGGCCCGCACAAGCAACCGGCGCAAACCTCGCCATGCCATTAGTGGTTGCCTCAGCACGATGCGCCGTACCAAATGCATCATTTACATAGACATCACACAGAGCCGCCATCTTCTTAGAGAGCTCTTCAGTATTCTTTTTCTCGCCCACATTTAAGCGACAGTTCTCAAGCAAAACCAAATCACCTGGGTTGAGCTCAAATCCACCATCCACCCAATTACTAATGAGAGGTACCTTGCGATTGAGTAATTCAGCTATCCGATGGGCTACTGGAGCAAGGCTATCCTCAAGCTTGAATTGACCCTCAGTTGGGCGACCCAAGTGGGATGTCATCATCACGGCTGCCCCAGCTTCCAAACAAATCTGGACTGCTGGCATAGAAGCCCGAATTCGGGTGTCCTCAGTAATATTGCCGGACTCGTCTTGTGGCACATTGAGGTCCGCGCGGATAAAAACCCGCTTTCCTTTGAGAAGGCCTGCAGCAGCTAAATCACTTAAGCGCTTGACTTTAAATAAGGTGTCCGGCATGGGAAATATTCTATGAAATAAGGCAGTTTATTGGGATTCCTCCATTCTAAATCGTCTAGCCCAGAAAGCCCCAAAGGTCCGAAACAACCGACTGAGCCGCCTGCTCTACAATAAAGACTTGGACGCACCCCAGCCCTAGCCAGAGAGCTAGTGAACAGGTCGCCCCGATTAACCTGATTTATCAGACACAAAAGGTAGAAAAAATGTCGATGTCCGACCGCGATGGCTTCATTTGGTCCGATGGGAAGCTAGTTCCCTGGCGTGAGGCCAATATTCATGTCCTAACCCACAGCCTCCATTATGGAATGGGCGTTTTTGAGGGCATCCGCGCTTACAAAACTCCTCAAGGTACAGCAATATTTCGCCTTCCAGAGCATGTAAAACGCCTATTCAATGGCACAAAGATCTTCCAAATGGCCATGCAATACACCCCTGAGCAGATCTCCAAAGCCATTATTGAGGTGGTCAATAGCAACAAGCTGGAAGCTTGCTATATTCGCCCAATCATCTTTATTGGCTCGCAAAAACTGGGGATTTCGCCTAAAGGCAACTCAATCCACACGGCCATTGCCGCCTGGGAATGGGGAGCCTACTTGGGTGAAGATGGCCTTAATAAAGGTATCCGCGTTAAAACCTCATCCTTTACCCGTCATTTCGTGAACTCCTCGCTAGTCCGCGCCAAAGCCTCGGGGTACTACATTAATTCCATTTTGGCCAATCAAGAAGTAACGGCTAACGGCTATGACGAGGCTTTGCTGCTCGATACCGAAGGGTATGTTTCGGAAGGTTCTGGCGAAAATATGTTTATGGTTCGCAATGGCATCGTATACACACCAGATCTTGCTTCTTGCTTAGACGGCATTACTCGCGACTCCATTATTCAAATCGCAAAAGATTTGGGGTACGAAGTACGCGAAAAGCGGATTACCCGCGATGAAGTCTACTCAGCCGACGAAGCTTTCTTCACTGGCACTGCTGCTGAAGTAACTCCGATTCGCGAACTCGATGACCGCACTATTGGTGATGGCACGCGTGGTCCAATTACCACAAAGATTCAAGCCACCTACTTTGATGCGGTTTACGGCAGAAGTGATAAGTACAAACCTTGGCTTACCTACGTTAAGTAAGCGCTTTAGCAACCAGGAACCTGAATATGACTCAAGCTCAAGTTGTCATGGTGGATGGTAAAGACTTGCCATTGCATTGTCCGACCAATAAAACGCCCAGTTGGAACTCGCATCCACGCGTTTTTCTAGATATTAGTAAAACCGGTGAAGCAAAGTGTCCTTATTGTGGTGCCGACTACAAACTCATACCTGGCACTGCGCCACACGGACACTAAGGCCTATCAGCACCCCACAGAAAAATGGGGTGCTGTATCGGGATACACTACATGCGACGTATTCTGATCATCGCCCCAAACTGGATTGGCGACGCGGTTATGTCTCAGCCCCTGCTGGCTAGACTTAGAGCCTCATATCCAGACTCAGATATTGATGTCCTAGCCAGCCCCTGGGTGGCGCCGATCTATCGATCCTGCGCAGAGGTAAATCATGTCATTGAGGCCAAGCTGGAACATAAAAAACTCCAATGGGCTTTACGCAAACAATTAGCCAAGCAAGTGGAATCTCATCATTACCAGGCTTGTTTTATATTGCCCAACAGCCTGAAGTCGGCACTCATCCCTTGGCTTGCTAATATTCCATTTCGGATTGGCTATCGTGGAGAACTTCGCTTTGGCTTGCTTAACTTTTCATTACCGAACCCAAGCAAGATTAATCGACCTCCTATGGTAGAGCACTACTTGGCGCTAGCAAGCCTGCTAAATGAGGAATCGCCACAAGCGACTGCGCAGAACAACTCGAAGATACCCGCGCTCAATGTTTTACAGGAAGCAAAGCAATCAGTTGAAGGGAAGTTGAAAGCCGCCAATATCGACCAACAAACAACCTATGTGTTTTGTCCTGGCGCTGAATATGGCGCTACCAAGCGATGGCCCACTGAACATTTTGCAAAGCTTGCGCAAACATTAACTGCTGACAATCCTGAAAATCAAATAATGATTCTCGGGAGTCGTGCTGATCATGCGCTCGCTGAAAACATTCAACTACATGCCTCCAACTTGCCTAATATCCATAACTGGTGTGGCAAAACTTCGTTGGATGAAGCAATTGCCCTCATTGGCATCAGTAAGGCTGTAGTGAGTAACGACTCTGGTTTGATGCATATTGCTGCAGCACTAAAAACCCCTCAAGTCGCCATCTTTGGATCAAGCGACCCCCAACATACGCCCCCACTGTCTGATCAGGCAAAGGTAATCTGGCTCAATCTACCATGTAGCCCCTGTCACAAAAGAGAATGTCCATTGGGTCACTTAAAGTGCCTACAAGACATCACACCAGAACAAGTATTTAGTACTATCAAGACACTGCATTAATTACTGACTTCACCCTCAAGAAAGTACGCTATGCCAAACCTTGCAAGACTCTTTCACAATGCCGATGAAGTGGTAGATGCCTGGCGAGATGCTTTACGACACCGTGATGTCAAAGGGGCTCTCGATATCTGGCTAGATGATGACTCGATTACCTGCGTACTACCGGAAGGACACAGACTAAGTGGTCATGCTGAAATCCGAGCAGGCTTAGAACGCTTGCTGGCAAAGCAGGCCCTCTTTCTAGAGCCTATTGCTTGTATCAGCCACACTATATTGGGTGCAGCAATCTATGACACTACTGAAGCGGTACACCTAGGCCCGAATCAAATTGAAACTGCATTTTTTCTAAATATCACCTTAGTGTTGCTGCAAGATAGTCAAGGTTGGCGCATTGCCCATCTCCATGCCAGTAACTCAACAGATGAAACATTTGACGCTCCGTCGACTCCCCACGGATTACATTAATTAGCAATGGATGAGCAAGTACTTCGTTCGCTCATCAAGTGGCCCAATGTGCCACATTGCTTTGGCTGGCTTGCCTTAGATCGAAGAGGGCGGTGGCGCATGCGTGATGAATTTGCGCAAGCAAATAATTTACCTGGCAACGCTATCCAACACACCGCCTTAAATGAATTTATTGCGCGAAACTATGCCTGCGACCTTGAAGGAAAATACTTCTTCCAAAACGGTCCGCAGCGTGTCTTTATTACACTAGATGCCACCCCTTGGATTGTCCGTCTTATCCCAGCCAATAGAGATCTGAGCCTGCTAACTCAGTGCCAAACCTTATTCGAGCCCCAAGGCGCTTTAAGCGATGAATCCGGAAATATTTACATCACCGGTTTGATTAACCAAACCATGGATGAGGATCGTGGCAGTGCAAGTGAAGGCAAAGACTTTATACAGCGAGAGTCCTTGAGCATTGCACTATTGCATGATCATGATTTGGATCTATTTTCTGATTTAGCTAAACTACATGAGCAAGCCTGTAGCTTTGGTGGCTCATGGAGTTGGCACGGCAAAACATTGCCAATAGACCCAATTCACTCAAATGAGTTAAGCAAGCGCTTTGGCTTTATTCAAAAACCAAAGCCGTAAATCGGGGGCACCCTATCCCATTGGACCTTTTTTAGACTGCTCTCTGAGCTCATCCTGATACTGTCTTTGTATCTCTCTTAAGCGCGCATCAATGGTGGAGTTCTGATAAAAATCGGAGCCACTAGCAGATCTAGCAATTTTCAATTGTTCAATTGCAGCAAGCCATGAGCCTTCAAGCGCATATTTTTCCCCAAGGGCGTAATGGCGCATAGGCACATTCTTAGCTTGGTCATAAGCATTAGATAACATGCCCCACCAAATGATCTCATTAGGCTGGGACTTGGTGCGTGCTTTCAACCAAGCAATTGCGTCGCTGCTACGACCTAACTTGAGATATGCATTGACCATAGCTGCACCAGCCGCATAAGACTGTGGATAGGCCTTCAGGGTTGATTGTGCAATTTGCAAGGCTTCTTCATTTTTCCCTTTGGCCAATGCTAGCTCAGAAGCAGTAATATCCAAAGAAAGGCTTTGCCTCTGAACCGGGGAGCCTGAAGTGCTAGATGCATGCGCCACATTGCGCGCTTGCTGCAAATAGGTTTCAGCTTGATCGATTTTTCCTTGACGCTGCGCAATTAATGATAATCCGTAGAAGCCTTCCATCTGCTTGCCTGGCTGGCTTTGCTTACTCAGACTTTCGAATTGATTCTTCAGGTCATACAATCCACTAGTAGTGCCTGACTGCTCCATTCGTGCGCGTGCCTTAATAAAATAAAACTCAACAGCAGTAGGTACTATTTTTGGAGGAACAGTGCGAGCCCGATCCTGCATATCCGCAATACGATCGGTTGTTAGGGGGTGAGTGCGCACGTAGGCAGGAACACCATTGTCCATAATGCCGGTAGCTTTTTGTAAACGCTGAAAGAACCCAGGCGCGCCATTGACGTCATATCCACTGGCATCCAAAATCTGAAATCCCACTCGATCGGCTTCGCGCTCAGAATCCCGCGAATAAGATAACTGGTTATTGATTGCAATGGCCTGCCCACCTTGAATGACCCCAGCAGCAGCTCCAGGGTTTCGAGAGGCTGCCAATGCTCCAATTAATATTCCTGCAAGTGCAATCATGGTATTCATGCCTTGCCTATCCATTTGGCGCGCAAGGTGCCGTTGCAAAACATGGCCTGTCTCGTGACCCATCACAGATGCCACTTCAGAATCCGAATCTGCGCTCACAATTAGGCCAGTATGAAAACCAATAAAGCCACCAGGCAAAGCAAACGCATTGATGCTGCTATCTTTAACAGCGAATACTTCAAAGTTATATGCGCCACTACCTTGTTCATTGGCACCACCTAATTGGGCTTTCTTAGCCGCCAGCAACAAGCGACGCTCCATCTGATTCAAGAAGTCATAAATGGGCAAGTCATTCGAATAATCTGGGTCTGGACGAATTTGACGCATGATCATCTCGCCATAGTGGCGCTCATCAACCCGACTTAACGAATCACCGCCTGGGTCACCCATATCCGGCAACACAATTGTTGGCTGACTCTGAAGGGTATTGCGATTTGGTAAATTTGGGGAGCGGGCCTCTGGGGACTGCATTGCCCTGCCAATATTTTGTATAGCCGCAGAATCTCCCTGGACAGATACATCACCCAACACTGGTGGAGTGGATAGAGCGGCATAAGCCGAGCCAACTCCCGAGAAGGCTAGCGCCAGAATAAGCTGGTAGGCCAAAATACGCCTAAATACTGAAGGTCGAGATTGTGGCAAATTTGCGGTCTTTATTGCTAACATCCCTATATGGTAAAACTTATCCTATGAACAAACTAACTCATTTTGATGCCAGCGGCCAAGCCCACATGGTGAATGTTGGCAATAAGCCCAATACCCATCGCATTGCCATCGCTGCAGGCAAGATTACGATGCTCCCTGAGACTTTCAAAATGGTGGAATCTGGTAGTCATAAAAAGGGGGATGTACTTGGCATTGCCCGTATCGCTGGCATACAGGCCTCAAAAAGAACTTCCGACTTGATCCCCTTATGTCACCCTCTCGCACTAACCCATGTAAGCCTAGAGATGCACCTCAATCCAGCAGAAAATAGTATCAGCTGCCAAGTGCGAGCAGAAACCATCGGACCTACTGGCGTTGAAATGGAAGCCCTCACAGCAGTCCAAGTAGCCCTGCTCACAATTTATGACATGTGTAAAGCAGTAGACCGAGGCATGGTGATGGGTGATGTGAAGCTACTAGAGAAGAGTGGTGGTAAATCTGGTGAGTGGAAGGCGGAGAAGTAAACGCTAACCTATAAAACAATAACGAGAGACTAAAAACACTCTTGGCCTAATCCTGTCCTACCAAGGAGAGGTAAATGGCAACATTTCGCAACCGTAACGGCAAGTGGCAAGCACGAGTTCAGATTAAAGGCCACGCCGTACGAAGCAAAACCTTCATCAATAAAGTCGACGCCGAGCGTTGGGCGAAGCAGATTGAAGTAGAGATGCAAAAAGGTAGCTATACCAATCTTGTATTAGCTGAGCGGACTACTTTTTCAGAAATCATTGAAAGATACATAACTGAAGTCTTGCCTACAATGCGCGGAGGTACCGCAGACTACATTCGCTTGAAGGCGCTAGCTAGACGGCCAATAGCTAAACTAAGTATGACGGCCCTAACCCCCCAGAAAATAGCCCAGCACAGGGATCAACGACTCAAGGAAATAGCACCAGCAACGGTCATCAGAGAGTTATCTTATTTTTCTTCAATCATCACCTACGCCCGCAAAGAATGGGGTATCAATATTAATAATCCAGTGGCATTAGTAGCAAGGCCTAAAAACCCGCAAGGAAGAAGTCGCATATTAGACACTGCCGAAACATATGCCCTATTTGAAGCCTTGAGACCGATTGGGCGGCGTTCAATATGGATGCTGCCTTTAGTGAAATTGGCGCTTGAGACAGCTATGCGCAGAAGCGAGCTACTTGGACTACGTTGGGAGCATATTGACCTTGGGAGGCGTACGATATTCCTTCAGCTAACCAAAAACGGTACAAGCAGAACGGTGCCACTATCAACTCATGCAATCCAAATTCTGACTGAAATGCCACGCAATCTTGATGGACGAGTTTTTCCAGTTACGCACGAAGTAGTCTCACAAGCATTTAACCGAGCAAGGAAACAAGCTGGGGTAAAAGATGTACGCTTCCATGACCTTAGACACATGGCGATTACAAGGCTTGCCGAGAAGCTACCAAATCTAGTAGAACTATCTGCAGTATCTGGTCATAAAAGCTTAGCCATGCTTAAGCGCTACTATCACCCCAACGCCGAAAAGTTAGCTATAAAACTAGGTTAAAAGCACATTTAAGCAAAACCAAAAAAGTTGCAATAAAATTTGGTATGCGCAAAAAGCGCAGCACCTAAAGGGGTGGCTTCCCAGAATGCATTGCATAAAAACCAGCCAGCATCGCCGAGTGCTCTAAGCCAAAAGGCCGCTACAAAAAAGGTTATTTATTAATCTCTTTTATGAAAGTAGCGACCATGTCACTAGATGCCAAATTTTTTCAACAAATATTGCAAGACTCTTGTCTATTGTCAAGGGTAGTCCTTGTTGCTAGCCACAACTTAAATTTAGAGCTTATAGCTCAGGAAAGCCATCTTTCGGAAGATATTCTGTCAAACACGCCCAGAATATTAACCGAGATTTTTTTACATAATCTTGATCGCAATGGAGAAAATAATGCTTAATATTCCAAAGCACATACAAGAAGCATCTGGAAAACAGTATGAACATCTATTGTTTAATTCTAGTAGAGCAAAAACTGGGGCAGTAATCAGCATGAATTGGAGCCAATTCATCTATAGCATGCAAATGGCATGCCATGAAACGATCGACGACAAACTTAAAGCTAAGCTCTTTAGTCCTTGGTCACCAAAACCAAATGCAGTCGGTCGAACAAAGGATTGTGCTGAATCTACAGCCTTACTAGTCTTTGACTTAGACAAGGTTGACACTTTAGATGTACAAGAAGTCTCAGATTGGTGTACGCCATACACTAATTTTGTTCATACTACTTTTTCACACAGTGAAAATGGAAAGGGCTGCTTTAGGGTCTACATACCATTAGAAGAATCGATTGATATTAATCTTTATCCACAAATACATGCCCAAGTTTTAAACCAAATTCCTGAGATAAAAAAACGAATCGATTCAAGCAGTGCCGACATAGCTAGATGCTTTTTTATGCCATCTTGTCCGCCTAAAACCAAAGATTTGTCTGGATATGCAATAAATTTTATGGGTAAGCACGCGCCCATAATTATGACCAATCAAAGCGTAATCAACCCAATACCAGCCGCGAATTTACCGACTTTTATTTCACCCCCATCCGCATCGGAGGGTAGCAGAAATAGGGATTTAGCTTCATATGCAGGACGAGCATATGCAAAAGGATTAAGTCCACAAGAGTTTATTGATGAAGCAATTCGCTGGGGTTCAGCATGCCAGCCGCCGATGGAAATAGAGGAAATTCGATCTGTAGTCCATTCAATGTGGCAAACACACCAGCGCAATAACCCAGCATCTACTAATAAACGTCCTAACTCAGGGAAATATCTCAGAACTGCTGAGGAGTTAAAAAATGACCCGCCGCTTGAATGGGTAGTTCGAGGAGTTTTGCCGAGTAACGGGATTGGTGCAATATATGGCGCTCCATCTTCAGGAAAAACATTCCTTGCCCTTGATTTAGCATTTTCAGTAGCTATGGGTGAGTCTTGGTTTATGAATCCAGCCTTACAAAAACCTGTTGCATATATTGCGCTGGAAGGTTCTCATGGAATTAGGCAACGAATTCAAGCATGGGAAAAAGCTAACTCAGCCACAGCACCCAAAAATCTATTGTTTGTTACTAACACCGTAAGCATTGAGGATGAGGGATCTTGGCAAGATTTAACAAATGAAATTGAGCAAGCTCTGGGTAGAGGAGCGATAGTATTTATAGATACTCTCAATAGAGCTTCGCCTACCGCTGATGAAAATGCTTCGGCCTCTATGGGAAAAATTATCGACTCCGCAAAAAAGATGTCTGATCAAATAAATGGATTTGTAATGTTTGTTCATCATGCGGGGAAAGACGCAAGTAGAGGGCTACGTGGGCACTCATCCCTATTGGCGGCGCTTGATACAGTAATAAAGGTGACCACTATTTCAAACCAAAGAGTTTGGTCGATTGAGAAATCAAAGGATTCTGAGATTGGTGTTTGTCGTGCTTTTGAGCTAGAAACAATAGATCTAGACACGCAAGATAGCTGGGGCATTACTCATACTAGCTGCGTAGTTAGCCAAGGTCTCTTAAAGCCGCTGGTTAAGCCTATAAAGGGTAAAAATCAGCAGTCAATTATGCAGCTCATTAATAAAATGCTTTCTTTAGAGCCCACCAATACTATTGCGCTTGAATTTCTTACGCATGAAGCTGCACAGATATTAGATATTAGAAATAGTAAGCGGGGAAAAGAAAGGGCTAAAGCGGCCATTAATTCGTTAATAGCTTCCGGGCACCTAATTTTGACCGATGGATATATAACAACCAACTAAGGACAAATCCCGCTCCAGCATACCTATAGGTATGCTGGGAGGAACGGGGAATATTTCAAAATCAAAAGACCCATATCGGGAATAAACGGGAATTACGGGAATATTACTTCTATGGGTCAATTAATCTGTCTACCCCCAATCACAATCAGCTTCTGAGACTATTTATGCCTCTGTCAAATATCAAAACACAGTGCACAGCCACTGCAAGGAGCACAGGCAGCCGCTGCCTAAATCCGCCAATCGGCCAATGCAAGACTTGTCGATACCACGGAGGGAGAAAGAATATTCTTTGTGGTAGCGCTCACCCAAACTACAAACACGGCAGCGACACTAAGGAGGCTAATGCAGAGAGAAGAAAAAAAATTGCAGAATTGGCTGAATTAGCAGCTAGTTTGGGAGTTTCAAAGATAAAACTAAAACGTAAGCCTACTTTAATCTAGACAGATCTACATACCAATCTGGATAGTCTGTCTCGACCATATTCTTTCTGATCCAATCTGGGTAATATTCATTGGGGTTAAAAGGGGTTGATGCCAAATCTGGGTATAGCCTGCATGGGTGAGGTTTAGGACCTTTGTAGTTTTTGCTTAAGCGTTTTCGTATACCTATATACCACTTAGGGGTAGTATCTATAGGCGGAACATCAATAATCCCTAAGGGAATAAAGTTCTTCAGTGGCTTTTGGCTAGAGCAGCGCTGACATACCTTTAGATCGTCCTTGTTAGGAAACAGCTTTGCATTTGGCCCGCTCACCACAAAATTAATGGACCCTGAAGCTGGGGCTATGTGCTTTTGTCCACAACTAGAGCACTGGTAAATACGATAAGAGCTAATTCGGGTCATTAAGTTTAGTGCCTACCAAGCAATCCCCAAAATATTTTTTTTACCTAAAACTAAGTAATCCTTGGTGCACTTAAATGCCCTATCCCCTGTTAAGTTTTTACAGTACTTATCAACATTACTATTTCGTCTAGCAGCCTCCGACTCCGAAACCTGCAACATGATTGAACTAAAACAATTTGATGCCTGCTGAGATTCTGTTTTATATAAGCCGCCATAAAGCTTGTAGCATGTTTTATTTCCTAGCTCGTCTCTACGATACACCTCGGGTAAGCTTAAGTCGTATAGAGCTGCTGCCTCCATCGCTATATCTCTTGGTATTGGAGAATATTGCAAGCGATAATTATCTTGGTAAAAATTTTGCATCTGCTGTTGACGCTGTATATCTTGCTCAATCATTCGCTGTATCTGTATGTCATCCAGCCTATCCATGAGGTCTTGATTTGAAACTGCAAAGCCATATGTTGGAATCAAGGCCAACACCAAAACGCTCCTCCAGATGAATTTCTTCAACCCAACACCCCAAACAAGACTAAAGGCCATAGTAGCGTTACAGCAATCAAAGTTGCTATTGGCCCCCGCGTACCCATGGTGCCCGAATTGATGTGCCCAATGGCTATAAATAAGCCTATAAGCAAATATAAACCAGCCAAACCCTCCAATAGCTCCACTTGATTCTCCTTTTAGCTATAACTATTTGGGTATCATCTCCCGTGGTTTTAAATACGTCAATAGACAAACATCCTGTCTATGGCAAAACCATCCCCCAGCTATAGCGGCTCAAAACAACTTATTGCTCTAGGCAAAGCCATCAGGGCTTTCAGACAGGAAAGTGGGCTCTCTCAAGAAGCTCTGGCCAACGAAGTTGGTATTGATCGTAGCTATATGGGCGGTATCGAACGGGGTGAACATAACGTAGCCATCATGAATCTGACCAAAATTGCGAAGACTCTCAAAATTAAAGTATCGGAACTACTAGATGCAGCCGGTCTTTAACCTAGAGTCAAATATTTGACATCACAATACAAATTTTGTGATGTGGTTACAAAACCCTGATGCGTAGTATTTATATAAGTTGCCCAAACATAGGTGGGCACGGGGTGGGTGGGGGTTCGATACTCCAATATGAAGATTGAATGCGTCTTGTGCTATTCTTTTTTCAGGCCTAACGCTGTCCTTTTTGGCCTAATTTTTTAACCGACTGGTTTAGGTTTAAGTTGTTTTAATTTTTCTTACTACGTTGTTTTTACTGGGTTTCTCACAGCAGTCCAAGTAGCCCTGCTCACAATTTATGACATGTGTAAAGCAGTAGACCGTGGCATGGTGATGGGTGATATAAAACTGCTTGAGAAGAGCGGTGGTAAGTCTGGGGAGTGGAAAGCGGGATAGTAGCTCCTCACTAGTAACCCAAGATATAAGAAAAATACAAATCTAGGGCTCAAGTTATCTGATCGTGCAAACTTATATCACTGGAAATTAATTTTTTAACAGCAATCTCCTCATAAATGTCATCAGTTAATAATTCTCTGTTTCTTTTTGCAATGGCGCTACTGGCCATCAGCCTTTTAATTGCCATGTTTCCCCTAAAGAACTGGCTGGTGATTAATCGCACGAAAGAGAAAGAATTACGCTGGATGCAGTGGTTAAATGAAAAACCGACCAAATCAGAATACTGCTCGATACATCAACAAAAACCCGATAAGATTGAATGTGATTTTTGTGGGGCAAGCCGGCAGCTTCCTAGCCTAGAAATGGTAATGACATCTAATCCCAAATTTGGTATCTTTAGCAATAAGTTTGATAAATATACACACTTCAAAACTTATATATGCTCTGGATGCGGGACAGAGCTCTATCGCGAAAGATACGAAGCGTAATTAATCTTAGGCATCTTAAATTTAGCCGACCAGCATCTTCTCAGCATGGCATCATTAACAAGAAAACAGCCACCCACAGGTGGCTGCCCAGCTTTTCTTAAATCTTGTTTACTTACTGACCCTGCATTCAGACGGCAGTAACTGCGATATTAAATTCGTTTCTGTTGATCTGCATGTCCAACCACCTGACCAGGTAGAGCCCTCTGGTTTGGATAGATCGATTGGCTTCGGTATATTTGCATCAGCCTCATTTGTTGGAACCAGGTGGAGCGTATTTTTACCCTCAGGCGCTACGCTATTTTGATAATCAATCGCGATGGCCCCTGACGGAGTGATCTCAATTAATTTCACACTACGTGTTGGAGAAAACGTAAATGAACCACTGGTAGCCTCATCCATAGAAACCGTACCCCGACTTGCAAAGGCTTCAGTAACGGCTAGCTTTGCACTTGAAGATAAATTCATTCCCTCCACAACGCGACTACGTGCGATGTAATCCTGGTACTGCGGAACGGCAACCGCCACCAAGATACCAATAATCGCAACTACCACCATGACCTCAATTAAAGTAAAACCAGCTTCTTGCTTTGCTAATGCCTTTGGTTTTGCTGTTAAATTGTTACGCATTGCTTCCATATTTAGCTCCTAAGGGTTAAATCCCTATATTCGAGTCTATGCGCTGATTACTCAAGGATGCCAGGCATAAGAAAAGCCGGCTTTAAAGACCGGCTTTTTCTGATTCAGATACTGAGATACCGCACTTATGAAGCTTCTTTTTGGGCATTCTTTTTCTTCAAGTATGTTCCCAGCAAAATCACAATCGCCACACCAATACCTTCAAAAATCATGTGGGCATCTTCCATTGCACCCTGAATGGACTCTCTTATTGCAGGGTCCTCTACCAACATACCTCCTGCCAATAGCCCTAATAAACCAGCACCTAAAGTGATGATCACTGGAAAACGGTCCATGACTTTTAACAGCAAAGTGCTACCAAAAATAATCAAGGGAATAGAAAGCCCTAAACCAATAATTAGCAATACTAAGCGGGTTTCTTCAGGGCCTTTTTGGGCTGCTGCCGCTACGGCAATCACGTTATCCAAACTCATTACCAAATCTGCCACAAGGATCGTGCGAATAGCGCCCCAAACATTGGAATGCCCGTCCATTTCCGCATCATCACCACTATCAGCTAACAGCTGCACGCCGATATACACCAAGAGAACAGCGCCAATGATCTTTAAATACGGAAGGGTTAATAACTGAACTGCGGTAACCGTTAGCAGTACGCGCAAAATGATGGCGGCAGCACTACCCAAAAAAATTGCTTTCTTTTGTTGAGATGCTGGCAAGTTACGTGATGCCATGGCAATCACTACTGCGTTATCACCAGACAACAAAATATTAGCAACAATAATTGAAAGCAAAGCCGCCCAAAACGCCGCACCTGAATAAATTGAAAAATCCATACCGTCTCCTGCTTTTTATGTTTTAACTACCAGTCACTAAAAAAGGATACCAATTTAATGGCATCCTTTTCGGATTACTAAATTACAACATGGCTTTTAATAAAGCTGCCATTTCTGATGGGTTCTTTGTTACCTTAAAGCCACACTCTTCCATTACAGCAAGCTTGGCATCAGCAGTATCAGCTCCCCCAGAAATCAATGCACCAGCATGGCCCATACGTTTTCCAGGAGGCGCCGTTACACCAGCAATAAAGCCTACGACCGGCTTTTTCATATTATCTTTGCACCAACGGGCTGCTTCAGCTTCGTCTGGCCCACCAATTTCACCAATCATGATGACTGCATCTGTCTCTGGATCATCATTGAACATCTTCATAATATCAATGTGCTTTAAACCGTTAATTGGGTCGCCACCGATACCTACAGCAGTGGATTGACCCAAACCGATTGCCGTCAACTGACCTACCGCCTCATAGGTCAATGTACCAGAACGACTAACAACACCAATGCGACCTTTCTTATGAATATGGCCTGGCATGATGCCAATCTTGATTTCATCTGGGGTGATGATGCCTGGGCAGTTAGGGCCAAGCAATAAAGTCTTCTTGCCGCCTTTAGCTTCTTTCGCCTTCATCTTATTGCGCACTTCCAACATATCGCGCACCGGAATACCTTCGGTAATACAAATAACAAAGTCGAGATCAGCCTCAACAGCCTCCCAGATCGCAGCGGCTGCACCAGGAGGTGGCACATAAATCACTGAAGTGGTAGCGCCAGTTTGTTGAGCAGCCTCTTTAACGGTTCCATAAATTGGAATATTAAAAATAGATTCGCCAGCTTTTTTTGGATTTACGCCTGCAACAAAACAGTTTTTTCCGTTTGCATATTCCTGACATTTTTCAGTATGAAACTGGCCGGTCTTACCGGTAATGCCTTGCGTAATGACTTTGGTGCTTTTATTAATCAAAATTGACATATCGAAATTCCTTGATTATTTGTTTTTGGCAACAGCAGCAACTACTTTAGTAGCCGCTTCAGCCATTGAATCGGCGCTAATGATTGGCAAACCAGAATCAGCAAGAATCTTCTTACCTAATTCTTCGTTTGTACCCTTCATACGCACAACCAAAGGCACAGTTAAGTTCACTGCTTTACATGCCGTAACCACACCATCAGCAATCACATCGCAACGCATGATGCCACCAAAGATGTTTACCAAAATAGCCTCAACACTCTTGTTCTTGAGCATGATCTTAAATGCTTCAGTTACTTTTTCAGCTGTCGCACCGCCGCCCACATCTAAGAAGTTCGCTGGCTCGCCGCCAAATAACTTAATAGTGTCCATAGTTGCCATCGCTAAACCAGCACCATTGACCAAGCAACCAATATTGCCATCTAAAGAGATATAAGCAAGATCAAACTTAGAGGCTTCGATTTCTGCTGCGTCTTCTTCATCAATATCGCGATAAGCAACGATTTCAGGATGGCGATACAAAGCATTTGGATCAAAATTAAACTTTGCATCAAGAGCCTTGATCTTGCCGTTACCCTCAAGAATCAATGGGTTAATCTCCACTAGAGAAGCATCGGTATCCCAATAGGTTTTGTACAAATTCTTAAACACGTCACGCGCCATAGGAATAGATGCATCTGGTACACCAATGCCTTTAGCCACGATGTCGCAATCAGCATCCGTTAAGCCGATCAATGGATCAACAAATACTTTGATAATTTTTTCTGGATGCGACTCAGCAACTTCCTCGATGTCCATACCGCCCTCACTAGAGGCCATGATGACATTCTTTTGTGTTGCACGATCCGTAACGATACTGAAGTAATACTCTTTTTTAATGTCTGCACCATCTTCAATCAAGAGGCGATTTACTTTTTGACCCTCTGGTCCTGTTTGATGAGTTTTGAGCTGCATGCCCAAAATTTCAGAAGCGTATTTTTTGACCTCATCCAAGCTTTTGGCTAATTTCACGCCGCCGCCTTTGCCGCGACCACCTGCATGAATCTGCGCCTTGACAACCCAAACTGGGCCACCCAATTTTTCAGCAACTTTTATTGCCTCATCAACACTAAATGCAGGGATGCCATTTGGAACAGGCACATTAAATTGGCGCAGAAGTTCTTTGCCTTGGTACTCGTGAATTTTCATAATTACTCCAGAAACGGTATCTTTTTAGCAAGCGATGAGGATTAACAAAGTCGATTCGACTATGTCTCAGATTTACCCTTTATTCGCTAAATCTAGCTTTTTTGTATAAATGAGATTGGTTTTACCGACTATGCAAGTCTAGCATGCTGCAACGCGGCAATTACGCTTTGCTAATCCGTAGTTGCCCTAGTCAAAACGCCCACCCAGTACTTTTGAGACCACCTCAGAACTAAATCCCTTGGATGCTAAAAAACGGTACTGCCGAGCCCGCTCTTTTTGCTCTTGAGCTGGCACGCCAAACTTTTTTAACCATAACTCTTTGGCGCGCTGATACTCCGTCTCACGTAATCCCTGAATAAGCTCTACAGTCTTGCATCCGTCAACCCCAGCCCTCTGTAGCTCATCTTGTATTTTGCGTACCCCATACCGCTCACTTCTACGCCTCACCAAAGCTTCTGCAAAGCGATCATCCGAGAGCCAACCCCTAGCTTCGAAGTCGTCTAGCACCTCTTGAATTTGCAGGACTATAGGCTTGGTAGGTGGGGCTGACTCATTCTCACCCTCTTTTGAGACAAGCTTGGCGTACCTCGCAGCAGACTCCTCTAGCTTACCTGCCAGTTCTTTGCGGCTATATTCGCGTAGAGATAAAAGGCGCAAAGCCCGAGCTTTTAGACTCGGGCTTTGTTTTGTTTTGCCACCTAGTTCTGACATCGAACTATTCAACTTCCTCTTCTGCGCTCAATACATCACTCACTACTGCAGTTCCAGCTTTTACGCCCAACTTCGCACGAATTTTTGCTTCAATATCTTGAGCAATTGCTGGGTTTTCTTTTAAGAACTCACGCACATTATCTTTACCCTGTCCGATGCGGTCGCCGTTATAGCTATACCAAGATCCCGATTTCTCAACGAGATCAGCCTCAACGCCCATGTCGATAATTTCGCCTTCTCTCGAAATACCAGCGCCGTACATGATGTCAAAAATTGCTTCGCGGAATGGTGGAGAAACTTTATTCTTCACCACTTTGACTCGGGTTTCATTACCTACAACCTCATCACCCTTCTTAATACTGCCAATGCGGCGTATATCCAAGCGCATAGATGCGTAGAACTTGAGCGCATTACCACCAGTAGTGGTTTCTGGAGAACCAAACATCACGCCAATTTTCATGCGAATCTGGTTAATAAAGATTACGGTTGTGTTGGTGCGCTTAATAGCCCCTGTCAACTTCCGTAAAGCTTGACTCATTAAGCGCGCCTGTAAGCCTGGTAATGAATCACCCATATCGCCTTCAATCTCGGCCCTTGGAACCAAGGCTGCTACCGAGTCAATGACAATCAAATCAATCGAACCTGAACGCACTAGCGCATCAGCAATTTCCAAGGCTTGCTCACCAGTATCTGGCTGTGAGATCAATAGATTGTTTACGTCCACGCCCAAGCGTGATGCATATTGAACATCCAATGCATGCTCGGCATCAATAAATGCGCAAGTTCCACCCAGTTTTTGCATTTCTGCAATCGCATGCAAGGTTAAGGTTGTTTTACCGGAAGATTCTGGTCCGTATATCTCAATGACACGGCCACGTGCTATACCACCAACTCCAAGCGCTATATCCAAACCGAGAGATCCGCTCGATACCACTTGAATATCCTGATTGATCTCGGCATCGCCCAATCTCATGATGGAGCCCTTGCCGAATTGCTTTTCTATTTGCGCCAAGGCTGCCGTTAGTGCCTTTTGCTTATCTCCACTCATCCCCTCGAATTCTGATGAGGCTGATTTTTTCTTATCATCCAGGGCCATTTTTCAATTCCTTTTCGCTATGTATTGGGCTTATTTCCGAAATTTCTTCTGTTATCGAACAACTTAATAGTCACTGTATATAAAAACAGTACTTATTGCAAGCACCTTTTTTGTTGTCATTACGGATTTTTGATTAAGCCTTTACCTAAAGCCTTGCGATCCCAATAAAAGAAGAGTGGTATTGCAATGCCCCAGATGACGGCTATTAGCAACATCCCCATTACCTGCCCTCTTGGACCCCAGGTACCTGCCCCCATCCTTACCCCAGCCTCATAAGACATTGGCCCGGATATAGCACCTAAAATAGCGCCCAAAAGAGGTCTACCCCTAAGCCAAGATAAGGAACTATTAATGGTACTAGCCACCAAAGCCCATAGGACCCACATCCATACCGGTGACAGATATGGCACAGGCCAGTTATCCCTAAAGTCCAATAGATCCAAATACATAATAAGTGTGTCAGCACTTACTCCGTACATAACAGCCTTAACCAATAGAGCTAACTCTAATTTTGGCGTATCTGACCGCCAAATATGAAAAACAATGTAGGCCATTGTCCCGATAACAGCCCAAAGGACTTTTTGGTTGGCTGCGCCCCATACACAGGCAAACCAACCAAGCTGAAAAAGGATGAAATTCCAAAACTTAGCCATATTGAGCGCCCAAGAGACCTAAGAAAAAGGCCACTACCGCTTGGCAATGGCCTTTTGATTTGGTGGCGATTCAGGGATTCGAACCCCGGACCTGTGGATTATGATTCCATCGCTCTAACCAACTGAGCTAAATCGCCGAACTGGAAATTATAAAGGATGGGAGCGCATCTGTCTAAATAGAGTGCTACGACCTACTTAATCTGAAAGGTACTCATCCCAGGTTCGCGACCATAATGCAGATAAACCTCAATTTTCTTCGCCAGAAATAGCTTTTTAAGCACTTCATCCTTATTGTCAAAAGTGATAGCGGTTTGTTCTGGGTAGTGCGAAAAGGGGTCGCTCATCACATCGATCTCCAAGCCATCAATCTTAATCTGACTAATAACGCGCTTCCGAAAGCGATCCTTCTGAATAAAGATTAAGCGCTTGATGTATTTATCGAGCACCAACTTCTGACCCTGCTCATTAGTCTTGTAGTAATAGACAAACTCTTCTTTGCCATTGGTAGTGACATCACGCTCCTCATCCCACTTGGCATGTGCAAACTGACCAAATGTCATACAAACCACCGCCACTAAAACCCTGCAATATGTAATCATCTTTCGCTTTCTTCAGCTTATGATGTGATCTTATCAGGCAAAAACTCTCATGCGACTCCTATCTATCTCTTGTGGCAAAGTTGCCCCACTCTTTGGCGAGCATCAATCCAATGAAAAAGCAGTCACGTCAGCGATTCGCAAACGTTCAATTAGTGACCTAAGTAACCCTAGCCCCGTTGTGATTACCAATCTAGGCGTTAAAGACGATGAACAAGCAGATCGCTCAGTGCATGGTGGAATTGAAAAGGCTATTTATACGTATCCCGCAGAACACTATGCTTTTTGGAATGAGTTATTGACCCGAGAAACCAAAAAAACAGTGGCGCTTCAATACGGCGCTATCGGTGAAAATTTCACCATCGAGGGCTTACTGGAAAGTCAGGTCTATGTTGGCGACACATTAATCATTGGCGGACTTGAATTTTCGGTTGTCAAATTACGCGAGCCTTGCTTTAAATTTAATGCTGCCATGGGTTACAAAGGCGCTGCAAAAGCAATGCTGCAATCAGGATGCAGTGGTTGGTATTTGAGGGTTCATCAGGAAGGTGTCATTGCCGCTGGCGCAGAGATTAAACATATACATGGTTCCAAAAAAATCTCTATTGCAGCCCAAAATGCAGCGCTCCTCAACGGTAGTCATCAGAAAAATTTGTGGGAATAAAAAAACCCGACCACTAAGTGATCGGGTTTTCAATTTACTGCAGACTAAAACAACTTAGTCACGTGCATAGATATCTACGTCTTTCGTTTCGCGAACGAAGAGCACACCGATAACCAATGTCATTGCAGCAATAATGATTGGGTACCAGAGACCATAGTAAATATTACCGTTCTGCGCCACCAAGGCAAAGGAGATCGTTGGCAATAAGCCGCCGAACCAACCATTACCAATGTGGTATGGCAAGGACATAGATGTATAACGAATACGGGTTGGGAACATCTCAACTAACATAGCTGCGATCGGACCATACACCATCGTTACCAAAATCACGAGGTAAAGCAGTAAGAAGAAAACAGCTACATAGTTAATCTGAGCTGGATCAGCCTTAACTGGGTAACCTTCTTTGTTCAATGCCTCACGAATAGCTTTCTTAAACTCAGCATCCTTTGCTTTTGCATCGGCAGGGTCCAAGCCTTTAGCTGTATAGCCAGGGATTTCGAGATCGCCAATCTTCACAACAGCGACTGTGCCAGCAGGCGCAGCAACGGTAGTGTAGCTGGCAGAGTTCGAAGCCATCACTTGTTTTGCAATATCGCAAGAACTTGTGAACTTAGCAGTACCTGTTGGGTTGAACTGGAACGTACATTCATTTACATCAGCAGTAATCGTTGCTGGTGCATTTGCCATGGCTTTTTCCAATGCTGGATTGGCAAAGTGGGTCAAGGCATTAAATACTGAAACTGGTGTATTTGGAATGTAAGTAATAACAGCCAACAACAAGCCAGCCATGATGATGACCTTGCGGCCAATCTTGTCCGACAAGCTACCGAATACGACAAAGAACGGTGTGCCAACTACTAAAGAAGCTGCAATCAATAAGTTTGCAGTTTTAGCATCTACTTTTAATACTTGGGTGAGATAGAACAAAGCATAGAACTGGCCTGTATACCAAACCACCGCTTGGCCTGCAACCAAACCAAACAATGCCAAGATAACAATCTTTAAGTTCTTCCACTGACCAAATGACTCTGTCAAAGGCGCTTTAGATAATTTACCTTCGTCTTTCATCTTCTTGAAAGCTGGAGATTCATTCATGGACAAGCGAATCCAAACTGAAACTGCCAACAATGCAATAGACACGATGAAAGGTATCCGCCAGCCCCAAACTTCGAAGTCTGCGCCCGTGAATTCACGGGTAAACAAAATCACGAGCAAGGATAAGAACAAGCCAAGGGTAGCCGTTGTCTGAATCCAGGCGGTATATGCGCCACGCTTACCATGAGGAGCATGCTCAGCAACATAAGTTGCAGCACCGCCATACTCGCCACCCAAAGCCAAACCTTGAAGCATGCGCAATGCAATCAAGATCACAGGAGCAGCTACACCAATCGTGGCGTAGTTTGGCAAAATACCGACGATAAATGTCGCGCCGCCCATAATTAAAATAGTCACCAAGAAGGTGTACTTACGACCAATCAAATCGCCCAAGCGACCAAATACCAAGGCACCAAAAGGGCGCACGATAAAGCCGGCAGCAAATGCCAATAAAGCGAAAATGAAGGCGGAACCCGCATCTAAGCCTGAGAAGAACTGCTTGGCAATAACTGCAGCCAATGAACCGTAAAGATAAAAGTCGTACCACTCAAAAACCGTACCTAAAGAGGAAGCAAAAATAACTTTGCGCTCTTCAGCGGTCATTGGGGCTGCTTTAGTTGATGTTGACATCAGTAGCTCCTAACTATTTTTATAGAAAATAAACAACGAGCCAATTATGCGGTGAAAATTTTCATAGAAATCCACTAGTTAGGGTAATTCCCCATCAAATGGGATCGGGGTTTTCCCGAGTTCTACAATGTTATTAGTGCAAATAGCAACAAATCATCCGGAGAGCAATATATGCAGCAAAAATGGGGTATTCGTGGGATGGCAGTGGCGCCACATTCGCTTGCTTCAGAATCTGCTCTAGCAGTTTTAAGGGAAGGCGGAAATGCCTTAGAAGCAATGGTGGCGGCAGCTGCGACTATTGCAGTCGTCTACCCGCACATGAATTCTATTGGCGGTGATTCCTTCTGGGTCATCCACTCTCCCGGCAAGGCTATGGGCGGCATTGACGCATGTGGCGCTGCAGCTGGGCTTGCAACTAAGCAGTGGTATGCAGAACGTGGCATCACTAAAGCAATTCCATTTCGAGGGTCCGTAGCAGCAAACACTGTCGCTGGAACTATTTCCGGTTGGGGTGCAGCGCATCGACTTTCGAAACAGGCGCTTAAAGGGAAGATGCCTCTTTCTCGTTTGCTGGCTGATGCAATTCAATATGCTCAAGCTGGCGTACCTGTGACATACAGTCAATCTAGCCTCACCGCCAAGAAGTGCGAAGAATTAACTCCCATACCCGGCTTTTCTGAAACCTTTTTAGTTGATGGAAAAGCGCCTGCACTTGGTAGCATTTTTAAACAAGAGCGCTTAGCGAAAACCTTAAGGCAAATTGCCCGAAAAGGAACGGAAGATTATTACCGTGGTGACTTAGCTAATTTGCTCGCAAAAGAGCTAACTGACATTGGCAGCCCTCTTCGCCTGGATGACTTGCATCGCCATCAGGCAAAGCTGATTGATCCTCTTGAGTTAAAGCACAGCCTGGGTAATGTCTACAACATGACGCCACCTACGCAAGGGGTTGTGTCATTAATGATCATTGGCATCTTGGACCAACTCAATCTGAAACGCTTCCAAGTCGATAGCGCTCAATATGTTCATCATTGTGTTGAAGCAACCAAGCAAGCCTTCAAAGTTCGCGATAAGTTTGTTACTGATCCTGCATACATGGTAAAAAATGCGCAATCATTTTTAGCCCCCGCTTTTTTAAAAAAACTTGCTAAAAATATTGATCCTGAAAAAGCGCTTCCTTGGGGCCAAGGTAAAGGGCCTGCCGACACTATTTGGATGGGCGTGATTGATGGGCAAGGAAATTCCGTTTCTTTTATCCAAAGTATTTATCATGAATTTGGTGCTGGAATCGTATTACCTCAATCTGGCGTCAACTGGCAAAACCGTGGCTGTAGCTTTTCGCTAGACCCGAAAGCACTTAATCATCTAGAGCCCTATCGAAAACCATTTCACACCCTCAATCCAGCGCTCGCTCTCTTTAATGATGGCCGCCAAATGGTGTACGGAACGATGGGTGGTGATGGTCAACCCCAAACACAATGCGCTGTATTTACCCGCACAGCAACTTATGGCCTAGATCCACAAGATGCCATTAGCCGTCCCCGTTGGTTGCTAGGTCGTACTTGGGGGCAAACTAGCGACAGCCTCAAACTCGAATCTCGCTTTAGTCCATGGGTTGCTAAAGAATTACATGCTTTAGGCCACGAAATCGAAATGCTCGATGCATTTGATGAGACCGTTGGCCATGCAGGTTGCATTATTCGCGAACCCTCAGGCACATTACGTGGGGGCTGGGATCCACGCAGTGATGGGGCTGTTAGCGCGTTTTAGTGATGAACATTTTGGGAACGCGTAGATCCCAGTAAATAGCAGCAGCACGTAAGCCAAAAATTGCTAAGATACACACCATCGAACCTTCGATGGTGTGTTGCGGTAAAAAGTTGAGTATGAGCACATATACACAGCAACCCAAAGTGACTGGGATCGCATACAACTCATAAGACATCAACAGTGTTTTTCTGCCGGCTAAAATATCTCGCAATAATCCGCCGCCAATGGCAGTCACGATACCCAAAATAACAGGTCCGAGTGGCAGACCAAATCCCATATTCCAAGCCTTGTCCGCACCCGCAATACCAAAGAGTGCGGCGCCGAGTCCGTCGATGTAGAGCATCCAACGATAAATTTGCGGCTGAGTAAAAAAAGATTCCGCCATAAAAGTCAAAATGCTAGCCCCTAGCGCGAGCCATACATAAATTTGAGACTGGGACCAGAAGGTGGGGGTTTGTAAAATAATGTCGCGTACCGTACCGCCACCGATCGCCGTAATCACACCCAGCACTAACACTCCAAAAATATCTACACCACGATCAGCAATCGCCAGTACACCGGTAATCGCAAATGCAATCGTAGCAACAATGCCAATCCAAAAATTAATCTCTTCCATATCAGCACAGTCTAAAGCACTTTGTGCAGCCTAAACCCCGCTATGCCACCAAAGCAGTAGAGAGAGCGTTACTAGAGAGCTCACAGTAGTTAATAACACCACGCGAGAAATGGTTCTACCATCAGCGTTGTAATACTGCGCCAACATAAAAGGGCCGGTACCGGTTGGCAGAGCGCTTAAGATTACAGCGGCATTCACCCATAGTGTTGGTAAATTTAAAACGGGTCCAGCGATTAGCCAAGTAATGATCGGCTGAATAAACAGCTTTGCAAAACTTAAACCCCAGGCAGAGTTCGTTTCTGTATTTTGTTTCTGAATCAGAAATAAACCAATAGAGACTAAGGCGCACGGACTAGCTGCGGCCGCTAAAAATGCAATCGATTGCTGTAAGGGATCATACAAAGGAAGGTTAGTTGAGGACCATAACAAACCCGCAACCGGCGCAAGTAATAAAGGGTTTGAGCATAGGGACTTAATAGCACTCCATGCAATCTCATGAGATTTTTTATCTGCGAGAGTACCAATCTCAATGAAGACAGTTGCCAAAGCAAACATGCCAAATACTATGAATGTGGCAATTACCGCTGGGGCAAAACCATCTTGTCCTAGAGCCAAAATACAGAGCGGGATACCCATATAGCCGGTGTTTGAATATGAGGCACTTAAACCTGCGAAGCTAGCCAATGCCAGATCTGGTTTACAACACCAGCTAATCAAAAAAGTAACAAAGAAAACAACTAGGCAGCCAACACCAAATGCCAAGATAAACCCTGGCTGCCAGAGTGACTGCAAAGTGCTATTGGCAGCGAAATTAAATAATTGGGCTGGTAGCGCAAGCCACACTACAAAACGATTGAGTTCGACAGAAGCATTCTGACCTAACTTGCCAGACCTACCGCAAAGATAACCTACAAGAATGAGCGCAAAAACTGGTAGAACTACATTAAAAACAAAGAGCAATTTTTATGCAATTCTTTTAAGGGTCTTAGCATGGCGTTGTGCATTTTTCACGTAGCGACCAGCAATGTCTTCAATCTTTTTCATTTGCTCTGGCTCTAGAGTCTTCACGGCTTTGGCAGGCGATCCCAAAATCATCGATCCATCAGGAAACTCTTTTCCTTCGGTCACTAGCGCACCAGCCCCTACTAAGCAATTCTTACCAATTTTTGCGCCATTCAAAACCACGGCACCGATACCAATAAGACTACCATCGCCAATTTGACAACCATGCAACATTACTTGATGACCAATCGTAACGCGCTTGCCGATAATTAACTCAAAGCCAGGATCAGTATGCAGAACAGATGCATCCTGCACATTACTGTCCTCGCCAATCTCAATAAGATCGTTATCGCCTCGCACCACCACAGTAGGCCAGACACTGGCATTCTTGTGCATGTGTACTTTGCCGATCACTTCTGCGCTCTCGGCAACCCAAGCTCCCTCATCTAGTTGAGGGGCAACTCCGTCAAGTTCAAATATAGCCATAACTAATTATATGCAGTAAACAGTTACCAGTACAGCTTGAGATGATTACCAATTTGGTTCGCGATCCGGCGAAGAAGAGATTCGGTGTGTACTTAAGTCTGCGCCCTCGTACTCTTCTTCTTGAGACATACGTATTCCCAAGACAATCTTCAAGGTTCCGTAGACCGCAAAGCCGCCGATCAAAGCGATTCCGACTCCCATTGCACTACCAATGAGCTGCCCTGTAAACGAGACGCCACCAATACCGCCTAAGGCTTTTGTGCCGAAGATGCCAGCAGCTAAACCACCCCAAAGACCACATAAACCATGCAATGGCCAAACTCCTAAGACATCATCAATCTTCCAGCGGTTTTGCACTAAGGTGAACATATAAACAAATAGTCCGCCCGCAACTAAGCCAACAACCAATGCGCCAAGAGGGTGCATTAAATCGGAGCCCGCGCAAACAGCGACTAAGCCAGCCAAAGGGCCGTTGTATGTAAAGCCCGGATCGTTTCGACCAACCACCCAAGCTGCTAGCGTGCCACCAACCATTGCCATTAAAGAATTTAGGGCAACGAGACCACTTATCTTATCGATTGATTGAGCGCTCATCACATTAAAACCAAACCAACCTACAGCGAGAATCCATGCCCCCAAAGCCAAGAATGGAATACTTGAGGGTGGGTGGGCAGATATATTGCCATCTTTGTTATAGCGACCACGTCGCGCACCGAGTAGGAGGACCGCAGGCAATGCAATCCATCCACCAACAGCATGAACTACTACCGAGCCAGCAAAGTCATGAAACTCCTCGCCGGTGAGTGTTTTAATCCAAGCCTGAATTCCATAATGCTGATTCCATGCAATGCCCTCGAAGAAGGGATAGACAAATCCAACTAAGATAAAAGTAGCAATTAACTGAGGATTAAATTTAGCTCGCTCTGCAATACCGCCAGAAATAATTGCAGGAATAGCGGCCGCAAAAGTAAGCAGGAAGAAGAACTTTACTAACTCATAGCCATTTCTCTGGGCCAACACTTCGGCACCAGAAAAGAAGTCCACGCCATAGGCGATGCTATAGCCAATAAAGAAGTAGGCAATTGTTGAGACTGCAAAATCGACCAGGATTTTGACTAAGGCATTAACTTGATTCTTTTTGCGAACAGTTCCAAGCTCTAAAAAGGCAAAGCCCGCATGCATTGCCAAAACCATGATGGCGCCAAGCAAAATAAATAAAGCATCACTACCGGATTTCAAAGTTTCCACAGAATTTTCCCCTTCTCTTTTTTGCATCATTATGGGGAAAAATAAATGCTATTTCGGTGCAATTTGCACTCATTTAGTGCAAAAAATCATGATATTTATGGTTTATGATTGATTTACATACACCTAAGGGAGAACCCATGAAAAAAGTTTTAGCTGCATTAATCACCGTAGGCGCATTTTTAGGCCTAGCCCAGGCTCAAGAAAAAATTCAAGTGCTGAGCACCCAAGAGCTCGTTAATGTGTGCAAACTTCCGGCAAGTCCAGAATCACGTAGTTTCTGTATTGGTTATTCCACAGCTATCTATGACACCTATTTGGCCACCCGTCATCCGCAACGTGCCAAGCCATTTATCTGCGTGAAGCAACCCGCCCCATCGCGCGATGACGTAATTAAAGATTTTGTGAACTTCGCACAAGCTAATCCCCAAAGCGCTGACAAGCCGGCATCTGGAACTGTTTTGGGTTTTTTGGCAATGCGCTTCCCTTGTGCCAGAAAATAAGCTCACAAAACATCTATTTATATATAAGGATCGCTTGATATGAAAAAAATTATCATTCTCACGGCAGCAACTTTGGCTATCGCCGGCTGTTCAAACATGAGCAATACCGAGCAACGCACTTTATCTGGTGCATCGATTGGTGCGGCAGCTGGCGCTGTAGGCACAGCGATTTTCCATGGCAACCCAATTTGGGGTGCCGTTGGCGGTGCGGCAGTTGGTGCAGCATCTGGCTATGTATACGATGCCTACAAAAAGGAGCAGGCCTCCGAGTACAACTCTGGCTACAACGCCGGAAAAAATAATCAGAAGAATCAAGCCCCTAACTAAGGACTCTCCACTTCTGATTTAGCAGTAAAGCAATAGCGAACCCAGTTTGTATTAATTTACAAGCTGGGTTTTTATTTCAATCTCACCGGTTAATGCTTTGTGAATAGGGCACTTACTTGCAATATCCAGTAGACGCTCTTTTTGATCCGCATCCAATGCCCCTATCAACTGAACATCACGAATCAATATCTCAACATCATTCACTCGTTCGATATCCACAGTCACTAATACGTTTTCTAATTTCCAAGATTTACGTTCTGCGTACATTTTGAGAGTCATACTGGTGCAACTTGCCAAGGCTGCAGCAAGATACTCATGCGGAGATGGACCAGTTCCAGCGCCACCACGAGCAAGCTCAGCGTCTGCCAAAAAATGTATGCCTCCTACTTCTAATTTTTGCTGCAAGGGGCCCACGCCAAACTGGGACTGAACTTTTCTCATATTGACCTTTACTGGTTAAGTAACAACTGGTTAATGCGCTTAACAAACCCAGCGGGGTCATTAAGCTGTCCACCTTCAGCCAATAGTGCTTGATCAAAGAGGACATTCGTCCACTCATCAAACCGCTTGTCATCGTACTTCAGCTTCAAAAGTAAGGGGTGCTCAGGATTGATCTCCAGAATCGGTTTGGTATCTGGCGCTTGCTGACCAGCGGCCTTGAGCATGCGCAATAAATTACCTGAAAGTTCGTTCTCATCCGCCACCAAACAGGCTGGGGAGTCGGTCAAGCGAAATGTAATACGTACATCCTTCGCCTTATCGAGCAGAACTGCTTTCATCTTATCCAATAAGTCCTTAAAACTTTTCTCAGTTTCCTCGTGCTCTTTCTTTTCTTTCTCGTCTTCCAAGGCACCAAGATCAAGACCGCCTTTGGCAACTGAGGTTAATTGCTTGCCCTCAAATTCTGTGAAGAAAGAAAGCATCCACTCATCAACACGATCAGAAAGTAATAACACCTCGACACCTTTTTTACGGAAGATCTCTAGGTGGGGGCTGTTCTTGGCTGCAGTAAAGGTTTCGCCAGTGACGTAATAAATCTTGTCCTGGCCTTCTTTCATGCGTGATACATACTCAGCCAACGATACTGTTTGATCTGCCAAATCTGTATACGTACTTGCAAAACGTAATAATTTAAGGATGCGCTCTTGATTAGCGTGATCTTCACCAATGCCTTCTTTGAGCACTTGTCCAAATTGCCCCCAGAAGATACGGTACTTCTCTTTCTTGGCCTCATCTTCGCTATTAGCCAATTCTTCAAGCATGCTCAAAACACGCTTAGTGGCACTTTCGCGTATCACTTTGACATCACGAGATTCCTGCAATATTTCACGCGAAACATTTAAAGGCAAATCAACAGAATCAATAACGCCAGTCACAAATCGAAGATATGTGGGCATTAATTGCTCCGCGTCTTCCATAATGAACACACGCTTCACATACAACTTAATTCCGCCACGCTTATTGCGATCCCACAAATCAAAAGGTGCACGCGCCGGCACATAAAGGAGTTGGGTAAATTCACTACGCCCCTCAACACGATTTAAGGAGTAACACAGGGGATTTTCAAAATCATGCGAAAGGTGTTTATAAAACTCGTCGTACTGCTCTTCAGTAATCTCAGATTTAGCGCGCGCCCACAGGGCACTTGACTGGTTAATACTTTCAAGCTCCTCTTTAATAAGCTGCTCTTTCTTTTCCTCGTCCCACTCTTCTTTATTCATCTGAATGGGCAAAGAAATATGATCAGAGTATTTTCGGATGATGGATTTCAGCTTATAGCTAGACAAGAAATCATCTTCACCTTCACGCAAATGCATGGTAATCGAAGTTCCGCGCCGTGGACGGTCAATTGACTCAACCGTAAATTCGCCTGAACCGTCAGACTCCCAGCGGACACCGTCTTGAGCTGGCAAGCCAGCACGACGAGTTTCAACAGTAATTCGATCAGCAACAATAAATGCCGAATAAAAGCCAACGCCAAATTGTCCAATCAGAGCTGCGTCTTTTTGTTGGTCACCGGATAACTTAGTAAAAAATTCTTTTGTACCGGAGCGAGCAATAGTTCCCAGATTGGCAATAACCTCATCGCGACTCATGCCGATGCCATTGTCTGAAATTGTCACGGTTCTGGCTGCCTTATCAAAGCTCACGGTGATTTTGAGATCGGGGTCGTCTTCATACCAATTGGGATTGGCGATACCCTCAAAACGCAGCTTGTCAGATGCATCGGACGCATTTGAAATCAGCTCACGCAAAAAGATTTCCTTGTTGGAGTACAGGGAATGAATCATGAGTTGTAAGAGTTGTTTTACTTCGGCCTGAAAGCCTAAGGTTTCTTTGCTAGCCATGGTCATGCGGAGATCCTCTACCTTCTAAATAAGTATTATCGACCCCTATTACATGGGGCCAAGCCACCCAATTTCAAGAGCGGGGGCTGCTTAAAATTTAAGCAGCTTAAGCCTTATGTGGCTTAGTGACTGTAGGCAATTCCGCCTCTTTCCAAGCAGCAAATCCCCCTTCTAGATGGCAGACTCCAGGTACGCCCATTTTTTGCAAGGTTTCTGTGGCCAAAGCAGAGCGCCAAGCAGAGGCGCAATATAAAAGTAGTCGCCTACCCTCTCCAAAAACCGGTTTGAAGTAAGGACTGTCTGGATCAACCCAAAATTCCAACATACCACGAGGAGCATGCATAGCATTTGGGATCATACCTTCGCGTTCAAGCTCACGAATATCGCGAATATCGACAAACAGAGTATTGGGATCCTCTAGAAATGTTTTCGCCTGACTCAGGGAAACCATTTCAACCTGTTGCATCGCTTGCGCAATTAAATCCTGATAACCAATCTTTAATTTCATCAAAATCTCCCAAAATGCCAAGGCTTTGCGTTTAGCAATCAACTGATACTATTCCAGTATGAACTTTACCCCTACTGAACTTGGCGCAAGTATTATTTTTGCAATTGCTGTGCTGCATACTTTTTGTACATCTTATTTTGAGAGCCTTGCAAAAAAATCGCCTAAGCATTCTGGTCTTTGGCATCTATTGGGCGAGGTAGAAATCGTCTTTGGATTTTGGGCGGCAATACTGATCATCTTCATGTGGCTTGCAAATGATTTGGCTGTGGCCAAAGATTATGCCAATCATCGTAATTTCACTGAACCCCTATTCGTCTTTGCGATCATGGTGGTCGCTGGCAGCAAACCCATTCTTGCCATTGCGGGTCAAATTCTGCATGGCCTAAGCAAGATGGCGCAGACTGTCTTACGAAGCAAACAAGCGCCCACCTTGTATTTTTTAATTCTCAGCATTACTCCCTTGCTTGGATCACTGATCACCGAACCAGCAGCAATGACTCTGGCTGCTTTTTTATTGCGTGATTTAGTCTATCGCCATAAGTGCTCTAACGCACTACTCTATGGGACATTGGGCGTTTTATTCGTCAACATTTCTATAGGTGGGACGCTCACTAATTTTGCTGCACCGCCCGTACTCATGGTTGCGTCCACCTGGGGTTGGAGTAGTGGATTCATGTTTGCCAACTTTGGTCTTGAATCTTGCATTGCGATTTTTATTAATGCGATGTTGGCCACAGTAATATTTCATCGGCAGCTCGTTGAGCCCGAAAGCAAAACTGCTCAAAGCAAGATGCCAGTCACTACCACTTTCATTCATCTTCTGTTCTTAGCAGGCATTGTTGGCTTTGCGCATGATCCTGTTATTTTTATGTGGCTTCTGCTCTTCTTCATTGGCTACACCACTGCATACCCTAAACACCAAAGCCCGCTCATTTTGCGCGAAGCCTTGCTGGTTGGATTTTTCTTGGCCGGTTTAGTTGTACTCGGAGGATTACAGGGTTGGTGGCTTCAGCCCATACTAGAAAATATGAGCCCAACTGCCGTGTTTTACGGCAGCCTTGCTCTCACAGCCATTACCGATAATGCGGCGCTTACCTACCTTGGCTCACTGGTCAGCGGCACCTCACCAGAATTTAAACTCGCTTTAGTCGGCGGTGCTGTAGCTGGAGGCGGTCTTACCGTGATTGCAAATGCTCCTAATCCTGCCGGAATCGCCATTTTGCGGACTCATTTCCCTAATGCTGCAGTCTCAGCTGGCTATTTGTTATTAGCCGCATTACCGCCTACCTTAGTGACAATTCTGGTTTATCGCCTAATGTAGGCGGGGCAAGAGAAGGATGCCGTAAAATCTGAGCTTCGCCCCCAGTTATAAACCTGAGAACGGCATATGAAAAAGCTCTATATCAAAACCTTTGGCTGTCAAATGAACGAGTATGACTCGGGCAAGATGGCAGACATTCTCCATGCCAACGAAGGCATGGAAATCACAGACTCTCCAGAAGATGCAGATGTTGTTCTACTCAATACCTGCTCTATTCGAGAAAAAGCAGAAGACAAAGTCTTTTCTGATCTTGGTCGTTTACGCGAAATCAAAAAACGCAGGCCTGATTTATTAATTGGGGTTGGTGGGTGTGTTGCCAGTCAAGAAGGTCAGCAAATTATCAGTCGTGCACCCTATGTAGATGTCGTGTTTGGTCCGCAAACCTTGCATCGCCTTTCCGATTTGCTGACTAAACGTCGTGAGACTGGGGTTTCTCAGGTGGATATTTCTTTTCCAGAAATTGAAAAATTTGACCACCTCCCTATCTCTCGTCAAACGCGTGGCTCTGCCTACGTCTCCATCATGGAGGGCTGCTCCAAATACTGTAGTTATTGCGTAGTGCCCTATACCCGTGGCGAAGAAGTTTCACGCCCCTTTGATGATGTCCTTACTGAAGTGGCTGGCTTGGCAGCGCAAGGCGTCAAAGAGATTGTTTTGCTAGGGCAAAACGTCAATGCCTATTTAGGCAAGATGGGTAAGAGCGAAGATATCGCTGACTTTGCACTCTTAATTGAATATATTGCAGAAATACCAGGGGTCGAGCGCATACGCTTTACTACCAGTCACCCTAAGGAATTTACACAACGCTTGATTGATGTGTATGCAAAAGTTCCGAAATTAGTCAGTCACCTACATCTACCAGTTCAGCATGCTTCTGACTCGGTGCTCTCGGCCATGAAGCGTGGCTACACATCGCTGGAATATAAAAGCATTATTCGGAAGATGCGCCAAGTACGCCCAGACCTCACTCTTTCAAGCGACTTTATTGTTGGCTTCCCAGGTGAGACTGATGCTGATTTTGAGAAGCTATTAAAGATGGTTAAAGAGTTGCAATTTGATAATAGCTTTTGCTTTATCTTTAGCCCAAGACCGGGAACTCCAGCCGCAAATTTAAGCGACGACACACCGTATGAAGTGAAACTAAAGCGCTTACAAACCTTGTTGGCATTAGTTGAATCTCAGGCAACTGTAATTAGTCAGAACATGCTTGGCAATATTGAAAAAGTATTAATTGAGGGCCTAGCTAAAGACGGTGTCAATCTTCAGGGACGTTCGGCGAATAATCGCGTCATCCACATTCCTACACCAGACCAAAATATAGATGAGTGGATTGGCAAGATGGTAGACATAAAAATTACTGAAGTTCTCAATTACACCCTTCGCGGGGAACTCCTGCATTCGCATGCTAGCGTAATTTAAGTCAATGCAAAAACTCATAATCGAAATTCAGTGCGCAAGTCCAGCGCTAGAAAAATCGCTGGATGGTATAGCTGCAAGCGCTCTTATCAAGCGCTGGGTTAAAACAACAATCGAACAGGGCGGTTTACTGACTCTGCGTTTTGTCAATCAGGCAGAAGGTAAAAAGTTGAATCTTGCCTTCCGAAATAAAGATAAGCCCACCAATGTCCTGACCTTTCCTTATGCGCTCACTAAACAGTCTCTTACAGCAGATATTATTTTTTGCTTGCCCGTAATACAGAGAGAGGCACGTGAACAGAGCAAAACAGCGCAAGCTCATTTAGCTCATTTGGTTGTTCACGGCTGCTTGCATGCTCAGGGCTATGATCATGGGGCGGATAGAGATGCAAAGAAAATGGAAAGTCTTGAAATAAAAATATTAAAAGAGCTGGGCTTCACTAACCCCTATATCCCACAATGAAACCCATTTCTTGATCAATCACTGAAATTACTTATTTCTACGCTATTCTTTCAATATGCCCGACCCCAATAAATCTTTACTAGAACGACTCACTGACTTTCTGACCTCGCAACCCGTCAGCCCTGCTGAACGCCGACAGGAGCTCATTGATACGCTCCGAGAAGCTCAAAGTGAAGGACTTATAGATGCTGATGCACTCTCAATGATTGAGGGAGTATTTCAGGTGGGGCAACTGTGCGCCCGAGACATCCTAGTGCCGCGCGCGCAAATCGATTGGATTGATATAAACCTATCACTTCCTGAAATTATTAAATGTGTGATCGTCGCAGCGCACTCACGCTTTCCTGTTTATGAAGGCAGCAAAGACAATGTGATAGGCATATTACTAGCGAAAGATTTACTCCGTCACTCTGCGGAGGCTGATTTTCAGGTGCGCGACTGGTTACGTCCGGCAGTATTCATTCCAGAATCTAAGCGCTTAAGTATTTTGTTGCGTGATTTCAAAGATAACCGCAATCATCTAGCCATTGTCGTTGATGAATATAGTGGCGTTGCTGGCATCATCACTATTGAAGACGTTCTCGAACAAATTGTGGGCGATATTGAAGATGAGCATGATATTGATGAAGAGGCCGATAACATTATCTCTCTCGATAATGGAGATATCCGGGTTAAAGGCATTACTGAGCTTGACCAATTAAATGAAGTTCTAGGAACGCATTTTTCTGATGAGAATATCGAAACTGTGGCGGGCCTCGTAATTCAACACTTAGGCAGAGTTCCCAAGATCGGTGAAGTCATTGAAATTAATGACATTGAATTCGAAGTGCAGCGCGCCGACCCCAGGCAGATTCATATTCTCTTAGCACGTCAAACCTCTAAAAAAACTGATTGAGACAAGCTTTGATAGATTGGCAATTGCAGAAGGGTGGTATTTATCCAAAGCTACTTGCGCTTTTCATCCTAGGCGCAATATTAGCTGCGGCAACCGAGCTTCCTTTTGGTGGCTGGATTCAAGTCCCGCTACTGAGTTTGATTTGGTGGCAGCTCCATAAATTAAATCAGCAACCCCTCAAGAATTATTTTGTAGCCGGAATGTCTTTCGGGTTTGGCTACTTTGTACTTGGCCTATGGTGGATTTATATCAGCCTTCATGTCATTGGCGGTATGCACTGGATGCTATCAACAGCAGCAGTGTTTTTACTAGCCGGCGGTATGGCTTTATTTTTTTCTTTGGCAAGTCTGTCAATGCGATTCTTTAAACATAGTCCTATATCAGGTCTACTACTTGCAGCTAACTGGGTGCTGATTGAGTGGTTAAGGGGTTGGCTATTCACCGGATTCCCTTGGATGGGACTGGCTGAATCACAAGTCAATGGTCCATTTGGGGCAATCGCACCTTACCTAGGAGGATTGGCCTGTACTTTTTTAGCTGTCTGGAGCTCGTGGCAACTGTATACCCTCCGAAAAAACCCAAAGATCAATGGGATATCACTTGCCTGCACATTGCTTCTTATGCCAGCGCTCTCGTTGTGGCACTTTACAAAACCCGCAGGTGAGCCACTTAGCGTAGAACTGATTCAAGGAAATTTTGCTCAAAGCTTAATCTTTAATCCTGAAGGCATATCTAAGCAAATACAGTTTTATGACCAAGCTATGAAGTCCTCGCATGCAGATCTGATTATCAGCCCTGAGACTGCATTTCCTTGGCCCGAAACCAGCTTACCAGCCGGCCTTTTAGATAGTCTGCAAGCTTTTTCAAATCAGAGTCAAAGCGCCTTATTATTTGGCGTTATTGGCCGACATCAAAATCCTTCGGATAACAGAGAGTTTTCGAACAGGGCAATAGGTATCAGTCCAGGCGTGCCCGTCTATCGCTACGACAAATCTCACTTAGTCCCTTTTGGTGAATTTATTCCCCCAGGCTTCCATTGGTTCGTTAAAGCTTTTAGTGTCCCCTTAAGCGATTTTTCTCGCGGCGCAACAGATCAATCTTTTTTTAAAATAAAGAGGGCTGAACAAGACCCCATTTATGCGGCAATCACTATTTGTTATGAGGACGTATTTGGGAGTGAGATAGCTGCACGACTTCGCGATAGCGATAACTCAGCAAACCTGATGATCAACATCACCAATTTAGCCTGGTTTGGGGCTTCTCAGGCTCCCGCTCAACAGTTAAGGCTCTCGCAATTGCGCTCTTTAGAAACTGGCCTACCAGCTCTACGTGCAACCAACACTGGAATTACTGCTGTATTAGGGCCGGATGGCAAAGTAATTTCTCGTTTACCAGAATTTACTCAAGGAACCTTGCAAGCCACGGTACAAGCATATTCAGGAAAAACGCCTTATGTTATTTGGGGAAACGCTCCAATTTTGAGTATTTCCTGCCTCCTACTACTGCTAAGCTTGATCCGCCAAAAACAGTTTTAGTAGTTGGCTGGCTTAGCCATGTAAAATCAACGGCTTAGCTAGGTTAATCATGCTTACTTTTCAGCAAATCATTCTCAAACTTCAAGATTACTGGGACCAACAAGGTTGCGCCCTATTGCAACCTATCGACCTTGAGGTCGGTGCTGGTACATCTCATACAGCTACTTTTTTGCGCGCCATTGGTCCAGAGCCCTGGAAAGCAGCGTACGTTCAACCCTCACGCAGACCTAAAGATGGTCGCTATGGAGAAAACCCAAACCGCCTTCAGCACTACTATCAATATCAAGTTGTCTTAAAACCTGCCCCGGAAAATATTCTCGAGTTATATCTAGGCTCACTTGCAGCCCTCGGTTTAGATCTTAAAGAAAACGATGTGCGCTTCGTAGAGGACGACTGGGAAAACCCAACTCTGGGTGCGTGGGGTCTTGGCTGGGAAGTATGGCTCAACGGCATGGAGGTCACTCAGTTCACCTACTTCCAACAAGTTGGCGGGCTAGATTGCAAACCCGTATTGGGCGAAATCACCTACGGCATTGAGCGACTTGCAATGTATATTCAAAATTGCTCCAATGTGTATGACCTAGTGTGGGCCGATGGCATTTCGTATGGTGATGTTTATCACCAAAATGAAGTGGAGCAGTCTTGCTATAACTTTGAATACTCCAATACCGACTTACTCTTTGCTAATTTTGCAAACTACGAGAGCGAAGCAAAACGCTTAATGGAAGTACCGCTTGCCTTACCGGCCTATGAAATGGTTTTGAAAGCTGCGCACACCTTCAATCTGCTAGATGCTCGCGGTGCCATCTCAGTCACTGAGCGCGCTGCTTATATTGGCCGCATCCGCAATCTTTCTCGCGCTGTCGCACAGGCCTACTTTGAGTCCCGAGAAAAGCTTGGGTTCCCAATGTGCCAGCGTCAAGCTAAAGCATAAGTACTCCAATCCATTTATGAGCACATCGAATATGCCTTCTCAATCAGCTGACTTGTTGATTGAACTACTCACCGAAGAGCTTCCACCGAAGTCATTACGTCGTCTTGGGGATGGATTTAGCGACGGGATCTTCAATGCTTTAGAGGCTGCGGGCTTATTGACCGCAAACTCTAAGGTAACTGGCTATGCAACCCCGCGTCGTCTAGCAGTTCATGTGACAGAGGTAATGGATCAAGCTCCCGACTATCCAGTGCGGGAAAAATTATTACCTACGAGCATCGCTTTTGATGCCCAAGGTCAAGCTACTGCGCCTTTGCTCAAAAAACTGGGTGCTCTTGGCTACGCAGATCTTGATATCAGCGCTCTAGAAAAATCTGGCGAAGGAAAAAACGAGGCTTTGTATTTAAATGTAATTGCTAAAGGTGCAGCTCTTGAACAAACAGCGCAACTTGCGCTCGAAGGCACATTAAGTAAGCTGCCCATTGCCAAAATGATGCATTACCAAGTCATGCAGAAGAATGGGCAATTAGCCGATGTTGAATTTGCACGTCCTGCTCACAAAATCATTGCACTTCATGGCAATGCGCCTTTGGCTATTAGTGCGCTAGGTATTCAGGCTGGAAACCTAACTGATGGTCACCGTTTTTTATCATCCGGGCAAATTTCAATTACATCAGCTGATCAGTACGAAAAAATACTACAAAGCGAAGCCAAAGTCATGCCTAGCTTTAGCAAGCGCCGTGAATATATCAAAGTTGCCCTATTGAAGGCAGCTGGCGCTGATTCCGTGCTAATGCCAGATAGCCTACTAGATGAAGTCACAGCTCTTGTTGAGTGGCCAGCTATTTATGAATGTCACTTTGACCAAGAGTTTCTGGATGTACCGCAAGAGTGCTTAATTTTGACAATGCAAACCAACCAAAAATATTTTGCATTGACCGATCAGCAGGGTAAGTTGCGCAACCGCTTTTTGATTGTTTCTAATATTCAAACCAATAAACCTGACGCCATCATCTCTGGCAATGAGCGCGTTGTGCGTCCCCGCCTCTCCGATGCGCGGTTCTTTTTCCAGCAGGATCAAAAACGCCCTCTAGGATCGCGCGTGGCAGACCTTGGCAAGGTTGTGTATCACAACCAACTCGGTAATCAGCTTGAGCGCACTCAGCGCGTAGCTGCAATTGCCACCGGCATCGCAAAAGCATTAAAAAACAAAGGTATTGAAGCAAATATCGAGTTTGCAGGACGTGCCGCAGAGATTGCCAAGACGGATCTGCTCACTGATATGGTTGGTGAGTTTCCAGAGTTGCAAGGCATTATGGGTCGCTACTATGCAATACATGACGGCGAAAATTCTGAAGTTGCTTCAGCCTGTAGTGAGCATTACATGCCTCGGTTTGCCGGCGACACCTTACCGGAAACGCAAACCGGTACCATCCTAGCAATTGCTGACAAATTAGAAACTCTGGTGGGGATTTGGGGGGTTGGTCTTGCTCCGACTGGCGACAAAGACCCCTATGCATTACGTCGTCATGCTTTAGGCATCTGCCGTCTTCTCTTAGAAAAAAATCTTCCCTTAAGCCTGCCCGAGCTTATTAAATTAGCTCGCGCCCAATTTACTCAAAAAGATGTTGCTGAAAAGGCTAAGGCTGATGATATTTATGCCTTCATCATCGATCGTCTGCGTGCCTATTTGCGAGACCAATCCGTATCTGGCAAGCCATTTACTAGCGCTGAAATTGATGCTGTACTTAGCCAATCACCAGCACAGTTAAATGATCTGATTGGCCGCTTGACTGCCTTACGCGAATTTAATGCCCTTGAGCAGGCCACCCAACTTGCAGCCGCCAACAAACGGATCAGCAACATTCTCAAGAAAACCACCACGGCAATTCCAGCGGCTTGCTCTAGTAAATTATTACAAGCTCCTGCAGAGTCTGCCTTATTCCAGGCCTTGGAAAGTGTTACCCCAACACTCAATGCAGCATACGAACAAGGTCACTTTGTTGAGCTCTTGAAGACTCTCGTGGCCTTGAGTCAGCCCATTGATCAATTCTTTGCAGATGTAATGGTGATGGATCCAAACCCTGAGTTACGGGATAACCGTCTAGCTCTCCTGCAACAACTCCACCAGAAAATGAATCTCATTGCCGATCTCGGCAAATTGGCATGAGCACCAGCTCTTCTAAATTAATCATTCTCGATCGCGACGGCGTGATCAATGAAGACAGAGACGACTATGTGAAGTCGAGTGATGAGTGGGTGCCAATTCCGGGTAGCCTTGAAGCCATTGCCCTACTGAATCAGGCTGGCTATCAGATAGCCATTGCAAGCAATCAATCAGGTCTGGCAAGAGGTTATTTTAGTATCAACGATTTGCATGCCATGCATAGCAAAATGGATGGATTACTAAAGCCCCTTGGCGGTCGTATTGATAGCATCTTCTTCTGCCCTCACGTAGATGCTAATGCTTGCGATTGCCGAAAACCATTGCCCGGCCTCATGAAAGAGATTGCCCTTCGCTACAAGAAAAATAATAGCAAGAGCCCACTTGAGGGGGTTCCAATCGTAGGAGACTCCTTGAGAGATTTACAAGCTGGCATCGCTCTTGGCGCTTCACCACACTTAGTCATGACTGGCAAGGGTAAGAAAACTTTAGCCAAGGGAGGACTCCCAGATGGCACTGAAATTCATGAAGACTTACTTGCATTTGCCACCAGCCTTTTAGAAGAGAAAATTTAGATAATGATCTTTTTGCGCTCAACCCTTTTCACTCTATTTTTGCTGATCTTTACACCGATTTGGTCGATTCTTTGTCTGCTAGCTTTTCCATTCCTAAATCCTGAAAATCGCTATCGCTTTATTGGCCTATGGAATAAGGTCGTAATTTGGTTATTACAGCCCCTCTGCGGAATTCATTATGAGATCCGCGGAATGGAAAATATGTATGCCGTACTCGATCAACCCGTTGTAGTGCTGAGTAAGCATCAGTCCGCTTATGAGACGATTGCGTACATTGCACTCCTTCCAAAGCAACTCTGTTTTGTCTTTAAACGTGAGCTTTTGTGGATTCCATTTTTTGGGTGGGCATTAGCATTGCTGAAAATGATTCATATCAATCGGGCCAGCAAAGAAACGGCTGCCCTCTCAGTAGCAAGTCAAGGTCGTAAGCGTCTCGCTGAAGGCAAGTGGATTATGTTGTTTCCAGAGGGCACCAGAATGCCAACTGGATCTTACAAACCTTACAGCAAAGGCGGGGCTAGACTCGCAAGCGCTACCGAGGCAATAGTGATTCCAATTGCTCACAACGCAGGGCGTTGCTGGCCTAAAAATAGCTTTCTAAAGCAACCGGGCACTGTCATTTTTTCGATTGGCCCTGCAATTGCCTCTGCCGGTAAAACGGGCGGCCAACTCCATCAAGAAGTTGAAAAGTGGATTGAAGCAGAAATGCGTGTGATTGATCCAGAGGCCTACAAGACCTAAAGCAATGCTGAAATAAGGCCTTATTGAACTAAGGTCTTAGCCCACTCGATATAACGATCAACTGAAATGTCTTGAGCGCGAGACTTAAGCTCAAGCTCTGTTAAAGATAATTTGTCAGCAAAATTTTGTAGATTAGTGCGGAGCATTTTTCTTCTTTGAGAGAAGGCTGCTGCCACCACCTTCTCTAGTGAAGTCCACTGGGCATCATTTAAGTCGAAATCCACTCTAGGAATCATTCGCACTACTGCTGAATTCACCTTAGGTTGAGGATCGAATGCTTCGGGCGGAACTTCAAGTACCTGCTCCATATGGTAACGAGCCTGCAACATAACTGATAGCCGACTAAAGTCAGAACTGCCCGCCGGAGCAACCATGCGCTCTACCACTTCAGCCTGCAACATGAATACTTGTTCGTCCACTACCGTTGCAGCGGATACCAAATGAAACAATAGGGGTGAAGAAATGTTGTAGGGTAAATTACCGACTACCTTACATAAACCACCATTTTTGGGGTGACTCTTAGCCCATGCGACAAAATCAAACTGAAGAGCATCTCCCTCAATAATCGACAAGCCTTTCAAATTCTGTTGCTTCCAATAAGCCACTAAATCTCGGTCAATTTCCAAAAGATCTAGCTGGTCAAGATTACTCAATAAAGGTTTTGTGAGGGCGCCAAGTCCAGGGCCAATCTCAATCACATGCGCATCAGCACTGGGATTAATCAAGGCAACGATAGAATAAATAATGCCACTATCTTGCAAAAAATTTTGCCCAAAACGTTTACGCGCGCGATGCATTAAGAGTTACTTGCCTTCTCATTGACCGCTAATCGATAAGCCAAACGCAGCGCTTCGAGCATGCTACTGGGGTCCGCAATACCTTGTCCAGCAATATCAAGGGCTGTGCCATGATCAACAGAGCTACGAATAATAGGTAGCCCCAAAGTTACATTGACACCGCCGCCAAATGTGACGAATTTAAAAGGAGCCAAACCTTGGTCGTGATACATCGCAATATAAGCATCCACATGATCCAAACTCTGCGCAGAAAACATCGTATCGCCGGGATAAGGCCCAGTCACTTCAATACCCTCTAACTTGGCCAATGCAATTGCAGGAGAAATGATGTCAATCTCCTCGCGCCCCATATAGCCCGATTCACCAGCGTGTGGATTCAGCCCTGCAACTCTGATGACCGGCTTAGTAATGCCAAATTTTTTCTGGAGGTCACGATGAACGACCTGAATGGTTTCCAGAATATGTTTTTGGGTCAGCGCTCCCGGCACATCCTTCAATGGAAGGTGAGTGGTCACTAAAGCAACCCGCAATTCCCTTGGATTTTTAAGCCCCAGGAATCCTGCAGGTAAAAGTGCACACAACATCATGACAACATGATCAATCTTGCAAGCCTTCGCCAAGTACTCTGTATGCCCAGTAAAGGGCATACCTGCAATATTAATAATACTTTTTTGCAGGGGTGCGGTGATCATGGCATCAAAGCGTCCAGCCAAACATCCCTCGACCGCCGCATCCAAGAGGCTGAGAACATATGGGGCATTGGCAGAATTCAGTTGTCCGGGCGTGACAGACGCTCCTAACTCAATCGATTCAATCCTCAGGCGAGCCAACACATCAGCATCAACACCCTTCGGAACCTGCAATAGAGAGCCATCCCCTAGCAGCGTAACGCACACGTTTGCTTGTTCTTTTAAAAAAGAAAGAGTTGCTGCAAGACTAAGCTCTGGACCAATTCCCGCTGGTTCGCCCGAGGTAACGACTAGATTAACGGGGTACGCTTGCAGCATCTTCTGAGTTAATAATCTTCACTGTTGCGGTATCGCGTAACTGACGAATCCAGTCTTGGTAGGCCTGCTCAAACTTCTTATCTCGGATTGCGGCGCGTGCAAAATCTCGCTGCTTCTCTACGGTTAACTGAGCCTCACGGCGCTCCAGCACTTGGATTAAATGCCAACCAAACTCTGTTTTAACGGGATTACTCACCTCACCAATTTGCAAACGATTCATCGCCTGCTCAAATTCTGGAACCAAATCCCCGGGGCTCATCCAACCCAAATTACCACCATTCGCAGCAGAACCGTCCTCGGAATATTTCTTGGCTAAATCAGCAAAGTCAGCAGTTTTAGCACGAACCTGGTCACGATATCCTGCCAGACGTCGCTCGGCATCCTGATCAGTTAAACCAGCGCGGTTGCGCAACAAAATGTGGCGTGACATAGTTTGAGTAATAGGAATATTTTGTGGGGCGCTAGGAGTTGCATCTTGTGGCGCAGCCTGTTGCGGAGCACCAGCAACTAAAGCACGACGATCCAACACTTTAAGTACATGATAGCCCGCCGGGCTCTTCACCACGGCATTTGCTACCTGACCTCCACCCGTATTCCTAATTGCCTCGTAAAACAACTGAGGCAGGCGATCCGGAGTACGGTAGCCCAATTCCTGAAACTTGATTTGTGGGTTCTCTTTTGCAGCTATTGCACCAAGCTGCAAGAAATCCACATCACCACGGGCATCGCGCAACAGTGTTTCTGCTTTTTTCTTCGCCTCTGCTTGAGCGCCCACACCGGCACCAGCATTCACTGGGATAAAAATTTGGGCAACATCAATTTCCTCAGGAGAGCCTGGCGCAGCAGGAGTAGAGCGAGAAGCTCCTGCGCCATTGACGGCCCGCATACGATCCACAATGTAGTTATCAATCTCGGCATCAGAAACTTTGATCTTAGCCTCAACCTCACGCTCTCTAAAGCGACTAATAACAATGTCATCACGTAACATTTGCTGATATCGCTCGAATGTACCTCCCGAAGAAATTACTTTTTGCTTAAACTCCGGAAGAGATAATTTGTTTTTTGCCGCTATGTCGCCAATAATCTTGTTCAACTCTGAATTGCTGACAACAATGCCTTCTTGGGCGGCCTCTAATAATTGAATTTTTTCAATGATCAGACGCTCCATGATCGTCTTACGTAGAACATCAGCATCCGGTAGTTTTGTGCCCTGCTTCTGTAATGCGGCAATGCGATCATCGATTTCTTTACGAGTGACGTACCCCGTGTTCACGACTGCCGCCACACCATCAATATTACGAATCTTGCTATCAGCACTTGGGCGTGCAGTATCTTGAGCTGCAACCAAACTGGAAAGCAAGGCCAGGCTTGCCAACAAAGCTTGTATAAAAATCCGTTTAAAGCCACTAAGACAATATGTCATTGATAGTTCTCGTATGTTGAAGGCGGTATAGGCTTAGAAGTAGGCATATATCCAGGAACATTTAACTTCATGATATCAACTGGATTGCTACCAGCGCTACCAAAGCCCCTAAACTCTATCTGGAAGAGGATTTGGGTGGTTGTGATCTGAGAAGTATTGAGCATCTGGGAATAGGCTGCACGCAAAGTCCAGCAATCACGTGCCCACTCCAATGCTGCCAATGTATTGAGGGTTTTCGTTGTTAAAGCGTCATAACCCCAACGCCCCAAGACCGATAGTTCACGGGTAAGAGGCCATTGACCAGAAACATTGTATTGATCAGTAGTCGTTGCAGACAGGGTGGCTGGAGTTGGTCCAAATGCTTGCGTTGGTGGACTCCACACATTACGATAGCCAAAATTTAAACTTCGGCCTGGGGTTGGGCGCCAACTACCGCCTACCGTAGTTTGTACAAAACGATTTAATTGCGTGTTGTACTGCCCAAAGGCATCGGCACTAAAGTTTCCGAGCAAGCGAATAGAGCCAGAACCCAAGGTATCTGAATAGGTTGTTGGGTTAGCAATCGTTCCATTGAGACCCACCCGCTGGCCTGTGAAATCTTGCCTTTGTGCGAGCGTAACTGAAGCGCGCTCAGCACCAGAACTAGCCTCTAGCATGCGACTCGTAATACCACCCGTTAGCTTGTTATTATCGGCAACACGGTCATTGCCGATGAAATTATTTTCACTAAAAATTTGAGTCACACCAAAACCACCATCAGCAGTGTCAAATAAGGGTGTTTGTGCCTGGCTCTGAAATGGCGTATATACATAAAAAGCGCGGGGCTCCATCGTCAGCAACATATCGCGCCCAAAGAAACCCTTTAACTCTGCCGCATCTCTTTCAAATGCCAAACCCGAATCTAAACTAAATGTAGGAATCACAAAGCCTTGGGCATTGGGTGCGCCCGGCGTTAAGGATGTCGCAGCATAGTTATTTGCCTGAAAACTCACTTTAGGAGTCAAGTAATACCCGGGGGTTACCTGGGGTAAAGCCAGGGCTCCTTTAACTACCGTTCGATCAGCCTGACTATACAAATTACCAGGAGGAGCCGCCAGAGGATTGCCGTTAACGTTATAGGCAAACCTCGTGTAATCCGTAGAGAAGGTAGTTTTGGGGCCTGTCGGCAATTCTAAATATTTACCAGTCGTATCGGAAACTGTTGGTGTAATTTGATTGTTATAGGCAACCGTCAAATTCGGTAGGATGTTGTAAGGCGACTGAACTGTTGATGTTGGGTCAGGCTGCAAAGTCTGAAAAGTCAATACACGCGCAGATGTATTCCAATTACTCAAGCTATCAGTCAATTGCTTGCTTGTTCCTACCTCTTGACGGAATTGGTTAGTAATAGCGCCGGCAATACTTTGAGAAAAATCCGTGGGGTACATATTGTCAGAGACGCGGGCGATGCTGGCATAGCCATTCCAGGAGCCAGGAGCAGGCAATCCACCAGGCGCCAAATCCCCACTAAAGTTCTGCCTCTGTTGCCAATCATATTTCCAGCGATCGGTGCCCGTTTTTTTATCGTAAGGCAAGTATTCCCCAACTATGGTGCCGGCATATTGGCTATCCAAGAAACGATATTGAGCGCCTAACTGGGTGCCGCGTTGATTCATATAACGAGGCAATAACAACAGATCTCGATTTGGGGCAACGTTCACGTAATAAGGCAGAGTAGTATCCCAACCATTATTGGAGTTATACCCAGTAACTGGTGCAAGTATTCCAGAGCGCCGCTGGCTTGATGTTGGGACGCTGAAATAAGGGACATATGCAATAGGCACATCGAAGAAACGCATCACACCATTAGTGCCAACCATTTCTTTTTGCTCGTTATCAATCTCGATTTTGCTTGCTGTGAAATACCAATCCAAATTTTCTGGGGTGCACGTGGTGTAGGTTGCCTGATCAAATACAAAAATATCCGAAGTTTCAATCGTTAGTTTCTTTGCAGTGCCATTTGCACGATTATCACGAAGCTCATAAATTGGAGACTCCATTTGACCTTCGCGCGCATCAACTTTAAAACTAGCCTTGGGTCCTTTAAAAGAAGTATTACCTTTTATCAACTCTGCATTACCGCTTAAATCTGCAACATCAGTATCAGGGTTATATTTAATCTCATCAGCTTTAATGACTGCACCATTGCGACGAATTTGCGCTCGACCCTTCAGGTGCATGTCTCTCTCAACCACTCCATCAATCGCATCACTAGATGTAAACGTGAGTGCTTTACCATCAGCAAGTGGTTGGCCAACTCGCAGTTGGTCATCTAGTTTTAGAACTGTAACGGCACCACGATCCGGTATCAAAATTGTATTTGCAGAATTGCTTAATGACTGGGCAGTAGTGGGCAGTGGCGCAGGCGCCTGAGCAGCGCCTGGAAGCGCAAATTGCAGCAATACCAACCCCAATACTAAGCGGGGGGCTAGGGCTAAAAAAAGAGGGGCGCAAAGGCCGGCACGACGGCGATAATGACTCATAGATCCTGACTCGCACTATTATACGAATCGACCATGACCGACGCTCGCTTAAATACCCTCAGTAACTGGCTAGAAGGCCTCAAACCTAGCTGGCAATTAGATCTCAACACATTAGCCCCCGCTTCGGCTGATGCTAGCTTTCGACGGTATTTTCGACTTGAGTCAAAAAATCCCGATTTTGGGACTTTAATTGTGATGGATGCCCCCCCTCAACATGAACCGATAGACACCTTCATTGGAGTGGATTTATTGCTAACAGAGGCCGGTTTAAATGTGCCCCAAATCCTCGAAAAAAATGTGGCGCAGGGCTTTCTATTACTAAATGATTTGGGCAATGAAACCTATCTCTCTGCCCTAAATGAAAACACTGCAGATGAGCTCTATCGAGATGCAACTCAAGCAATGGTCAAAATGCAGCTGGCAAGCAAGCCTGATGTGCTACCAAATTACGATACCGCCCTATTGAAACGCGAACTAGATTTGTTTCCAGAGTGGTATTTAATGAAACACCTACAACTTCAATTAACTCAGACACAAGATGTGCAAGTCAAACAGGCTTTTGAACTCATTATTCAAAACAATCTTGCGCAAGCAAAGGTTTATGTGCACCGCGATTACCATTCACGCAATTTAATGGTCACCGAAAAAAATAATCCAGGCGTTTTGGATTTTCAAGACGCAGTTTATGGGCCCATTACCTATGATGCATCTTCTTTATGGCGCGATGCCTACATTGCATGGCCTGAAGAACGGGTGATTGATTGGGTGATTAAATTTTGGGAAGAGGGGCGTAAAGTTGGGTTACCAATGCCGGCTGATTTTGGCCATTTTTATCGCGATTTTGAGTGGATGGGCTTGCAGCGCCACCTCAAAGTACTTGGAATTTTTGCAAGATTATTCCACCGAGATGGAAAAGACGGTTACCTAAAAGACATTCCTTTGGTCCTGGAATATGCCATTGCAACTGCGAACCGCTATATTGAATTAAAGCCTTTAGCCCGCATCCTAGAGTCCACTCGTAAAAGTTAACATGACAAAGTCAACGCAATTTCCTGGCTTACTTCTTGCCGCAGGCAGAGGTGAACGCATGCGGCCTTTGACGGATGAACTACCTAAGCCACTTCTCAAAATCAAAGAGAAGTCTTTATTGCAGTGGCACCTAGAAGCGCTATCTGCTGCAGGTATTCAAAACATCGTGATTAACCACGCCTGGCTAGGGCAAAAAATTGAAAAGGCCCTAGGAAATGGGTCGCAGTTTGGAGTAGAGATTCAATACTCACCAGAGGGGGTTGCACTAGAAACCGCTGGCGGTATCCGCAAGGCGCTCCCCCTGCTAAATCCAGATGATTACTTTTTAGTGATTAATGGGGATGTATTTTGTCCAGACTTTCCCATCAAAAAGCTCATAGAAGCCTACTTCGCCCTAAAAGACTCCCAAAATCCACCGCTGGCTCACTTGGTGATGGTGCCCAACCCATCTCAACACCCAGCAGGAGACTTCTATTTAAACCATTCCCAGGTAAGTAATCTTGAATCCCCGGGGACTGAACGGCTCACCTTTTCAGGAATAGGCATTTACCACTGCGACTTATTTCAAGATCTTGTGATAGATATACCTGCCAAACTTGCCCCACTCCTGCGTGCGGCAATGCAGGACAATAAGGTGTCTGGTGAAAAATACCTCGGACCATGGCACGATGTAGGTACACCTCAACGTTTGCAAGAGCTCAACGCAGTTTATGAATAACACGAACATTTATCAAAAACGCAGAGCTGCGTTAGCCAAAAAAATTCGTATGAATAGTGGCGGTGGTATCGCTATCGTTGCAACAGCACCAGAACTACCGCGCAATCGCGATAGCGATTTCCCCTATCGTCACGATAGCGATTTTTTCTATCTGACTGGCTTTGAAGAACCAGGCGCTACGCTAGTGATGAAGGTCGACCAAAACAGTGAGGAAACACATCTCTTTTGCAGACCCAAGGATACAGAGCGTGAGGTCTGGGATGGTATCCGCCTTGGTCCTGAAGCTGCCCCAAAAACCTTGGGGGTAGATTCTGCTCATAGTAATGTCGAACTCGATACCAAGCTGAGCGAATTGCTAGCTGATCAAGATGCAGTTTATATACGTCTGGCAGAGAGCGCAGAAACTGATCGTCGCTTGCGTCACTGGATGAAACAAGTTCGTCAACAGTCGCGTGCCGGCATCAATCCTCCCTCAGAATTTCATGATGTTGACGTACTGATTCATGAAATGCGCTTGTTTAAAGACGCTCATGAAATCGATATCATGCGACGTGCCGCCGCCATTTCTGCTCGAGCTCATATTCGTGCAATGCAAATCTGTAAGCCTGGTATGCGTGAATACCAGCTCGAGGCCGAACTACTTCACGAATTCCGTAATAGCGGCGCACAAAGTGTTGCCTACAACAGCATTGTTGCCGGCGGCGCCAACTCCTGCATCCTGCACTATCGCGCCGGATCTACTGAATTGAAAAACAGTGAGCTTTGTCTCATTGATGCTGGTTGCGAGCTCGATGGTTACGCCTCTGATATCACCAGAACCTTTCCGGTCAGCGGTAAATTTAGCGGACCACAACGCGCTCTATACGACATTACCTTAGCCGCTCAAGAAGCTGCCATTGCAGCAACGAAACCTGGCAATACTTTTATGCAACCGCATGAAGCCGCACTCAAAGTGCTCACACAAGGCTTGTTAGATGAAAAACTACTCAAGCTTGCTGAACTTGGCTCACTAGAGAACGCCATTGAGACTGCTGCCTATCGTCGTTTTTATATGCATCGTACCTCGCATTGGTTGGGGATGGATGTCCACGACGTTGGCTCCTATCGCGAACCAAGCGATGCCAATATTAGCGATGAAAAACCATGGCGCGTTTTAAGGCCTGGTATGGTCATCACAATTGAGCCAGGCCTATACATTCGACCAGCAGCAGAGGTTGATGAACGATTTTGGAATATCGGCATTCGGATTGAAGATGATGCGGTAATCAATGACTCTGGATGTGAATTGATCTCTCGTGGCGCGCCCGTCAAAGCCGATGAAATTGAAGCCTTGATGAAAAATCAATAACCAATAATGAAGAGCGCAATTGAGTACGACATATTGATTCAGGGTGGTGGCCCTGTGGGACTTGCTTGTGCCGCATGGTGCTTACAAAAAAATCCAGGATCTAAGCTCGTACTAGTTGATCGCAACCCCATTGATGATGCAGACTTAGTATCGGCCGATAGCAGAGGTATTGCGCTGTCGCATGGCAGCAAGTTATTGCTCGACACTATTAATGCCTGGCCTACTGACTGTGCCGATATTCATCGCGTACACGTTTCTCAAGCCGGTCGCTTTGGACGAGCTTTAATGACGCGTGAGGAGTTAGGTCAAGATGCCTTAGGTCACATCATTCGCTATCGTGACATTCACTTGGCTTTACGAAAAGCTTTAAGAGCAATTCAGACCAGACAGAATCAAACCGAATCCCATTTTTCATGGCTACATATCGATAACGATTCTGAGCACCTGAACATCCAAGCTAAATGTATTGTTCATGCAGAAGGTGGTTTATTCAAAAAACAAGATTGGGTTGAATCTGGCCGTGATTACGATCAATCCGCACTAGTTGGGCTGGTAGAGGTAGAAAACGCAGCAACCCATCAAGCATGGGAGCGCTTTACCGCAGAAGGCCCACTTGCCGTACTGCCAAGTCATTATGGCAGCAACATCCTGAACCTAGTTTGGTGCGGATCCCCTGAATCGTCACAACAACGCTTGAACTTAAGTGATACTGATTTCCTATTGGCGCTACAAAAAGAGTTTGGCTCTCGCATTGGTCGATTCCTAAAAATTCAAGATCGTCGTCTTTATCCACTTGGGCTCAACTATCGCAAAGTAATTACTCAGGGCAATGAAGTATGGGTGGGCAATGCCGCCCAAACCTTGCACCCTGTTGCTGGCCAAGGACTCAATCTCGGCTTACGGGATGCCTATCTTTTGGCAGAAACATTGGCAGAGATCTTCTCAAACCCTAGGCAAGAGCAAACATCCCATCATATTGAGAATGCACTACAAAAATATGCCCAAAGCCGTCAAGCTGATCGCACCACCACTATCGGCTTGACTGACTTTATGGCCAGAGTATTCACCTCAAACTTACTTCCCATTGTGATTGGTCGTGGACTGGCTTTAACGGCCCTCCAGTGGCTTCCTCCGATCAAAACTGCCTTGGCACGCCAAATGATGTTTGGGCGCCGCTAGCCCCCTCTAATCTAGGCATTGAAGCCCTGTTTTGCACGCTCAATCTGCCTAAAAAATAGGCAGATTGAGCCCTATTTGTGCTAAAGTGTCATGCTTTCCACGCCACCTTGAGATTTTCTCGCAAATACCCTAGATTCAAATGAAGATTGGTCCTCACCTCCTTGCAAATCGACTCTTTGTCGCGCCTATGGCTGGCGTTACTGATCGTCCATTTCGACAACTGTGTAAGAAATTGGGTGCCGGCTATGCTGTCTCTGAAATGATTGCCTCCAATGCGTTGCTTTGGAAGAGCGAGAAGACTCAGCGCCGAGCCAATCATCAGGGTGAGTTCAACCCTATCGCCGTGCAAATCGCCGGGGCCGATCCAGGCATGATGGCCGCCGCCGCAAAAGTCAATGTAGATCACGGCGCACAAATCATCGATATCAACATGGGCTGCCCTGCCAAGAAAGTCTGCAACGTTGCAGCAGGTTCAGCACTCATGCGTGACGAGCCTTTAGTGCAGCAAATTTTAGAAGCAGTAGTGCAAGCCGTAGGGGTTGGGCCAGATGCGGTTCCAGTTACCTTAAAAATTCGAACAGGCTGGGATCGCGCCAATAAAAACGCTATTGCTATAGCCAAACTTGCTGAGCAATCGGGAATCTCCATGTTGACGGTTCATGGCCGCACTAAAGCCGACCTGTACCACGGTGAAGCTGAGTATGAAACTATTACTGCCGTCAAAAATAGCGTGTTCATTCCGGTAGTTGCCAATGGCGATATCACCACTCCAGAGAAAGCGGAGCTTGTTTTACAAACGACGGGGGCTGATGCCATCATGATTGGCCGCGCCGCTCAAGGTCGCCCCTGGATCTTTCGGGAAATCAATCATTATTTAGAAACTGGCTCTAAGTTACCGACCCCCGAGATTGCGGAAATTCAAGAGATCATGAATGAGCACTTGCTTGATCACTATGCCTTCTATGGCGAATATATTGGCCTGCGTACAGCGCGCAAACATATTGGCTGGTATTGCAAAGGGCTGCGTGACTCACATGCCTTCCGCCAAAGAATGAATACTGCGGATGATTGCAAAACCCAATTACGAATGGTTAATGATTTTTTTGATGAAATGAAATCGCATTCCGATCGCTTGCTATTTTTAGAGGCTGCTTAATTTTTAGTACTAGATATAACCCTATGAGCAATAAACACCCCATTACTGAATGCATTGAAACGCAATTACAGCGCTATCTTGACGACCTCAAGGGTACCCCCCCATCAGACATATATCAGATGGTGTTAGGTGTTGTAGAAAAACCGATGCTTGAATTAGTTATGCAGCATGCCAAACAAAATCAATCTTTAGCTGCTCAGTACCTTGGCATCAATCGCAATACTTTGCATAAAAAACTTGTTGAGCATCAGCTGATCAAGTAAAGCCAATTATTTACATTACCCATTTATTCATCTAACCATCAAGTCCATATGATCCGTACAGCCCTACTCTCCGTCTCCGATAAAAATGGCATTGTGCCCTTTGCTAAAGCCCTACATGAGCAAGGCATTAAATTGATTTCTACCGGCGGTACTGCAAAACTCTTGGCTGAAAATCATTTGCCCGTTGTTGAGGTTGCTACTCTGACAAAGTTTCCAGAGATGTTAGATGGACGTGTAAAAACATTGCACCCAATGGTGCATGGTGGTTTATTGGCTCGGAGAGATTTTCCTGAGCATATGGCCGCCCTGAAAGAGCATGGCATCGACACTATTGATATGTTGGTCATCAACCTCTATCCCTTTAATGAAACGGTTGCTCGGGAAAGCTGTTGTTTCGAAGATGCTGTCGAGAACATTGATATTGGTGGCCCTGCAATGCTCCGTGCTGCTGCCAAGAACCATCAAGATGTAACCGTGCTGATTTCTTCTGAAGACTACGCACCAGTCTTGGCAGAGATGAAAGCAAACGCAAACACTGTTTCTTATAAAACCAATCTTAGTCTTGCCAAGAAGGTATTTGCCCATACCGCTCAGTATGACGGCGCCATTGCAAATTATCTCTCCTCTTTGAGTGATGAGCTGAACCACAAGAAGCGCTCTGCCTATCCAGATACATTGCATCTGGCTTTTGAGAAAGTACAAGAGATGCGCTACGGAGAAAACCCACATCAATCCGCTGCTTTTTATAAAGATATTCAGACAGTTGATGGCGCACTAGCCAATTACAAGCAATTGCAAGGCAAAGAGCTTTCATATAACAATATTGCTGATGCTGACTCTGCTTGGGAATGTGTTAAAAGCTTTTCTGACAACGCTGGCGGCGCCGCAGCTTGCGTAATCATCAAACATGCTAACCCTTGTGGTGTAGCAGTTGCTACCAATGCTCTTGAGGCCTATCAAAAAGCCTTTAAGACCGACCCAAGCTCAGCCTTTGGCGGCATTATTGCCTTCAATGTGCCTTGTGATGGCGCAGCAGCCGAAGCCATCTCCAAACAATTTGTAGAAGTGCTCATTGCCCCAAGCTTTAGTGATGAGGCAAAAGCCATTTTTGCTGCCAAACAAAATGTTCGTCTACTAGAGATCCCATTAGGCACTGCGTTTAATGCTTTTGATTTCAAACGCGTAGGCGGTGGTTTATTGGTTCAGTCGCCCGATGCTAAGAATGTGCTCCAAAGCGAAATGCGCGTAGTCAGCCAAAGATTGCCAACCCCAAGCGAAATGAATGACATGATGTTTGCTTGGCGTGTTGCTAAGTTTGTGAAGTCCAATGCGATTGTGTATTGCGCAAACGGCATGACCTTAGGAATCGGTGCCGGTCAAATGAGTCGGGTTGATTCAGCCCGTATGGCCAGCATCAAAGCAGAGAACGCTGGCTTAAGCCTGAAAGGTTCTGCAGTTGCAAGTGATGCCTTCTTCCCATTCCGTGATGGCCTTGATGTTGTAGTAAACGGTGGCGCCAGTTGCGCAATCCAGCCCGGTGGCAGCATGCGTGATGATGAAATCATTGCGGCAGCCAATGAGCATGGCATTGCGATGATCTTTACTGGCACACGTCACTTCCGCCATTAAACAAAAAGTAGATCAAGAGACTCAGATTGCTCATGCGCTGGATAGGAATCGACCCAGGTTTACGGACAACCGGCTTTGGCGTGATAGATGTTGACGGCCAAAAGCTGACCTATGTTGCCTCTGGAACGATTGAAAGTGGTGATCCTGCCAAAGGCCTGCCGGAGCGCCTTGGCGCACTCTATGCTGGCGTTAAAGAAGTATTGGAAAGTTATCATCCAGAAGCGGCCGCCATTGAAGAGGTTTTTCTCAATGTCAATCCCCGCTCTACCTTAATGCTGGGTCAGGCTAGAGGCGCAGTGATTGCCGCCCTGGTGTCCGATAAGCTCCCTGTTGCTGAATACAGCGCGTTACGTGTCAAGCAATCCATTGTAGGTACGGGTCGCGCAGCCAAGCCTCAGGTTCAAGAAATGGTCAAACGTTTGCTGAGATTAAATCGCGCCCCAGGAACGGATGCCTCGGATGCCTTGGGGGTTGCCATCTGCGCCGCACATCATGCGCAAATATCGCCAGCTATTACCGCTGCACTTGCGACTAAGAAACGTAGCAAATAAAAATATCTAAACAGGTTAAGATCTTCATATGATTGGTCGCATTCAAGGCACTCTCGTTTCAATTCACCCGCCCCGCCTCTTGGTTGATTGCCAAGGGGTTGGCTATGAGATTGATGTACCGATGAGTACCTTGTATCAACTGCCTGAAGTTAATCAAAAAATTACCCTGCTCACCCATTTCCAAGTGCGAGAGGACGCGCAACAACTCTTTGGCTTTGCTACCGAAACTGAGCGCGAGGCCTTCAGACAACTCATTAAGATCAGTGGAGTGGGCTCACGTACTGCATTAGCAGTCCTGTCAGGCATGAGCGTCAACGAACTAGCGCAGGCGATTGCCTTACAAGAAGCAGGACGCCTGACTCAAGTGCCTGGCATCGGCAAGAAAACGGCTGAACGCCTTTGTCTAGAACTCAAAGGTAAGCTTGCGCCAGATTTAGGAATTACTGGCAAGCCCCAAATCATAGAAGCTAGCAGCGAAATCTTGCAAGCGCTCTTGGCTCTGGGCTATTCAGAAAAAGAGGCGCTATTAACCCTCAAACAGATTCCTCCCGATAGCACTGTTTCAGATGGTATTCGGATGGGCTTAAAGTATTTATCCAAGTCCTAATCAGACATACCCCACTAAACCAAACACCACTACACTTGCAGTATGGCGATACATACAGAAGACCTTAGTTCGATTCCTGAAGATTTACCGGAAGGTAATGATCGTATTGTCAGTGGCGCGGCAGGCAATGCAGAGGCCGTTTTTGAAAGAGCCTTGCGCCCCAAGCAGCTTGATGAGTATGTTGGCCAAACTAAAGCTCGCTCCCAATTAGAGATTTTTATTAGCGCTACCAGAGCGCGTCAAGAAGCACTAGATCACGTATTGTTATTCGGACCTCCAGGGCTTGGCAAAACCACCTTGGCTCACATCATCGCTCGTGAACTCGGCGTCAATCTACGCCAAACTAGTGGCCCTGTATTGGATAGGCCAGGCGACCTTGCTGCACTGCTCACCAACCTTGAGACTAACGACGTTCTGTTCATTGATGAGATTCATCGCCTATCTCCAGTAGTTGAAGAGATTCTCTACCCAGCTCTTGAAGACTACAGCCTAGACATCATGATTGGCGAAGGCCCTGCTGCGCGTAGTGTCAAGATTGATCTCAAACCATTTACCTTGATCGGTGCTACCACCCGTGCTGGCATGCTCACCAATCCATTACGTGATCGCTTTGGCATTGTGGCAAGACTCGAGTTCTACACCACTGAAGAGCTTACCAAGATCATTAATCGCTCTGCAAATCTTCTGAAGGCGGAAATTGATCCCGAAGGTTCGATCGAAATAGCTAGGCGTGCTCGTGGCACTCCGCGTATCGCCAATCGATTATTGCGTCGCGTGCGAGACTACGCAGAAGTCAAAGGCAATGGGACCATTACTAAGGCCATGGCTGATGCAGCATTAAAGATGCTCGATGTTGATCCAAGTGGTTTTGATGTGATGGATCGAAAACTGCTTGAAGCAATATTACATAAGTTTGATGGCGGCCCAGTCGGCATTGATAACTTGGCGGCTGCGATTGGTGAAGAACGTGACACCATTGAGGATGTCTTAGAACCTTATCTGATTCAGCAAGGCTACCTGCAGCGCACCTCGCGCGGGCGAGTGGCAACACGTCAGGCTTATGAACACTTTGGCTTAACGCCACCCAGCGGATCAAACAACCCAGATCTACTGAGTTAATACGTCTAGGTGATCAGTGCCTCTGGCAATGCTAGCTTATGGTCAATGCTGTACTGATAATCTTTAAAGATGTGTTCCGCACTCAATATTTGATAATTACCATCATCCAATCGATGACTTGTGTCCTTAAGTCGGTATGTATAGTGACCGCAAGTCCAGCAATTGAAATTACTCATGTGGGTACATAAGCAGGTCTTATCTTTAACAGAAATATTCTTACCATCCGGATGAATTTCAAGCTCCCGATTGAAGGCGGTAATGTAGGCGCAGTTACCAGATCCATCCAGCAAATATCCATAAGACTCACAGCCTGGTCGTATACCAGAACCAATTGCAGGCGAACTTTTCAACATACGCATTGGGTAGCCGGTTGGCGAAATATTATTGACTTCAATGTCTTGCTCACTTGCTTTAAAGTATTCCTGCTTCACTTTATATGGCAAGCCGCATTCTTCAGATACCGTGAACCGCGTAGCCACTTGCACTGCTGCAGAACCCTTCTCCAAGAAGGAAACTGCATCACTGCCAGTAAAAATGCCGCCGGCAGCGATAATGGGAATATCTAATTGCTCAGCCTTGAGGTAGGCAACTACTTCAGCAACAATCGTTGCTAAGTCGTATTGCGCCCAATCATCTCCAAAACCAAGGTGGCCTCCAGCTAAGGGGCCTTCGATCACAATATAATCAGGGAAGCGGTTGAGTCTGGCATTTTTGCGTAAGAAAATTTGCAAAGCGCGCACCGAAGAAACGATGATGCCTAACTTTGCATCCCGAAATCTGGGGTGATCTTCTATTAGGGCAAAAGAACCTAAATGCAAACCTGCGCTTAAGGTAATGCCATCGATACCAGCATCAAGCGCTGAAGCCATACGCATCCGCAAAGTTTCACGAGGGCCATTCATCGTCAGCTTTTCCATGCAGTTCACGAAAATCAGTCCATCGCCACGCTTTGCTTCCATGGTTGCGCCAACGTGTCTTTTCGTTGCTTCCGCCAACAGCCCAAGATCGAACTGAATAATGGATTTATCAGAATTTAAAATATTGTATTTATAAAACTTGGTTTTATCTTTGACGTATGTGGTGTCAAAGCGCTTATCCGACACATCGGGAACCATGGCATCAGAAATATGTCCTACGCCTCCTAATCTTGCCGCCTCTAAAGCCAACTCCGCAGTTGATATATCAACACCCATGCCACCCACCATGATGGGTACCAGCTCTTTTTTACCGAACTTCAATCGAAAATCGTCAACGCGTTTCATTAATGCCTTTTTGAGCTAAGTAATCCCGTTTCTTTCATAGGATATATATAGAATACATCTATTGGTGTTGTTAACAGATGTATTCTGAAAAGCCCCTTGTTGCAGGAGCACTCCAAGCTAAAAGGCAATCAAGCGTGACTAAGTCAGAGTAACTTTGGCGAACTTGCGCTTGCCCACTTGCACTACATAGGTTCCAGTTTCAACTTTGAGTTGCTTATCTGAAATTGTGACGCCATTAATCTTCACACCATTTTGCTCAATATTGCGATTGGCTTCTGATGTTGATGGTGCAAGACCAGCAGCTTTAATGAAGTTTGCAATGCCCATTGGGGCTCCAGATAGGTTGAGCGCAGGAATATCGTCGGGCACACCACCTTTAGCGCGATGATTAAAGTCTTCTAAAGCTTTTTCTGCAGCAGCTTGGGAGTGAAAGCGTGCAACAATTTCTTGAGCAAGCAACACTTTGCAATCTTTCGGATTGCGGCCAGCAGCAACCTCTTGCTTCATTAAATCAATTTCTGACATTGGTCTAAAGGAAAGCAAGGTGAAATAATCCCACATCAAATCATCTGAGATGCTCAAGAGTTTGCCAAACATATCGCCAGCAGACTCACTAATGCCAATGTAATTTCCTTTGGACTTACTCATCTTCTCAACGCCATCTAAGCCAACCAAAAGTGGCATTGTCAGAATACATTGAGGCTCTTGGCCATACTCACGCTGAAGCTCACGCCCAACCAAGAGATTGAATTTTTGATCAGTACCGCCAAGCTCTAAATCACTCTTCAGAGCAACTGAGTCATACCCCTGCATCAAGGGATATAAAAACTCATGAATCGAAATCGGCACGCCACTCCGATAGCGCTTTGTAAAGTCATCACGCTCTAACATACGAGCAACAGTATGTTTTGCAGCCAACTGAATCATGCCGCGCGCACCTAGCGGATCACACCACTCGCTGTTGTAACGCACTTCGGTTTTAGAGGGGTCTAGCACCATGCTAGCTTGACGATAGTAAGTTTCTGCATTGACAGCGATTTCTTCTGCAGTCAACGGGGGACGAGTGGCATTGCGACCTGATGGGTCGCCAATCATGCTAGTGAAGTCACCGATCAAGAAAATGACGGTATGCCCCAAATCTTGTAGCTGCCGTAATTTATTCAGCACTACGGTATGTCCTAGATGAATATCCGGCGCTGTAGGGTCTAAGCCTAACTTGATCCGTAAAGGTGTCTTTGTAGCTTGGCTGCGCGCCAGCTTCTGAACCCAGTCAGCCTCTACCAATAGCTCATCGCAGCCACGCTTAGTAACTTCGAGGGCCGCGAAAACTTCTGGAGTTAAGGGGTATTTTTGCTCTAATTTAGCCGTCATGCTGATACAGTTATTGAGTATTTAAATTGCTAAAGCATAATTGTCGCATTCCTGAGAGCAAAGCCCAGAACCGCATGAACAAACCCCATTCCCTCTACATTGGCCTGATGTCTGGCACCAGCCTAGATGGGATTGATGCCGTTTTAGCCAGGATTAGCTCCAATGGCGAGGCTAGCGCCCAAGCATCAGTCAGCAAGCCTTTTTCACCTGACTTACGCAAAGCCCTATTTGAGCTCCAAAGCCCCGGACTAAATGAACTCCATCGCGAGAAGCAGGCTGCCAATGCACTTGCCCTAGCTTATGCAGACGCAGTCAAACAATTGCTCGAGAAGGCGAAATTACTACCTGCCGATATTGTTGCGATTGGCGCTCACGGCCAAACAATCCGCCACCAACCCGACCTTGGCCACGGTTTAGCCTATACCCACCAAACACTCAATCCTGCTCTCTTAGCCGAAAAGACAGGCATGGACGTTATTGCCGACTTTAGAAGCCGCGACCTCGCCGCTGGTGGGCATGGCGCACCCTTAGTTCCCGCCTTTCATGCGCAACAATTTTCCTCTCATGAAAATGCAGCGATCCTAAATATTGGCGGCATTGCCAACCTTACGCTGCTACCAAAAGGTGGCGAGGTAAGTGGTTTTGATTGCGGTCCTGGCAATATATTGATGGATGCATGGATTTCCGATCAACAAGGAAATGACTTTGATGAAAGTGGTGCTTGGGCATTACAAGGCAAAGTTAATGAAGCATTACTTGCCAAATTATTGTCTGAGCCATTTTTTGCAAAAGCACCTCCAAAAAGTACCGGTCGCGATGACTTTCATCTGGATTGGTTGCGCGAGAAAATTGCTGCTGAAAATATTAACTCTGAAGACGTGCAAGCAACCTTGTTACATCTCACCGCCCACTCTTGTTTAGATGCTCTGATATCACACGCCCCGCAAACCCAGAAGCTGATTGTCTGTGGTGGTGGCGCTAGAAATACTGCCTTGATGAATTTACTAAAGGTAAAAGCGAAAAATATATTTAAACAACCCTTAGAAGTTGCTACTAGTGAGAGCGTCGGTATTGATCCACAACTGGTTGAAGGACTAGCCTTTGCATGGCTGGCTTGGGCTCACAAAGAAAAACGGCCGGCAAATCTGCCAGCCGTTACGGGTGCGAAAGGTCCTAGAATTCTAGGCGCTTGCTATCCTGCTTAAATTCTCTTTTTAATTAAGCGGAGAAAGAGGATCCGCAGCCACAAGTAGTTTGCGCATTTGGATTCTTAATGACGAACTGTGAGCCATTGATATCTTCTTTGTAATCAATTTCAGCGCCCACTAAATATTGGAAGCTCATTGAATCCACCAACAAAGTAACGCCATTCTTTTCAAACAAGGTGTCATCTTCATTCACGGCATCATCAAATGTGAAGCCGTACTGAAAGCCTGAGCAACCACCCCCCTGAACAAATACGCGTAACTTGAGTTCTGAATTACCTTCTTCAGCGATCAGATCAGCAACCTTTGCGGCGGCACTATCAGTAAATACCAATGGAACTGGTGGCTCTGCAAGATCTTCTACGGGCTGTGTGGCTACTTGTGTCATGGTTTACTCCTAAATCAAAAGGCGATTTGTTTATTTTAGGCTTTTAATACCTAATTTGCTGAAGGGGCTAAAACCATACCCCCACAGTTATTAAGGCGATACGGCAATTTGGGTAAGGCCGGTGGTCTCAGGAAGGCCAAACATTAGGTTCATGCACTGCACACCTTGGCCAGAAGCGCCCTTCACTAAATTGTCCTCAACCACCAAAATCACTAAAGTATCGCCATTACCGGGCCGATGAATGGCTATTCTTAAGCCATTACTTCCACGCACAGAGCGGGTTTCTGGGTGACTGCCCGCCGGCATCACATCGACAAAGGGCTCATCTTTATAGTAGCTCTCATAAAGCTTTTGATAATCAACATCCTTGCCCGCCTCAGTTAAGCGCACATACAGAGTTGAATGAATACCCCTTACCATTGGCGTAAGATGCGGAACAAAGGTCAATCCAATCTGATCATGGCCTGCAATCGCTTTTAAACCCTGGACGATTTCTGGCAAATGGCGATGACCTTTAACACCATAGGCCTTAAAGTTATCGCTAGATTCAGAATGCAAGGTGCCGATCTCTGCCTTACGTCCAGCACCAGAAGTACCGGACTTTGAATCAGAAATAATATGGGTGCCGTCGATCAGTTGCTTGCCACCAGTCGACTTAGACGACAGCAGGGGTGCAAGACCTAATTGCACCGAGGTTGGATAACAACCAGCCAAGCCAACAACTCGCGCCTGTTTAATTGCCTCGCGATTTATTTCTGGTAAACCGTAAACAGCTTCAGCCAAAATATCTGGGCAAGCGTGCTCCATGCCATACCATTGAGTAAATTCTTTAAGATCTTTTAAACGGAAGTCCGCAGCCAAATCTAGAATCTTTACACCTGCAGTCAAAAGCCCTTTAGCTTGAGCCATAGCGACGCCATGTGGTGTTGCAAAGAACACCACATCGCACTCATTCAATTTAGCTTCGTCTGGCGTAGTAAATTTCAGATCAATACGACCACGTAAAGATGGGAACATTTCAGCCACTGGCATGCCAGCTTCAGTGCGAGAAGTAATTGCGCAGAGCTTCACCTCTGGGTGTTGCGCCAATAAACGCAACAGCTCCACTCCGGTATAACCAGTGCCGCCAACGATGCCAACCTTAATCATGTCATTCTCCAAAATACTGACTTATGAATTGTATTTCTGAATTTCTCAATTGTAGAAACAAAAAGGGCCGCTTGCGCGACCCTTTCGTTAAACTTTAGCGACTGAAAGAAATTAGCGCTTGCTGAACTGCTTACGACGACGCGCGCCGTGCAGACCAACCTTCTTACGCTCAACTTCACGAGCATCGCGAGTAACCAGACCCGCTTTAGACAGGGTTGGTTTCAAAGCATTGTCGTAATCAATCAATGCACGAGTAACACCATGACGAACCGCACCAGCTTGGCCAGTTTCACCGCCACCAGAAACGTTTACTTTGATATCAAAGGTCGTTAGGTGGGCTGTGAGAGCCAAAGGCTGACGAGCAATCATGCGCGATGTTTCACGAGCAAAATAGGTGTCGATAGGCTTACCGTTAACAGTGATTTCGCCTTTGCCAGATTTAATGAATACGCGCGCAACAGAACTCTTGCGGCGACCCGTACCGTAATTCCAATTTCCGTAATTAATAGCCATTTGGTTTCCTTAAATCTCTAACGCTTTTGGCTGTTGAGCCGCATGCGGATGATTGGCGTCGCCGTAGACTTTCAATTTCTTGATCATGGCGTAGCCTAGTGGGCCTTTTGGCAACATACCCTTCACAGCCTTCTCCAAAGCGCGGCCTGGGAATCGGTCCTGCATCTTGTCGAAGTTGGTCGAGCTAATACCGCCTGGGTATCCGCTGTGACGGTAATAAATTTTGTTCAAGCCTTTAGTGCCTGTAACACGCAGCTTAGAAGAATTGATGACAACAATGAAGTCGCCAGTATCAACGTGTGGTGTGTATTCGGGTTTGTGCTTGCCGCGTAGACGGTGTGCCACTTCACTGGCGACACGACCGAGGACTTTGTCCGTAGCGTCAATCACGAACCATTCATGCACTACCTCATGGGATTTTGCAGAAAAAGTTTTCATGATTTCTCAAATTGTTATAGTCAAAAAATACTCTATTCAAACCACATCCACCTTGGCCCTGCTTATATTTGCAAGCTCGCAGATTCTGCAATTTAACTAGTAAGACAATTACCGCTGACTAATCGGTAATTCAGTAAAGCCTTGAATTGTAACCTAAAAAAAACCCAGGAACGAGTCCTGGGTTGGAATCCACCTATGTTTGGGTGGAGGAGACACTGGGAGGTAAGTCGCAGTCTTATATAAGACTGACTACCAATATGGTCATTCTACACAAGAAATATGATGCAATGCAAGAAAATTGACTGAAATCAATAATTTAATGTTGCCTTGCAGCAACTTGATCACCTATAAAATTGGTAAACTATTGAAAACATTGATTAATTTATGAAGTAAGGGATTACTAATATGGAATGCAAAGTTTCTTGGTTAGGCGGTGGCGGAATGGCTTTTTCGGCAGAAACTGGTAGTGGTCACCTTGTCAATATGGATGGCGCACCAGAAGCGGGTGGCAAGAACCTAGCGCCAAGACCAATGGAACTTCTTTTAGCTGGGGCTGGAGGCTGCTCTGCATTTGATGTGGTTTTAATCCTACAAAAAGCTAGGCAAGCAGTCAGCGCCTGCAATGTCACACTTCAGGCGGAGCGAGCCACTGAAGATCCCAAAGTATTTACAAAGATTAATTTGCACTTTGCAGTCAAAGGGAAAGACTTAGATCAGGTCAAAGTAGATCGTGCAGTCAAACTGTCTCACGAGAAATACTGCTCAGCAACAACCATGCTTGCCAAGACAGCTGAACTGACCTACAGCATAGAAGTCATTTCAGAATAAGTGCAGAGTCAATCGATAAGCCGGATTCTGTCGCCTAGACTTTTCAATCTAGGGGCAATCATTCCTCTAGGCCGGCAGTTACCTGACGGCTCAAGCTCCCTACCCGCAGACTCAGCGGGAAGCCTCATCGCCTGCTTACTTGGGATTGCTCCAGGTGGAGGTTACCGCGTTTCACCGTAACTTAATACGCTCGTCTCTGTGGCCCTATTCCTCACGTCACCGTGGATGGCCGTTAGCCATCACCATTCCCTATGGAGTCCGGACTTTCCTCCCCCTCAATAAAGAGGCGGCGATTGCCCAATTGACTCTGCGCATGCAGTCTAACGCAGTCAGAGCAAATTGGCTTGTAAAACTAGTAGGGAGGGACTTAAAACAGCGACCAGGCGATGGTTTCGCCCGCACGTAGCGGCACAATTGTGGCATCACCCAAAGGCAATTCATTTGGAATATTTTGAGCCCGCTTCACTAAGGTCACTTTTTTAGTATTACGCGGCAAAGAATAAAAATCAGGCCCAAAGAAGCTCGCAAAGCCTTCTAACTTATCTAACTTACCAACACTCTCAAATGCCTCAGCATATAAACCCAAGGCATTAAATGCGCTATAACAACCCGCACAACCACAAGCAGCCTCTTTAGCGCCCTTGGCATGTGGCGCGCTATCTGTCCCTAGGAAGAAACGTGGATTACCACTCGTAGCCGCTTCCAGCAACGCAACTCGGTGCTCTTCACGCTTTAAAACTGGCAAGCAATAATTATGCGGACGAATGCCGCCGGCAAAGATAGCATTACGATTCATTAACAAGTGCTGGGGCGTGATGGTTGCGCCAATCGTATTTTTTCCAGCAGTGGCAGCGTCTCGCACATAATGCACGGCCTGCAAAGTGGTGATGTGCTCGAATACAAGCTTGAGTTCAGGAAAGTTCTTGCGCAGGGGTTCTAAAACTTGATCAATGAATACAGCCTCACGATCAAAGATATCGATTTCAGAGCTCGTTACCTCACCGTGGACCAGTAGCGGCAGACCTACTGCTTGCATTGCCTCTAAAGCAGCATGGCAATGTTTCAAGTCACTGACACCAGCATCACTATTCGTTGTGGCCCCTGCAGGATAAAGTTTGAATCCTGCAATCCCTTCCGCCTTAGCTTTGCGCACTTCATCTGCAGACGTATTGTCGGTGAGATAAAGCGTCATTAGGGGTGTAAAAGTATCAACGCCCAACAATTTTAATTGCCCCTCAATGCGAGCGCGATAAGCATTTGCTAAATCTACTGTTGTAACGGGTGGCTTCAAGTTCGGCATGATGATGGCCCGTGCAAACTGACGCGCCGTATCCGCCAACACATCTTTCATCACTTCGCCATCACGAATATGCAAATGCCAGTCATCTGGCTGGATCAGTTCAATTTGAGTTGGGTTTGTTGCCATAGTTATTCAGTATCAATCAGGATGATGCGGAAATCATTCACATTAGTCAGTGTAGGGCCAGTTTCCACTAAAGCATCTAATTGTGCAAAAAATCCATAACAATCATGTGCCGCTAAATATTCTCCCGGCGATAAACCTTGGTTGGCAATCTGTCGAACTTCGGGCGTAAACCAAGCACCCGCATTCTTCTCGCTGCCATCTATGCCGTCGGTATCTGCGGCTAAGGCGGCTAAACAAGGTATACCTTCGGTCGCAAAAAACAGGGAAAGTAAAAACTCACTACAACGCCCGCCGCGCCCTTTTGTGCCGACAGGTAAGGTGACCGTGCACTCCCCACCAGATATCAATGCCACTGACTTGCCAAGATGCTGGCGTGCAATCACAGCCTGCTCGATGCCAACTTCTTGAGCCTCGCCAGTAATAGTGTCACCAAGGATAATAGGTTCGTAGCCTTGTGTAGCAACATACTCGGCGGCGGCCTCAAGACTTTTATAGGCAGTAGCAATCACATGATTACGAACCTGAGCGCCTTGTAAATCACCCTCTTTTAAAGTCTCAGGAATTTCACCTGCAGACCCTTTATTTAAATGATCTAAGACCGAGCATGGAATAGCTGTTTTATCTAGATGATATTTCGCTAGTATGTTGAGGGCGTCCAAATACGTAGAGTAATCAGGTGCACATGGACCGCTCGCAATGTCTGCCGGGGAGTCGCCTGTCACATCAGAAATCAACAAGGCCTCTACGCGAGCACCTCTAGCAATTGCTAGTCTAGCTAAATTTCCACCAAGAATCGCAGACAAATGTTTGCGCACGATGTTCATCTCTTCGATAGGGGCACCGCTGCGCAACAAGGACTCTGTAGTTTTGCGCATATCTTCTATGCTGATACCACTCTGCGGCAAGGTCAACAGACTAGAGCCCCCGCCAGAAACTAAAGCAATCAATACATCACCGGCATCTAAGTGATTCACTGCATCAAAAATAGCTTTTGCACCGTCCATACCTGCTTGATCAGGCACAGGGTGACCAGCTTCGATGATCTGAAGGTGCTTTGTTGGTGAGCTATGTCCATAGCGAGTCAGGACTGTGCCTTCGAGCTTTGCATCTGGCCAGTTAAGTTGGGCATAGCACTCTAAAGCACTAGCCATAGAGGCACTTGCCTTACCCGCGCCAACCACCAAACATTTCCCCTTGGGTTCTTGCCCAGCCGGGAAGATCTTGGCTAAATATTTTGGAATGATGATTTGCGGGTCTGCCACCGCCACTGCAGCGGCAAAGGCTTTTTTCAAAATCGTCTCTTGCTTGGTCATACCGCTATTCTAATCAAGCGCCGCACGCTCTTGCATATGCCACATCTCGGCATAGCGACCATTTTTAGCAAGCAGCTCAATGTGGGTGCCGCGTTCAACTATTTGGCCATGATCCATTACTAAAACTTGGTCAGCATGAACAATGGTTGAGAGTCGATGAGCAATGATCAGGGTAGTTCGATTTTTAGCTAGGCTCAGCAGCTCCTCCTGAAAAGCGCGCTCAGTCTTGGAATCCAAAGCAGAAGTTGCCTCATCAAAAATTAACATCACCGGCTTCTTCAGCAAAGTGCGTGCAATAGCCACCCGCTGCTTTTCGCCGCCAGATAATTTAAGGCCACGCTCACCAACCTGAGTATCGTAGCCATCGGGCAAATGTTTAATAAAACCATCAATTTGAGCAGCCCTAGCAGCCTCTTGCACTTCTTCAATTGAAGCCTTTGGATTGCCATAGGCAATGTTATAGCCAATGGTGTCATTAAAGAGGACTGTGTCTTGCGGAACAATGCCAATCGCCTTTCTGAGACTAGCTTGTTGCACGTCCAAAATATTCTGCCCATCAATTAATATCTTGCCGGACTGAACATCGTAGAAGCGAAATAGCAGCCTTGCCAGAGTACTTTTACCGGCACCACTTTGCCCCACAACTGCAGTAATAGTGCCAGCAGGAATATGAAAACTCACATCCCGCAAAATCTCACGCTTTGCATCGTAATGAAAAGAAACATGCTCGAAGTGAACGTCTGGGCCGTGTGAATATTGATTGATTTTTAAAGGGGGCGCATGAGGAGCATCAGCGATCTCTTTTTCTGTATTGAGCAAAGAAAACATTCGGTCCATATCGGTAAGGGCCTGTTTAATCTCTCGATAAATTACTCCCAAGAAATTCAGGGGAATATAGAGTTGAATCATTAATGTGTTGACTAGAACAAAATCACCTAAAGTCATGCTGCCATTAATAACTCCTAGGGTGGCGCGCCATAAAATCAAGACTAGGCCAATGGCGATGATTGTCTGCTGGCCAAGATTTAAAACCGCTAAAGACTTCTGTGACTTCACAGCAGCGACTTGATAGCGCAATAAATTCTCATCATAACGGCCGGCCTCGAAAGCTTCGTTACTAAAATACTTTACAGTTTCAAAATTTAGTAAAGAATCAATCGCTTTTTGATTGGCTCTCGAATCCATATCATTCATGGTGCGACGGAAATGAGTGCGCCACTCTGTCACCACAATTGTGAATGCGATATACAAAATCAAGGCAGCTAGAGTAATCGCAGCAAACCAAATATCGTACGAATAGGCGAAGTAACCCAACACCAAGCAGAATTCAATGAATGTCGGCAGAATGCTATACAAAGAATAAGAAATCAAAGACTGGATACCACGCGTGCCGCGCTCGATATCCCTACTAACGCCACCAGTCTGACGCGCCAAATGAAAACTCAAAGCCAAAGAGTGGAGATGCTCAAATACCTGAAGCGCAACCTTACGCACAGCATTTTGGGTCACACGGGCAAAAAGAGCTTCACGCAACTCAGTAAAGAGTGAAGCAGAAATACGCAATGCCCCATAAGCCAGTAATAAACCAACCGGCACTACTAATAATATTTCTGGGGAAGTTGCCTTAATATTAAGCGCATCAATGAGACGCTTCATTAAAATAGGGATGCCAAGATTGGTCACCTTAGCCAGCACCAAACAACTAAGAGCGATGCCCACTCTAAACTTATATTCCAGTAAGTATGGCAATAGGTCACGAATAACCCGCCAATCGCCACGTTGAAAAGTTTTTACCTCAGTGTCGGCATGATGCCGCCCAGATGAATGTCTCATATTTCTATCTTAGTGACTTCTTCACTAATGCGCAGAAAACAATTGGAGTATTGCTTGACTATTACTAGGTGAAAAACACTTTTCTGCCGCTGCGCGATAAGGCAGCCATTGATAGGCAATATGCTCTCTCGGAGCAAGGATAATCTCAGTCTTGCTCGGCACCTTTAGAGAAAACCAATGCTCAGTATTTTTTACTATTCCAGGCGCGTAACGATGCTGCCAAGCTGGATAAATCTCGTATTCGATCTGGTGATGCATGTCTTGCAAGGCTTCTGCAGGTAAGAGTTTGGCGTCAATACCAGTCTCCTCGAATACCTCACGAACCGCAGCTAGGGACAAATCTTCACCGAGAAAATCTAGACTACCAGTAACGGACTGCCAGAAATTAGCGCGATCAGCCCGCTCAATGAGCAAGACATCCCCATTCGATTTGTAAATAACTACCAAAACCGAAATAGGGATTTTCAAGATGCTAGCGTTACCAACCTAAGTTAATTAAGCGGCCGGCGTTGTTTGGCGCAAACGGATGTGTAACTCACGCAACTGACGCTCATCAACTGGACTAGGTGCTTGTGTCAACAAACACTGGGCGCGCTGTGTTTTGGGGAAAGCAATCACGTCACGAATAGATTCGGCACCTGTCATCATTGTGACGATACGATCCAACCCAAAAGCAATACCGCCATGGGGAGGGGCACCATACTGCAAGGCATCCAATAAGAATCCAAATTTAGCTTGCGCCTCTTCTGCACCAATCTTCAAGGCACGGAATACTTGGCTCTGCACCGCTTCTTGGTGAATACGCACCGATCCGCCACCAATTTCGCTACCGTTGAGAACCATGTCATAAGCCTTGGCTAAACACTTGCCCGGATCAGACTCAAGATACTGCATGTGTTCATCTTTGGGGCTAGTAAACGGATGATGACAAGCAACCCAGCGAGCATCGCCTTCGTCGTAATCAAACATCGGGAAATCTACAACCCATAATGGTTTCCAACCCTCAGTAAAGAGACCATGCTCTTTACCCCAAGCGGAGTGGCCGATGCGTAAGCGTAAATTGCCTATCGCATCATTTACGACTTTTTCTTTATCAGCACCAAAGAAAATAATGTCGCCATCTTTAGCGCCAGTTCGCTTTAAGATCCCTTCAATCGCAGCATCATGCAAATTCTTCACGATAGGCGATTGCAGGCCATTACGCCCTTCAGCAACAGAATTCACCTTAATCCATGCCAAACCTTTAGCACCGTAGATCGCAACAAATTGGGTGTAGTCATCAATTTCGCTGCGACTAATGGCTGCGCCACCAGGAATACATAAACCAACTACCCGACCCCCATCTTGGTTAGCGGCGCCGGAGAACACTTTGAAATCAACATCTTTCATCAGATCAGTTAGCTCAGTGAACTCAAAGTTCACACGAAGATCCGGCTTATCAGAACCAAAGCGTGCCATACCCTCAGAGTAAGGCATGGTTGGGAATGGATTAGGCAATTCGACATTCATAGTGACCTTGAAAATATGACGAATCATGTTTTCAAATAAATCACGGATCTCGACCTCACTCAAGAAAGCAGTCTCACAGTCAATCTGAGTAAATTCAGGTTGACGATCTGCGCGTAAATCTTCATCACGAAAACACTTCGTAATTTGGTAATAGCGATCAAAACCAGCCACCATCAATAATTGCTTAAACAATTGCGGGGATTGCGGCAAAGCAAAGAAGTGGCCATCATGAACACGGGAAGGCACTAAATAGTCACGAGCGCCTTCTGGGGTACTCTTTGTGAGCATTGGCGTTTCGATATCGATAAAACCAGCAGCATCTAAGTAGCGACGGCACTCCATAGCAACGTTATAACGTAGACGTAAATTCTTTTGCATCTGCGGACGACGCAAATCCAAAACTCGGTGGGTTAAGCGGGTAGTCTCAGATAAGTTCTCATCATCCAATTGAAATGGTGGCGTAATGGAAGCATTCAAAATAGTCAGGCTATGACACAGCACCTCGACCTTACCACTGACTAAATCGGTGTTCTCCGTACCGACTGGGCGCGCGCGCACAAGACCTTTGATTTGAATACAAAACTCATTACGTACTTGCTCAGCAAGAGAAAACATCTCAGGGCGATCTGGGTCACATACCACTTGCACGAAGCCTTGATGATCGCGCAAGTCAATAAAGATCACTCCACCGTGATCACGACGACGATTGACCCACCCAGAAAGGGTGACTTCGTTTCCGATTAGTAACTCATTTACCTGGCCACAGGTATGGCTTCGCATCGACATAACAATTTCCTATAAATCAAAGATGATTTGGTGGCTGAATAGCATTCAGGCCAGTTGGGCTAGTGGGAGGAACAGATCCCATTGAAACAATATGTTTGAGCGCTTCTTCTACACTCATATTTAATTCGATCGTTTGCGCACGAGGCACAACCATAAAAAAACCAGAAGTTGGATTTGGAGTGGTCGGCAAAAAGACATTGACATAATCTGCACCCAATTTAGCAGTTACCTCTTGAGCTGGAATGCCCGTCTGAAACGCGATCGCCCAAGAGTCAGCGTGCGGGTAACGAATTAATAGCGCCTTACTAAATGCCTGGCCACTTCCAGAAAATAAAGTAGATGACACTTGTTGCACACTGGAATAAATGGAACGTACCACCGGGATGCGATTAACGAGCCGATCCCAAACCTTCATCCACCACTGACCTGCAAAACTAATAGCAAGCAAGCCGGTCAACATAATGACCGCAATCACTATCGCAATACCAACGGCAGGCAAGTTGCGGAAATGCTGAAGATCGGCAGAAAATTGACTTGGAAATACGGCAATAATGGCGTGCATCACCGAACCAAAAACACCGTCGAGCAAATCCAAGCCCCAAGTAATCACCCAAATAGTGACGGCCATGGGGGCCCATACAAGAATGCCTGCGATAAAGTATTTTTTCATATGAAATGCTTGTGCTTTGCCTAACCCGCTATTTTAACGGGTTAGAGGCCATTCGGCGAAAGACTAATAAATACCTAGGCCGATTATCAAAATTCCAGCCAAAAACCCACCTGCAAAGAGCAATCCGCCCATAATTAATCGGTGAGTGCGTCTTTCCTGCTGTAAAAGAGCCTTTAAAACCTCTAGTTCGACGTTTTGTTCTTTTTTCTGGCTTTGCGCCAAGCTTTCAGCAATTAAACGGGGCAAAGTTGGTAAGATTCTGGCCCATGCAGGCGCCTCTGCCTTGAGGCCATCGAGCAGTCCGCGCCACCCCAACTGCTGACTTATCCACTTCTCCAAAATCGGTTTTGCCGTTTTCCAGAGATCTAAGTCTGGATCCAATTGGCGAGCAAGCCCCTCAACATTCAAGAGTGTTTTTTGCAACAAAGTTAGTTGCGGCTGAATTTCCACCTTAAAGCGACGCGAGGTTTGAAATAAACGCATCAATACAATTCCCAGCGAAATCTCTTTTAAAGGACGATCGAAGTAAGGCTCACAGACGGAACGTACTGCCCCTTCTAATTCCTCTACGCGTGTATTGGCAGGAACCCAACCGGATTCAATATGCAACTCAGCAACGCGCCGGTAATCGCGATTAAAGAACGCCAAAAAATTCAGGGCCAAGTAATTTTTGTCTGACTCACTCAAAGCGCCAACGATGCCAAAATCCAAAGAAATAAAACGACCGAAAGTTTCTGGCTCTAAGCTGATCATGATATTTCCTGGGTGCATATCTGCATGGAAAAAACCATATTCAAAAACTTGTGTAAAAAATATTTCAACGCCATCTGCGGCCAACTTTTTAAAATCAACACCCGCTGCACGCAATTCCTCATTACGACCAATGGAGATACCCTCCATACGTTCCATCACAATGACATTGGTGTGACATAGATCCCAATACATCTCTGGAATCATCAACTTTTTAGAGTCCGTGAAATACCGGCGCAATTGACTTGCATTTGCCGCTTCTCGCATGAGATCTAGCTCATCATGCAAATAGGTGTCAAACTCAGCAACATTTTCTCGCGGCTTTAAGCGACGACCATCTTCAGATGTGCGCTCAATAATTTTTGCCAAGTCATACATCAAGGCAATATCGCCTTCAATCACCGGCAAGATTCCAGGGCGCAAGACTTTAATAGCTGCGGCCCGATGATGCCACTCCGGGTGCTTCTCAGTTGCACGCAAAATTCCAAAGTGCACCTGAGCTACGGAGGCACTAGCCACCGGGCTAGCATCGAAACTCAAAAATATTTCTTCAATGGGCTGTCCAAGCGCCTCTTCAATTAAGCGCCGCGACTCTGCATTCGAAAATGGTGGGACTTGATCCTGTAATTTTGCTAGTTCATCAGAAATATCTTCTGGTAATAAATCTCGCCGCGTTGAAAGGACCTGTCCAAACTTTACAAATATAGGTCCAAGGGCTTCAAGGGTTAAGCGAATACGAGCGCCCCTAGGTAAATCAGAATTGGGTGAAGTCCAACAAAGAATGCAAAGGAAACTTCGGCTAATGCCGGGCTTTAAGTTATCTCGCAATAAAGGCAAGAGGCCGAAGCGCCAAGCGGTAAAGAAAATGAAACAAAGACGAGCAAGTCGACGCACGATTTATTTAGCCTTCTGTACTATTAATTGAATTCGTTTATCCATACGATCAACCGCATCACGTAGTTCATTCAATGCATTCTTGTGAGCTTTAAAGTCTCGCTGATTGAGCAATACTCTTCTTTCTTCAGTAACATACTCGACAACATTATCGACAAAATCGCTTGCTGCAGATTGGCTTGCTGAAACAAATTTCTTGCCTTGGCGTACTACGAAATTTGCCGGAGCATCTCCCAAAAATTTTGCCAAATCTTCTTCATACTCCCAGCGAACTTGACCCACAAGACGTCCTAATAATTGCGCTAAATCAGCATCGCCAGTAATCTTCACCGCCTTAAAAGCCTGTTCACGCAGCGTGCCTGAACCACTGGAAAGCTCACCCAATACCTTGGCTGATACCTCCAAAATTAAGGAGCTATCATCCACGGATTTTGATGCAGCTAATAGGCCAGTGGAAGTAATTTCAAAACAAAGGTCGCCTACAGGAGATCGCAAAAGGACAGTTTTGCCGGCATGTCGCGCTAGTTCCGCCAAAGCCCATGGCTCAGCGGATAACACATGGTTCATCCCCTGGCTTGCTACGCCAGCCGCAATGGTATGTGTCTTAGAAACAGCATTCATGAGTGTAAAAAACCCGCACGAGTGCGGGTTTCCAATGGAAAGTACCTCAAGCTTAAACCAACTGCTGAATACCTGCTAGTACCCAGCCCCCAGGACCTTCAACTGGCTTGCTCAAATTCCAGATTTCGGAGAAGTTATTTGCAGGAGCACCTTGTTGCTCTTGAATGATTCCACCAAACTGAACGCTGCAGTAATAAGCGTTATCAGCCACTTCAATACCTAAAAGTTGTGCATTGATTCTGATAACGTCTGTCCGATTAGCGCCATCGGTGCGGCCAGCTAAATCTTGCTGAATCGTGGCAAACATTTCGGCAGTAGTAAATTCTCGCAAAGCAGCCAAATCACCCTGATCCCAAGCTTTTTGTAAGCCCACAAAATATTGTTTCGCATTTTCTAAAAAAGTGTACTCATCAAACCCTGGTGGCAAGGTTGATTTAAATGGCTCAGGCTCTGCACTTGTGCCACCAAAAGCATTGGCGGCTGGATTGAACCCAGGTTCATTTCTTGGTAGCTTATCAAACGTGGCGCGCTGCATGGGTGCACCAGAAGCTTGTCCCACACCAGGCATTGCGGGCAGCAATCTCCTAATAACAAACATAATGACAAAACCAGCTAATGCGGCAATCAATAAACCAGTAATAAGAGATGATGCTGCCTCCCCCATGCCAAAGTGGGATAAAAGATAGCCAATCCCAAGACCAGCAGCTAAGCCACCCAAAATTCCCCCCATTCCGCCAAAACGACTAGGCGTCGGCGCTTGCGATGCTGGAGCTGGAGCCGAAGGCTGAGCTTGTTGAACTGGTTTTTGGACAGGTGCCGCCTGTCTTTGCATTGGTGCACTTGGCGCCCTACCGAAGCTTCTGCCACCACCCAAACGAGCAGCGTCAGCCTCGCCAACTAAAGCAAATACCAAACTCAGACTTAATAGTACCGCTTTGAAAAAATGCTTATTCATTTTATTTACCCCTTGTGTAAGCGCTGTATTGCTTAAGTAATTCAAACTACAAATTAATCAGTATTTAATTCCAATGTGCAAGGCAACGATGCCGCCGGTCATTCTGTGGGTTTCAACCTCATCAAATCCTACACCCAGCATGATTTCTTTTAGGGCATCAGCGTCTGGATGCATCCTAATGGACTCAGCTAAATAACGATAGCTTTCTGAGTCTTGTGCGATCTTGTCGCCAAGCCAGGGTAAGACCTTAAATGAATACGCGTCATAAACCGGCTGTAAAAAAGCATCTGGCTTAGAAAACTCTAGGACCAAAACACGTCCACCAGGTTTAATGACCCGACACATCTCGCCTAATGCCACATCTTTATGTGTCATATTACGTAGACCAAAAGCCACCGTCACCACATCAAAATGATTCGCCGGAAAAGGAATTTTCTCTGCATCAAATTGAACGCAAGGAAGCGCTAAACCTCGATCAAGCAGGCGATCGCGCCCAACACCCAACATAGAGGCATTGATATCACTCAGCCAAACTTGGGCGTCAGGATTTGCACCCCACGCTGTAGCCTTAGCAAAAGCAGCGGCCAAGTCGCCAGTACCACCCGCAATATCGAGTACTTTTTGTCCCGGACGCACTTGTGCACGAGCAATAGTGATTTTTTTCCACAAACGATGTAAGCCAAATGACATCAAGTCATTCATCACATCATATTTACTCGCCACCGAATGAAATACTTCGGCGACCTTGCTGGCTTTTTCAGCCTCATCAACACTTTGATAACCGAAATGGGTCTTACTCATCAATGACTTCCACAGGAATGATCATGCGAATGCTGCTGCGATGTCATTGGCGCATCCCGATCAAGACCAGCAACAGCCAATTTATCCAAATACAGTTTCCATAATTGCTCTTGGTTTTCGCATAAATATTGTAAAAAATCCCAAGAATACAAACCAGAGTCATGTCCATCCGAAAAGCTAGGCTTCAGGGCATAGTGACCCACTGGCTCGATATTGGCAATCAATACCTCGCGCTTACCGGTTTGTAACGTCTCTTGGCCGGGGCCATGACCTTGAACCTCAGCTGAAGGCGATAACACTCTGAGAAACTCAAATGGTAGACGGTAAGTCTTGCCATTTTCGTAAGCAAGCTCCAATACCTTGGATTGTTGGTGAACCACAATATTGCTTGGAATCATTAAACCAATACCCTCTCAATACCACCTTGGTTAGCCTTGGCAACATAATCCTGCATCCAATTTTTACCTAATATTTTTTGTGCCATCTCCACAACAATGTAATCGGCTGTTGTATCACTATCTGCATCAAAACGGGACAACCCTTGCAAGCAAGATGGGCAGCTAGTCAACACCTTAACGTCAGCAGCCTCATCACCCTTACGCAATTCATTGGCAGCCTTCTCCATTTCAATTTGCTTGCGGAAACGTACTTGGGTAGAAATATCTGGGCGCGTCACTGCAAGCGTTCCCGACTCCCCACAGCAACGGTCATTCTTCTTGATGGCTACGCCATCTTGCATTTCAATTAACTCATTCACCGTTTTCATTGGATCTTGCAATTTCATAGGTGAGTGGCAAGGATCGTGATACATATATTTCACGCCAGTGACATTAGAAAGCTTAACGCCCTTCTCCAATAAATACTCGTGAATATCAATGATTCGGCAGCCTGGGAAAATCTGCTCAAACTGATATCCGGCCAATTGGTCATAGCAAGTTCCACAAGAAACAACGACCGTTTTGATATCGAGATAATTCAATGTATTGGCAACGCGATGGAATAGCACGCGGTTATCCGTAATCATTTTCTCGGCTTTATCAAATTCGCCGTTGCCACGTTGCGGGTAACCACAACATAAATACCCTGGTGGTAAAACTGTCTGAACACCCACATTCCATAGCATTGCTTGTGTGGCCAACCCCACCTGAGAGAATAAACGCTCAGAACCACAACCCGGGAAATAAAACACTGCTTCAGTATCTGCTGAAGTCGTTTTAGGGTCCCTAATAATCGGAACGTAATCAGCGTCCTCTATATCTAATAGTGCCCGCGCAGTTTTCTTAGGCAAGTTACCAGGCATCTTCTTATTTACAAAGAAAATGACCTGCTCTTTAATCGATGGCTTACCCACTGTTGCGGGTGGGTGTGCAGTCTGTTTTTTAGCAAATTTACGCAATAAATCATTACCCAAGCGCTGGGCTTTATAGCCCCAGCCAATCATGGCCTTACGAGCAAGATTAATAGTGTCAGGACTAGTTGCATTTAAGAAGAACATGGATGCAGCAGTACCTGGGTTAAAGCGTTGTTGGCCCATCTTGCGCAATAAATTGCGCATATTCATCGTCACATCCCCAAAGTCAATTTTGACTGGGCATGGAGTTAAGCACTTATGGCAAACCGTACAGTGCGCAGCAACGTCATCAAACATTTCCCAATGACGAATTGAAATACCTCGACGAGTTTGCTCCTCGTATAAGAAGGCCTCGATCAGCAGTGAGGTTGCCAAAATCTTGTCACGAGGGCTGTATAGCAAATTCGCTCGCGGCACATGAGTAGAACAAACCGGTTTGCATTTGCCACAACGCAAACAATCTTTAATGCTATCTGCAATTGCGCCAATATCACTTTGCTGCATGATGATGGACTCGTGACCCATCAAACCAAAGCTCGGCGTGTAAGCCAAGCTAAGATTGGCATTTGGCATCAACTTACCTTTATTGAAGCGCCCTTCTGGGTCAACGCGGTTTTTATAGCTACGAAAATCTTTTAGCTCTGCCTCGGTGAGGTATTCCAGCTTGGTAATACCAATTCCATGCTCACCCGAAATGACGCCATCCAAAGAGCGTGCCAGAGCCATAATTCTGTCGACTGCATGATGGGCATCTTGCAACATCTCATAGTCATCCGAGTTCACCGGGATATTGGTATGCACATTACCATCGCCAGCATGCATGTGTAGAGCAACGAAGACGCGCTTACGCAAGACCTTCTTATGAATAGCCTCTAGTTCATTTAGAATCGGCTCAAAAGCCAAACCTCCAAAAATAATGCGGAGCTCGGAGCGCACTTCCTCTTTCCAAGAAGCTCGCAAACTGTAATCCTGCAATTGCGGAAAATATGTGTTCATCTGGTCTAACCACTCTGACCAACGCGCCCGCACTCTGGCAATTAAATCCAATGCTTGCTGTACACGATCTCCCAAAATTTCTGCAGTAGGGATCTCATACCCTTCATCACTCTTTCCTAAAGGCAATGCGCTCTTCTTCAGAAAGACTTCTAGGCCACTCAAGACTTGCAACTTATTCTTGAGAGATAGCTCAATATTAATACGCTCAATACCCTCGGTATATTCACCCATTCGCGGCAATGGAATGACCACGTCTTCATTGATCTTGAACGCATTAGTATGGCGGGCAATCGCTGCTGTACGGGCGCGATCAAGCCAAAACTTCTTGCGCGCTTCGGCGCTCACGGCGACAAAACCTTCGCCCACACGCAGATTAGCCATACGAACCACTTCACTGGTGGCCGCAGCTACAGCTTCCTCATCATCACCTGCGATATCGCCAATTAAAACAAGCTTTGGCAAGCTATTGCGTTTTGACTTTGTGGAATAGCCAACCGCTCTTAAGTAGCGATCATCTAAATGTTCAAGGCCAGCCAAGATTGGTCCACCTTGTTTGCTCAAGCTATCTAAATAAGCTTTGATCTCGACAATGCTAGGGATGGCTTCACGTGCTTGTCCAAAAAATTCAAGGCAAACAGTGCGCATAAACTTCGGCATGCGATGCAATATCCAAGTTGCACTAGTAATTAAGCCATCGCAACCCTCTTTTTGCACGCCAGGCAGGCCCGATAAAAATTTATCAGTCACATCTTTGCCTAAGCCTTCTTTACGGAAACGTTTACCCTCGACCTCCAGTAATTCTTTTTTTAGAATGCGTTCACCTGGCTCGCTTGCACCATCTGACCAAGTTAGTTGGAAGCGCACTTTTTCTACCACATGAATCTTGCCAAGATTGTGATCAAGACGTTCAACATCCAACCAATTGCCTTCAGGATCAACCATTCGCCAACTGGCTAAGTTGTCAAGCGCAGTACCCCAGAGCACGGCCTTCTTGCCACCGGCATTCATCGCAATATTGCCACCAATGCAACTTGCATCAGCTGAGGTAGGATCAACCGCAAACACCAGGCCAGCGTGCTCGGCCGCGTCCGCCACTCTACGAGTGACAACACCTGCACCAGTAAAGATCGTTGACACCTCATGATCAACCCCAGGGAGACGTTGCGATTTCACCCCTCCAATGTCTTGAAGCTTCTCGGTATTAATCACGGCAGACATGGCATAGAGTGGAATCGCTCCTCCTGTATAGCCCGTACCACCGCCACGCGGAACAATCGTTAGACCTAACTCAATACAAGCCGTTACTAAACCGGGAATTTCAGATTCGTAGTCTGGCTTTAAAATAACCAATGGAAATTCAACGCGCCAATCCGTAGCATCAGTTACATGAGCTGCGCGAGAGACGCCATCAAAACAAATATTGTCCTTAGCAGTATGACGAGCCAATACTTTCTTAGCGCGCTTACGAATCTGCTCAACTTCCTTAAATCCGCTCTCAAAGCTTTCCACCGCACGACGAGCAGCACTTAATAAGATTTCAACTTGTCCTGCTGAATCACCACTGGAGCGTTTCTTGACTTCACCCAAACGATGCCATAAGGCATCAATCAACAGTTGACGACGATTAGCGTTATCCAATAGATCGTCTTGCAAAAAGGGATTGCGCTGAACCACCCAGATGTCGCCCAAAATCTCAAATAACATCCGAGCCGAGCGACCAGTACGGCGAACGCCACGCAAGTCGTTTAGCACTCGCCATGACTCCGCACCTAGGAGGCGAATCACGATTTCTCGATCAGAAAAGGAGGTGTAGTTGTAGGGTATTTCACGCAAACGAGGCACACCGGCCTCGGCGTCCAACAACTGATTCAAAGCTAATGGAGCATTCATAGCGTCATATTTGATAAATAAGCATTTTAATTGAGCAATCCTGATATTGGCAGGAAATACGAAAAGTTGTTGACGAAAGAGATAAACCCTTTCAAATCTAAGGGCTTAGCCGCATCCGTGGTATGCTCATCGGATGGCAACGAATTATTTAAAGAAAATTTTATCTGCCCGGGTCTACGATGTAGCTAGGGAAACAGAGCTCGAGCTAGCCCCAGAACTGAGCAAGCGTTTAGGCAACCAAGTTTTACTAAAGCGGGAGGATAACCAGCCGGTTTTCTCCTTCAAACTGCGGGGTGCCTATAACAAAATGGCCCATTTAACCCCCGAAACCCTAAAACGCGGGGTCATTGCTGCTTCTGCCGGTAATCATGCCCAAGGGGTTGCCTTGGCAGCCGCCAAAATGAAGTGCAAAGCGCTTATCGTGATGCCGACAACCACCCCTAGCGTCAAAATTGAAGCAGTTAAAGCCCGTGGTGGTTCCTGGGTAGAAGTCATTTTGCATGGCGAGTCCTATAGCGATGCCTTCCAGCATTCAAAACTATTAGAGGGCAAACGTGGACTTACTTTTGTTCACCCCTTCGATGATCCCGATGTTATTGCCGGGCAAGGCACGATTGCCCAAGAAATATTTGCCCAACACCAAGAACCGATCGAGGCTATTTTTGTCGCTATTGGCGGCGGCGGTCTGATAGCCGGCATTGGTGAATATGTTAAAGCAGTCAGCCCAAAAACTAAAGTAATTGGTGTGCAGTCTGTTGACTCTGATGCGATGAGGCGCTCACTCAAGGCCAATAAACGCATCGAGATGAAGGATGTTGGTCTGTTTTCTGACGGCACTGCCGTCAAATTGGTTGGCAAAGAAACTTTCCGTATTTGCAAACGCGTGGTTGACGACATTATCACGGTTGATACGGATGAGATCTGCGCCGCAATTAATGATGTCTTTACCGATACTCGCAGCATTCTTGAGCCCGCAGGTGCATTAGCTATTGCCGGCATGAAGAAGTATGTCGAAAAACATAAAACCAAAAAGAAGACTTTGGTTGCGGTCGCTTGCGGGGCTAATATGAACTTCAGTCGCCTGCGCTTCGTAGCAGAACGTGCTGATGTTGGCGAATTCCGCGAAGCTGTATTTGCGGTAACCATTCCAGAAGAGCGCGGCTCCTTCAAACGATTCTGCGAACTACTAGGCAAGCGCAATGTTACTGAGTTCAACTATCGTATTGCCGATGGTAGCCAGGCACATATATTTGTTGGCATCGGCACCCAGAAAGCGGGGGATAGCGCCGCGATTGCAAAGCATTTCACTAAAGCAAAGTTTGCAACGATTGATCTAACCCATGATGAGCTTGCCAAGTCGCACCTGCGCTATATGGTTGGCGGTCACTCTGCGCTTGCAAAAGATGAGTTGCTTTATCGCTTTGAATTTCCAGAACGTCCCGGTGCTTTAATGAAATTTTTAACCAGCATGGCGCCGAACTGGAATATTAGCCTCTTCCACTATAGAAATCATGGCGCAGACTATGGTCGGATCCTTGTTGGAATTCAAGTACCAGAAAATGAGCAGAAAAAATTCCAAAAATTCTTAGCCACTCTTGGTTACCCGCACTGGGACGAGAGTAAAAATCCTGCATATCGCCTCTTCCTGAAATAAAAATGTCATACACACTTACCGGAAAACTCGTCGTTGCTATTTCTTCTCGCGCTCTTTTTGATTTCGAAGAAGAAAATCGCATCTTTGAATCTAGTGATGACAGCGCCTACATGAAATTACAGCTTGACCGCCTCGGTAAAGCTGCGCAGACGGGGGTAGCCTTTCCCTTGGTCAAAAAACTACTCGCCTTTAATGAAGGAGATGAGCAGCGGGTTGAGGTGGTCATTCTTTCTCGCAATGATCCTGTCAGCGGCTTACGCGTATTCCGCTCTGCGGAGCACCACGGATTGCATTTAGAGCGCGGTGTGTTTACTAGAGGGCGCCCTCCATATCATTACCTACGTTCACTGCACGCCAATCTTTTCCTATCAGCAAATGAAGATGATGTGCGCGCAACGATTGAAGCTGGATTCCCCGCGGCACGCGTCTATCCAGAGTCCAGTAAAACTGCCGAATCCCATCCTAATGAAATTCGGATTGCGTTCGACGGCGATGCAGTACTTTTTTCTGACGAAGCTGAGCAAGTATTTCAGGATAAAGGGCTTGAAGCTTTTGTAGATCACGAAAGTAAAAAGGCAGACATTCCATTGCCACCGGGGCCTTTTAAGCCCTTGCTTGAAGCTCTGCATCGACTGCAACGCTCCACTAGCGAAAAGGGAATGCGCATCCGTACTGCGTTAGTGACTGCGCGCTCAGCACCGGCACATGAGCGAGCCATTCGTACATTGATGGCATGGGGTATTGATGTAGATGAAGCCATGTTCCTAGGTGGGCTATCTAAGGGTGAATTTCTCCGTGAGTTTGAGCCCGATTTTTTCTTCGATGATCAAACAGGCCATTGCCAGTCAGCCGCCTCTGTTGCGCCGACCGGCCATGTTGTATCTGGCGTGTCTAATCGACCCAAAAGCTAAACGCCCTAAAACTCATTCACAAGCAATCATGGCAATATTAACGCTCGGTCAAGCCACGCAATATCCAGATCAGTATGATCCGAGTTTATTGTTTCCAATTCCACGCTCTGAGAATCGCCTCAAGCTCAATCTCAAACCCAACCAAGCATTGCCTTTTGTTGGTGTTGATATATGGAACGCTTATGAACTAAGCTGGCTTAATGCAAAAGGTAAACCACAAATTGCTTTAGCTGAATTTCAAATTCCCGCCGACTCACCAAATATGGTTGAGTCCAAATCTTTTAAGCTTTACCTCAATAGCCTTAATGGCACGCAATTTGCCAATGAAACAGAGGTACGCGAGAGGTTAATGACAGATTTATCCTCAGTAGTAGGCAGTAAGATTTCGACCCGCATCAACCCTCCTGAACTTATTGCCAAAAAGGGTATGCAAGAAATGAGTGGGGTGTTGATGGATAGACTGGATATTGAAATTGATCCCAGCCTGTCCGCCAATCCAGAGCTGCTTAAGGTAAATGAATCTTTTAGCCCAATTGAGCAATGCCTAGTTTCTCATTTGCTGAAATCAAACTGCCCCGTAACGGGTCAACCCGATTGGGCAAGCATCCAAATTCGTTATCAAGGACGTCCAATTTTGGAAGAAGGTCTGCTACGTTATTTGATTGGGTTTAGGCAGCTCGGTGAGTTTCATGAGCATTGCGTTGAAACTATTTTTTGCGATATCAAGCGCCAATGTAAACCCGATAAGCTGTCTGTCTATGCTCGCTACACAAGACGTGGCGGCTTAGATATCAACCCATTTCGCACTGACCATAATGCACCTTGGCCTGACAACACTAGGCACGCTAGGCAATAAGAAAAATCGCAGAGAATAAGCACCAAAGAAAAAGCCCTTACAGGAAAACCTACAAGGGCTTTTTTAAAATAGAGTAAAACTATTTTAAAACGGAATATCGTCATCCATTGCACCAAGTGAAGCGGCACTGGAAGATGCAGCAGGTGCAGACTGTTCAGTAGATTTAGCGCGGCTATAACCTTCACCACCACCCTCACTGCCGCCTACCGGCTTCCCACCAAGCATTTGCATGGTTTCTGCAACGATTTCAGTGGAATATTTTTCTTGACCACTCGCATCGGTCCACTTACGTGTACGCAAACGACCCTCAACATAAACTTGCGAACCTTTTTTGAGGTATTGCCCTGCGATCTCAGCAAGCTTGCCAAAGAATGCAACGCGATGCCATTCTGTGGTTTCTTTCATTTCATTGGTTTGCTTATCTTTATAACGATCTGATGTCGCTACTGAAATATTCGTAACAGCGTCGCCGCTTGGCATATAACGCGTTTCTGGGTCGCGCCCTACGTTACCTACGATGATGACCTTATTTACCGAAGCCATGTTGTCTCCCGAAGAAAAATGTAATGTGAATGAAATCTTAAAGTGTGGCCGTTGAATCTACAACCTTTGCAGGCAGTTCGCGCATCGACCAAGCAATTATAAGCCAGCAAAGCAGCAATGCTGCACCAGCAGCAAAGACTGATAAATCTCCATGGCTATCCATTAACCAACCCCCAATGACGGCCCCTGAGAACAGACCAATCGATTGAGTGGTGTTGTAAACACCTAGAGCAGTACCTTTTGATTCTTTCGCAAATCGTGAGACCAAAGATGGTTGTAAAGCTTCCAGTAGATTAAATCCAACAAAATATATTAATAAAGCAACAGCAATTGACAAGATTGATGAGGTGCCAATAAAAAAACATTCCGCAATAAAAAGCAACACAATCGCAATCAATAAAACAGGCCTCAGACGTTGTTTCTTCTCGCCAATAATCAGCACAGGCGCCATCAAAAAGAAAGACAGCAGCACAACTGGTAGATATACCTGCCAATGGGCTGACAACGGCAAACCTGCCTGCACCAATAAGCGAGGCACCACCAAGAACATTGCCACTTGAGTTGCATGCAATACAAAAACGCCTGCGTTCAGGCGCATTAACTCAGGGCGAAAAAATACTTCCTTCAGAGATGCTTGAGGCGCTTTAAGTTCTGGCATATTGGTGGGAAGTACAAAATATGTCACAGACATAGCCATGACACCAAGCACTGCTAACACAATAAAAATACCGCTCAAACCAATCATGCGATAGATAGGCGCCGCAATCACAAGAGATAAGGCAAACGAGAGGGCAATGCTGCCTCCAACTAAAGCCATGGCTCGTGTGCGCACCTGTTCACGAGTGAGGTCGGCAACCCAGGCAGAGATAGCTGCTGAAATTGCTCCAGCACCCATAACGCCTCGTCCAATCGCAATCCACAGCAAATCATCCCGAGCTGCGCAAATTAAGGCACCAGCAACAAATAGAGAAAGCCCCCAGAAAACCACTGGTTTTCTGCCAATTCGGTCAGATAGTCGCCCCAGCGGGATATAAAAACAGGCCTGGACGATATTGAAAATCCCCAAAGCCAGTCCAACCCATAAAGCATGCTCCCCGCCCGGTAAGCCCCGCGCATGAATACTAAAAATTGGCAAAAGTAGGAAAAGCCCCAGCATGCGGAGGCCAAAAATGCCTGCTAAGGCCAGAGTGGAGCGAAGTTCGAAAGGATTCATAGGAAAAGGCTATATTAACAAGTTACGCTAAAAAATCATGAATAACGAAATTAAGATCCGCGGTGCACGCACGCACAACCTCAAAAATATCAATCTAGACATCCCTAGAGAGAAATTGGTCGTCCTGACCGGCCTATCCGGTTCGGGCAAAAGTTCATTGGCTTTTGACACCCTTTATGCCGAAGGTCAACGTCGCTATGTGGAATCCCTGTCCGCATATGCCCGCCAATTCTTACAGCTCATGGAAAAGCCTGATGTCGATACGATCGAAGGTTTATCACCTGCAATTTCTATTGAGCAAAAAGCTACCAGTCATAACCCGCGCTCTACCGTCGGGACAGTAACAGAAATTCATGATTACTTAAGGCTGCTATTTGCGCGAGCTGGCACGCCCCATTGCCCCGATCACGATCTCCCATTAGAAGCGCAAAGCGTTTCTCAAATGGTAGATACCGTTCTAGCAATGCCGGAAGATACCAAGCTGATGATCTTGGCTCCCGTTGTCAGCGAACGTAAGGGCGAGTTTGTAGACTTATTTCAAGATCTACAAGCGCAAGGTTTTGTACGCTTTAGGGTACGCTCCGGTGGCGGGACAACTAATACAGCCAAGGCAGAAATCTTTGAAGTTGATCAGTTACCAGAGTTAAAGAAAAACGATAAGCACTCCATTGAAGTCGTAGTAGATCGCATCAAAGTGCGCCCTGATATTCAGCAACGCTTAGCTGAATCTTTTGAAACTGCCCTGCGTCTTGCCGATGGCAAAGCCATGATCGTCGACATGGATACAGGCAAAGACATGATCTTCTCAAGCAAATTTGCCTGCCCTGTATGCTCATACTCACTGCAAGAGCTAGAGCCACGCCTTTTCTCTTTCAATAACCCGATGGGTGCCTGCCCATCCTGCGATGGCCTGGGCCATCAATCCTTTTTTGATCCCAAACGCATTGTTGCTCACCCTGACCTTTCGCTGGCTTCAGGCGCCATTAAAGGCTGGGATCGACGCAATCAGTTTTATTTCAAACTCCTACAAACCTTAGCTAAGCATGGCGGCTTTGATGTGGAGAAGCCTTTCGAGACTCTGAGCAAGAAACAACAAGACTTGATTCTCTTAGGCTCCGGTGAAATTGAAATCCCGTTCGAGTACATTAATGAGCGCGGTAAATTAAGTGTTCGTCAACACCCATTTGAAGGCATCGTTGCTAATTTTGAGAGGCGCTATAAAGAGACGGACTCAGCCACTGTCCGTGAAGAATTAGCACGGTATCAAAACGTACAAACCTGTAAAGATTGTGGTGGTAGCCGTCTGCGTAAAGAAGCCCGCTTTGTGAAGGTGGGCGAGAAAAAACAATCGCGCGCTATTTATGAAATCAGCGCCCTACCATTGAAAGAAGCAAAAGAATATTTTGAGGCACTGGAACTTAAAGGCGCCAAACGAGAAATCGCCGATAAAATCGTCAAAGAGATTGGTGCACGTTTACGCTTTTTAAATGACGTTGGACTCGACTATCTCTCGCTTGAGCGCAGTGCTGATACTTTATCCGGCGGTGAAGCCCAACGTATTCGCCTAGCCTCACAAATTGGCTCTGGCCTAACAGGGGTCATGTATGTTTTAGATGAGCCCTCTATCGGCTTACATCAACGTGATAATGATCGCCTTATCGGAACCCTCAAACATTTGCGGGATTTGGGAAATAGTGTATTAGTTGTCGAGCATGATGAAGATATGATTCGTGCATCCGACTATGTGATTGATATCGGCCCAGGTGCCGGTATACACGGCGGTGAAGTTGTTGCAGAAGGAACTCCGGCAGAAGTAGAGGCAAACCCTAAATCTCTTACGGGCGCTTACCTCTCTGGACGTGAGCGTATCGAAGTTCCCGAAAAACGCATTCCAGTGAGTGATCGCTTCTTGGAGGTTATTGGCGCTCGTGGCAATAACCTCCAATCTGTCCATGCAAAAATTCCAGTGGGATTGTTAACATGTGTTACCGGGGTTTCAGGCTCAGGTAAATCCACCCTCATTAACGACACCCTACATCATGCGGTGGCACAACACTTTTATGGCTCGAATGCAGAGCCTGCAGCCCACGATGCCATCAAAGGTTTGGAGCACTTCGACAAGATTATTAGTGTTGATCAATCCCCCATCGGTAGAACGCCACGCTCAAACCCAGCAACCTATACCGGTCTCTTCACGCCGATTCGCGAATTATTTGCAGGCGTACCGGCAGCTCGTGAACGCGGTTATGAAGCTGGACGCTTCTCTTTCAACGTCAAAGGTGGCCGTTGCGATTCATGCGAAGGTGATGGCGTACTCAAGGTAGAAATGCACTTTTTGCCAGATGTATATGTACCCTGCGATGTCTGCCATGGAAAGCGCTACAACCGTGAAACGTTAGACATTCGCTACAAAGGTAAAAACATTCACGAAGTACTCTCGATGACGATCGAGCAAGCGCATGAATTTTTTGAAGCCGTACCTGTAGTTAAGCGCAAGCTCAAAACTTTATTGGATGTTGGTCTTGGCTATGTGAAATTAGGCCAAAGCGCTACCACGCTATCCGGCGGTGAAGCACAACGTGTAAAGCTATCGCTTGAGCTCTCAAAACGCGATACCGGTAGAACACTTTATATTTTGGATGAGCCAACTACTGGCCTGCACTTTCATGATATTCAGCTCTTACTAACCGTGATTCAAACACTTAAGAAACAGGGCAATACGATTGTGATCATCGAGCACAATTTAGATGTTATCAAGACTGCCGATTGGATTATTGATTTAGGACCGAAAGGCGGTGCTGGTGGTGGGCAAATTATTGCTACCGGAACGCCTGAAGAAGTAGCGAAGAATGAGGCAAGCTTTACTGGTCATTACTTGGCACCATTGCTAGCTCGGAAACCAGCGAACAAAACCAAGAGAAAGTAGCAGTCAATACAGTCGGCACATCAGAGCAGTTTAGATTCGGCCAAGTCGGTCGCTTCTGGATTGCCTGATAACACCAAAATATCGTTTGCTTGAAGACGTATGTTGGGGCTTAAGTCTAACTTGACATAGTCTTCTCCGTCGACCTTACGTCTGACCGCCTGCACACTAACTCCATCGTTCTCTAAGCTCAACTCACCCAGAGTCTTATTAATGCTGATCGACTCAGGCAATAGGGTCACAGAATGTAAGCGCCAAGATTCATTGGCAGCAAAATCATCCGCTTCAGAGCCTCGGAAATATCCACGCAATAGGCTATATCTTGCCTCGCGTGCATTCGAAACAATTCGAACTACCTTGCGCATAGGCACGCCCATCATCAACAAGACATGGGAGGCCATCATCAGGCTGCCTTCGATTAATTCAGGCACAACCTCAGTTGCGCCAGCGGCTTGTAATTTACTAAGATCAGCATCGTCTTTAGTGCGCACCAAGATCGTCATACCAGGACGTAAGCGCTCCACTTGATGCAATACCCTCATAGTAGCCGGAGTATCCGCATAGGTAATAACCACTGCTTTTGCTTTAGACAGGCCTGCCGCAACCAAATAATTCTCGCGACTGGCGTCTCCATAGACCACGTTATCACCTGCGGTGGCGGCCTCCTTTACGCGATCCGGATCCATATCCAATGCAATATAAGGAATTTTTTCTTGGTCAAGCATACGTGCAAGACTTTGACCTGAACGGCCAAATCCACAGATCACCACATGATTTTCAGTGCGCACACTTTTGGCAGCCACACGCGTCAATGCCAATGATTGCAGCAACCATTCATTGCTGGAAAAACGCATTGCAATACGATCGCTATATTGAATTAGGAATGGCGCACCAAACATCGATATCAGCATTGCAGCTAGCACCGCTTGACTTAATGCGGGATCAATCAAGTCTAAGCCGTCAATCTGATTGAGCAAGACAAATCCGAATTCACCGGCCTGAGCCAGACACAAGCCTGTGCGAATTGAGATCCCAGTGCTAGAACCAAAAGCCCTTGATAACAATGCAATCAAGCTAAATTTAAAGATTAATGGGCCAATGAGTAGAAGCAGTACTAAGAACCATTGCTGATAAATTACCTCAAGATCAAGCAACATTCCAATCGTGATAAAGAAGAGTCCTAGCAAGACATCCTTGAAAGGCTTTACATCCTCCTCAACCTGATGTCGATAAGGAGTCTCCGAAATCAACATCCCCGCAAGAAATGCCCCCAGCGCTAAAGACAAACCAAAATGCTCAGTGAGACCAGCCATACCCAACACAATCAGGAGAAGATTGAGCATAAAAAGTTCTTGTGAACGTAATTTAGCTACCAAGCTAAACCAACGACTCATGAGGGTTTTGCCAATAACGAAAATAAGCCCCAATGCCACTGCAATCTTGACCGAAGCTGCAGTTAGAGCAAAGATCAGATCACCAGGATTTTTGCCAAGAGATGGCAAAAGAATTAACAGAAATACCACTGCTAGATCCTGGAATAACAAAATTCCGATGACATTACGCCCATGCTGGGACTCCAATTCAGAGCGTTCAGCAATTAATTTGGTCACAATCGCTGTAGACGACATCGCTAATGCACCCCCGAGGGCGATAGCTGCCTCCCAAGAAATCGGATAAATCCAGTTCATCAAGAGGCTGGCAGGCACCGCTAATAGCATTGTCAAAATGACCTGGCTACCGCCAAGACCAAAAACTATCGACCGCATTGCCCTAAGCTTATGAAGATTGAATTCCAGGCCAATGGAAAACATCAAGAAAACCACCCCAAATTCGGCCAAATACTTCACTGTGGCCGAATCATTTGCCAAGGCCAAGGCCTTTGGACCAATCAACACGCCAATGGCTAAATAGCCCAAAATGGGCGGCAGGCCAAAATAGCGGAAAATAACCACTCCGGCCACAGCAGAGGCCAGCAAGATGAGAGTTAATTGAAGGACTGACGGCATATACTTACTCGATGATAGCTAAGACTCGTGAACGAACCCTAAAGCTTGCGCGCGACACCCTCACTATTGAGGCTGCTGCACTGCAAACAATGCGCGATCGCCTTGAAGGCCCCAATGCAGATGCCCTAGTGCATGCGATAGAACTTTTGCATGATTGCAAAGGACGTATTGTTGTATCTGGCATTGGCAAATCTGGCCATATCGCACGCAAGATTGCTGCAACTTTTGCCTCGACTGGATCGCCCGCCTTTTTCGTTCACCCCGCTGAAGCAAGTCACGGTGATTTAGGCATGGTGACACGTGAAGATGTGTTTGTTGCCTTGTCTAATTCCGGGGAAACCGATGAATTACTGACCATCGTACCAATCGTCAAGCGCACTGGAGCAAAACTCATCGCCCTGACTGGAGCGCCTGAATCATCCCTGGCAAAACTCGCTGATGCTCATTTAGATACCAGCGTAGAAAAAGAAGCTTGCCCCCTTAATCTAGCACCCACTACTAGCACCACGGCCGCGCTTGCGATGGGTGATGCACTTGCCGTAGCACTCTTAGATGCTAGAGGCTTTCAAGCTGAAGACTTTATCCGCTCCCATCCCGGTGGTCGCCTCGGCCGCAAGCAATTGAGTCATGTAAGTGAAGTCATGCGCAGCATTGATGAAACTCCCAAGATCTCTATTCAAGCATCACTACAAGAAGCCTTGCTAGAGATGACCGCTAAACGCATGGGCATGGTCATCACACTAGATGACAAGAGCAAAGTGACAGGCATCTTTACAGATGGTGACTTACGTCGTCTACTAGAAAAGAGCACCAATCTAGATGGCGTCACTTTAAAAGAAGCAACAACCTCTACGCCCCGAACCATTCCGCCAGAACTACTAGCTGAAGAAGCAATCGAAATGATGGAGAAACACCGCATTAATCATTTGGTGGTGACCGATGCAAATGGCACCCTAGTCGGCGCCCTCAATCTACACGACTTATTTGCAGCCAAAGTTATTTAAGGTCATTTATTTACCTCATGCCAAGCGCTTTTAATACCCACAACACCAACCCTCTAAGCCAATATCCACAAGCATGGGAGCGTGCCGCCAAAGTCAAGCTCTTAGTGCTCGATGTGGATGGGGTTCTGACCAACGGGCAAGTATTCATCGGGGTTGATGGCAAAGAATCCTTAAAGGCTTTTGATATTCAGGATGGCCTAGGCATCAAATTGCTTGAGCAATGCGGCATTCCCACTGCCATCATTACTGGTCGCAACTCCCAAATGGTTCTGGCGCGATGTGAAGAACTAAATATCAAGCATGTCTACATGGGTGTTGATAACAAAGCGCATGCACTCGAGCAAATTTTGCAGTCTATGGGCCTGACTCATACAGACTGCGCAGTCATGGGCGATGACTGGCCAGACCTGAAAATGATGAGTAAGGCTGGGTTAAAGGTATCTCCAGCACAAGGACATGAAGCAGTTAAAGACAGTGTGCACTATGTGACAAACCGCACAGGTGGCAACAGCGCTGTACGCGAACTATGTGACCTCATTCTCAAGGCACAGAACCGATACGAAGAATTACTCAGTCAAGCTCGCAATTAACTCATGCAATTAAATCCCCAGCAAATCAAAATGAGTTTAGGGCGCACAATATTGCGCCTAATGCCATTACTTGTAATGGGCACAATTACCCTAATGACTTTTTGGCTTGTGAGAAAAAATACTCCTCCCGAAAGCTCTCTACTCGAACGAGTTCGATTGCATGAACCGGACTACATTATTGAGGGCGGCGCTCTATCGGCCTTAAATGAGATAGGTAATACAAAATATCGTGTGCTTGGTAAAAAAGTAACGCACTACGATGACGATGCATCGATTGATATTCTTACTCCGCGTATGCGCTTGTTTCAAGCAGATAAAGCACCGGTCACAGTAAAGTCCGACACTGGACACCTTGATGGTGATCTAACAATTCTTGATCTAGTCAGCAATGCTGAAATTTTTCGCCCAGCACAAGCTGCTACCGCTTCTGAACCAGCAAGCCCACGCATGCTTGCCCAATCATCCTACTTTAGAGTGCTAATTAACGATGACATCATTGAAACAGATAAGCCGATCAGACTTGAGCAAGGTATGTCGGTAATGAACTCTGCTGATGGTGGGACATTTAATAATGTCGATCAAAGCATGGTCTTATCAGGCCAAGTAAAAGGTCGCATTGAGCGCCTACAGCGCCAGGCGCAGTAAAGTGATTACTATGCACCCAGCTCGACATATTCTTTTAGGCTTAACCAGCCTAAATTTTTTAATCACCCCCTTAGCTCATGCCGAGAAAGCAGACCAAGATAAACCGCTTATTCTTGAGGCAGAAAAAGTTTCCGTAAATGATGTACAACAAGCCTATGAACTGAACGGAAAAATCCTCCTTATCAAAGGAACGATTGTCGTTACAGGCGAACAAGGCAACATCAAAGTAGATCCAGAGGGCTACGAATATGTTGACATCAAAGGCACACCCGAAGAAGTGGCGAGCTTTAGACAACGACGCGAGGGGCCTGCCGATGAATTCATACAAGGCCAGGGAACTAACGTCAGCTATAACGCTAAAACTGAGTTGCTGACATTAACTGGTGATGCCAGCCTCAAGCGCTTATTAAGTATGCAAATGCTTGATCAATTGCGTGGCTGGAAAATTGAGTACGATGATATTAAGCAGTACTATCGCGTATCACCCCCAACAGATGCAAAACCGGATGACTTGCCTTTGGCTAGAGCCATTCTTTCACCAAGACGAAAAGCCACACTAGAGAAATGACAGCAGATTCAACTCAAAACAATAATCCCGCAACCTTAAGCGCGCACCATCTGCAAAAACGCTATGGCTCAAGGACTGTTGTGCGCGACGTATCGGTTGAAGTGAAGTGTGGCGAAGTGGTGGGCTTGCTTGGGCCCAATGGCGCAGGTAAAACTACATCCTTCTACATGATTGTTGGTCTAGTCCCTTTGGACGGAGGCAATATCGTGCTGGATGGAACGGATATTACTCACCTGCCAATTCATGAGCGCGCCCGCATGGGTTTGTCATATCTACCCCAAGAGGCTTCTGTCTTCAGAAAACTCAATGTTGCTGAAAATATTCAAGCTGTACTTGAGTTGCAGGTGCAAGATGGAAAATCTTTAAGCAAGGCTGAGATTGCTCACCGCCTGAATGAGCTGTTGGGCGAACTCCAAATTACTCACCTCAGAGATAATCCAGCCCTATCCCTCTCTGGCGGCGAACGTCGCCGTGTAGAAATTGCGAGGGCATTAGCCTCACAACCTAAATTTATCTTGTTAGATGAGCCTTTTGCGGGCGTTGACCCGATCGCCGTTGGAGAAATTCAAAGGATCGTGCGTTTTTTACGGGATCGGCAAATTGGTGTTTTGATTACGGATCACAACGTCCGCGAAACCCTAGGCATCTGCGATCACGCCTACATTATCAGTGAAGGTAGCGTGCTAGCCGAGGGTCAGCCAGACCAAATTATTCAAAATGATGCTGTCCGCAGGGTCTACTTAGGTGAAAACTTTAAAATGTAAGAATTTCCTTTTAAAGGGTTATTTCTGAAATAAAGCTGCTCCACCACTTGGATTTCAGCAAAATCGCTGATACGCTGGAGGTTCATGAAGTCCATTCCAAAGATACAAGTACCAGACAAGTTTAAGCATTGCGGGGCTTGCTGCGCACCCCGGCTATGAGCATGCGCATGCATATCAAAAGGAGCTGAAGATGAATTTAAAGATTAATAGCCGCCATGTAGAAGTGACCCCTGCCATGCGCAATCACTTAGAAGCCGGTCTAGCCAAAATTCGCAAGCATTTTGATCATGTGCTTGATGCTTCAGCCATTTTGATTGTCGATAACGCCAAAGAGAAAGATCTTCGTCAAGGCGCTGAAATTACGATTCACCTCAAAGGCAAAGAGCTATTTGCCGAAGCGCATAACGCAGACCTTTATCACGCAATGGATCAAGTCGTCGATAAACTTGAACGCCAGGTCGTAAAGCACAAAGAAAAAATACAAGATCATCATCACGAAAAGCATTTTGAGTAAGTGCTGACTTCAGGACACCTATAATCATTTAACATGACTGCCCTGATAGATCTTTTCGCCCTCGACTGCATCGCATTAAATAATCCGGCTCAAAACCGCGCCGATGCCTTTGCAGTCGCTGGCGATCTTTTTGCTAAACACACTGGTATTGAGGCTAGCGCTGTAGTGAGCTTCTTAAATGCTCGAGAAGATTTAGGGTCCACCGCACTTGGTGCAGGGGTGGCGATCCCGCATGGCCGGGTCAAAGGCCTTAAGCAACCTGTTGCTGCTTTTATAAACCTTAAAGACGCGATTGAGTTTGCCGCACCCGATGGCGAGCCTGTATCGCTATTGATTTTTTTATTAGTCCCAGAAAAAGCAACTCAACAACACCTTGAAATTCTGTCTTCTATTGCGCAACTCTTATCAGATCCCCTTACACGAAAACAATTAGCAACAGAAAGTAGCCCAGAAAATATTTTTGAGCTCCTGCAACAATGGGGCTCACCGCAATGACCCAGCTCTTGCTACTTGAAGGTGTAAACGCTCAGCAAATTTTTGATGACAATGTTGCTGAATTGAAACTTTCTTGGATCGGCGGTCTTGAGGGCGCTGATCGCAAATTTCCTCCGGAGGCGGTTAAAGCAGCCGCTGCTAGCTCAGATCTGGTGGGTCACTTAAATCTGATTCACCCAAGTCGTATTCAGATTTTTGGCGAGCAAGAGGTTGATTACCATGCCGCGCTAGAACCCAAGCAAAAGCAAGAGCAAATCTCGAGTCTGATTTCCAAAACGCCTCCCTGTGTGATTGTTGCGGATGGTAAAACAGCCGATCCAGATCTACAGCTTTTCTGCCAGCGTTCATCTACCCCCCTATTCACGACCTCCGTTTCTGCAGCTGAGGTCATTGATCATCTTCGTACCTATCTAACAAAGATTGGCGCACCCCAAATTACGATGCACGGTGTCTTTATGGACATCTTGGGCCTTGGTGTTCTATTGACTGGGGAGTCAGGGCTAGGAAAAAGTGAGTTAGGTCTTGAGTTAATTTCTCGCGGTCACGGCTTAGTGGCGGACGATGCGGTCGACTTTTCACGTCTTGGTCCAGATTATATTGAGGGTCGCTGCCCGGTCATTTTGCGCAATCTTTTAGAAGTACGCGGCCTAGGCTTGTTGGACATTCGCACAATTTTTGGCGAGACTGCGGTGCGTCGTAAGCTAAAACTTCGCCTCATCGTCCAGCTCGTTCGTCGGACTGATGGAGAGTTTGAGCGTCTTCCCATAGAAGCCCAACACATCGATGTGTTAGGCATTCCTATTCGGACCGTCAAAATACAAGTGGCTGCTGGTCGTAACTTAGCGGTTCTCGTTGAAGCTGCCGTACGTAATACGATTTTGCAATTGCGCGGTATTGATACCCTTAAAGAGTTTATTGAGAGACAGCGTATTCAAATGAATATAGAGGCTGAATCGAGCAAAACTCAAGGGCGTCTTCTGTAATATGCAGATTAATCTGATCACCGGAATCTCGGGCTCAGGTAAATCAGTTGCCCTCAGAGCCTTTGAGGACTCCGGCTACGATTGTGTAGACAACCTCCCAGTCTCCTTACTTCAAAATCTCATCAGCGTATTAGAGAATCAAAAATGCGAGCAAGTGGCTGTAGCAATTGATGCTCGTCGAGGAGAGTCGATTGCCCAGCTCCCGCCTATTCTGGAGAGCTTACGCCACCAACATCAGGTACGGGTTATCTTCCTCAATGCCAATACTGAAACTTTGGTACAGCGTTTTTCTGAAACCCGCCGCCGCCATCCACTTTCAGCAAATACCAAACAATCTCAATCAACCACATTGATCGAGGCCCTTGATAAAGAACGCAACCTATTAGCACCTTTGCAAGAGCAAGCACATAGTATTGACACCAGCAGCCTAACCGCCCATGCCCTGCGCTCCTGGATTCAAGATCTACTCAAAGATAAACCACTAGGTTTAACAGTTGTCTTCGAATCATTTGGGTTTAAAAAGGGTGTACCCAGTGATGCAGATTTAGTTTTTGATGCACGCTGCCTCCCCAATCCTCACTACGACAAGACCTTGCGCCCGCTCAGTGGTAACGACAAACCGGTTATAGCGTTTCTGGAAAATATTCCAGCGGTCAATAGCATGGCAAGTGACATCATTCAATTTATTGAAAAGTGGTTACCTCACTACATTGCTGATGGCCGCAGCTACTTAACGATTGCTATTGGTTGCACAGGCGGACAACATCGCTCGGTTTATCTAGTAAATCGCATTAGTGAATACTTTCGCTTACGAAAAAACCTGACTGAATTGCAGATTACTTTTTTAGATCGTCACCGCGAATTAGACTCAATCCCTGTAAAAGCAGTTTGATTGGTTGCGGCAAGCCGTATTGCCCTAACTTAGCCAAGGGGACCCACTGTAGACCCTCATTTGCAAATGTATATGGTTTGCTTACATGAGCATGCCAAATTTGCATCCACAAACGTCTATGCGTAAAGATATGCTTTATCTGTTCGCCACGCTCAAACTGCTGACAAATCTTTAGCAAGGGGGGCGCTTGCTCATTAGGCAAAACTAGGGCTAGCAATTCTTTTGGCTTCACTCTGGAGTCCGCCTTACTTACTTTTGCTTTCGCTACCCACGCAGACTCTGGCAAACACCATAGACCGCCCCAAATAGCCTTGCTTGGACGCTTTTGCAATAAGACATGATCGCTGTACCGAAGAAGCAACATATCGCATTCATACTCAGGTGATTTTGCCTTGATTGTCTTTTGTGGGAATAACAGTACTTGAGCACTCAAATTCGCCTGACAGTCTTTTGCAAATGGACATTTTTTCTCGCCAGTAAGGCACACAGGCTTACGAGAGGTGCACCAGGTAGCACCGAAGTCCATGAGAGCCTGGGTATAAATTGGCATGTCCTGCGGCTTGCTCGGCAGCAGAGAACTCGCTAGAGCCCACAGTTGCTCATTAACTACTTTATCTTGTAAGGCACCATCAATACAAAATAAGCGCGCCAAGATTCGCTTTACATTGGCATCCAAAATGGGCGCGCGCTCCTGAAACGCAAACGATGCAATCGCGCCTGCGGTGGAGCGGCCAATGCCTTTGAGTTGCTCGAGTAATACAGGATCCCTTGGAAACTTGCCTGAAAATTGCTCCATCACTTGTTTTGCGCAAGCGTGCAAATTTCGAGCTCTGGAGTAGTAGCCTAGCCCAGCCCATTCAGCAAGGACTTCATCAATATCGGCCAAAGCCAATCGCCTGACCGTTGGAAAGCGCTTCATAAAGCGTGGATAACGCTCTAAAACTGTAGCCACTTGAGTTTGCTGCAACATAATTTCTGAAACCCAAACTGCATAAGGGTCACGATTGTTCTGCCACGGCAAGCCTTGGCGACCAGCTACCTCATGCCAGCTAATGAGTTTTTTGGAAAACGTTTTCGTCAAAGACATGTCAGCGCTTTTGACATTGCGGACAAAAATAAGTGGAGCGCTGTCCTTGAACGATTTGCTTAATAGGCGTCTTACAAGTTTTGCACAACTGATTTTTTCGATCGTAGACTTTGGTCTGAACCATAAAGTGTCCGGGATCACCTGCGCTATTGACGAAGTCTTTCAGCGTGCTGCCACCGGCATCAATGGCTCGCTTTAATATTAGCCTTACTGCGGTTGCTAATCGAGCACACTGAGGACGAGTTAACTTCCCCGCAGCCTTTGCAGGATGAATGCCAGCCTCAAATAAACTCTCTGAGCAGTAGATATTACCAACACCAACGACCGCTTGACCAGCCAATAAGAATTGCTTGACAGCAACGCTACGCCCTCGCGAATACTGATACAAAACTTCGGTGCCAAGCTCTCCTGAAAATTCTGGTGAAAAAGGCTCTACCCCTAATTTGAGTAGCAAGGGATAGTTCTCAATGGGACCTTTTGATTTTGGGTGCCAAAGCACAGCACCAAATTTGCGGGGATCATGCAAGCGCAAACTCAGCTTTCCAAACTCAAAGGTCACGCGATCATGTGTTTTGAGTGGATCACTACTGGGCAGCACTCGTAATGTGCCGGTCATACCTAGGTGCAGCAGAAGGTAGCCAGTATCCATCTCGAGCAGGAGATATTTACCACGTCGTTGAATAGAGCTTACTTTTTGACCGGGCAGTATCTTAGATAGACTACTTGGGACCGGCCAACGCAGACGGCCATCAACCACCTGAACAGCGCTTACTTTGCGCCCCTCAAGGTGTGGTTGAATCCCAAGTCTAGTGACCTCTACTTCTGGAAGTTCTGGCATAAATGAATTGTAGATTCGCGGATTAGAATGTGCTTATGACTAAATTGACGCTTAAGCCATATTTTCAGGGTTTATTGATTGCCACCATGCTCAGTGCTGGAGTATGCCTGCCAAGGCTCTCGTTTGCCCAAGTCAACTCTGCAGATGCCGGGGCGGGCGTGTTTGAAGTCCTGGCATCCGAGATTGCCCTGCAGCGCGGAGAGGCTGGCTTGGCATATAACACCTACATGGAAATGGCGCGTCAGTACCGAGATCCGCGTTTGGCTCAACGCGCAATGGAGATTGCCATTACCGCCGGCTCCCCTGATTTAGCACTGCAAGCCACCCAGCTTTGGGATAGCCTTACACCGTCGTCAGAAACCAAACCAAAAGAAGTTCTGATTACGCTATTGGCATTGAGTCAGCGCTGGTCAGATCTTGTTAAACCAACAACTGAGTTACTGGCCCAACAAACTCCCACCCAAAGAGAAAATACCTTATTGCAATTGCAATCTTTGCTAGGCAAAGCAACTGATGAGTCGCAAGCGCTCTTGGCTTTTTATCAGATCGTTTCATTACTCAAGCCGGACCCTAAAGATCCCAATATCTTGTACACCTATGCCATGTCCGCTGAAAAGGCTGGGCATCTAGATGTAATGGAAAAAATATTACGTCAAATCTTGCGTAAAAAGCCCAACGATGTGAACTCCCTTAATGCATTGGGCTATTCGCTTGCAGACCGGAATCTCAAACTTGCGGAGGCTTTTAGTCTAATTAATAAAGCCCACCAACTCTCACCACGAGATGCATTCATCCTAGATAGTCTTGGGTGGGTTAATTTCCGTCTAGGAAAAAATGAGCTTGCTTTAGAACAATTACAACAGGCGTTTACACAAAAACCAGAAGCAGATATTGCAGCCCACTTAGGAGAAGTGTTGTGGGTGATGAATCGCCCCGCTGAGGCAGAAGATATATGGCATCAAGGCCAAAAGCTCGATGCCAATAATGCTACCCTGAAAGAAACCATAAAGCGCCTAAAGCCTGACTGGTCGGTTGCAGAACAGACGACTAAAGGCACATGGGATGGCCGCTTTGCTGTCAAAATCACCGGACTTACTGACAGTCAAAACCAAGGTGGATCTGGTGGCTTTACCTTGACTCAAGATGCACTTATAGATACATTAGAAATTCGCAATCCCGTTGGTGGCTCTATTGCCAAAATTACCATTACACCTGGTGAAGCATCGCTTGAGCGTAATGGTGAAGTGGTTACCGCCATCGATGCCGACACTTTAATTCAAAAAGCTTTAGGGCTCCCACTGCCTGCTCGCGGACTATCAAACTGGCTACGCGGAGAAGCGCGCCCTGGCGGCAACGCTAGCGTTGAAAGAAATGAAAAAGCTCAGGTAAGCAAGATTACTCAAGACGGCTGGACTCTGAACTACAGTTGGGGCAATGCCAACCAACTAGAAAAACTCGTCATGACTCGCAGCTCCAATATCGGCTCAATTGATATTCGCCTCGTATTTGATAATTAAAATGACTCAAGCAAAACATGGCGTCATAGAACTCAATTGCCCAGCAAAGCTCAATCTTTTCCTACACATTGTTGGACGCCGACCTGATGGCTACCACCTACTTCAATCAGTCTTTCAACTGATTGATTGGTGCGACATCCTTACACTTAAAACAATTCCTGAAAATGTAGTCTGTCGGAATAACCCGATACCAGGAGTCCCTCCAGAGCAAGATTTAGTGGTTCGTGCCGCAAAACTCCTCAAAGAATTTGGGAAAGTTTCGGGCGGGGTTGAGATCAACCTCAAAAAAGAAATACCCATGGGCGCTGGTCTTGGGGGCGGCTCATCGGATGCTGCCTCAACCCTGATTGGACTGAACTACCTCTGGAATCTTCACTTAGATAAGGTCGCTCTTAGTAAGTTGGGATTAAAACTGGGGGCGGATATACCCTTTTTTATCTTTGGTCACAATGCTTTTGTGGAAGGAATTGGGGAGAAAATTCAAGAAATTTCCCTGGAATCTCGGGATTTTCTAGTTATTTTTCCGCTGCAAAGCATTGCTACTTCCAGGATTTTCCAAGACCCTGAATTGACCCGAGACCATGCTCAGATTACAATAGATGGCTTTCTTGCATCGCCATTGTCAAATCACTCGAATGATTGTCAGATCGTAGCGATGCGGATATGTCCTGAAGTGAAGCAAGCATTAGATTGGATCAGCGTGGCATTACCGGGCTCAGAGCCTCGTATGTCTGGCTCTGGAAGTAGCGTATTTACAGCCTTAGGCGCTGAAACAAATATCGCGAAACTCGAAAATCTTTTGCAAAAGCTTCCAAAAGGATGGGTGGGTCGAATTGTTCGGGGGCTAAATAAAAATCCCGCTTACAATTTGATTTCTTCAGAATGACCTGTAGGGGAATCGCCAAGCTGGTTAAGGCACTGGATTTTGATTCCAGCATGCGAAGGTTCGAATCCTTCTTCCCCTGCCAACTTACTGTAGATACGACCAAAAAGCACTTATCCGACCCACACCAAAATTCCAAAATAGCCCATGTCCGCCCATATGAACGCTGATTTACTGACTCTATTCACAGGCAATGCAAATCCCGTTTTGGCGCAGGCTGTTGCCAAAGAACTGAATCTTTCGCTTGGAAAAGCTTTTGTAGGTCGCTTCTCAGACGGCGAGATTCAGGTTGAAATCCAAGAAAATGTTCGCGGTAAAAATGTCGTTGTGATTCAGTCAACCTGTGCGCCGACAAATGATAATTTGATGGAATTGATGATCATGATTGATGCTCTAAAACGAGCATCAGCAAGCCGCATAACCGCAGTGATTCCTTACTTCGGTTATGCCAGGCAGGATCGTCGTCCTCGTTCAGCACGCGTTGCAATCTCGGCTCGCATTGTTGCAAACATGCTCCAATCTGTTGCTGGCATTGAGCGGGTTTTAACGATGGATCTCCATGCAGACCAAATTCAAGGGTTCTTTGATATCCCAGTAGACAACATCTATGCCTCCCCAGTTCTTCTGGCTGATCTAGAAGCTCAAAAGACAAAAAAAGATCTCATCATCGTTTCCCCAGATATCGGGGGTGTAGTGCGCGCCCGCGCTATGGCCAAGCAATTAGGCACCGATTTAGCCATTATTGATAAACGCCGCCCCAAAGCCAACGTTTCCGAAGTCATGCACCTAATCGGCGAAGTAGAAGGTCGCCATTGTGTCATCATGGATGACATCATTGATACCGGCGGAACCCTCTGTAAGGCCGCTGAGGCTCTTAAAGAGCGTGGTGCCAAGGGTGTGACTGCCTACTGCACTCACGCGGTTCTATCGGGTGGCGCCGTAGCGCGTATTGCTGCCTCCCAACTGGATGAACTCGTGGTCACCGACACCATTCCCTTGACCCCAGAAGCTATGAAGGTCTCAAAAATCCGTCAGCTGACCGTTGCACCCCTTCTCGCAGAAACACTTTCACGGATTAGCAAGGGTGACTCTGTGATGTCGATGTTCGCTGAATAAACCAAAATTACCCGTTTTACACCCACTATTGGCAGTTTTTAGACAAAAGTGGATAAAAATACCCAATCCCACGATATAATCGAAGGCTTTTCTGTTTGGTCGCGAACGGAAATTAACCTTAATTTGGGAATTCAATATGAAAGTAGTAGCCTTTGAAAGAAGCGTACAGGGAACGGGTGCGAGCCGCCGTCTGCGCAACTCCGGTAAAACTCCGGGAATTATCTACGGTAGCAAAGATCCAGCTGTAGCAATTGAGCTGGACCATAACGCTCTGTTCCATGCTCTCCGCAAGGAAGCATTCCACTCGTCAATTCTAGATCTCGAAATCGATGGCAAAGCACAAAAAGTGTTGTTGCGCGATTATCAGATGCATCCATTCAAGCCTTTGGTTTTGCACATTGACTTCCAGCGCGTATCTGCGACTGAGAAGGTTCATATGCGCGTTCCACTGCACTTCATTAACGCTGAATCTTCAACAGCAGTGAAATTGCAAGGCGCAGTTGTAAGTCACATTACAACTGAACTTGAAGTCTCATGCTTACCAGCAGACCTGCCAGAGTTCATCGAAGTAGACTTAGGCGGCATTGAAGTTGGCGGTCATGGTATTCATGCTAAAGACCTTACATTGCCAAAAGGCGTTACTTTGGTATTGCACGTCGAGCAAGAGAATCCTGTACTTGCTAATGCACGTATCCCAGCAGTTAAATCTGCAGATACAGAAGCCGCTCCTGCAGCTCCAGCAGCTACTCCAGCAGCTGAGCCTGCAAAAGATAAGGCTTAATGATTTAAGCTGCATTCTTTGCGAACCATAAGACCCGCTTAATTGCGGGTTTTCTTTTTTGTACAAAAGCTTTTATCCTTAGACCCACATCATGACTAAATTAATTGTTGGCCTAGGCAATCCAGGTGAAGAACATCAAGAAGATCGACACAATGCCGGCTTCTGGTTTGTTGACGCCTTAGCAAAGCAACTAGGTGTACGCTTTGAAACTGAAAAACGCTTTTATGGGAAAGTGGCAAAAGCAAAGTGGGAGGGTGAAGATCTCTTTTTGCTAAAGCCAACTACCTATATGAACCTTAGTGGTCAAGCCGTGGGCGCAGTCTCTCGCTTCCATAAAATTCTGCCCAAAGATATCTTGGTAGTACAGGATGAGCTTGATCTCAAGCCGGGTACAGCGCGCATCAAGCTAGGTGGCGGCACTGGCGGTCATAATGGCCTTAAAGATATTCAAGCGCACTTAAGTACCCCAGAATATTGGCGACTGCGCCTTGGCATTGGTCATCCACGCGATCTCGCTGGGGATGGCAGAGCTATGGATGTGGCCGACTATGTTTTAAGGAGACCCCTGCAAGCCGAGCAAATACTGCTTGATAGCAGTATTGAAAATGGTCTACAGATTCTGCCACTATTTCTCAAGGGGGATACTCAAACTGCCATGCTAGAACTGCACTCCAAGAACTCAGCAGCTTAGGCTATTTTTGCCTTCGCTGCTGCGGTTAACAGCTTGTACTTAGCCATCAACTGATCTGGCGACTCGGTGTAGTTTGGGTTAAATGGAATGCAGTCGACTGGACATACTTGACGGCATTGTGGTGCATCATAGTGCCCCACACATTCGGTGCACTTATCGGGATCAATTTCATATATTTCCAGCCCCATATAAATCGCATCATTAGGGCATTCTGGCTCGCATACATCGCAATTAATGCACTCATCGGTGATCATTAGAGCCATAGCTAGTACTGACCTTACTCTTTAATCTGATTGTCTGTAGCAATCTTTTTAGCTAACCATTTCTCAACTGATGGGAACACGAACTTACTCACATCGCCACCCATTGAGGCAATCTCACGCACAAAGGTGCCTGAAATAAATTGATACTGATCTGACGGAGTTAAGAATAAGGTTTCAACATCAGGCAGTAGATAGCGGTTCATGCCGGCCATTTGAAACTCATACTCAAAATCAGAGACAGCGCGTAAACCACGCACGATAACGCGAGCATTGTGCTCCCGCGCAAAATCTTTTAACAGTCCTGTAAAGCCAACGATCTTCACGTTGGAATAGTGGCCAAGAACCTCTTTAGCGATTGCAATGCGCTCATCCAAAGTAAAGAATGGACGCTTACTGCGGCTATCCGCAACGCCCACAATCAGCTCACCAAAAATACTGGATGCACGACGAACTAAATCCTCGTGACCACGAGTAAAGGGATCAAAAGTTCCTGGGTATACAGCGACAGTCATAACTCTCCTAAGGCTTTATCGGCTACAGGGGAGAGTTTAGTCCCTTCTGCTACGGAATAGACAAGCTTTTACTTGCCCAGCCTCTAAGTATTTTCCACAATACCAGCCGGGCAGTAGGGCTTCTATTTCCCCGAGATTACGGCTGACTGGAAATTCAATATAAATACCACCCCCGAAAGCATCATCACAGACCCGACCAGCCTGGATGACCGCCTTATCGAGCAAGTGCGCTTCCTGAAATGGCGGGTCAATAAAAATCAAATTACTTGAAAGATTTGGCTGGGAACTTAAGAACTCCAAACTGTCTTGATGCAATATCTCTACAAAACCCAATACAGGTGAAGATTGGAGCAATTTGAAGTTAGCTAGCAAATTGGCATAAGCTTTTTTATCTTTCTCGAGTAGAACAACCGCTTGTGCCCCTCTTGAAGCCGCCTCAAAACCCAACACCCCGGTACCTGCAAATAAATCAAAACAGCGCAAGCCCGTTAAATCTTGACCTAGCCAATTAAATAGTGTCTCGCGAATGCGATCCGTCGTAGGGCGCAATCCGGGTAGATCAATGACGGATATCAAGCGACTACGCCAAGTGCCTCCAATAATACGAACTCTTTTAGGAGGGTCTGAACTTGGACCCGTTAAGGCGGGCTTGTTTGAGAATTTTTTTATTTGGATGTCCCCAAAACGACTATCTTCATGCGATCCATAGCAAGGTATTTCTGAAAGGCGGCGCTCACTTGCTCCAAGGTCACCGCGTTAACTTTTTGCGTCCAGGTTTCGAGGGTGTCCAATGGCAAATCATTCCAGGCAATTGAAGAAACGTTATCCAGTAATTTACGATTGTTATCAATGCGCAATGGAAAACCATTTATTAGGTTGGCTTTAGCAGCTTGTAGTTCTGATGGGGTGGCGCCATTCGTAATGAAATTGGCCATGGTTGAACTCATCACCTCGAGGGCTAGTGCTGCTTGGTCACCCTTCGTTTGGAGGCCGGCCTGAAAAATACCAGTGTCCTTACCAGGGGCAAAGTAGCTAAAGACACTATAAGCTAAACCACGTTTCTCACGCACCTCCGACATTAATCGCGACACAAATCCTCCGCCGCCTAAGATGTAGTTTCCAACAATCAGTGGAAAGTAATCGGGATTGCTACGCGTAATAGCAGTCATGCCTATGGCAATATGAGCTTGTTGACTATCAAACGGAATTTCTACTTCACGACTGGATAATGGCTCAATTGGTGAGCGTTGTAATTCTGGAAGCGCTGGAATCATTACTCCAGATTGCGGCATATTTTTGAGTAGGGTCTCAACAATCTCGCTAGCTTCAATTGGGCTGACATCGCCCACAATACTCACAATCATGCGATCGCCTCGATAAAACTGCTGATGAAATCTTGCTAAATCAGAAGTACTTACCGAGCTAACGGATTTCACAGAAGGAGATTCGCCTAATGGGTAGTTGCCATAAACTAATTTTCGAAAGCGGCGCTCAAGCACTGCCTCAGGCCTCGTTTCCGCCTCAAGCAAACCGGTAATGGCACGCTGTTTTTCGCGCTCCAATATTGCTGCTTCATAAGTAGGCGCACTTAACATCACAGATGCTAATTGCACAGCGCGATCACGCAGATCTTTGCGACTCAAACTACGAATACGCATTACAGCGCGCTCACCACCAACTGAAACTCCAATATCGGCACCTAAATCGGCAATTTCGTCAGCAATTTGCGCTTCAGTTAAAACGCCTTTTTGTACTCTAGCGCCATAACGCATCAACTCCGCGGTCATGGATGCAAGTCCATTCTTACCGACTGGATCGTAGCGGTCACCCGCATCAATGCTGATCTCAATATCCACCATCGGCAAGGTCCTGGTCTGAACCAAATAGGCTTTGGCACCCTTAACCGAACTGAGCTTCTCAATTGGCAAAATAGCATAAGCAGATTGCAGTAGCCCAAACATAAAAATGACTGCGCAAATAAGTGATTGGACTGCCTTCATTATTTTCTCTCCTGTCCTGCAGACTTACGAGCTTGAGGATCTAACACGCCAATCGTCAAGCTTTCATTTAAGAGATATTTTTTGGCGACAGCCTGAACCTGTTCAGGTGTAATGGTCTGCATTTTTTCCAACATGGGATCAATATCACGCCAAGAGAATCCGGCCATTTCAATGCTGCCAATTTCCATTGCCTGACCAAAGATAGAGTCACGCTTATAGATTTGACTTGAGAGTAATCGCACCTTAATGCGCTTCAACTCAGAGTCTAGAACACCTTTTTGCACTATCTCACCTATGATTCTCCGAACACTCGCTTCCGCTTGCGCAATGGTTTTACCTTTTGCCATGCTTGCATTGATCTGAAACAATGCCGGCCCGCGAGAAATCATGTCGTACGAAACGCCCACATCATTAACTACACGCTCTTGTTTAATCATGATGCGATTTAAGCGGGCATTATCGTAGCCATCCAAGACTGCAGAGAGCAATTCAAGCGCATAGGGCTCAACATCATCTAGCGCCCCCACCTGTAACCGTGGCACCTTCCAAGCCATCGCTAACTGAGGACTATCTGCGGGCGCCTTCACTTCAACATGCTTGATGCCTTTTTGCACAGGCTCTAACTGCGGCTTACGCACTGGCAATACCCGAGTATCTATCACACCATAATATTTTTCTACTGCTTGTCTAGTTTGTTCTGGGTCAACATCGCCACTAATGATCACTGTTGCATTGTTTGGAGCATACCAACTCCGATACCAATCACGTGCATCTGTAGCCCTCATATTTTCTAAATCATTCATCCAGCCCACCACTGGGTGACGATAAGGTGAGCTCATAAACGCAGTAGCCATTAGCGACTCATTTAAGAGGCTGCTAGGATTGTCTTCCGTACGTAAACGACGCTCCTCCATCACCACCTGAATTTCTTTTAAGAATTCTGCATCATCAAAATTGAGATTTGACATACGGTCTGCTTCAAGCTTCATCACTTCGTTAAGCTTTGATTTTTCTACCTGCTGAAAGTAGGCTGTGTACTCACGAGAGGTAAAGGCATTCTCACGTCCACCCAGTGCGGCAACTAAACGAGAAAATTCTCCGGCCTTCACCTTCTCGGTGCCCTTAAACATCATGTGCTCCAGTACATGCGCTACACCAGTTCGACCATTTACTTCGTCCATAGAGCCAGCGCGATACCAAACCATATGAGCCACAGTAGGTGCACGATGATCTTCTTGCACTATGAGCTTGAGCCCATTGGCAAACTGGTACTCATGGGTATCCGGTGACTTGTTGGCAGGGGCTGCCCAAGCACATTGGGAATATGAGAGAAATAAAAAGAAAAGCTGAAATAAAGTGGAGCGCATCTGCAGGATCACCATATTCTTAGATTAAATTGATAAGATGGATGTTTTAAATTGTATCGACTATGTTCGGCCTACGTAAAACCCTCGGATCCCTTTTCAAATCCAGCCATACTGATGAGGCTTGGTTTGATACTTTAGAAGAATCCCTCATCCAGAGTGATGTAGGGCTACCTACGACCGAGCAATTAATTGCTAAGTTGCGTAGGGCCGCCAAATCAGAGAAGGCATCAAGTCCGGAGGCTCTGCAATCTCTGCTAATTCAAGAAGTCACTGCACTGCTTGGGGCACTAGAACCCTTACCCAATCCGCTTTACATCCGCACTCTCGAGGCTATTCCTGAGGTATGGTTAGTCGTTGGCGTTAATGGCGCAGGGAAAACCACCACTATCGGTAAGCTCTGCCGCCTCTTCCAGTCACAAGGCAAGTCTGTATTGCTAGCTGCTGGTGACACCTTCCGGGCTGCTGCACGCAACCAACTCCTAGAATGGGGTGGACGCAATCAAGTTGATGTAATTATCCAAGAAGGTGGTGATGCTGCTGCGGTAGCGCATGATGCAATCCATGCGGCGCTCTCTCGCAAGAGCGATATTTTGATCATCGATACCGCTGGACGCCTTGCCACACAAGATCACCTGATGGAAGAGCTCAAGAAGGTGAAACGCGTCATTGGCAAGGCCCTTCCTGGGGCCCCTCACCAGACTTTGCTGGTACTTGATGGCAATACTGGTCAAAATGGCTTAAACCAAGTGAGAGCCTTCCATGCGGCTTTGGGACTAACGGGAATCATTGTCACCAAATTGGATGGCACAGCTAAAGGTGGCGTCATCTGTGCGCTTGCCCATACCCTGCAAGACGGGCCAAAACCGGCTGTTTTAGCCCTGGGCAAAGGTGAGGGAATCAATGATTTAGTAGCCTTCACTGCCAGCCAATATTCATCTGAATTATTCAATTAAATCAGTGGCTTACAGATATAAAAAACCATTAGCACTCTCTTGACAAGAGTGCTAAAATAGATTTATATAAACAGCTCAAATTACTTAAAAACAATGATTCAAAAGAAAGCAAATAAACCGCTAATGCAAGCGAGGCAAACACTGCCAGCAGTGCACACTGCTGCGGCTATGTCTGCCTTTCCGGTTCTGCCATCTCTTGGCGTTGGTACGCTCGATTCCTATATTTCTTATGTGAATCGCGTGCCGATGCTCAGCGCTGCAGAAGAGTTACATCTTGCCCAAGAATTTCGTCGCACTGAAAATGTCGATGCTGCGAGAACCTTGGTACTCTCACATCTTCGCCTAGTTGTATCTGTGGCCCGCCAATATTTGGGCTACGGCATTCCCCATGCGGACTTAATCCAAGAAGGCAATATTGGCCTCATGAAAGCCGTAAAACGCTATGATCCAAGCCAAGGTGCGCGCCTTGTCTCTTATGCGATCCATTGGATCAAAGCGGAAATTCATGAGTACATTCTTAAAAACTGGCGCCTTGTCAAAGTAGCAACTACCAAAGCTCAACGTAAATTGTTTTTTAACTTACGCAGCAATAAGCCTACTCTCAGCGCATTAACGCCCAGCGAAGTTGAGGCTTTAGCAAAAGCACTTGATGTTAAGGGCTCTGATGTTAAAGAGATGGAAATGCGACTGGCTGGAGGTGATGTGACTCTAGAAGGCGATGATAGCGACGATGAATCTGCTTATGCTCCGATTCAGTGGCTTGCCGACAATAGTCAAGAGCCAACAGCAATGATGGCATCAGCTGAGACGGATGCATTGCAGGGCCCTAAATTAGATCAAGCACTGATGGCTTTAGACGAGCGTAGTCGTAATATCGTGCAATCTCGCTGGCTGGCAATGGATGCAGAGGGCAATGGCACAAAAACACTGCATGAGCTTGCAAGTGAATATGGAATCTCTGCGGAGCGTGTCCGCCAGATTGAGACGGCAGCGCTCAAGAAGATGCGCAGCATGCTGCAAGCAGCTTAAACGCGCAACCTAAACGCTACTTTAGTAACTCCTTCAAGTCATGTGCCAAGGTTTCCGGACCTTGCGCATGCTTGATATATAAGCGTAGGCGACCTTCTGGATCAAATGCATAACTACCTGCGGTGTGATCCATCGTATATGAGCCAGCTTGTGATCCAGGAACTTTTTTGTAATAGATCTTGAAGTCTTTTGTCACTTGTTCTAATGCCGCCTGATCAACTGGACGTAGACCTAGGAAGCGCGCATCAAAGGCGGGAACATACTGCTTCAAGATGGCTGCCGTATCACGCTCAGGGTCGACCGTCACAAAAAGTACCTGGACCTTGTCTGCCTGCGAGCCCATCAATGTCATGACCTGCTGCATTTCAGTTAAGGTAGTTGGGCAAACATCCGGACACTGGGTATAGCCAAAGAACATCACTACAACCTTACCTCTGAAATCGGCTAAGGTTTTCGTCTTACCATCAGAATCAAGCAAACTAAAATCTTTGCCAAACGCAGTGCTACCAGTAATGTCGACATTCTTAAAATCGGGCTTTGGACTGCAGGCAGCCAAGGCAAGCAATAGCACTGCGACTAAAAATGATTTAATAGCACTCATATTGATCTCAAATGAAATAGTGATCTATCAAGAGCGCCGCAAATAAAAGCGCTAAATAGGTAATTGAAAAACGAAATGTTTTTTTAGCCAAGGCATCACTATAGGCAATAAATAAAGCGACGACATAGGCCAAAAATAGCAGCCCTAATATGAATGCAGAAATTAAATACACCACGCCACTCATGCCATAAATATAGGGAAGCAAAGTAGCCGCAATCAATATCAAGGTATAGAGCAAGATATTGAGTAAGGTAAATCGCTCACCATGGGTTACTGGCAACATTGGCAGACCAGACTGAACATAATCATCACGCCGATATAAGGCTAGGGCCCAAAAATGCGGCGGGGTCCAAACAAAAATAATTAATACTAAGAGCCATGCTTCTGCAGAGAGAGTATTGGTTACGGCTGCCCAGCCTAGGGCAGGAGGCATTGCGCCAGACAAACCACCAATCACAATATTCTGTGGGGTTGCTGGCTTTAATAGCCAGGTATAGATCACCGCATAACCAACAAAGGTAGCCAAGGTCAGCCACATTGTTAGCGGATTGCAAAAGTTCCATAAAATAATCATGCCAAGAGCACCAAGCACGATTGAAAAAATCACAATATGGAAAGGCGTTACCTCGCCCGTTGCAGAAGGTCGCCAGGCGGTTCTCTTCATCTTGGCATCGACTGCCTGTTCAATCAAACAGTTCACTGCAAATGCTGCGCCTGCTAAGAGCCAAATACCGACGATGCCACCAATAAGTACTGAATAGGGCACCATTCCTGGAGTAGCCAAGAACATTCCGATGACTGCACAAAAGACGGCCAGTTGGGTAACGCGTGGCTTCGTTAAAACCCAGTACTGGCGCCAACGAGGCATTGATACATGCATGGAGGTTTTCGGGCTACTCATAGTGATTATGTGATCTTCATTTGAATGGGGGACTTCCATGAGGCCCAGTAAGTCATGCGGACCAAACAAAATACCAAAGCAGCTGAGCCCCCCGTATGCATTAAGGCTGCCAATAGTGGCCACTGAAAAACAACATTCGATATTCCAGTGAGAACTTGTAAGATTAAAAGTGCAAATAGAAATTTGGATAGCTTACTGACTTGAGGTAATACGCTCATGGTCATGCCAGATGCACTAAAAGCCAAGAAAGAAAGTATCAGCAACACGAGTACAGCAAAAATACGGTGCGCCCAATGAATTGCCTGTAGCGAGGCAGGAGTAATATATTCACCAGTAGCATTACGCCCCAGCTCTCTCCATAATGTGAAGCCCTCCCGCCAATTTGCCTCAGGCCACAAAGAACCAAGGCAGGTAGGAAAATCAGGGCAAGCTAAGACTGCGTAATTGGTGCTAACCCAAGCACCTAGGAAAATCTGAATAGTTAAGGCCACAAATGCGATGGTTAACAATATTGCCGAAATAGGCTTACTACGAAGCTCCAGGATCTTAGATCCTTTTTCTTGCCAATTCTGTTGTGCATAAAAAGTGAGCGATGCAAGCAACACCAAAGCCAACATCAGATGAATAGTCACAATAATTGGTTGAAGCTTCATAGTGACAGTCCAGGCTCCAAATGCACCTTGCATACAAACCAAAATCAACAAGGCTAGACTCCCAAGCAGTGGCGACTTGCCCAAACGCTTTAACTTAGTAGACGCTATACCAAGCTGCACCACAATTAATGCCCCAACGGTCATTGCTAAGTAGCGATGAATCATTTCAATCCAAGCTTTCATGACCGTAACAGGCCCCTCAGGTAAAGCAGCCTGCGCTTCCTGAATGTCCCCTATCGCATGCCATGGATTAGATGTGCCGTAGCAACCCGGCCAATCAGGACAACCTAAACCTGAATCCGTCAACCGCGTAAAGGCACCGAAAACAATCAAATCAAAGGTCATGAAGACCAAAACCCAATTTAGTTTTGCAAAAAAACTATAGCTAGGCCTAGTCCATAGATAAGTCAAGGGCAAGCCCGCAAAGAGGATTGCAATCGTTGCCAGCTCGAGGAATAAAGCTAACTGACTCATGACAAACTTTCACCCTTATGATTGAGTCGCAACAGTTTTTCCAGATCTTTTTTAATATTGCCAAACTCTTTAGATGAATTTGTTACGGGGAAATACATCATCTTTGCTGGACTTGGATCGATTAACTGAATAGCTTGTCCGGCGCCCTCGCGATCAAGCCATGTTTGAAATTCTGCTTTGAGTTTTGGATCTGCCGGAAGATTGGCAACAGTAAAACCTGCTGTCTTTGCATCATAAGCAAGCGCCACTTCAGGATCAACTGGCTTACCGTCTGTGTTGACCCAAAGCAATTGAACGCGTCCACTTTCCCTGCCCATCGCAACCCGCAATTGCCTCATTAAAAATAAAGCCTCAATACAGGACTTATTCTTAACCTGACAATCACCAGCAGGACGCGCCACTAGTAATGTCCACTTGCCCTTTAAAGGAATGCCAAACCAAGCATTATTTGCATCTTGAGCAGGCTGTACCAAAGACCCAAAATTGGTCTTCCCCCCTTCAGGCTTAATGACGTAATAAGCAAAGTAAGAGGCAAACACTGGCGCAGCACAAGCCAATAAAAGAAATAACATTTGCACTCTGCCACGGCGTGTCCGTGCATCAATTGCCGCAGACTCTGTCTGCGATGCTGGAATTAACAACTCTTGATCACTCACTCTTATCCCCACGTTTTCGCTGCTGCATCAATCCAGTAATCAACCAAAATAAAAAACCGCTAAAAGCCAACGCAAACCACTGAAAGGCATAAGCATAATGGCGCTCCACTCCAGTGCTTGGGGGCGCCCAATTTTTTGTTAAACCATCGGCCCCATCGCCACCAGATTCTTGCAAAATAAATGGTAGCTGACGCCATGCATGCAATTGAGCTTCCTGCTCTAAATCAAAATTTTGCTCTATTCGGGGGCGATTAACGGACGCCGTATTTTTTCCCAACTCAAATACCTTGCCAGGATTAGCTAGCGCAATACCCTCCACCTCTACGAGCTCAGATGGGGTGCTTACTGGGGGCAATTGAGTGCGCTCATCATTATTCCGGGGGGCCCAACCTCGCTTTATCCATAGTATCGTTTCAGTACCCGCCAATCTTAGCGGGGTCATGACATAAAAACCAGACTGCGATGCATTCTCAACCCCACCTAGGGGAACAGGACGTGGTCGGTTATCAAGCCAAATAGTCTCTGCTGGCAAAAAGCTCCCCTTAGCCACCACGCGACGCTCAGCTGCCTCCTCTAAAGTCCAATCCTGGGCATTCAGACTTAATGGAGGCAACTGCTGTTTAGCCGCCATACTCTCTGCCAAGCCAATCTTTTGATGCGCGCGACTCATCTGCCAGAACCCCGCAGCGCAACCAATTGCGACCACCAGAAGGGCTGATACAGTAGCGGCTATACGCTTAATAAATAATCTAGAAAAAATATTCAAAGGAAGCTCTAAAGATGAAGTGGATTATTCCAATTGCATTACTGATGATTGTTGCAAGCTTAGGATCGGCCCTCTATTACATGATGAAAGACAAGGGTAGCAGCTCCAGAATGGTTCATTCACTGATGCTCCGAATTGGCCTATCAATCGCCTTATTTATTGGTATTTTGCTTGCCCACTACTTTGGCTACATTGAAGCGAGCGGCATACGTGTTGGTGTAAATTAAACCACCCTTAAAACAAATCGGGGCTTAACGCCCCGATTTTCTTGCTCTTTACATCCAATAGACAGCGATGTAGAGGCCGAGCCAGACGACGTCAACAAAGTGCCAATACCAAGCGGCACCCTCAAATGCAAAATGATGGTCAGCAGTGAAGTCCCCGCGAATCATACGACGCAAGACAATCGCCAGCATCGTCCCGCCTAAAAATACGTGAAAGCCATGGAAGCCGGTCAACATAAAAAAGGTTGAACCGTAAATACCTGAGGTCAACTTCAAGTTGAGTTCATGGTACGCATGGTAGTACTCGAAACATTGGAAGCACAGGAAAACAAAGCCAAGACCAACAGTCGCTGCCAAACCGATAATGGCCTTCTTCATGTGGTTTGCAACTAAGGCATGGTGAGCGTATGTAATCGTCACACCAGAACTCAACAGAAGGAAAGTATTGAGTGTTGGAATCGGCCATGGACCCATAGTTTCAAATTTTGGCACTAGACCAGCAGGGCCAGCATTTGGCCACACCGCCGTGAAATTAGGCCAGATTAATTTGCTTTCAACATCACCCATCCAAGGCATTGCAATATTGCGTGCGTAGAACAGGGCTGAAAAGAATGCCGCGAAGAACATAATCTCAGAGAAGATGAACCAAGCCATCGACCAGCGATAAGAGATATCAACGTTTACGCCGTTCATACCAGCATTGGATTCGGCAATCGTGTCACCAAACCAGTTGTAGAGCACAAATAGAATCCACGCTACACCTACCAAAGACATAGGACCACCCCAGGAGGTGTGGTTTACCCAACCCGTCATGCCAAAGCCAAAAGCGATTAAGCCAAAGGCTGCCATCGCAGGATGCCTAGATAGGGCGGGTACAAAATAGTATGGGGTTGAATTGGATGACATCTTATTCTCTCTATTCAATCAAAAAATAATCAATGGGAAACAACTGCTTTCACTATCAACAAGAGGGTTGCCATAAAAATTAAGGCTCCAACCACCCCCGCAATAATAATGTGTACAAAACTCAGTGAAGTAACATCTTCTTGTAAGCCCGACTTCTTACGGACCCCCAAGAAACCCCACATTACTGCTTTCATAGACTGCCAAAAACTACTGTTCTTCTTCATGACGACGCCTTTGATTTAGGAGTAGTCGAGCCTGCTGGCTGTACACCGACCCCCAACTCAAAGAAGGTGTATGACAAAGTAATCGTCTTCACATCCTCTGGTAATCCAGCATCAATCACAAATACCACGGGCATCTTTCTAGTCTCATGTGCGGCTAGTGTTTGCTGCTGAAAACAAAAACACTCTAACTTCGTAAAAAACTCTGTTGCACTCTTAGGGGCATAGCTTGGAATAGCCTGAGCCTCCACTGAACGATCCAGATTGTTATAAACCTCATAGACAATCTCTGTCATCTCGCCCGGATGCACTTCTAAAAAATTCTTTACCGGCTTAAAAGTAAACGGCCCCCGGCTATTTGAATCAAATTCAATTGTTACAACTCGTGAATAATCAACCTGACTATTTCCCACTCTATTGGCGCTAAGCGCCCTAACGCCATAATCATTCTTGCTGGTAACTACATTAATACCAGTCACTTCGCAAAGTGCCTTATATAGCGGCACCAAAGCATAACCAAAGCCAAACATCATGACCGAAGCAATTAAGAGCTTCAGCATAATTTGGCGGTTGAGGTTTTGAACTCCGGACATCTGAAAAATCTGCGCGCTTAACTTAAAACGCTACGTTTAATCACAATACCAATGAAAAAAACCACTGCCACACTCAAAAACACAAGCCCCAAGCGACGATTATTCGCAGCCAGGGCCTGTTTAGATTCCGTATTAAATTCCTGCGTCATGCAATTGTTGTGCAGATGGAGGAGTTTCAAAAGTATGGTGAGGCGCTGGTGAAGGCACAGTCCATTCCAAGCCTTTAGCACCATCCCATGGCTTCATTGAGGCCTTCTCGCCCTTACCGCGATACGCTGGTAATGCTACGCAGAATAAGAAATAAACCTGAGCCAATCCGAAGCCCAGCGCACCAATCGAAGCAACCATATTGAAGTCTGCAAATTGCGTTGGGTAATCAGCATAGCGGCGTGGCATACCTGCTAGACCCAAAAAGTGCATCGGGAAGAAAGTTACGTTGAAGAAAATCATGGAGGACCAAAAATGGATCTTGCCACGAGTTTCATTTGCCATAAAACCTGTCCACTTTGGACACCAGTAGTAGAAACCAGCAAACATCGCAAACAATGAACCCGCTACCAATACATAGTGAAAGTGGGCGACTACGTAATAGGTATCTTGAACACCGATATCAATTGGCGCCATCGCCAAGATCAAGCCAGTAAAACCACCCATAGTAAATACGAAAATAAAACCAACTGCCCACAACATTGGGGTTTCAAAGGTCATTGAACCTTTCCACATTGTTGCAACCCAGTTAAAAATCTTCACGCCTGTTGGCACAGCAATTAACATGGTGGCGTACATAAAAAATAGTTGGCCAGTTACAGGCATACCTGTCGCAAACATGTGGTGCGCCCAAACGATGAATGACAAAATCGCAATAGACGATGTTGCATAAACCATGGAGCTGTAACCAAACAATGTTTTTCTAGAAAAGGCAGGAACGATTTCACTAATGATTCCGAATGCTGGAAGAATCATGATGTAAACCTCTGGGTGACCAAAGAACCAGAAGATATGCTGGAACATGATTGGGTCACCGCCGCCAACTGCTGAGAAGAACGAAGTACCAAAATGACGATCAGTCAAAACCATCGTAATCGCACCAGCCAACACAGGCATTACTGCAATCAATAAATAGGCTGTAATTAACCAAGTCCAGCAGAACATTGGCATCTTCATCAGAGTCATACCTGGCGCGCGCATATTCAAGATCGTCACGATGATATTAATGGAACCCATGATTGAAGATGCGCCAAGCAAATGGAGGGAGAAAATCGCCATATCCATTCCAGGACCCATCTGCGATGTCAATGGAGCATAAATAGTCCAACCACCTGCAGGTGCCCCACCCGGTACTAAGAATGAACTCAACAACAAAGTTGCTGCCACCGGCAAAATCCAGAAGCTAAAGTTATTCATACGGGCAAAGGCCATATCAGATGCGCCAATTTGTAATGGCACCATCCAGTTAGCAAAACCAACGAACGCCGGCATGATCGCACCGAACACCATTACCAAACCATGCATGGTAGTGAGTTGATTGAAGAACTCGGGGCGGAAAAATTGTAGGCCGGGCTGGAATAATTCCAAACGAATTCCCAATGCCATCGTGCCACCAGCTAACAAGCTGATAAACGAGAAGATCAAGTACATCGTGCCGATGTCTTTGTGGTTGGTTGCGAACAGCCAACGACGCCATCCATGTGGCGTGTGATCATCATGCGCGTGATCGTGTGCGTGATCGTGGGTGGTAGAGACTGTGCTCATGGATTACTCCGGTTTCGTTTTATCTGTATTAATGAATGGATTACTTGCCGCCGTGTACAGCAATAATTTCTTGGGTCTGAATTACTTCGCCCGTCTTATTGCCCCACGAGTTACGGGTATAAGTAATGACTGCGGCGATATCACCATCAGAAAGTACTCCGCCCCACTTAGGCATTGCATTTTTACCGTTCAGGAGGATGTTGAACTGGCCTGCTTTAGGTCCGTTTACAACCTTACTTCCATCCAATGCTGGGAAAGTGCCCGCACCCTTACCATTTGGCTGGTGACAAGCTGCGCAATTAGCCGCATAGACTTTAGCACCTCGCTCTTTTTGCTCATCTAAGGTGTAAACCTTAGCAGGGTCATCAGAAGCAGCGGTCATTTCTTTCTTCTTGTCAGCAACCCACTTTGTGTAGTCCTCTTCCGAAACCACTCTTACAACAATCGGCATAAAAGCATGCTCTGCACCACACAATTCAGAGCATTGGCCGCGGAAGGTACCGATTTTTTCTGCCCTAAACCATGTGTCACGCACAAAACCAGGGATTGCATCTTGCTTAACCCCAAAGGCTGGGATAGTCCATGCATGGATGACGTCATTAGCCGTAGTAATCAAACGAATCTTTTTGCCAACAGGCACAACCATTTCGTTATCCACTTCCATCAAATAGGTATTTGATTTTGGCGCAAGGTTATTTATAGATTCACGAGATGTAGACAGTGTAGACAAGAAGCTAATGCCTTCGCCCTCACCTTTAATGTAGTCATAGCCCCACTTCCACTGATAGCCAGTAGTCTTAATAGTGATATCTGAATTGGTTGTATCTTTCATTGCAACAACCGTTTTCGTCGCCGGCAAAGCCATGCCAATCACGATGAGCAAAGGAATTACCGTCCAAATAATCTCAACAGTGGTGCTCTCATGGAAAGAAGCTGATTTTGCGCCGAGCGATTTGCGGTGCTTGAGGATCGAGTAAAACATTACCCCAAAAACGCCCACAAAAATGACCGCACAAATGACCAACATCATCCAATGCAACCAATGGATTTCTTGCATGATTTTGGTTGCCGGGGCAGTGAAATTCAACTGCATTACAGCTGGACCGCCTGGCATATTTTCAGTTGCATATGCAAAAGCAGTACCAAAGGCTGCTACTAAATAGAGCGAAGCCCTAGTGACTTTTCCAAATAAATTCATCTTATTCTCAGTTTATTGTCGTGAACACAGTAGCAATAGCGCTACAAAATGCCCAAAATGCGGTCTCAAGCCAATACATCAAGCCGTGATTATAGGGTCAATTAAGCCCAACAACAAACGAAGCCAACTTAGGGGCGATGCAGTCCTAATCTAGGTTTAAATGATAGTAATTACTCACACTCAAGCAGGATCAGTACTCGTCTTGCGTTGGATTTGCTTTGGATCAATGTAGGCGACATGATTTTGTGCCTTGGCCAAGTGCTTTCCCAGCACCCAAGCATGCCCATAAACAAGCTCAAGCGTGAGCTTTTTTGGTAAATCGATGAGTCGCTGTGCGCTACTGAAGTCAGGGCTCATTAAATTAAGTGCTTTTACATCGGCAAGAAAAAGCGCATCGGAGTCATACTCCAAATTGAGATACTCCATATCCATAACGGGATCTGAAAATTGCTCACCAAGCAGCGCATCTCCCATGTCATGCATATCCCAAGGACTAGGCAAAGGCTGCACACCTAGCCGACTAGAAACCTTGGCCTCAAGTAGCTCTTTACCAGTATCCGGGCCAAGGTAACTAAAAGTCAGCAAGCCACCCTCTCTCAATACTCGCCAGCACTCTTTTATAAAAAGTGTCGGGTCTTGCAGATCCTGCAATAACAAATTGCTAAAGATCAAATCAACAGAATTGTCAGGCAGAGCAATACGACCGGTTCTACGGAAGACATCAAGAGATACAGAAGAGCCCCCTCTAAAGATAGAATGCCACTGACGAACAGCCCTAAGATACCAAAGACTAATTCCAGACAGGCCCTCTGCTGCAGCACTATAAAAAGCCGCTCTTGCAAATCGCTTTCTCAAAAACTTAGCATGAGCTCCAGGAAAATCTGGGATTAATAAAACATCCCTTGGATCAAGTTTTACGATATCCAATTTCTGCAGCATTCGGTCTGCAATTTCATTCTGAAGCCATCTAAAGGATTGGGTCATTCACTCAGTATACTCAGCGCCCCATGCTCTCATTAACCAGCACAATCAAATCCCTATTTACAAAGACGATTGCGGTAGCGCTGCCTACATCTTGCATTATTTGTGAGACATTCCAAGAGCATGTTTTATGCAATACATGCACCAGCATCTTTGCGCATCAAGGATTGTTGAATTATGAATGCTGTACCCAGTGCGGTATCACCTTAGAAAGGTCTGAAGTCTGTCATCAACATTGCTATCAGTGCGAGCTTGATCCACCCAACTATGATGAAACTTATTGTCTTGATCGCTACGATGGGGCATTGCAGACTGCATTACATCAACTCAAATATCAAAAGAGACTTGCGTTTGCAGCTGCTCTAGCCAGTGCATGGAATCAGTTTTTAGCTGACAGCCTCAAGCATACCGATGCATCGTATCTTTTGCCAGTGCCACTAAGTGAAGAAAAACTCTGCATCAGGGGATTTAATCAAAGCTGGGAAATAGCGCGACGGATTCAATGTTGGCCTCATATCCAAAAACTACCAAATGTCTTGAGACGCCATCATCATGGACAAACACAAGCATTAGGCAGTCGAGCAATGCGAACCAGCGCAATCGCAGGGGTATTTTATATTGAGGAAAAATATCTTCACGCCCTGGAAAATAAAACCATTGTGATTTTTGACGATGTCATGACCAGCGGCTCCACATTAAATGAAGTGGCTAGAGTTCTGAAGGACAATGGTGTATCACGTGTGATTAATTGGGTTTTATTAAGAACGCCTAGATCAATACAACCAAGGGCTCAGCATGTTTAACATTGTCTTATTTGAACCAGAGATTCCACCTAACACCGGTAATATCATTCGCCTGTGCGCAAATACCGGCGCCAAACTCCACTTAATCGAACCGCTTGGCTTTCCAATGGAGGATGCCAAATTACGCAGAGCCGGATTGGACTATCACGAGTTTGCGAGTATCAAGGTACATGTCCATTGGGCGGCATTTTTAGAAAATGAAAAGCCGGCCGTAGATCGTTTGTTTGCACTTACTACCAAGGGATCTGGTCAGTTTCATCAAGGCAAATATCTGCCAAATGATTACTTTGTCTTTGGCTCAGAAACCAAAGGAATTACTGAAGAAGTGAGGGACTCAATTCCCGTCAATAATCGAATGCGCTTAGTAATGCAAGATAACAGCCGTAGCCTCAATTTATCAAATACAGTTGCCATTACTGTTTACGAGGCGTGGCGCCAAAATGGCCTTGCCGGTGGTAACTAAATAGTTTTAAGTTTCAATTTTGGGGTCGCGCCCCATCAATTTTTTCACTGCCTCTTGAGCAGAAAGTTTGCCCAACAAAACGGCGCCCATCATGTCAGTAATGGGCATCTCAACTCCTAGTCGACGAGCCAAACTGCCCACAGCTGAAGCGCACAATACACCTTCAGCAACATGGCCTAGGCCCTGCAAAATCTCTGGCAAGGATTTACCCTCCGCCAACAAAAGTCCCACACGACGGTTGCGAGATAGATCACCGGTAGCCGTCAAGATTAAATCGCCTGCACCAGTCAAGCCCATGCAGGTTTCTGCTTTGCCGCCAGCAGCTTTTACCAAACGCATCATCTCAGCGAGCCCACGCGTCAACACTGCTGCTCGTGCATTAAGCCCAAGATCAAGGCCATCCCCGATCCCAGCGGCAATCGCCAATACATTTTTTACTGCACCACCCAATTCAACCCCGATCAAATCATCGGTTGCATAAACGCGCATATTGCCTTGATGAAAAGCGGCCTGCACAATTTCACAGAGCTTTGCTGAGCTGCTCGCAATCGTTAGTGCGCATGGCATGCCCTCGCCAACTTCACGCGCAAAACTTGGCCCTGAAAGAGCTCCGTAAGCATGCTTTAAACCATGGCTATGTAAACGATCTTCACGCTCTACAACCTGATGTGGCAACAAGGATGTATTAGGCTCCAGACCTTTACATAACCAAATAATATTGAGCGGATGTTTTGCAACATCCAATATTCTCACGATGGTTTCTGAGAGGGCGGCCATGGGTGTTGCAATCACTAGCAAATCGACTGAAGACAACCTGCCGATGGCATCTGTAAAGCTGGTTTCTATTGATAAATTCTGGGGTAATGCGAGGCCTGGTAAGTAGGCCTGGTTTTCACCGCTCCCACTCATTGCTTTTGCCTGCTGAGAATTTCGCGACCACAAACAAACATCCCCCGCTTGAAGATGTTTTGCGGCCTGTACGGCCATGGCAGTCCCCCAAGCACCAGCTCCGAGCAGTGTCACTTTCATGATCTGTGGGCCTATTAAGTGAACTTAATTGGGGAGAATAATCTTGCTCTCGTTGCTTGCGTCATCCTCTTTACCCTTAGCCGCCTGTGCAGCCTGCATTAAACGATGCTCGTACATGCCGTGGAAATTGATTTCATTGAGATGAATTGGCTGGAAGCCAGCGCGACCGATGATGTCCGCCATATTGGAACGAAGATATGGATACAAAATGGTTGGGCAAGCAATGCCTAACATCGGATCAATTTGCTCGAGAGGGATATTGTGGAACTCAAAAATACCAGCTTGATTTGCCTCAACCAAAAATAGAACTTTTCCATCTACTCTTGCTGTAATGGTTGAAATCAAGGCCACTTCAAAAACTTCTTCATTTAAGCGATTCACGGCTACATCAACTTCAACCTGGACCTGAGGTTCAGCAGCAACCATGAGGATTTGAGGAGCATTGGGCTGCTCTAAAGACAGGTCCTTAAGGTAAATGCGCTGAATACGAAAACCTGGCTCGTCAGGGTTTTGGATGCCGTCTTGTGCTGTGGATGATTTTTCAGTCATAACAAACTTTCTCAATAAATTTCTTAAATAAATTAGGCCAGCAGTGGGTCTAGCTGACCGGCGCGATCTAGAGCAACCAAATCGTCGTAACCGCCAACATGTACTTCACCAATATAAATTTGTGGCACAGTTCGACGTCCAGTACGGGTCATCATCAGCTCACGTTGGGCAGGATCTCGATCAATCAAAATCTTCTCTAAATTTGCCACGCCCTTTTTCTGCAGCAATTTTTCCGCCATCACACAGTAAGGGCAAACTTGAGTGCTATACATAGTTACTTGAGGCATGGTTTTTGCAGTCTCTTGAATTGGAATTATTTGACCAAAGGAAGTGCGGCAGCCTTCCAAGCTTGAACTCCACCCTCAAGAATGGCCACCTCAGCAAAACCAAGTTTTTGCACATCTCCAATAGCCTTACGAGACTGACTACCGTTTTCGCAGACCAGCACTACAGGGTGTTTGCGATCTAATTTCATTTTTTCCAGCCCAGCGGCTAACTGACTGGCACTGATATGTTTGGCAGCAGGCAAATGGCCCGCTTTAAATGCCTCTTCGGACCGCAAATCAAAGACATAAGCTTTGCGGCGGTTCATCCAAATGGTCGCCTCAGTGGGGGACAAGCCTTTTCCGCTAATAAGCGTAGATAATGTCGGTAGGAAGAGTGCTATGCCTGAAACCACTAATAGGGCAATAAGCGCTAAATTATCAATTTGGGTGAGAAAGTTCATCACCGGATTATAGAATGGCTCTATGAAACAACTTGTCCTTATTCGTCATGGCGAATCCGCCTGGAACCTTGAAAACCGCTTTACTGGCTGGGCGGATGTAGACCTTACCCCTAAGGGCACAGAACAAGCCCTATCTGCTGGTAAAAACCTGCGAAAAGCAGGGTATGAGTTCGATATCGCCTACACCTCTGTTCTCAGGCGTGCCATCCATACCCTTTGGCATGTTCAAGACACTATGGATCTCATGTGGATTCCGGTAGTGCATAGCTGGAGACTCAATGAACGTCACTACGGAGCGCTCACGGGTTTAAATAAAGCGGAAACAGCTGCTCAATACGGCGATGAGCAAGTGCATATTTGGCGCCGTTCTTATGATGTGCGCCCTCCGTTATTGGAAACAACGGATGAGCGAAATCCACAAAATGATCCCCGTTACGCCAAACTTAATGCATCCGATATTCCTTTGGGGGAGTGCCTTAAAGACAATGTCGAACGAGTATTACCTCTATGGAATGAATCTATTGCCCCCGCACTGAAAGCAGGCAAGCGCGTCTTATTAGTAGCTCATGGCAATAGCATCCGCTCCTTGATCAAGTATTTAGATCAAATGTCTGATGAAGCCATCATGGAAGTGAATGTGCCTAACGGCATTCCACTCGTATACGAATTGGATGACAACCTCAAACCGATTCAACATTTTTATTTGGACTAGGGTCACACCACAATATGCGTCAATTTCTCAAAAATTTTGCCCTCATCACCGTTGGCCTCATTGCCGGTGTCGCAGCGACAATTCAGCTATCAGCAACCGCTCAACAAAATGCAACTCTTCCACTGGATGAGTTGCGTACCCTCTCAAATGTTTTCGCACAAATTAAACGTGAATATGTAGAGCCCATTGAAGATAAGCAGCTCCTAACCGATGCCGTTAAAGGGATGGTGAGCAGCCTAGACCCACACTCTACTTTTTTAGATAAAAAAGACTTTTCTGAAATGCAGGAGCAAACTTCAGGAAAATTTGCCGGTCTTGGCATTGAAATTACCTCAGAGGATGGCCTCGTTAAGGTCCTCAATCCTATTGAAGATAGTCCAGCTGCTCGTGCAGGCCTGCAAGCCGGAGACTTGATAACGCGCCTAGATGACAAGCCTGTACGGGGAATGTCGCTAGATAAAGCAGTGCGTACCATGCGTGGAACGCCTGGTACAAAAATTACACTCACTATTTATCGCAAAAGTGAAGAGCGCAGCTTCCCCGTTACCATTACTCGCGCAGAAATTAAAGTGCAATCGGTAAAAACAAAAATTCTAGACAACGATATTGCATGGATTCGCGTTACCAGCTTCCAAGAACGTACCGTCCCAGATCTTGCTAAGAAGTTAAGTGAGATTGCAGCCCAAGACCCAAAACTGAAAGGCGTTATTTTGGATCTTCGTAATAATGGTGGCGGCCTTTTACAAGGTGCTGTTGGAGTTGCGGCGGCCTTCTTGCCAGCCAATGTTGTCATCGTATCCACCAAAGGCCAGTCGCCTGACTCGAAGCAAGTCTTTAATGCAACGCCAGAGATGTATCGACTCAATGAAGCAGGTGATCCATTGGCTGGTGTACCGGAGATCTTCAAGAAGATACCCATGGTTGTTTTGGTAAATGCCTACTCAGCCTCAGCCTCTGAAATTGTTGCTGGCGCCTTGCAGGACTACAAGCGTGCGACGATTATCGGCAAAACAACCTTTGGTAAAGGCTCGGTACAAACCGTGCGCCCACTAAGCAATGACTCGGCACTCAAGATTACTACCGCCTACTACTTCACACCCAGTGGTAAATCCATTCAAGCATATGGCATTAAGCCTGATATCGCAGTTGATCAAAACAAGGATGGAGACCCAGACGATGTGCTAATCACTCGTGAAATTGATAGCGAAAAACACCTACGCAATAAGCAATCTTCTGAAGAAAGGTTGATTGCCGATAGAGAAAAACGGCGTCTTGAAGAGTTACAGCGCATTGAAGAAAAGAATGCCAAGAAAACTCCTGAAGAAAAAGAAAAGGAAAAGTCTAAGAAGCCTACAGAACTTGGTAGTGCTGATGACTTCATGCTTTCACAGGCTGTGGCGTTTATCGATGGCCAACCGGTGAAGCGCTCATCTTCTAAGCTCGAATAATCTAAAAAAATATCCGAGGTCGCCAATGAATGATGAGCAGCTGCTACGCTATTCACGACATGTGCTCCTCGAGGAGATTGATGTTGGTGGTCAAGAAAAACTCTTGTCTGCCCATGCCCTAATCATTGGTGCTGGTGGACTAGGCAGCGCTGCCGCCCCCTATCTCGCCGCAGCAGGCTTGGGGAAAATTACCTTGGTTGATCATGACATTGTGGATCTCACCAATCTTCAGCGCCAAATCATGCATATTGAAAATAGCATTGGGCAAAATAAGGCGATCTCCGGTAAGTCTTTTTTAAAAAACATTAACCCGAGTATTGTCGTCAATGCGATTGGGGAAAAAGCAGACACGGAGCTGCTCAACCAACTGCTACCAACCGTTAATATTGTTTTGGATTGCACTGATAATTTTGCTACTCGGCAAATGATTAATCGCCTTTGCGTAGAACATCAAATTCCTCTAGTGTCAGGCTCAGCACTGCGCTTTGATGGTCAAATTAGTGTGTTTGATTCACGCAGCAAAGCGTCGCCTTGCTATGCCTGCATCTTCTCCCCCGAAGATCAGCTTGAAGAGGTAAGTTGTGCAAGCATGGGGATCTTTTCGCCACTAGTGGGCATCATTGGCGCAATGCAAGCTGCGCAAGCCCTGCAAGTCATTATTGGATTTGGTGAGCCGCTAGTCGGACGGATGTTGCTTTGGAATGCAGGCAATACCCAAATAGACGAAATTCGCATCAGCCGCAACCCTGATTGCGTGGTGTGTGGGCAATCTCACTAATTAAGCAAACAGACGCTCTAGTGCTTTTGCTTGAGCCTCTGGTTCATAAGCCTTCAATACCCGAGGGATACGCGCTTTTAACTGACCCACATCGGCTTTCAAAATCTCACGCTTGACCAGTAGTAGCTGACTAAAATGCATTGAAAAATCGGTTAAACCCATTGCCAAAAGTAGCTTGGTTAATGAGGGATCGCCCGCCATTTCACCGCAAACGGCAATAGGCACATTAGCGCGATTAGCTTGCTCAATGATGCTGGCTAACAAGTACAAAATAGCTGGATGTAAAGGGTCATATAAATGCGCTACAGCATGATCTGCTCGATCAATTGCTAGCGTGTACTGAATCAAATCATTTGTACCAATTGATAAGAAGTCAAAACGATCGATAAAGAGCGGCAACACCAATGCTGCAGCTGGTATTTCAATCATGGCCCCAACCTGAATATTGGGGTTAAAGGGCTGTCCACGCGAATGTAATTGTTGTTTGGCTTTTTCGATCAAGCGCAAAGTTTCATCAATTTCTTTTGCGTGCGCCAGCATTGGAATCATGATGCGCGCCTGCCCATGAGCTGATGCTCGCAAAATCGCCCTCAGCTGTGTCAAAAAGATTTCAGGCTCAGTCAAAGACCAGCGAATTGCCCGCAAGCCCAAAGGGGAAGTGCCAGTTTGCGACACATCGCCCCCCGCCCCCAAAGCCTTATCTGCACCAACGTCAATCGTTCTAATGTTGACTGGTAGGCCATGCATTAAATCAACCACGCGGCGATATTCTTGATATTGCTGCTCTTCATCAGGCAAAGCTTGATGGCGATCCATAAATAAAAACTCAGAGCGAAATAAACCAACACCCACCGCTCCAAGCTCTACCGCCTGAGTAGCGTCTTCGGGTAACTCAATATTGGCAAATAACTGAATATCAACATGATCTGCTGTGCGAGTCTTAGAGTGTCTAAGCTGTTGAAGTTTGCGGGATTCTTTTAATGCCTGGTTTTGCAGCTTCCGGTATTCAGATAACAACTGCTCGTCTGGGGCAACCACCACCACACCACGTTCGCCATCAAGAACCAACCAATCTCCATGACGAATCATCTCGCTAGCATGGCGTACTCCCACTACTGCAGGAATTTCCATGCTGCGAGCAACAATCGCGGTATGAGATGTCTTGCCGCCCAGATCAGTTACAAAACCAGTGAATAAGTGGTCCTTGAAGCGCATCATGTCATGGGGGGCAATATCGTGCGCCACAATAATGGCATCCGCCCCAAAATCACTAGCGGCAATAATCTCCTGGTCAGATAGAGCTTCTTTTTGCTGGAAATTTAGCGCCCTCAGAACACGTTCGGCTACCTGGCGAATATCGTTGCCACGCTCCTTCAGATAAACATCTTCAATCTCTGCAAATTGCTCTAGGAGATCATTTAGCTCCGTGGTTAATGCCCACGCCGCATTTAAACGTTGGGTGCGAATTAATTTAAGCGGCTTTTCCGCTAAAGCTGGATCAGCCAAGATCATGCCATGCACATCCAAGAAAGCTGCCATCTCCTGAGGTGCATCTTTAGGTAAGCCATGGCGTAACTGCTCCAGCTCGAAACGAACTTGTTCAAAAGCACCCAATAGCTTTTGTGCTTCAAGCTCCTCCTTGCCTGCCTCAACCAAGTAATGACTTACCTCTAATGCCGCATGTGAAATCAGTACCGCCTTGCCAATAGCAATGCCATTTGATACTGGAATTCCATGCAAAGCAAAAGTCATATCTATTCGCCTTCACCAAAACGATTATTGATTAAGGCAGTTAAAGCTAACATTGCCTCATCAGCTCTCTCGCCAATTGTTTCTAAAGTAATGGTGCTGCCAATGCCGGCAGCCAACATCATCACACCCATAATGCTCTTAGCGTTGATTTGACGGCCATTGCGTGACAGCAGTATTTCACAGGGGAATTGGGCTGCCAACTGAGAAAGCTTCGCTGAAGCACGCGCATGCAAGCCAAGTTTATTCACAATCTGAATTTCAGAAATAGGCATGACTAACTTTCTTGTTCGGTTTTTTCTGAATACGTTTTTGATCCAAGCCGTAGGATTCCGTGTTGGCCACCAGCAAGTGCTTTTTGAGCTAACTCCTCCAAACTCTCACCTCGATGAGAAATGCAGCGCATCAACATTGGCAAATTCAGCCCTGCCAGCACAATCACCGGTGCATTTAGTCCGGATAATGGGCCAAGAGCCTCTAACTTTGAGGCCACATTAGCCGGAGTCGCACCCATCACATCCGTCAAAATCAATACGCCATTGCCAGTGTTGACGCCATATGCAGCCTTCATCACCCGATCAAAGCTGACTTTAGTATCTTCATGAGGAGGAATATCTACCGCCCTCATCCGCTCAGGGACCACACCATAAGTATGTTCGGCAAACCCCAGCATTGCACTGGCAACCGGGGTGTGAGCGACGATCACAATTCCAACCATATTTAAGTCAATGCTTTCTGAAGTGCTGTTAGCCAAAATTGGGCGACATCAAAACCAGTTTGCTCTGTAATTTCCACAAAACAAGTTGGGCTAGTGACATTGATTTCAGTGACATAAGCACCAATTAAATCCAATCCAACCAAGAATAAACCACGCCTATTTAAAATAGGCGCCAGTTTTTCTGCAACAACTTTCTCGGCAGCACTAAGAGGCATGGCGACTCCCTTGCCACCTGCTGCAAGATTACCCCGAATCTCACTGCCTTGAGGTATTCGTGCCAATGCAAATGGCACTACTTCTCCGCCGATCAACAGTACGCGCTTGTCGCCTTGCACGATCTCTGGCAGAAAGCGCTGAACCATTAAGGTTCTTGCACCATTCTCACCTAAGGTTTCAACAATGCTTGCTAAATTTAAGCCGTCTGCGCCAACTCGAAAGACACCCATGCCACCCATGCCATCTAGCGGCTTAATCACAATATCTTGGTACTGCCGATGAAATGCTTCAACGGCACTCAATTCACGGGTTACTAAAGTAGGAGGAATCAGTTCAGGAAATTCGGTGATCGATAGTTTTTCTGAATGGTCCCGAATAGCTGCCGGATTATTAAATACCTTGGCACCCTGCCTTACTGCTGCGGATAGCAGCCAGGTTGTGTTGAGGTATTCAATATCAAATGGCGGGTCGGTGCGCATCAGAACTGCTGAAAAAGTATTTAGGGCACGACTTTCAATATCCCCTAACTCAAACCAAGATGTTCCACTAGGCTTGATAGCCAAAGACTGGCAATCGGCAATGGCCAGTTTTTCCCTCCAAAGCAAATGACGACTTTGACAAAACCACAAACGATGCCCTGCCTCTTGCGCTACTCGCATCATCGCTAGCGTAGAGTCTTTGCTCACCTTAAAAGACTCCAGTGGATCGGCGATGAATAAAAAATCCATTGTTCTATCTACCTATGAATGCACATCAGACTCATGCAGCTTCAGCATCGGGGTCGGTACGCTCAAGCTCTAGAGAAGAAGCCAGCAAGGCAAGGCGAGCCACCACACCATATAGATAGAAGCGATTTGGGGGGGCGCTACCAGGCTTGGCACCTAGATCGGGCATGGAGTTTTGCTCAAATGCCAAAGGCACAAAGTGCATACCCGGCGCATTGAGATTTTCATCGGGGCCACGATCGGTATGTACGCGATAGAAGCCGCCAATAACGTAACGATCAATCATATAGACGACAGGTTCAGCCACTGCCTCATTGACTTTCTCAAAGGTATAAACACCTTCTTGAATAAGTACATCACTTACCTCTAGGCCCTCTTTGACCACGCTCATCTTATTGCGGTCTTTGCGATTGAGCCCCTTAAGCTGTGCTGGATCATTCACCACCATCACACCCATGCCATAAGTACCTGCATCGGCCTTCACAACCGCATACGGTTTTTCTTTAATACCGTACTCACGATATTTTTTTGCGGTTTTCTTGAGGACTTGTTCCACTGCTGCTTGCAGCTCCTCTTCACCTTTACGCTCATGAAAATTAACATTCGAGCAACTGGCAAAGTACGGATTAATCATCCAAGGGTCAATATTGATCAACTTAGAAAATTTCTTAGCAACCTCATCATAAGCAGCAAAATGTGCTGACTTACGCCGCACATGCCAACCAGCATGCAATCCTGGCAACAAGTATTGCTCGTGAATATTTTCTAATATCGGCGGGATGCCAGCGGATAAATCATTGTTCAACAAAATCGAGCAGGGATCAAAATCTTTCAAACCTAAACGTTGTTTTTTTAGACCAGTGCGAGACAAAGGTTCCATCAACAAACGATTACCATCTGGCAGCTCAATCCAGGTTGGTTTTTTTATTTCATCAGACAAAGTACCCAAGCGAACATTCAGTCCAGCCTGTCGCAAGATGGATGAGAGGCGCGCAATATTTTGTAAATAGAAAGTGTTACGTGTGTGCCGCTCAGGAATTAACAGTAAGTTTTTTGCTTCTGGACAAATTTTCTCAATTGCAGCCATGGCTGCCTGAACGGCCAACGGCAACATCTGAGGGGATAAATTATTAAATCCACCAGGAAATAGATTTGTATCCACGGGGGCTAGCTTAAAACCAGAATTCCGAAGGTCTACAGAACAATAAAAAGGCGGGGTATGCTCCTGCCATTCAAGCCTAAACCAGCGCTCAATAGTAGGGGTTGCTTCTAAGACCTTTGACTCTAATTCGAGTAAAGGGCCGCTAAGGGCGGTGATGAGATGTGGAACCATTTCACCATTGTAAGATTTTTAAAAGAAAGACGCGGGATCCAGGGATCCCGCGCTTAAAAACTAGGCAACCAAAGCCGCCCAGTGAGGGGTAAATCTACTAATTAAGACTCGTAGGCAGACTCACCATGTGAGCTAATATCCAAGCCTTCGCGCTCTTCATCTTCCTTGACGCGCAAACCAATCACGATATCGATCAATTTGAAGGCAATGAAGGAAACTACGCCAGACCAGATCAAAGTAGTAATAACACCTTGAGCTTGAACCCAAACTTGGTGAGTCATATCGTAGGCATCAGCTGAAACGGCGTTAGTTACATAATCCCAGATACCTGTTCCACCCAAAGCTGGATCAGCGAATACACCAGTCAATAGTGCACCAGAGATACCGCCAACACCGTGTACGCCGAATACATCCAAGCTGTCATCTGAACCCAAGATTTTCTTGAGACCAGTTACACCCCAGAGGCAAATTACGCCAGCAAATACACCAATTGCGAGTGAACCCATTGGACCAACAAAACCAGCGGCAGGGGTAATAGCTACTAAACCAGCTACGCAACCTGAAGCAGCGCCCAACATGGAAGGCTTACCTTTGAGAATCCACTCGGCAACTGACCAGCCTAATACAGCAGCAGCAGTAGCCAAATAAGTATTCACGAATGCCAATGCAGCGCTGCCGTTTGCTTCAAGAGCTGAGCCAGCATTGAAACCAAACCAGCCAAACCACAAGAGTGCAGCGCCAGACATTACATACACTAAGTTATGTGGCTTCATTGCTTCTTTGCCGTAACCAAGACGCTTGCCGATAACAAATGAACCAACCAAGCCAGCAATCGCAGCATTGATGTGAACAACAGTACCGCCAGCAAAGTCGAGAACACCTTTTTGCCACAACCAACCAGCGCGAGCAGTAATTGCCTCAAGTGATGCAGCATCTTTGATGTCATCAGGACCAGGCCAGAACCAAACCATGTGAGCGATTGGCAAGTAGCTGAATGTGAACCAGATGATCATAAATACCAAGATTGCAGAGAACTTAGCGCGCTCAGCGAAGGAACCAATAATCAAGCAGCAAGTAATCGTAGCGAAAACTGCTTGGAATGCCATAAATACATACTCAGGAATCACAACACCTTTACTAAAGGTAGCCGCTACTGAGTCTGGAGTCATGCCAGCCAAGAAGAGACGATCAAGTCCACCAATGAATGCCCCACCTTCTGTGAATGCAAAACTGTAGCCGTAAAGCGCCCACAGCACCGTAATCACGGAAAAGACCATGAAACATTGCATACAGATTGAGAGAATATTTTTGCTACGTGTTAAGCCACCGTAGAACAAAGCTAAACCAGGAAGTGTCATCAACAGCACTAATGCTGTGGAAACCAACATCCAAGCGGTATCACCTTTGTTAGGAACGGCAGCAGGCGCTGCAGCTGGAGCTGCGGCAGGTGCTGCAGCCGGAGCAGTTACTGCAGGTTTTTTTGCTTCATCAGCATGGGCCGGTGAAGTTACCATCACACCGGTTGCGCCAATAGCCAAAGCCATAGCGCCACCAGCAACGAGTCGTTTCATCCAAGTTAACATTTTGAACCTCTCTTTAAAGTGCTGACGCGCCGGTTTCACCGGTGCGAATGCGAATGACGTGCTCAACTGAAGAGACAAAAATCTTGCCATCGCCAATCTTGCCTGTACGTGCAGATTTTTCAATTGCTTCAATCGCACGCTCCAAAATGCCATCTTCAACAGCAGCTTCAATTTTTACTTTAGGTAAAAAATCAACTACATACTCAGCACCGCGGTACAACTCGGTGTGACCCTTTTGACGGCCAAAGCCTTTAACTTCAGTAACGGTAATGCCCGAAACTCCCACTTCCGAGAGAGCTTCGCGCACTTCGTCAAGCTTGAAGGGCTTGATGATTGCGGTAATTAATTTCATATGTTTCTCCGTTCAGGGAAAGAATTAGAAAGTCTTTGTTAATGAAACTAAACCAGTTGCTCTACCAGTGTTTTTGCCTGTTGGACTAGCGTAGGCATAGCTACCTTTGTAGGTTGCTGCATTAGTGCCCACGTAAGCAACGGATCCAGATAAGCCACCGCCAAAGTCTTTAGTCAAGCCCAATTTCCAGTCAGTGTAGCTATATAAAGTGCTGTTGCTTAAACCATTTACTGCAACGCTATTTGCACCAAATGAAGTGCCGCTATTTGGCTGATTGCCTGCAACATATTGATAGCCAACGTGACCATTCAAGGCAATGCCAAATACGCCTGTGTCATAGTTCACTGTCAAATCAGGATAGTAAGAACCTGTTGAATTGATTGTGCCGAACAAAGTGCTAACAGCATAAGAAACCTTACCAAAACCAGTTAATGCGCCGAATGTGAAATTCTGTGCTACATAAATTTCTGTGGTGTTTGGGTTAGCTTGCTGGCTTCTTAATGCCAAGCCAGAATTTGGATAGTAATACTGGAGAACGCCAACATCAGAGGCAAAGCCTTCACCAATCAACTCTTTCTTAAAGCCGCCGTAGAAGTCCATTTCAATTGGTGCAGAAGTAGCAACACCACCAGAAGTGTTGTAGTTGTCGCCTACCCAGCTAATGGAGCTGTTCCAGTTACCAATGTATAGACCACTTTCGTGAGCGTAGTCAAAACCACCTTGAATCGCTGGCTTGCCATTAGATTGGTCGATACCACGATAGCGATAGTCATTTACTACGGTAACGTTTGCTGTAATTGGGCTTACCTCTGGAGCAGGTGCATCTTCTGCAAACGCTGCAACTGATGTGAGGCCAGTCAACAATGCCACTGCTGCCGCAGAGATTGCTGTCTTTTGTAATGCTTTCATGTGTGACTCCTTACTGGTTGTAATCAAATAAAAGGGATAAATACTTAATGCATGGAGTGATGATCGAGGTTTGGGCATTTGGGCTCTCAAAGTGATGCACCCTGTTAAGGCTATAGCACCAAAATAGTGCTTATTAATGCACTAAATAGATGCATAAAGCTTGTTTTAGTCGGTTTGGGGGCATTTTTAGGCAATTATCGACACTCAAACTAAAATACAAAGCGTATCTTTTATGCAACGCTAACCATTTCAGGGCGAACCAAATCATGCAAAAACCGGGCGAAATTCTTGAGCAAATCCAACGTATTGCCAATGACATGCAAAACAAGGTAAGTGACGCCATTCGAAATTCACCAGCGCAAGAGATTGAAAAGAATGTGCGCGCGATGATGAATCAAGGATTTCAGAAAATGGATTTGGTAACTCGTGAAGAGTTTGAAGTGCAGTCTAAGGTACTTGCAAAGACTAGAGAAAAATTAGAAACGCTTGAAGCAAAAGTTGTAGCATTAGAAAAAAATCACTCTTAGTACTTTTCGAGCGTATTAAACGCTCATTCATCTGGAATGGGTGCGCTTGGAAAAAATTGTGGTGCAATTAAAAACCAAATATATCCAAGCACCTGCACCACTAAATAGATTCCTAAGGCTAAATCAAACGCACTAGCGCGCGACCAACCAGCCTCAATACCAACATCCACCAAATATCCAATGCCCCATTGCACCACAAAGGCCCCAATAAAAAGAGCCAGGTTGTAAGTGGTGCTCACCCGCCCGGCAAATGATTTCGGAAAGTAAGCAACGATCAAACTTTGCGCTAGAACATAGGAAGAACAAGCTACTGCAAGTAAATACCACCAGACCCAAGTCCACGGGCTGCGTAAATAAAAAGCACATGCCTGAAATACCAATGCTGCCGCAACCATCCAAGTTAAGTAGCGCAAAGTGGTAATGCCGCGCTTAGCCAATCGTGGCAGCAAGAATGTATTGAGAATATAGGCAGACAATAAAACGGTATTGAACCAAAATAAAATCTGAGATGCACTCTCTGATGAGTACTCCATCACATTAGTCAGCCAGGGTCCAAGCCAGAGCGTTTGAATGGCAATAAATCCACCATAACAAAATGCACCTAATGGGAACATTCTCCAAAAGATTGCATTTGTCAAAATGGGCTTATAACTAGCCCAAGAAAAAGTTGCTTCGTCTATTTGCTGCTGATCTTGCGAGGGATTGAACGCAGTCATCCTAGACTTCACTGGCAACCCAAAATACAAAACAATAATAGCCAGGCAAGAACATGCTGCCATCAATACAAACACGCCACGCCAACCTATAAACGGTAAGATGGTATGCACCGGCCAAGAGGTGATTAAAGCCCCAGAGGTACCAAAGACCAGCATTCCAGAGGCTAACTGACCCTGCCTCTCCAAGGGAAACCAGGTGCGAAAGCCCGAGAAAGCTGACATCAAACAGGCAGAAACACCGATGCCAATCAATACCCTACCAATGACCAAACTAGTGAAATCATCGGCCCCAGCAAATATCAATGCACCAGCAATCGCGAATAGCATCAAAGTCATCTCTGTCAGACGTGGCCCAAACCGATCAAGACTCAAGCCAACAGGTATCTGTGTGGCGCCAAAACCAACAAAGTAAGCCGCAGACAAAAACCCCAACTGCGTATTAGTTAAATGCAAATCATGGATGAGCTCTGGGGTAATGACAGCATTAATAGAACGAAATGCATAGGAAACAAAATAAGCACAAGCAAAGCTTAAAAAAACTCTAATGGCTGACTTTGTCTGAAGCGGTAATGTAATCGCAGTATAGGGATCAGAACGCCAGTGCAATGCCATCTAATCTGGATGAAACTCATCAAAGAAATTAGCGCGATCTTCAGCAGAGAAAAATGTTTTAACGTCAGGCTCCACCGAGCCAGCATGCAAAACAGATACTTGATAAAGCCAAATACCGCCATTTAAGGAGGGGCGAGTAAGCCAGCGAACCCGCATTGCTTGTTGGGTGGCGCCGACAGATTTAAATTCTAAAAAATAATCCTTTACTGCAAAGCGCTGGTGGCCGGCTGTTTGATAACTGCCATCCATACTCACTGCGGTGGATTGATCTACACCAGCATTGCCGAAAAGATTGCTTTCTAAGCTCGCCAGCAATTTGGGCAACAACTCGGCTTGCTGGGGACTGAAATAAATTGAACTGACAGAGTAAATATCTTCATCAATTTTGACTGCCTCAAGTGTTTGTTGCAACTCTTGATCCTGGTAAGGGATCTTGCGCTCCATCTTATCTGGCTTGCCTGGAAATAGAGCGGTATATCGCTCTTGCGCAGACTGAACCGTGCGCCAGTCAAACTTTGGACTGCATGCACACATTAGAATGCCAGCCACTAAGAGTAGACAACTCCTGACAAGCCCCACTCTAAACAACGCCCGCCCCATGTGCTTGCTGATCGGCATGATAACTTGAGCGCACCATTGCACCCACTGCTGCATGTGAGAAGCCCATTGCATATGCTTCCTCTTCAAAGCGCTTAAATACATCAGGATGTACATAGCGCTGCACAGGCAAATGATGGCCTGAAGGTGCAAGGTATTGACCAATAGTAAGCATGTCAATATTGTGCTCACGCATATCGCGCATCACCTCTAAAATCTCTTCATCAGTTTCACCCAGACCCACCATCAAACCACTCTTAGTGGGTATGTGAGGAAAGCGCTCTTTGAAGTCTTTCAATAGCTTTAATGAATGCTGATAGTCTGCGCCAGGTCGAGCCTGTTTATATAGCCTCGGAACCGTTTCAAGATTGTGGTTCATCACATCCGGCAATCCATTGGGCGCATGCTCTGAAAATGTATCTAATGCCTTATCTAATCGCCCACGGAAATCAGGAACTAAGACTTCAATTCGGGTATTGGGGGATGCCTCTCTAGATTGAGAGATGCAGTCCACATAATGCATAGCACCGCCATCACGCAAATCATCACGATCAACACTCGTGATCACTACATAATTTAACTTGAGAGCAGCGATAGTGCGCGCTAGGTTCGCCGGCTCTTTTATATCAAGCGGGTCTGGTCTACCATGTCCGACATCACAAAATGGGCAGCGGCGTGTGCACTTATCTCCCATGATCATGAAGGTTGCGGTGCCCTTGCCAAAGCATTCGCCAATATTAGGACAGCTTGCCTCTTCGCAAACTGTTACTAATTCATTTTCGCGCAAAATCTTTTTGATTTCAGAAAAACGAGAGTTTCCTGAGGCAGCCTTCACCCTAATCCAGTCTGGCTTTTTTAGAACGTCTGCCAGCGGAATAATTTTGATTGGAATGCGCGCGGTCTTCTCGCTGGATTTCTGCTTACGTGTTGCATCGTAATTGACGTCCTGCCGTTTAGCAGCGCCGCTCTCGTTACCTGTTTTATTAATTGTCATGATGAACTTAATTGCCTTTGCAAATGCCCTACGAGCTTTTGGCGAATAATGTCCATATTGTCCTTGATCCCAAGGGTTTGCATATCGATAGTCCTCAATCCCGCATATCCACAAGGGTGGATTCGGCCAAAGGCCTCTAGATCCGTGGCGACGTTTAGGGCTAGGCCATGATAAGAGCAACCTTTGGAGACCTTTAAACCGAGGGCAGCTACCTTTGAGCCCAGGAATTCAGCTGGAATGCCCTCCTGAAGCGAAACATAAATGCCAGGAGCCCCGACTTTTCTTTCAGCCCTTAGACCAAAGTCACCCAAGGTGTCGATGAGAGCCTGCTCTATACGAGAAACTAACTCCTTCACAAAGATACCCAAGCGCTTTAGATCTAATAATAAATAGACCACAATCTGACCGGGGCCGTGATATGTAATTTCACCGCCACGATCAACCTGCACCAAAGGAATTTGATTGCTAGGCGAATGTAAATTTCCAGCATCGCCAGCCAAACCCAAAGTAAAAACGGGGGGGTGTTCTAGCACCCAAATTTCATCGAGAGTATCACTCGTGCGCTGCTTAGTAAATTCTTGCATAGCTAAATAGGTGGATTGGTAATCCACTAATCCCAGATGCTTGACTAAAATTGGCATTAGCTAAATATCAAAGAACCATACTAACGAGCGGATGTGTCGACAGTGTTCTATACAACTCATCTAACTGCTCACGACTAGTAGCATTAATCGGCAAAGTAATGCCAAGATAATTTCCATCTTTGGATGGTCTTTGCTCAACCTTGCTCTCATCAAAAATTGGATCAAATTGTTTGGCAATATGTATGACTGCCGGCAAATACTCTGGCGTAGTTTTTCCCATTACCTTGATAGGAAAAATAGAGGGGTACTCAATGAGGGATTTTTCTTCTGTCATATTTTCTACCTAACTCCGATGATCGGGCATGCCTAACCAAGCGCCCGTAATGATGTTGCGGATGCAATGCAATCTGCGATGAAAGAAATGATCAGCACCAGGAACTACTTGCACTGTTAACTCTTGTGGGCGCGCCCAATCCAATACCGCACCCAAAGTAATGGTTTCATCAAGCTCGCCATGTATCAAAATCGTATCTGCAGGAACAGGGGCCAATTCCCACTTGCCTGTAGCGCTACCAATCATCACCAAACGCTCCGCAGGTCGACCTAAATCAGCGAGTTTCTGAACTAGATGACTTCCAACAAAACTACCAAACGAAAATCCCGAAACCACCAGGGGTAAAGTATTCGAGGATCCCAACCAAGATTGCGCTTGAGTAAATTCAAAACTTGTCCAGCTTGAAGGGGTGCGCATCCAGTCGGTAATATGTAGCAAATCATCTAGCTCGCCAACGCCATCATCATGCACGCCAGCACTCCCACCAACCCCGCGAAAATTGGGACGAACGCTCACATAACCTAGTTGATTAAAAGTTCTAGCCATGGTTTGGGCAACCTTGTTATCCATTGTGCCGCCCATCAAGGGATGTGGATGAGCCACCAAAGCAAGTCCACGCACCGCAAAGTGTGGATCGTTTTTTAATTCATCTGGAAAATCAATAGACACTTCGATTGGGCCAACAACCCCTGCGATATGAATTACTTTTGTACGACCATTCATGTAACTATCTTTCTGAAATCAACTAAGCTAACTGCAGACGCTCAACAAGATGTCCTTGGATTAGGTGGGACTGAATAATTTCTTCGACATCTTCAGTATCTACCATTGTGTACCATACCCCCGCTGGGTAAACCACCATCACAGGTCCATCCGCACAGCGGTCCAGGCATCCCGCCTTATTTACCCGAATTTTCCCAGACCCGGCAAGACCTAACTCCTTTACACGATGTTTTGCATACTCAAAAAGAGCGAAAGCATTATGTTGATCGCAGCAATCCTCACCATTCTTACGCTGGTTTAAACAAAAAAATAGGTGGTGTTGAAAGCTCATAAAAATAGATCTCTTAATATTAAAGTTTTGGGACAAACTTATTGCGAATTACCCAAACCAAGGCTAATGGCAACCATGCCACCGAAACCCACTGCATCAGTTCATTAAAATGCAATAGCCTACCCTGATACCAATGCCTCAAAGTTAAGATGAAGTAAGGATTATCGGGTAAAAAATTAATGGCAATGGTAGCGATGAGCAAGCACAGCATGGATATCCAAAATTTTTTGCTAGCCGTGAGTTTTAAAGCCCAACGCAAAATCACGCTAGCGATGGCCATACCCCAAATTGCGCCAGCCGTTAGCCACAATAAACTAAATTCAATGCCAAATTGGAGTGAGGTAAATAGTGTTTTGATTAAAACGGTCATAAATAGCAACGTATTTAATATCCGCCATTGTGGCGCTTTGGTGCGCATGCCAGTAGAAAGTAATAGGGCTACGCCTAGCCAACAGATCGCAGTAATCATAGTTTCTTGAAATACTTGATTGATGACCGTTGTACCCCAATCAATAGAACCAAAAATAGCATGGCCCCAAACCCCTGTGCCGAGCCATGAACTTTGTGGGTAAATTTGAGACCAAGGAAACAGCAGAAACAATGCGCAAGCAAGCCAATTCGAGCCAAACCAACCATCAAAACGCTTGCGCAGAGCGCTACCGGATAACCACTGTGGGCCCAAAGGAATGGCAAGTAGGCCGCCCAAAATACCACCCAATACATTAGCCCACCAATCCATTTGGCTTGGGATGCGGGTTGGCAACCAAGTTTGCAAAGTCTCCACACTGAAAGCCAAAGCAGCGCTAAATGTGAGTGCAATTCCTAGTGCAACAAAATTTCGCCAACGTGGGTAAGTGGCGAAAACCAACAAAAATCCTAGGGGAATATAGGCCAATATATTCACAGAAACGTCAAATAAAGTAATAAAACGGGGCAAGGGGGCGCTCAACCAAGCCCAAGCCCTAATGCCATTTGTAAAGTCGAAATCGAAGGGGTTTAAGCTGACATAAATAATTAATAGGGCATAGCCAAGACTCGAAACCCTAGCTAAAGGCATAGCCTGTAGGGGCCAAATGAACTTACGGGGGCGATGATCTTCTTGGTGCATTCCACAATTCTAGGTCAGACCTTTCTACAATGGCTAAATGAGCCAGAATTGCATCCTTGAACGCGTAGCTGAGACTAATTCGACCAATGACGATCTTTTGGCCCGCTGGCGTGCAGGCGAATTAATCGATCCCATTGCTCGCATTGCGAACCGGCAAACTACCGGCAAAGGTAGGGCCGGCAGAATATGGCTTGCCAACCCCGGAGACTCTCTTTGCTTCTCCTTGGCCTACCCATTCCGCAGGACCGCCACAGAGCTTTCTGGGCTGAGCCTAGTGGTGGGCTTAGCCGTCCTTCATGGAATTGCTAATGCGCTCGATATTAAAAAAGCAACCCTACATGGGCAAGGTTTACGGCTCAAGTGGCCCAACGATCTTTTATTCAATAACGCCAAATTAGGAGGAATCCTCATTGAGGGCGGCCAAACAAAACCTGGCGATCCTACCTGGATGATTATTGGCGTGGGTATTAATCTCAGAAATGCTGCGGCTATTCAAAAGCACCTAGAAAATACGGCTGCATTTCCTGTTGCTGCTCTGGATGAATTGCTACCAAACCCCAAAGGGCTTCCAGACGCTGAATTTCTCTGGCTTAAACTGATTGAGTCTTTTGAGCAATATTTGCCAGACTTTGATCAAAAAGGATTTGGTTTGTATCAACACCAATGGATGGAATGGGATGCATTTGAGAAAACTGAAGTGTGCATTTCAGGAGTAGGTAAAGAGCCTATTTTTGGAATCGCAAACGGGGTAGATACAAAGGGTGCGTTGCTACTACAGCAGGATAATAAAACCGTTGCTATTCATGCGGGCGATGTTTCATTGCGAGCTAAATCATGAGTCTATATTTATTGTTTGATGTTGGGAACACAAGGCTGAAATGGGCTGCTGTCGAATCTACTCAAAATCCCTCAGATCGAAATAAAAAATTGTGGACTTATTCCGGATCAATCAGCAGTAAGTCTTTGCATTCACCAGAGCACCGCGCAGAGCTTGCTGATTACATTGCCAAGACAATGCCTAAACCAGATGCGATTGGATTTAGCTGCGTTGCTGGCGAGGCTGCAATTGAAAACCTCAAATCACTGTTTCCACAATGGAGCGATATTGAATGGCAGCAGCTAAAAGGCGATAGTCACTACGATGGCATGCGGACGCTGTATGAAGACTCAGTCAAGCTCGGGGCAGATCGCTGGGCAGCCTTAATTGGCGCACGCATTTTATCCAATACTAATGCTTTAATCATTAATGCTGGCACCGCTACAACCATTGATCTACTTGGGGCAAATGGCGTCCACTATGGTGGCTGGATTCTGCCAGGACTAAGTCTGATGCAAGAAAGTTTACAGAGTAATACTGCGCAACTTCCTCTAGCAATTCGATCGGCAGACCACTCTGGCTTTGGGATATCGACGAACAGCGCAATTATCAGTGGCTGCGACGCAGCACAGATTGGCGCAATTATTTATGCGACACAATTAGCTAGAGAAATGCATCATCCGATAGAAAGAATTTGGCTTGATGGTGGTAATGCTAAAACTATAACTGCTGAGATTGGCAAACTCTCTAATCTGAACCTACCACCAATTGAGCCGCTCGAGGGCTTGGTGCTACGCGGTATTTGGGCCTGGCTTATCAAAAAGCAAAACTAATACCAACCATGAAATCCACTTTCACTAGGAGCGAATTTTTCCTAGCAAAGTTGTCGTAGAGCGCTCATAAACAAAAGGAATGGCAACCGCTTTTCCGCCCCAAGTCTTAACTACGCGCGTTTCTTCTAGAGCATCAATTTCATAGTCACCGCCCTTGACGTAAATGTCCGGATGAATCTGCTCAATGAGCTGGACTGGAGTCTGCTCAGTGAAAAGCACCACCATATCTACACTAGCCAAAGCAGCCAAGAGAGCCTGACGATCAGCCTCTGAATTAATAGGCCTGTCATCACCCTTGCCAAGCATCCTCACAGAGGCATCTGAGTTGACGCCCACCACCAAACTTGCACCCAACTCGCGTGCTTGCGCCAAATAACTGGCATGCCCTCGATGAAGAATATCGAACACACCATTGGTAAACACCAAAGGCCTTGGCAACTTGGCAATAGCGTCTTGCAAGTTGACGGGGGCACACACTTTGGACTCAAAAGAAGGTAGCGGTAAAGGGCTCATAGCTCAATATTAATGGCATTAGGTGATGCCCAACAATATTAGCCAGAATGACTTAGACTTAAAGGCTAACCACCCTATCTGAAGGTGCCATATGGGTCGACTGCTAGCTTCTTGGATTTTTGCCTTAATGTTGTGTATACCCACTATTGGGTTGGTTCAAGCCGCGCCTACTACTTGCAGCCCCCTGCTTTCTCACACCTTTGCTCGTCTTCAGGACGAGGTCCCACAAAACCTTTGTCAGTACCAAGGGAAAGTAATTTTGGTCGTAAATACGGCTAGTTTTTGTGGATTTACTGGTCAGTATGAGGGTCTCGAAAAAATTTATGCCAAATACAAAGACCAAGGTCTAGTTGTCCTTGGCTTTCCCTCTAACGATTTTGGCCAGCAAGAGCCTGGTAGCAACAAAGAAATTGCAGACTTTTGCGCAAATACTTATGACGTGAAATTCCCCATGTTTGCCAAAAGCTCAGTCACTGGAAGCAAGGCTAATCCCTTCTTCAAAATGTTGATAGCCAAAACAGGCATAACTCCAAAATGGAATTTCTACAAATACTTAATTGATCGCAGCGGTAACGTTGTCGATTCTTATGGCAGCATTACAAAGCCAACGAGTAATAGCATCACCAGTGAAATCGAAAAACTCTTAGCGGAAAAAAACTAGTGAGTAAAAAGCAAATTGCCATTGTTGGGGCGGGTATTTCTGGATTAGGCTGTGCCTATGCCTTAAGACACGATTCAAACTTAGAGGTCACAATCTATGAGGGCGGCGACCATATTGGCGGCCACAGCAATACTGTAGACTTCTGCCTAGATACATCGGAAGGCACAATCACCCATGGCATCGATACCGGCTTCTTGGTTTTTAATCGTAAAACCTATCCTCGCCTACTACGTCTTTTTGAAGAAATTCAAGCCCCAATTGCACCATCAGAAATGTCTTTTTCTGTGTCTATTGATTCCAACAAAAAGTCTAAACAACATCGAAAGATTGAGTGGGCGGGGAATGACATCAACTCATTATTTGGGCAGAGATCAAATTTATTGTCGCCATCTTTCTGGCGGATGGTATTTGACATCCTCCGTTTTAATCGCCTAGCGACCAATCTAGCTCAAAAACAAATGGCATCTGGTCATGAATTCTCAGAGCCAGATGAGTGCATCGCTGATTTTCTGGATCGTAATCGCTTTAGCCAAAGCTTTAGAGAAAACTATTTCCTGCCAATGATTGGCGCCATCTGGTCATGCTCTATTGAGCAAATGCTGGAGTTTCCAATTCAAACTATGGTGCGCTTTTGTCACAATCATGGCCTTTTACAAATCCAAAATAGACCTCAGTGGTTAACCGTACAGGGTGGCTCGCGTGAATACGTGCAGCGGCTAGTCTCCACTCTCACTAAGCGGCATGTCAAATTTGTACGTGAAGCAGTACTGCGTGTAAACGCTAGCACCGATGAACAAGCTCAGGTTGAGGTGATTACCCCCGCTGGCTCAAGGTGGTTTGATGAAGTCATCATGGCCTGTCACAGTGATCAAAGCCTGGAATTAGTTCATGGCCTAAATCAGGAAGCACGGAATATCCTCGCAGCGATTCCATATCAAAAAAATCGCGCTATTCTGCACACCGATGAACGCTTTCTGCCGGAAAATAAACGCTGCTGGGCGGCGTGGAATTACACCGCTAAATCTGGAACATTGCCCACATCAAAGCAACATGTTAGCGTGAACTATCTGATTAATCGCCTACAGCCATTGCCCAGCGCATTAATGGATACTCATATTATCGTGAGTCTAAATCCATCGACTGAGCCAGACCCTAAATTAGTTCATGCTGAGATTCATTACTCTCATCCTGTCTTTGATATGCAAGCGATTCAGGCACAAAAAGCATTGCCACTGATACAAGGCCTATCTTCCATTTGGTACTGCGGGGCCTGGACTGGTTTTGGCTTTCATGAAGATGGACTCAGATCAGGCGAGCTTGTAGCAGCCGATTTGATAGAAAACATTCGTGGCCGAATCAAAATTAATCCATTACAAGACACCCAGTAGATGAATCAGCCGACGATCAACTTTGGACTAGTAAAACATCGTCGTTTGCGCCCGGCTAAGAATGCTTTTGGTTATGGTGTTTTTACCATCTCCATTCCAATGCGAAGCCGAAAGCAGCAGGTCAACTTACTCAGTCAACATGGCTTAGGAGATAACTCATCTCGATTATTTGCTTTTTTTGATCGAGATCATGGCGTAGGCGAGGCAGATAGTCTGGCCTGGATTGAAAATATTCTGCATGAAAATCAGATTCCTAATGTTGATGGTGAAATTTGGTTACAAACCTTCCCAAGAGTCTTGGGCTATGTATTTAACCCAGTCAGCTTTTGGATATGTACACGCGCAAACGGTCAAGTACAGGCAGTATTGGCAGAGGTCAACAACACCTTTGGGGAGCGCCATTGTTACCTGCTTCACAAGGAATCGGGTGAAGTTCTGATATCAGGAGAAACCTTGAGCAGTAAAAAAGTTTTTCATGTTTCACCATTCTGCGAGGTTCGTGGTGAATACCATTTCCGCTTTTTGTTTCCCCAAGACAGCGCCTCTAAGCGCCATTCGGTCTGTCGCATTGAATTACATGAAGATGGCACACCACTCATTAATACCAGTATTAGTGGACTTAGCCAAGCACTTGCTCAATCAACTTTATATCTCGCTTTTCTACGCTATCCACTAATGAGCTTGGGCGTGATATTTCGCATCCACTGGCAAGCCTTGAAATTATGGTCAAAAGGCGTGCCCTTTCATCCGAAACCAAAACCACCAGAATTTGAAGTCAGCAGATGAACCGTCCAGGCCAAACCCTACTCTCTAGATTAAGTTTCTCGCGCACGCAGATACATAAGGGCCAATCTAAAGATCGCAATCTAAGTGCCGATACTCTGCTTAAGCTCTTATCCAAATTACAGAGTGGCTTTTTAAGACTGACGCTACCAAATGGGGAATTAAAAGAGTTCGGCAATTACCAAGACAGCCTGCACGCTGAAATTCATATTTTAGATTGGTCAGTATTTAAGCAAGTACTTTCTCATGGTGATATTGGCTTTGCAGAAAGCTATATACGCGGTCAATGGAATACTTCCGACCTCAAAGCCATTCTCGAGCTAGCCATTCGTAATAGAACTATTTTAGAAAAAGCTATATACGGCAAGTGGTATGGCTCCCTCATTTATCGCCTGAAGCATTGGTTAAGGGATAACTCCAAATCCGGTAGCCGTAAAAATATCCACGCCCACTATGACTTAGGTAATGCGTTCTACACCCTTTGGCTAGATCCAAGCATGAGCTATTCAAGCGCCTGGTTTTGCGAAGGCGCACAGCAATCACTTGCTGACGCACAAAGAGCCAAAATCAACCGTATCTTGCAAGCAATTCATAGCAAGCCCGGTGATCATCTTTTAGAAATTGGCTGTGGTTGGGGTGGCTTTATGGAAGAAGCCTTGCGCGCAGGCAGCACAGTAACCGGCTTGACTCTGTCAACCGAACAACAATCTTTTGCCCAACACCGCCTAGAGAAAGTTCAGCAAGAAACCTCCTACAAAAATACATTTGAAGTGCGGCTACAAGACTACCGTGACAGCAAAGAGCAATTTGATGGTATTGCCTCAATCGAAATGTTTGAAGCTGTTGGTGAAAAACATTGGGCTGAATACTTTCAAACGATTGCCGCGCGCCTTAAACGTGGGGGCAAAGCCTGCATCCAGACAATTGTGATTGCTGAAGAGTTATTTGAGCGCTATCGCCATAACACTGACTTTATCCAACAATATGTTTTTCCTGGCGGGATGTTGCCGTCACGGACTAGCTTTAGGGCTTATGCAGAGCGTGCTGGGCTTAATGTTGAAACGGAGTTTGCTTTTGGTCATGATTACTCAAGAACACTTTGTCTATGGCGAGACAGCTTCAACCAAAAACTTCATGAAATTTCACAACTGGGGTTTGATGAAGCCTTTATTCGCCTCTGGAATTTCTATTTAATGTATTGTGCCGCAGGATTTTCTGAACGTAATATTGATGTCGTGCAATTTACACTCAGCCATCAAATCACTACAACATCTAGCGATGCACTAAGCGCATGAAGCAAAAAGGAATACATCATTTTTCTGGAAAGTGCGTTTGGGTCATCGGCGCATCCAGTGGTATCGGCCAAGCCTGCGCAACAGCCCTTTTTGCCGCAGGGGCCAAAGTTGCCATCTCTGGTAGACGCGCCGAGCAATTAAAACAATTGGCTAATAACGCACCTGGAGAGCGAGTATTAACACTGCCCGTTGATGTCACCAATGCATCTCAAATCACTCAAGCCCATCAACAGATTTTGGAGTGCTGGGGTAAGCTAGACCTACTGCTATTTGTTTCCGGCATGTATGCACCTATGCGAGCAAACGAGCTTGATATGACGCTCGTTGAGAAGACTATTAACACCAATCTACTGGGTCCTATGCGAGCGGTCGCCGCAGTCTTACCTGCAATGCTAAAAAAACATGAAGGTCATATTGCCATTGTGGGGAGCGTAGCCGGTTACAGTGGCCTTCCCAAAGCACTAGCCTATGGACCAAGCAAGGCTGGGATTATCAACTTCTGTGAAACCCTATATTACGACCTACTTCCTCAGGGTGTAAGCGTCCATATGATTTCCCCGGGCTTTGTCGCAACTGAAGCTACTGCGCAGAATGATTTTGAAATGCCAGCCCTAATGACTCCTGAACAGGCAGCTAAAGAGATATTGCAAGGCATCAAAGATGGTGAATTTGATATTCACTTCCCAAAAAGGTTTTCAGGATTCTTAAAACTACTCAGAATCCTACCTTATCCACTTTACTTTTGGATCGTGCGCCGTTTCGTCAAAATTTAAGTGGCACAAGCCAGCAGTTAGTTACTTGTACTTATCCTTGCGGATTTTATCCTCCAGATAGTCCATTACAGCAATCGCTTTGGCTTTTGTGCCTGCAATGGATGGCGATGTCACATAACGACCCTGCATCACCACTGTTGGCACTCCATCAATACGGTATGCCTCGGTCAACTGCTTGGCTGCGCGCGCTTTAGAGACGACAGCAAATGAACGATAGGTTGCCAAAAAAGTGTTGCGATCAATGCCCTGAGATGCCGCCCAATCTGCAATCTCTTGCTCTGTCAATAAACGCTTATTCTCTTTATGCATGGCGTACATCACCTTTTCATTCAGAGCCTCTCCCTTACCCAGCGACTCGAGCGCATAGAACAATTGGCTGTGTGGCAAAAAGTCATCACGGAATGCAACCGGCACTCTGCGAAATACTACATCTTTGGGTTGACGCTTTACCCAAGCACTTAGCTCCGGCTCAAAGTCATAGCAATGTGGGCAGCCATACCAAAAGAACTCAATGACCTCTACCTTGCCCTTGGTTTCTACGGGCTGGGCCATTGGCAAAATCCGATAATCGAATCCCTCCTCGATCTTAGCGACTTGAGCCCCGGCGACACCGCTAAGACAGAGAAAGGCAAATAAAGTAAAGAGTCGTTTTTGTATTGAGATCATGATTTGCTGGATTTAATAAGGGTTGGTTTGCTTCCCATGCTACTTAATTTATCGCGCACTGGATTACTTTCTTCGACGCTATTGAAAGGGCCGACCCGAACACGCCAAATAGCGTTGCCGTCGACTGTCGCTTCACTGAGCTGAGACTGAATTCCCTGCATCGCTAAATTAGCTTTTTGGGCATCCGCGTCAGGGCGCTTTGGAAAGGCGCCCACTTGCAAGAAATAAATAGCTTCTGATTTAACGGTAGGCGTAGCTGGCTCGGCAGGTTTTTTGCCATTAGCCACATCAGCAATTGGGTCTGGGGCTGGGACTGCGGGAGTTTTTCCCTGCAGAGGTCTATTGAGATCAGGCTGCTCTACTGGCGCCGCAGATTCTCCCTCAGCGGGAGTAGCTGCAGGCTTAATGGTTAAAGGCAAGTTTGGCGCTCGTAAACCAGGCCGCTCTTGGGGTGTATTTTTGGAAAGATAAAAGGCAATGACCAACGCCACCCCTAAGCCGACACCAAGGCCAAGAATAAAACCCAGAATCGTTCCGCCGTACTCGGTATTTTGCTTAATGCTATCCATTTGTTGATTCGGTTTTTTCATCATTTCCTCATCTTACATTCTTACTTGGTGGCCGATACTTTACATCTTGGTTGGCGCTGATACTCCCAATACTTTTAGACCATTTTCAAGCACCTGTCGGGTTGCTGACAAAAGCGCTAGCCGAGCTAGCTTTAAAGCCTCATCATCTACCAAAACACGATCTGCGTTGTAGAAGGTATGGAAATCTCCCGCCAAAGACCGCAAATAGAATGCCAATGCATGGGGTGCTAAATCAGCTGCTGCATCGGTTAACACTTCGGGATACTCTGCCAGACGTCTTAATAAATGATCGGCCGCCTTACTCTGCAAGAGTGACAGATCGGCGGACTTTAAATCAGAAACTTGTCCACCCCATTGCTGCAAAATGGAACAAATGCGTGCATACGCATATTGAACATAGAACACTGGGTTCTCGTCATTTTGCTGCAAGGCTAAATCAATATCGAATACAAACTCAGTGTCCGCCTTGCGAGAGATTAAGAAAAAGCGTACCGCATCACGACCCCGCTGCAATGCCAACTCTCGTTCTGCTGCTGTCATCTCCAGGGTAACGCCACCGGACCACTCCACCAAATCTCGCACCGTGACATAAGAACCAGCACGCTTAGAAATTTTGACCTCTTCCCCATTGCGCATCACAGTGACCATCTTATGCAACACATAATCTGGATATGTCTTTGGAATATCCCAGCCACGCTTCAGTGCAACGCCCTGCAAGCCTGAGCGAACGCGGGCAATCGTGCCATGATGATCACTTCCTTGCACATTAATTACCTTCGAAAATCCACGCTGCCACTTACTAGCGTGATAGGCCACATCTGGTACAAAATAGGTATAGCTACCATCGGATTTTCTCATGACGCGATCCTTATCATCACCGTCATCGGTTGATCTCAGCCATAAGGCGCCATCTGCCTCATATGTTTTTCCAATGCTTTGTAAATCTTGAATAATTTGCGCAACACTTCCATCGGAGTACAAAGAAGATTCTAAGTAGTAACAGTCAAATTGAACGCCGAAGGTTTTCAAATCGATGTCTTGCTCGTTACGCAAGTAAGTAACTGCAAACTGACGAATTGCTTCGATCTTTTCTAAAGAAGATAAGTCCGCACGATAAGCCGGAGAGGCCTTATACGCAGCAGCAATTTCTGCAATATATTCACCGTTATATGCTTGCTCAGGCCATGCTGTGTCACCTGGCTTCAAACCATTTAAGCGCGCCTCCACAGACAGCGCTAAGTTGGCAATCTGCACACCAGCATCGTTGTAATAAAACTCACGATGCACATTGATGCCTTGTGTTGCAAGTAAATTTGCCAAGGCATCACCAAGCGCAGCTTGACGTCCATGACCCACATGGAGAGGCCCAGTTGGATTTGCGGAGACAAACTCAATCATGGCACTTGCTTTTGAGTTAGCTCCAGAAGCAATCTGTCCAAATTTAGCTCCGACAGTCAGTATCTCCTGAACTACGGTGGTTTTAGCTGCGTTACTTAAGCGGAAATTAATAAACCCAGGACCTGCGATTTCGCAGGAAGCAATGAGCTCATTAAATCCAGACTGCTTTTGCAAGCCGTCCACAAGAGCTTGGGCTAACTCTCGAGGATTTAGTTTCCAGGCCTTTGCGAGCTGCAACGCAATATTGCAGGCAACATCGCCATGGTCAACGGCCTTAGGGCGCTCTAAGCGAGGCGGCGGAGACTCATCTAATCCGCGCTCTTGAGCCAAAACCTGCAAGGCTCCGCTCAGCATCTCAATTAATCGGTTTTTATTGGTTAACAACATAGAACAGTGAGTTTATCAGGTGGTAAGCTATACAAATGATCTATCAATTTCGTTCAAAAGCAGGCCCAGATGTCATCATGCTGGCTGATTTAACCCAGCGAATATTTGATATTTTGGGGCGAACTCTGGAGCCTCGGGGAATTTTGACAGCAGAGCAGCTCCCTGCCCTCATCACATCCCTTGAAACTGCCATCTTGAAAGACCTAGAGGAGCGCTCAAAAAGCAGTGACGGGGATGGCTCTCAGTCGCCCAAACTCGCTGACAGGCTTGGTCAGCGCGCTTACCCTTTCTTAGAACTCATGAAACAGGCTCAAAACAAGGATGAGCCTGTAATGTGGGGTGTTTAATCTAGGGAGCTGGATAGCTGCCGACGAATATCTTCCACAGACGCGCCACGACGTAGTGCCAAATCCTCGACCTGATCTGCAGATACCTTACCCACATTAAAGTAACGTGCATCAGGATGGGCTAAATAGAAGCCGCTCACGCTTGAGGCAGGATTCATTGCCATAGATTCTGTCAGGGTCATCCCAATATCCTCAGAACCCAACACCCGTAGCAAATCGTCCTTAACCTCATGAGCAGGACAGGCTGGATAACCAGGCGCAGGACGAATGCCCCGATATTCCTCATTAATCATTTGATCATTAGTCAAAATCTCATCGGTAGCGTAAGCCCAAAGATCTGTTCTAACACGATGATGCATCAGCTCTGCAAACGCTTCAGCCAAACGATCTGCCAAGGCCTTCAACATAATCGCACTGTAATCATCATGTTTAGCCTGGAACTCAGCAACTTTTTTCTCAACGCCATGTCCCGTCGTTAGCGCAAAACAACCCAAATAATCGGCCACACCAGAATCTTTTGGCGCCACATAATCTGCCAGACAACGATTGGGTCTGCGCGCACCATCTACCACTGGGCGCTCTGACTGTTGACGCAAGTTGTGCCAAACAAACAATGGATGTTGGCGCGCTTCGTCGCTATAGAGCACGATATCATCGCCAACCGCATTGGCTGGATAAAAGGCAACCACTGCATCAGCTTGAAGCCATTGACCTTTAATCAACTTATCCAGTAGGCTTTGGGCATCCTCAAACACCTTGCGCGCTTCAACGCCAACCACTTCATCATCCAAAATTGCCGGGAACTTTCCGGCCAGATCCCAAGTTTGAAAGAAGGGCGTCCAATCAATATATTGAGCGATATCACTTAATGCAAAGTTCTTAAAGACGCGGCGACCAATGAACTTAGGCTTTTCAGGTAAATAAGCAGCCCAGTCAATCAGCTCACGATTCTTGCGCGCTGCCGCTAATGAAATCGTTGGCGCTGCTTTTTTGTTAGCATGCTGTTCACGAATCCGCACATAGTCATCGCGCAAATCTTGAATAAATTTCTTGGCACTCTCATCTGACAATAGACTCGATGCCACCGATACTGAACGAGACGCATCTGGGACATAAACAACTGGCCCATCATAGTGGGGCGCAATCTTAACGGCTGTGTGAACGCGTGAAGTCGTTGCACCTCCGATCATTAATGGTATCTGACGCTCACGGAAATAATCATCTCGTTGCATCTCTTGAGCAACATAGGTCATCTCTTCAAGAGAAGGTGTAATCAAGCCAGACAATCCAACAATATCGGCATTCTCGTCTTTGGCCTTTTGCAAGATCTGGGCGCATGGCACCATAACGCCCATATTTACGACTTCAAAGTTATTACATTGCAACACTACAGTCACAATATTTTTACCAATATCGTGAACATCGCCCTTCACTGTAGCCATCACGATCTTACCCTTAGCCTTTGCTTCGCCACCAGCTGCTACATGCTGACGTTTCTCTTCCTCAATGTAAGGAATCAACAATGCCACTGCTTGCTTCATTACGCGCGCACTCTTAACCACTTGAGGCAAAAACATTTTGCCAGCACCAAACAAATCACCAACCACATTCATGCCGTCCATGAGCGGGCCTTCGATCACTTCGATTGGTCTGCCGCCTGAACCCATAATTTGGGCGCGTAACTCTTCTGTATCTTCTTCAATGAAAGCGGTAATACCATGAACCAGTGCGTGAGTTAAACGTTCGCGAACTGGGGCATCACGCCACACTAAGTTCTCAACTTGCTTAGCGCCACCACCCTTAAATTGATCGGCAATATCTAGTAAGCGCTCAGTAGGGGTTTTGCCCTCTTTTTCCTTGAAACGATTCAGTACAACGTCCTCAACCCGTTCGCGTAACTCTGGATCTAAGTCAGCATAAACGCCCAACTGTCCGGCATTCACAATACCCATATCCATGCCAGCCTGCACCGCGTGATACAAGAAGACCGTATGAATTGCTTCGCGAACGCGGTCATTACCTCGGAATGAGAAACTGACGTTCGATACGCCGCCACTTACTTTTGCACCAGGCAGATTCTCTTTAATCCAGCGTGTGGCATTAATAAAATCTACCGCATAGTTGTCGTGCTCTTCAATGCCAGTGGCAATTGCAAAGATATTTGGATCAAAGATAATATCTTCAGCCGGAAAGCCGATTTCATTTACTAGAATTTCATAACAACGCTGACAAATTTCCGTCTTACGCTTGAAAGTATCGGCCTGACCAACTTCATCAAAGGCCATGACAACGCTAGCTGCACCATAGCGACGAATTAAACGCGCCTGCTTTCTAAATGAGTCCTCACCCTCTTTTAATGAAATAGAGTTCACAATCGGCTTGCCTTGGATGCATTTTAAACCGGCCTCGATCACGCTCCACTTAGAGGAGTCAATCATGATGGGCACGCGTGCAATATCTGGCTCTGAGGCAATCAGATTTAAGAAACGTATCATCGCAGCTTCGGAGTCCAACATGGCTTCATCCATGTTGATATCGATGACTTGAGCACCATTCTCAACTTGCTGTCTTGCGACCACGAGCGCTTCGTCAAACTGATTATTCAAAATCATGCGCGAAAATGCTTTTGAGCCTGTCACATTAGTGCGTTCGCCAATGTTCACAAAGCCAACATCAGCGGTTACATTAAAGGGCTCCAAGCCTGATAGTTTCATGGCAGGCATACGCTGCTTCTCAACTTTTCTATTTTCCGAATTACTCATACCGCAACCTCCGTACCTTCGCGGTAGAAAGCTCGTGGCTTACGCTTGGCAACTACATTCGCTATCGCACGAATATGGTCTGGAGTGGTGCCACAACAACCGCCAACCAAATTCACTAAGCCGTCTTTTGCAAAACCATCAACTAAGCTTGAAGTAATTTCAGGGGTCTCGTCAAAACCAGTATCGCTCATCGGGTTTGGCAAGCCAGCGTTTGGATAACAAGAAACAGCAGCATCGCAGATACGAGAAAGCTCAGCAATATATGGACGCATCAGGGCAGCACCTAATGCGCAATTTAAGCCAAACGTAAGCGGTTTAATATGGCGCAAACTATTCCAAAATGCCTCAACAGTTTGCCCTGAAAGAATCCGTCCGGAAGCATCTGTTACCGTGCCTGAAATCATTACTGGCAAGCGCTCACCCGTCTCCTCAAAAAATTCATCTAACGCAAACAGCGCTGCTTTAGCATTTAAAGTATCAAAAATAGTCTCTACAAGAAATAAATCAACGCCGCCCTCGAAGAGCCCTTCAATCTGCTCGCGGTAAGAAGCCCGCAAGACATCGAAGGTAACATTACGTGCACCTGGATCATTTACATCGGGAGAGATGCTTGCAGTCTTCGGCGTTGGTCCAATAGCGCCGGCTGCAAACCGAGGCTTGTCAGGAGTGCTGTATTTAACACAGGCTGCACGCGCTAGCTGCGCCGAGATGACATTCATCTCACGCGCCAAACTCGCCATTTTGTAATCCTCCTGGGCAACAGAAGTGGCGCCAAAAGTATTTGTCTCAATAATGTCTGCGCCGGCATCCAAATACTGCTCATGAATCTTGCTGATGATCTTAGGCTGAGTCAGTACAAGTAATTCATTGTTGCCTTTGACATCACTCGCATGATCAGCAAAACGAGTAATGCCTGGCAGACCACGATAGTCTGCCTCAGACAGCTTGTGCTGCTGGATCATTGTGCCCATAGCGCCATCCAAAATCAGAATGCGCTGCTTTAAAAGCTCGGGGAGGCCTTGACCACGCGTATAGGGCTGGGATATACCATTAGATTGCATTACTTAACCGGGATTAATCTCTAGAATCCCTTATTCTATTGGTAAAGCCACCTTTTTATCTAACCTGGGGTATATATGTTCGGAGCAATGCCAGAATTCAATCAAAGCCTTGAAATGCTTAAAACAATGTGGGGTCAAAGCGCCACCGGCCAAATACCAGGTCAATTCCCCTTCACCGCTGATAGTGCTAAGGCTGCCGGTGGCTTTGGCGCCGCTTTCCCAGGTCTGGATGTGGACGAGCTTGAAAAGCGCATTAAAGACCTCAAGAGTGTAGAAAACTGGCTGAACCTGAATCTTAATATTCTGAAATCGACTATTCAGGGGCTTGAAGTACAGCATGCCACCATGATGGCGCTTAAATCGTTTGGTGATGCCGTTTCAGCAGCAGGGGCGGCAGCTACCAGTTCAAGCGAGGCTGCCAGCACCAAGAGCAACCCTAAACCACGGAAAACCGCAACACGCCGTCGTCGCAAAGCTGGCGACTCAACTTACCTCGACGAAGTAGGTAATTCAGATGAGCAATAGCCTCGCCCATTGCAAAAGTCATCTGGTGAATATCTAATTCGCGCTTAAACAAAACCGGCACAATCTCTCTAGCGTGTGCCGGTTTTTGACAGGCGCCAAGAGTGTCCGCCAAACGCTCATCGTGGTGCGTCTTGAGTTGTCCAATCCGCGGCTTCATGCCAGTGAACGGCTTGCCATGAGATGGTAGTACTAGGGTCTCATCCGGTAGTGGCAAGTATCTATCCAAAGAACTTAAGTACAAGCCCAGTGGGTCTGCATCTGGGTCAGCATCGTAGACGCTGACATTTGTTGAGATGCGGGGCAACAACATATCCCCAGAAATTAATACTCCGAGGGCCTTACAAAATAATGAAGCATGCTCTGGCGCATGGCCATAACCCATGATGACTTGCCAAGCATGACCGCCAATCAAAATAATCTCACCGTCAATAATGCGACGATATTGACGCGGCACTCCGGGAACCATATCGCTGTAGTAATTGGCGCGCCCCCGAATTTTTTCTAAATCCTCAGGTGTACTCAAACCATGTTTTTGAAAATGATCTGCTGAACCGCCACCGCCAACCAGCACACCTACTGCTGCGCCACCCTCTTTATGACTTAGCCACTGGGCTGTTAAATAGTCCGTCATAGAAATCCATAAAGGCACTTTCCAGCGCTCGCATAGCCATTTAGAAAGGCCCACATGATCAGGATGCATATGAGTCACAAGCACTCGTAATACTGGGAGCCCTTGAAGCTGTGTGGCAAATATCTGCTCCCACGATGCGCGCGTTTCATCACTGGAGATGCCGCAATCCACAATCGTCCAACCCTGAACCCCATCAAGCTCATCTCGTAAAAGCCATAAATTAATATGATCTAAAGCAAAGGGCAGTCGCATTCTGAGCCAATACACTCCCGGAGCAACCTCAAGGGTGCTACCGCTATCTGGCAGCGCCTCCCCGAATGGATAATGAATGGCATCATTACTACTTATTTGATTTTTTGTATTCATACTGGATATTTATTTTTCTATTTCTAGGTTTGCTTTGACAACAATTCCATCGCCCTGCGTTAATTGGTGTGACATCAACCCAGAGAACGGCTATTGCCGCGGCTGTTACCGCACCTTAGCTGAAATCGCAGATTGGTCAGAACTCTCAGATCCCGAAAAACTTAAGATTCGCGAGCAACTTGCCGCACGCAAACCGAAACAAGCCCGATGAGACGCACCCCCTTGTCACAAAGGCTTACTTATTCACATCGACGACAAGACGTCCGCGTACGTTGCCAGCCATTAGTTCAGCCGCGTACTTAATCGACTCTTCCAAGCTAATCTCATGAGAGATTTCATCTAGAGTTTTAACATCAATTAATTTACTCAGCTGTTCATAGGCAGCAATCCGCTTTGCACGGGGCACGGTCACGCTATTTACCCCATACAAAGTTACGCCACGCAAAATAAAGGGGGCGACAGTCGATGGAAAATCCATGCCTTGTGCAAGACCGCATGCTGCTACGGCACCATCACTTTTTGTTTGGGCACACGCATTCGCCAGGGTATGACTACCAACACTGTCGACCACTGCCGCCCAGCGTTCTTTAGCCAGGGGTTTGCCTGGTGCCGATAATCCAGCGCGCTCAATTACCTCCGCCGCGCCCAATTTCTTTAAATAGTCCGCCTCAGCCATGCGCCCTGTACTGGCCACCACCTTAAAGCCAAGCTTATTTAAAAGGGTAATTGCAAAACTGCCAACCCCTCCGGCAGCCCCGGTAACCAAGACTTCGCCATCACTTGGCTTTAAACCATGCCGCTGCAAAGCCATTACGCAAAGCATAGCGGTATACCCAGCCGTGCCTATTGCTAGGGCCTGCTTGGCTGTAAAGCCCTTGGGCAACGGAATCAGCCAATCCGCCTTAACACGAGCCATCTGGGCCAAGCCACCCCAATGCCCCTCTCCAACACCCCAACCATTTAGCAGCACCATATCCCCAGCCTTAAAATCAGGGCTCGCGCTTTCAACAACCTCGCCGGCAAAATCAATTCCAGGAACCATTGGGAAGCTCCGTACTACAGGGCCCTTGCCTGTAATAGCTAAGCCGTCCTTGTAATTTAGGGTGGAATAGAGAACTTTAACCTTCACTTCGCCTTCTGGAAGGCTGGCCTCATCAACCTGGGTCAACTGAGCCCGATAACCCTGATCATCCTTATTTACCAAAATGGCTTTAAACATATATCTTCCTTTTTAAGCAGAGCAATTCTCCACAACAATTCCCTAAAGGGTTTATCCTAACGAGCATTATTGATTATGGAGGTTTCCATGAAAAAAATTCTACTATTAACGGCATTTTCTGGCTCACTGCTCTCTGGTTGCTATTCAACCCAGATCAACATGTCTATGGGCAATATGCGCCTCATTAACTCCAGCGCCAATCCTCAAACAGTCATGGACTTTGCGACCAAGGCTTGCAAGGGTGACTTCTATGAAGGGGCCAGCTTTCTCTCAAAAGCAGGTAGCGAATATCGCTTCAAATGCGTAAAAGCTCAAGAGAATGAAGTATTAATTCCGATCCCAGGTACAAGTATTGAGCCTGAGAAAAAGACTGACGACAAATAAGTCACCCACTGATGACCCCATTTACCTCGCAAGAACTCCGCCATGGATTTGCTTCTTTTGCCACAGGGGTCACAGTCATTACTTGCTTAGATCCTGATGGCCATCCCCATGGCATTACGATCAGCTCATTTAATACTGTTTCACTAGAGCCACCGCTCATTCTTTGGAGCCTGAATAAACACTCTCGTCTGATGCCCTATTTTGAAATAGGGCACAGACAACTGATTCACGTACTAGAACGCTCTCAAGAAGACTTGGCAATGCACTTTGCCAAGGTAAAAGAAAAGCAATTTGACAACATCTCGCACCAAACCATTGGCAGCGGGCTTGAGCAGATTAATGACTGTGTTGCCTACTACGAATGCGAAACCGTCTCTGTGCACACTGGCGGGGATCACAACATCATCGTAGCTAAAGTTTTAAACTTAAAAAATTACCCCGAACGCAAGCCACTTATTTTTGCACGCAGCAAGTTTCTCGGGCTAGATTTAACTGAACTTCAAGCGGTTTAATTTTTCTCAGATAACAAAGAAGGAAATACTGTGATGCGTTTATGGGGTAGAAAAAGCTCAATCAATGTACAAAAAGTACTGTGGTGTCTTGACGAGTTAGGGCTCGAGGAAGGCAAGGACTATGAGCGCATTGATGCCGGTCTTCAATTCGGTCTTAATCGCACTCCTGAGTTTTTGACGCTCAATCCGAATGGCCTGGTACCAACCTTAGAGGATGACGGCATTACCCTCTGGGAATCCAATACCATCATGCGCTACTTGGCACGGCAGCACGATAAACGACAACGTTTTCCAGCTGATATTGCTAGTCAGTATGGCTCTGAAAAATGGCTTGATTGGCAACTGGGCACAATGTGGCCTGTACTACGAACCCCTTTCTTGGGATTGACTCGCGTACCCGAAGCTGAACGTAAATATGATGCAATTCATAAAGCCTATCAAGAGGCCAATCAATTACTGAGCCTATTAGATCAAACCCTAGCCACTCACAAATACTGCTCTGGGAATCAATTTCATATTGGCGATATTGCATTAGCACTATGCGTTGGACGCTGGATTCTCCTACACGAAGCATTCCCTGAAAAAACTGGTCCACGTGCTGACCTCAAAAATATCGATGCCTGGTTAAAACGCCTAGAATCCGAAACCAAATATAGCGCGGTCGCAGAAAAAAAACTAAATATTATTAAATAGTTTGGGGCTAATAAGCCATCTCCATTAGCTTGGCATAATAAAAAGGGTGAACATTAGTTCACCCTTTTTTAATGCAATCGTTGCAGCCTACTTACTGTTGATTAAATTTCTTCTCATGGTGGTCAGCGCCAATGAAGAGATACATTGCAGGAACCACAAATAAAGTAAACAGCGTACCAATCGATAATCCAGTAAAGATCACAATACCCATTGATTGGCGTCCAGCAGCGCCAGCACCCGAAGCAATCACTAGCGGAACCACGCCCAATACCATCGCTGCTGTAGTCATCAAAATTGGTCTTAGACGTACACTACATGCCTCAATAATTGCCTCGAGCTTGCTACGTCCAGCTAGTTGCAACTCATTGGCAAACTCTACAATCAAAATCCCGTGCTTACTAATCAGACCCATGAGCGTTACTAAGCCAACCTGCGTGTAAACATTCAGAGTTGTGAACCCTAGATTAATGAAGATCAATGCGCCAAACAAAGCCAGTGGTACAGAAACTAGAATCACAATCGGATCGCGGAAACTTTCAAATTGAGCAGCCAGTACGAGGAATACGATCAAAATTGCAAAGAACATGGTCACCAAAAATCCGCCGGACTCCGCCATAAATTGACGAGATGGCCCAGCATAATCAATGCTGTAGCCGTTGGGCGCAACCTCTTGCAAGGTTTGGCGCATGTACTCCAATAGATCAGCCTGAGAAATAAACGGCGTACTAACCCCAGAAATCGTTGCTGAATTTAGTTGTTGAAAGTGATTAATTGATTCCGGAACAACCTTTTGCTTGATCGACGCAATCGTGCGCGCCTGAATCATCGCACCACTTGGAGTGCGGATATAGTAATCCAAAATCTGATCGGGATTTAAACGATCAACCTGTTTAACTTGTGGAATAACCTTGTAGGATCGTCCAGACACTGAGAAGTAATTGACATAGCCACCACCCAGTGCTGCAGATAAGGCTGCGCCAACTTGTTGCTGAGTCATGCCTAGTGCAGCTACCTTTTCCCGATCAATGACTAAGGTATCTTGAGGCTTATCGATCTTAAGATCGGTATCAACAAAGAAAAAATTTCCACTACGGCGTGCCTTATCCAGCACCGCCTGAGAAACTTCATTTAACTGATCATAAGGCTCGGTTGTTGTAATAACGACCTGAACAGGCAAGCCCTGTGCACCAGGTAGCGCAGGAAATTGAAACGCTGCCACTCGCGCGCCAGCAATTGTGTTCCACTTATTCTGCATATCCTGCTGGAGCTGGGTAGCGGTACGACTACGCTGGTCCCAGTCCTTTAATAAAATACCCCCAAAGCTGGTATTAGGGCTAGTGATCTGGAAGGCCTGTTCATACTCGGGCTCAGCGCTGGCAATTTGAAAGATCTGATCGGCATAGGTTTGCATCTGGGTAACAGTACTGTTGGCTGGACCATAAGCCTGCATCAGCACAATCCCCTGATCTTCAGTAGGCGCCAACTCTGCGCGAGATGTAGCATACAAGTAAGCTACTCCACCAAGCAATAGAACACCCATCACAATAATGACTTGCCAGGTCGAGAGCAGATTACGCAAGGTGCTTTGATATCCGTGATGTACTTTTTCAAAGACACGATCAATCTTTTCAACAAAAGGAGATGCTTCTTGTGCCTCGGTAAAAATCCGAGAACACATCATTGGTGAAAGTGTCAGGGCAATCAAGCCCGATACCGCAACAGCGCTAGCCAAAGTAAAAGCAAATTCAGTAAAGAGTGCCCCCGTTAAGCCACCTTGGAACCCGATTGGAATGTACACCGCAATTAACACCACGGTCATTGCCAAGATGGGGCCGCCTAACTCACGAGCTGCGATCAAAGATGCCTCTAATGGAGATTTACCTTCTTTCATATGGCGATCGACGTTCTCAACGACAATAATCGCATCATCGACTACCAACCCAATGGCCAGTACCAATGCGAGCAAAGTCAGTAAATTGATCGAGTAGCCTAAAATTTGCATTAGAAAAAATGTGCCAATCAAGGAGAGAGGCATTGCAATTACAGGTATGGCTACTGCACGATAACTGCCCAAGAAAAGATAAATTACTACCGTAACAATGCATAAAGCCTCAAGCAGAGTCTTAATCACTTCGCTGATTGAGGTGGTAATAAATTGAGTGGAATCGTAAACAATCTTGCCTGTTAAACCGACCGGTAGTTGTTTCTGAATACCTGGCAAAACCGTTCTAACTCGCTCGGCGACATCTAATAAGTTAGCCTGGGGAGCAACCTTAATACCAATAAACACGGATTGCTTTCCACTAAATGCAACATTAGTGGTGTAGTCCTCAGATCCTAATGTAACGGTAGCGACTTGATCTAAATAAACGATGTTCACGCCATCGCTCTTAACCACTAATTTACGAAAACCATCTAGCGAATGAAGGTCGGTACCGGCAACTAAGTCGACTGATACCATATCCCCTTTGGTGCTTCCAACCGCTGATAAATAATTATTCGCAGCCAATGCGTTGTAGACGTCATCAGCTCCAACACCCAAGCCAGCCATTCTCTCGCGATCAAGCCAAGCACGTAATGCAAATTTTCTACCACCAATAATTTCCGCAGTTTGGACGCCATCAATAGAATCGAACTTAGGTTTTACAACCCGCAATAAGTAATCGGTAGTAGCGTTATTTTGAATTTCATCGCTATAGAATCCCATGTACATAGCATCAGTCGATTGACCAACTTGTACAGTCAATACTGGTTGTTGGGCTTGTGGCGGAAGCTGATTCTTTACTGCGCTAATTTGGGTCTGAATCTGAGTTAATGCAGCATTGGAGTCATAATTCAACTTCAGAGTAGCAATAATCGTCGATGTCCCACTGACGCTGGTAGATGAAAGGTAATCGATCCCCTGTGCTTGGGCTACCGAGGCTTCTAGTGGTTGTGTAATAAAACCGGCAATCGTTTCCGGATCTGCGCCATAGTAGGAAGTTGTAATCGTGACAATTGCATTTTGGGTTTGAGGATATTGATTTACTGGCAAGGAACCAATGGCCTTCAAACCAAATACCAGTACAAGTGCGCTCACTACCAGTGATAACACTGGCTTACGAATAAATATGTCAGTCCAGTTCATCTACTGATCATTCCTGTGGCTTAGGATCGGGTAAATTTGTTGGCTGTACTTTATTGTTAATAATAAGCGGCGTACCATTCTTTAGCTTCAATTGGCCACTAGTCACCACAGTTGCACCCTCGTCAACTCCTTTAAGAATCGATACTTGATCCCCTCGGGTTTGGCCGGTAGTAACAAACACCTGCTGAGCCTCTAGGGCAGGCTTGCCTTGCTTATCTTTTTTGCCGGTAGGCTTGGCAATAAATATAGTAGAGCCATAAGGGTTATAGGTGATAGCCGTTTGCGGCAAGGTCAATAGCTTTACCTCTTCACCGATATTGATATTCACATTAGCAAACATGCCCGGCAAAATCTTTTTATCAGGATTGGCCACTTGGGCTTCTATTTGAATATTGCGAGTATTGCTATCCACCTTTGGGCTGACAGCTGTAATCTTGCCCGTAAAGCTAGTGCCTTTAAATGCATCTGTTGTAACGACAATTTCCTGGCCCACCTGAATTTGTTCAGCATTACTTTGTGGCAAATTAAAATCCACAAAAATAGGGTCTAAGGTTTGTAATGTCAGCAACTTGTCGCCAGGATTAACATACTGACCCGGATTGATGGCCACAATACCAACGCGTCCACTAAATGGCGCCTTTAAATTCTTCTTTGCTACCAAGGCAATTTGCGCCTCTACTTGCGCTTGCTTAGATTTGGCATCTGCCTTGCTGGTGTCGTAGACGTTCTTACTAATCGCCTGGATAGCTAATTGCTGTTTATCACGCTCATTGAGTACTTTAGCCAACTCTGCCAGCGCCTTAAGAGAATTTAGCTGAGCAACATCAGAGGCATCATTTAATTTAATGAGTAAGTCACCCTCTTTTACATCTATGCCAGACTTTACGGGAACGGTTTGCACCAAGCCGCCAATTTCAGTACTAAGATCAACCCCTCTAAAAGCACGCACGTTCCCAACGCTTGATAATTTAAGTTGCCATGGCTCGGAAGTAATCGCCATCGTTGATACGGCCGCAGGAGGCAATCCTGCGGCTGAAATAAAATGTTTAATCATGAAGGTCTTGAATTGATTAAAAGCGAAAATCAATCCAAGCAATAGAAACACTCCACAAAGCATGATGATCATGCGACGCTGTAGGGGCTCCATGGCCATCAGCTTTTCATGCGCCTTTGTACTGCGCCACTTTTGACCAATACGAGCCCAAAGTGCTTTTATTTTCCCCCAGAAGGAAACACCCTTCTCACGCAGCTTCCACTCTTCCGCTTTAGCTAGCGTCCAAGCCCAGAAGCTAACAGCGAGGGCCACAACCTTGGTCTTAATTGTTTCCAGAAGTTTCATTTTGATCTTTGTTTGCTATGTCTTTTGGTTGAAAGGCTGGACCAGCTCGATTCCACCAACCCCCGCCTAATGCTGCAAATAAAGCTGCTGTGTCAGCAAAGCGCGTGGCCTGAGCAGAAATAGATTTCACTTTTGCCTGTTGATATTGATTTTGATAGTACAAAACCGAAAGATAACTAGCCGTTCCAAACTTATATTGTTGTTCAACTAAGTTCAAGGTTTCGTAGGCATAACGCTCAGCATCAGAGGCAGACCTTAATACTTGAGCTCCCGTCTCTAGGGCCCGCAGTGCATTAGCCACATCTTGAAATGCAGTTAATACTGTTGCTTGATATTGATAAACTGCTTGCTCATAATTTGCAATTGCACCACGACGTTGAGCCAAGAGCTGGCCGCCCTGGAATAAAGGCTGAAAGACCCCACCGGCAACTGACCATAAGGCAGCGCCGGGCCCAAATAAGGCGCCGGTAGTTAATGCTTCAGAGCCGATAGCGCCAGTCAAATTGATCTGCGGCAACAGATTAGCTGTTGCTACGCCAATCAAGGCATTCGTTGATTTCAGCTGAGCCTCTGCGGCCCTCACATCGGGACGCTGGCGCACTAAACTCGAAGGAATGGAAAGTGGTAGCTTTTCAGGAAGATGCAAATTACTTAAATCAAAATTAGCAATCTTTGCATTACTTGGCAATTCCCCGATATACACCGCCAATTGATTACGCGCAAAATCAAGATTACGTTGGTAGTTAAAAAGATCTACCTGCGATGTGGATACCAAAGCCTGTTGAGAAGTGACATCCACCTTAGAAACTGTACCAATAAGGAGCTGCTTTTCAGTTACTTCAGCAAGATTAGTCTGTGCTTTCAATATCTCGCCAGTGGCCTTTACCTGCGCATGTAGTGCCGCCTCCTGAATTGCCGCCGTCACAATATTGGTTGTAAGAGAAAGATAGGCACCTTCAAGCTGAAACTGCTGAAACTCAGCTTGTGCGCGAGCGCTTTCAACTGTTCGACGCGCACCCCCAAAAACATCCAAACGGTAGTTCACATTTACTGAGGTGTTGTAGAGGTTATAGATGCTGCTGCCATTGCCTGGCAAGCCAAAGGCTGCGCTAGGCACTTGTTGCCTACCCGCACTTCCACCTAGACCAATAGCAGGGAAATACTGTCCGCCAATTTGCGCATTCACATTTTCCTGGGCAGCACGCAATGCAGCATCTGCGGCACCTAAGTTTGGATTCTGCTGCAATGCTTTCTTGATCAGCAAGTCGAGCTCAGGGGATTTATAAAGCTCCCACCATCCAGCTTCAATATCAGCGCCCTCTACAAATTCTTGCTCGGTTCCGCCAGGTACGCCCGGTGCAGTGGTCAGGTTTTTGGCTAAAGTAGTTTCAGTATAAGAAGCAGTCTTAGGTGCCTCAGGCTGCTTGAAATCTGGCCCAACCGCGCATGCGGAGAGACAGGCCGCAATAACCAATGCAAACCAGCGAGATTTTGATAGGGCATTTTGGAGAAACATGAATTGCAAAAAATATCCTCTTGTACAAGAGTTATTTGAACACAAAATTAGGCAAGGGGTTTCGTAAAGCCCTGATTTATCTACCTAAATTTGTGCATAACTTCTTTAGGAAGTCAACTTCAAATAGTGGACTTACTCTACCGTCACACTCTTAGCCAAGTTTCTTGGCTTATCTACGTCGGTGCCTCTAGCGCAAGCAGTGTGATACGCCAAGAGCTGCAACGGCACTACATGCAAGATAGGGGAGAGGTTGCCATAATGCTCTGGCAAACGAATCACGCTAATACCCTCACTACTGACTATCTCAGTATCTTGATCAGCAAAGACATAAAGCTTGCCGCCACGCGCCTTCACTTCCTGCATATTGGATTTTAGTTTTTCCAATAACGCGTCATTTGGGGCAATAGTGACCACCGGCATTTTATCCGTCACCAATGCAAGTGGGCCATGCTTTAATTCACCAGCAGGATAGGCCTCCGCATGAATATAGGAGATCTCTTTGAGCTTGAGAGCACCCTCTAGCGCGATGGGGTAATGCAGGCCACGCCCCAAGAACAGGGCATTTTCACATTTAGAAAACGCTTCGCTCCATGCCATGATCTGTGGCTCTAAGGCTAGAACTGCATGAAGTGCTTTAGGTAGGTGGCGTAACTCTCGCAATAACTCTTTTTCTTTTTCGACAGAAATCCTATCTGCGCGCTTAGCGATAGATACTGCCAATAGGTAAAGGGCAAGTAACTGAGTGGTGAATGCCTTAGTGGAGGCGACCCCTATCTCGGTGCCGGCTTTTGTCAAGAAATGCCACTGAGTTTCACGCACCATAGCGCTGCTTGCAACATTGCAAATGGCCAAGGTGAAACGATGTCCCAAGCTCTTGGCATGACGCAAGGCCGCCAAGGTATCTGCAGTTTCGCCCGACTGGGAAACTACGACGATGAGTGTCTTAGGATTTGAAATGGTGTTGCGATAACGATATTCGCTGGCAATTTCAACCTGCGTTGGGATGCCAGCAATATCTTCTAGCCAATATTTAGCAACACAAGCAGAGTAATAACTAGTCCCACAAGCCAAAATTAAAATTTGGTCGAATGATTTCCATTCTTCAGGATTTGCACCAAAAAGCTCTGGTCCAAATGCTGCAATATTTGCAAGGGTATCGCCAATCGCCCTAGGCTGCTCAAAGATTTCTTTTTGCATGTAGTGCTGATAAGGTCCAAGATCTACTGCCTCAGATTGTGTGGGCATAGACTTACTCTCACGCTGCACAATCTTGCCTGATTGATCAACAACCTGCACTCCATCAGCATTAAGAATGGCGACATCACCCTCCTCTAAATACATCATGGCATGGGCTCTACCTGCCAAGGCGAGAGCATCGGAGGCCAAGAAATTTTCTTGATCGCCAAGCGCTACTACCAGAGGTGAGCCCACGCGTGCACCAACCAATACCTCGGGGCTATCTTGAGAGATCACTCCAATGGCATAAGCGCCATGTAGCCTTGGTAAGACAGCCCTCACTGAGGCCGCTAAATCTTTTTGGTCGTGCGCAATATATTGCTGATGAACTAAATGCGCAATCACTTCCGTATCAGTCTCGGAGGCAAACACATAACCAGCCGCTTTTAATTCGGTGCGCAGTGTTTCATAGTTCTCAATAATGCCGTTGTGAACAACTGCAATTAAGTTATTAGAGATATGCGGGTGCGCATTTTGGGTATCAGGCTTGCCATGAGTCGCCCAGCGGGTGTGGGCAATACCAAGTGTTCCATAGAAATCTTTACCTTGCGCAGCTAGTTCTGCAACACGCGCTGTGGTACGAGCTCTTTCAATAGGATGCTTATCATCAGCGCCATTGATTACCGCAAAACCACAAGAATCATAGCCGCGATATTCAAGGCGACGTAAGCCCTCAACCAACACATCAACAATGTTTCTGTGCGAGACAGCGCCAACGATGCCGCACATTATTTTTTACCCTTTACAGATTTCTTGACTACGGCTTTCTTAGTCACCGTGTTTTTTACTGCCACTTTTTTTTCTTGTTTCTCAGGGCGTTGCCACGGTAAAGAAATTTGCTTGGCTCTAGAAACCGTCAATTGATTCGGTGGAGCATCTTTAGTCAGCGTCGTTCCAGCACCCAAAGTTGCTCCGCGACCAACCCGCACAGGCGCTACCAACTGAGTGTCAGAGCCAATAAAGACATCGTCTTCAATAATAGTTTGATGCTTATTGACACCATCGTAATTACAGGTAATTGTGCCAGCGCCAATATTGACCCTAGCTCCCACAATGGAATCCCCAACATACGCCAAGTGGTTGGCTTTGCTATTAGCGGCTATCTTGCTGTTCTTGACTTCAACAAAGTTACCAATGTGTACATCATTCGCTAAATCAGCGCCTGGGCGTAAGCGCGCATAGGGACCAATCAAAGAATTATTGCCAACCTTTGCACCCTCAATATGACTAAATGCATTAATGGAAACACCTTTACCAATCACGCTATTGCGAATGACACAGTAAGGACCAACCTTGGTTCCAGCCGCTAAAGTCACGCAACCTTCAAAAACACAACCCACATCAATAAAAACATCCGTGCCGCACTCCAGCGTACCGCGTACATCAATCCGGGCAGGATCAGCCAGGGATACACCAGCATCCATCAGTTGATTAGCAATATTGAGCTGATGAGTGCGCTCCAAGCTAGCAAGTTGATCGCGACTATTAACGCCGATAGTTTCAAATTCATTATCTGCCTGCGTTGTACGAATAGGCACGCCAGCCTTAACAGCCATCGCAATCACATCGGTTAGGTAATACTCGCCTTGAGAATTGCTGGAACTTAATGCCTTCAGCCATTTCTTCAATGCACTCGTTGGTAATACCATGATGCCGGTATTAATTTCTTTGATAGCTTTCTGTATAGGGGACGCATCCTTTTCCTCCACAATCGCTTGCACCAAACCATCAGCATCCCGAATGATGCGACCATAGCCGCTAGGGTTAGCGAGATCTTGTGTCAGCAAAGCCAATGCAGAATCTTGACCACGTACTCCATCAGCTAACTTGGCTAGCTTCGCTAAGGTCTTTTTGCTAGTGAGGGGCACGTCGCCATAAAGGACTAAGGTCGGCTCTTGTGCATCCAACTTCGGTAAGGCCTGCAATAAAGCATGGCCCGTTCCCTTTTGCTCTGCCTGCAATGCTGTCGTTACCCTACTAAATCCAGGGCCCTCCTTGCTGGCATGCGCTAAAAATTCTTTGACGTCAGCAGCGCCATGCCCAACAACAACAATCGGACCTGTTTTAGCCTGCTTGCCCTGCAAAGATAATGCAGTAGTCAGCACATGCTGAAGAAGGGGCTTACCGGCGAGGGTTTGGAGTACCTTTGGCAAGGCGGATTTCATCCGCTTTCCTTGCCCAGCAGCCAAAATGACAATGTTCATAAGGTGGAATTATAAATCCCTTGAATCATAGTCCCGCAAGCTAATTCATCTAATTGAGCCTCATCAATTGCCTTATCCCCAGATGATCTGGCGGCGATGCCGGATAACTCGGTGGAGACCTCTAAATTCTGGAAATCAAAAGCCTCACCATCCATCAAATGAGACGGCACGATGTGATGCATAGAACGGAAGAGGTTTTCAACGCGACCCGGGTGTTTCTTTTCCCATTCACGCAACATTTCCTTCATGGCGCCACGTTGCAAATTAGGCTGACTGCTACACAAATCGCAGGGGATGATTGGGAAATTCATATCAGCAGCATAGCGCTCAAGTAGTTTTTCTGGCACATAAGCCAAAGGGCGAATGACGATATGTTTACCATCATCAGAGCGCAACTTCGGTGGCATACCTTTCAGCTTGCCAGCAAAGAACATATTCAACAGGAGCGTCTCTAGGATGTCATCGCGGTGATGACCTAAGGCAATCTTGGTTGCTCCTAGCTCATCCGCAACTCGATACAAAATGCCACGACGCAAACGCGAACACAATCCACAAGTCGTTTTACCTTCTGGAATGACGCGCTTAACAATACTGTAAGTATCTTGGTTTTCAATATGAAATTGCACGCCCAAGTTTTTCAAATAGTTAGGCAAAATTTCTGCAGGGAAGTTTGGCTGTTTTTGATCTAAGTTAACGGCTACTATCTCAAAATTGATTGGGGCACGTTCGCGCAACTTCAGCAGAATATCAAGCATGGCATAGCTATCTTTTCCACCTGATACGCAGACCATCACTTTGTCACCATCCTCGATCATGCCAAAGTCGCCAATTGCTTGACCAACCAATCGACATAATTTCTTTTCGAGCTTATTTTCTTCGAAGACAGTTTTACGAATATCACTCATAGGGCTTAAATTTGCTTCATCCGAAACACTTCAACTCCCACCGAATGGCAGTCTGGATAAACATCGGGTTTGGCAGTACTTACGCGCGCAGCCAATACTTTGGGATGCAGCAACATAGCCGTGACGATGTCATCGCAAAAGGTTTCTTGCAGATGAATATGCCCCTGGGAAGCCAATGCCTTAATGGTTTCGCGCATAAAGTCATAGTCGACTACTTCGCCCAATTGATCATGGGTTGGCGTATTCACAGCCAGAGGTATATATAAGTCTACATTCAGAATCACGCGCTGTTCTGCCCTCTTCTCAAAATCATGTACCCCAATATTGATATAAATCTCGTAGTCCCGCAAGAACAAACGGCGGCAATCAATTAAAGCGGGATGGGAAAGAATGGCGTGCATAAATAGTTACTTAATTAATGTGTTTTAAACATCACATCGCGTGATGAAGATAAAAGATGCTGCCCGCCATCGACATACAAAGTGGTACCGGTAATTGCATTTGAATTTGCAAGAAATACAGCAGCCTTAGCAATATCTGATGGCGCAGATGATTTTCCTAATGGCGTCATTTGATGTGCCTTAGAAAAACCATCTTGCGTTTGATCGCCAGACGGAAGAGAAATTCCAGGCGCCAGTCCCACTACACGCAAGTAAGGGGCGCAGTCCATTGCTAAGACCTCTACCGATGTCAGTAATGCGGCCTTCGATAAGGTGTAAGACAAGTAATCGGGGTTGAGATTGATGAGCTTTTGATCAAGCAACTGTATGACTGAAGGTAGCGCTTGGTCATCATCATTTTTTGTGCCATTTTTTTGCGCTTCAAACATTAACTGGGTCAAGAGGATTGGCGCAGTCAAATTCACCTGGATATGCTCTTGCAAGCTTTTACTAGTGAGAGGGGACTCAGAATTTGCGCGGTCGTACTCGAAGATGGATGCACTGTTCACTACGCAATGCAAACCTCCGAAATCATTGAGCACCATGGCGAAGAGCGTTTTCACATCAGCCTCATTCGCCAAATCAGCCTGAAATGCCTGAGCCATCCTCCCCAGCTTCTGAATTTGTGCGACCGTCTCTTGGGCTTGGGCCTCTGATCGCCCATAATGAACGGCAACATCCCATCCCTGACGGGCAAATTCCAAAGCAATTTCACGACCTAGACGCTTGGCAGCGCCGGTCACTAAAACCGCCTTATTTTGCTGAGATGCGGAAGTTGAACTCGGGTTCAATTAAATTCTCTTAGACTAACGAGCTATGGATATTACCTTGACCAGACTTGAAACGGAGCATTGCGAGCTCCTAGGTAGCAAAATTGCTGCTGAAATCGCCTCCCAAGGTGGTTGGATCCCCTTTTCTCGCTACATGGAAATGGCTTTATATGAGCCTGGAATGGGGTATTACAGTGCTGGCGCACATAAACTTGGGGCAGGTGGTGATTTCACTACCGCTCCGGAACTAAGCCCCTTATTTGGGGCGGCGATTGCATCCACCATCCTTCCCATCCTTGAGGGGCTGCGGGCAAAAGGGCTTCCGGCCAAAATTCTGGAGTTTGGCGCAGGGACGGGCAAATTGGCTGAATCGATTCTGAGCCGACTAAACGATATTGGTTTTTCACTAGATACCTACGACATCATCGAGATCTCACCAGATCTAGCCCAAAGACAGCAGAAACGCCTTGATAAGCTTGCAACAGAACTTGGTCTTCCAACGCAATGTTCCTGGCTTAGCTCGCTTCCGAGTCACTTTAAAGGGGTCATTCTTGCCAATGAAGTCATTGATGCAATCCCCTGCGATACCATCATCTACCAAAATGGGTTTTGGTATTGGTATGGGGTAAGTACTATCGATGAAAAATGTAATTGGAAAGTAGGCAGACATGTCGAGCAAACCTTACTGCCAGAAAGTCTTCTGACTGGAAATTTCCCAGAAGGCTATATCACCGAATTGCACCCTCAAGCAAATGCTTGGATTCGGCAAATTGCCGAAGGCTTAGACACCGGTATATTTCTCACATTCGATTATGGTTTTCCAGAAAGCGAGTACTACCACCCACAAAGAATCGAGGGGACTCTGATGGCCCATCATCGCCATCACGCAATTCCAGACCCTTTTTACCTGCCAGGCTTATGTGACTTAACAAGCCACGTAGAGTGGGCACAAATTGCCCGCAGCGTGCTTGCAGAAAATGTGGATGATGTCTATCTAACCAATCAAGCTGCGTTCTTGCTTGACGCTGGTATCGGAGATATCGCTCTTGAGATCGGCGACCCTGGCAACCCAGAAACTTTTTTACCAATTTCCAATTCACTGCAGAAATTACTTTCAGAGGCGGAAATGGGTGAACTATTTAAAGCGTTTACTTTTTCAAAGAAACTAGATCATTTGCTACCAGGATATGTCCTTGAAGACCTTCCTGGCTTCAGAGGTAGAAATAGGCTTTAAAGGAGCGCTGAAGTAATTGCCGCAAGCCTTGCGGCTTCTACTGCGCAACCTATTCTTGCACCATTAGAGCGATCTTCTGCAACCAGCCCAGCAATAATGTCTGCAGGATTTAAAGTCTGCGAGTGTTGCAGGGCGTTAACCAATCCAGATACATTCTGACCAATGCTATGCATAAGATCTAACAACGCTTGAGTACGCTCAGGCTTGCGCCAAGCATCAGCACGATTAAACCAAGATAGCACATCTACAGCAGGATAAGCGCCTTGTGAATGCTCATTAATAAATAGATTCAGTTCACTAAAAATCTCACTGAAATCTCGCACCTCGATAGGCATGCGAACACACTCAGACCAAGAACGAATTTCTCTTGCTGGTGTATTCATCAACACAATAGCGCAACGACTCTCTAATTTGGTGGGAGTTTTATGTAGATTTGTCATCAAATTTACGCGGCCTATCTCGCTCTGTAACTCAGCCACAAGGGAGGGAGAAAGAATTGCCTTGGCAGCACCAGCATCAAGTAGCACTTGAAACATTCGCATGGGCTTACTAGCTACTAAACCTCTTGCAAGTTCTTGCCAAATACGTTCAGGTGATAAAGCATTTAATTCTCCTGACACCACAATCGCCTTTAATGCCGCCATGGTTTCATCAGCAACGATAAATTCAGGGAAGCGAGCAGCAAAGCGTGCAATACGCAGCAAACGCAATGGGTCTTCGGCAAAGGCATCTGATACATGACGAAATACCTTCTCAGCAAGATCTCGTTGGCCGTTATAAGGATCAATAAGTGGTCCAATAAGATTGCCATCAGCAGCAACTTCTTGCGCCATGGCATTAATCGTTAAGTCGCGACGCGCTAAATCCTGTTCGAGAGTGACATCGGGATCAGCATGAAATAAAAATCCCTTGTAGCCTTTACCTGTTTTTCGCTCTGTGCGAGCTAAGGCATATTCAGCCTGAGTCTCTGGATGGAGAAACACGGGAAAGTCTTTACCCACCGGGCGAAATCCCTTCGCCAACATTTCTTCTACGCTAGAACCAACGACCACATAGTCGATATCATTCATAGGAAACCCCATGAGCGTATCGCGAATGGCGCCACCAACAGCATAAATTTTCATTACCCCGCACCCTCAAGCGAGCGGCGACTGATCCCAAATACTACGGGCAATGCATCCGTAGCATTCATGGCTAATACGTTCGGCACCTTCATCGAAGCTATATTGTCACGTGACATTAATGTTGGTACAGGCAAAAACTCAAATGCTAAAGCCTGTAGATACCCAACAAATGCAGGCACCGGGATGATGGCGCAAGTAGTTTTTGCTTTCTGAGCTGCAAAGGTGACAATCTGTTTCATCGAGTACGCCACAGGTCCAACCAAGTCGTATGACTGATGAATAGTTTGCGGCATCTTAATGGACTTAACAAATGCTTCAGCCACATCCTCCACGCTCACTGGCTGAAACTGAGCCTCGCAATTAGCTAGCGGCAACACAGGCAACCATTTCGTTAATGTTGAAAATAAATTAATGAATTGATCATGCGCACCAAAGATGACCGAAGGTCTAAAAATTGTCCAATCAAGACCGCTTGCTTTTACTTCGTGCTCGCCGGCACCCTTGCTGCGTTGGTACATAGAAGGACCATTGACATCTGCACCTAAAGCACTCATATGCAAATAGCGTTTCAGGCCATGAATTTTCATAGCGGTCATAATATTTTTCGGCAAATCCACGTGGGCCGCTTTGAAAATCTTGCCATATGGCTGTGCAGGCTTGTCATGCAGTACGCCAACCAAATTAATGACTGCGCCATTTGACTTAACCCTGGCGCACAAATTTTGTAACCCATCAAACTCATGCACATCCACATCTTCCAGATGTACTTTAGGCAAAACTCGTAAATTACGGGCAGCTGCTAAATGACTTGTTGGTAACAGCACGGAATAGCCCACCATCTGCAGCTTTGCCGCAAGCACACTCCCTACAAATCCATTTCCGCCGATAAGAAGAATGTCATATTTCATAGAGTCCGATTTTGTGCTTAAGGTAATTCTGATTGCGTGGCCGCTTTAGGCGATATAACTCCTAAGCGTTGTTTTAAAGATTGTGCTTGACCCTGCATAACTGATGAATAGTAATTAGCATTAGACAAAACATTTTTTACATAAGTACGCGTTTCATTAAATGGGATGGTCTCAGCAAAAATTGCCCCTTCAGTTGGGCTGTTTAATTTTTCACGCCAAGCCTTAGAGCGTGATGGTCCTGCGTTATAAGCTGCAGAGGCTAGCACCCAAGAGCCGTCTAAATCAGTTAGGACCATATTGAGATAATTGCTACCTAAAGTCAAATTAGTATTGGTATCACTCAACTTGTCGTTGGTGTAGTTAGTCATGCCAATTTTCTTGGCAACATACTTTGCAGTATTTGGCATTACCTGCATCAATCCAGATGCGCCAACAGAAGATGAGGCGTTCATAATAAAACGTGACTCTTGACGAATGAGGCCATATGCCCAAGCTAAGTTCAAATCAATTTGGCGCGCAATTGGTGATAACTCATCACGATAGGGGGTTGGGTAGCGCAAACTAAAGTCATGCTCTTGTTTTGTGCGGTCAGCGGTATTCACCACGCGATCATATAAACCAATTCGCTTCGCATACTCAGCAGCCGCAAGTAATTGCCTGTCGGTCATATTACGCAATTCCCAATTCCACTCGCGGTTTCCTTCAAAGCGCAGATTCATGGCATAAAGGCGTTCGCCCCTAATGAAGCCTTTACGACTTTCCATCGCATCAATATCTTGCTCGGATGCCCTCGTTCTCGAGGGCGCATGATTGGATTTGCCAAGCTCCTCACGAGCTAGCTGTCCATAAAAATGATACTGGTCAGCAATCAACTCATAGCTTTCACGCGCTTTAGCATCCTGACCCTCAGCCTTCAGAGCGCGTCCATACCAATAAGTCCAAGCAGGATCTCGACTGCGCACCGCTGGATTCATGCCGTCAATGGCATTTTTGACTAGAGCCCAATCTTTGGCGCGTAAACCAGCGCGCACTTTCCACTCTTGGCTTTCGGTAGAAAGTAATTCGTTATATCCCAAGGCCTGCTGCAAACGATAAGCATCGTCCGCATTCGAATCGAGTTTTTTCGCCAAGAACTGACCAATCACACCCCAAGCAACAGCTTGATTTTCTTTGCTATAGCGCGAAGCATTTTGAGAAAAATCTTTGAAAGCTTTTGCAGGATCGCTCTTTGCGGCTTTCACAATATCCGCAATAGGATCTTCACCACCAAGTCGACGCGCCATTGAGTCAAAGCCCATTTCGCTAGCAGCCCGTCCTACAGCCTTAGCTTCGCTTGGCGTCATGCCGCCGGCTGCTACCAGTGCAGGAACTAATTCTTGGCAGGCGGAACCAAAATACGATGGATTAATAAGCACCGCTCGCGCATCAATCGCTAATTTAGTGGGGTTATCACCCTGCGCTAATTTGGACTGCAAGGCATAACATTTCACTTGAGTATCATCATCTAAAACAAACTTGGCATATTCAGAATCAAAGTTTGCCCAGTCCTTGCGCTTACCCAATACGAGCAACCAGTCATTGCGCATGCGATCCGCAAGCGCTGCCCCTTCGTATTGCTTTAGAAATCCTGCCACCTGCGTATCGGCGCTGGTATCAGCTCTTGCACCACCAGCTGCGTCAAAGAGTTGTGGCTTGATCCGAAAATACGCAACATAGTCGTCATAAGGATAATTTAGCAAGTTAGATGCTAATTGCTGCGCACGAAATACATCATTTTTCCTAGCCGCTTCGCGTAGCTCTATAAAAGTTCGATCACTCTCAGTAATTTCAGCGGGTGCTAATTTACTTGTATAAGACTTCGGAAGATTTGACTTTTTTATTTTCTCAGCAAATGCATGAGGCGCAAAGAAAATCAGGCTAAGGAGTAGTGCTCCAGCCACCTTATGACGCCCGGTCATCCAACTATCAAACTTCTTTTTCACTAGCTAGCCTTATACATGATTACTTTTTACTATATCTATTAATTTTCGCCTGATAATGCCAGCTATGCACGTTAATTCGTTAAAAACTTTACGCCAAGATCTGCTAACGCAAAGAATGCATTTTGCTGCAGGTAAAAGCTATGCAGAAAGCCTATATCAGCTTACTGCAGGGCTTCGCCAATTCCTGGAAAAACAAAACCCCTCATCTATTGCTCTTTACCTACCCATCCAAAATGAACCAGATCTGCGCCTTGCACTCCTAAGCTGGGTTTCTGAGAATAAGGGATGCCAACTAGCGCTTCCTTATGCGCGTCCTGATAAACATCTAGAGTTTTATGCCTGGGAAGAGGGGGATGTGCTGATTACAAGCAAACATGGCGTTCCAGAACCTGACCCAAGCAATTCGCATCGCACACAACTAACCCCCGATTGCATACTCATTCCTTGCGTAGGCTGGTCACAGTCGAAAGCGAGCGGCAAAAGCCAGTATTGGCGTCTTGGCTATGGGGGCGGTTACTTTGATCGAACGTTAGCCCAGTTGCGCAAAAATAAACCCAGATTACTTTGTATCGGCGTAGGGTTTGATTGGCAACAATTAAATACCGTGCAATGGCAAGTCCAAACACACGATGAGCCCTTAGACTTAATGCTCACCGAATCTGGTCTAAAAAACTAAATTACTTCCCTAGCCCTAGGTTGTCGGCAATGGCTAAGACAGCCTCAGCCTGATTCAGTGAATAGAAATGCAAACCCGGAGCGCCAGCAGTTAATAGCTGATCGCATAGATCGGTAACCACATCTTCTCCAAATGCACGAATAGAGGCAATGTCATCACCATAAGACTGCAAACGCAGTCGAATCCAACGTGGAATTTCTGCGCCACAGGCATCTGAAAAACGGAGAAGTTGGCTGCTATTCGTAATCGGCATGATGCCGGCAATGATCGGCTGCGTCACACCCAAATCGTAAGCCTCATCCGCAAAGCGGAAATAGGCGTCACTGTTATAAAAATATTGCGTGACCGCAGAGTTAGCGCCAGCCTTCATCTTTTGTACGAAGAAATCAATATCGCTTGCAGGAGATTTGGCTTGCGGGTGTGTTTCTGGGTATGCCGCCACATCAATATGAAACCAGTCGCCGGTCTCTGCACGAATAAACTCGACCAACTCATTCGCATGATGAAACTCGCCGTACTGACCCATACCAGACGGTAAATCACCACGCAGCGCCACAATACGTTTGATACCTAGCGCATGATATTGCTTAAGCATCTCACGTACACTATCTCGTGAACTACCGACACAAGATAAGTGCGGAGCAACAGCTGCACCAGCAGCATGAATGTCACTCACCACTTTTAAAGTGCCAGACTGGGTAGAGCCACCAGCACCAAAAGTCACGGAATAAAACGCGGGCTTGAGTGAATCACTCAAGCGCTCACGCACCAGTCTCAACTTATTCTCACCCTCAGGTGTTTTAGGAGGAAAGAATTCGACGCTTAATTCCATGGTTTTGGGCCTGTGCTTTTATTGCTTTAATTAATAACGATAGTGGTCAGCCTTGTACGGACCTTCCTTAGTAACGCCAATATAGGAAGCCTGCTGATCAGATAACACCGTCAGCTGCGCGTTGAGGGTCTTTAACTGTAAGCGCGCAACCTTCTCATCTAAATGCTTAGGCAATGTGTAAACACCGATTGGGTATTTATTAGTACCAACCGCATTCCACAATTCAATTTGCGCAATTACTTGGTTCGCAAATGAAGAGCTCATTACATAAGATGGGTGACCTGTACCGCAACCGAGATTTACCAAACGTCCTTTGGCTAAAACAATGATGCGTTTCTCAGGCGCTCCATTGGCGGCTGGGAAAATCACGTGGTCAACTTGAGGCTTGATTTCTTCCCACTTGTATTTTTCAATACCAGCAATATCAATTTCATTATCAAAGTGGCCAATATTACAAACGATGGCTTGATTCTTCATCTTAGCCATATGATCATGCGTAATCACATGGTAGTTACCGGTTGCTGAAACGAAGATATCGGCTTTATCGGCGGCGTAATCCATTGTGACAACGCGATAGCCCTCCATTGCGGCTTGCAAGGCGCAGATTGGATCTACTTCAGTCACCCAAACTTGAGCCGACAAAGCGCGCAATGCTTGTGCAGAACCTTTACCAACGTCGCCGTAACCGCAAACTACTGCAACCTTACCTGCAACCATCACATCGGTTGCACGCTTAATTGCATCAACCAAAGACTCACGGCAACCATAGAGATTATCAAACTTGCTCTTAGTCACTGAATCGTTGACGTTAATTGCCGGGAACTTCAAATCACCTTTAGCAAACATTTGATACAAGCGATGCACACCTGTCGTTGTTTCTTCGGTGACACCTTTTACCTGTGCCAAACGAGTGGAGTACCAAGTTGAATCCTGCGCTAGCTTGCTTTTGATCGCCCCAAACAAAATAGTTTCTTCTTCACTAGTTGGGTGATTCAAGCAGGCTTGATCTTTTTCTGCGCGCGCACCGAGATGTAATAGTAAAGTAGCATCGCCACCGTCGTCCAAAATCATATTAGTGAAACCGCCATCAGCCCACTCAAAAATACGATGGGTGTAATCCCAATATTGTTCAAGAGTCTCACCCTTGATCGCATAAACAGGGGTGCCATTTGCTGCAATAGCAGCAGCAGCATGATCTTGTGTTGAGAAAATATTGCATGATGCCCATTGCACTTCTGCGCCGAGTGCTTCTAGGGTCTCGATCAATACTGCAGTTTGAATGGTCATGTGCAATGAGCCAGTAATGCGTGCGCCGCGCAATGGCTGCCCTGCGGCGAACTCATCACGAATGGCGATGAGGCCTGGCATCTCAGTTTCAGCAATAGCAATTTCTTTGCGGCCAAAGTCAGCCAAAGAAATATCAGCAATTGCACAACGTGTTGCTACAAAGTTATTTAAATCGGAAACGGTACTCATGAATGCTCCAGCTAAAGACGATTCAATGCTGGAGTAGAAACTCGCTAGCCATCGAATCATGGGTTAGCGAGCGCGGTTGCAATTAGCAAACTCCGCTTAGGAATCCGCTCCCTTCAAGCCTGGGGAAACGCTGGTTCTCAGCATTCCTTGCAACGCTCCTTGAAGGTATGGCGAAATTGTAATCAATTTCGCCATATTTCGCTTCAATACAAAAACTAACTACTTATTTACCGCTTACAAGCCTGCTGCTGCACGCAATGCAGGTGCCTTATCACATTGTTCCCATGTAAATTCTGGCTCCTCACGACCGAAATGGCCATAAGCAGCAGTCTTACGATAAATTGGGCGCAACAGGTTCAAAGTTTTAATAATGCCCTTAGGACGCAAATCAAAGTGCTCAGAAACCAATTGTGAAATCTTTTCATCGGAGATCTTGCCAGTGCCATACGTACTCACCATCACTGATGTTGGCTTAGCCACCCCAATTGCATACGATACTTGAACTAGGCATTTGGTAGCCAAACCAGCAGCAACCACGTTCTTTGCAACATAACGAGCAGCATAAGCAGCCGAGCGGTCCACCTTAGAAGGATCTTTCCCAGAAAATGCGCCGCCCCCGTGTGGAGCGGAGCCACCGTAAGTATCCACAACAATTTTTCTGCCGGTCAAGCCACAATCTCCCTGCGGGCCACCAATTACAAATCGACCGGTTGGGTTCACCAAATAGTTGATGGCGCCCTTGATCAAGTGTTTGGGCAGTACTGGCTTGATGATTTCTTCGATAACCGCTTCACGCAATTTTTCGAGGGAGATATCCTCATCATGCTGAGTTGACAATACTACCGTGTCGATAGAGTCGGGCTTGCCATCCACATAACGCAAGGTCACCTGGGACTTTGCATCTGGGCGCAACCAATTCAAGCGACCGTCGCGGCGCAATTGAGACTGACGCTCTACCAAACGATGGGACAAATGAATAGGCAAAGGCATGAGCTCAGCAGTTTCGTCACAGGCATAACCGAACATTAAACCCTGGTCTCCAGCCCCAAGCTCCAGCTCATCATCATGCGCATTATTTACACCCTGAGCAATATCTGGACTTTGCTTGTCATAAGCAACCAACACGGCGCAACCCTTGTAGTCAATACCATATGCGGTATTGTCATAGCCAATTTCGCGCAAAGTATTACGAGCGACTTGGATGTAATCGACGTTAGCGCTCGTCGTAATTTCACCCGCCAAGACTATTAAGCCGGTGTTGCACAAAGTCTCAGCGCCGACACGAGCAGTTGGATCTTGAGCCAATATTGCATCAAGAACTGCATCAGAAATCTGATCTGAAACTTTATCGGGGTGACCTTCAGAAACAGATTCTGAGGTGAAGAAGTAATCATTTGCCATTGCATATTCCTTTAAAAATTAACACGATCTATGGGACAACTCGACGTGCCAGGAACTACAACGGCGACGCTTTAGCAGAATTTTTGAATCGCCCTGCAAGTTGTCTTAACTCGGCGATGGATTAATTCTATCCCAAAAGCGGTAAATTTACCAAAGAAGAGGCTAAATTTGTCCTGACTGCCAGCATTGAATATCATTGAATAGTGAAAAGCCTATTTCTAAAGCTCATACTTAACGGCATCGGGGCATTACCCCTAGCTGGAGCACAAGCCATTGGCGCTTTTTTAGGCGTGTTTGCCTATCTTGTCTCCAGCCATTACCGCACCCTCTTTAGAGAAAATTATTTGGCCGTTACACGCCGACATCGCTTACCAGTAAAGCTCTGGTCAGCCGCTGCCGGATCAGGCATGCTGTTTGCCGATAGTTTATGGGCATGGAAAAACCCAAAAAAATCCCTTGATTTAGTGGAAGTACTCAACTTTGACATTGTTGTATCAGCTTTTAATGAGGGTCATGGCTTGCTTATGCTCACCCCTCATCTTGGCTGTTTTGAGGTGATTCCGCGCGTCATTGCACAACACTACCCCGCCACTATCTTGTATCGCCCATCCAGACAGCATTGGCTCAATGAAATCGTTGAAGCCGGTCGGCACTACCCAAACTTAGATTTTGTCCCTACCAATTTACATGGCGTACGACAAATGACTAGGGCCCTCAATCGCAAAGAGGCTATAGGCATTCTTCCGGATCAAGTTCCCAGTGGGAAAGAGGGTGTTTGGGTGCCCTTCTTTGGTCGCCCCGCTTACACAACACCACTCCCGGCACGCCTGGCCAATCGCAACCAGACGCCAGTGCTGATGTTTACTGCCAAACGAAAATCACTTGGGCGAGGCTGGTTAATGGAAATGACTAGGCTTGCACCACTCTCCGAAGATGCAGTACTTGCTGCCACTGAAATTAATCAAGCTTTGGAACAAGCTATCCTAAAGGCTCCAGAGCAATTCATTTGGGCTTATAACCGCTATAAGCATCCAACCGATGCAGAATTGCCACCCAAGGATTAAAGCCTTAACTAATTTAGTTCAAATGAGATGACCTGGTTACAAAACCTTTTCAACTTTCTAGCGCTGAGCCTATTGCGCCTATTTGCCTTTCTTCCCTACAGGCTCACAATTTATGTTGGCCATGCCCTTGGATGGCTAGCCGCCCATATCCCAAATGAACGCGCCAAAGTAGTTAAAACCAACTTACATTTGTGCTTCCCGAGTTTGAGCGAACGAGAAATTACCGCTCTTGCGCTCACGCACTGGAAATTATTTGGTCGTAGCGTCATTGAGAGAAGCCGCATCTGGCTTGGCAGCGGTAAACAAATTACTGACATTGTGACAGTCAAATCCGCTATTACTTTGGGCGACCGTAAGCCGCGCCTCTTAATCAACCCTCACTTTGTTGGACTTGAAGGGGGCTTCATGGCCCTCTCAGTTTTAGCAAGTCAGCATGATTGGCCGAGGGGCGCGGGACTGTACCAAAATATGAAGAATCCTTTTTTTAATCAAAAAATGATTGAATGGAGAAATCGCTTTGGAGGTAAGTCAATCGAAAGACAAAGCCGCTTGCGCGATCTGATTCGAGAGATTCAGTCAGGCAACTTCATTTTTATTGCGCCTGATATTGACCTCGGTCCAAGAGATTCAATCTTTGTTCCCTTCTTTGGCATTCAAACAAATACCATTACATCCGTTTCGCGCTTAGCAAGGCTGAGTGGCGCAGAAGTCTGTCTCATGACTACGACTCTCAATGAAGATCGCAGTGGCTATACCTGCAACATTAGCGCCCCCCTACCGAATTTTCCTAGCGATGATGTGAAAACAGATACTGAGCGACTTAACCAATACATTGAAGAACTTGTTCGGGAAAGGCCAGCAGAGTACTATTGGGTACATAAACGCTTCAAACATAGGCCTCCTGGCGAGCCCAGTTTCTACAACTAAAGCAAACAACTGACTATACGGAAGTACCTTTGAGTATGAATTCAAATAGCCCCGCACAAAAATTGCGTTTCACCAAGATGCATGGGGCAGGCAATGACTTCATTGTGCTTAATGGTATTGATCAAGACCTGAGCAACATTACTCGAGAGCAATGGCAGAAGCTTGCCCATCGTCAATTTGGCATTGGTGCAGATCAGATCTTGCTAGTAGAAAAAGCAACTCGCCCAGATGCAGATTTTCGCTATCGTATTTTTAATTCTGACGGTGGCGAAGTTGAACAGTGCGGCAATGGTTCGCGCTGCTTTGTTCGCTTTGTATTGGATCAAGGCCTCTCAAGCAAAAACCCAATAAGAGTTGAGGTTGCACATACTGTTTTAACCCTAAAGTCCCATCCTGATGGGCAGGTAGAAGTTGATATGGGGGCGCCCGTTTTCGAGCACAGTCATATTCCCTTCAATTCCAACGGCCTCGCTAGCAAACAAGAATTTCATGAAATTCTGTATGCACTCCCGACTAGCAATCATCCTGGCGCACATGATGATTGGGTTGGCGTGGTATCTATGGGCAACCCTCATGCAGTTCAAGTAGTAGGTGATATTGACAGTGCCCCAGTAAAAGAGGAAGGGCCTTTCATCGAAAAACATCCAGCATTCCCAAGACGCGTAAATGCAGGTTACATGCAAGTCATCAGCCGCAATCAAATCAAACTGCGCGTCTATGAGCGTGGCGCTGGTGAAACGCTTGCCTGTGGAACGGGTGCCTGTGCTGCAGTAGTTTCTGGTATTCGACGCGGCATGCTGGACTCTCCAGTCAAAGTTCAGACGCGTGGTGGAACGCTAGAGATAAGTTGGGGCGGAATAGTGAACGGCGTAGCTCAGCCAGTCATCATGACAGGCCCGGCTGTTACCGTCTTTGAAGGCGAAACCGAGATCTAAGCAAACTCGCTTAAATGCCGTACTGCTCGCGATAGGCCTTCACCGCTGGCAAGTAATTGGTTAGCTCTACATCACTTGACGCCATGAGGAAAGCCATCAAATCCGCGAGGTTTGCAATAGCGATTACTGGCAATCCAAATTCTTCCTCAACGGCTTGCACTGCAGACTTATCACCAATCTGCGTCGCAGTACCCGACTTCTCCATGCGATCCAATGCAATTAACACTGCGGCAGGTTGGGCGCCAGCAGCACGAATCAATTCCACAGACTCTCGCACAGAAGTGCCGGCAGATATCACATCATCTACGATGACCACTCTACCTTTAACGGGGGCGCCAACAAGAGTCCCGCCCTCTCCGTGATCTTTAGCTTCTTTACGGTTGTAGGCATAAGGCACGCTGCGACCATCATCAGCCAAAGCAATCGCCGTAGCCGCGGCAAGAGTAATGCCCTTATAAGCGGGTCCGTACAGCATATCGAAATCAATCTTTGACTCTTGCAGAGCTTTGGCGTAATAACGACCCAGGGCACTGAGGCGTGCCCCATCATTAAAACCGCCTGCATTAAAGAAATAAGGTGATAGCCTTCCCGCTTTGGTTTTAAACTCCCCAAACGATAAAACCTTTGCCTCTAGGGCAAAACGAATAAAGTTAACCCGATTAGAATTTTCTGAGCTCATAGGCCTATATGTTACGCATCATTTCCGCCAACCTCAACGGTATCCGTTCTGCAGTCAAAAAAGGCTTTTTGCCATGGGCTGTAAAGCAGCAGGCAGACTTCATCTGTATGCAGGAGCTTAAGGCTCAGCGAGATGATCTTGAGGATACCATCCTCAATCCCGACGGGCTTCATGGCTACTTCCATCATGCTGAGAAAAAAGGCTATAGCGGCTGCGGTATTTATACACCCCACAAACCTGACGATGTTCTTTATGGCTATGGCAATGACGAGTTTGATGCTGAGGGTCGCTATGTGGAGGCTCGCTTCAAAACACTCTCTGTGATTTCGGTATATATGCCTTCTGGATCAAGCTCACCAGAAAGACAAGAGGCCAAGTATCGTTACTTAGATAGTTTCCTGCCTCACCTGATTAAGCTCAAAAAAACTGGTCGAGAAATCGTATTGTGTGGCGACGTCAATATTGCACACCATGAAATCGATCTCAAAAACTGGAAGGGTAACGTTAAGAACTCAGGATTTTTACCTGAAGAGCGTGCATGGCTGAGCAATCTATTTGATAAAGTTGGCTACGTAGATGTCTATCGCAAGATTGAGCCTGAGGCTAGTGAGACCTGCTATACATGGTGGAGTAATCGCGGCCAAGCCTATGCCAAAAATGTGGGATGGCGCATTGACTATCAAATCGCTACTCCTGAAATTGCTAAGAGCGCTCAAAAAACTGCCGTTTACAAGGATGAGCGCTTCTCAGATCATGCACCCTTAATAGTGGATTACAACTACTCCATCTAGGCATAGGCCGAACTTACTGTTGATGAGCAACTTGAGCGTCGTGCTTTTTAAATTCGACGACATGCAGGCGAATCGCTAGCCAAATCAAGACCAACACTGGCGCCCCAATGATGGCGGTGCCATAAAAGAAAGCCTGGTAACCAAAAGCATCTACAAATGCACCAGAAAAGCCTGCCAACCACTTAGGCAACAACAACATCATTGAGCTAAATAAGGCGTACTGCGTTGCTGAATAACGAATGTTTGTTAAGGACGATAGAAAGGCAATAAATGCAGCGCTGGCAATCCCGGAACTCAGATTATCGGCCGAGATCACCCAAATCAGACCATGTAAATCATGTCCCTGAGTGGCGAGCCAAGCAAACAACACATTACTTAGCGCCGACAAAATAGCACCCAAAAACAAAATACGCATCACCCCAAATCGCATCGTTAAAACGCCACCAACAAAAGCGCCTACTAAAGTCATAATGACCCCAAACACCTTGCTCACGGCAGCAACCTCATCCTTGGTGTAACCCATATCAACGTAAAAGGGATTGGCCATAATCCCCATCACGACATCACTGATTCGGTAGATCGCAATCAAACATAAAATGATGACCGCATGCCATCCATAACGACAAATAAATTCTGCAAACGGCTCAACCAGTGTTTGATGAAGCCATTCTTTGGCGTTACGTACTTTGGCAAGCTGAACCCTTACAGGCTCTTTGCTTAATAAAGTGGTCATCACTCCAATGCCAATAGAAGCTGCCATACAAAAATAAGCAAAGTGCCAAGCGTCTACATCATAAGATCCGGAGCCCGTCTCGACTCGAGCCGCCAACCATAAAACACCAGCACCAGACCAAATCAAAGCAAGGCGATAGCCTGTTTGGTAAGTGGCCGATAGGGCAGCCTGACGATCACTATCTGCTGATTCAATTCGAAATGCATCCAAAGCAATATCTTGGGTAGCAGAACCAAAGGCTACAAGCAAGGCACACCAAACAATTTGATTTAGTGCGACCTTGGGATCGACGCCCGCCATTCCAAGAAGACCAAGCACAATCAAGATCTGCCCAAACAGAAGCCAACTGCGCCTTCTGCCAAACACTTTAGTCAAAATAGGAATGGGCAATCTATCTACTAAAGGCGCCCAAACCCACTTAAAGGCATAGATCAGACCTACCCAAGTTAAGTACCCAATGGTGCTTCGATCAATCCCCGCCTCTCTCAACCAAAAACTGAGCGTTCCTAGGATCAGCAAGAGTGGAAGCCCTGCGGAAAAGCCCAGGAAGAGCATTCGCAGACAGGGCCACTCCAGGTAAACCTGAAAATCTTTTAACCAGGACCGTACACCACTAAGCACGACGAACGCGGAACAAGGCAAGACTGCCAAATAAATTTGGCAGCAAGGTTACTTCCCTGCCCTCATGCAAGATGCAGCGATCAACAATCTCCAATCCAAGGCTAGAGGCCAGCCTTTCAAAGTCAGCAACAGTCAGTACGCGCACATTCGGCGTGTTGTACCACTTGTACGGCAGACTTTTGGACACAGGCATATGTCCCAGTCCCACTGCTAAGCGATGGGACCAGTGTCCAAAATTAGGAAAAGAAACAACAGACTCTTTGCCCACGCGAACGACTTCGCGCAGAATCTTTTCCGTTTGGTGAATCGTTTGAAGTGTTTGAGACAAGACAACTGTATCAAAACTATTGTTCTCAAATAAGGCTAAACCACCTTCAAGATTTTGCTGAATAACATTTAAACCTTTTTGCACACAAGAGAGTACGCGCTCATCATCAATCTCTACGCCATAGCAATGTACCGGTTTTTGAGTTTGTAAAAACTCTAAAAAACTACCGTCCCCACAACCCAAGTCTAAGACCTGAGTATTGGGGGCTATCCATTTGGCGATGGCTGCAAAATCTGCGCGCTTCATTTAAGGACCTCGCGCATTTTTCCAAAATAAGCACGAATCAGATTGTGATATCGAGAATCATCCAACAAAAAGGCATCATGCCCATGTGGGGCATCAATCTCGGCATAACTCACTTCACTCTTATTGCTCAGTAAAGACTCCACAATCTCGCGACTACGATTTGGCGGAAAACGCCAATCCGTTGAAAAACTCACGACTAAAAATTTCGCCTGCACCTCGGCCAAAGCTCGATTAAGACTGCCCCCATAACGACGGGACGGATCAAAGTAATCAAGTGCGCGAGTAATTAAAAGGTAAGTATTGGCATCAAAGTATGTGGAAAACTTATCCCCTTGATGACGCAAATAGCTTTCAACTTCAAACTCGACATCGAAGCTAAAACGATAATCATTTGACTCGCCATTGGGGCGCTGCAATTCACGTCCAAACTTTTCGGCCATATCGTCATCAGATAAATAGGTAATGTGACCGACCATGCGCGCCAATCTTAAGCCGCGCTTGGGTACAACGCCATGCTCATAGTAATTTCCACCATGAAAATCAGGGTCAGACAGAATGGCATTACGAGCGACTTCATTGAAGGCAATATTCTGTGCGCTCAATTTTGGGGTTGAGGCAATTACAATGCAGTGCTCCAAGCGTTTGGGAAACTGAATCGACCACGCCATGGCTTGCATACCACCGAGGCTTCCGCCCATCACCGCAGCAAATTTACGAATACCCAACTTATCTGCCAAGCGCGCTTGAGTATTGACCCAATCCTCAACGGTCACCACAGGGAAATCTGCGCCATAAGGCTTACCAGTTTCTGGATGAATACTCATTGGCCCAGTAGAGCCAAAGCAGGAGCCTAAGTTATTGACGCCAATTACAAAGAAATGATCTGTATCGACCGGCTTGCCAGGGCCAATCATGTTGTCCCACCATCCAATATCGTCTGGGTCTTCCGGATCTGGACCCGCAACATGATGCGAAGCATTGAGTGCATGACAAATTAGGATGGCATTACTTTTCTCTAGATTTAACTTGCCGTAAGTTTCAATAACTAGGTCGTAGCCAGACAATATGGCGCCACTTTGCAAAGGCAAGGGCTCGGCAAAATGGATAGTATTTCTAGAGAGGTGTAGCTCGCTCATTCGGAGAGAAGAATGCGAAGACTAATATCAGATGCTTCAGTTGGCTGCTTCTTAAAGCCGCTCCGAGCAAAGCGATGCCAGCGGCCCAAAACAAAACTCATCAACATGGCAGCACGAACACTGACCTCATCTTGACCCACCTGCCCCAATGCACCGCCTTGGGTTTGAGCAATTCGTAAAGCCTGCTTTAGGGATGCCTCAACGCGATCCAACACCTGAGTAATGCGCTCTTGCAAACGATCATCCTCTTGCAACAAGGCATCGCCTAATAGCACTCGGGTCATGCCAGGATTTTTCTCGGCGAAGAAAAGCAGCATCTGCAAAATTCCACGAGCCTGTGCAAGGCCAGATTCTTCTTTTTGATTGATTTGATTAATCAACCCAAAAACCGTTTGCTCAATGAAGGCAATTAAGCCCTCAAACATTTGTGCTTTGCTTGCAAAGTGCCGATAAAGGGCCGCCTCTGAAACTTGAATTTTGGCGGCTAAGGCTGCAGTGGTTACGCGCTCACCCCTGGGGTTTTGTAACATCTCCGCGAGCACTTGCAAAATTTGTAAGCGGCGCTCTCCTGGGCGAGGGCGCTTACGCGTCTTACCTGCCTCAGGAACACTGCTTGCAACTTCTGACGACTCTAAAGAATCACGCATAGTTTCACTTATCCCCAGCTTACCTAGAACGAATCATTGTTCCGAAAGCTTGCTCAGTCAGAATTTCTAATAATAAAGAGTGTTCAATACGACCATCAATAATATGCACTGAGTTCACGCCACTCTTAGCAGCATCTAACGCAGATGAGATTTTTGGTAGCATGCCGCCCGAGATCGTTCCATCGGCAAATAAATCATCGATTTCTCGCGCAGTTAAATCAGTCAATAGTGTGCCGTTTTTATCCATTACGCCTGGAATGTTAGTCATCATCACTAATTTTTCAGCATGCAAAATTTCAGCCATCTTGCCAGCAACTAAGTCAGCGTTAATATTGAACGCTTGACCTTCAGCGCTAAAGCCAATTGGAGAAATCACTGGAATAAACGCATCGTCTTGCAAGGCTTTTACAACCGCAGGATTAATAGCCTCAATCTCACCGACAAAACCAATATCCAATTTCTGTCCTGGATTTTTTTCGTCGGGGATCATCATTTTTCTTGCATGAATTAAACCACCATCTTTACCAGTCAAGCCAACTGCCTGTCCACCAAAGTGATTGATTAACATCACAATATCTTGCTGCACTTCGCCACCTAGAACCCACTCCACCACTTCCATGGTTTCTTCATCAGTAACGCGCATCCCTTGAATAAAAGTCCCTGTCTTGCCGATCTTCTTCAGAGCCTCATCAATTTGTGGGCCCCCACCATGCACTACAACAGGGTTCATGCCAACCAATTTCAGCAGAATCACATCCCGCGCAAAACTTTCTTTGAGGCGATCCTCAACCATGGCGTTCCCGCCATACTTAATCACAATGGTTTTACCGTGATATTGGCGAATATAAGGCAAAGCCTCGGCCAAAATTTCCGCCTTTAATAAAGGAGGAATATCAGCAAGAGAAGGTAAATGCTTAGTCATTGCAACCGAGGTATTAAGGGTTATTCGCCAAACAATTTTTGACGTAGTTCACGACGCTCTTGTGCTTCTAGCGATAAATTTGCTGTCGGCCTTGCAATTAAACGGGATAAGCCAATTGGCTCACCAGTCTCTTCGCACCAACCGTAATCAGCAGTCTCAATGCGCGCTAGAGCTTGCTCTACTTTTTTCAACAGCTTACGCTCACGATCACGGGTACGTAATTCAAGCGCATGTTCTTCTTCAATCGTTGCGCGATCCGCTGGATCCGGAACCAGAATATTTTCTCTGAGATGCTCAGTGGTCTCTGAAGCGTTTTTCAGAATGTCATCTTTGAGAGTCAATAATTTTTGACGGAAAAAATTTAACTGGGCTGCATTCATGTAATCCTTGTCAGCCATCTTGAGCAGTTCAGCCTCACTCAAAATCAAGGGGACGCTTTTTGTAGTCTTGCCGCTTACAGCCTTGCTAGCCTTTGGAGCCGCTGCAGTTTTTGTTGCTGTTTTTACCGTCATCTCATTCTTTCCAAGGGTTTGAAGCATTATTGCCTCATTCTGCCAAAGTTTTACGACCTTTTATCAATATTGACCGTGGCGGCAGATTGTATCCGAAGCTGGCTAGACCAAACATCCCTCAAGCCCAGCCAATAGGGTGTCCTTTGGCAAATCAATGCCAATAAATACCATTCGAGTTTGCTTGGGTTCAGCACCCCATGGACCAGCCAAATCGCTACCCATCATCTGGTGAACCCCCTGAAATACCACTTTTCGGTTGCTTCCCTTCACGTATAGGACGCCTTTGTAGCGCAACATCTTCTCGCCAAAGACCTCCAGAATGCCCCCTAGGAAGTCTTCCAATTTTTTATGATCAAAGGGTTTATCACTACGAAAAACGAAGGATTGGATGCGATCTGTATGCCCTGCATGCCCATGATGATCGTGACTATGGTCATGGCCGCAAGTGCTGTGATCATGATCCTCTGACTCTAAGAAATGGGGGTCAATGTCCAATTTGGCGTTCAAATTAAAGCCTTTGAGGTCCAAAACCGCCTCCAGTGGCACAACCCCCTTAGAAATCCCCTGAATGGGCGCTCTAGGGTTCATATGCATTAAACGCGTGCGCAATGCATCCACCTCGACAGGACTTACTAAATCTGTCTTGGTAATAAAAATTTGATCGGCAAAACCAACTTGACGCTGAGCCTCCTCATGCTCGGTGAGCTGTTGCTGGCCATGCTTGGCATCCACCAAGGTAACCACTGCATCCAAAACATAATGATCCGCTACGTCGTCATCCATGAAGAAGGTCTGAGCCACTGGACCAGGATTAGCAACGCCGGTAGTCTCAATGACAACACGGTCAAAACTAATTTTCTTGTTCTTACGTTGCTCCCATAGCTCATTAAGAGCATCAACCAAGTCGCCACGAATCGTGCAGCAAATGCAGCCATTACTCATCTGTACGATATTTTCTTGATTGTCTTGAACCAAAATATCGTTATCGATATTTTCTTCGCCGAACTCGTTTTCGATTACAGCAATTTTTTTGCCATGTTGTTCAGTGAGAATGTGCTTTAGCAGGGTAGTTTTACCGCTACCCAAAAAGCCCGTGAGAATCGTTACTGGAATCAGTGCCATCGTAAATCCATTCAAAATCGAAAAATCAATCATCCCCGGCGGGGGAAACCTAGTATCTTACCGAGTTCCTCAGCCTTTACCAGCCTTTGCACGAGGATGGGCTTTGTCATATGCCTGCGCTAGATGCTGAAAATCCAAAGACGTATAAATTTGAGTGCTAGCGATACTGGCATGTCCCAGCATTTCCTGGACCGCCCGCAAATCCTGCGAGGATTGCAATACATGGCTTGCAAAGCTATGGCGCATCATATGGGGGTGTACATGCGTCGGTAGCCCAGCACGCATGGCTAAGGTGCGTAAACGCGCCTGAACGGTACGCGGCGACAACCGAGCACCTCTGGCTGAAATGAACAAGGCCAAAGACTGTTCGGTACAGTCAGCCTCTTTCCGCAACTCTCGCCAAAACTGTAAAGACTGCATAGCGGGAGCCCCAACTGGAACCGAGCGACGCTTGCCACCTTTACCGAGCACCGTAACTTCAGCAGCATCCCAATCCAACCAGCCCGCAGACTCATATTGACGGTCTTTACTTTGCATTACATCTATACCCAGGAGCTCCGAAAGACGCAATCCAGAGGAGTACAGCAGATCGACAATTGCTGCATCCCGAATGGACTCAAGATCCTTCTTTTCTTGCGCCTCTTGAACCGCTTGATTAACCAGTGCTAATGCCTGCTCTACTGACAGTGCCTTAGGCAAAGACTTGAGGCGCTTAGGTGCCCTCACATCATCTACCGGATTAGCGCTTAATTTAATCTGCGCTCTGCCCGCCTGCCCATCTCTGCGCGCATCTTTTTCCGTAAGCCAGTCATACCAACCCCGCCAAGCAGAAAGGCCTCTAGCGATGGTTCTAGGTGACTTGCCCTTTGCGTGCCATCTCCCCGCCCAGCGACGAACATGAGCATTGCTGACCTTTAACAGCTCAACTGCATCATCGGTGGCAAAGTTTTGTAACTCAGCCAAATCCATGCGATACGCCTTGAGCGTATGAGGTGATAACTGACGCAATACATGTAGCTCGTGCAAATAATCTTGCACAAGCGGATGAAGTTCAGTCAGCTGTGGCTTCATAAGCCTGGACCCGATCTAAGGCAGCGGCAGTTAATTCGGCGATTTGGCGCAAATAGAAAGCACCCATGTCAGCAGTAAAGCGAGACTCATCCTTGCTAGCCAACAAAAGAACTGCCGGCGCCTGATTGCTTGATCCATTCTTACCTAAAGGCAGACCAATCGCCACCATACTTTGCCACTCAGGTTCGATAGTGATCTGGGTTGCCAATAAATCAATACTGGCAGCAGCCAATTCTTTTGCAGAACCGCACAATGGGGTATCAACCCAAGGGCCGAAGGCCTTATTTGGAGCAAGAATTTGTGCGGCATCCACTTCGAAGACTTCTGCTAAGCCAGCAGTTACCGCAACCTCTACATCCGCCTTATTGTTAGCGCGCATCAAGCGCAATAACCATGCAACCAAACCTTGCTGCGTTTTGTCATTACGACTTCCAAAGTGCAGCATCTCACTAAGACGGCGATTGAGCTCCTGATTTTGAGTGCGCAATATTGTCATTTGACGCTCTTGCAATGAAATCGCACGATCTTCATGTGGATGCTTCAAGCGAATTTCATTCAATAGACTGGCGTAACGCTCAAAGAAGCCGGGGGTTGCTCGCAACCACTCAGCCACCAACTCTTCTTGCTCTGCCTGCTTTGGATCGATTGCACTCATCTATTTCTTTCTCAATATTTCAATTACCGAATAACTTACCTAGATTCAACCCAGCTTTTTACGAAGCAACTCATTAACTTGACCTGGATTTGCCTTACCTTGTGAGGCCTTCATAATCTGGCCAACTAGCGCATTAAACGCTTTTTCTTTGCCAGAGCGAAACTCTTCAACTGATTTTTCATTGGCTGCCAATACCTTATCAATCATGGCCTCAAGCGCACCGCTGTCACTAATCTGCTTCAAACCTTTGACATCAATAATGTGATCTACAGTGCTGATTGCCTTCCCTGCCAGAGCCTCTTCCCACAGAATGGCAAAAATATCTTTGGCAATCTTGTTGGAGATCGTGCCATCTGCCGTACGCGTCAATAACGGAGCCAAATGTTCGGGCTTCAAAGGCACATCAGCCACAGCAATACCAGCGCGATTTACGGCGGAGGCAAATTCACCAGCAATTAAATTAGCCGCTGCTTTTGCCAAAGGCTTCCCTGTAATTGCTAACAAGCTCTCAAATACTTTTGCAGTATCACGGTCTTGTGTCAGTAGCTGCGTGTCATAAGCACTCAAACCAAACTCACTTTGCCATTCCTTGCGCAATTGTGCTGGCAATGCAGGCATCTTGCTGCGCACTTCAGAAATCCAAGCATCATCGATGACTACCGGCAACAAGTCCGGATCTGGGAAGTAGCGATAATCATTTGCATCTTCTTTGCTGCGCATGCTTCGTGTTTCTTGGCGATCGGGATCGTATAAACGTGTCTCTTGAATAACCTTACCGCCGTCTTCTATTAATTCGATTTGGCGACGTACTTCATGTTGAATTGCCTCCTCCAGAAAGCGGAATGAATTCAGATTTTTTATCTCGCAACGCGTGCCGAACTCTGCTTGACCTAAAGGGCGGACTGAAACGTTGGCATCACAACGAAAAGAACCTTCTTGCATATTGCCATCGCACACCCCTAGCCAAACAACCAAGCCATGCAAAGCTTTTGCATAAGCCACAGCTTCTGCAGCGCTGCGCATAACGGGCTCAGTAACAATTTCTAACAGCGGTGTGCCGGCACGATTTAAGTCAATGCCACTAGAGGCTTCGCCATGGGGGCCAGTAAAATCCTCCTCATGGACTGATTTTCCGGCGTCCTCTTCCATGTGGGCGCGAGTCAGCTCCACTACCTTCAGCTCGTCACCCACTAAGATTTCTAGCTGGCCACCAACCACTATGGGAAGATCCATCTGGCTAATTTGATAGCCCTTGGGTAGGTCTGGATAAAAGTAGTTTTTGCGAGCAAAAATACTAGCTGGCGAAATCTTGGCGCCAACCGCTAAGCCAAAACAAATAGCATGCTCGACTGCCTGACGATTTAGGACTGGCAACACTCCCGGCAGAGCCAAATCCACTGCGCACGCTTGCGTATTAGGCTCTGCGCCAAAGCGGGTACTTGCGCCACTAAAAATCTTTGATTGTGTTTTTAATTGCGCGTGGGTTTCTAAACCGATAACGACTTCCCATTGCATCATGCCACCTCGCCAGCTTGTCGCAAGTGCCAATCACTGGCTTGCTGATATTGATGCGCAACTTGCAATAAGCGCGCTTCGGAAAAATAGTTGCCGATAAATTGCATGCCAATGGGCAGGTTATTGGAACTGAAACCACAAGGAACACTCATTGCAGGTAGTCCTGCCAAGTTTGTTGAGAGAGTGTAAATATCTTCCAAATACATCTGTACTGGATCTTTTGATTTTTCACCTAAACGCCATGCAACATCAGGCGCCACAGGGCCAAGAATGATATCGCAGCGACTAAATGCCGCCTGAAAATCAGCAGCAATAATGCGACGAATTTTTTGAGCCTGCAAGTAGTAGGCATCGTAATAGCCGTGACAAAGGACATAGGTCCCAATCAAGATACGACGCTTTACCTCTGCTCCAAAACCTTCCGTACGAGATTTGGCATACATTTCTGACAGATCGTGATATTCCTGAGCTCGATGGCCATAACGAACACCATCAAAACGGCTCAAATTGCTCGATGCCTCTGCAGGGGCCAACACATAATAAACAGGGATCGATAGCTTCGTTTTTGGTAGGCTCACCTCTATCAGCTCGGCACCCATGGCTTGCAAAGCTTTAGCCGCATTGTTGACCGAGTGGGCAACATCCTCTGCCAAGCCTTCAGCAAAAAACTCTTTAGGCAAGCCAATCCGCAAGCCTTCCAAAGGTTTTGCAGGATTCGCATTGCCTTCCTTCCAAGGCGCTTGCAAATAACGGCCATAGTCTTCGCCTGAATCGGCCAAAGAGGTGGAGTCGCGCGGGTCATGCGAAGACATTGCGGAAAGCAATAAAGCACAATCTTCAGCTGTCTTTCCCATAGGGCCAGCCTGATCCAAAGAGGATGCATAGGCAATCATCCCGTAACGAGACACACGCCCATAGCTTGGCTTAATACCTGTTAACCCACAAAAAGCAGCTGGCTGTCGTATCGACCCACCTGTATCCGTGCCAGTTGCAATCGGGGCCAAGCCTGCAGCCACCGCGGCTGCTGAACCACCAGAAGATCCTCCAGCGACATATGCAGAATTCCAAGGATTTAAGACTGGTCCATAGGCAGAGTTTTCATTGGAAGACCCCATTGCAAACTCATCCATATTGGTTTTGCCCAAACAAACCATACCAGCACCATTTGGATTCTCAGCGCTCGGAATACCCAAATTGGCAACCACAGTTGCATCGAATGGGCTGAGGTAACCATCGAGGATTTTGGAGGCTGCCGTAGACCTCCAGCCACGCGTTACAAACACATCTTTATGGGCCACTGGGATGCCTGTCAACTTCCCAGACTTCCCGGCAGCAATTAAAGAGTCTGCAGCAGATGCTTGCTCTAAACTTAAGTGAGTATTCACATCTAAGTAGGCATTCCACTGTTTTCCAGACTCAATTCGCTCTAAAAAGTACTTAGTCAGCTCTGTACTAGAAACCTCTTTTGCAGCAAGAGCCTTTGCCATTAATGCAATGGGGGTGGTGTGCCAACTCATTCGATCACCCGTGGAACTAAAAAATAGCCATCCTGTTGAGCCGGGGCAGATTGCATGTTTTCGGTGTGGCGATCGAACTCAGTTACCTGGTCCACACGCAAAGGCTGCGCCAAGTCTCGCAAAAAAAGGATCGGATGAGCTAAGGGCTCAAGACCCGTTGTATCGACGGCCTGCATCTCCTCAACCAGGGAAAAAATGGCCTGTAATTGAGGCAAAACTGCCTCTGCTTCTGCCTGACTTAACTCAAGCTTCGAAAGGTGCGCAATGCGCTGGACATCATCAAGTTTCATGGGGCGCTAGAGTATCATTCCTATATATATTTATTAACACCTACTATTTTCCCACTACATCATGTTTGGTTTTTTCCGCAGCTACTTTTCCAATGACCTAGCCATCGACCTAGGAACCGCAAATACCTTAATTTATATGCGTGATCGGGGTATTGTGCTTGATGAGCCGTCAGTTGTGGCAATTCGTACAGAAGGTGGCCCAAGCGGCAAAAAAACCATATTGGCAGTCGGAAAAGAAGCAAAAGCGATGTTGGGACGCGTTCCCGGGAATATTGAGGCAATTCGCCCAATGAAAGACGGGGTTATTGCCGATTTCACCATCACCGAGCAAATGCTCAAGCAATTTATCAAGCTGGTGCATGAGAGCAAGTTGTTAAAGCCGAGCCCACGCATCATTATTTGCGTACCTTGTGGCTCAACTCAAGTTGAGCGTCGTGCCATTCGTGAGTCCGCACTAGGTGCGGGTGCTTCCCAAGTATTTCTAATTGAAGAGCCTATGGCTGCTGCAATTGGTGCAGGCCTCCCGGTTTCCGAAGCAGCAGGTTCAATGGTGGTCGATATCGGCGGCGGTACTACTGAAGTTGGTGTGATGTCTTTAGGCGGCATGGTTTACAAAGGCTCCGTTCGCGTAGGTGGCGACAAATTCGATGAGGCAATTACAAACTACATTCGCCGTAACTTCGGAATGTTGATTGGTGAACAAACGGCTGAATTGATTAAAAAGACTATTGGCTCTGCATTCCCTGGTGCCGAAGTACGCGAGATGGAAGTGAAGGGTCGCAATCTTTCAGAAGGCATCCCGCGTAGCTTCACAGTAACAAGCAACGAAATTCTCGAAGCGCTGACTGATCCACTAAACCAAATAGTGACTGCTGTAAAAGCAGCGCTTGAACAAATTCCACCTGAGCTTGCTTCTGATATCGCTGAACGCGGCATGATGCTAACAGGCGGTGGAGCATTGCTACGCGATTTAGATCGCCTGCTCTTGGAAGAAACTGGGTTGCCCATTCATGTGGCAGAAGATCCTCTCACTTGCGTCGCTCGTGGTTGCGGTATTGCACTAGAGCGCATGGACAAGCTGGGCGGAGTGTTTTCGCAAGAATAATCGACTGACACGTCGATCAGGGCATTGCAACATAGCGCTCCTCCACTTTTCAGACAAGGCGTTCCTGCTTTAGTCAAACTGATTGTCTGCCTATCCATCAGCATCGCATTGATGTTGATTGATTCTCGCTACAAGACTCTCAACCCCATTCGAGATAACGTCAACTGGATTCTGCGCCCACTTGAATATCTCATGCAGATGCCGCGCAATGTGCTTGAAGCCAGCTCTGAATATTTCACTACACGGGGCACGCTCGATAAAGAAAATCAAGCAATGAAAGTTCGCCAAGCGGAACTATCGTTGCTTGCAAACCAGTCTGAGTTTCTTCTCATTGAAAATCAAAACCTAAGAGAGTTGATGGACTTACAGAAACAGGTTCCATTTAAAACTCTACCAGTAGAAATTCTTTTTAATCCACCCAACCCTATTTCACAACGCATCGTGATCAATCGCGGTAGTAAAGATGGCTTAAGGGCTGGCAATCCGATTGCTAACGACGCCGGCATTCTAGGTCAAGTGGTGCGTATCTATGAACGCTCTGCAGAAGTTTCTTTGCTGGAAGATCGTGATTTTGCTGTGCCCGTACAAGTAGCCCGCAATGGTCTTCGTGCCGCCGTATTTGGCGCTGGGCGCGGCAATCCCCTAGAGCTACGCTACTTACCCGTCGCCAGCGATCTAGAGGTTGGTGATATCTTGATTACTTCTGGAATCGATGGCATTTATCCACCAGGCTTTGCAGTGGCTGTTATTAGCCGTATCGAACGTAATGCAGACAAAAACTCTTCGAACGTTTTGTGTGTCCCCGTAGCTGCTGTTAACCGCTATCGTCAAGCATTAGCGCTACTTTACGATCCGCAGTTTGATGCCAAACCCAGCGCCATCAATAAGTCTGGCCCTACAAGTCCCGCAGTCATGACCCCAGGTCGCCGCCAAACGCGTTCAAGAGGCATGCAATGATTGACTTCCAAAGCGGGTACATTCTGCGGCCTGCCAATCGACTCTTTATTTTTTTCAGCCTACTGTGTGCGCTACTACTCAACCTTTTGCCGATCGGCAACTATGGATGGGTTCCTGACTGGCTCATTATCTGCATCATTTTCTGGAATATTCATCAACATCGTTATGTTGGTGTCATTATTGCCTTTGCTCTGGGCCTGTTGATGGATGTCCACAACTCTGATTTACTTGGGCTCCATGCATTTAGCTATTCACTCGTTGCATTTCTTGCCATTTCTTGGCACAGGCGCATCATTGCGTTGAATGTTCTGACGCAAGCCCTACATTTATTGCCCATCTTTTTACTCGTCTCCTTATTTCCGGTCCTAATGCATTGGATTCTGAGTGGAGAACTTTACTGGTGGGCGCTGACGGGCTCTATACAAGCGCTGATTGAGGCCATGCTATGGCCCTTGGCCACCCGTATATTGCTAGCGCCCCAACGTCGACCAATTGATGTTGACCATAATCGTCCAATCTAGACGTCTGCATGGTTTCTTTTAAAAAACCGGATCTAAACTCTTTTCAAGAGCGCATCCATATTGCGACCATTTTCGTAACAGTTTGCTTTTTATTGCTTGTTACACGGCTAGTTTGGCTACAACTGATTAGTCATGGCAAATATGCCCTATTAGCCGAGAGCAACCGCATTGCACTTGTCCCTGCGCCAGCAAATAGAGGTCTTTTGATGGATCGCAATGGCATTGTCATAGGTAGAAACTATTCAGCCCTGACCCTTGACGTCAATGCTGAAGAAGTTAAGGGCAATGTTGATGAACTAATCGATAATTTATCTGAAATTGTCCTAATTTCCTCTAGAGATCGTCGTAATTTCAAGCGGTCATTAGAAGATTCTCGCAAAATGGGCACTTTCCCCCTGCGCTCCATGCTGACAGAAGCAGAAACAGCCCGTTTTATGGCCAACCGCTATCGCTTTCCAGGGGTTGAGATCCGTGCCCGCAGCTTCCGCGAGTACCCATATAACGAACTGGCCTCACATTTGATAGGCTATATCGGACGGGTTTCTCAAAAAGATAAAGAGCGCATGCAAGCAGAAATTGAGGGCGCAAAAGCTGATGACCCCGATGCATTACAAAGCTCTTTTCTTCCGGGTATTCAGTACGTTGGAAAAATTGGCTTAGAACAAAAGTATGAAACTGTCTTGCGTGGTGTTCCCGGCTACGACCAAGTAGAAATTACTGCAGGCGGAAATCCCGTCCGCACATTGTCAAGCTCGCCCTCCATCCCCGGCAAAAATATTGTTCTGTCAGTTGATATTAAATTGCAGTATTTGGTTGAAGAGCTCTATGGAAACTTTCGCGGTGCATTCGTCGCAATTGAACCTGAGTCAGGCGATGTTCTTGCCTTTGTATCGAAGCCCAACTTCAATCCAAATGATTTTGTAGAAGGGATTGATGCCGTCACCTGGAAAGAGTTGAACGACTCACCACAAAAGCCGCTCTATAACAGACCACTAAAGGGCATTTACCCCCCAGGATCGACTTATAAGCCCTTCATGGCTCTGGCCGCACTAGAAAACAAAAAGCGCACCCCATCTCAAACAATTTTTGATCCAGGCTTTTTTGATTTTGGTAATCACACCTTTCGCGATGATAAAAAAGGTGGTCATGGAACAGTGGATATGCAAAAGTCAATTGTGGAGTCTTGCGATACCTATTACTACATGCTTGCTCGTGATATGGGCGTCAACATGATTGCAGAGTTCATGAAGCCCCTTGGCTTTGGACAAATTACGGGAATTGATTTGCAAGGTGAATCCGCCGGCGTTCTTCCTTCTACCGAATGGAAGAAAAATACTTTCAAAAAACCGGAGCAACAAAAGTGGTACGAGGGGGAAACAATTTCTCTGGGAATTGGTCAAGGCTATAACGCTTTCACGATCTTGCAATTGGCTCATGCTATGGCCACTCTTGCAAATAATGGCACTGTTATGAAGCCTCATTTAGTGAAGGCGATCGAGGATCCCTTCACACGCAATCGCACACTGACTACACCAAAAGAAAGCTATCGCATTGATCTCAAGCCAGAAAATATTGAAGTGGTTAAAAATGCAATGATTGAAGTAAATCGCTCCGGAACTTCTGCTGCAGCATTTCAAGGGGTTAGCTATATCGCCGGTGGAAAAACAGGCACCGCTCAAGTGTTTAGTTTGAACTCCAAAGATTACAAACATGGTGCTACTGCAGAATTTTTACGCGACCATGCTTTATTCATAGCATTCGCTCCCGCCGATAAGCCTCGCATTGCGATTGCAATGGTAGTTGAGAACGCTGGTTTTGGTGCGCAGTATGCTGCACCTATTGCACGTAAAGCGCTAGATTACTATCTTGAAGGCAAATGGCCGAAGGAGGTTCCAGAATGGAAAAGAGCCCCGTAAGAAAAATCCGTAAGGCCTTTTATCATTTTTTCTTGGGACTAGATCGACAGCTAGGCCTTATTCTGCTTGGCTTGGCAGCTGTTGGTTTTTTCACCTTCCTTTCGGCCAGTCAAAATACACCGGTTCTGATTGAAGATGAATTACGCAATCTTGCATTGTCTTTTGTAGTCATGTGGAGCGTGTCACGCATTCCACCAAAGTGGCTTGAGCTTGCAGCCGTATGGATATACAGCCTCGGTGTTGTGCTACTCATTGCAGTAGCGGCGTTTGGTCTCATTAAAAAGGGTGCGCGACGTTGGCTCAATATTGGTATCGTTATTCAACCATCAGAGCTTATGAAAATTGCAATGCCATTAATGCTGGCCTGGTACTTTCAAAAACGTGAAGGTATACAAAAATCTTGGGACTATGGGGTCGCAGCAATCATCTTGGGTCTTCCTGTTTTATTAATTGCACGACAGCCTGATTTAGGAACCGCTCTTTTAGTTTTTGCAGCCGGAATGTACGTCATTATTTTGGCAGGACTTCCTTGGAAGTGGATTTTGCCTTTTGTGGGTATAGGCGTATTTGGCATTCTGCTAATGATCATTTTTGGGAGCACCCTTTGTGCTCAAGATCTTGCATGGCCATTTATACAAGATTACCAAAAACATCGTGTTTGTACTTTGCTTGATCCTAGTAGCGATCCACTGGGAAAAGGTTTTCATACCATTCAATCAATGATTGCAATTGGATCCGGTGGGTTTTTTGGTAAAGGCTGGTTTCAGGGTACCCAAGCGCATCTGGAATTTATTCCAGAAAAACATACCGATTTTGTTTTTGCCGTTTTCTCTGAAGAGTTTGGCTTGCTTGGCAATCTCGTTTTATTGGCACTCTTCTTTGCGCTCATCAAAAGAGGTCTAGCAATTTCTGCTAGTGCGCCCAATTTATTCACTCGCCTCTTAGGCGCATCGGTAACGCTGATTTTCTTTACCTATGCTTTTGTGAATATTGGCATGGTCAGCGGTCTTCTGCCTGTAGTTGGAGTTCCACTGCCGTTTATTAGCTATGGAGGAACTGCGCTAGTAACGCTAGGATTTGGTGCGGGGATATTAATGAGCATTCATCGTCATCGACGTTTAGTGCAAAGCTAAATCACCAACAGCGATGCTGCAAATTAATTTAACAGCAAAAATAGAAACAAAAAAGCCCGGCATGCCGGGCTTTTTCATCAACAAATTAAGATTACTTCTTACGTTTGTTAACTGAATCTTTAAATGCTTTGCCAGCAGAAAACTTAACAGTTTTAGCAGCAGCGATTTTGAGTGGCTCGCCAGTTTTTGGATTGCGGCCCATACGTGCAGCACGCTTACCAGATGAGAAAGTACCAAAGCCAATCAGTTGTACTGAGTCACCTTTAGTAACAGCTTTAATGATGTGCGCAATAGCAGAATTCAATGCAAATTCAGCTTTGGCTTTAGAGATCTCAGCGTCGTCAGCAATCGCTGCGATTAGTTCTGCTTTGTTCAAGTGAAGCTCCTTATATATATTGATGTCAGCGCCCAGTGCGCTTACATGATTTTAACCACAAAAAATTATAAAAATAAACGCTTTAAAAACAATATTTTTATTTCAACTGTTTATTCATCTAAAACAGTTATGTCAGATACAAAATATTCAGTGTCACCAAAACACGTTGTTGGCAGACCAATGTGTTGCTCGTACTTTAGGGCCACTTTTTTGCCTAGATTTGCATTAATTTTTTGCGCCACAGCATCTTCACGCACTGTAAAGAGGAATTTTTCAGACATTGTTCCTGGCATCGAGACCATTGCCAACTCACCCTCCCAGGTCTTGCAGACATAACCCCGATTTGAGAATTTCTGCACATAGCCAGCCCGTTCGCCACTGCCATAACTCCAATTGAGCATAGCCCAAGTATAGATAGATGTACCTACAATCCCAATAAATACAAGGCTTAAGAGCCATTTCATAAATTGATTCATTACCATTTCCCTGAAAAATGCTCCCTATTGACTGCCATTTGAAGGCTAAATTACAAGCTTCAAATTGACCTTTTCAAGTATAGGAGCATATTGAAATTAGAAATAGCTAGGGCGACACCTAGATACAAATTAAAATGGTGCATTAATGCTGACTGGTCAATTCCATGCAAATACGCCATATTGTTTTCATCATCTTTGTTGTCTCGGCAGTATTTGTCTACTTCCGTGGAAAGGTCCGCTTCGGTCTTGTTCGGTCTCTTACTGACTACCAGGTACTTTTAGCTCCGATCAATAGCCTGCTTTACCTTTTTTCCAAAGTAAAGGCGGGCGCCTATATTCCTGTCGGGCAATTTCCGGAACTACAGCCACTTCAGGACAATTGGGAAACAATTCGCCAAGAGGCGCTTTCCCTTAATGAAGGCGGCGCCATTGCTGCTGCAACAGGCTATAACGATATTGGCTTTAACTCTTTTTTCCGCACGGGCTGGAAGCGCTTTCATCTTTACTGGTACGGCAAAGATATGCCCTCTGCGCAGGCTAGTTGCCCAAAAACAGTTGCCTTACTGAAATCTATTCCTTCGATCAAAGCGGCCATGTTTGCCTCTTTGCCGCCTGGGGCAACGCTAGTGCGCCATCGCGACCCCTATGCCGGCTCCTTGCGCTACCACATTGGCCTGGTTACGCCAAACGACCCCAAATGCTTTATTGAGGTTGATGGAGAGCGATATTTTTGGAAAGACGGTGAGCCAGTGATATTTGACGAAACCTACATTCACCTAGCTGCGAACCAAACCGATCATCAGCGCATCGTCTTATTTTGCGATGTAGAACGGCCACTGTATACAAAGCCCATGCAACTGCTCAATCGGTGGTTTGGACGTCATGTCATGAGTACCGCATCCTCCCAAAACGTAGCAGGAGAAAAGGTCGGGGCTGTCAATATCCTCTTTGGTTACTTCTACCACCTCAGAGCTCAAGCAAAGAAACTCAAAGCCAAGCATCGCTCGGTGTATTACATTGGAAAATGGGTGCTTATTCTGGGGATTTTGTGGGCAATATTCTGGTAAATACTAGGGCGTCAAGAACTGTGCTATTTGCTCGGGAGTTATAGAGCCCCAAATCTCTAAACGTTTTTGGCGGCTATTTTGACCTGAAAGAAATCGGATTTGCTTTTGTGGAATTCTTAATTGCTTAGAAAGCCAAGCTATTAGCATTTCATTGGCTTTATTTTCAATGGCTGGCGCCTGTAACGAAATCTTTAGATAGCCATCGTGCAAGCCAACAACCTTGCTCACCTTAGCCCCAGGTTGGCAATGGATATTAAGCATAATTCCAGTGGGTGTTTGTTTTAACCAAATGGGCATCATCAAAGTACTTTAAACTCAAACCATGATTATGAAGAACTCCAGCGCCTTAGACCATTTATTTGAAAATAACCGTGCATGGGCCGAAGGCATGGTGGCCAAGGATGCCGATTTCTTTAAGCGCCTTGTTAATCAACAGGCGCCAGAATATCTTTGGATTGGGTGCGCTGATAGCCGCGTACCAGCAAATGAAATCGTTGATCTGATGCCTGGTGAGCTATTTGTGCATCGCAATGTAGCAAACGTGGTTGTTCACACCGACCTCAACTGTTTATCAGTTATTCAATTTGCAATTGATTTGCTAAAAGTCAAACATATCTTAGTGGTTGGACACTACGGCTGCGCCGGTGTTCATGCCGCACTAAGCGATCGACGCGTAGGGCTTGCAGATAACTGGTTGCGACACGTTAAAGATGTGCATCAAAAACATGAACGCTACTTAGGCGAATTACTACCAACCCCTAAGCGCCAAGATCGTCTCTGTGAACTTAACGTGATTGAGCAAGTTGTCAACGTATGTGAAACAACCATTGTCCAAGACGCCTGGGCTCGCGACCAGGAGCTCACTGTGCATGGCTGGGCGTATCGCTTGGATACCGGCATTGTTAAGGACCTAGGTATGTCTTGTAGCTCGATAGAAGAAATGGAAGTACGCTATAAAAAAACATTGACGCGCTACGACGCCGAGTAAAGCCACATTTGCTGAAAAATTTTTCCAACGAAGCTATTGTTTTTTTATTAAAGCTTTTTTCGATTCTTCCTTATAAATTATTAGTCGCTATTGGCTCTGGCTTAGGTTTTATTGCCTCCAAAATTCCCAGCGAGCGCAACCGTGTTGTTGCAACGAATTTACATTTATGCTTTCCCGAATTAAGTCCAGAAGCTATTGATCGATTAAGCACGAAACACTGGCGCTTATTAGGTCGGAGCATCGTCGAGAAAAGCATTATTTGGCATGGTAGCGAGAAGCAGCTAAGCAATATGATCGAAGTTCAATCGGCCGTAGACCTTGCCGATAGAAGACCGCGCATCTTAGTCAACATGCACTTCACTGGAATTGAAGGCAGCATTATTTTGAGTGCCCTTGCAGCAAAAAATCACTGGCCTCGTACCTCGGGATTCTTTCAGCGCATGAAAAGCCCATTCTTTAATCAGAAAATTATTGAGTGGCGCAATCGCTTCGGTGGCAACTCGATTGATCGCCAAGGAAATGCAATAGCGTTAATTCGGGAAATTCGCAAGGGCAGCTTTATCATCATTGCACCCGACATTGATTTAGGTCTCAAGGATTCAGTGTTTGCACCATTTTTTGGTATCCCCACTAACACTATTACCGCAGTCTCTAGACTTGCGAAAATTACAGGTGCAGAAGTTTGTATGATGATTACCGCTCTTAAGCCAGATGAGAGTGGCTACCTTTGCTCAATTAGCAAACCACTGATTGATTTTCCGAGCGAGAACCCTGAAGCAGATACTGCCCGCCTAAATGAAATTTTTGAAAGTGAAATTCGCCTAAGGCCGGCTGAATATTATTGGGTACATAAACGCTTCAAAAATCGTCCCAATAATGAGTCTAGCCCTTACTAAGCCTTCATTTAACTCTTCTTTTGTCCTATCATTAAGGGATGACAGAACGTATTGGGCTATTTGCCGATCTCCATAGCAATTTGGAAGCTTTTGAAGCCTGCATGGAAAGAGCGCAGGAACTCGGTGTAACGCGCATGGCTTTCTTAGGCGACCTGGTTGGGTATAACGCCGACCCAGCCGCTCTAGTTGATCGCGTTGCGGAACTTGTACAGTCTGGCAAAGCAATTGCAGTGGTCGGCAATCATGATGAGGCTGTATTTAAGGATTACAGCAAGCGCATGAATGCTAGCGCAAATGCTGCCATTGAATGGACAAAGGCACAGCTGAGTTCAGCCCAAGTAGATTTTTTAAAAGGACTGCCTCTCCTCATCAACGAAGAAACTACTTGCTATGTGCATTCATCAGCACATAAACCAGCAGAGTGGAATTACATCACCGACAGCATGAGCGCCTGGCAATGCGTCCAAAGTTCAGGAAAGTCTTACACCTTTGTGGGTCACGCCCATGAACAAGCTCTTTTTTATCAAAGTGCTGTTGGCAAACTCATTCGCTTTGCACCACATCCTGGTGATGAGGTACCGGTAATGAGTCACCGACAGTGGGTTGGCGTCGTTGGCTCTCTAGGGCAACCAAGAGACGGAAATCCCGAAGCCTGCTTTGCAATTTTTGAACCCGAAAACTCTGCACTGACTTTTCAGCGCGTTCCATACGACCACTTTAAAGCGGCAGATAAAGTGCGGCGTGTGGGTCTCCCAGAAGAATTAGCAAATCGTTTAATCACCGGTAAATAATTTACCCATGCCCATTAATACTGATATTGAAGCGGTAGATGACATATTTCAGGAAGGCAAAGTGGTTGATGGCTTTGTACTTGGAAAGGAGTTGCACCGCGGCGGAATGGCCAGTCTTTTTTCAGCTACTAAAGACGGCATCGACACCCCCATCCTTTTAAAGATTCCACGTGTTGGCAAAGATCAACCCGTCGAAAGTTTGATCGGCTTTGAAACCGAGCTGACCATCTTGCGCGCACTCAAAAGTCCTTATGTGCCAAAGTACCTTGGCTCTGGGAATATGGCAACACGCCCCTATATTGCAATGGAACAAGTGCCAGGGCGCCCGCTAGAAGAGTTGATTAAAGAAGGTCGGAAATTTAGTGTTGATGAAGTGATTCGTATTGGTGCCGATCTTGCTCAAGCAGTACAGTCATTACACTCACAGGATGCGATTCATCTCGATATCAAACCCGATAATGTACTGATTGATGCCCAAGGAAAATTAACGCTCATTGACTTCGGTCTCTCACATCACTCGCGCTTTCCAGATCTACTTGCCGAAGAAATGCGCAAAGGCATTGGCTCTGCTCCATATATTTCTCCAGAACAGGTATCTGGAATTCGATCTGACTCTCGCAGTGACATCTTCTCGATTGGCGTCATCATGTACGAACTGCTGACGGATGAACTTCCTTTTGGTAACCCGCAGTCAATGAGTGGCTTACGTAAGAGAATGTGGGCAGAACCATTTCCACCCAGATCCATACAAAAAGAAATTCCTCGGTGGCTACAAGAAGTAATATTGCGTTGCCTAGAAGCTAGGGCGGATGATCGCTATCAAAGTGCCACGCGCCTGCGCCAGGCTCTACGTGAACCTGAAAGCGTAAAACTCACGGAAAGATCTGAGCGCCTTGAACCGCCAAGCTTCTGGATAAATCTCAAGCGCTGGGTTAAGGCTGCCGGATATGAACCATCGCCAAGCCCCCTTCCAAGCAGAGGCAATCAGGATGCGCCGTTGATGATTGCAGCCATTGATACCCGCCAGTCTGACGAAGACTTACGCGAGCGGATGCAAACTACTGCAAAAAACTTATTGCAAGCCTATCCAGAAAGTCGCTTGATTTGCCTCAGCACGATTGCGAGCACACCAACCTTTGAAGGTAATCAAGAGAGCGAAACTGCTAGCGGTATTGTTCGAGGTCACTTGGTCCAGTTGATGGAGTGGGCCAAACCGCTCAAGCTACCACCAGAGCGCATCTCCTATCACGTACTCGAGGCAATGGATCCTGCAGCCCGTATCGTTGAGTTTGCAAAAGACAATGATGCGGCGCTTATTTTGATAGGCGCCTCTCATAAACTACCCAATAAAGTAACGCCTTGGAGAACTTCTATGACAAAGATTGTCGAAGAAGCCCCCTGTAGCGTTCACATAGTTAGAACCTAAGCTTTCAATCCTAACAACTTGGCGGCATTACCGCCTAAGATTGCCACACGCTGGGAATTGGTCAACCCAGGGGTGTTCATGACATGCTCTACTGGAAACTCTTCCCAAGGTATTGGATGATCGGTGCCAATCACCACTTGGCTTGCGCCAACCTGAGCCACTAAGTGGCGTAAAGCCTCAGGCGTAAACACCAAAGAGTCAAAGTAGAGTTGGTTCAAGTATTCAGTTGGTTGCTTCTTCAGCACAATATTGGGATTGCAATTTTGCGGTGAAATAAAGCAGCTGTGATCCATTCTAGGGGCATATGAACCCAAGAATCCACCGCCGTGAGCAGCCAATACTTTGAGCTGTGGATATTTATCCAATACACCTTCGTAAATTAAATGCTGGAGAGCAAGCGTTGTGTCTAAAGGATTGCCAATGACGTTGGACATCCAACCATTGCCCTTGAATCGGTCAGCCAATTGCGGAGTACTTTGCGGGTGAATAAAGAGGGTTACATTCAACTCTTGAGCCTTGGCTAGAACAGGATGAAATTTTGGATCGGCAAAATCCTGACCCAAAACGCTGCCGCCAATAGCTGCGCCACACAATCCTTGCTTCTTAACCGCATACTCAAGCTGCTGCACAGCCAAATCAGGATATTGCATGCTTAATGAGGCGAACGCAGCAAATTTATCTGGGCGTTGCGCGCAAAGCTCGGCCAAGTTCTGATTATTGATTCGACAAATTTCTGCGGCAGTATCGCGATCCTTGCGATACCAAAAAGGATTAATACTGAGCACCTGCATATCAATGCCTTGTGCATCCATAGCTTTAATGCGGTCTGCAATTTTAATGAAGTGCTCAGGACCGCCTTTGGTAGGCGGGTAAACAGACTTTGCCTCATCGCCCATCAAATCAATCGAATCCTGGAAAAAACAATGCGAATGAGTGTCGATCGTTTTCACTCTCTTGCCATTAATAAACACCGGGGTAACGCGTTTAGGTCCATTGCTTTGGGTTTCGGCTGCATGTAACAGGCCACAGCCACAAAACGTTAGGCCGCCCAAGGTTTTAGCAGAAGTTTTTAAAAAAGATCGACGACTATTCATTTGCAAATCTCCCTATTAGGATTTTTTTAAACCAAGCATTTCACGAGCATCATTTGAAGAAGCTAATTCACCGCCCATGTCATTCACAATGCGCTTGGCCCGAGTGACCAATTGAGCATTTGATTCGCACAGCACGCCTTTTTCCAGATAAATGTTGTCTTCCATACCTACGCGTACATGACCACCGTATAACCAAGCTTGGGCTACAAATGGGAATTCAGAACGGCTGATACCAAATGCGGCCCACTTAGCGCCGTGCGGCAATTGATCCCGCATATACAGCAGTGTTGCAGGATCGGTATTTAAACCATATTTAACGCCCATTACAAATGTGTACAGTCCTGGACCTTCAAGGGTTCCATCTTTAATGAGGTCTTTTGCAAGATTCAAGTCACCTGTGTCAAAAATCTCCAACTCTGGCATAACACCGGCATCACGAATCACCTTGGCCATTTTGCGTACGTTACTTGGTGTATTCATCACCACGTCTGGGCCGGAGTTCATTGTGTTTAGGTCTAGCGAGCAAATATCTGGCCTTAGCTTGGCAATATGCTCAACGCGCTTCATTGGGTCACACAAAGTGGTTCCTGGTCCAAATATTTTAGGATCACCTTCGGTTGGCACAAATCTACCACCAGGGCCGGTAGTGAGATTAATAATCAATTCTTTATTTTGCGCCTTGATTAAATCAATGACTTCTGCATAATGGTCTGTCTCCATTGATGGCTTACCAGTATCTGGGTGGCGAACATGGATATGCACCACAGCAGCACCCGCTTCGGCAGCACCAAGGCAAGAATCAGCAATTTGCTTTGGTGTAATAGGAAGATAGGGAGTCATTTCTGGTTTTGTTAAATTACCAGTAACGGCACAGGTTAGGATTGTCTTACTCATTGCTTTTCCTTTTAGGTTATTTTGATTGGCTTTTTAATGCTTAATAAAACTATTACAACCCCAGACAACAAAACAGCTACTCGCTTGCTGAATGTTGCTGAGGCACTGTTTTCTGAACATGGCTATGCCATGACAACGGTACGCGATATATCGGCTAAATCTAAAGTAAACCAAGCGCTGATCAACTATCACTTTAAAAATAAGCGCGGCTTGTTTAATGCCGTCTTTGAGCGTCGCGCTTCGACCCTGCTTCAAGAACGTGTAGACCTTTTGAATGCCGCAAAAATAAAAGCAAAAAATAAACCCATCCCCTTGAAAGAGTTGATTTACGCTTTTGTCTACCCACCCCTGAGAATGGCCACCGAGGATAAAGGCGGGCAAAGCTTTGTGAAGCTTCAAGCTAGACTTCATAATGAGCCCAAAGAAATTGAACACGCATTAAGAGCAAAGCTATATGACAAAGTTAGTCTTTTATTTGTTGATGAGCTAAAACGCACATTGCCAAAACTGACTGAATCTTCAATTTGCTGGCGGCTAATTTTTGTCATGGGTCTTTATCTTTATGTTGCCTCTAACACCGGACGCCTAGAGGTTATCTCTAAGGGCCGGGCCAAAGGCGGAAACTTAAAACAAGCGCTTCCTGAAATTCTTAATTTCTGTGAGCAGGGCTTTTTATCTGCCCCTAGTCAGCCTTAGCGCCTGTCTCCTTAACAATCTGAGCCCATCTTTTCACTTCTTCGGTGATGTAGTCACTAGCCTGCTTGCTTGTGCCACCCACAATTAATAAACCAGCCTGATCAAACTTATCCTTCATTTCAGGATTTGCTATTACTTGATTGATGGCTTGATTTACTTTTTGCACAATAGCCGCAGGAGTTTTGATTGGAGCAAATACTGTAGTCCAGGTGTAGTCTTTAATTTGAGGATAGCCCTGCTCTGCAAGCGTTGGGACATCAGGCAAACTTGCAAGTCGTTTTTCACTTGAAACAGCGAGAATGCGAACCTTTCCTTGCTTGGCAAACTGATAAACACCTGCGACAGCTGTACATCCTACTGGTGTTTCACCACTCAAGACTGCAAATGACGCTGGTCCAGCACCCTTATAAGGAATACTCGTGATATTTGCCTTCCAAATAACTTTAAATAAATTTTCACAAGTTAACTGGGGAGTGGTGCCATTTCCTGGGCTTGAATAGGAAAGGTTTTCCTTAGCAGTTAGCGCCTTTAATTCTGCGATAGATTTAACGGGAACATTTTCATTTACCGAAATTACATTAGCCTGCGTCGTTGCTACTACCACTGGTATAAAGTTTTTTTCGGGGGTATATCCAGCTGCAGCGCCATACAGGGTTGGGTTAACCGCAAAGGCTGAAGAAGTTACCAAAAATGTATACCCGTCAGGTGCAGCATTAGCCACGTATTGCGCGCCAATATTACCGCCTGCGCCCACCTTATTTTCAACAATGACTGACTGCTTCAAAATGTCAGCAAGTTGGGTCGATAAAATACGTGCCGTAATATCCACCGGGCCGCCTGGAGGAAACGCCACGATCAACCGAATTGGTTTATCTGGATATGGCGCAGCTAAAGCTAAACCCGAGAGCGATAGAAATGCTACTGCCGTCGCTTTTAAAAGCGACATTTTTATAATGTCTCCTCTACCACTTTTCAACAACTTCATTTTGTCTCCCCCACTTTTTATGGGATATATATATTTTTATTTAATTGCCAATGGATTTGTTGGTGAACCTACGGCGCCTGTAATAGGAATCGCTGGAGCAACAAACATGAACTCATAGATTCCATCCTTGGCGCAATCATCAGCCAAGTCTTTTACATAAAAAATCTCGCCCATAGTCATGCCCATAATTGGGATGGTGATCCAATGCCATGGTTGATTAATGCCAGCCTCAGACTCGTTAGGGCGCACTTCACAGCCCCAAGTATCACTAGCAAGCGCTGCTAATTCAGTGCGCTTAATCCACTCTAATGTTTCAAACGCAAAGCCTGGGGCATCGCCACCCGGATATCCATCCCAGCTACCAGCTTTAAGTTTTTCTTCCATCTGTCCAGTGCGCACAATAATGTAATCGCCACGCTTGATTTCAATGCCTTGTTTTTTTGCCGTATCGTCTAAATCTTGGCAAGTAATTCCATAACCTTCTGGAAGAGTTTCAAGCCCTTTAGCACGTGCCACGTCAAGTAAAATGCCGCGCCCTACCATCTTAGCTTTAGTCTTTTCGATACCGCACTTAGCAGCTCCAGCTGAAGACACCTCACGGCAGTCATAGCCGTTATACATATAGTTTTCATAAAATACATGTCCCAAGCCGTCCCACTGAGTACCGCACTGCAAAGGCATGGTAACCATGTCATCTGCAGCCCGAATGCCGCGCTTGTCTAGAACACCAGCATAAGCATCTGTACCAGTACGGATCATGGTGTGCACAGGATTAATACGACCCATTGAAGGGTATTTTGTTTTCGCGCCCTGAGGACCAGTGCTATCAAAATTTAAGGCCAGGGAAATTACTTTGCCCTTTTTGACCAATTGCGCTGCATTAACAATATCTTCTGGCTGTGTGAAGTTCAAAGTGCCGATTTCATCATCAGCACCCCATTTGCCCCAGTTTTTATATTTTTCTGCTGCGGCACTTAAGTCTGCACGGGTAATTTTTTTCATAATCTGCTCAATATTTGTTAGTTTGAGGAATGCTTGTTTTTAGACAAGCTTTTAAACAAGCGTTTAAATTATCAGTTTAAAAATGCCCTGTCAAGTAATCATTATTGTGCAGAGCAAAAAATTTAGTCTGGAAAGCGAGGTAGCCGCTCTCCACCGCTAGGGGCGGGGTGGCGGGCAGTATTCATCTCCATAGCCAAAAAGGTGTAATACCCGGCGATCCCAGCAAGATCTACCGCACCTTTTTTACCAAAACGCTTCTCGACCTTCGAATAGGTTGTATCTGAAACCCTTTTATAGCGCTGTAACTCTATGGTGAAGTCATAGACCATCGCCTCATCGTTGCTCATTCCCTCCGGGCGACGTCCCTCTTTAATTGCACCAGCAATTGCGGGGCTTAAGCCCCCATCTATTGCGATTGGATAGTGGATAGCCCATTCATAGTCCTGACTCCACTCGCGTGCTGTAATCAAAATGGCGAATTCACTGAGAGTTGTACCAATGGCGGATTTATAGCGCAAATAGTCCCCCATTGATCTGGCGTTGTTCATTAACTCTGGGCTGTACATCAGCATCGCAAAAGGTCCCCACGGCGCCTTCTTGCGCGCCTGCTCAAACTCTTGAGCTGCTTTTACCTGCTCGGGCGTGTACTGATCAATCGGAATGGTTGGCAATCGTGTCTGGCTAACGCCAATAATGCTGTAGGCCAAAATTATCAATATAAAAAGGGGTCTTATTAATCCAGCAATCATGCTATCTCCTCTCGCTAGGGCGATTAAATTATTTTCATAGTCTTTTTAGCAATTTAGCACGCGACCGCTAAATGATGGCATTTCTGCTCGATAATGGGCATATGGAAAAAGTACGCGTTTCAAAATTGCTCTCCGAGCTCGGACTATGCTCCCGCCGCGAAGCCGATGCCTATATTGAGCAAGGCTTGGTAACGGTTGATGGGGAGGTTGTGAATGAGCTTGGCGTGCGTGCCTACCGCCACCAAAAGATTGAGTTGCAATCAGGCGCTAAAGCACAACAAGCATCGCGAGTTACTGTAATCCTTAATAAGCCTGTAGGCTTTATTTCTCACTTTGATGACGAGCAGGAATATCAACCAGCGGCATCTCTAATTACCCCAGACAATTATTTCGCAAGCCCACTTGATAAGGGCCGCAGTCCCCGCTTCAATACGCGTGGACTAGCTCCTGCCGGACGCCTCGACATTGATTCAACAGGCATGCTCGTTTTAACTCAAGATGGACGTATAGCCAAACTGCTTATCGGTGAAAACAGCCCAATTGAAAAAGAATATTTAGTACGTGTAGAGGGGGCGCTCTCTTTTGAGGATCTAGATAGACTCAAGCACGGTCTTGAGCTTGATGGCGTCACCCTAAAACCGGCACAGGTAAGCTGGCAGAATGAAGACCAATTACGCTTTGTTCTTCGAGAAGGGCGCAAGCGTCAAATCCGCCGCATGTGCGAAATGGTTGGCCTTAAGGTTTTGGGTCTTAAACGTGTGCGTATGGGTCGAATTTCTTTAGGCTCCTTACCTGCCGGACAATGGCGGTTTGTTAGGCCCGAAGAGCAATTCTAAGTTACGCTCACACGCTTATAATGCTGTCCATACTTAGATAAGCGCAGAATTACCATCGACACCACAACCCCCAGCACGCCAGGCGCAGAAGTTCTACGTCGCCGCAGCTTTGCCATAATCTCTCACCCGGATGCTGGTAAGACGACCCTTACAGAAAAATTACTTCTGTACGCTGGCGCCATCCAAATTGCAGGTAGCGTTAAAGCCCGCAAAGCAACTCGTCATGCCACATCTGACTGGATGGAGATTGAAAAGCAACGCGGTATTTCAGTGGCGAGCTCAGTAATGCAGATGGAATATCGAGATTGCATCATCAATCTTCTTGATACACCAGGTCACCAAGATTTCTCTGAAGACACTTATCGAGTTTTAACTGCAGTGGACTCAGCCCTCATGGTGATTGATGCTGCGAATGGTGTGGAATCTCAAACACTACGCCTGCTTGAAGTTTGTCGTGCGCGCAATACACCGATTGTTACCTTCATCAACAAGATGGATCGTGAAGTAAAACCACCCATGGAGCTAATGGATGAAATTGAATCCGCATTAGGTATTGAAGTGGTTCCGTTTACATGGCCTGTAGGCATGGGTAAATCCTTTGCAGGCGTAATTGATATTGCGAATTCGCAGATGCGCATGTTTAAAGCAGGTGAAGATCGAGTGACCGAAAACTCTCATGCGATTGTGGATATCAATGATTCCGCACTTAAAGACCGCCTTGGGTCTGATCTTGTGGGCGCCCTTACTGAAGTAGACCTGATTAAAAATGCAATGCCAGCGTTTGATCGTGAAGCCTTCTTAGCGGGACGCCAATCACCCGTTTTCTTTGGATCTGCAATTAATAATTTTGGTGTACGAGAAATTCTCAACACCCTGGTAGAGCTAGCGCCATCGCCAGGCTCACGCAAAGCCCTGCAAAGAGAAGTGAGTCCTGCTGAAAATAAATTCTCAGCAGTTGTTTTCAAGATTCAAGCAAACATGGATCCCGCACACCGAGATCGTGTGGCATTCTTGCGCATCTGCTCTGGGCATTTTCAGCGTGGTATGAAACTAAAAATCTCTCGAAATAACAAAGAAGTGCGCACAAATAATGCGCTCTCATTCTTGTCTCAGCGTCGCGATATTTTGGATGAAGCGTATCCAGGTGACATCATCGGCTTACCAAATCACGGCCTCCTCAGATTGGGCGATACCTTGACTGAAGGTGAGCAACTGCAATTTACCGGCTTACCCTTCTTTGCACCAGAAATATTTCGCATGGTTGAGTCGGCAGATCCCTTGCGATCGAAACAACTGCGCACTGGACTCATGCAGTTAGGTGAAGAAGGCGCGATTCAGGTGTTTCGTCCAATGACTGGTGGAACCATGCTACTGGGAGCATTTGGACAACTTCAATTTGAGGTGGTAAGCCATCGACTCCAGACTGAATATGGTGCGGAGGTGCGCCTCTTACCTGCGCGGTATAACCTCGCGCGCTGGGTAAGCTCTGAGGATCCTGTTGCACTCAAGAAATTTACTCAAGAGAATATTCATCGCATGGCAGAAGACGTCGTGGGAGCCCTAGTATTCTTGGCATCACACAAATCTGAATTAGATGTTGCTCAGCAGCGCTGGGAATCAATTCAGTTCCATGCTCTCAGAGAGCATGCGGGACTCATCTATCAATCAGATTTAGCGGGCTAATCTGCAATCAAATACGGCGATTAATTGGCTATCGCTATTTCTAAATGATGCTAATTTTCCGTATTGTTCACAATAAGCGCTCGCCTTCTTAGTCAACTCAGCCATTGATTCGCCGCTACTGTTCAGAAAAGTAACTTGGTTCGCATCTGATGCATCGGTATAAACGGCAGTACATGCCATTAAGCTGAAACAGCTGAGCAAGGTAGCTAAATAATTTTTCATTGTTGAACTTTTTACAAATGTGGTCGCTAGTGCGCGAATCATGAACCACAACATAACATAGCGCCCGGCCTTTATAGCTGTTATTCTGAGAGTTGATCACTATTCCGCGCCCTAGATAGGGAGATTTGTGGGGTCACCCCAAATTTATCATCCAATACTCTAGGAAATCTATATGGCTGTCGGCCAAAACCAAAGAAATAGAAAAAATGATTCAATGCTTACCAAAACAGGAAAAGCTAGACTGGGCCCCCTTAATACCACTCAACTAACAGCGCTTCTTGAAAAAAGCACCAAACCTAAAGAAAAAGACAAAATTCAGCGCGCGCTGAACAAACAAGCAAAAACAGCAGTCCTTGCAGCGTAAATCAAAGGCCCCTAAGTCAATCTAATGGGGCCTCCTTGATTTAACATCAAGCAATATCTTTGTCGTATTATTTCCCCATGAAAACAACGCGCTTTTGCCTTGTGCGTCATGGTGAAACAGATTGGAATGTGGCACGACGCTTACAAGGCTATACCGATATACCCCTGAACCCTCACGGACTTGCACAGGCTACTCAGTTAGCTCAAGCCCTGGAAAAATCCCAACTGCAATTTGATGTCCTTTATACCAGCGACTTACAACGAGCCGCACACACTGCAAACGCAATTGTCGAAATTTTTCACACAACTGCAATACCTAATAGCGCTTTACGGGAACGTCATCTCGGCAATCTTCAAGGCCTCACTCTCGACGAGGCCTCGGTTGCCGAACCTGAACTTTGGCGAGCACACTTAGCTCGTGAGCTTGATCATGAACTATCTGGGGGCGAGAGCATTTCTCAGTTCGCAAGTCGCATCAAAGATGTGATGGAAAAATTGCGGCATGAGTATACTGGAAAAACTATTTTGCTCGTTAGCCATGGTGGAGTACTGGATATGATGTATCGAATCACTACCAATCAAGCGCTAGATGCAGAACGCACTGTGGTTGTCCCCAATGCATCCCTCAACTGGATTTCCCATGATGGGGTGTCGTGGAAGCTTGACCGCTGGGCTGATACGAGCCACCTAGATGGGATAAGTTTGGATAACTTAGACCTTTAGGGCACAGAAGTGGCCCAGCCTATTAACTTATTATTCAGTTATGCGATCGATTCTATTTTTCTTATTTCTTACAATCGCCCATGTGACATTTGCAATGGACGACGTACCTGATGGTCTGCCAGACCATGTTGTAGGAGATATCGGGGCAGCGGTTTACACCTCGAACCTCCATATTGGCACGGAAGGCACGCAGTCGCTCGTATTGCCTTATGCCTATTTTGACTACAAACGATTTTTTGCACGCATCGATGAAGTTGGAATTAAAACTTTCAAAATGGGATATGGCTATTTCGAGCTTGCAGGGAAAATTAATTTAGATAGCTATAAAGTTAAATCGCCAATCAACGGTAACTCCATCAATAGAAGCGACCCCATTCCTCTGGGGGTCGGCACATTTCAAGAGACGCCCATTGGTGCTATTTTTATCAATGCTTATCATGACTTTGGGAAGTCCAACGGCGCATTGTATGAAGCGCTTTATTTTGCTGAATTAGAAACCTATAAAAAAATTGTCGTCTATCCACAAATTGGCATTGAAAGACAATCAAGCCAGTATGCAAACTACTATTACGGCATCAATGCAGGCGAGTCCTCTCTCACTGGCTACAGCGCCTATATAGCGCCTGCTACCAATAATCTCATGGCGGGTATGATGATCGAAATCCCTGTAGCGGACAGCTGGTATGTCAATATCTACGGAAAGCGTAAATGGATGGGGGGCGGCATTAACAATAGTCCAGTAATGAATCGATCCTTCCAAGACAATATTTTTATGGCCTTAGCCTACCGATTCCATTAGCCTGGTTCGGTGTACTGGGCAGCGCAAATTAAAAAACGGTAATAGCCTATTGAAGCCCTACACAGCCATTTGGTGCAGGCTTACCAGCAAAACGCTCTTCAACCCAAGGCACAAACAATGGCTCAGCAACTGGCGGCGTTGTGTAATGAGTCTGCTCACCCTTCAGTTGAGTTCGTGCAACATTGGCGCCCAACTTACACATCTGCTCTTGATAAAGCTTGCCCATAAATGGCGGCACCGCGGTGTCTTTAGTGCCCCAATATATTGTTACTGGCGCAACTGGTTTCACTTTTTTAACACCACTCTCATAAATGGCATTCGCCCATGCAAGCGAATTCTTGGGCTTAGCGTTTAACAATGTTTTATAGGTGCTGCCAAAGTTATAAGTGATCGTATCAACAGCCGTATGAACGCATTTGCCGGTATAAATCTGATTGATTGCCTTAGCGCCCTCAGGGGTAAAAACATCCTCTAGCTGAAGATTGGAAAATCCATTTGGGAGCGCCCAAAAAGTCATGGAAAGATGTGCAAAACCCATGACATCACCAGAAAATGCCTGTACCAATCCGTCTATATACTTATCTGCAGAGGCCTGATCCTGTGGAGGCGTAGCGATCGTAGCGCTAACATCCGGGGGAGCCAAAGCAACAAATCCAACGAGCTCAATGCCATCAAACGCAGTACCTTTTTGTGCAATGTATTCTGGCGAACTAGCAGCAGCCAACACTGTGCCGCCACCTTGCGACCAACCATAAATCAGTGCCTTTTTACCTGCGCCGACTTCCTTCATGTCGCCCGCCGCGCGAATAGAGTTAATTGCATCTCTAGCTTGCGTGCCCGATACCATGTACTGATGCTTACCTCCGCCGCCAAGGCCCTGATAATCAGCTGCCACAATGACATAACCATCTTGAATAAAACGCTCTACAGCTGGCAGGCCATAGTCAGCGCCAGAATTACCGCCAATTAAAAAGTACTCGTTTAAAGCTTGCGCTGGGTTTGGTAACTGCGACGGGCCACAGTTTTGAGCTGTGCCTGTGGTGCCATGAGCCCATGCCACTATAGGTCGACCAGATTGGGGCGCAGGTCCAACTGGTGCCACAATAATGCCGGTAGAGATTGTTTTATGACCAGCCAAATCGGAAGAAATAAAAGCAATGCGCCAAGCTTGGGCACCCTTAACAGAGGTGCTGATAGATTCTTTTTTAATGATCTGGCCTAGCTTTCCATTAGGCGCCATCTTCATGACGGCCTCATAAAAAGCGGGCAAATAGACGCGTGTATTATCCTCGGCAGAAAATGCTAGCGCACTCACGCTGAATAAAAGAAACGCACTAATTAATCTAAAATTTTTTTTCATCGCTATTCCACCGGTCATTGGGCTTACTTATTTTTAGTCGGCAAGTTTTTTAGGGTTGCTGCATCATTTAATTGTTGATCAACTAAATACAAGGTTCCCCCATAATTTGCCTGGAGATCATATCCAGAGAGCCCCACAGTATAAAAGGTGATATCTGGATTGAATGAGCGAATCACTCCTCCCGAACCAGCCGAGAAGTTTGCGTCAATATCCATCCCACCCCTTTGGCCATCAATTGAAGTTAAGAGAAATTGATCGATTGCTTTAGGTGTTTTGAAAATAACTACCTGATACTGATCTTGGTATCCAGCGCCTAAGCCCTCACCGGTTTTAAGAGCCTCCATGAATATTGGTTCATTGCGACGCTTGTCATACAAAACGCCCTCTCCCCTGGCCACCACGATTAATACGACATTAATATTCGTAGTGCTAAAAACAGCATAACCAGCAGCCTCATCAATCTCTTTTTTAACTGCGCTATTTTGCTTGAGCAAGGCATCAAGCCCCGTTTTAGCCATCTTAATAGTAGCCTCCCGTTTCTGAGATAACTCAATCGGGGTTAAGGGCTTACCGTCCTTGCCGGTTGACTGACATCCAGCAAGAAAAATCAGGGATAAAAAGAGGGCTGCGGTGATTTTCTTCATCTTCACACTATATACAATTTATAGGGTCTATTTTTATGCCGTATTTTGGCAGCTGAACTGACCTTAAGACAGGATTTCACTAATCTCTATTAAATTCTGATCGGGATCTCGTACATATACAGAGCGAATCTTTCCAGTAGCGCCCGTTCGAATAACAGGCCCCTCAAGTATGGGCCAGGATCTTTCCTCCAGGTGGAGAATAACCTCGCTCAAAGGACGGCTAGCAATAAAGCATAAATCTAAAGAGCCTGGTGTAGGAAGCGAGGCCTTAGGCTCAAATTCTTTCCCCTGAATATGAAGGTTAATTTTTTGGGTGCCAAACTTGAATGCTTTACGCTCAACCAAGGGAGACCCCCCAAAGAAGGCCTCCAAATTCATGCCCAAGACACCTACATAAAAATCTACGCAAGCAACCTCATCCGCAGTTGTTAAAACCAAATGGTCTAGGTGATCAATCATTGCCTTGGGTAGCAGACTTATTAAGGCGTTGCCTTATTTTTTGATATGTCCATGATGAGCCTAGAGAGCAAATACATGCGCGGCGTAATAGAGCTCACCAAAATATACTCATCATCGTTTGAATGCGCGCCAAAACCTTGAACGCCCATGCTCTCTATTACTGGATTCTGAGTATTGAGCGCTGCAAATGCAGCATCAGTCCCGCCTCCTGCTGCTACCGTCCCTAAGACCAAGTCCCTACCAAGTTCTGCATAGATCGCCTTTGCATGCTCAGCCATTTTTAATGACTGCGGGCTGGTGACCAAAGGCGGGCGGCGACGCTCAAAAGACATTGCCACTCTTGCATCAGGAATTTGTTGGTTTTTGAGGCGCTCTTTTACTTTTTGCTCGACCACATCGAAGTCTTCGTTTTTCATAACCCTAACGTCAGCAGATGCAAATGCAACTGAAGGTATTACATTTCGATTCGTGCCAGCTGTAGCGAGAGTCCAATTCATCTTGATCCCTTCCTTCGGATCGGATAAATCACGCATTTGCTGTATTTGAAATGAGAGCTCTTCAAGGGCGTTGCGCCCTAACTCTGGGGCGGAACCAGCATGTGATGCCTTGCCTGTAATATTTAAATTAACCGCCGCTATTCCAGCGGTAGTTAATGCAACACGATCAGATTTAGCCTGTGATGCTTCACAAGAAAAAGTCGCATCATGTTCTGCGCCCAAACGCGAAAAATAGGCGCGGGCAGCAGGCGAACTAATTTCTTCGTCGCCATTAATTAAGACGGTAATTTTTCCATACTCATTAAATTTTGTTTTCTGCAAAATGTCTAGCGTATGCAGGATTAATGCAATACCTTGTTTGTCATCCGAGATACCAAGCCCATATGCCCAATCCCCGTCAATTCTAAAGGGCTGCTTTGCCAGCATTCCCTTTAGATATACCGTGTCCATGTGAGCTATCAGGAGTATTTTCTTGCTACCAGTTCCAGTGAATTCTGCTTTCACCATCCGCCCTGGTTTTGCAGGGGTATCGTACATCTGGTATGTGTCAGGGCCTGCCTCAATAAACTCAACCTTTCCGCCGAGAGCTTTAAGACGATTAAAAATAAGCAATGAAATCTTGTCTAAACCTTCTCGGTCCCTGCTACCCGATTCAATTGACACTAAATCTTTTAAGGTCGACAAGTAGGGCTTTTGCTCTTTATCCACTAGAGAAAATAGGGGCTCTTGGGGAGCAGAAAATACCTGCGGCGTATTTAAAAATATCAACCCAAAAAAGATGACAAGTTTTTTCATCGCAATCTCCAAATATTTTTTATTATTAATAAGCTTATTAGGTATTAGCCAGCACCATTCCCCAGTGCGGGTCTGCCTTAGGTCCCTGAGCTTTAGTCTCAGGATCGCAAGCCTGCAGTGCAGTAAAAGTTGTACTGAGAATATTTAAAAGAACGGGCTTCCCAAATTCAGCCTCCAAAATAGGTACCGCATGAATAGCAAACCATAATCCGCCGGGCATCAGTAAAGCCTGTGCATCTGGTGCCGCCCTCAGGGCCTCTCGCCCCAAGGCCAAGGCCAATTCATGATCTGCCAAGGCGCTTGCTGCTTTATTTTGAGAAAGTGATCGGCCTCGTGACTTACACGTTAGCACTTCAATTCCAGCGTCCGCTAAATATGCAGTGAGTCCAGCATTCACAGCATCTGACCATCGAGATGCAATAGCAATTTTGCTTGCGCCAAAATGCTTTAGGGTAGCAATGTGTGCCTCTGCATCGGTATCGCATTGCATGCCAGTTCTTGCTCTAGCATCTTCCATCAAAGCCAACATACGCTTTCTCCCCAATGCAGCGGCGACTGGAACTCCGCTCAAAGAAATTCGATCTACCGGCTTTTTAGCCAACAAATCTAGTGCCGAGTAAAAGGCGGGCATTTGTGACTCTACCGACTCTAATGTGTATTCGGCCAAATTAAGACCCGTTGTTACCAACATCATCCCCTCTGGCGCCACGCGATAAAACTGATACGAATCTAAGTCGGTGTAGCGATGCGGGATGATGTATCCCAATTGATACCAAGGGGCAATTGGATTTATTCCGCTTTGAGGCCCGCGCTCTTGACTACTTTCGACCATTTAATCATCTCCTTATTTATATAGCTAGTTAATGCCTCTGGCGTGGTGCCAAGAGGCTCAATTCCATTGGCATGAAGCATCGCTTTAAATGCAGGATCTTTGAGACTCTGCAGTAACTCAGCATTGACGCGCATCACAATATCGCGCGGAGTATTGGGGGGTGCAAGTACTGCGTACCAGACGGTTGAATCGTAACCAGGCACCCCTGCCTCAGCAATTGTTGGGACATTTGGCAGGCTAGATAAACGCTTATCGCCAGTGATGGCTATTGCGCGCAAACGACCAGCCTGAATGTATTGCATCGAACTTACTGCCGGCGCAAACAAGACCTTAACGTGACCAGCTAAAACATCTGAGAGTGCAGGTCCGCCGCCCTTGTATGGCACATGCGTCATTGGAATGCCGGTCATGCTAATGAGCAACTCTGCTGCCATGTGTGCGCCACTACCACTACCAGAGGTGGCGTAAGTTAATTTGCCATTTTCCGCTTTAGCGAGCGCCAGAAATTCCTTTACCGTATGGACTGGTAAATCAGGATTTACCAATAGCAAATACGGCGCCTCAGCAATTAAAGAAATTGGCGTAAAACTTTTAATAGGGTCATAGGGAATTTTTTCATAAAGCGAGCTATTGACCGCCAGCTGAGGTGTAAGGGCTAGTAGCAGGGTATATCCGTCAGCTGGGGCTCTGGAAACATACTCCATGCCAATGCTTCCTCCTGCCCCACCACGATTTTCAACTACCACCGCCTGACCAAGCCTTGCAGCAAGTTGCTGGGCTAGTGGTCTAGCAAAGCTATCTGTTCCGCCACCAGCGGGATAAGGCAATATCAGCTTAACAGGCCTATTAGGGTATGTCTCAGCAGCACTCAGAAAGCCTGCTTGGCACAAGAAAAATAGCGCCACAATTGCACGAAAAAAAAGTTTATCCACAGCGACTCCAAGAGGTTCAATGGCAAAAATGCTTATGTAATTGCCTCATGATAGCAATTTCTAAATGGATATTACTTACGCGCATCCAGAAAAAGACTGTTGCTTAGATGAAGGTCAATACCTCGCTTAATGATTTACCCTCAAAGTTTGGTTTCTCGCCAATCTCTTCAAAGGGGTGGTTCAAACGATTGACCCAAAAAACATCGTAGCCGAACCACCTAGCCGCTAGAGCATCCCAAGCATTGCTAGAAACAAACAAGACCTCTTCTTTTTTAATTGGGAAAGTTGTTAGGAGAAGTTCATAGGCTTGAGGGGCGGTTTTAAATAAACGGATATCTTCTACAGTTACCACTTTGTCTAGGTAAGGCTTTAATCCGTTACTCTCCACTACAGTAGATAGCATCTCCCTACTTCCATTAGATAGGATCGCAGTAGCAATGCCGCGCTCTTTAATTTTCTTAAGAACACTCAAGCTATCCTCAAAGCTAGTGAGCCTCGCATACTGTTCCATCAAGCGCTTTTCGCCCTGAGGGGTGAGTTCTAACCCCATCCGTTTACAGACATAACGCAATGAGCGCATCGTTAATTCCCAAAATGGAAGATAGTACTGACTGCCCTTGGGATTAGGATCGCTCATGCTTACTAAGCGGGTGTATTCAATTTGTCGGTCGCGCCACATTAAAGAAAGCTCCTGACCACGGCCCGGAAACAATTCATTAGCCAGCGCCCCCACAGAGTAAACATCGAACAATGTTCCATAGGCATCAAAAGCGATTAACTTATACATGCTGCTCCTAACTTTTTATACACTCAATTGATATAGTTTGTTCAGCAATAACACTTTAAATATTCCACAGCGTCGAATCCATACAAAGAATATATACTGCAAATCAAAGGCTGCCCAGCACTAACCAATGTAGGAGTTGCGATGAAACCTAAAGTCCTTGTTTTGCTTTTTTGTCCATTCATATTATTTGGATGCGGGCCCAAGACGCCTCAGCCCAATACCTCTCTTAGCTTAAAACAAGTCATGGAGTGGGTGATTGATCCTAATGCAGATGTAGTTTGGGAATCGGTTAAGACTATCTCTAATGCCAAAGGCACTACAGAAATATATCCTCGCACGGATGCTCAATGGGAGGCCGTCAGAAACAGCGCCGCGACACTGATGGAGGCTGGAAATATCCTCATGCTTGAGGGTAGGGCCAAGGATGATAAGCAGTGGATCGAATACTCTAAGCGGCTCAGCCGCACGGCAGAGCTTGCACTAAAAGCTACTCAAGACAAAAATAAAGAAGCATTGTTTGATGCCGGCGGGAATATCTATAACGCCTGTAAAGGCTGTCACGATAAATATGCTGACTTTGACAAACAGCCCGTCAAGTAAACGCTATCTTATTTAGCTACTCAGCAATGCTAATGAAAAAATGGGTTCTTTGGGCTTTAGCTGTTTTTATATCCCCAGCATTTGCTCAAATGATCACTCGAAGGTAGATTTGGTATTTCTGAATGGCGCCGAGCGGAATTCATCAGAGTTCCTATTGATGGTCATGCCGAGGAGCTTTTTGACCATACAAAACAAGCAAAGCCGCTACAGCCGGAATGGTGGTTGCAAACATAGCTATTCCAGATCCTGCGAGATTAATCGGTGTTGGATCAAGCAAAATTGGTCGCAGCATTTGGGGTAATTCAAATAGTATGTACAACAAAATTGCCGGTAAATAAAAATTAGGTGTTTTTGGGGCTGATATATATTTCATTGCACTAGCGCTATTAGCGATCAATCCAACTATGATTGAAAAGAAGCCGGTAAGCACAAACCACCCAATAAAATTCTGGAGTGGTACACCAAAATAAGCACCGCCATTCGGCCACACCCACAGCCCCCTTACCGTTGATTGAAAGGGATCGTTTGAAAAATCGTGAGTAGTCATCGCAAGAGCAGCAAAAATGGCAACGCCTATTAATCTAAGTCCAGTTACCTGGGTTGATAAGCCCCCAACAACTACTCTGCCCATAATGAAGCAGATATACCCCAAGGGAAAATATATCAACATTGCCATGGGTGGCACGCCTAGCAATAGAGGACCACTAATGACATCGGGGTAGTAATACAGCCCGTACAAAAATTGAAAATTAACGCCTAGCACTTCGGTAAAGTAACCAGTCAACCAAGTCACTAAAAATATCTTAAAAGTACTTGGCCACCCCGCCCACATACTACAGTGAATTAAGCACAATACAACTGCCATGTTTGAGACAGCATATGTGATTAAGGGAGAATGGTTTGAGAAAGGATACAGACCGGCGATAAGGCAAAGTAATAACAAAGTCCAACATGTAAGTAATTTCATTTGCAAGCCCTCTTTAGGTATCTACAGTTTTAACACATCTCCATTTACACAAGTGCCGAGCACAATTCGACCTCCTAACGAAAAACCACCCGAAGGTGGTTTGGTTTTTTCTTATTAGCCTCTTTGGGAAAGCTGAGTACGAAAATAGCAGCAATGATTGTGTGGGCATTAAGATTTCGGGCTCTCGTAAAAATTGTCATAAGTCTAATCGGAAAACTTTGCCAATGCATGCCAACCAAAGCTTAACAAAGGAAGCATATCGCTGGCAAAACCTGTCACTTCCTTCATTAAGTTTTTTGAGCAAATAATAGATCGTGGTAACTGCCTTCTGATAATCCACCCCTTTAGCTTAATAGCAGCCTCTAACTCTTTAGGAACATCATAAAAACCTCTGGGAATGCGGGCTAATGTGTGTGAGTAGTCAAGAGCATAGCCCTTTTGTTTTAATGATTTTTCTAAAGCCATCCAAGCCTTTGGATTATCCAAAATTCCCTGTCTAAGTTTTTTAAGAATATGAGCTTCGGGCTGTAAGTATCCTGCGGCACACCTACTGCCTAAAGGGTCTAAACGAAAATACAAAACGCCAGGGGAATGTTTATCACCAGTTCGGGTAAACAGCCCGCTGGCGTGCATGTTGTAAGGGTGCTTTGCTTTGGCAAAGCGAGCGTCACGATTAATTCGAAAAAGAGACTTTTTGGGATCGCCCCATAAAGGTATTTCTTGCATAGACAAGCTTTCCGACAAAGCATCCGTAAATCGCTTCATAGGATCACGCACAAACTCTTCATACTCAGCGCGATGTTCTATAAACCAAACCCTAGTTTGGTTGTTAGTTAACTCCTCAAGGAATTTGAAGGCCTTGGGGGAAAACCCAATAAATTCACTCATTGAAGTGGTGCCTTATAAGGGTTAATTGCCTGCCCACAATAAAAAATAGCAAAGCTAGATTAACAACCTTGCCGCAGTAAAAGCAAGCATGCCAAAGAATATTGTTGCCAACATACTTTTTGTCGCCAAAAAACCAATCCCAGCGGCAACAACTCCGAAGAGTTGGGGAGAAAACAAATGCAGTTCAAATAATTGGGAACTGGCATCCTTGATAAATAGCACCTCTGGAAGAACAATGGCTATTAATGCCGCTGTAGGTGCATGCCTCAAGAATTCTTGGGTAGTTTCCGAAACATGAAATTTTGAACCTGCCAATAAAAAGAAGCCTCGTGTAATTAGCGTCACAAACATCAACCCAATAAAAGCAATCCATAACTCAAGCGTACTCATGCCTTGCCTCGCTTCTGATACCCATCCATCAGCATGGCAGCTAAAACCCCAGCAATTACAGAGCACACGATAGTGAGGCGATATGGAAAGTTAATGGTGAAAATGCAGGTAATAGCGGCGGCAAAAGCTGATATAACGGCAGTTTTATTTTTAATCGCCGGAATAATCAGAGCTATCAAAGCTAAGGTTCCAGCAAAGCCGATTCCCCAAGAGCTAGGTATGTAAGCCCCAAAGAAAATAGCGGTCAGCACGCCCGTAATCCAGATGCTCCAATTAGTTATCGCCAATCCAAGAAAATACAGAAGCTCGTACCTTGATTCACCGCTTGAATTCGCTAAGGGGAATTTATGCAGAAATTTAGCAAAAGTAATATCTGTATTTAAGTAGCCAATGCAAGCCTTCTTAAGAAAAGAGTAATGCTTGAAGTGGGGCTGAATCGCTGCACTAAATATTAAAAATCTTGAATTTACAATCAAGGCTGTCAGCCACACAGTCCAATAAGGATAATCGCCATTAATCAGCGGCATAACAGCTAATTGAGCAGACCCAGCGTAAACCAAAATATTGAATGAGAGAGTTTCAAAAGAATTTAGTCCGGCACTAATGAGCGCAATATTGGTAACAACCGACCAAGCCCCCACAGCAGTAGCAGCCTCAGACATTGATTTGGCACCCTCAAGAAAGGGTGGGCTTTTAAAAAAATTCAAGTAGGTTAAGCTCTTTTCTATTTAAATGTAAATCAGCATGAGAGCATTATTACATTCGTGTTTGATCTTGTGGGGAGTCCTCTAGCACGTAGGCAAATAGAAACACTGAAACCACCCGAAGGTAGTTTTTTTCTTGGTAGTCCGGGACGCTCCATCCTGCTTTAGACTATCCAATACCTATTTCTTCCTAAAGCTCAAATGACTTGGATCATTACAAAGTATCTATTAACAGCAGGAATGGTTGTATTCATTTCTGAAGTTGCCAAACGAAGTGATAGGTTGGGCGGCTTTATTGCGGCATTGCCACTAATAACTCTTTTAACTTTGGTATGGCTGTATTTAGAAAACCAGCCTGAAGAGAAAATTGCTAATCACGCCTATTACACCTTTTGGTATGTGATTCCAACGCTACCTATGTTTCTATTATTTCCATATTTACTTCCTAAGCTAGGATTCTGGATAACTATGGGAGCTTGCGTAGTGGCAACAGTTATCTGCTTTGGCTTATTTGCCTTATTGATGAAGGGCTTCGGAATTAATCTGCTTTAAATGAAAAAACCACCCGAAGGTGGTTTTGATATTTCTTGGTGGCCCGGGGCGGAATCGACTAGAGCCTCAGGAGACTAGCATCCTACCTCTAGACTACTTCCAGCTAAGGTTCAATTTCTTATGCGAAGCGGCACAATCTCTCAAATAGAGATTAATGAGACTTTGATAAGGAATTCCAACTTCTTCTGATACAGATTTGAAGTAACTCACTGAATCCTCATCCAATCTAATGGTAATGGGCTTCTTGAGCATAGAAGCATATGGATTTTTACGAGCTTTTGAGAAATCATATTCTTTACGCATCTTCATCACCTTTAATAAGCTTTTGACTCTTTAGGAGTTGCCTTACGAGCCGAAATAATACGAACGACATTACCCTTGCTTCGATAACAATGGCAAACCAAAATCACACGAAGAGAATGGCTTACTCCCAGCAAGATAAATCTGTCTTCATCCTCCGAATGATCGGGGTCGGAAATTAACTTGGCACTTTCATCATAAAACACAGATTTCGCCTCTTCAAAAGAAATGCCGTGTTTCTTTAGATTGGCTGAAGCTTTTCTGGGCTCCCATTCAAATCGTAACGAAATCATATGTACATTGTACATATATTAATTAGAAGGAGCAACTCCGCCTGACCAAAAGAAAATGCCCCGCGTAAAGCAGGGCATTATTTGAATGTTGGTGGCCCGGGGCGGAATCGACCAGGGCCGAGGATGTCTGATCCTAGCTAGCTTGCTTGTGCCACTTCTGCTTTTCCTCGGGACTCATATTTTCCCATTTAGCTCTACGTGCTTTCATTTCAGCCTGCTCTTCAGGCGTTAATCCATCAAAGAAAGCTTTTCTCTCTGCCTTCATTCTTTCTTTTTGCTCAGGAGTAATTGATTGCCATTGAACTTTCATTTTCTCGTGAACCAACTTGCGATCTTCAGGGCTTAAAGCCTTCATTTGATCGCGCATCTTATGCCAGTATTCTTTACGCTCTTCTGGAGTTGCCTTAAGTAATGCGGCATCAGTTTGTTTCATTTGCTCAAGGCGTTGATCAAATGTCAGGTTGCTGTTTGCCAATGGATTTGGTGGTTCAGGTATCGCCGCACTAGCCAAGGAAGCAATAGAAATACCAAATAGCAGTCCCACTACTAATTTCTTAGAACTCATAACACCCCCTCTTGTTGGTTATGGTTCATTCTAATCCCAGCCAATGAAAGCTCATTAGCCAGGCCAAATGAAAAAACCACCCGAAGGTGGTTTTGATGTTTCTTGGTGGCCCGGGGCGGAATCGAACCACCGACACAAGGATTTTCAAATATCCTCCGATAGACCGCTTTCGCTTTGATTTCAAGGGCTTGAGTCACCAGTCCCGACTTGTCTAAAAATTGTGCGTCCTTGTGCCGGTCAAATTTGGCAATGAAATCAGAATCTTGCGAGGGGCTATTTTTCCGTGTGTACAGATTGTGTCGCCATACCCTACCAGTCAATCACCATAGTGTCTATGAATGTCGTTTAAAACGACATTTCAACTGGCGTTCTTAAATTAGCGGCGGGAATGTATACCCATCAACTTTAAATACTTTTAAGCAAGCGTTAACGACATCAGCATCAAATAGCTTGTCACTACCCATAGCGATTTCTTCTAATGCGGCATCTATACCTTTACCTTTTCTGTAAGGGCGATCAGATGACATTGCCTCTACTGTGTCTGCCACACCCAGAATACGAGCCTCCTCACAGACAATATCGCCTTTAATTGCGTTGGGGTAGCCACTGCCATCCAAACGCTCATGATGCTGAAGAACTGCTTGAGCAATATTCCAAGGAAAGTGAATATGTTTGAGCATGTCATAGCCAGCTTGAACATGATTCCTAAGCATGGCGACCTCAAAGTTGCTTAGGGCGATGGGCTTTGTGAGAATTTCTGCGGGTATGGTAATTTTTCCAATATCGTGAACTAAAGCGGCCATTCGAATACCCTCAATGGTATGTAAAGGTAAATTCATTTCGGCGGCAATTGCTACAGCTAGGTTTGCTACACGCTTTTGATGTCCGCCCGTATATGGATCGCGAGCAACAATGACATTGGCTAAAGTGTCAACCATTTCGTTCATAGAAATGTTGACTGAGTGCTGATACTCGAGCAACTCCTTTTCTAGCTTTTTTCTATCTGAGATGTCGCGAATATTACATTGAATAACGCGGTCGCCATTAACGCCATAGGCATTGCTGACAAACTCTACATTAATAATCTCTTCATCTTTTCGTTTTAATGGGAGATCTTCATAGCGTATGTAGCCCTTGTCTTTAAGCACAGTAAATGCCGTTAAGGCCGCGGCTTTATCTACCATTGCGCCAATTTCCCAAAGCTCTTTGCCGATGAGCTCTTCTCTTGTAAACCCAAGTAAATTAGTAATGAATGGATTGGCGTCTTGAATGACTCCTGTTTGAAAATCAAGTATCAAGATGCCATCTTGGGCAGTCTCAAATAATCGCCTATAGCGTAGCTCTGATTGCTTAACTATCTGCTCTTTGTTTAAATCATTTGTCATCAATATATTTGGCAGATTCAATAAAACCACCATTCCTTTAGTTCAAGTGTATACCCATTAGTTTTTAAATCTATAGACTTTTTACTGATTTATAGGCTTAATTGATTCAACCCAATCAAGAGATTCGAGGCGCATCTTGTATATAGCAATTAGCCTTTACGGCTTGTCATTACTGTGCCAAGTTATTGCCACATTCATCAGCATTCTTTTTTTTAAGCACTCAAGTAAAGTGTTTCGCTGGGCCTGGCTTTTTCTTGCTATCGGCCTTGGACTGATGATTGTCAGAAGAGTAACGCCGATACTTCATATATTTGAATTCGGGCACCATGATCTTCTAGACGCTATTTTTTCTTTGTTCATTTCTGTGTTTCTATTGTTGGGGGTAATAGGCTTAAAGAAGCTACTCAATAAGACTGATGGCGCCCTCTTTGCGCTAGAGGCATTTACACAATTAGATCCACTGACAAACAGTCTTAGTCGTACTGAAATTCTTTATCGAATCTCTAAAGAGATTGATCGCTCGCGTAGGAGTAAGCATTGCTTTGCTTTACTAGAGATGGATATTGATCATTTTAAAAATGTAAATGATCAATTTGGGCATCGTATAGGTGACGAAATCTTGACTAGCCTAGTCAAACACTCCAAAGATACTCTTCGCTCTATCGATACGATTGGCAGAATTGGTGGTGAAGAGTTTTTGATTTTATTGCCAGAAACAAGTGTCGAGGGCGCCACTCAATTTGCTGAGCGTTTGCGTAAAAATATTGCGAATATGGTAAATGAAACAAGCTCTCCAACATCTATAAAAATTACCATTAGTGTCGGGGTTACGATTTTCGATCCCAATATGAATCCATTAGTGGAGCGCGGCATAGTACTTAATGAACTAATGAATGAGGCTGACCTGGCAATGTATCAAGCAAAAAACCAAGGACGAAATCGAGTGGCCCTTTGGAGTGCCTCTACCCCCCCCTTAAGAGGGCATGATATTAAAAAGGAATGATTAATTCTTCCATTACATAGCGATAAAAGTAGTTGGGCCCAAGAAATCCTGCCATTTTGCCGTAACCCGCCCGAGTCTTAAAGTAGTAATCATTTGAAGCTACTGGACTCGTAGCCGCGAACTCATAAAGCTGTGTAGTGGTACTTGGATCTTGATTAACTGTTTGGCGACCAACGCCTGCTGTACCGCTCAGCATCCACCCCGCAATTCTTTTTCTTGCGCCAAACGCAATCATCGTCTCGTTATAGGTTGATGGATTGAAGTAATTATTAGCAACATTAGTATTGGTATCTCTATATTGGCGATAACGCAGTTGTGCTGTTAGTCCATAATCTGGCACCAAGTCATATATGAGCTTTGCTTTGACTATTGGCCTGGTATTGGTATCAGAGAAATACATATTAGCGCCCATCACAACAGCCGATAAACGCTCAAGAATTTGTTGCTCAACACTCACGCCACCAAGGGTGTAATAGATTCCATTGTTTAAAGAGTTTTGCGTCTCTACTCTATCTCTATTAACCATGACTTCGGCTTTTGTGGAGTCCGTTACCCGAAATCCATAATTACTATCAGTAGTAATTAATTTATGGCCATTCTCTAAGTTATAGCCAATATTGGCGTTGTAACCCAAGCCTGTTCTTGGATTAATGGCTTTGGTTAGTAATGTGTAAACCTCTGCTGAAGAATCCCAGCCACCTTGGGTGAAATAATTATGCTGATAGCTAATGCCTGTATATTTTTCGCCATGCTCATACAAAGGCAAAAATCCCGCATTGTATTTGTAGGTTGAAAAGCCTTCGCTATCTGAAGCGACATAGGCATTAGGAGCAGATACTGCCATCTTAGATGGCGCCTCTTCTTCACCGTAAGCGTAAAGAGAAACAAACAAAAAAGGGCATATGAGAAGGGTGTTCACTATTTTTCTCATTTAGTTCCCCAAGATTTACGAAGATTAAACAACTCGGAAAAATATCCATACACACAAGCAGGCTGAAGAACTAAGCCATAGGCAAAAACATAAGACAAGAAACCCAATATATTTGCTCTAACTATCAGATGCTCATCATTAAACATCGCCTTACCTTTTAAATACATTTGCCAATTCAGCAAAAAAGCCATTGGTAATAGTGATAGCGTCATGGGTCCTGCTATCCAAAAAATACCAAAGCAAGCCAGGATTAATCCGGGGATGAAACCAAAAGTAAAAGCAATATCCATCAACGGAAATAATGTATTCCACCAAACATATAGCGTAGAGAGCCTGGGCTTAAAAAGAATCATTGGATTATCTTTAAAAGCCTCTATCAATCCTCGCGACCAGCGTCTTCTTTGGCGTATAAATTTACTTAAGGTATTGGGGCAGTCCGTAAAAGCTAAAGCATCCTCAGCATGTCCTACTCTATGACCAGCGGACAAAATTCTCCAAGTCAGCACGATATCTTCACCGACCATCTCTGGCCAACCGCCCAAATCCAGGACTGTTTTGCGGTCATATAAAGAGAATGCGCCTTGAGCAACTAAAGTACCTTGAAATAAAGACTGAATGCGCTTGATAGTAGCAATGCCTAAAAAGTAATCCCACTCCTGCGCCTTAGTGATCCAGTTTTCTCGTGAATTGCGAATGAGAATTTCACCAGCAACCGCTTTGGTATTGATTGGATCAGAGAGATATCGACCAACCAAGTGGCGAACACCATCTTTCAATATATAGCTATCCGCATCAATTGAAATAATGATGTCCGTTGTGCATTTTGCCAAGCCATGATTTAGAGCCGATGCCTTGCCGCCGTTATGTCCTAAATCAATGAGCTCTAAATTTGGGTGGGCCGACTGTAATGCTTTAACAGAATCGACAGTCTTATCGCTGGAGCCATCATTAATCACAATGATGCGAATGTCTGCTTGGTAGTCTTGTAGAAAAATTCCTGACAAGGTTGAGGCTATTGAATTCTCTTCGTTATAGGCGGCGATTAATATTGTGACTGGTGGGTAGTGTTGATCAATAATGACTTTAGGGCGACGATCTAGTAGTAGCGCCATCGCTACAAAGGCATTCATGAAGCCAGGAATAATGGCTATAAAAGTAATGATGAAATAAGCGGGGAATGTCCCTATTTCATTGCTTAGATCTGAAAACCAAGGCTGGGAATACCAAAAAGAAAACCCCATCCAGCCCAAGGAAAATAGCAGTGAAAAAATAAATTTTCCCTTTACTGTAAAGTACAAAGGATTCCATCCAAAATTTATAATTATTCAGGATACTCCTTGGGAATCTTGTTTTGTCGTTTAAAACGACATTACGAGTACATACCCTTAGCGTCGCTTAAATCGACGCTTGAGCGACGCAGGGATGTCTAATTGAAATGTCCTTTTAAAGGACATTTCATGTACCAGATACCCCAGTCTAGAACCAGAGTGGCTGAATCCTCATTGACGGATTAGAGCCGTGGTCTTTAACTAAACACGCTAGGTACAAGGTCTAAGCGCCATTGAGGACTTCTAATAAAAATAGCCCAACAAGTGGGCTATTGTGTTTCTTGGTGGCCCGGGGCGGAATCGAACCAGGGCCGAGGATGTCAAATCCTTAGTCGATATTAAAAATATTCTTTAACGCACCGCAATAATAGAAATCCTCATAGCGTTTTTTAGTACTAAAAATCATCATTAGAACTAAAGTACTACCCACTCTTGGCAAGAAAATTGACTTAGGACAAGTTTTTCTCATACGCATAAGTAGAGTATTGGCTCACCGCTAACAACATAATTGTGGGAGAAGAAAATGGGGATGAAACATTTGGTTGTCGGGTTTGTTATTGGATTGTTTGTGGGCGTTGTAAGTGCCTCAACATTAGATATGGGGAAAATTGGTTTTACTAAAGATGGTGTAATTACTTACCTAAACCAAGCTTGCTCGAATTAAGAACAGTTTTCTCGCAGTAAACATCTTTGCCCGCAGAGGTATGCGGGCATTTTTTTGACCTCATACATCGGGATCTCATCCGCCCGACCAAATGAAAAAACCACCCGAAGGTGGTTTTAGTGTTTCTTGGTGGCCCGGGGCGGAATCGACCAGGGCCGAGGATGTCCAATCCGATGGCCAACATATCAAAGCAGGCCCTCTCAGCATGGTTCTCTACTTTTATTAAATGAGAGTGATTCTCAATAAGGTATACAATGAGAATCATTCTTATTTGATAAAGATCTCATTTTATGAAAAACACTATTGCTTACGCCTTATTTTGTCTCTTGATTGGGGTCGCTACCTTGGTGAGCGCCAACCAGTCAGAAATCACCATCAAGATTCAAAAGGGGCGCTTCTCACCTGCCCAAATTGAAATCCCAGCAGATACCAAAGTAAGACTGGTGATACAGAATTTAGATGACACTCCAGAAGAATTTGAAAGTCATGATCTAAATCGAGAAGTGTTTATTAAAGCAAACAGTAGCGCCTCCTTTTATATTGGCCCACTCTCACCAGGACGCTACAAGTTTGAGGGTGAATTTAGCCCTGAAACCGCTCAGGGCGTGGTGATCGTTAAATGAAAAAGATTATCTTTATACGGATTCGATGCTTCACGCTACTGTTCTTTTTGTTAACCACCACATTTACATATGCCGGCGAATATCTCAGTGGGCCAGCTGACTATATCTATAGTCCAAGAGTTGAAGAAGGCGAGCGAGAGATTGATACGAAATTTGGCACCCAAAAGCCCAGAAGCGGCGAAGACTCTAGGCAATCAGGTGCCTCTATCGGATTGGGCTATGGTGTCACTTCTTGGTGGTTTACCGAAATATATGGAAAGAATACTTGGGATGGCAATAACTCTCAATTTGATGCTGTTGAGTGGGAAAATAAATTTCAACTGACTGAGACTGGAAAATATTTTGTAGATGTGGGGTTCTTAATTGAATTAGAACGCCCGCAAAATCGAAATGAAGGGTATGAGGCTAAGTATGGTTTTTTGCTTCAAAAAGACTGGAATAAGTGGCAGGCAAACTTAAACCTACTGATGCAAGGTCATTACACTGGCACCGAAAATCAAGGCACCTATTTTGGCTATCAGGGACAAGTGAAGTATCGCCTTCAACCCGAGCTTCAGCTAGGAGCACAACTGTTTTCTTGGCTTGGGCAACTGAATAATTGGAACACTAATCAACAACAGCAAACCAGTGTCGGACCGGCTATATTTGGAAAAACTAAACTTGGTCGAAAAGAGGCGCTTGTGTATAACGTTGCCTATCTTTGGGGAACAACTACCGCATCCCCAAAAAACACAATACGTATGCAGGTTGAGTATGAGTTCTAATGAGCGTCGCTTAAATCGACGCTTGACCACCACAAGGATGTCAAATTGGTTTGTCGTTTAAAACGACATCTCGAGCCATGGGTAAAATTGGAAGACTTAGGGAAATGGTGCCAGACCGCGGCCAACACTAGGGATTCTATGAGCCACTTCTCGTGTTTTGAGAATTCTTGGTGGCCCGGGGCGGAATCGAACCACCGACACAAGGATTTTCAAATATCCTCCGATAGACCGCTTTCGCTTTGACTTCAAGTGGTTACGCCCCCGGAGAAAAATCGTGCGCAAAAAACCTGAGCGTTTTCAGAAAGTTACGATAGCGTGTAAAAACTGTGCGCAAACAGTAAAGCCAATATGTGTCGGTCACCCACCATGGCTACTCGTAATGTCGTTTTAAACGACATAATTTTTTGGGTTGAATTTCCACCCTTAGAGCATTTGGTTATTTTTCTGGAAAAATAACAGCAAAATTAAATTTGCTGGGAATACCTGAAAAATCTCCACCAAGCGTTGGCACGACTTCATCAATGATATGAGATCCGGTTGGAAACGCTTTATTTTTATCTATATACCTTTTTGCGTACTGAAAAATAGCCTTCTTTCTTTGTGAATTTTCTGCCCGAGCACCCAGACCCAAAGCATCTCGAAGAGTGCTTCTTGGCCAATCGGATCTATCTAGCCATTCTTTAATGTCCTGATCCTCAAGAGATTCAATCTCGTCACTCAACTCCTCAATAATTTCTTTATTTTTTAGAAATCCTTTTTCTGCTAACCACTCATCAACTTTTAAATGGATTAGCTCACCAAATTGAGCATAAAAACTAGAGCTTGCATCCAGGACAAAGTACCTAATATCATCAGGATCAGTATCAGTTTCTCCGAAATTCATTTCGAGTACTTCAAGTAAAGGCCACGCGGTTAGAAAAAAATCTGTCATCTCCGCAAGCGTCATAGGAGTATTTGTTAACGATTCGCTTTCTTCTGAAAGAGTTCCCCCTTCATATTCATCTACTACCCGGTAATAAATCTGATTCTCTCTAAGACTTGCATAGACGCTAGTGACGTCTTGCGTAGTTGAATTTATTGTGATGCGTGCTATTTCAACCTCGTCATTGCCCTTATCTGGCAAATACTCTCCGCCCATAAAGCTAGGATGAAGTTTTCCAATAAGATCGCGTTCCTGAGTACTTAATGATGGCTTTTGAAGAAACTCATCAAGATCACTAACCTCACCCTCAGCTACTGATGAATCATATAAAGCCTTTCTCTGCGCGCCTTTAATTTCTGATGAAAGCTGAATGCCCATTTGATTGGCCCAAAAATAACTCTGGGGTCTAAAATCCAAATCAATTGGGTTACTCATTTTATTTCTTCCTTTCTCTCAGACTGTTTGACGGGAGATGTCATAGGGTCAGCAAGGTTTATGAAGATTTAGTTTACGCCAAAGAAAGCCAGATATTCATCTTAGCTATACCTGTCAGCCGAATAAGAACTTTAATTTAAATCGTATATATCACTGGGGAGACCACGGTTTTGATTCGCTATCGCGGTTTTGAAGTTCATAGTCTTTTCTAGCCAGATCCAACTTCCTATTAAGTTCAGCGTCACCCCCGCCAATGGGACTAATAATATTGCCTGGCAGAGGCTGGAGAGACTTGGGCATCTTAACTGTATCTTTATCAAACCTCTTCTTAACAGCATCAGCGTAGTCTTGCTGGCTCTTTTGCTGTTGATGTTTTATTTGAGTTGGCGTTTTTGGTATTGCTTTAGCTTTAGGCAATGGCTTCGGTGGGGGCGCCATTGGCGCTCGTTTTGGTGCTCGAGGCTTTGTTTTTGTGGCAATTGGTTTTGCAATAGGCTTAGCTACAGGCCTTGGCATTTGAGGTAATTCATTAGCCAGCTGATTAAATGTATTGTTAAAGATCAGCTTGGCTAGCCCCAGCTTTTCATCAGCACTCACAATTTCATATATTTTCATGACTATCTCCTTTTCATATATTTAGCGAGAGATCATGAAATCAATATTGAAATCATGTCGCATTCGGCTCCTTCTCAGCAGAGCCGCCTGTGCGATGGGACTTCAGCCCACCCAACCTTTCCAAAGGCGCACCAGCAGGTGCTGTCAAGGATGGTCGTCTCTGTCCAAAAGCGCACCAGCAGGTGCAGGACATTCGCCTTAGACTTCGCTGGATCGTCGGGATCAGCTAATCCCGACTATGGGGTGCCAAGCATGGCACCCCTAGGTTTACTCAAATCTCGCGTGGCGAGTGTACGACATTGTTTTGGCCGTATTGACCTTGTAATAAAAAATAGGCCGCCTGGCTGTTCTCTGCCTTGATAACTGTCTTGACAATGTAACCACTAGACTCAATGCGAACATACGCTTCAAAAGTTCTCATTTCATAATTTCCTTGAGTGAGTGTCCGGATTCCGGACGCTGGGTTTTAACGTCCAAAGCCAGCACGTACTGCGCCACTGGCTGCTTCAATCTGGGCATCTAACTCCCCAGCTTCTACGGCAACCTTAATAATCTCCAATGCCTTAATTAGCTCGTCTGCTGAATTCACTTCAACAGCAGTTTTGCCCTTAGCAAATTCAATGATCTTGGCACCATAGCGAACGTTTAAGCAAACCTTGCCATCGGCAGCTACAAACCACCATTGTCGAATACGCTTTTCATGTTCAATGTTTTTACGTGCACCATCACTGTCTTTAACTGTCTTAAATTTCTTAACAGTAAAAGTACCACCATCTTTGCTAGCTTTGGCTAGTTGTAGCTGTTCCCATACTTTGTTTGCTAATTTATTACGGCGATGCAGTACTGGTGGAATACTGGTTGGCTTTTTGGAATTCACCATTTTCAAACTATTTAATGTGCTCATCATTTTCTCCTTTAAGTTAAATGGGCACACTTAATTTATTGTCAGAAGTTTTGGTTGGACAACCTCTTTTTGCCAAAAGCCACAGAGATCTAATGTTCTTTGCCAGTTTTGTTCTTCTTTTATTAGGTTTAGCTAAATAACTTTATAAATTACTACTGAAACAAGAGCAGTGACACTCAGTCGTTATGTCACCCTAAAGCTGGACTTAGAGTCGCAGTCATGGAAATTCTGGGCAGTAGCAGAGGCTTAGTATCACTATCCTTTACAGGACGCCATTAGCCTTGCTAGCTAATTGATACAAGAATATTTTTAGCACAAAGATCGTAGTGAAAACTACAGGATCACGAGCAAGCTCTGCTTACACAGCAACTTGCGAACACGACATCGGTAGCCACTTAATGCTTATGTCATTGTTGCGTTTTACGGCCGCACGTAAAAGGAGATAGCAAAACCGCCCTTACCCAATCGGGTTGTGCTCTAAGTGGTGTAGGAAGAACTCAGCGAAAGTCATTTTCGGTATTTCTTCTCTATAACTGAGCCTGTTGCTTAAGGCTCAGTGTAGGTTGAATCTAGCGAAAATCAATCAAAACAAATTTATAGAAAAAGAAATGTGTGAGCGACAAGCGAAACACAAGCGAGTGCAAGCTCGCTTTCAAATCCTTCGTATAAGCAGTGATCTTGAGCTATTTGGTACATAGATAGCAGAACCCGAAATCAAACAGCTTGTAGGGCTGATAAATACATCGTGAAAGATCGTGGCGAAAATGCCACGAAAACATATTAGATCTGTAAAACTATTATGTTTATTGCTAAGTCATTGAATTATGGAAGGTTCTTTCTTAGCCATTTTCGGTTGCTCAAACCAAACATATGAAAACATACTGTAGCTCTGTATTTAATATATTTTAAGGAGAACGTATGTCACAAGCTAGAGTTTTAAATCCACAAGAACTACGCAGAGTTTTAGATCACGTTGCTACACGCAGGCACAGCGCACGTAATAGGGCTATGTTGCTACTTACACACTACGCGGGTATGCGAGTAGGTGAAGTTGCTGCCCTACGCATAAGTGACGTTTTAAACAGCGACAGCACTATTAAGGGTGAAGTACGCTTAATGCCCGATCAAACCAAGGGCAAGCATGCCCGTACTGTTTACTTAAATGAACGGATGCAAAAGGAGCTGGCGCAGTACATCAAAGTAATCAAAATCAAAGATGTCAGCAAACCCTTGTTTTACACACAGAAGCAAGCGGGGTTCTCAGCTAACTCGCTTACCCAGTACTTCTTTTATCTATACCGCTCTGTAGGACTAGAGGGTGCCAGTAGCCATAGCGGTAGACGCACATTCTTAACTGGGCTTGCCAATAAAGGCACAGCAATTCACATATTGAAGAGTTTGGCTGGGCATAGAAATATCAGTACAACAGCTAGTTATCTGTATAGCAATCCAAGTCAACTTAAGGCTGCAGTTGAATTGGTCTAAATATAGTCGGGATTATTGAGTTTTTGTCTTGCTCTTTTTTCTGCCCAAAACTCAATCTTCTGAAGAATTTCTCTTTTTGATAGTTTCTTTTTATAGCTTTTAAGGTACAGCTTTGCATTAGGATCAACTTCATCATTTGCCATAAATTCATTCATCTCAGCAATAAGATTATCAGTCAGCCGATCTACAAGAGTGTTGAAGTCAAATTTTGGATATTTTTTAATTGGGTCTTTGCAGGGAAATCGACCTCTGGCTGCATTCTCAGCAATAAGAAGCGCCTCTTTAATATTTTTGCTATAAAGCATTGTTAGGTAGGCTATTTGTTTTTTATTCTTTCGATTATTCTCTAGATCTTTCTTTATATCTTCTACAGCCGCAAAAGAACTTAAATTATCTATAAAGTTATTGGAAGCAATTGCTATCTTCCAATAAGGTTCTTTTGGTAGCCGAGGTGGGCCTTCATCGCTGATGTTTACTCTTGAATACGCCTTAGAGTGAACTAGATCATATCTATTCTGTAGAGTATCTGTCCTTATTTTATTAGTTAAAAAATAAATTGGCTCACTGAATGGGTCATTTGGCGTTTCTTGTAATTTATTTAAGTGATCCTCTACTTTCTTCAAGATTTCTTTTTTTGACAGAGTCAAATCAAGCTTAAAAGGAACAACATTTTGTTTTCTTGTTGGCGCGAGAAGTTTGATACCTCTTTTTTTCCACCATTGATCAAAGGAGATGTTGTAAATATCCCCTGCTCTTTTGCATAGATTGATCACACTATCAAATTCAGTAGGTATTTGAGTCTTTGGAATATTTTCAAGCAAAAACAAATGTCTATATGCCATCAAATAACTTGGGCTCAAAGTTAAGTACTGAAAAAATAAAAGGTGGAGCTCCGTGGGATTTCCATCGATGTGTTGAGGTATTTTTTTAATACTCATTATTATTTTATTATACAAAATAAATGGTATGGTATTTAGTATAAGTTTTTTTTAAATTTGCTTTGATCAAATGCCTTCCTATCAGCCCGGCACTTCAATTTAGGCACTTTCGCCATAACCCGCTGTGCTGATATATAGAAGGAGTATTGAAATGGAAACTGTTTTAGAAAATGTAAAAAATGATTCGGCCGTAAGCCATTCATTGCTTGACCATCCGAAGGTCAAAATTAGCTCTTCATCACCAGATCCCTGGAATGATCTGAATCAAATGTTTGACTCAATGTCTAAAAGTGCAGCAGAGTCGATCACTCCAGAGATGGTGGAAGCAAAAGATACTGCTATTGAGTTAGCACTAAATGAGTGTTTAAAACTGACGTCTGAACATAACAAATTTTATGATCTGATTTCTGCGGCTCATGATACTTTGTATCAATCTTTAGCTGATATTTACGCTTTTGTGCTTAGAGTTCAGCTGTCCGAATATAAGCAACATATTAAGACGGCCATGATTTCGAATCTAATGGATAAAGGGGTAAAGATTCAATCCAACACATCGGACTTGATGGTTATTATAAAAACCATTATTGGTGCTGATCGCCGCCGCGCATCTGAATACTGTCGTGTTTTAGAAGTGGCCATGCGTGAGAATCTAACGCCAAAAGACCTCCCTAGCTATATCAAACTTCGTGGCGGCGTCAGTGCAATCTATTCCACTGAAAGTGAATTGGTAGCAAAAAAACTTGGGGAGAAAGAGCGCGAATTTCGAACTTCTTATTTTCAAGAGCTGTTTGAGATTCGTCATTGGGCAAACAAATCTAGCTTTTCAACCCCAATCAAAGTAATTCAAAATTCTGATGAGATTGACTGTAATCGAGCAAAATTCACAGTCTTCTTAACTTTGTTTGATAAGAAAGAGCAGGTCTATAAAATCTGTAGTGCCCATAACTTAGGCGAAAAGCAAGAGCGAAACTTTATCAAACATATAACTCGAGACATCCATGATACTAATGAGGTGTTAAAAGAAAAATTGTTTGCATATCGAAGTAAGTTGGTAGAACTCAAATTGGTTCCTGATGTTTTACAAAAAATTTGGGGGCAATTAAAAATGATCACGGACAAAACTACAGAGACTGTTGAAAGTACTTAATTGTCATGCTCATTTAAGCGTCCGGAATCCGGACACTTGTTTTGTTATTACCTAAATATAAAGGAATTGAAATGAAATACTATCGCGTTCAGGCTAAGTTGTACGCCACCTATGATCTTTTAGTTATGTCACCCTCATCAAGACAAGCTAAAGATGATGCTTATGCAGAAATCTTTGATGCTATAAATGATAGTGATGTAGTTGATTACAAGATCAGCATTAACAGCGTTAAAGAAGATTTGCTAGAACCGGCCTAGTAAATATTAAGTGGAAGTAAAAAATGACTAGTCAAAATACCAAGCGTCCTTTAAAAAGGCGCTTGGTACTCAAGCCAACCTATCCGCCGCCATCGTTGCCGTCAACTTGCTGTAATGACGATCAATCATGGCGGCACTATTTCCCATCTGCTTAGATAGCGTATGTATATCAGTCTTGTTCTCAAGTAGCTCTAAGGTGGCGTAGGTATGTCTAAGTGAATACAAGGTACGCATCTGTCCATCGTGGCTCAATCCCAAACCACTATCCCGCATCAATCGCTTGAACGCTCCATCAATACGCATAGGCTGATGACCATTAGCAAATACAAAGATTCTCTCTGGACAACGAGTCTCAAATAGGCGATCAAATGGAATATCCCACACAGCCCTTTGCCTACTGTGTAACCGTTTGAGCACATCTACTGCTTTATGTTTAGCAATAAGCCAACGCCCGCCAGTCTTACCATCTACCCATATACGTAGATATTTCTTATCACCTTGTGTATGCCACTCAATATTGTTCCAGCAGATATTCAGTGCCTCAGTGCCATGGCGCATGCCTGTATATAAAAGCATCTCTATATAGTCACGTAGTAAAGGGCGAGTCTCATGCTCAATCTCTAATCTGCCTTGCTTAATCCATGGCTCCATAAACTCCAACAAGCGATCAACCTCTTCACGTGTAAATGCTGGGCGGGTTTTACCTTTCTGCCCTCTAGCTGTGAGTTTGGGAATAGCTACTCGTTCGCTGATCCAGCCCTTGCTAATCGCTACGAGCTGTAACTTAGTCCAAGCACTGGCAAAGTTCATTAAGGTGCTGGCTCTGGGCACCTTGTTCATTTGTCTATTTCGCCAAACCTCAAACTCATGCACATCTGTGTAGGTTATCTCTTCTAGTCTTTTGTCACCAAAGTAAGGTAGAAAGTATTTCTCAATACAGGTGATGTAGCTACCGTAGACACTTTTTCCTATTCCCACATCCAAGTCTTGCCGCATTGAGTAGAGAGTGGCGTGTGCAATTTCTGCAAACGTGGGTGACTTTTGTGCAAGCCCCAGTCTTTGGCGAAATCTGGTTTCATCGTAAAGATCGCAAGCCATTCGTACTGCGTGTTCAATACTGGCTTGGCGGGTAGTCTGACGATGCCATGAGCCATCTTGCAATCTAAAACGGCAATGCCAAAGTGGACTTCCGGGTCTGCGGTGGATAACCACTTCGCCATCACGCAGATAAAGCTCTGTGGGCTCTGCATATTTGAGCTGGCTTAGGGCTGTGGGTTGGAATTCCGGCTGGGGTGAGGGGATTAGTTCTAGGTCATATAGCTTAGTAATTGAACTTTTGTTCACTGGCTCACTTTATGAGTTTTATCTTATCTAAATTAGTTTAGTTTCTAAATTTTTGATCAGCAACCCCAGATTTTCCACTTCGTAAATTAAAGTTTTAAGGGTCCCTTTGGTTTAATAAGTTATGCTATTATATGTACATTATTAGCAATATTATGTATGAATAGTAAAAATAACTGTATTCCTTTAAATGGCCTTCTACGCGAAATACATCACCGCATAGAGGCTAAAGAACGCTTAAGAATTAGTCAGGCGGCAATGGCCGAACGACTTGGCATATCTAGCAGAACTTATTTGGAGTACCTCCGAGGCACAAACTCCCCCACAGGAATGAGAGCAGTGCTTGATTTGCTTTGCATGCTGGATGAACAAGAGCTAAATCAAGTTATTCAACATTGGCGAAAGAATGCAAATAGCAACACAAAAACTTTAAAAGATAAAAATGACTAAAACAAAAAAAATTGTTAATGAGCCTGCTGATGAAATTATTAAGTCTAAGGCCAAAAGAAAAGTGCCAAAGCCTGAAGCAAATGATGATGCTGAAATTAAGCTTCCTAAAACAGTAGACCCCCGTAACGCCTTAAATGATCTAACTTCTACTGAATGGCTCCCTGAAACAATTTCAGTATGGAACCAACGAGGACTTGGAGCGAATCATCCAGATGCCCAAATTGAACGCCAACACCCTGCGCCTTTTTCTTTTACGGATGTCAGTAGACTTGTGCGCTTCTTTACAAAAAAAGGTGAAACTGTTTTAGATCCTTTTGCCGGCGTAGGGTCAACTCTTAAGGCTTGTGCTATCGAGGGAAGAAAAGGAATTGGCTTTGAGCTAAATCCTAAATATGTAGCCCTTACAAAAAAGAGGTTAGCGCTAGAGGTCCCTGGAGAACCAAGCGCGATTGAGAAACAAGATGTGAAAGTTGGCGACGCAAGATTACTTATAAAAAAGCTTGATGAAAATTCTTTAGATTTAATTGTCACAAGCCCACCATATTGGAACATTCTCCATAAGGTTGACCATAAAGCAAAACAAGAAAGGGTAGAGCAAGATTTAGATACCAAATATAGTGATGACAAACGAGATCTCGGCAATATCGAAAAATATGACGACTTTTTGGAAGAGCTGGCAAAAATCTTAGGGGGAGCAAGCAAAGCTCTAAAGCCTAAAAAACATATGGTGGTAATTGTTAGCGACTTCCGAGATAAATCACGCTTCGTTATGTTTCATGCTGATATCGCAAATGCCCTTTCAAAATACCAACTTGAATTGCGCGGAATCACAGTTTTGTATCAACGCCATAAACGCATTTTCCCTTATGGGTATCCATACGCTTATGTCCCAAATATTCATCATCAATATTTGGTGATATTACAAAATGTTAAAAAGTCTTAAGTAAAAATGATCCAAAAAAAATATTTAAATCAGATTACTAATGGGGATTGCATTATTGGAATTAAGAAAATTCCAGATAACTCCATAGATTTAGTAATTGCTGACCCTCCTTATAATCTAAACAAAGATTTTGGAGAATGGAAAGAGGCATCAAAAAAGCTTGAATGGCTAAGCTGGTCTAAAGAATGGCTCAATGAATGCAAGCGAGTTTTGAAGCCGGGCGGAAGTATTTTTGTATATGGCATTCACCATCATTTGTGCTGGCTCCAATGTCATATGTATGAAATTGGCCTCGATTATCGTAGGCAGATTATTTGGCACTATGAAAATGGCTTTTCTGGCTATACAAAAACTCTCTCAGCCCACTATGAGCCTTTATTGTGGTTTTCTAAGGGGAAGGAATTCACATACCACCCAATTAGAGAGCCTTATAAAAGTACTGAGAGGCTAAAACACAAAATTACTAAAAATGGCAAAGTATGGCAGCCAAACCCCGAAGGAAGAATGGCTGGGGATGTATGGAGCTTCCCCGTATTAGCAGGCAGAAGATTCAAAGATGAAAAGGTAGATCATCCAACTCAAAAACCTCTTTCTATATCCAACAGAATAGTTAAGCATTTCTCTAACAAGGATGAAATCATACTGATTCCATTCGCAGGAAGCGGATCGGAGTGTGTTGCCTCAAAATTTAATGGACGTCACTTTATTGGATTCGAATTAAATCCAGCATACATAGAGATAGCGACATCTAGACTTAGCAGCATTAAATATGCTGAAAGTGAGGATTTAAAAAACACTATTTCAGAAAATCTATCTGAGGATGAGCAGAATTCTCTAGATTTAAAGGGCGGCCAATAAACTTCTCAAGCACTGCGGCTCTGTATGAACCAGTTTCTCTATCGATATAAAAATCATCGGCATCATTAAGCTCGACTGGAATATGCATCCAATTGGCGAGCATTAATGTAAAAATAGTTACGGTACCAACCTTTATGTTCAAGACATTCTTAATATCCTGAATAATGTGCCAATACTCAGATCGCTTATTCGGCAAAACATCAGAAATAATTAGCGCCTTAATATCTTGTGCAGACCAATCATAACGAGCTATTAGTATTGCTAGGGCATCTAGAATATCTCGCGGCGCATCTAACACGGCCTCCTGGCCAAACTCAACTTCGGCGATCCCTTTAATATCTTTTCCGGAAAGAATGATATCCATACGCATATGATTATTTCCTTTCCTAGATACTGAGGCATTTAGTCCTGCGCCAATTAAAAGGTTTCTAGCAAGAAAATTGGGGAATCGATCGCCAGCAACCCTCCAAGAGTCGAGCATTCTTTTAAATATATGCTGCACAAGTTGGTCGGACTCAATTAAAGCCAACCCCTCTTTTTGTATGCCCACAAAAAGCTCACGCGTATCGTTTTCTCTTTTTTCATTTTTTATAACGCTCTCGATATAACCCTCGGCCAGGCTATCATTAACAGCAGCTCCGCCAGCTGCAGAAAGGGTAATAGCGCCGGTCGGACATCTTGAAGCACAAACGCCGCACAAAAAACATAGCTCCGAATTTATTGATGGCGCCCCACTCACAGAATCAATATTAATGGCATTTATTGCACAAACATTCAAACTTTTATCGGCGGGGAAGCCTTCTAAACCATTGGGGGCCACTTCTTCCTCGCTAAATAAAGCACATGGAGTATCTGCACACCTTAGACATGTAGCCTCCCGCTCCAATCCACCTTTAAATAATATGCTTGATAAGGCGCCAGGTGCATATGTAATTTTAATGGGCTTCAACCCTTCGGCTAAATATCTCCCTGTTCGTGTTGATTCTTGCTGAGTCAAAAATTTAGACACTGATGACCCCTTTCAGCAATCCAAGATTTTTAATATCAATCTTTTTTCCAGAAGAAATAGCGCTCACCGCCATCATGAGTAACGACCTAAAATCCACAACACCTACTCTAATATCAAATGCATTCCAAATATCATCTATAAGCTCGTGAACCTCAGATCTATCATTTGGCGGATTAAAACCCACCACTAATGATGTAGTCTCTCGATCTGTTGGATAGCTTTTACGTGATAGAAAGATAATTTTATTTTCTAATGCCTGACGCACTCCTTTGACTGAAATTTCGGTTTCTTCTCCGGGAGACTTAATTTCTATGGGAATGCTTTTCTCTTTATCTAAAATTATTGCATCGGCCCTTTCATAATTTTGGCCTCCACGAGATACCCGACAATCTAACCCAAGAACTGAAAATAAATTAGCAACTAGTGGGTAGAAAATATCTTTATTTTCTCCGCTGAATTTTTTAAAAAGCATACTTACGGCATCGTCAATATTTCCTGATATTGCCAGCATCTCTTGTATTTGATTCTTTAAATTTGCAAATGTTCCAGACGCCTCAATATCTTGATCAGTAATCGAAAAAATTAATTTAGGCCTTTCTCTTTCAGCCGCAGGAGCAAGAGCAGGCACATGTCCTAGGTCATCTACAAAACTACCATCTTTAAAATCTCGAATTAATTCTGGGACCCATTTGGCCAGCGTATCTTGGGACAATTGCTGAAATGGAGAGAAAAATATATCTTGTTTAGTTGAAATGTTGTGGCTTTCTAACTCCTTTTTAGAAAACTCAAACAGCTCCATCACTGGATCAAGATTAAAGCCCGCCCTTCTAAGCATTGAATAAAATGTCCACCTAATAAAACTTGGTTTGATTTCATCCGATAGGGCATTAAAACTGTTCAATCGATAGTCTGCGGATAACCGTAAACGCTTTGCTGTTAGACGTCCTGCATCTGTAATGTGTATTGCCTTACGGCCGATTTTTTCGCCCCAGCCTGACCAAAGTAAAGAGGCCATTGGTATACGAGTATAGTTTTCCATGGTTGGACTTCTAGAAATTTTTCTTCGCCTTGATATCTCATCAATCCTAGTATTCAGGGCGCCAGCGGTTTTCCTGCAATCGGCAATCTCTAAAACCATTTGTTTAAACGCTTTGGGATCACTATCATCCGCAATACTCATAGGGCCGGCCATTACCTCATCCCTTGTAATTGTTCCAAGCCCATCCATTGCTAGAACTATTCCAGCAATAACTCTGACCGTCTGTTCGCTTTGCACTCCTAAAACCTCATTAGGGTAGGCAATGCCAAGTAAGCACTCTTTTAATATAGCGGCGGGATTTTTTGCCAGAGCAACATATTCGCCTAGCAATGAAAACTCATAAGTTAGCTTACTTGAAGTGGACTGCATCCAGCCAAAAGTTCTGAAAATTTCAGCATACATCTTAGATTGGTTATAGATTGGATCTCGACTGCGATCTTCTCGAGTAGACCTTAAAAGAGCCTCCTTACCAATAGCGCCTTGGGATGTGACGTTATTCCTCGAAATCATAGCCTTAGAAATATCATCCAAGCCAAAACTGCGATGCTGGCCAAGGACTTCGTAAATTTCTCTATAGACACGCAAAATTATGTCTAAGTCAGATACGGGGTTGGGTATTCTTTGCAATTTGATACCTTTTAAGTTCAATTTCTACCATTTTGCTCCGAATATGCGAGAGCAATCAAACTGTCGGTAACAAATTTTGTCCTTTAAAAGGACATTATTAGTCTTTGGGCTCATCTGGTGAGCCTTTGGATTTGTATTCTGACCATTCCAATAACTTAAAGGGGGTGGTCATGAAATTTCTAATTACCTTGTTCTTGCTGGCCCAAGCCGCTCTATATGCACAAAAGAGCTTTGCACAAGTAACAAACTTGGATAACTCGCCTTACAACATGCAAAACAGTCCATATAACATGGAGAATTCCCCATATAACATGCGCAATAGCCCATACAACATGGACAACAGCGCATATAACGCCAGTGCAAAAAATGGGGTTTATGACAACACCGGGAATCGTCTTGGATATGAAGTTAAGGCGCCAAGTGGTGTAACGAACTATTTTGATAACAGTGGTAACCGTATAGGTTATACGCCGGCTAAGCGATGATTATTTCCAGCATTCTCGTAATTTGTCTCATGTCACTGAGACCTGACCCATTTTTACTTCAAAGCATGATTGATGCTTCAAAAATAATTGGCTTACCAAGACTAAAAACGATGGATCGGTTTTTTTCTAAAGCGATTTGTATTGATGAAATTCGAGGGGAAATGGCCTACATCATTTATTCCCGAAAAGACTTTCTAAAAAATTACATCAAGATTAATTCATAAAAAAGGAATTGAGTATGCGTGACTACACTTATATTGAAGGCTATCGATTTAATATCTGGAATATCTACCGCAGTAAGCGGTTTGATGTTGATAAATTAGATATTAATTTTGCTGATAAAGATATACCCGAATTCATCCGGGGAATGAGAGTGGTAGATCACATCGAATCAGAAACCTATTTAGTTCATGGTGATGATGCGGATAATTTGGCCTACAGCTTGTGCTTTTTACACAATGAGAATAAAGACAATCGACCAGATGCTTTTGATGACTACCTCATTAAAGCCACTGATAAAAAAGAATACTTAGTTCATAAATTGTTTGATGGCGAAAAACCTACTGAGACGGCTGTTCACTAGGCCATGTCTGGAAAATTAGTCATTGACACAAATGAGTTTCTGGCAGCTTTAGCCAGGCTCAAGCCTGTTGCACCTCGGCGTAGGAAAACAACTCTTGTTGGCATTTCTAAAAGAATTATTGAAGATGACTTTTATATTTCTTTTTTATTTGGTGAAGCCGTCTTTAGCAGTCATGGTGTACAGACACGCTGCGTCGTTGAACAAGCGGATTGGCATGGTTATGTCAGCACAGACTTTGGGATGATCCTTACCTTTTTAAAAGTCAAGCCAACAGGCAAGACAGTCACTATTTCTTTTTTAGGGAATAAGTTAAAGATTGACTCATTCTCCATTACCTGTCAGTGGGCACCAGTCCCAGACTGGATTGGGAGCATGAGTACAGAAGCTCTTTTTCTTAGCGAAAAAGCTAAGTCGAGAGATGAAGAGCTCTTCTGCCCCAAGTGCGGAAAAAGACAAATTATTGTCTTAAGCCATAAGCCACACTTGCAACTAGAGCTCGACGCCCCCAAGCCCCCTAAAACCTTACCTAATCGCCAATGTAAATCTTGTAAGCATGGCTGGTTAGAAATCTTATAAGGACCAGAAATCATGAACAACATAACCATCAGAAACTGTACCTTCGCTTTTCGCTGTAAAGCGAACTGGGACGCTATGACGCCTACAGGTACCGACGGTCGAGTTCGCTTTTGCTTAGATTGTCAAAAAGAAGTTTTTTTATGTGAAAGCGATGCGGAGCTAATTAACAACGTAGTAAATAATCGCTGCATTGCATTAATACGAGAAGAGTATGGTCATTCAAGGCGATTGCTTGGTGAAGTCATCAATAGGGGTTGATTGTGAAGAAAACGCTATACATTACCTTAGCCACAATCTTAATAACTCCCCTTGCAGGGTATTTGGCACTTCAAGTTATCGATCCGTCAGATCCAGATTTGGTCTACGTTAAAAAGCCCAACTTGTTTTCTGGCGCGTGGCAAAAAGTAGCCTATTCAGATAACTTTTCTGAATATATTGAACCTAAAAAAATAGAAAAAAATTTAGACTCGACAATAGACATAGTAACAATGAGAAATTACTTTAAGCCCCAGTTTGATGACGACAGCGATAAAAGTATCAGCTATAAATCCCAAGTATCTTATGAAACTATAGACTGCTTTAATCAAACTGTTACTGTCACTAAGATGTATCTATTGAGCGAGCACTTTGCTAAAGGATCTCTAATTGACGAACCAATTGAACCCACCTCTACACCTATCCGCGTTAATGCTCGATCAATTGGTTTTAGCAAAATTCATAAAGTCTGTGAATTATCTAATTTATCTACTGATTCTCAATACGTTAGAAGTAGCTTTATGAATAACATCTAAGGCATATGAAAATACTATTTCTTGATTTTGATGGTGTCTTGCACCCATCAAGTCTTGGTACAGATCCTTTGTTTTCTAAAGCGTCCCTTTTATCGATGGCTCTATACGATATAGATATACCTATCGTTATTTCATCCTCCTGGCGCTTTACGCACTCCATGAAAGAACTAAAGGAAAAGTTGCCTAGCGAGATTTCCAAAAAGATTGTTGATGTGACTGGGCCTGCTGTAATGGGCAAGCACCCACGCTACAACGAAATTGTTAATTACTTAGCCACCCAAAAAGATATTGCTGATTGGAGGGCGCTGGATGACTCTTATTGGGAGTTTCCTTCAACATGCCCTCAATTAATTCGCTGTAACTCTAATACCGGCATCAATATTCGCGAAATTAACGCTATTACCAATTGGCTTATAGCACCTCATTCTTAACTTAAATGGTTTCGGTTTCATATAAATCAATATTCATTTGTTCACTTTTGGCTAACTGATCCATTAAATAATTTTTTGGCGGGGTGATGGGTCTTAAACAATGATCGGGAATAAGCCCCTCCTTTGATGTAGTGATGTATCCATCGATGTCATAGACAAGCCACCCGCTTGAAAGAATTTCACATTCCCAAGTAAATTCTGGTTCGCCCTTACCCCAACCCTGCATTCCATATGCGGATTTAACTGACACAATATTTCCATGGTTTTCAGGATTGTGGCAATTGACTGTTATTGCGATATCTCCAACCGCACAGTTGAGTTTTGTCATCTTCTCCTCCTATAGTGAGCTCTAGCTTTTTCTCTTTCCAAAAACATTAGATGACCAAACAACCCTTGGCTGCATACCAAAAATAAACCAAATAAGAACCCAAGACATAACTTAATGTCAAAGCCGCCAGCAGACTGAGCCATCCAACTCAAGAACATAAAGAAAAGCCCTATTAATTTGATCATTTCACACCCCTTTCAAGTTGTAGTCAGATTAATTAGTTACTAGCTCACAAAATGAGCTAGTAATGGCCTATAGTTATAGAAATAGTGATTATTTCGAGGAATAAGCAATGAGCGACCTAGAGCGGCTCCATCGCATCAAATACATGATTCAGGCACGTAAATGCGTCCCAATCCAAGAGTTTCTGTATGAGCTTGAAATCTCTAAAGCGACCTTTAAGCGTGATTTAGAGTACCTCCGAGATCGCATGAATGCCTCTATCGTATTTGACCGTGCTGAAGGTGGCTATCGCTTTGATAAGCCCAATGCTGGAGAGAAGATCGAGCTCCCTGGGCTTTGGTTTTCCGAAAAAGAAGCCACTGCCCTAGTTCTCATGCAACATCTCCTGGATAACTTGGATCAAGGAGGCTTAATTAGCTCTCACATAGACCCCTTAGTCGAAATTATTGATGGCATCTTGGGGCAGTCCGAAGTATCGGCAAAAGAACTACGTAAGCGAATCAAAGTCTTTGGAATGTCAGCCCGTAAGAATTCTTTAGAAAACTTTGAAGAAGTTGGTAACGCCCTACTTAAGCGCCAACGATTACAAATTGAGTACTATTCAAAAGGCGCAAATGAAACAACTAGTCGAGAAGTTTCTCCACAGCGTTTAATTTTTTATCGTGATAACTGGTACTTAGATGCTTATTGCCATATGCGGAAGGGATTAAGAAGCTTTGCAATTGATGGGATTCGAAAAGCCGAACTACTTAACAAGAAGGCTGAAGAAACATCCGAAAAAGATCTCCATGAGAATTTTGCTGAGAGTTACGGAATATTTTCAGGCAAAGCCACACAAAGAGCTAAATTACGCTTTACACCTGAGCGAGCACGCTGGGTAGCAGGGGAGACTTGGCATGGACAACAAATTAGTAGTTTTGACAAAGATGGCTATTACATCTTAGAGTTTGACTACAACCAAGATCCTGAATTAGTGATGGAGATTCTCAAGCATGGATCTGAAGTCGAAATAATGGCTCCAGCGAGCCTTCGAAAAAGAGTCAAAGATGAATTAAAAAAATCCTTATCAAACTACCAATAGGCTTCCATGAAAAATAAAATGCAATTTCATACTCGCTCAGCTTTTTACCATCTCCCAATCTGCTGTGGATTTTGCGGTCAACTTGTCATCCCTTCTGAAGAAGCATTAGAAGAATCCACAATTAATCCCTGTCAGCACACCTTATTTATTGCCCACTCCGAAGGATATGAGTTTTTATCAGATAGGGTTCAGGAACAATTAAAGCAAAAGGGTTATGGGATAGAGATTGATGGATCATTGGTCATGATCTGCTATTACAAACCTAGAGAAGAAGAATCACTAGACATTGATGACATGATTACGGAGCTAGACTTTCCTGATAGCCTTGTTGTTGAGTCCGTAGTTGGCGCACCATCGGGCATGAGTCTTTTAGTTGGCTTTGCTCCATTAAGCGGTGAATAGAAAATTAAATGATTACTGAAAAAACAAAAAAAATAATCGACAAACATGTCGATGAATATATCGATGAGCCACATCTCGTGTTCGGAGTGTACGACTCGACACATAGTTAACACTTTATACCGGACACATACTTTACAGTTTTTGGCATAGGAGGGACCTTACTATGCCGTGGAATGAAAGTACGAAGATGGCTTACTGGAGGTGTAAACCATGTGGTCGGTACCGGACGTAAAGCATGTGTCCGGTACGTACCTTTTGAATCTTGGTGGCCCGGGGCGGAATCGAACCAGGGCCGAGGATGCCCAACTCTACTTCAGTCGCAATATCCGAATAGCACCACTTAATACCAAGAAACCAATTGCTAAACCAATAATCCAATCGGGGGTGGGGTTATTAAGCCAAGCAACCAATACTCCAGCAACAATGACGCCTAGATTAGCCAAGACATCATTGGCTGAAAAAATAAAACCAGCTCGCATATGAGCGCCATCATTCTTGCGTTTATATATTAGATATAGACAAGTGACATTAACCACCAAAGCAAGCAATGAAACCCAAATCATGGCATTGGCTTCAGGCATCGCACCAATATAGATTTGATAGCCCGTTCGCCAAAGAGCAAGAGCGGCTAAAAATAATTCAACAACGCCAGCCAACTTAGCGGCTTTGAGCTTATGCTGTGCGGCTTTACCAACAGCATATAAGGCCACAATATAGACTGCTGCATCGGCAAACATATCCAAAGCATCAGCAATAAGCCCTGCTGATTGAGCAATCCAGCCAACAACGATCTCAACAAAGAACATCAATCCGTTTAATGCCAAGAGCCAAATTAAGACTTTTCGCTCTTGAGCATCTTTGTCAGGATCTAATTGAATTGGCTTAATTTCAAAGTCTTCTAATACTTGGTTGCTTTCAATCTTTGCTCCAAAACCCAAAGGAACTAATTTATCAAGAACCGCATTAGGCTCTTCGCTATGGCAAATGACTAATTTACGATTAGAAATATCAAATTCCATTGTGCGTATTGACAATGAACCCAATGACATGCGAATCATCTGCTCTTCCGATGGGCAGTCCATGGCCGGCACGATGAATGTGGTTTTAGTTATAGAAGATTTTTGATTGGTTCCCATGTATTTACTAATGTAACTGAAAGCAGCCTTGTCGTTTTATATGATATCGACTGACAAAGGGATGTCTACTTGGTTTGTCCTTTTAAAGGACGATTCTAGATGGAAATCTCTAAGGCCAATGGCATCTACACCAGCCAAGCCCGAAAAAAACCACCCGAAGGTGGTTTTGGTGTTTCTTGGTGGCCCGGGGCGGAATCGACCGGGGCCTAGGATGCCTTACTCTGTGGGAGCCAATTCTGCTCCAGCTGGTCTTTTGTAGCGGTTGTAAGACCACATATATTGATATGGCTTAGAAAGTATCATCTCTTCAAAATAACGGTTCATTTGTGTACAGGCATCGACTAGACAATCGGGAAATGCCTCATTCATCAATTGGCTCTTAATGAGCCAGCCCTTTCCCAATCCCAGTCTTTCTGCGCTAACAAAAAGGATTGCTACATTTACTTGGCGAGCCAATTTAATTGGAAATGAAGTTGTATAGGCGTATTGATTAAAAAATTTAGCCCACACCCCATCGCCAACACTAGGAACCTGGTCTGCTAATAGTCCAACTACCTCACCCCTTACTAAGGCACGCTTAATTTGACGTACTCCACCAATGTTTGCCTCAACAAATACCATTTGAGAATGCTGGCGAGATTTAAGCATTAACTTATTCACCCACCCCTTTCGGGCTGGCCTATACATTACTGTTGCTCTTGTATGTTCAGCAAAAATACGAGGCACTATTTCAAAGCCTCCTAAATGTGAAGCAAGCACAATTAGACCTTTTCCATTTTTGGATAGCTCAACAACTTGATCCAAGTTTTCAATAGTTACTTTATCAATGGAGGATTTTGGATGCCTCCAAATCCATAATGTGTCAGCAAACATCATTCCAGATTCGGCAGCCGCCCTCCACGGGGTTGATTTGAATCCCGAATAATGGGCTGCGCTCTGATGATTTTTATATAAGCGCGTCCGGTACCGAGGGGAGCACAAATAAATCAATAGTCCTATACAAGCCCCAGCCATCTGAATGGCCGCCAATGGCAGTGAGCTAAAGAACCTCAATATAAAATACAACATTGGCCATTTTACGCCCGACCAAAAAAATGCCCCGCACAAAGCAAGGCATTATTTGTTTCTTGGTGGCCCGGGGCGGAATCGAACCACCGACACAAGGATTTTCAATCCTCTGCTCTACCGACTGAGCTACCAGGCCATTTAAGACTGTCTATTATACGCAAACTGTTAAACCAGAGCCTAATTTGCGGGCTGTAGACTAATTCTGTCTGTCATTGTGCTTAAAACTACCCAACTACCATACCAAAATCTGCCTAAAAGTAGCTTGCGTACACGTAGCACACCGCACGTTGTTAAAAACGCCGCAAAACGTTTGGTTTACGTAAGTGACGTTTCAAAACGACTCTTTATGCGGGGAATTTGCCCTCTGCTGTAGCAGCAATGATTTGTTTGGCTTGCTTAACGTAACGGCTAACGGACGCAGCCAATATATTGCGCCTCTCAATTTCTGTACGTCCTTCTTCCCCATATTTGGACTTTTCTGCTGATTTAACTATCCGCAACTTATCGCCCAACTGCCACACAGTTAATTTCTCCGCTTTTGGTAACTGGCTATTAGCAACATACGCTTCATACACAGTAAACGTTGTGCGTAAGTTATCTATCGTGTGGTTGCGGTTAATGGGGTACTTGGCTGTACTTTTAGCCCACTGCTCTGCTGTACGTCCTCTTTCTGCTGTGTGGTGTTTTTTAACTAAGTCCATAAACTTACTGTAGATATAGCGTTTACTCATACTCATTGGCACAGCTACAACCATTACGCTATCACCCCACGTATCGTCCCACTCTATTTTGTTAGTTAACTTAGTGAGGCTTTGTGGCAGTGGCTTTTCCGCAAACAACGCAACGGCTTTGTCATTCCACCACTGCTTAAAACTGTCACCCCTAACGTCGCCAAAGTCTTTATATAACTCTGCCAACTTGCCCTTACCGCCTAATTCACAACACTTAATGTAGTCCTCATTTAGGCGTAAAAAAGCCCACCACCAATAGTACGGACTGCGCTGTTGGTATGTGGGTGACTTTGGCTTGTGCTTAGTGCCAAAAGTAGGGTGCTGCGCTGAAAAATGTACCTTCATTTATTAACATCCAAATAGTTATCAATTGCTTTTGAAGTGAGAAAAGTGACGCAGAAGAGTAAAGTATTACTTATGGTTAGTGAGGTTTATTTGTTAACACTAATCATAAATCTAACTTAAATTGAAAGGTATTAAAAATGACACAAACTACTGTAACTACTGCTGTAAACACTATTGCTAACAACGCTGTTGTAACTGCTAACGCAGAGTCGTTTACAAACGACAACGCTAAAGCAATGTTAACAACTAATTCGCTGTCTTTTATTGAATTGCTTAAAAACGAGCAAGAGGTATGGGCAGACAATGCGTTTAAGAATAGCAATGACTTGTTATACGCAATTTTGGCTAAATGCTACGCAAAGTATGAAGAAATGTGTGAAGCTACAGAAAATGCTAAAACGCTACGTACACAGTTAGACGACTATATGACGCTTCATAACGTAGCTGTTAATAAAAAGTCACACACACTACACAAAATTGTTAAATGCGTGTTTGGCGCAGACAGACGACGTGTAAGTGCGTACAGCATTGTTTTGCGTACTGCTAACGTTAATAAGAGGTGGATTCAACCACGAAGTGCAACTTTGAACAACTAGGTAAGGAGGCTAAGGATGTTTTAGTATCCAAAGCTTCTAGACCTCCAAGTCAAAGTAGCCATGACCTATCAACACCTTAGCCAAACTGAACGATATCAGATTTATATCCTCATGAAAGACGGAAAAACCCAAACTCAAATAGCCCAACTGATGGATCGGCATAAGTCGACCA
>NZ_JACVPL010000019.1 GCF_018881925.1 Polynucleobacter sp. Latsch14-2 | reverse complement strand
TCAAAATCCCGACGATTTGGGTCTCTGTAAATCGTGACTTCTTCATATTGATTCTCCTGTTGTAAATACTGCCATAAACAACAGAAAACTCAACTTCTTAAATGTACGAATCTAAGGGGATACTACAATCCAGACATACTGTAATGAGGGCAAGAAATGAATTAATAGTATTAGGCTTCATTGAAATCACTCATCAGGGTGGAATTTGTAATGGAGGGAAGTCACCTAACCTTTACCGATTTACGGATCAAGATATGTATGAGCAACCTAAATGGAGATTATCAGCACGAAAAGCAGATCATCTATACCTAAAATTTAAAACAAAGTCAGAAGCTCAGGCTGAAATTAGAAAAATAGAGAAGCCAAAGAAAAAAGTTAAGGTGCTAAATCAGCATCTAATAAGTGAAGAAATAACACCTAGATCACGAAAACTAAGTGTTGAATTAGCACATTGAGCATTATTCAAGGTGCAATATCCACACTTATGAAATTTATAAAAATTAGATAAATCCTCAATCAATTCATATGGTTAATTTAATAAAGCATTCTTTGGATAATTTATTGACCCATGTAGCAAATATGCACTCCTTTGTAGATATACCATCCCATAACTGATTCTAGGAAAGATAAGCCTTTGAAAATTAGCACAGAAAATTCTTTGGAAGTCTTTGAGCCAATTGAGGTTCATGATTCCCCTACCCCTAGAATCAATTTAGCTACCAGCGAGGATGTCAGACGAGAGATGGCAAAAGTCTATAGGGAAGCAAGGCTTAATAAACTTCCTATAAGCGATGCCACGAAACTTTCATACATTCTGACCCAGATACTCAAGGCACATGAATTGACAGTCTTAGAGAGCCGAATAGAGCATTTAGAAAAGGCTCTATAGAAAGACTTTTCCATCTATATGAATAATCTAAAAAATCGCATCGAAAAGCTTGAAAAGGAAATAATTCCAAAACAAGTCATAGTGATTTTAAGAAACGACATTGAACGACCCTGTAAATATTTCTGTGTAAGTTCACTACGGGGTTATTGGTGAACAGCGATGCGTTCTCTAAATTCTATATCAAAACGATTGAGTGCTGCCCTCCAGTTCTGGATGGGCATGGTCCACTTCTTAGAAGCTTGCAAGATTGCCAAGTAGATTACTTTAGTAGCTGCTGCATCGCTAGGAAATAACTTTCTGCGCTTGGTGGCTGACCGAATAACACTATTCAAAGACTCAATGGCATTGGTGGTGTAAATGGCTTTGCGGATCTCTGGGGGATAGTCAAATAAGGTTCGTAGGTTCTCCCAGTGACTAGTCCAGGATTTAGCGATCTGCGGATATTGGCTGTTCCAGGTGGTGCCAAACTCTTCTAGCGCTTTTTGAGCCAGCGCTTCGGTGCTGGCCTGATAAATACGTTTGAGATCAGCGGTGACCGCCTTGTAATCTTTCCAAGAAACGTACTTCAGGCTGTTGCGCACCATGTGCACAATACATAGCTGAATTCGAGCTTGTGGAAACTCGCTGGCAATGGCCTGTGGAAAGCCTTTGAGCCCATCAATGCAGGCAATCAGAATATCTTGCACACCACGACTCTTGAGCTCTGTCAGTACAGATAGCCAGAACTTGGCCCCCTCGTTCTCGGAGATCCATAGGCCTAATAGCTCCTTATGTCCGTCCATATCAACCCCTAAGGCAAGGTAAATCGATTTATTGATGACCTGCATGTTCTCGCGGATTTTGACCACAATGCAGTCCAAATACACAATGGGATAGATGGCATTGAGTGGTCTAGCCTGCCAGTCAGTGATTTGCTCAATGACGCTATCAGTCACCTGAGAGATGAGTGCAGCCGAAACATCGGCATCGTACATCTCCTTAAAAGCACCCACGATCTCTCTGGTGGATAAGCCTTTGGCGTAGAGCGTCAAAATCTGGCTATCCATGCTGGTTAAGCGGGTTTGGTGCTTAGCAAGCAGTTGCGGCTCAAAGCTGCCATCTCGATCTCTGGGGGTGTCAATAACCACCTCGCCATGGGAGCCTTTAAGGCGTTTGCTAGTAATGCCATTACGCGCATTGCTACTAGGCCGATTGCGATGCTTCTCATATCCCAGATGATGGGTCAACTCCGCATTTAAAGCTGCTTCTACCGTGAGCTTAACCAACTCCTGTGAAAGGATATTTAAATCTTCTGGAGTCTTGAGGTCCTTGGCTAGTTCGTTGGCTAAGGCTTGTAATTTACTACGATCCATTGTGTTGTGTTCCATGTGGCTATCCTTCTATGCAGGTTAATTGGCCGCAGGAACTTACACAAATTTATTTACAGGGTCCATTGAACTTCAGTCCAGAAGATTTCAAGGATTGCCCCACGACCCCTTTATTACCGATGCGAATGGATGCAAGATCATTCATTGTCTGGATGGACAGAATATTGAGGATCTTTGATAAATCTATCTATTTAGCTCGACCTCAACTAGTTTCATGAGTTCTGACAGGCTTAAATCAAAAGCCTTGGCAAGTTTAGCGATTGTAGTAATTGAAGGAAGTTTTTGATCTAGCTCAATTGAGCTTATGTAAGCCCTAGTTAGCTCCGATTCGAACCCTAACTCCTCTTGGGTTAACCCCTTGGAAATTCTGAGTTTTCTTATTGCTACTCCAAACGCACCTGATGCTTCCATTTTTTCCCCAAGTAAGGGGGAATTGTTCGGTTTGGGCTAATATAAGTCTTCGCACTATAGTACGAATTAATTGTCGATTAGGCTAATATGCAAGATCAATTCATATCTCATTTTTCTGAAAATTCAATTTTTACTCTTATTAACGAGAGGGATCGACAAAAGGCTGAATCCAATAATGGTGAAAGCTCCATACTGGAGGGAAAGCCATGGACAAGCGCTAAAAAAGACTTTGATGCTTTAGAGCAAAACCAAGAAATGATTCTGCTATTTGGAGATGCAAACAGAATTCAAGAAACTGGCAGCATAGAGTGGTTTGCTCTTATAAAAAAAATCAAGATTACATATGACCCCAGCAACTCCAGAAAAGGGAAAACCAAAGTATTTTTTACTGGCTTAACTAGATTAGAGAAACCATATCCTTTAAGTCGATTAAAACTCAGAAGCAAGGGGAGAGAAGGCGAATACTTTAGTCCGCACTTTCAAAGACCATATGCCTTATGTTTATTACCTCGAAACTTTGCGACTTTTGTTAAGTCAAACCATGATAAAAAAAATAAATCATCAAATAAGCCCCCTAAAAATTTAGCCCATATTGATTTATTGACTGAGAACGATTTTTTAAGGGCTTTGCAAGCTATTGAACCCAATATGACCGAGCATCAAATTGAGATGCTAGTCGGTCATGCAAATGCTCCCAGCCATTGTTTATCCATGAGAAAGCTGGCTGAACTTGGCGGGTATAAAAACTATAGAGTAGGAAATCTTCAATATGGTCGGCTTGGAGGGTTATTTGCTAACTATTTTAAGGTTGATAAATTACCGAATCAGACGCAGGCTTTAGCGATAGTCGGTGGAAGCCGAGATGAGTTTGGAGAGTTCCAATGGAAGTTAAGAGAGCCACTTATTCAGGCATTGCGTAGTCATTGGTCTGATGTTGTATTCCAAAGTAGCGAAGTCGAGCAAACTGAATTCGAGTTCATAAAACAGCCCGATGGATCGGTATTAAAGCCTACAGAGCAAGCAGCAATCATTCAGTCACGCATTGGGCAGGGTTTGTATCGAAAGAACATGCTAGAACTGTGGGGCGGCAAATGTGCATTGACTGGCTGCGATATTCCCGAAGTTTTGATTGCATCACACGCAAAGCCATGGAAGCTGTCCACAAATCAAGAAAGGCTTGATAAATACAATGGACTACTACTAGCGGCTCATGTAGATGCATTATTTGATACAGGGCTAATTAGCTTTGGGGATGATGGGGCTTTAATAAAATCACCGCAACTTACAAAAGCTCAGATCAATTCACTTGGGCTATGTGAATTTACAAAGCTACGATTTATTAAAGCTGAACATCGAAGGTATCTTAAAGAGCATCGCACTCTTCATGGGCTAATTTCATAAATAACCTTGGCTCATCGAACCAGCATTGGTTATTATTAAGATCAACACAGTCCTAAATTGGAGTGCTTTCAATGAATCAATGGGTTGAGCTAGAAGAATTTTTAAACAAGGTTGAATAGTGAACTTTTCCGAGCTTAAAAAGTTTATAACGCAAGACATGTCTATGTCGCATATATATCAGCCCGTCATGCTGATAGAGCTTTTAAATAATCAAGGGAAGGCATCGGTCACCCAAATTGCACAAGCTATTCTAAATAAAGATCCTTCCCAAATTGAGTATTACTCTCAGATAGTCAAGCGAATGGTAGGTGATGTTCTTACCAATAAGCGAAAAATTACCACTAAAGATAAAGAGCATTACTTACTTCAAGGGGTTCAGTCCCTATCTCAACAAGAGATCACAGAATTAATTACCCTATGTGAATCTAAGATAAATGAATATGAATTAAAACGACAAGGAGCGCAATGGCAGCATCGTAGACGAGGCAGAAGACCTGTATCAGGGACTATCCGATATGAGGTGCTTAAACGAGCCAAAGGTCGCTGTGAGCTATGTGGCATCTCTAACGAAGAAAAGAATTTAGAGGTCGATCACATTACCCCAAAGAGTTTGGGTGGCAAAGACGACATAGCCAATTACCAAGCCCTATGCTTTACCTGCAATGCCCAAAAGAATAATAAGGACGATACCGACTTTAGGAATATCAATGCTCAGTATGAGCATCGAGAAAAAGACTGTCTTTTTTGCCAGATCCAGACAGACGATAGGGAAAGGGTTGAAGATGAGAACACCCTAGCCTATGCAATTAGGGACGGGTTTGAAGTAACTAAGCACCATACCCTATTTATCCCCAAAAGACATATCAAAGACTACTTTGGGCTTACTCAGGCTGAAATTAATGCCATTAATCAGTTAATTGAATCCCAGAAAGAGTTTTTGGATAATGCAGATAGCTCTATTGATGGCTACAACATTGGAATGAATTGTGGAGAAGCTGCTGGGCAAACCATCTTCCATTGCCATGTACATCTAATTCCAAGGCGCAAGGGTGATGTAGATAATCCTAGGGGCGGAATCAGGCATGTGATTCCCGAGAAGGGTTTTTACAAAAGTTAAAGGATTAATCCCTATTAAGGGGATTTCTTGGTAACGATTTTGGTAACAAGGGTGTTGTATCTCTACAAACCCTTGTGATACCTATTGACTTGGCGGAAGAGGTGAGATTCGAACTCACGGAGGACTTTCATCCTCGCCAGTTTTCAAGACTGGTGCATTCAACCGCTCTGCCACTCTTCCTTTGCGAATTGAGTCCTAGATTATAAGGAATTCGGTGAGCCCCTACTTAAAAATGCAATAAGGCCCCTTCTAAAGATCGCTTCCATTGGCTTAAATACACTATATGCACCAACCGATATACACTTTTCTCTGATAAACTAGTCAGATAACTAGTCAGGAGCATGGGTGATGAATAAGCACTGGGCAGTTCAAGATGCCAAAGCAAAATTTAGCGAGTTACTAAACGCCTGCCTTGAAGAAGGTCCTCAAGTAGTTACTAAGCGGGGGCATGAAGCAGCAGTATTAATCACCATCCAGGAGTGGAATACATTGAAAAAGTTAGCCAAACCTTCTCTTAAATCGCTTTTGCTTTCAGAGCAAGCCAAGGGTGACCTAGTGCTGCCAAAGCGTGGCCAAGGTGCATTTCGAAAATCAATCAAACTGTAAGACTGCTCATGTACTTACTAGACACCAATATTATTTCAGAACTACGTAAACCAAAACCGCATGGAGCAGTATTAGAGTGGTATGACAACATTTCAGATAATGATCTTTATATTTCCGCGGTCTCGATCGGTGAAATTCAAGCAGGCATTGAGTTGACTCGTGAGCAAGATAAAAATAAAGCAGAGTCTTTGGAAAGTTGGTTGCAACAAGTTTCAAATGCACATCATGTCTTACCGATGACGGGATCAACCTTTAGATTGTGGGCAAAGCTCATGCATAAAGAAAGTAATACCGTTTGGGAAGATGCCATGATCGCAGCGACAGCTATTGATCAGAAACTCGTCGTGGTCAGTAGAAATATAAAAGACTTCAAACGATTTAAAATTAATTTACTGAACCCATTCGAATATCGAGCCCAAGCAGATTAAGACCTCTTAATTAAACCTTCTAAATGCTTGGCAATAGCTAGGCTGGAGGTTAATCCTGGGGACTCAAAGCCATATAGATTGAAGAGTCCTTCCAGGCCATGGTTCTTGGGCGTATTGAAGCAAAAATCCCCTGCAGGTGCGTTTGGCGGGACTATCTTTGCCCTCACCCCAGAGTAATCAGGTTGCAATGCATTGTCCTTAAGGCCTGGCCAATAGCGTCTTACGGCCTCATAGAAGCCATCGCCCCGCTTTGGATTTACGGTGTAATCAATTTGGCTTTCTTCATCGATTTCAAGCCATTCGACGTCGGGCCCAAACTTGGCCTGCCCACCCATATCCAAAGTGAGATGCACGCCCAGACCACCAGGCTCTGGAATGGGATAAATCAAATGCTTGAACGGTGATTTTCCAGAAAGAGAAAAGTAATTACCTTTAGCAAAATACGCTTTGGGGATATGTTCCTGTGAGAGTCCTTCTATCTTTCTCGCAATGGCTGGTGCACTCATACCAGCGCAATTAATCAGCAGCTTGGTTTGAATCTTCATACCATCTGCGCCACCGATTTCTAGTTCAAATCCGTCCTTCGCATTATCACCAATGGGTTTTGCACTGATGAGTGGCGATTGATAGGCAATCATGCCGCCTGCATCCTCAAATCCGCCAAGCAAGGACAGCATGAAGCCATGGCTATCAACGATACCGGTAGAGGCCGAGAGAACCGCTGCCGCACAATGTAGCTCGGGTTCCATTGCCTTGGCTTGCTCGCCAGTAATCATTTTGATTTCTGGAACTTGGTTTTGCTGCGCCCTGTAAAGAATGGCCTGGAGATCATCTAACTGAGATTCGTCGCTGGCAACGATCAATTTTCCATAAGGCTGAGTAGCAACATGGTGAGTGCGGCAATACTCATAGAGCATGCGATTACCCTCTACACAGAGCTTGGCCTTGAGTGAGTCCTTGGGGTAATAAATGCCAGCATGAATCACTTCACTATTACGGGCACTGCTTATCGTGCCAAAAGCACTTTCCCGTTCAAGCAAAATCGTTTCACGGCCCTGCAAGGCCATTTCTCTCGCAACAGCTAGGCCGACGACCCCAGCACCGATGACGACACAGTCGACCTGATCCATTTATCTGCCCAAGCCTTGAATGATTGTTCTCTGCATCCTGAAATCGTAACATTTTCAGTGTTTTAGTGGGTTTTGGGACACTTCTTGATAAAATCTATCAATGTCCTCTAAACCAGCTGAAGAGCATCTGAAAACCCTATTTAGCGCCCAAGATATCGTTTTAGATAGCGCTTATCAAGGCATTGATGCTGCCAGCTGGAAATCTCTCTTTAAACAGGCTAAAGACGCTCATTTAGAGCAGTTTATTGCCGACCTGTTTGCTGGTAAGCCAGTGAATAACTCTGAAAACCGCCCTGCGCTTCATTCCGCTCTGCGCAACCTGGATAAGTCGCCTGTTTTAGTAAATGGCAAAGATGTTATGCCAGACGTCGCACAAGTTTGGCATCGCATTGAGGCTCTCTGCAATAAGTGGGTAGGCGTTACCGATGTTATTCACATTGGTATTGGCGGCTCTGACTTTGGTCCACGTCTTGCCATTGAAGCATTAGCCCATGTTCCCGATATTGAAAGCCGCGGCATGCGCATGCATTTCTTGGCCAATATCGATACCGCAGATTTAAACCGCATTTTGCAACGCGCTTTGCCTCATAGCACCAAGGTCATCATTGTCTCCAAGTCGTTCACAACGCTTGAGACCAATATGAATGCAAACGCCGTGGTGAAGTGGCTTAAAAATAATGGCCTCACCGATAGTCAAGTCAGTAAATCACTCTTTGCAGTAACAGCAAACATTCCTGCTGCCAAAGAATTTGGCATTGAGCAAGATCATATCTATCCTTTCTGGGATTGGGTTGGCGGTCGTTACTCTGTATGGTCTGCCGTAGGATTACCAATTGCCCTGCAATACGGCTTTGAGACTTTTAAGCAGTTCTTAGCTGGCGCTCAAGCAATGGATCAGCACTTTAAGTCTGCTCCTCTTGAAGGCAATATTCCAGCAATCATGGCGCTAAGCCTGCTTTACCAGCAAGAGAAACACAACGTTAAATCGTATGCCGTGATTCCTTATGCGGATGCTTTGGATTGGTTTCCAAAGTGGTTGCAACAGCTGGATATGGAAAGTAATGGCAAGAGCGTCGATCGCAATGGTCGGCCCGTTAAATTTTCCTGCCCAGTAGTTTTTGGTAGCTCCGGCAGCAATGCACAACACTCATATTTTCAGCTATTGCACCAAGGCACTGAAGTCATCCCAATTGATTTCATCGCAGTGCGTGAGCCGATGAGTAATTTGCCTGAGGCAAAGGCGCATCACCGCATTCTGCTGTCAAACTGCTTGGCGCAAGCCCAAGCCTTGGCCAATGGCAAGAAAACTGATAACCCAAACAATACCTACCCAGGCAAACGCCCTAGTAACCTACTGATTCTGCCTAAGCTCAATGCCTTCTACTTAGGCGCACTCTTGGCACTTTATGAGAATCGTACTGCTGCATTGGGTGCCTTATGGAATATCAATAGCTTTGATCAGCCAGGTGTAGAGCTTGGCAAAGTACTAGCTAAGCCAATTGAGGCTGCCCTAAAGAATGGTGTCACCATTCAAGCTGAAGCCGGCATTGATGAAGTGACAGCTGCTCGCATAAACTTATTCAATCAATAGCTTATTAATAGCTATTGATCTAGCATTAGTCCAGACACCGAAAGAACACTCATGCAACTCTCTCCATCTATTTTCAAGGCGTATGACATCCGCGGCATTATTGATGAGACTGTAGATCCATCGATCGCCAAACTCATTGGTCAAGCATTTGGCACAGAGATGCGTGAACTTGGTGAAACCGAAATTGTGATCGGACGTGACGGTCGCTTATCAGGCCCTAGTTTGATTGAAGCTTTGACTGAAGGCTTACTTTCTACCAGTATCAATGTGATTGATCTGGGAATGGTAGCTACACCAATGGTGTACTTTGGCGCCAACCAGGTGCTTAATGGCAAGAAACTAAAGTCCGGCATCATGATTACCGGCAGCCATAATCCACCCAACTACAACGGTTTTAAGATGGTTCTGGGCGGCGCAGCAATCTATGGCGATCAAATTCAGACTCTGCGTAAGCGTATTGAATCCAAGCAATTTGCTACCGGCCAAGGCACTAGAAGCACCTTTGATATTTTCCCAATGTACCTAGAGCGCATTGTGAGCGACGTTAAGTTGGCTCGTCCTATGAAGATTGTGGTGGATTGCGGCAATGGTGTTGGCGGCGCATTCGCTGGCAAGCTCTTCAGAGCTTTAGGTTGTGAAGTTCAAGAACTCTTTTGTGAAGTAGATGGTCATTTTCCGAACCATCATCCAGATCCAGCCCACATTGAGAACTTGCAAGATCTCATTAAGAACTTACAAACTACCGATAATGAATTAGGCCTCGCTTTTGATGGTGACGCTGATCGTTTGGGTGTTGTGACTAAAGATGGTCAGGTGATCTTCCCAGACCGTCAAATGATGCTGTTTGCCAAGGACGTACTCTCACGCAATCCTGGCGGCCAGATTATTTATGACGTCAAATGCACGCGTAATCTAGCCACTTATGTGAAAAAACATGGTGGTGAGCCTTTGATGTGGAAAACGGGTCACTCTTTAGTGAAAGCCAAGCTTAAAGAGACTGGCGCACCATTAGCAGGCGAGATGTCTGGTCACATCTTCTTCAAAGACCGTTGGTTTGGTTTTGATGATGGTCTTTACACCGGTGCACGTTTATTAGAGATCCTCTCCAAAGAGAAAGATCCAAATCAAACGCTTAATGACTTACCTAATGCTATTTGCACGCCTGAATTGCAACTGGCTTGTGCTGAAGGTGAGCCATTCGCTTTACTTGAAACCATTAAAGCAAATGCCAAGTTCCCTACTTCTGAGTCCATCAATACGATTGATGGAGTACGTGTGGAATATGCCGATGGATTTGGCTTGGCTAGACCATCAAATACCACACCGGTTGTAGTGATGCGCTTTGAGGCAGATAGTGAACAGGCTATTGCTAGAATTCAAGCAGAATTTAAGGCGGTCTTGTTGGCCGCTAAGCCAGAGGCAAAGCTACCGTTTTAAAACCTCAATACCTCCATTAATGAATAGAGGTATTTTTGGTGGTTTGAACTTCTAAAGACTGATTATCAGAGCTTGGGTTCGTGGCTTGCAATACAGCTTCACCCCAACCCGCTTGTTGGCGTAGCTGATCGAGCAAAACACACATTGTTTGCAGTATATTTCCTGCTAGTTTGAGGTTGATATTAGCGCCTCCTGGAAGAGTGAAGTCGATAGATAAATTGTCGTCAATTTGCCCATCCTTCACATCTGCTAGATGACCTAATTTTTCGCCCTTCTGAGTGAGAGCACAGGTTACATCCAGTACCAAGATAGGATCAAATCCAAGCGGAAAATTGAGTCCCGCTTCATAAGGTGATGTCGCCATATTTTCTTGCTTTGCGGATTCTAAAATAGCTTCTTTTTCAAACTCAGTGAGTGCTTTTGCGGCACCTGGTGAATGGGTTTGCTCTAATTGTTTAGCCAGTAAATGGGATGTCGCTGCGAGAATAAATAGAGTGGTTCTGCGCGTAAGCCAGAAGCGATACTCTTCCTGACTTTGAGTATTAAACCGAAACAAGATTCGGTCCTCATTCGGAAAGTAGCTTCCGTTAAATTGTTTAATAGTCATTTCAATTTACATTCCATGATTAAATCGAAATATCTTTTGAGTTCGACTTTGGAATAGCGTTTTGCGGCGTACCCGGAGGTTGATTCGGCGTGACTCTAGGGACAATTTGCAGAGGCGGCACAATGATGATTTGAGGCGGTTTTTGCTCCCTCTGTTTACTATTGGCAGCCTCAGTTAGGACTCGATCAATAGCGGGCTTAGCCCCCAACAAGCTAAAGCGCGTCACTGCAAAAGCGCCCGATTGAAGGGCAACTGCAAAACCGATACTTTCTCCCGCTTGTGTCGCCTGCAGCACGGCATTATATGGAGTTAGTATCCGAAATACATTCCCATTGATGGGAGTACATTCCATCGTTAAGGCTGTTGAAATGCTGGGACTATTCATCAAAACAGAATATTTGGCGCCAGGCGTGCAATTAAGGTTTTGATGCAAGTAAAAAAGGCATTGCTCATTCGAGCAAAAAGTTCCAAAGGAAGTGCTTGCATCAGCAATGGTGTAAGCCTCATTCGTTTGACCGCCCATTTCTGCGACCCAATTTTGATAACTGAACTTTTCCCCTGCACTAACGAGACTGGCGTTCAAACAAAGAATAATGACGGCAAATAGCTTTTTCATTGAACAATCTTAGAGGATTCGCGCAGGCGCTTCAAAGTTTCGGCGAGATATTGTTGAATGATGGCCTGCTTTAACTGGTTTTTAGAGCTCTCAAAACTAGGAATCTTGGAAGATCGTGTGTCGTCTACCCGAATAATTACCCAGGCATCAGAAACCTTAATGGGGGTCTTGCTAAAACTGCCCTTGCCTAAGGTCCCGACGACATCAGCTATTGAGGGAGCTAATTGCTGAGGACTCACCCATCCTAAGACGCCACCTTGTGATTTGGTGGCAGCATCTAGCGAGACTTCCTTAGCAACCTTTGCAAAGGAGTCGCCCGCTTGTAATCTCCCAATTACAGCGATGGACTCAGATTCAGATTTAAGTGCTATTTGGCTAATCTTATATTGAGTGGTTAAATCAGAGCCATTACCAAGGTATTGTTTTTGCTTGTCATATTCTTCGCGAAGCTTCTCATTGGTAATCGGATTCTTCTTCAAATAATCCTCAATAAAAACTTGAAGATAAAGATTCTGGCGCAGTTGAGTGATTTGATCCTGCAGATCAACTCCCTGTTCAAGACCTTGCTTAACCACCTCTTGCGCAATCAATTGGCGGTTAATTAACTCATTTTTAATAGCTTCGCGTAGCTGGGGAGTATCTTTTTGGCCCTGCGCTAAGGCTGCTTGTAAGTTCAAATCAAAAAGTCCTCTGCTGATGGCGTTTCCATTGACGGTGGCTACAAACTCAAAATTCGGTGAGGCGGCAATCGTACTATTAGATAAGCAATAGACAATGAACATTGCAATTACACGACCAATTCTCATAAGACCTTCCAAATATTGCGGATGATTAACACCAATATACGCCTCTTAAAAACCCGCATCAGCGCTTGATGGCCTTGGGTTTTAAGCAAGAATCGTCCCCTGCCTGGCAGCTTTCATCCGGACTTGTAACTGAAACTGCGCCAGACAGACCCTTGCTATTTGTAAGAGCAAAGTCAAGATCTTTGCTTGCTGAAATAGCCGCCATTAAAGTCCCAGAAGCAAGCCCCTCAAGAGCCATGCGATCATTCAAAACTCCCTGAGGGATATTCTGAGTATTGATTTCACGATGCAATCCTGAATTAGTAGTGGTATCAGTCGTATAGATTTGTTTACCGTAAGTGGTCACCTCACCCGTAGCGATTCTGCCTCTGCTGACACTTGTGTCAGCAATTGCTGGTGGATTAGGCAATGAAGTATCTTGGTTCTGATATCCCGTCTTAATCGTCAAGCTTGCTAATGGATCAATACGACCAATGATCGCCGATGAGACATCTACGATAGGTGTTTCGTTTGCTACAGTAGTGATAGCCTCAATGACTAGATTATGGGCATTTGGTGGAGGCACTATATCGTTAACGGTTCCTACGATAACGATACTTGGGTCCTCTGATAGCAAGACGCGAGTTGAACCATTGCTACCGTTATCTCCTATAAGCACATTTCCCGTGTAATTTTGAGTACCAAAAGTAGTGATATTCGCCTTAATGAGAATCGTATTGGCAGTTACATTAAGATTGTAAATATTAGGGCTTTCGAAATATGCACTGCTATAAGGAATATGGCTGCCATCAGGGTTTATGACAGAGCTGCCAACCGTATCTCCAAATGTAACCTGGCCGTTTAGTGCCTCGATATCAAGAGATTGTTTATTGGCAAATGAGGATGCTCCACCTAATAATTGGCCATTGAAACTAATGTTGCCATTATCTGATTTCAGAAGCATGGGAGTAATAACTCCACCTACGCTAGCGCCTGCACCCAAGGTTACTGCGCTGTTATATATCTGATTATTAGCCGTGTGAATATTGGTTACTAAAGTAATAGGTCCTGTTGTAGTGAGGCTATTTAGCACTAAGTTGCCAGTTACACCTAAAGATCCACCTGAGGAAACTACCGAGCCAGAGCCAAGAGCACTCAGACTACCAATCATGAGCGTGGATCCATTAGATATCAAAGTATTTCCAGATCTATTGGTGTTATCGCCGCTAATGGTTAATGTACCAGCGCCAGACTGAGTAATAGTGCCAGATCCAGAAACTTGGTTGGTGAAATTAAAGGCATTAGAACCATTAAATAAGATATTTCCTGAATTGCTGATCGCACTACCAACCTGTCCTACAAGCGCACTGTCATAGTTGACGGTAACGCCACTAGGAATAATTACTTGAGCTACGTTATTTACCAATGTTGAAACGCCGCCAATTACCTGTGTAGTACTTGTCGGTATCGCTCCTCCAGCCCAGTTTCCGGCGTTAGACCAGTTACCGCCAGTCGCACCTAAGTAAGTAACAGATGGAAGCTGGGTAATTGTGCCGGTGCTGTCAGTAAATTGACTGTTGGAGAGACGATAGTTATTAGCATCTGCGCCTGATAAGGAGATATTTAACGTAACAGCCTTATTGATGCCCACGTTTTGATCTGCGTAATAACCACTGCCACCAATCACCACATGGTCATTGGTCAACACAGAAGACGATGTTGCGCTTGTTGGCAAAATTAGACCAGCAATAGCAGCATTACCATCGTAGACCTTTTGTGCACCAGCAATACCAAGTTGGCTAGTGGATAATACCAAGCGCTCAATCGTTAATCCGCCTGTTATGACCATAGAGGTGAAGTTAGATCCGTTAATAGCAATATTAGATGCGCCAAGGTTATAACCACCTACTGCATAGGCACCTGAACCACTCTGCGCAGCAGCTAATGGAATTAATGTAAAGTTTGCTGAGCCATCAACACCGTCACTAATAGCCACTGAGCTTCCATTAATCGTTAGCGTCTGTGTAGTAACGGTGTTTACAGAGCCAGTAGCAGAGCAATCTGCGAGTGAGCATCTTAGATAACGCGCAGAAGCGCTAAAAGGAATTGTTGATGCACCATAGCTAACTACTGTTGGAGCAACCTCAACTAAAAGCTGGTTTGCTGGAACAATCGTAAATGTTCCAGTGCGATAACTAATTTGATAGTTACCATTCACCGAGCCAGACGCCCCGAAGCCACTTGGAGTAAGGATAAAGGTACCGGCAGCTTCACCTATCGGACGGGTCACTGAAAGCACTCCAGTTAAATTAGATGCATTCTCAGCACCAACAAAGCCGTTATAGATAGCACCAGCAAAATTTACTGGATCAGACTGAGTTACAAACTTAGCAGAATTTACAGCTGTTACGATTAATTGAGCTGGCGTGATCTCACTTGTGGACGATGATGTTAATGACTTGTTGTAGTTCAAGCCATTATTACCGTCATTGATCGTTGCAGAAAGCAGATTAACCGTTTTTCCGGAGCCCACGTTGGCATTGCTACCTGCAAACACAACACTAGCAGCAGTAACCGTATCACCACCAACTAACCTATTGGACATGGCTGCAAGGTCCAGTGCAGTCATGTCATACGAAGAAACACCGTCATAAACCTTTGAGATTGATGGCGCAGTGAGCGTGACAGAACGCTTAGTCACAATAACCTGGGTGTTGATTGGTGTCAAAGAGTTGTAATTAGAAAGCAATGCATTACCTACAGGAGTGAGTGTTAAGCCATTAACATCCAGTAGATTTTGAGCAACCGGTGCAGTTTGATCAGTAGGGTTGTTGATAGCAAAAACTACATTCTTTGTAGATAAGTTTGCAGATCCGGTTACATTGAATGATTCACCATTAACCCCAGCAACACTCATGGCAGAACCATTCATCACAATGGTACCGTCATATTGACGTGTACCAGTGAGAGATAGAGTTGCAGGCGTAATCGCAAAGTTGGCTGGCACATAAGTAATAGCGTAGTTGCTATTAGCTACCGTGCCTTGGCCGATGGCATAGTTACCCACATTCACACCAGTAGCTCTGGTTAAGGAACCAGTGAAGGTATCAGAGCCAACCAAGCCACGGCTAGTGCCATTGGCTTCTACGGTGTAAGTGTAGGTATTTGGATTGGCATTGCCGTAGATCTTCGTTTGACCAGCATCAGCAGTAATGGTGATTGGACGAGCGGTAATCGCAAAGTTGGCTGGCACATAAGTAATAGCGTAGTTGCTATTAGCTACCGTGCCTTGGCCGATGGCATAGTTACCCACATTCTCACCAGTAGCTCTGGTTAAGGAACCAGTGAAGGTATCAGAGCCAACCAAGCCACGGCTAGTGCCATTGGCTTCTACGGTGTAAGTGTAGGTATTTGGATCGGTTTCACCATAGATCTTAGTAGCGCTGCTAGCAGTCAAGGTAATTGGACGTGGCGTAATGGCAAAGTTGGCACCGGTGTAAACGATGCTGTAGTTATTGCTACCGGTGGTGACGGTACC
>NZ_JACVPL010000018.1 GCF_018881925.1 Polynucleobacter sp. Latsch14-2 | reverse complement strand
GATGCAGAGCTTAGAATGATCCAAGACCGATTAAACAACCGACCTAGAAAACGATTAGGATTTAAAACCCCCAATGAAGTCTTTAATCAATCTTTAAACCGTGTTGCACTTCGTGTTTGAATCTACGCTATTTAAATAGGGTTTTTTCCTAAAGCAATAAATCTTCAAGGACTTCGCTTGGAGAGCAAACAAGTTTGGCCCCCTCCTGAATAAGGTGATTGCAGCCTCGATAGAGGGGGTTATCGATGGGTCCTGGAAGGGCAAAAACCTCCCTCCCAAGCTCTGCAGCAATCCGGGCCGTAATTAATGAGCCCGATTTATCTGCCGCCTCAATAACCACTACGCCCAATGCAAGGGCTGCAATGATGCGGTTGCGCCTAGGAAAATGAAAGGGCTTTGGTCCTATGCCGGGCGAGAATTCAGAGACGAGCAGCCCCCTTTGTCTAATAACGCTGGCAAGCTGGGTGTGCTCCCTCGGGTAGGTAATATCAAGCCCGGTTCCACAAACAGCCAAAGTGGTCCCTCCCCGCGTCGCAATGGCGGCACGATGTGAGGCGCCGTCAATGCCTCGTGCCAAGCCAGATACCACCACAAGCCCAGCTTTAGATAGGGCTTTTGCAAATTCTGCAGCAATCTCCATCCCCCTTATGCTGGCATTACGCGCACCCACAATCGCAATCATTGGCTGCTGGAGCAGCTCAACATTCCCATATATATAGAGCGTTTGTGGCGGGTCGTACAAATCATTTAACCTAAATGGATAGTTTTTATCCTGCCGTTTTACGGTTTTGATGTTGTATGCGACTTGGGGTGTGTTCATTAAATGATTTTGAGCTTGGTAATTTTTTTAACAATCGGCACAGTCTGATTACTCTGTTGGATAATTCCGATATGGCTTTATTACCCGTTCTTTGCTATCCAGACCCTCGGCTTCATAAGGTTGCCAAACCCGTGGCTGCTGTAGATGCTCGCATTAAAAAAATCGTAGCCGATATGGCCGACACTATGTATGAGGCCCCGGGAGTTGGTTTGGCTGCAACCCAAGTGGACATTCATGAGCGCATCGTTGTCATAGATGTTTCGGATAACCAAGATGAGTTGATGGTATTTATCAATCCTGAATTGGTGTGGGCTAGCCCTGAAAAAAAATCCTGGCGCGAAGGCTGTCTCTCTGTTCCTGAGTATTACGATGAAGTTGAAAGACCAGACACGATCAGAGTGAGGGCGCTTGATATTAACGGCAAAGAATTCGAGTTAGAGGCGGATGGTTTGTTGTCGGTATGTTTGCAGCATGAGATGGACCACTTACAGGGTAAAGTGTTTGTAGAGTATTTATCTTTGCTCAAGCGCAATCGGATTTCATTGAAAATGAAAAAGCGCCATAAAGATTTAGTGGGGCAGCGCTAAGCGCCTTCAATGAAAATTGTTTTTGCTGGTACACCTGAGTTTGCTGCACAGGCAATGCGCGCGATTGATGCCGCTGGGCATCAAATTGTTTTAGCCCTCACTCAACCAGATCGCCGTGCGGGCAGGGGGATGCATTTTCAGGCCAGCCCCGTGAAAGAGTTTGCACTAGAAAAAAATATTCCTGTATTACAGCCGAGCTCTCTGAGACGGAATAGCGCTGACCTTGAAAAACAAACCGAGGCAGAGGGCGCCTACCAGCAGTTGTTTCAAACTGACTTTGATGCGATGGTTGTGGTTGCTTATGGACTCATTCTTCCTCAGGATATTTTGGATATTGCCGAGCTTAATCAGCGTCATGGTTGTTTTAATATCCATGCCTCAATCTTGCCGCGTTGGCGTGGCGCCGCCCCAATTCAGCGGGCTATCGAACATGGCGACTGCAAAACGGGCGTCAGCATTATGAAAATGGATGCAGGACTAGATACTGGGGATACAGTATTGGTTCGCGAAATTGATATCACTGGTGAAGAGACTAGCGCTTCGCTGCACGATCGTTTGATGAAACTTGGCGCCGAATTAATTGTAGAGACCTTAAGTGCAATAGCAGATGCAAAACCGTTAGCAAGGACGCCCCAAGCCATTGAGGGTATAACGTATGCAGAGAAGATCTTAAAGGGCGAAGCAGATATTGATTGGCAGCGGAGTGCGATAGAAATTGATCGTAGTATCCGTGCTTTCAATCCATTTCCAGGCGCAACGAGCCAGTGCGATAGCATGCAATTTAAGTTTTGGAATTCGCGAGTGCGGGATTCGGCGGGCTCGAGTCAGTCTGGGCAAGCTGGCGAGGTCTTGGGGTTTAGCAAAGATGGCGTGTTCATTCAGTGTGGGCAGGGCGTGATAGAAGTTCTGGAGATGCAAAAGCCAGGAGGCAAAAGAATGAGTGCGCTCGCATGTTTGCGGGCGCAGGGCGCATCATCGAAAGCATTACGCTTTCATAAGGAATAATTTGTCGGATCAAAAAACACCACACAGCCTTCCTCTTTCCGAGGCGATTACCATCTCGGCACAAGCTATTGGCGAAGTGATGGATGGGCGCTCTTTGACTGAGGTTTTAGATCAACTAGATGCTCATGAAAGACCTATTGTGCAAAGTCTTACATTTGATGCTTTGCGCAAATGGGTTCGTTCGCAAGAGTTGATTGTTCAATTTATTCCCAAGACTCCGCCGGCACCAGTTGAGCATGTATTAAGTGTGGCGATTGCTCTTTTTTTGCAAGGCAACAACGATGGCAAGGGTTACGCCGCACATACTATTGTTGATCAGGCTGTAAAAGCTTGTAGTGAGTACGAGCCGACCATGTATGCCAAGGGTCTAGTGAACGCTGTTTTGCGCAAGGTTAGCTTGATTGTGCAACCCCCAGAGGGTGAGAAGCGCTACCCGCCCGACCCTATTCCAATGTTTGTGCCGCCATGGTGGCGTGCAAGTCTTAAGAAAAATTATTCCAAGATTTGGCAGGCGTTACTTATTCAGCAGGCTCAACGAGCCCCCTTGATTCTGCGCGTCAACGTAAGGCAACACAATCGCGCTCATTACCAAGAGCTATTAGCGCAAGCCGGCATTTCTTCGGCGCCAATTTTAGAGGTCGGCGGAGTTGAGCTGGATTCAGCGCTTTTATTAAAAGAGCCGGTCCCGGTATCTGACTTACCCGGTTTTTACAGTGGTGCGGTATCGGTGCAGGATGCGGGCGCACAGTTGGCCGCCATATTGCTTGATCCAAAACCGGGCGAGCTAATTTTGGATGCCTGTGCCGCCCCGGGAGGAAAGACGGCGCATTTACTGGAGATTACTGATTGCAACTTAGTTGCCTTAGAGTTGGATGGTGAGCGCTTAAGAAAAATTGAGGGCAATCTAGATCGGCTACGTTTGCACTCTGATGGTGTCAGAATTACTCGGGGTGATGCATCTAAAGCAGCATGGTGGGATGGGCGCCCCTTTGATAAAATTTTGCTTGATGCCCCTTGCTCCGCCTCTGGGATCGTATCCCGCCACCCAGATATACCATTTCTAAGGCGCGAAGCGGATGTGCAGTCTTTGCAGCGCAGACAGCGCGATATTTTGACCCAAGCCTGGAAGATGCTTAAGCCCGGCGGATTGCTTTTGTATGTTACCTGCTCGCTGTTCCCTGAGGAGGGGGAAATTCAGGCTGTTTGGTTTGCAGCCGAGCACGGCAATGCGGTACGATTAAGCGCTCCCGGGCAGATTTTGCCCTCTGAAATAAACGATGGTTTTTTCTATGCCTTGTTTAAGAAAAATGGACAATGAGCCAAAGAATTAAACAATTCATCTTTTGCTGCTTTCTTGCGCTGAGTTTTTTTTCGGTTGCGGCTGGTGCGGAAGGGATCAAAATCACTTCCGTAGAGCTGGAGCGGGCGGATAACGATTGGCTTCTGAATGCTACTTTTAAGATTGAGCTTTCTCCAGGCCTAGAAGATGCAGTTCAAAAGGGCGTGGTTCTTTATTTTCAGACGGAGTTTGATGTGACGCGTTCGCGCTGGTATTGGTTTGATGAAAAACCTGCGCTCGCACAAAGACAAACACGGCTTTCTTATCAGCCCTTAACTCAGCAGTATCGGATTGCTTCAGAGGGCTTTACTTTTTCTGCAAGAACAATTTCAGAAGCTTTGCAAGCGGTCGGTACGATCGGCGGGTGGCGGGTTATTGACAACAATCAAATCGACCCCAGCAAACCCTACATCGCTGGGCTGCGTATGACCTTGGACCTCAGCAAGCTGCCAAAACCATTCCAAATAAATGCACTGAATAATCGAGACTGGAATGTTTCAAGCGATTGGTTGCATTTTCCATTTTTACCGAATGGGCCAAACCTCATTAAGCGATGATGAATCCTAAGGCGTTGATCCAATCTCGTTTTTTTAATATTTCTTTTTGGAAAAAACGAGCGTTGCCTTTGGCCGCCATAGGTATTGGTACGTTCGCACTATTCCTACTCATGATGCTTTCTATTGCATCCTCCAATACAAAGTTTTTTGACAGCTACTTCATTTGGCTTTACGCGGCAAATGTGGTGATTGGTATCTGTTTGGCGCTGGTTATCTTGACTTTGGTGGTTGTGATTGCAGTTCGCTGGTATCAGGGGCGCTTTGGTACGCGCTTGATTGCTAAATTAGCCATGATTTTTGCTTTGGTAGGTGTCGTTCCTGGACTAATTTTATATGGCGTTTCTTTGCAGTTTGTCTCTAGAAGTATTGAGACATGGTTTGATGTTCAGGTCGAATCAGCCTTGGAGGCCGGCTTAGAGCTTGGGCGCGCTACCCTGGGGGCTTCGTTACAAGAATTGCAGGATGAGGGCCGCATCGTTGCAAACCAGATTCAATCAATGCCAAATCATGCCAGTCCTGCTGAGCTGACACTTTTATTGTCGCGCCTGCGAGACCAGTTCGGCATCCAAGAGATCACCATTTTTGATGGCCGGCAAATGGTTGTGGCTACGGCTGCATCCGGTGCTTTGCTTGCCCCTTCGTCCCCCCCAAACTCAGAGGTGATGGTCCAGGCTGCAAAAGTAAATGGCGCTGGGTTTATTGATGAGCCGCTAAATGCAACTGGACCACAGCAATATCGTTTACGTGCTGTTATCCCATTGGCGAAAGAGCGCTCACTAGCAAGCCGTGGCTTTGGCCTGAACATTCAATATCAAAAAGAGCTTTGGTATTTGCAGCTCATTAAATCCGTGCCCGAGGGAATTACAAAAAATACCTTGGCAGTTCAAGCCGCTTATAGCGATTACCAAGAAAAATCATTGGGTCGTTCGGGTTTGCGCAAAATGTTTGTGGGAACTTTAACCCTAACGCTCTTTTTTGCATTATTTGTTGCGGTTACCTTGGCCTTAATGTTGGGACGTCAATTAGCCCGCCCTTTGCTGATGCTGTTAAAGGGAACTCAGGCCGTGGCGCAAGGGGATCTATCACCCAAGCCAGAATTAGATACCGGTGACGAGTTGGGCATGCTGACACGCCAATTTAATGTCATGACGCGGCAATTGGCCGACACCCGTACTTCGTTACAGGAATCGAAAACCTTTTTAGAAACTGTGCTCGGCAACCTCACGGCCGGTGTCTGTATTTTTGATAAAGCCTTTAATGTGGTTTCTAGCAATGCTGGTGCAGACCGTATTTTTGCCCAAGACCTTACTAAGCTGGATGGTCAACCTCTCGGACAGATTCCTGCATTAATTGAATTTGAGCAGGCACTAAAGGAAGGCTTCGCCACTATGAAGCTTGCGGTTGCAGAAGGCGGGAAGCAGGATCAACTCAAGGGGTCCCCGGTTTGGCAAAAACAAATTCAGCTCCACACCACCAATGAGTTTGAGAATGAATTGGGTGTGACTTTGTTTGTGCGTGGCACGGAGCTAACCCCAGAGCTGCAGATGGTTGTGTTTGATGATATTACCGATGTGGTGAGCGCTCAGCGCTCTATTGCGTGGAGCGAGGTCGCACGGCGCCTAGCGCATGAGATCAAGAACCCCTTGACCCCCATTCAGTTATCCGCCGAAAGATTGCAACACAAGCTTGCTGGTAAATTGAGCCCAGAACAAGAAGAGATGATCAATCGCAGCACCGAAACCATTATTGGCCAAGTTCAAGCCATGAAAGAGATGGTGAATGACTTTAGAGACTTTGCAAAAACGCCGAGCCCTCAATTAAAGCCAGTCTCCATCAATATTTTGACCAAAGAAATATTAGGCTTATACGAGGGCAGCCCTTTGCACACCCAATTAGATCCACGTTGCCCCAACATCATGGGTGACCCAACACAATTGCGGCAAGTAATACATAACCTACTCCAGAATGCTCAAGATGCCACCTTAGAGGGCAAACACCAAAGCGAGTCTGTTGAGGTTAAAACGGAGTTGGTGCCTTATGGTGAGCTTAATGGCATCCAACAAAATGCCGTGCGATTAACAATAAGTGACTCGGGGTCTGGATTTCCAGCTAAGATATTGGCAAGAGCTTTTGAGCCTTATGTAACAACTAAAAGTAAAGGTACTGGCTTGGGTTTAGCAGTAGTGAAAAAAATTATTGATGATCACTCTGCCAAAATAGAGATTCGGAATCGTATGCGGGGAGAAGAAGTGATCGGTGCACAAGTATCAATTTTGTTTATGAACCTAGCAAAAGAGGCGGCGTAGACATGGCTAGTATTTTGGTGGTTGATGACGAGATGGGCATTCGCGAGCTGCTTCATGAGATCCTCACCGATGAGGGTCACACGGTTTATGCTGCGGAAAGCGCAGCCCAGGCCAGAACTATTCGTGAGCAAATGCGCCCCGACTTGGTCCTCTTAGACATTTGGATGCCCGAAACCGACGGGATTACTTTATTAAAGGAATGGTCCAAAACTGGACAGCTCACCATGCCTGTGGTCATGATGTCTGGGCATGCGACGATTGATACGGCTGTTGAGGCAACCCGCATTGGAGCATTGAATTTTTTAGAAAAACCGATTGCTCTACAAAAATTACTCAAAACGGTTGGCAAGGCACTTGAAAGCTCTCCAAAGTATTTTGATCCTGAAGAGGGTGCGGTCCCGCAAGCCACTGCAGCTAATGGTGCTGCCTCAAAGCCGGTGGTTACAGAGCAGGCCCCAGCTACTCAGGAAGGCGAATACATTAGCGGGATAGCCAAGACCTACTATGACCTTCCCCTAAGAGAGGCTAGGGACCTTTTCGAGAAGGCCTATTTTGAGCATCAGATGCAAATCATGGGCGGTAGCATGACCAAGATTTCTGAATACACCGGCCTTGAAAGAACCCATCTTTATCGCAAGCTGAAGGCTTTGGGTATTGATACCTCTCGCAATAAAGGTGAAAGCTAATACTTCAGCGTATTTCGCTAACCATCATTACTTATGGGGAGTTTTTGATAGCTCATCCCGTTTGAAATAAAAGCTATAGGTATATCTTTCCGCCGGGTGAACAGAATTTCCCACCCCAAACACTTTGCCACTTTTGTTTGTGTAGCGCCTAGTTACTGTTAAGGCAGGACTCCCCTTTTTAACCTTAAGTTGGCTCGCCTCAGCAGACGAGAGAATGGTTGCAACAATATCAATTTGAGTGGTGTCTGAACTTTCGCCATACATTTCAAAAATTTGATCCGCTACTGGAATGAGGTCATGTTTTTTATGTTTTATTACGCCAGCATAGATCGGCAGGATATAGATATCAGTCAAGCAAATGGGCATACTCGATCCCTTGGGATAGCGTAGCGATTGAATGTGAAACCAAGATTCTCCTGGCGCACATTTCAATAAATTAGCCAATTGGTGGTCGGCCGTGACATATTTAGTGGAAATAATGACCCTACTAGTCTCGCCGGGATAATTTAAGAGTTGCTGAATAGATCCCACAGACTGAACAAGTTGGGGGGTTGCACTGGCGGCTATGACTTGCGAACCCGCCCGAGGCTTTCTAGTGATCAGGCCAATATTTGAAAGATATCCCAAGGCCTCCCTTACGCTGTGGCGACTTGCTTCAAATAGTTCGCATAGCCTCTCTTCTGTGGGTAGTTGACCTCCCACCGGATAAAGACCATTTTTAATGTCCTTCTCTAGGATTGCTGCTATCTCCCAGTGGCGCAGTGAGGATGCTCTTTTTTCGCGCATAGTGTTAAATACTTTACAAAGTTGTTGACATTAATTATCCGAACAATTAAATTAAATCTCTGATAAATTTAATTTAAGCGAATAAATATATAGGAAGTATCAGTTTTATTTATTCTATTTGTTCGAAACAATTAAATCAACCACCAATCTCGCACCTGATTTTAGATTTGAGTTGGCTTGGTACATCAGACCTATAAATACATTTTTCGGGATAAAAATTGAAAAATAATCAGGATTTAAAAGGCATGGAAGCCCCAAAGGGCAAGGTAATTATTACTTGCGCCGTCACAGGCGCAATTCATACCCCCTCGATGTCCCCCTATTTACCAATAACGCCCGAAGAAATAGTTGAGGCCGCGGTCGGGGCGGCAGAGGCGGGAGCGGCAATTATTCACTTGCATGCCCGAGATCCTCAGACAGGAAAACCAGATCAGTCTCCAGAGGCGTTTCAGAAATTCTTACCGCAAATTAAGGCCAGAACAAATGCAGTGCTGAATTTGACTAGTGGCGGGTCTCCCACCATGACTATCGAGGAAAGAATTCAGCCCTCGCTAAAATTTTCGCCAGAGGTTGCTTCACTAAATATGGGCTCCATGAATTTCGGGCTCTACCCCATGCTGTCTCGGTTTCAAGATTTCAAGTTTGAATGGGAGCGCCAGTATTTAGAGGGCAGTAGAGATCTTATTTTTCGCAACACCTTCAAGGACATCGAGTATGTATTAAATGCCCTTGGGGAAAATAATATCCGTTTTGAGTTTGAATGCTATGACATTAGCCATCTATACAACTTGGCTCATTTCATTGAGCGTGGACTTGTAAAGCCCCCATTTTTTGTTCAATCAGTATTTGGAATATTGGGCGGAATTGGAACGCATTATGAAGATGTCGTTCATATGAAGCGTACAGCCGATCGATTATTTGGAGACGATTATCGCTGGTCCGTTTTAGGTGCCGGTCGGAATCAACTTCCCATCGCAGCAATGAGTGTGGGTATGGGTGGAAATATAAGAGTTGGCCTGGAGGATAGTCTTTGGATTCGCAAAGGCACTCTTGCGCAATCGAATGCCGAGCAGGTTTTAAAAGCGAGGGCGATTGTTGAAAGCGTTGGATTGGAAGTGGCTACGCCTGATGAGGCGCGACAAATTTTGCAGTTAAAAGGTTCCGCAGCAGTAAGAATATAAATTGAATAAAAAATAGATTAAGGAGATTAAAGATGGCGCGTATTCCACTGGTTCCGTTAGACCTAAAAGAACCTAAAGAAATTGTTGATGCGGTTCGTAAAAGACGTGGCGGCGAATTATCTGAGTTAGACCGTTTGATGTTGTATAGCCCAGCGTTTACTGAGGGCTATAACTTTTTCTTGGGCAAGGTTCGCAACAATCTCACAACCATTCCAAAACTAAGAGAATTAGCCATGTGTACCGTAGCAGTGGTTAACAAGGCGGACTATGAATACAACGCACATCTTCCTTTATTTGTTGCGGCTGGCGGAAGTCCCGAGCAGGGTAAAGCTATGCTGGATCTAGAAGGGGCAATTAAAAATACAGCGCTATTTGACGCAACTGAAATTGCTGTTTTGCGTTTAACGATTGAGATGACAAGAGACGTCAAAGTGTCTCAAGAGACTTTTGAATTAGCACAAAAAGCTATGGGCGGCTATCAGGAGTTAGTCGATTTAATCGGCACGATTGCCACTTACAACTTAGTCTCGAGATTTTTGGTTGCCTTTGAATTGCACTAATTAACAATTAAACGAACATTACATTTTGGAGGTTTGATGGAAGTCGATATGGTATCTCCGGGCTTTGACAAGATTGTCCCGCCCGATTCCAAATTAGAAGTCATTGCGAATGATTTGATGTTTGGTGAAGGTCCTGTTTGGAACAGCAAGACTGGCGAATTTTTTTGGGTGGACATTATTGGTGACACCATCTGGAAATATAAAAAAGGGGTTGGTCGTCAAGTGGTTGTGCGACCTAGCTATAGGGCCGATGGACTCACTTTTGATTTGGAGGGGCGCCTAGTGGTTGCGGGCTGGGCATGGCGTCGTGTCTGGCGACTTGAGCACGATGGCAGTATTACCACTCTTTGTACTGAGTACGATGGCCAAAAACTAAACACGCCAAACGATATTGTTGTGAAGTCCGATGGCTCAATTTATTTTACAGATCCCTCCGGTGCACTGAATAATGTAGAGATGCAGGGCGAAGATCTTCAGCGCTATATGGATTACCACGGGGTGTTTCGTATTGCGCCCGACGGCAAAACCACTTTAGTTGTTAAAGATTTTGTTTATCCCAATGGACTTGCATTTTCAGCAGATGAGTCATTGTTGTATATCAACGATACGCGTGAAAATTTAATTAAGGTCTATGAAGTAAATCCAGACGGAAGCGTTAAAAACGGAAAATTATTTTGCAAGCTTGCAGGCCCCGAGGCCGGTGTTGCTGATGGCATGAAGATTGATGTTTTGGGAAATGTATATTGCACTGGCCCTGCTGGAATTCAGGTGTTTTCTCCCAAAGGTGACCTTTTAGGCCGCATCAAAATACCAGGACATGCGACTAATTTAGGCTTTGGAGATGAGGATTGGAAGGGTTTATATATTACAACCTATACCTCAGTGTTCAAGGTCAGGCTTGGTGTTGCAGGTCTTCCTGTCCAAATTAATTAAGGGAACATTATGAGCTGGAGCTTTGAAAAATTATTTGAAACCGGTGGTCGACCTCTTGGTGGGTTGGCTTGGGATGGTGAAAAAATGTTGTTTGCAGATGTCAATGACAACGCGATTCGTTCATTCAACCCTCAGTCGCGCGCAATCAATATTGAGCGAAAGTTTACAAATCGCGTCAATGGCATTGCCTTTGGTAATGACGGTGCTTTATATGGTTGTCAGGAGGGTTCGAGAAGAGTGATTCGCATGCTCAATGATGGATCGTCTACATCCACCGCAACTCAATTGCATGGCGTGTCTCATAACCATCCTCATCTAGTGGTGGCCGATAGCAAAGGTAGATTTTTGTTTACGGATTGCTACCATCCGCTATTAGCATCGGGACCACAAGTGTTTCCTATGTTAGATCATCAATCTGTATTAAGACTGCATTTGGGCCCTCGACCACAAAGTCATTGGGAGGTTGAGCGAATCACTTTTGATACTAATCGCCCACGCGGCGTTGCACTCTCTCCAGATGAAAAAACGCTTTATGTATCCGACACAAGCAATGAGCGTGGCGGCGTGCGAGAAATTAGGGCTTATCCAATACAAGAAGATGGCAGTGTTGGCCCATTTATCGTGATCCACACCTTCGGGCAGGATTACAGGGGCGTTCACCGCGGAGCGGAGGGCTTGAGCGTAGATCAAGACGGCAATATTTTTGCGGTGGCTGGTAGCAAAAAAAGCGGTCCAGGGCCAATGGTTTATGTGTTTTCGCCTGATGGTTCCATTAAGGGATCGCATCCATTGCCAGAGAGCTTGCCTACCAATTGCGCCTTTGGTGATAAAGAAGGGGATTCCCTGTATGTCACGACCGAAGATGGTTTGTTATTGCGAGCAACACATGTTGGTAGCAAAGGCCTTACTCGGTTTTAAATTTAAAAAGATAGGGGGCAAAATGAATAAATATTTTTATCATTTAAAGGCACTGACAATATTTTTAGTATTGACTTGTACTTTCTTTATGAGTTCTTCAGCTACTGCTCAAAAGTATCCGGATCGACCGATTAAGATTATTGTCCCTTATCCTGCTGGAGCTGTTGGCGATATCATGATGCGCCTGATTGGTCAAAGATTAACCGATAGATTGGGCCAGCCTGTCATTATTGATAATCGTAGCGGCGGCGGCGGCCTAGCAGCAACAGAGGCAGTTGCAAAAGCCGCGCCTGATGGATATACCTTGCTATTTAATGGCCCAAATCATGTGACTAATTTGGCGCTATATACCAAAGTGCCTTACGACCCGATTTTGGATTTTGACCCGGTGATAGGTATTGCAAGTTCGCAAATTGTTTTGGTTGCACATAAATCAACGGGCATTAAATCAGTCCAGCAATTGATTGAGCTGGCGAAAGCAAAGCCTGGCGAATTAAATTATGCATCCTCTGGCGCGGGGACTGGCACCCACTTAGCAATGGAGATGTTCATGAGGGGTACTAACACCAAGTTGACGCATATTCCTTACAAGGGCGGTTCGGCTGCTGTTGTGGGGCAGGCGAGCGGTCAGGTGCAGGTATCTTTTTCCTCAATTCCCGTTGTTATCAATTTTATAAAAGACGGAACCTTGATTCCGCTTGTTGTTGGTGGCGATCAAAAAATTCCAAGCTTACCCGGTGTGCCAACATACAAGGATTTGAATTTAATGAATTTTGATGTAGAAGTGTGGTTTGGATTGTTTGCCCCTAAAAATACACCCATGGCCATACGCAACCTTTTGTATGAAGAGATTAAAAAGTATTTGGCTGAGCCAGCAGTTGTTGATAAGTTTTCTGATGTTGGTATGACTATTATTGGATCAAGCCCCGTGCAATTTTCTGACTTTGTCAAAGCTGAAACGAAAAGATGGCCACAAGCCATTCGAGAAATGGGCATTAAACCAGAGTAGTGCACGCATTATTAAATCATTTTAGGTTTATTCAATATCAGACACTCAACGCTTATAGGTTGAGGGTCTGATTGGGCGGCACAACCTATGTCAAATAGTGGGTATTTAGTGGAGTAAGGAATTCAAATGAAAAAACTGTTCATTTTGATTTTGTTGTTAGGACACTGTTATCTGGGCCTTGCTGCAGATTTTCCCAATAAGCCCATTCATATTATTGTTGGTTCAGGAGCAGATCAAATTGCGAGGCTCTTGGGCGAGCGGCTGAGCGCTGCTTGGGGCCAGCCCGTGATAGTAGAAAATCGTTTGGCTTCAGGCGGCATGGTGGCAGCTGATAGCGTCGCTAAATCTGCTCCCGATGGAAGCTACATTCTTTTATCTTCAAGTGCCTACCCAATTCTTCAGGCAACGCGAACCAAAATGCCAGTGAATTTCTTGGAGGACCTTACTCCTGTGGTGATGTTCTCGAGATCAAGCTTTATTCTGGTCACGAATAAAGATCTCCCCGTTTCTAATCTCAACGATATTATTGAGCTAGCAAAAAAAACCAAGGAAAATGGTGGGCGTGGTCTTAACTATGCCTCAGTTGGGCCGGGCACCCCGTCTCATATCGCCGGAGAAATGCTAAACCAAGAGGCAAATATTCAGTTAACCCATGTCCCCTATAAAAACTTTCCAACTGCTGTTACTGACTTAATTTCGGGTGAGGTGCAAATGATTTTTGCACCGTTGTCAGCGGTACTTCCATTAATTAAAGATGGAAAAATAAAAGCCATTGCAGTCAGTACGGATAAACACGACCCTTATTTGCCTGATTTGCAAACCTTTGCAGAACAGGGACATCCAAATATGACTTTTATTGGTTGGAATGGTTTTCATGTAACAGCCAAAACGCCGCCTGTAATTATTCAAAAAATATATCTTGATACAAACAAAATTGTTAGTGATCCTGAGTTCATTGCTAAAGCAAAGCTTATGGGCTATCAATTAATAAGCCTCAATCCAAAAGAATTTTCTGAACAGCAAGAAAAAGATTTTAAAAAGTTTAGTGAAATTACTAAAAAGGCAAACATTAAAGTAGAGTAATGGGGCTAATCAAACAAAAGACGAGAGTACTATGCCCGCATTAACCGATTACGTCGCTAATTTTGCGTCTCATTTAGATGAGACTTTGATACCACTAGATGTAGAGGCTTTAGGAAAAAAAGCAATACTGGACGCGCTTGGAGTTTCTCTGTCGGGGTCTGTATCGGAGCCCACTCGAGTAGTGGTGAGTTATCTTCAGGATCTCAATTGTCAGGGTTCGTCATCGGTACTAGGCACGACCCTAAAGCTTCCCCCACGCTTTGCCGCTCTTGCGAATGGTACCTCGATACATGCTGACGATTATGACGACACTTTGCAGGCTGAAACCGGTCGCTTTCAGGGGATTCACCCAACTGCGCCTGTATTGGCCGCGCTGCTTGCGGCTGGTGAACCAAGGGGTATTTCTGGCCGGCAGCTGCTAACGGCCTATCAGGTTGGAGTAGAGGTAGCTTGCCGCTTATTTGATGCAACACATGTCAACCATATCTTGCATGGATTTCATGCCACAGGAACTTGTGGCATGCTTGGGGCCAGTGCTGCAGTTTCTAGGTTGTATGGCCTGAGCACACAAGAAACTTCAGTTGCACTTGGAATAGCAGCCAGCCAGGCTGGAGGCCTCCAGGAAAATTTTGGAACCATGGTCAAACCCTTTCATGCTGGTAGGTCTGCTGAATGTGGCATTGTTTCGAATGACCTACAGCGCAAGGGTTTTACTGCCTCTGCCATCATATTGGAGGCTAAAAGAGGATTTTTTCAGGCGCTGGGCGGCGGCTTTGAGGAGCAGCGCTTGCTCAATAAGTTGGGAAACCCATGGTCCTTTGTTGATCGCGGCATTTGGTTAAAACCTTACCCAACTGGAAGTCTTGGCCACCCAGCAATGACCGCAATGGAAAAGTTGGTGCGCACACATGATATTCAGCACAAGGATGTCAAAAAAATAAATCTGAAGACTAGCAAAAATATTCACCACACTCTCTTACATCATCGCCCTCAAACAGAGCTAGAGGCCAAATTCAGCTTAGAGTTTTGCCTAGCAGCCTTATTGCTTGATCGTCAGTGTGGGTTGAATCAATTTACTGATGAATATGTTCAAAAAGAGGACATACAGAATATTATTTCTCTCATCAACTACACAGGATTCACAGCAGAAGAAGAGTTACAAAATCACCATACTATTGTGACCAGTTATGTTGAGATTGTTCTGCACAACAATCAATCATTTTCTTTGCGGGCTGATTTTGGCAAGGGCAATAAGGCTGACCCAATGACTGAAAATGAAATTGCAGACAAGTTTAGAGAGTGCGCTGACTTTGCGAAATGGAATAAAGTAAAAACCGAAAAAGCAATTTCTTTAATACAAAACCTTGAGAAGTTAGCAGACATCCGAGAGTTAACGGCATGTTTAACTTTTTAATTTATTTCTGATCACAATGAATTTAACCTCCACCCTTTATAGATTTTTCTTTTTATCGACTTTATTGGCATTAACTTGTCAGAGCACGCAAGCGCAGACTGCCTCTGATTACCCAATTAAACCCATACGATTTATTCTTCCCTTCCCCGCTGGAGGGGGGACCGATAGTCTATCCAGAATTATGGCTCCCAAGTTAGCCCAAATACTGGGTCAGCCCATTGTGATTGACAATCGTCCGGGTGCGGCTGGAAATATTGCAACTGAAGCCGTTACTAGATCCGAGCCGGATGGCTACACGGTATTAATGGGTTACAACACAGCCTTAACAATGAACCCCTATTTGTACAAAAATTTACCATTTGATATACAGCGTGATTTACAACCTATCACTCTGCTGGCAACGGCGCAGTATTTTTTGGTTGTCAATCAATCGGTGCCAGTTCAGTCAATTAGTCAATTGGTCGCGCTTGCAAAGGCGCAACCTGGAAAGCTCAATTACTCTTCCGGTGGACCCGGTAGCTCACTTCACCTTGCTGCAGAATTATTTAAGAATAAAGCCAATATTAATATTGTTCATATCCCATACAAGGGCGGCGGCCCTGCTGTCATGGCGGTGCTCGGCGATGAGGTCCAGTTGACTTTTGGCAGTGCCTCAGCTGTGATGCCGCATATTAAGTCTGGCAGTTTAAGAGCGCTAGCGGTCACTGGCTTAAAGCGATCGCCCTTAACCCCCAATGTGCCAACCCTTGATGAGTTGGGCTACACCGGATTTAATGTTACCTCTTGGTATGGGTTGCTCGTGCCAAAGAAAACCCCAGAGAAGGCTGTTGCCACACTTCAGTCTGCTGCTCAAAAAGTAATTCAAATGCCCGAAGTGAGGGAGGCCATGGCCAAGCAGGGCCTAGAGGTAGCAACTGATTCGCAAGCAGAATTTATAGACTTAATAAAAACAGAAAGTCAGACCTGGTCTGATTTGGTTAAAAAAATCCAAATTTCTGTTAATTAATTTATCAAACACTAATATTTTTAATCGTAGCAGGCAAAGGACATATGAAAAGCCAAGTTTCTAGCACCATGCTCACTTTGAGTAATTACATCTCTAAGGCGGTAGAGCGAGATATTCCAAAAAAAGTTACTGAACGAGCTAAATTACATTTGGTTGATACCTTTGCTGCAATGATTTCTGGTTCTAGATTGGAGCCTGGAAAAATGGCGATTGCCTATATTAAAAATATGGGCGGAAAGCCTGAGTCCGGCATTATTGGGACAAAAATCGTTACAACTGCGCAAAATGCGGCACTAGTTAACGGTATGTTTGGGCACGCAGACGAAACCGATGATACCCATCCACCGTCCCTGACTCATCCGGGCACTAGTGTTGTGCCGTCTGCTCTCGCTATTGCTGAGCGAGGCAGATTATCGGGGGCTGAGTTACTCCGATCGGTAACATTGGGCTACGATGTTTGCTCTAGGATTTTGCTTTCTCTAAAGCCAATGCCTTATTTGCGCTCAGGTCACCATGCAGGTGCAACAGGGCAAGTCTTTGGCGCTGCCGCTGCCGCTGGATCACTTTTAAGATTAAGTCCTTTGCAAGTGCGCTACATGCTTTCTTATACTGGGCAACAAACTGCCGGTATGTATACGATGTTTAGGGATCCTGAGCATATCGAAAAAGCGTATGCAATGGGTGGCATGCCGGCTCATAATGGGCTGCAGGCTGCCTTAATGGTGAAGTGCGGCTGGACAGGGGTGGAAGATATTTTTTCAGGTGAGCGTGATTTTTTTCACACATTTGCACCTGAAGAATTTGATCGTAATGAGCTATCAAATGGTTTGGGTAAGCGCTATGAAATGCTCAGAGCGTCCATTAAGCGTTGGCCTATTGGCGGCCCTATTCAAGGGCCAATGCATGTCATGAATGACCTAATTAAGCAGTACGAATTTAAAACTGCAGATGTTGCTAAGGTCATTGCAAAGATGCCTGATAAAGAATTAGAAATTGTGAACAATCGGCCCATGCCCGATATTTCAGTGCAACACTTATTAGCAGTCATGATGATTGATCGTAAGTTAACTTTTAAAACGGCGCATGACTTTGCAAGAATGAAGGATAAGCAGGTATTAAAGGTCCGCGAAAAGATTCATGCGGTAGGCGATCCATCACTTACTGATGTTCAAAGACGTTGGCGTTGCGTGATGGAAATTCATTTAAAAAATGGTGAAGTTCTTCGCGGTGAAACTATGGCAGCTAAAGGCAGCTTTGAAAATCCACTGAATGTTATGGAAGAAAATGAAAAGGCTTTGGATTTGATTGCGCCGATATTGGGCAAAAAACGTTCCTTGGAATTATTGGACTCCCTTTGGAATATTGACAGAATTAAGGACCTCAGATCGCTAAGGCCCCTATATTCGAAATAGAACGATGAGAAAATTAGAGGGCGTGGTTCGCAATATCCCCTAAGGCTGGCCGCTACTTGACCTTTGGGGCCTTAAGAATTTCTGGCAAATCAATAGAGTTAGCTACAGTTTGCCTATTTTTGAGGCTGACAGACACTTTCATTTATAATTCCAAGTCTTGGCCTGGTAGCTCAGTCGGTAGAGCAGAGGATTGAAAAGCATCCTGGAAGACGGCAGAGCCATATAGAATTAGGCTTTGCGGGCGATTAGAGTTTGGTAAGTTACAAAGTTTGCTAAACAAAATCACAGAATATTTTTACAGTCGTTAAAAATTTCTTCACATAAAAAGTAGCGTAGCAAAACGTAATTACGTATTTCAAAACGTGTGACGTTGCCAACGCTTAACCATTTTTACTATGCCTGTCGTCAGTGTCACCAATATTTTTTTATACAGCCATATTCACCACTAATACCCCGTCTTTTGGCGCATAAACGCATTTAGATAAAGTGACGCGTTGAAACGACACTTACTTGTTATCAAACTTTTGCTGCGCTACGTTACGCAGCGCCAGCACTTTATCTGTTTCAGTTGGTTGGGCTTGCTGCTTTAAGGCGGACTGGGTATAGCGATTAGCAAGCGCATTCATTTTGCGTTGCTGTACGTTGTGGAGTTTTTGCGGAAGGGTTGGTGGCTTAGCTTGTGGGGGTGGTGCTTTTTGTTGTGGGGGTTGGGCAGAGGCTGGTGAGGGTATGGCTTTATTAGGCGGGGGTGTTGGTTTAGGTTGGGAGGGTTGGTTGGGTTGGACTTGTGGCGCAGCAAACTTACTGGCAAAGAATTGGTTTAGCAGTTGTAGCAATTCATTCTTATCCTCGTCCTTCATAAATTCATTCATACGCATAGCACTTCTCCTTTTATGTATTTATTGGAAATGCTTACTTAGTCGTGTTGAAACGACAGTAAAAGCGCATTAGGGCATAGATTTGACGTTGTTACAATTTGTAGCTACAATAGCGGCATATAAAAAAAGGAGCACAAAATGCTAACTACAGACGTGCGTTGCCGAATTGACGCTAAAGTAAAAGCAGACGCAGCAGAGGTGATTGAAGCAATGGGACTTAATGTCTCCGACGCTATACGCCTATTCTTAAAGCGTGTGGCTACTGACGGCACTATTCCGTTTGACTTGCGTGTGCCTAATACAAAAACTATTGCGGCAATGGAGGAGATTGAAAATCCAAAAACACGTGCTAAATTAAAACGTCATAAGTCCGTAGCAGAAATGAATAAAGCATTGGCTCGTAGCTAATAGACGCCACCTTAATGCTTGTTCCTATTACCAGTACGCAGTACGGCAAAGACTTTAAGCGGATTGTCCAAAGCCCTAAATTTAATCACTCTGAATATTTGGTGGTGTTGAGTTTGCTCATTGCTGGCAAAGCATTACCAGCAAAATATGCCAACCACTCTCTTATCGGTACATACAAAGATTTTTGGGATTGTCACATTACCAATGACTGTGTGCTTATCTACCGCATTATTGAAAAAGAGTTGTACTTAGTGCGCATTGGTACACACTCTGAAGTATTCAAAAAATAACTGAATAAGAGGTGGGTGCTACGCATACGGCAGCACCCTTACCCGCTTAATGCTTAAACGCAGCAGCTACAGCGCCACTAACTTGCTCTAACTGCGTGTCCAATTCACCCGCTTCTACAGCGCCCTTAATAATTTCTAATGTTGGTACAAGCTCTGTTGTTGTGCCAACTTCTACTGTGCTTTTACCTTTTGTAATTTCAATTAGCTTTGCGCCATAACGGACGTTTAAGCACAGCTTGCCGTTATCCGCTACAAACCACCATTGCCGTACACGCTTATGTAATTCAACATTTCTACTTGTGCCGTCTTCATTGCGTAAAGTTTTATGACGTACAACGCTAAACGTAGTGCCGCTTTGTTGTGCTTTAGCTAACTGAATTTGCTCCCATACTTTTTTAGCCAGCTTATTACGGCGTAGTTGTACAGCAGGCATTGCTGTTGGACGTTTAGTGCTGCTAAGTTTTAAGTTACCAATTGCGCTCATATCATTCTCCTTTTGTTAATGAGTGTTTGTAAGTTAATTTCACTCACCACAAATGGACAACCTATTTCACCAAAATACCTAATAACCACATATTTCTAAGCCAGATTTATTACTGTTTTATTTGGTTTAGATAAATAAAAGTGCGAGTTGCTTTGGAGTTGCTATTGGTTGCCAGTTACGTAGTGACACAAAGAAACAAGTTACTTGTTACAAGTAACTGCTGTTACCCGTAATGTGACTTAGTGACAGCAACAGAGACAAGTAACTTCTTCTTTTGGCATCGCCACTTCTGTAACTAAGAAGCAACAGCGCAACAACAGAAAAAGGAAAATGAAATGACAACAACAGAAATAGCAGTACGCCTATACAACAACCCAAAGTTTGGTACGACATATGGCAAAGGGCAATATCACAACGCAATAATGAATGGCACAGTGGACTTACATAAGCAAAGTATTAAGTACCTAATTGACTTAGTGCCACACGCCAATTGGGAAGCAAGCATTAAGACAGATAACGATATGGAGTTATTGGCTTACGCAGAAGAGTGCTATGAGCAAGTGGGCATTAAGACAGAGGCACAGCGCAAAGACTTAGCGTGTAGTTGGATTAAACGATTTGACAATAATTTATTGAAGCCTCGTGTTATTGGCTTTGCTTTAATGAATTTGAATACTGGTGACTTTAAGTTATTGGTATTGGACGAGGAGAAAGACGTAAAGCTACAAGAGCGGCTAACGGTGAAAAGTTGTAGGGACGCAAGTAGTGGGCAGCGCAGCCCTAACTTATTTGCCAGTAATTACGACTTAGCTGCTTAGCGTAGTAAGCAATGGGGGGGTGAGTAAAAAAGTGGTGGGGTTGATAAAAAACAGAAGTTAAAAAATCCGCAGCGCAGAAATTTAAGTGCTGCGTACCCATTTCGCAGCTTACTCACCGCATATCCGCCGCTAATCAGCCCTACAAGCTGTCAAATTGGTGGAATACATAGCAGCACAGCAGAGAACCGCTTAAATAGCTTGTAGGGCTTGCTGCGCTGTTAGCAGACAGATAACAGCAAGCCGTAGTCTAAAAGCCACAAAGCAAGTGAAAAGAAGTGAAAAAGAAAACCAAATAGAACAGTGAAGAGATTTGGTTTTTTATGTAAGTCATTGAAAAAGCTGAAAGAGCACCACTTACAACAAGCGGTTGCTCTTTCTAAACAACAGAAATTACGCTTATACACAGTTATTTATTGGTGGATTCAACCACGAAGTGCAACTTTGAACAACTAGGTAAGGAGGCTAAGGATGTTTTAGTATCCAAAGCTTCTAGACCTCCAAGTCAAAGTAGCCATGACCTATCAACACCTTAGCCAAACT
>NZ_JACVPL010000017.1 GCF_018881925.1 Polynucleobacter sp. Latsch14-2 | reverse complement strand
AGCATTGTGAAGCTCACTCAGACCAACCGTGGCATTGCCTATTGGGTAGATGACCTCCTAGCTCTAGATGCCCTCATCTTTCTAGCAAGCTCTATCTTTTCATACCTATCCATTCGAAGCAATTCAAAAAAGGTTTATTTTGAAGATATTGCGGATAAGTTCTTTATGCTCGCATTGATCTGCATGGGTGCTGCAGTCTTACTTCTGACATATGAAATTGTGTAGTCAGTGCGATGGCTGCGTCTGGCCGTAAGCAGTCCTTAAATATTGGATACAACAATCTACAAGTAGTTCATTGTTTCAACGGCAGACCTATATGTTTATTGGGGTTGCCATGGAAGATGTGTGAGGATTGCTTACACACTTTGTTGCACAGAAAGAAAAACGACTTAGGAATTTCTCCCTAAGTCGTTGATTTCATTGGTGGGCCCACCAGGACTTGAACCTGGGACCAAAGGATTCCGGTTTGTGTAGCTTTCACTACTCCCTGGACTATGCCTTCATCATATCGATTGCTCGACTTAGATGGGTGCCGTCTAGTCTCTACACGTTCAAAGTAATTTCTTACTAAGCTTCGCTCGGCGTTAGCTTGTGCAGCTTTTGGCTACATTTAGCTTTCTCCGAATTTGACACCATCCCTTATGCAGTTTCCACGCATAAGGCACAACTTTCGCTATGAGTCCTCTGCTCTAACCAACTGAGCTATGGGCCCTAAATCGTTACATTTACTACACACCTTACTGCTGGTGTTTTTTTATTGCAAAACCACACTAAAACCGCATTTACTACACACCTCGGTTTTTGCTCCGGTGTGTAAGCGGTGTGTAGTGAATTTATACCGCCTAATTCACCACTAACCTCTTGAATACATTGAGGTCTTTGTTACAAGACCCCTAGGGCTTCTTTCTTATGAGAGCAGACATCCAAAGAAAACCATTAGGATTTCAAGAGCTTACGTCGCCTGTTTATCGGTGTGTGAGCTTTTGTGTGACTAATTTAAACAGAGCAGAAGAAACACTAGCTCACTCTTTGGTTTTGAAAACCAAAGGAATTTTGGAGCAACCGTCTAACACTTCGTTGCTCCAAAGTAGTTTTACATATGGATGGTGAGCGTTACTTAAAGTAACGCAAAAAAAACCACCCAAAGGTGGTTTTAGTACTTCTTGCCGCAGACGCAGATTTAAAATTAATTTTTAATAAGGCAATTTAACTTTAGCCCTAACTAATACAGAATATAGCTAGAATTAAACCTTGGACATTTCGAGAGATGCCATTAGCATCAACGAGCCAAAAGTGATAACGATAGAACATCATTCGAAGATATATGAATTTCAGACGCTTGATGAAGCCATGGAGTGGGCTAAGCAACTAGGTGAATTTGTAACGATAAAATTTAACGACCTTGAAATTGCAGGCAAGTTCGGAGTGGATGGCATCTCTGGCGGTAAATTCTCAAACGGTGAACTCTACACATGGAAAAAACGCAGAAGACATTAGGAAGCTCATTGATTTTTTATCCACAATTGAAGGCAATTAATCTATCTGTCCTAAGCGTTACTTTAAGTAACGCTCAATAAAAAACCACCCGAGGGTGGTCTTGATGATCCTTAATGAGTTAAAACAGAGTCTATCGTTCCATCCTCATGGCTTAAGCTGAGCTCTAATTTCGCCAGGCTTATTGGTAGCGCTGTGAACATTGAGATAAAGATTGCCGCTCTTCAAACTTTGGAGCTGAGCATCTGTTAATTTGGCGCCAGCGGGAGCTGACCAAACATTATCAGCAGTTTTGGTAAATGGCACTATGACGGGACCATTTTGACCCATTGCCCCTTCATGAATATGAGCCATAGTTCCTTCAACACCGTTAGTGGTAATTGTTCCTGATACTGAACCATCTGGACCAACCATAATTGCACCTACTCCGGATGCGGAGGTCATGACTGGAGGTACCTCTTGAGCACCAGTCAGAGTCACTTTCATGGACTGTGCATATGCACCACAAGAAGCGATTGCAATACCTAATACCAAAGCAGCTTTAGCAAAAATTGGGTTTATTTTCATTTACATCTCCTATAGGTTTAATACCAGGTTCAGACTATCACACTAGATGGCCAAAATCATCACAATTTACATGCTTTAAACATATCTTTCCTATCTATCCTAGAATCTAAGCAATATTTAAAACTAGGCTAAGCTGGAATTGCTGAATTGAAACTACGTATCGAAATCGTCACGCCTGCACCTCCAGGCACTCTGCACGGTAACCGTATTACTGCTTTACGGTGGCATCAATTTTTGATGCGCTTAAATTATCAAAGCACCATTACAGAGCAATGGTCTGGAAAGTCATGTGATCTTCTGATTGCTCTTCATGGACTACGCAGCTATGACTCTATTAAAGCCTTTAAGAAAACTCATCCAGATCACCCTGTCGTTTTAATCATGACTGGAACGGATATCTACCGAGACCTGAAAAATTCAAAGAAAGTGGTCCAGTCAATGGAAATGACTGATGCAATTGTGGTACTTCAACCAGATGCAATTGATTCCTTGCCTAAGCAATTTCACCCTAAAGTGCGAGTGATTTACCAGTCAGTAAAAGGTATCACTAAAAAAGAGCCGCCAAAGCGTCATTTTTTAGCAAGTATCATCGGTCATTTGCGAAGTGAAAAGGATCCCTTTTGCGCAGCGCAATCTCTCAAATTATTACCGCCAGATAGCAAAATCCGACTGATGCAACTCGGCCAAGCAATGAGCCCCGACTTTAAAAAGGAGGCCATCTCTCTTGATAAAAATATTGAGCGATATCAGTGGTTAGGACAGCTCAGCCACTCTAAAACGCTTCAGTGGCTTTCTCGCTCTCATGTCATGATCATCTCCAGTGTTATGGAGGGTGGCGCACACGTAGTATCTGAAGCGATTGCCATTGGTATACCTGTGATTGCTTCAGATATTCCAGGTAACCGAGGCTTACTAGGGAACTCTTATCCCGCTTACTATCCAGTAGGCGATCAAGTGGCTTTGAGCAAGCTTTTGACTAAGGCTGAGACTAATTCAGTCTTTTATCAAAAATTGTGCAAGGCGATTGCTAGGAGACAGAAAATCACCAAGCCAGAGTTAGAACAAGAGTCGATTCAAAAGCTTATAAAAAGTCTAGTGAAGTAGCTACTCAATATCCTAAGCGGTAGCATAAGCTACTAAGAAATAGTGATTTGGATCAGTCCACGAGTGCACATCCTTAAAGCCGGCGCTCTTTAAAAGAGATTCAAATTTTTCTTGAGTGTATTTGTAGCTATTTTCTGTATGGATAAGATCTCCACTATCAAAATGCTTTTCACCGCCTAGCCAAGTAACTACTTGATTGTGGGTAGATCGTAGATACATTTCAATCCGAGAAAGTTGCTCATTAAAAATAGCGTAGTGCTCCCAATACGCCAAATTAAAGTCTGTTTTAGCAAGGCGGTTGAGGTGTAAAAGCATATTTTTATTAAATGCTGCAGTAATACCAAGGGCATCGTTATAAGCCCGAGATAAAACCTCATGATTCTTCACTAGGTCAACTCCAATGAGTAAACCACCATCACCCTCACATACTTTCACAATATTTTTAAATAGGCCTAGTGCAGCATCTGGATCAAAATTTCCTATTGAGGAGCCTGGGTAGAAGAACGTTTTCTTGCGGCCCACTAAATCAGGGAATACCAATTCTTCCTGTAAATCACAGGTTTGGGCTTGCATCTGAATCTGTGGAAATTCTTTTTGTAAACCAGAGATAGCTTGCTCTAAAAATTCTTTAGAAATATCAAGCGCCTGATATTCTTTGGGCATTAAGGAATCAAATAAGGCGCTTCCTTTTTCACAGTTACCGGCACCCAGATCTAATAAAACATCACACTGACCTATCGTCAAAGCAATAGCTTCACCGCATTGCATCATGATCTGTTTTTCAGTTCGGGTTGGATAATATTCTTCTAAAAAAGTAATTGCCTCAAATAAGTGAGAGCCAATTTCATCATAGAAAAACTTGGGAGATATCGATGGCTGCTCTTGAGTAAGACCAGTAATGATTTCATCAACTAACTTTTGATTGGGGCTGCGCTCTTTACTCACTTCAATATTCCTTTTTTATATGCCAGCATTTAGCCAAGGCTATGCATTTGTACTCGACGCAGTTTATTACTAATCATATCTACGACTATGACTAATATCAGCATCGCCATGATGACTGTTGAAGCTTGTTGCTCATGCAATAAAGAGAGCTCATAGTACAAAATCTGCCCAAGACCGCCTGCACCCACAAATCCCAAAATAGTAGCCATACGTATATTCATCTCCCAGCGATAAAGACTGTATGAGAGAAGTTGAGAGTAAATCCCTGGTAAGGCTCCGTAGATAAAGGATTGGGTATTACTTGCTCCAGCTAATCGAAGCGCTTGAGTCGCTGCAGGAGGATGATTTTCCAAAGTCTCGCCAAACAAACGCCCTAGTACGCCAGTGGTGTGCAAGGCGAGCGCTAGAGTTCCTGCAAATGGCCCCAAACCCACTGCCAACACCATTAATACGGCCCAAACGAGCTCTGGTACAGAACGCAGAAAATTTAAGAAAAAACGAGTCACTACTTTTGCGCTATGACCAAACTGTCCCGCTGCCGGCAAGGCTAAAAAAAGACTAGCCACTGCTGCTAATAAAGTTGCTAAAGCAGAGATAGCCAAAGTCTGCAACACACCACTCCAAACCTTTTGCAAAAATGGAGATGAAAGATCAGGCGGAAAGAATCGCGATGTATAGATAGCAACATCACTCATTGCTTGCTTTGTAAATAGGGCTAGTGGATTTAATGAGAGATAAGCAAAGCTAGCCACAATGAAAAACGCTATTAGTACTAGCGTAATAAGACACTTTAGGCAAAATTCTCGAGCAGGATGATGGTTCATGCGAGCTGTCGACGAATGATGAGGCTAATGTAGTCTGCTAGTAAAACAAGCAACAAAAATACGATGAGAATGGTAGATACCTCCCCACCGTTGAGCATCTTCATCGATTGATCCATCAGCTGACCCAAGCCACCAGCACCGACAAAACCCATGACTACTGAGGCTCTCACCGCACATTCCCAGCGATAGATCGTGTAAGAGGCTAATTCTTGCGAGGCGCCTGGTAATAGCCCATATAAAAATGCATTGATGCGGCCACTACCCAACATCAGTAGCGCTCTAGCAGGTAGAGTATTTTCAGTCTCCAAAATTTCAGAATAGACTTTGGCAAGCATGCCGCCATAAGTGATCGCAATTGCCAGTACGCCTGCGATTGGACCTAAACCAAACACCCTAACCAACAAGAGAGCCCACACAATTTCTGGGATGCCTCTGAGCAATAACATCAGCATGCGGGCAAGGTATCTACCGAGCCGAGCGATACGATGCCCAGAGGCCGGGCCAATGCGTGAAATTGATAGACTATAGGTAATGATTAAGCCTAAAGGAACTGCCATTAGCATTGCTAGTGCAATACCTGCGGTTGCCATAGCTAAAGTCTCTACAGTGGCCTTTAGTACTGAGGCTAAAAATGATGTCTGAAGATTGGGTGGAAAAAACTGAATTAAGAAGTTAGTAAACACTTTGAGATTGCTAACTTCAAACAATGCAAATACATCAAACTGCGCTAATTGCATCATGGGCCACAAGATAGCCAATGCAATCACAGCGACTGAAAACCGTCTCAGTGCATCAGGATCTCTAACGTAAAGCGTTCTACTCATCACTATATATTTGTACTACCTTGTTTTGGTAGAACGCCACGCTCAGACTCATATAACTGTTGCAACAATTTCTCGCTTACTTCAGATGCTGGCAGATCAAAAAAGACTTCCCCATCTCGCAATCCAATAATTCTAGGGAACCATCGCAAAGCAATATCTACTGCATGTAGACTGGCTACAAAACAAGCATCTCTACTTTGCGCATCCTCTAAAAGACGCTGAATGGTTAAGTCAGAAAGAACGGGATCCATCGCTGATACTGGCTCATCTGCAAGCAATAATTGAGGCTTTTGATACAGTACCCGTGCAACACCCACCCTTTGCAGTTGACCCCCAGATAGGCGATCACATCGATCAAAGAGGCGATCTGCTAAGTCGAGTTTTTGTAAACACAACTGCGGACCTCCAATATCAACAGGGTAGATCAGAGATAAAAGAGACTTCCAGAGTGGCCACCGACCAAGGCGACCAGCCAAGACAGCGGTGATGACTCTTTGTCTTAGGGGAATTGGAGCCGCTTGATGCACTAAACCTATTTGAGAGCGCAAACGCTGTAGCTGCCCTTTTGAAATTGCCCATGGATCAACATTTAATACCGCTATTGATCCAGTACTTGGCCGTAGTGAAGTTGCTATAAGATTAAGAAAGCTGGTTTTGCCAGAGCCAGATGATCCAATAATCGCAATAGATTCTCCAGCTGAGGCGCTAATATTAATATTTCTTAGCGCCTCTTTGCCATTGCTGTGGCTAAAGCTAACATTCTTAAATGAGAATGCTATTTTTTTCACTTAATTAAACCAGCGCCGATTGCAGCTCTCTCGATTTCATCATAGTTAGATGTCTTGGTCGTTATATATTTGCTAGCTCTCTGCAGATCCATTAATTCTTTTTGAGCAGGATCATTAGCGCTTAACTTTAAAAAGGCATCGCTAATTTTTTTAGTCAACGCTGCATCTAAACCACCTCGTACCGTCCAGTTATAGTCATGGTACGGTGGCGTTGTGTAAAACACTTTTACCTTTTCGGTATTGGGATTTTTAGCATCAGACAATTTATCCCAAACAGATGCATTTAAAGCACCAGCATCTGCTTTACCACCAGCGACAAAAGCAACGGTAGCATCATGGGCTCCAGAAAAAGCGATATTCTTAAAGTCTTTATCCGGATTAATGCCTGCCTTCATTAAGTAAAAACGCGGCATCAAGTGCCCTGAAGTAGATGATGGAGAACCGAAAACAAAGGTCTTCCCCTTCAAATCAGTCAAAGTCTTTACTGTGCTACCTTCAGGAATAATAAATTTACTGGTAAATTTTTCATCCTCAAGACGCTGAATGATTGGTTTGACTGCTCCGTTCGTACGAATTTTTGCCTGAATATAAGTAAATCCGCCTAGCCAAGCCATATCGACTTTATTGGTTGCTAGCGCTTCGACCACTGCTGCATAGTCTGTCACAGCAATGAACTCGACTTTCATACCAGTCTCTTTAGAAAGATATTCGCCCAAAGGGAGAAATTTTCTTTGCAGCTCGGTTGGCGATTCATCTGGGATCGCAGAGACACGCAAGACGGCTTGCGCATTTACTTGAAGGCTAAACAAACTCAAGCAGAGTGTTGCTAGAACTAAGCTAAGAGAAGTCTTTAACTGATGTAATTTCATTTGGATTGGTTGCTTTCTCGTTAATTGAAGAAGAAGAACTTACGCTACTGAAAGGCCTGAGCCCTGCACAAATTGACCTATTTTTTGAGCTTGGTTAAATCCATCCGCCCTGAGAATATCTAACACTTGCTCAGTAGCTTCTGGGCTGCAAGAAATTAATAGACCGCCGCTTGTTTGAGGATCGGATAAGAGATTTTGCTGCCACTCGCTCAAATGAGGCGCCATCGAAATTTCATGGCCATAGCCGAACCAGTTACGGGGAGATGCCCCAGTAAAGGTGCCCTCTTTAACTAATTTGACCGCTTCAGATACTACTGGAATAGAGTCCCACTGAATCTGAGCTGATAGCTTTGCACCACGGCACAGTTCCAATAGGTGTCCAGCTAGGCCAAATCCTGTCACATCCGTGAGCGCATGCACGCTATCGAGTTGAGATAGCGCTACACCAGGCTTATTCAGCTTAGTCGTTAGAGCAATCATCTCCTGGTAAGCAGCGTCAGATAGCTGCTCTTTTTTCAGTGCAGCAGAAAGGATGCCTACACCCAAAGGTTTACTTAAGATGATGCTATCGCCTGCCTTTGCGCCACTATTGCGCTTGAGTTTTTTGGGATCCACTACTCCGATAGCAACCAGTCCATAAATAGGCTCTACCGTATCAATTGAGTGACCACCAGCAATCATGATCCCAGCTTCTGCACAGACTGATTCACCACCAGCAGTAATTTGCTGAATAACCTCCAAAGGAAGGACGTTGATTGGCATACCTAATAGCGCTAAGGCGAAAAGAGGTTGCGCTCCCATGGCATATATATCTGAAATAGCATTTGTTGCTGCAATACGCCCAAACTGATAAGGATCATCCACAATCGGCATGAAGAAGTCCGTAGTCGCTACGATCGCTTGATTTTCATTGAGCTGATAAACAGCAGCGTCCTCATTGTTATCAGAACCTGCCAGGAGTGCGGCCGGTATCTGGCGAATTGGAGAAGACTTCAGGATATCGCTCAAAACACCTGGGGCAATTTTGCAGCCACAGCCCCCACCGTGAGAGAGGGAGGTAAGACGACCGTTATATGTCATATTAAAGAGCTCAATTTAAAAGTAAGAAGATGGATGGGTAAGTCTGTGAGCTTACCTAATTTATATTAAACAGGTACGAAAGCCACAAAAAAAGTCACTGCGAGAAGGTAGGTAAAAATTACGAAATTGGGGGCGGCGCAGATAGTTGGGGGTAAATGAGCTCCAACCCTTCAAAACCCGATGCTTACCATCAAACCATGGGGCTGAATAATCTTGATACGGATCGGCACTAAATCCCTTAAAAGGCATAAAAGTGCTGCTGGTCCACTCCCATAGATTGGAAGGCAACCAATCAGCATGTGGTGATGCCATTAATAGGCTGAGCTCATTTTCAGTAGGCAGCCGAACACCTTTCCATAAACAGTACTGCTCAGCGTTGTGAGCAGAAATATGCCTTACAGTCGCTTTGAGATCTAACTCTAGCCACTGATCAAAAAACCGCTCAAACCAAGCATCACCCTCTTTTTTCCAATATGCAGGTTGATGCTCTATAAAACTGACTCCTGCATCACTTAAAGATTTTAAAAACTCTAAATATTCACCATTAGTCACTGCATGACTTGAGATTGAAAAACTGGGAACCAATACTGCATGCTGCCATTTTTCATTATCAAAAATAAAGCCTGTGTTTGGCGCTGATCCAAGCTGTAATTGGCTTTGAGGAATCTTGATATACCGTGGCTCAAAGCCATTCTGTTGCTCTTCAATAGAGCCAAGATTTTGTTTAAGAGGCCAGGTGTAAGCCAAAGATTGCCACATATAAGCAAATGCTTCATTGTGCATATCCTCGTGATAGAGGGCTAACTGAATAAAGTAAGCCTGCTCAGGACTCAGAGAACCAGATCTTAAGATGGTGAAAGTACGTTCCATCACCTCTGAAAAATAATTCTGCAAAATATCAAGTGATGGTAATTGAACTTGCCAGCGATCATCGTGAGAAATTACAGATGAATTGAGCAACTCATCTGCATCAGGAAAAAGAGATGGGTTAGATTGCTGCCCGTGTCGATGTACCCAAAACTCATGGAACCAAATCAGATGGCCAAATTCCCAGTGTGGAGGGTTTAATCCAGGCGATAAGTGGACTTTTTCCTGGCCAGGATCAAGCTTGTTAATAATAGTTTGCGTTACATGAGCCGAGCGCTCTAAATCTTTTAAGAGATTATTTGGTGATGGCCATGGCTCATAGCCAAGATAGTCAAGCTGTATCATTTGTCATCAGATAGACATCATTATGAATGCTAATAATTAGGCAAGATCTCAAGTAGTTCTTCAAAAGTTTTATAACCCGTTATTGGCATAAAACTTCTGGGTGAAAAATTCTTCTCTCCAATGAGCATTGCAGGCAAACCCTGAAATCCATAAGTCTTGAATTCCTGCTCATCAGCCATCACGTGTTTAGTTAATTCGCCATTATCAAGTGCCTGTCTTAACTGCTGAAGATCAATACCGACTTTGTTGGCAATCTGCATCACCACATCCTCACTGCTAATATCAAGTCCATGCAAAAAGAATGCATCAAATAATGCTCTAGCTAGCTTTAGCGATAGCCCTTGAGCATTAGCAAAATAAACACACTCTTGTGCAAGCCATGTATAGGTTAAAAACTTTGGCGTTAAAAGCTCAAGATTTTCTTTTTTAACAATGGGCTCTGACTTGGCGGCCTCAAGGTTATCTATATAAGATTGTGATGGTGAGATATTGCCCTCAACAGGAGTTAATTCAAATGCCCTCCACACTATCTCCAATCTGTTTTGATATTTGGCTTGTAACTTCTCTAAAACGATAGTCTGAAAATAGCTATAGGGACATTCAAAGTCAGCCCAGATTTGAATCTGAATCATTCCTGCCCTACCTTATATAGTTAATCAATAACATCATATTCTTTAAATCTGCCTGGCTAATAAAACAGCACCGGCCGATCCTCCGCCCACTAGAGCACACCACAGTCTTAGAATCGCAGGCAGAGAATTTGAAGCCTTTAATCTTGCTTCATTTTTGTGGGCAATCTCATCGGCTTGACAACGCAATAACAACTCAAGTAATCGCTCGTGACTGCCTTGTTGCTTGAGATAGTCAATTTGCTGTTGATAGTGCTTTTCTACAAATGTCTCAACGGCATCAATCGTTGCATAAACTGCTTTTCTACCAAATAGCGCTGGGATAGCCCCCGTTAACCAGCCCGCCAATCGCCATGGGCCAAGTAAATGACTGCGGTATTTTTTCTCAAAAACCGATTCGATTAATTTTAAATGCTCAGTCTCAGTAGCACCATGATGCTGAGCAAAGTTAATGAGCTCCTGATCTTTGCGCAATATTGCAACAGCAATAATGCCTTTGTAAATATAAACAGCACCTGTTTCACCCGCGTGATCTGAGCGTAACTCTTGCTCAAGGTATTTTGAGTAGATTACTGGATCTTGCTTAATCTCGGTATTCATCTCAAGTAGGCTCTGATATAACTCAAAATTTCATCGTAAAACTGTTGCATCTTTTTAATCAGTCTCATTTTTTGTTACTGGAGGTAATTACTAAAATCAAATATGGAGTTAGGCCCAAGCTTTTCTGCTTTTTGCAGCTCCGCTTTTGTTCTGAGTACGCACTGGGTATCCCACTTACCCTTGATTGGAACGGACTTGATTTGATATTTTTGTGCATCCCACGCCGGTAATGATTGCATAGAGATAGGCTGTGTTCTAGGATTTTTTCCTGATGGGCTAGCAGTAATTTTAGATCAGCAGTCGCGCAGGTAATTTTCAAAAGAATCCATCATTTCTTGAGCCAAGTCATTCATGGAGATTTTTCTAGATCTAGTGTGATTAACGGCAGAGAACACATCTTTGATTGTCATACTTTGCGGATCTTTCGCTAAAAAGTATCCGCCTCTTCGGCCTTTAGCTGCGCGAATGAGGCATGCTGATCTTAGCGTTGAGAGCAAGATCTCCGTTCTGCTTAATGAAAGGTGCTGACGCCTAGCGACATCAATCGCCCTTACAGGTACACCAAATCGCGAGTAGGCAGTGATATCAATCAAGGTATTGTAGTTTGTTCAAGCGATTTATTGATGTACTGCAGCATGACTATTTCCTTTAAGTAGGCGATACGGCAAGGGCAACTTAGACAACTTAAAAAGAAGTCGCCCAAAGGCGACTTAAGGACCTTGTTAAGAGGTCAGGAGACAGAATCATTCTCTACCTATTAGGGTTTTTACGTATAAAACTACTATTAAAGGGGTTTTTGCGGCTCTGCACCATAAGCAAATGAAGCGCATACTAATTAAGTATTAACCTTAATACACCCCACTAAAGGAGCCTTAAATGACACAACTCAAAAAGTTTCTGAGCAATTTGGTCCTCGTTTTAAAAGATACCCGCAAAGCCTATGCCAAGCGTCACTTGAACCATCTACTGGGTTCGTAAGCCTTTTTGGTAATCAGCAATGCGCTTAACAGTCTTTCGCTATAAGGTCTGGGATCTTCAAAATGATGATCAGGCTCAAATACCTGACTTCTACGCTGTTCGAGAATATATCGAGCAATTAGAAGGGGCATCTGTCATAGAAGATGACTATTTAGAGGTAGATGAGTCAGACCTTGATGTTTATGGAAGAATATCTAGCAATTAGATTTAAAAAGGAGTCAATATGCCAATATGTCATAAAAGCATCTCTTTAGCTTTTTTATTCGTTATAGGCGCCCCGTCTTTTGCCCAGACGATTTCTAAAGATTATCAAAAGAATTGTGCCATTGAGCAAGTGGCAGAACATAAAGGTGTCAAAGGAAAAGCTCTTACTGAAGAGGACTTCACTGCTTATTGTAGTTGCCAAGCTGAATTTATCTCTAAAAATGCATCTAACCGACAAGTTAATGAATTGGTAATGAACCCAAAAGCAAAACCTGAATGGCTAAAAGTTATAGAGTTAAAAGCAATGAAGGCTTGTATTACAGATCCTAAAATGAATACGTAGCCTTTAGGAAATGTATGGATAACTTTGGCCCTGTTATCTTGATTGAAGTAGTACTTGTCTTTGGAGGAGTTTTGCTATTTGCATGGTGGCAATTACGTGATCTCAAAAAAGAGCGGGAGAAAGATCAGAAGAAAAAAGAGTAGATTTAATAGAGAAATACTATGCAGTTCATTATTCAACCCCTCTTAATACAATGCTTTACCATTTTATTAATAGTTTTTTTATCACAACAGCGCTTCTTGTTAGCCTGTTTATCTCGAGGCTAAATCTTGTTTGAAACTACCCTCCATATATCTGCTTTATTAACTGCCTCCCTACTTTTTGGTGGCATGTTATTTTTTTCCGCGAGCTTTGCCGCTTTTTTACTTAAATCCTTACCACCAGATGAAGCACGTGTATTAATACGTAAGGCCTTCCCTTCTTTTTATCTTTTTGTGATGATCGCATCACTTATTGCAGCATTACTAGCTCTGAAGAGCAGTCTTTTCAGCGCTAGCATCTTGGTGCTCATTGCGCTATCCACTATTCCTACTCGTCAAATCTTAATGCCCGCAATTAATGCAGCGACGGACGCAAAACTAAGGCGGCGTTTTTTTGTGTTGCACGGACTATCAGTTGTCATTACCCTGATTCACATTGTCGCAGCAGGATTTGTAATTGTTGATTTAGCGGCTTATTAAAGACGCCTGCCTCGCCAAGTTAACAATACTATCGAAAACTGTATGACTCTTTACTTTCCTGGATATTTGGCGTAACGCAGATAGGGTAACTTAATGTCTAATTCGCCAAATCGAGCGCTTGCCTGCTCATCATTGAGTGCTAGTGCCACGATAACGTCTTGCCCAGGAACCCAGTTTGCTGGTGTTGCTAATGGCTTTCCATCGGTTGCCTGAATAGCATCTAAGGCTCTCAGAATTTCTGCAAAGTTACGCCCAACAGACATTGGGTAAGAAATTGTTAGGCGCACCTTCTTGTCTGGCCCAATAATAAACACAGTACGGACAGTCGCACTATGTGCAGGCGTACGACCGTCTGGTAGATAAGCATCTGCTGGCAACATATCGTAGAGTTTTGCTACCTGCAAGGAGGTGTCGTCAATAATTGGGAAGTCTGCAGGCACCCCAGCAAAAGCAGCGATATCTTGCTTCCACTTTTGATGATCATCCACGCTATCAACCGAGACACCCATCACCTTAGTATTACGTTTAGTAAATTCGGATGCTAGTTGAGCTACTGCGCCGAACTCGGTAGTGCATACCGGCGTGAAGTCTTTTGGGTGTGAAAATAAAATAGCATAGCTATCCCCAATCCAATCATGCAAGCCTAGCTTGCCTGCAGTTGAGTCTGCTGTAAAGTCTGGTGCGATATCGTTAATTCGTAGTGACATATTTATTCTCCAAGATGGCTGACATGTAAGAGAGATAGTACGTCATAATCATAGTCCATCAGAGTTATCGTCATAAACATACAGATATTGGATCTTTTATGTAGTAGTACTCAATATTGGTGACTTACTACCCAAATAAATATCTAACTGGATATCACTTACTTTACAAAATCAAGTGATCTGCTATGTCAAAAAAGTCCTATAAAGGTATATACCAGTAGAGCAAAATAGGCCAAAGGCTTTTATGATGAGCTATTACATTTTTAACAAGGATAGTTCGGCTTGTATTTCAGTAAGCATATTTTCTCTTTTTGGATTAGGCTGAGCTTATGTTTTTGCTTAACTGTAAGCTGTTGTGTACTGGCCCAGTCCGCAGACAAAACTACCGTCGTTGGCTCAAAACGTTTTACAGAAAGCTATGTGCTTGGTGAGATGCTTAATCTTACATTACGTGATGCCGAAGTAAAAGCTGTTCATCGACAAGGTCTTGGCAATACTGCGATTGTTGTTCAAGCACTGAAAACAGGTCAGATTGATGTATATCCAGAATATACGGGTACTATTCTGCGTGAAATACTCAAGCGTCCAGAAACCCAAGCTTCAGCAAACGAGCTGAATGACTGGCTTAAGCCCATAGGACTGAAGGTGGCGATACCGCTTGGGTTTAATAACACCTACGCACTTGCTATGAGATCAGAGCAAGCAAGAGCGCTTGGTCTCAAACGAATTAGTGATATTACAAATTTATCAAATGAGCAGCAATCCACACTTCGAATTGTATTATCTCCGGAATTTAAAACAAGAAATGATGGTTGGCCTGCACTGATTCAGGCTTACGATCTAAAAATAAAACCCAAAAAAGTACTAGAGCATGGCTTAGCCTTTGATGCTCTGGTTCGTGGTGATGTCGATATTGTAGATGCCTATTCCACCGATGCAGCAATTACAAAAAATCACTTAGTCCTGCTAGAGGATGATAGGCATGCATTTCCTCGCTACGATGCAATCTTATTGATGCGCTCTGATTTTGATGAAAAACCTCTTCAACAATTAGCGGGAAAATTGAATGAAGCAACTATGGCAAAGCTCAACGAACAAGCTGAGTCGGGCATCGACTTTAGTATGGTCGCCCGTGGATTTTTAAATCAGTCTAGTAATAATCAGCAAGATTCCACAAAGCTCTCTAGATTTTTTAAGCTACTTTTTGGGCCAGATTTCCTTACCGCACTCAGAGATCATGTGCTGTTGGTAGCAATCTCCTCAATCATGGCGCTTCTCGTTGGTCTACCTCTTGGAATTGTGGCGTACCGGCGACCTCGATATGCAACATGGATTTTAGGATCTGTTGGTATCTTACAAACAATACCCTCGCTTGCATTACTAACCATTCTGATCGCCGTCTTAGATCAAATAGGTGCTGTACCGGCGGTTTTGGCTTTATTTATTTACGGCCTTCTACCCATTGTGAATGCGACCCATATTGGCTTAATAAAGGTTCCAGATAGTCTCAAAGAAGCAGCTTTAGCTCTTGGTTGTAATGAGCGGCAATTATTGCTTTCTATTGAGCTACCCTATGCAAGACCTATTATTTTAACTGGCTTAGCTTCGGCTACAGTGATAGGCGTTGGTACCTGCACTCTTGCAGCGTTAGTAGGCGCAGGTGGATTTGGTGATCGAATAGTTGCTGGGCTTGCTGTAAACGATCAAGCCTTGATGCTCTCTGGTGCTATACCTGCCGCTTGTCTAGCCCTACTTGCGCAATTTATACTGACCCCTAAACGTAAGGCCGTAAATAACTAGCGATTGATTAGTTAAATCTTCTAAGGTCATGACGAATATATTTTCAATTTATCAAGTATGAGCTATCAACTAGTTTGGTTTAAGCGTGATTTGCGCTGTGAAGATCATGCCGCTCTTACTGAGGCTGCAAAGCGGGGCCCAGTTCGCTGCATTTATATACTTGAGCCAACACTTTGGATGCAGTCAGATGTTGCCCTTCAGCACTTTGAGTTCATTCGAGAGTCCCTTCAGGATTTAGAAAACCAACTACGTTTGCACAGTGGTACTTTAGAAATCTATGAAGGTGAAGTCGTTGAAGTACTTACTAAAATTTGGCAAGCTAATCCTTTTCAAGGCTTGCATTCACATCAAGAAACTGGCAACGGTTTTACGTACTCTAGAGATAAAGAAGTTAACAAATGGTGTCAGGCTCACGGCATTCATTGGGGTGAATACCCTCAGTTTGGAGTAACCAGGGGATTAAAAAATCGTAACTTATGGCAATCTCATTGGCAAAAGCACATGGAAGCACCTTTGTGTGAACTTGGACCAATTCAATTTTGGAATGCCTCAGGTACCAGTAGACAAACACCAAACTCTAGCGCTCCTTATCTGACTCCATCTATGATGCAGACGCCTGTGCACCTAAAACATAATCCACCATCAAGGCAACGTGGAGGACGATCCATTGCACTTAAAACACTCAATAGTTTTTTAAAACAGCGAAGTATGTGGTATCGAGGTGGGATTTCATCGCCCCTATCAGCGCCAGATGCATGCTCCCGCTTATCGGTATATATGACCTATGGGTGTTTAAGTATTAAGGAGGTAGTACAAGCAACCAATGAAGAGTTGCTTCAAATGTCGCCAGATGCGAGTAGAAGGAAATCAGGCTTGACTGCTTTCATGAGTCGCTTGTACTGGCATTGCCATTTCATTCAAAAGCTTGAGAGCGAACCTGAAATCGAGTGGCGCAATATGCACCGTGGATATGATGCATTGCGCGAGAATGAATTTAATGAAGACTACTTTAATGCCTTAAAGGACGGTAAGACAGGTTGGCCTATGGTAGATGCCTGCGTCATCATGCTACGAGAAACGGGATGGCTGAATTTTCGAATGCGTGCGATGCTAGTCTCCGTTGCAGCCTATCCACTGTGGCTACACTGGAAACCAGTAGGAGATTGGCTAGCCACCCAATTTTTAGACTACGAACCCGGAATCCACTGGAGTCAACTACAAATGCAATCAGGTACGACCGGGATTAATACGACCCGCGTCTATAACCCGATTAAGCAAGCGCAAGACCATGATCAGAGAGGCTTTTTTGTTAGGAGGTGGCTTCCTCATATGCGTCAAGTACCAGATACTTGGCTTTTTGAGCCTTGGAATATGCCTCAAGAAGTACAAAACAATATTGGCATTGAAATTGGTAGAGATATCCCACAACCAATAGTAGACATTGCTATAGCGACAAAAATATCTAAAGATCGCTTGCATACCAGACGCAACTTATCAGAAGTTCGAGCTGGCAAAAAAACAGTTATCGATAAACATGCTTCACGAGCAAAAAGAACTGATCGCAATAACTCTAGAGTGAAAATTACAGAACCAAGCTCACAACTAACTCTTGAGTTTTAGTAAGACTACAGCAATCGTTCGTTTGTAAAAATCGGCTTAAATTTACTTAATATAGAATTTAAGGGTAGCGCATACAACCTAGCTCAGCCAGGTCTTTCGATATATTCCATCAGGGTCATGGTCTGAAGTTTGCTTAGCCAAATTCATTGGTCTACCCCCTCTGGGATCAGTTCCTTTGCCAGCAATATATAGCCAATTTCCCTGATTGCTATAAACATCATAGTCAACAAGCTGTGACTCAAACCAAGCAGCGCCAGCTTGCCAATCACCCTTCATATTGTAAATCCAATAACTTGCAACAATCTGACGCATACGATTTGATAGATACCCAGTTTGTAGTAACTCGCGCATACCCGCGTCAATCAATGGTTCACCAGTAGTGCCAGATATCCATTGATTGAACTTTGCTTCAATAAACGAATTATTAGATTCAGCACTAAGGCCCTTTGATCGATAGAGTTGATTGCCGTACTTAAAGTGTAGGAATCGAAAATAGTCTCGCCAAAGTAGTTCAAACCAAAGCCAATAAGTACCATCATTTGCGCCATACTGAAGCTCATACTCTGTGAGTTTTTTTGCTATAGATCTAGCAGAGCAACAACCTAATGCGAGCCATGGGGAAAATTTACTGGAATAATCCATGCCAATAAGCTGATTTCGGGTCTGCTTATAGGTATCCGGTAGGCGCTTATCAAAATACTGCTCAATATGTAAAAGCGCTCTACTTTCTCCGCCCAGAAATGACTTCATATCAAATTGCGTTTCAAGATAAGAGGCTTGATTTATAGCCTCAGTACCCATTGACAAGAGAGGGATCTTAGTCGGAGCTTCAGTAGGATTTGCAAACCTTAATTTCTGCTTTTCTACTTGCTGACGAAATTGTGTAAATACATCAGGCATTTGCTCTAATTGAAATGGCAAACTCTGAGGCTCAAGCATGCTCGATTGCCATGTGCAAATTACCTCAAACCCAATATTCTTTAACACTCTCACCTGCTCTAATTCTTCGGGTGCTTCGATTTGCTCGCAGTAAATCTGACTCACATCGAAATCGATGCGTAGGCTAGTGAATGTTTCCTTGAAATCGCCTGCCAGCTCAAATAAATCAGATCCTAAATGCCTTAGTCGTGTTCTTAAATCCTCTAAGGACTCTTGTAAAAATACTTTACGGCGATGATCAACCCGTGGAAATCCCCAGCGAGTCTCTTCTTCATATTTCTCTTCATGTATATAGATAGGGAGCAGAAAATCCACATTCTTACAAGCCAACATAAATGCGGGATTATCTTCTAAGCGGAGATCATTTCTAAAATAATAGATTGCAATAGTCATTTACTAAATTATGAATAGCTGCTCTTTGATCTAAAAACGCTTATAGCTAACTACTCTAAGCTGATTTAGGAGGTCGATGAAGTGCGCAAATCTTATTGCCAGCAGGATCTCTTAACCAAGCTATATAAACAGTACCAGCTACACCCTCACGATAGCCTGGGTCACCCTCACAGGATGTTCCACCATGAGCAATACCGATGGCATGAAATGCATCGACATCAGCAATAGACTTAGCACTAAAGCCAATAGTGCCACCGTTAGCATGAGTAGCCTCTTTACCATCGATAGGCTTAGTAATCGCAAAAACTCCACCTGGACCACGATAAAAATATTTGTTATGACTAAAACTACCTGGCTTTATTCCTAAAGCTCCCAGTGCAGCATCATAGAAATTTTTTGAAACTTCTAAATCATTTGCGCCCAGCATAATGTGACTAAACATGATTATTCCTATTATTTTAATTAATTAGACAGATAATGCTTAAGAGTCAATCTTCTCTTGATCTGGATTCGTAGGCGCTCTCATTAGCGTATTACGAATAAATTGTTTTTCATAGTGCCGATTACGTCTTGATTTTTTGGCTAATGAGCGTTGAACACTGCGCTTATCAGAAACAATATCACTTAATTGACTTAGATCATCTAGGTCTCGTATTTGACTTGGTGAATTACGCAGAGGCATTGCTAGCGACTTTTACTTTAGTAATAATGACATTAAGCTTGTTATAGACTTTAAATGAATTAACTCATATAAATTGATTTTATGCTCGCTCTTGCTAACCTTGTAAGAGTTAAATTGATACCTTTGATAACTAAAGGCCTCAAACAAGGTATTTAGGCCTGCAATTGAGGGTGAGATCATTTGTTCAGCAAATACTCATATCAAGACCTAAAATATTGAATGAAATTTTTTTATATCAATGCCCTTCTCCTAGCCCTAGTAATTTCCTCAGCCCAAGCAGCAGAGACCTACATTACTGATCCCGAGCACACTTTTGTTAGCTTTAGTTATAAACACTTAGCTTACTCAATTCAGACTAGTCGTTTTAATAAGGTAAACGGAACTATTACAGTCAATGATGCAATGGATGGCGGCACTATGGATATTGCAATTGAAACTGGCTCAGTCAGCACAGGCTCAGATACCTTTAATAAGCTGCTTAGGAGTGAAGATTACTTTAGCTCTGAAAAATTCCCAATAGCTAAATTTACCTCCGATAAGCTTACATTCAATAATCAGGCCATTACGTCAATCTCAGGTGAGTTAACTATTAAGGGCATCACTAAGCCTATTGATATTGAAGTAAGCAACTTTGCCTGTAGTCGAAACTTTATTACTTTGAAATATATGTGTGGTGCAAACGCAAGCGCAAAGCTAAGTCGCTCTGAATTTGATTTAGGAAAATATGTACCATTTGTTGGCGATGAGATAAGCCTCAATATAGTAGTTGAGGCGTCACGAGAATAGCCTTCAATTTAAACTGATCATGTCTACATTAGAAAACCTTACTAATGACTCTGCTTTAATCTCACAAAAGACTATTGCACATTATGATCAAAATGCTGTCCCTTATTACGAGGGTACAAAAGATCATGATGTCAGTCAAAATATCGATGCCCTATTAAGGGCAATCAAGACTAAGCCACCGTTTCATATTCTTGATTTTGGATGTGGCCCAGGAAGAGACCTTCAAACCTTTACCAAGCTTGGCCATATCGCTATTGGCCTTGAAGGAAGTGAGCAGGCTTCTCAAATAGCTAGAACGAAAAGTGGTTGTGAAATTTTAGTCCAAGACTTTTTTAACTTAAATTTGCCTGAGAGCGCTTTTGATGGCATTTTTGCAAATGCCTCCCTATTTCATATTCCCAAGAAGCTATTGCCAAAAGTATTAGGTAATTTATGAGCATCCTTAAAACCGAATGGCATTCTTTTTAGCTCAAATCCTAGAGGTAATAATGAAGAAAACTGGTACGGAGATCGCTTTGGCTCATATCACGACCTAGAAGGCTGGAGATCTTTTATGATGAATTCACAGTTCACTGAGATTGAACACTACTATCGACCTGAGGCAATACCAATTGAACAAAGGCCCTGGCTAGCGAGTGTTTGGAAAAAATAGTCTTTTAATCATCCCTAGCAGCTCAGAATTAGATCGACCATGGCTGAGGATAGCCGACCAATCTTCACATCAAAAATCAACTAAAACTGTGTAGTGTCGCCTACACACTTTATAAATCCCACAAGCGTTACTTAAAGTAACGCTCAAAAGACAAAACCTCAGCATTTACCTCTAAAGCCTACTTTTTATGAGTTTTAGGTTATGTTTAGGTTCTCAGGTTATGAGAGCAGACACCCAAGTTAGACCCTTATAAACAGGGGTTCTGCGGGTGGTCAGTATCGGTGTGTAAGCAAATGTGTAAGCAAATTCATGAATTTAAAGGAGGTGCTAGCTCACTCATTGGTTTTCAAAACCAAAGGAATTTTGGAGCAACCGTTTCGCACTTCGTTGCTCCAAAGTACATTTTTTATTGAAAACTTCAGGTTTAAAAGAGCAGCAAATACATATGAAGTTAACAAGTAATACTAAATCTAAATCTTTAAGCAATCTGGTAACTTCTTTCCAGGATTGGCAATCTGATAATTTTTAGCAATCTTTGTGATAACGGGTGTTCTAAAAATTTCCCCCATTTGCATCATCTGAAAGAGTCCATCAATTCTATTAAAATCATCATCTCCATAATATTTTAGATATGGCTTTATTTCTTCAGCTTCATCTTTTGTAAAACAGCGCTTAAATCCTGACATGTAAATTTCCTTCCTGTTCAAACAAGTTGATACCACTAGATTATTGATTTGCAGATTAATATACTACTCAAACTTAAATAGCTCATTAAATAACTCATCCCGGACCTCATGAAACTCACCCTTTATTAGATGGCGCTCAGCAAAAGATTTACCTTCATTTTCTGCCCAGCGCTTTTCACGTTGTTGTTTAGCCATGTCAATTTGAGCTAATACCTTTTTCTTAATATCGGGATCATCTAAATCAATCATGTCTGCAAAGGATTTGAGCACCTTAGTCTCGAAGTCCTTGTCTGCATTAATTTTTCCAACAATGCGATATTTTTTACCGCCAGTGCTCACGCCTACAAAATAGTCATAAAAGCATCCTTGACCAAATACATTCATACTTTGATTCAGCTCTATTTCAGCTAGCGGCTTTTCAGCTACCGCCAATAGATGCTGTTTAGCAATTTCTAACTTTTCATTCATATCGTTAACTTCAAGCCTTTTGAAGTTTCCATCAACACCAAAAGCTCGCATCTGCTCAATACCTCCTTGGTTCTGGATGTACGAAACAAAATCATCTAAGCCGATTTCATTTGTTATTGCAGTTTCGATAGCCCTGGCATATACATGTGCCGTCTTGCGATCTGCACGAGTAATGTATCGAACCAGTAGCCAAAGAGCAGACACCCAAGTTAGACCCCTATAAAAAGGGGGTCTGCGGGTGGTCAGTATCGGTGTGTAAGCAAATGTATAAGCAAATTCATGGATTTAAAAGAAGTGGTCTATCGGTCTTTGGTTTTAGAAACCAAAGGAATTTTGGAGCAACCGTTTCGCACTTCGTTGCTCCAAAGTAGTTTTAAGTGAATATATGGGTTACTCAAAGAACCATTCAGGATAGTCAGCTCTTTGTGAATCGTCATGTACCAAGTCATACATAACATAATCAATAGCTTCCTCAATCCTGCATCTCAAATCTGCGATTCTTTTCCACTCTGCAGCATCAATTTCAAACAGATCCTCTTCATCAAAATCTATGTCACCTTCAATTGGTAACACTTCATAATCTGACTTTTCTCTATACCAAAGATGAATCACCTCATTTGGATCTCTGTCTTTAAATGTTTCAAGTAGTCGTTTAACTGTATAAATCATTTTTAATTTTCCTTTTAAATTGATTGATTGTTTGATTGCGCAGTCAAATTTCGAATTCTTTTGATCCGCAACATGCCTGCAGCTAAAACTGGTCTCTTTTTCACAATTGCTTTAAAGGTATTTTTTGATTGTTTCTTTATAGCTTTCTTGTGAAATTCAGTCACCTGTCTGCTCATGTTTCTTAAGTCATTGGGTAGTTGTTGCAATAGCCCATCAAGAACTTTTTTCTCAAGAGTTGAGTCGATAGGAAGTTTCGCTAAAACATATTGGCGGCCTTCAGATTCACTACAAATCAGCACATTTAGATCTGATGAGCCTTCTAACTGGATGGTGCTTTTTGGATTTAACTTAAAAGAGGTGAGTGGAAAAGCTCTACGGGCATTTAAATACATTTTTGCAATACCTAATCTTTTACTCAAATCAGTATCAGCAGACTCAGCACCCTCGGCCCGAATACGCTCAACGCCACCCTCCTGCTCCAAGTACCTGGCAAAATGCAATTCTGGAACTTCATTTGCTTTAGCGGCCTCTATTGCCCGAGCATAGACATGGGTTGTTTTGCGATCTGCGCGAGTGATATAGCGAACCAATACTGCAACATCTGAAGTATTTTCTTGCGTACGAATATTGTATTTTTCAGACAAAATCTTGCGCATACTTGCAACTTGCTCTTGCTTATCAGCGGATTGATCTAGCTTTTGAGCTAATGCATACATTTTTCCTAATGACTGGTAGAGCGCTGTGCGACCCGCAACAATATAGTTGCTATAAAAACTTTCATACTCGCTCGCCAAACCATCCGCCTCTGAAATAAGCGTCTTGGAAATAACAAGCTGATTACTTGAAATAATATTGCTCATGATGATTTCTCCCATATTGAAGGTGAGCGTTACATAAAATAACGCTCATTTCCCTGTATCAATGAATGCGCTGCAAATTGCTAAAGTGAACACCGCAATTTTTACTTGCCAAATCTATTGCCGAAACTAGATCGTCGGTAAGAATTGAGAAACCTAATTGCTCTGTTGCAATTGCTTCCATTTCACTTAAAACTTTCAAGTCGCCCAGGTTAAGTAGCTGGCCATTTAATAACTTATATGCCATTGACATGCAAATTTCGCCAAACCCCTCACCCATATGCTCAATAAAGTAGAAAGCTATAGCCTCAAGATAATCTTCCCGACGATTACCCTTATTAACAACAGGTATGAACATATTCATGTGCGCCTCAAGCCCATCACGATCGATAAACTTCAGTCCATGTTTTTTGCAAGCCTTAATGCGTGCTTTTGTAACGGCAGAATCTTTTAGGCACATGCCATGATGATCAAAAGTTACTTGATCAATTTTGTCCAAAACAACTAAATCTTGGCGATTCAAGCCTTGACCTTGCTGCACCTTATGCATTGCCCGTGCATAACGTTCTATTTCGGATTTATTTAGACAGCCCAAAATAGTCGCCGAAGTGTCAGCTAGACACACGCCACTATTAGCGTCAAACAACTTACTTGCTGAAACCATCTCTTGTTTAAATAACATTTTTAACCCCCGTAGATTCAAACACGAAGTGCAACACGGTTTAAAGATTGATTAAAGACTTCATTGGGGGTTTTAAATCCTAATCGTTTTCTAGGTCGGTTGTTTAATCGGTCTTGGATCATTCTAAGCTCTGCATC
>NZ_JACVPL010000016.1:592-26165 GCF_018881925.1 Polynucleobacter sp. Latsch14-2 | reverse complement strand
GAATATATCGACTATTACAACCATGATCGGATCAAACAAAAACTGAAGGGATTGAGCCCGGTTAATTACCGAACTCAATCCCTCGTGCTAACCTAATTAAACTGTCCAACTTTTGTGGGTCAGTTCACCAGTGGAGCCTTTTTTCAATCAGAAGCCACCTTCAAGACCAAAATCACATTGTCCTTTAGAATGAAGCATGGCTAGCTCAAAACCCTCCTCCCCATCGGCTGACACTAAAGCCGAATTACCCGTTCTTATTATTGGAGCGGGCCTTGCTGGATTAACTGTTGCCTTACATATGGCAGAGACTCAGCCAGTTATTGTGATGGCCAAAAGAGCGCTGGGCGAAGGTGCTACATCCTGGGCTCAAGGCGGCATTGTTGGGGTAGTAGATAAGGAGCATGACAGCATTGATTCTCATGTTGCCGATACCTTAGACGCTGGCGCTGGTTTGGTAGTCGAGGCTACTGCGCGGTACATTGCTGAAGAAAGTGCTGATGCGATTCGCTGGCTGGTAGACCAAGGGGTGCCATTTACTACCGATGAAACGGGTCCAATGGGTTTGCATTTGACGCGCGAGGGTGGCCACAGTCATCGTCGTATTGCCCACGCAGCCGATGCCACTGGCAAGGCGATTCACGAGGTATTGTTAGATAAAGCACGGACCCATAAAAATATCCAATTACTAGAACATTGGATTGCTTTAGATCTTATTACCAATCGACATCTGGATGCCAAGACACAGCGCAGTAAACCGAATCGTTGCTATGGCGTTTACGCACTCGATATTAAAAATAATCGCGTGGAAACGATTGAGGCGAAATCAGTAGTGCTTGCAACCGGTGGCGTGGGTAAGGTGTATCGCTACACCAGCAACCCTGATACTGCAACTGGCGACGGTATTGCTATGGCATGGCGTGCTGGTTGCCGTGTAGGCAATATGGAATTTATTCAGTTTCATCCGACCTGCCTGTACCACCCTAGTGATCGCACATTCTTAATTACTGAGGCCATGCGTGGTGAGGGCGGTATCTTAAAATTGCCGGATGGTACTCGTTTTATGCATGAGCATGATGAGCGCAATGAGCTAGCGCCACGCGATATCGTTGCTAGAGCAATTGATTTTGAAATGAAAAAACATGGTCTAGATTATGTTCATCTAGACGCCACCCACTTAGGCGAGGATTTCATTAAAGAACACTTTCCGATGATTTATGCGCGCTGCATGACACTCGGTCTAGACATTACTAAAGAACCCATTCCAGTAGTACCTGCAGCACATTACACCTGTGGTGGTGTTGTGACGGATCTAAAAGGTCGCACAGATTTGGCGGGCCTCTATGCGGTCGGTGAGGCAACTTATACCGGTTTACATGGCGCCAATCGTCTGGCAAGTAACTCTTTGTTAGAGTGCATTGTCATCGGTAAAGCGGCAGCGGCTGATATTGCGGAACTTAAAACACCCAACCTGCCAAAACTTCCTCTATGGGATGAGAGCCAGGTAGAAGATGCTGATGAACAAGTGGTGATTGCCCATAACTGGGATGAGTTACGTTCTTTGATGTGGAACTACGTCGGCATTGTGAGAACCAACCGCCGACTAGAGAGAGCGCTACACCGTATCAAGTTATTAAGATATGAAGTACAGGAGTATTACGCTAACTTTAAAGTTACACGGGATCTGATTGAGCTTCGCAACTTACTCGAGTGTGCCGAACTCATCGTGAGATCAGCCCTCATGCGTAGGGAGAGCAGGGGATTGCATTACAGCCGTGACTACCCAGGTACTTGGGCAGTCTCATACCCAACGATTTTGACCCCTCAGGCAGAGGGCACCTCAGAATCTACTGATAATTAAACCGATTCAAAGAGCATCTTTTAGAACAGCCTCTTTAATATGATTGCTCAAGCGGGTTTGCCAGCCCTTACCGCTAGCACGTAGTTTTTCTAAGATATCAGCATCTAACCTCAAACTGAGCATTTCTTTTGTATTTTTAATTTGAGGGCGACCAACGCCTCTTTTGATAAGAGTGTCTCCAATATAGACGTGCGCATCTTGAAACCATTGCTCATCGAGTTCGGGCGCATCATCCGGATCAACCCAATCTTTTGATATATGTTTTAACTTCACGTTCATTTATCTCACCGAAAGCTCAACATGCTTTCCAGTTCTAGCAAGCATATCCACAAGAGAGTCTATGGTGAATTTAACGGTTTTTTTATGAACGACATCCGATACTCTTGGACGGCTTACCCCAAGGATGATGGCAGCATCATGTTGCTTCAGTTGCTTTTCGTCAATCCACAAGGATAGTTCAGTCATTAATGACTCTTTAATGGCTAGCTTTTCCGAGATGATCTTCTTGGATTTTGCTTGCAGTCTAGCCGCTTCTTTTGGAGAGAATCCAAGGTCGGAAAAAACGTTTCCACCTACGGGGGTGATATGCGTAGCTTTATTTTGACGAGTCATTTTCTTATCCTTTCTGCTATAACTTCCTTATATCTACTGATCGCTATATCCTTATCTTGTTTGCTGGTAACTCGAGTCTTCTTTTTGAAGCAATGCAATACATAAATGGTGTCATTAAACTTTGCTACGTACATCACTCGATACCAACCATCATCTAGATTGATCCGTATTTCTTTTGTTCCTGCCCCAACTTCTTCAAATGGCCTCCAGTCATCTGGATCCAAGCCAATTTGAACTTGGCTCAATTGATGCCCAGCCTCCTTACGGGCGTCGGATGAAAAAATCTTTGCATCCTTAATATCCTTGAGGCTAGACCCCCTCCATTGAATGGGCTTTTCTGTTATTTTCATTAATTGTATCAAATTTTATACATTATTGTTTAAATGATCCCCATATGTTCTTTGGGAGACTTAAAAAAGAAGGGGGGTTGTACAACAAGGGGTAAATCGCGTGATTATGATTACCACGTCTAATCTCTAGTTTAGCTAGTAGCGGGCAATGAATCAACTAATGAACTTAGTGGCAATGCGGGATTCTCTAAAGATATTGAGCGAGCACTTATAAGATTCTCATCGAGAAATCTACCGCATTCATATCCTTGGTTAGCTTGCCGAGTGAGATGCGATCAACACCAGTAGCAGCAATGGCACGCATCTGATCTAAGTTAATGCCCCCAGAAGCCTCCAATAATGCGCGGCCCGCAGTCATGGCTACGGCTTGTTTCATTTGATCGGTATTGAAGTTATCAATCAAAATGCTCTTGGCGCCTGCAGCTAAAGCCTCTTCTAATTCAGCAAAGTTTTCTACTTCAATCTGAATATCAACCCCGGAGTTCAGTGCTTGCGCATTCTTTAATGCAGCGGTAACGCTACCAGCAGCAGCAATATGATTTTCTTTAATCAGAATACCGTGCCATAGAGCAAGACGCTGGTTCTGACCACTACCCACTCGTACTGCGTACTTTTGCGCCTGACGTAAACCGGGAATAGTCTTGCGGGTATCCAATACTGCGCAGCCTTTAGGGTTGGGGCTGGCATCTGCAATAGCATCCACGTGTTGACGGGTAATGCTAGCCGTCCAAGATAGTGTTTGTAAGAAATTAATACAGGTGCGTTCTGCAGAAAGCAGTGCTTGTGAGTCAGCTTGAATATCGCACACCTTGGTATCCGGTTTCATTAAATCACCTTCGATGTAATGCCATGTCATTTTTGCATTCGGATCAAGCTTCTTAAGGGTGCCTTCAAACCAATCAACACCGCACAGTACTGCTTCTTTGCGCACGATCAGGTGTGCCTGAACTGATTTGCTAGGGACTAGCTTCGCAGTCCAATCACCAGTGCCAATATCCTCCATGAGCGCATCATGAATATTACGTTGACGCGCTTGCTCTAGGGTTTCGTTGTATTCAAACATGGAGAATTCGGATCAATCCAAAGGAAAAAAGAAAAATAATGGAACTAATAATATTAGGCGGCGCCGATATTCTTGACAAAGCCATGTTGCGCTTTAGCTAGTAAGTCAGTGTGATTGGTTGTGAAATTGAGCATGCGCTCTATGCAACCTAGCGCTTCAACCCGAATGGGCTCATCGATAACAATTTCTCCAGAAGCATTTTCTAGGCAATCCAGAATACCCTGGAGACCATTCATGGCCATCCAGGGGCAGTGGGCGCAGCTCTTACAGGTGGCGCTATTTCCCGCAGTGGGGGCTTCAATGAGTTTTTTATTGGGTGCTAGCTGACGCATGCGATGCAAGATGCCGTTGTCGGTAGCCACAATATATTCAGTAGCAGTGCCTTCAACTACGGCCTTGATCATGGCTGAAGTAGAGCCCACCACATCTGCCAGATCTACTACGGCTTGTGGCGATTCAGGATGAACCAAGATCATGGCATTCGGATGCGCTGCTTTCAGTATCTCCAGTTCAGCCGCCTTAAATTCATCATGAACAATACAAGCGCCATTCCATAGCAACATATCTGCACCGGTTTGTTCCTGAATGTATCTTCCAAGATGGCGATCGGGTGCCCACAAGATTTTCTTGCCTTCCACCTTGAGTCGATGAACGATTGCTAAAGCACAGGAGCTAGTGACCATCCAGTCGGCTTGTGCTTTTACAGCAGCAGAAGTATTTGCGTAAACAACGACAACACGATCTGGATGCGCTGCCCTAAAAGCAGCAAAGTCAGCAGCATCGCAACCTAAATCTAATGAGCAGGTAGCCTCTAAGTCGGGCATGAAGACGCGTTTCTCGGGGCTGAGAATCTTGGCAGACTCACCCATGAAGCGAACGCCAGCAACAATCAGATTCTTGGCGGGATGATTCTTGCCAAAGCGTGCCATCTCCAGAGAGTCGGCAACAAAGCCACCAGTCTCGATAGCTAGATCCTGGATATCACCGTCAACATAGTAGTGAGCCACTAAGGCGGCATCTTTCTCTACTAATAACTCCTTAATACGGGTAATGACAGCTGCTTTTTCAGGACCAGCTAGGTGGTGCGGTACTTTGGCCCAGGCTTGAGCTGTGCAGGTGATGCCAGCTGAGTCTTGCAGGGGGTAATCAAAGGCAATTGGGGCGCTAACAGTTGAATTCATACGAAATCTTAACCTGTATAGGCATTTTTCTGTAAAACGCTCTAAACCGTTAAAATCTCAGAACTTTTTGATATTTAATGCTGATATTCAGTACCCAAACTATGCACTCAAACCGTACTAAGACCTTCAAGCTATCCGCAATTGCTTTTCTGACGCTGCAGCTTGGCCTCGCATCTCTTGTAAATGCTCAAGTTGATGCGGGCGCATTACAGCGAGGTCTCGAGCAACAATTGCCATTACCTTCGCCGTTGGCATTGCCAGAGCCCGGTAAAGCGGCGCCAAGCGAGCCAAGCGCCAGCAAAGAAGGTGAATTGCGTTTTACGGTTAATTCATTTGTGCTGGAAGGAGTCAATATTCTTCCTGAAGCAGAAGTGCAGTTGGTAATTCGTTCTTGGGTAGGTGTGCCGGTGAGCTTTGATGATTTACAAAGAGCTTGCGATGCCATTCAGACCTTATACCGTAAGAAGGGTTATACGGTTCAAGCAATTTTGCCTCCCCAAAAAATTAAGGACGGGGTAGTTAAGATCCTGATTACCGAGGCAAAGCTTGGAAAAGTTGAAGTGGAGAATCCGCAGGGACCAACACGCTTTAGTAAAGAGCAAGCAGCGGCCTATATTACTTATGCCAACCCTTTGGGCAATCCGCTCAACATGGATGCAGTTGAGCGCGCCATCATCATCCTCAATGAAACTCCAGGGGTGATGGTTTCAAGTCAATTAGAGCCGGGCGAAAAAGATGGTGATACCAATCTGCATTTGCAGCTGACTCAGCCCGATTTGGTTCAGGGTAGGGTAGAGGCCAATAACTACGGCAGTAGAACTACTGGCGCAAATCAAGGTGTATTTTCGATGAACCTGAACGGCGCATTGGGAATTGGTGACTCGGCATCAGTCAATGGAATTTTCTCCCAGGGGTCTCAATATGTGCAGGGCGCTATCTCGCTACCTGGCTCCAGAGATGGCTTAAGACTGGGTTTGGCAGGAACCTATTTGCAATATAAAAACGTCAGCAACTATTCGTCCACGGGCGGCGCTGGTGATGCATGGACTACTGGCGTCAGCGCAGCTTACCCGCTCATTCGTTCGCAAGGTGCCAACCTCAATACTAGCTTGAACTACGACATCAAGAGCTACAACAACCGCAATACGATTACTAATACAACCATCAGCGCTTACAACATTAATAATCTATCAGCAGGTTTATCCGGAAATTTTGTGGATGGCTTTGGATATGGGGCTGTTAGCAGTGGTTCAGTAACGGCAATTTTGGGTAACCTCAGCATCTTGGGAACCAGCATGTCGAACTACAGCATGTATGCTGTACCAGATACCACTCCAACGGTTTACCAGCCTATTACCCCCAGCAATTTCAGCAAGCTGACATTTTCTGGTAACCGCAACCAGCAATTGGTTGAAGACGGTACAACAACCCTGTATACCGCCTTATCTGGCCAATTTGCCTCTACCAACCTCAATTCTGCCGAGCAATTTTATTTAGGCGGCCCCTATGGCGTGCGCGCTTACCCAGTGGCGCAATCGGGCGGCGCTCAAGGCGGAATCTTCACAATGGAGTTGCGTCATGAGCTGATGCCTAAAGTAAACATATCGGCCTTCTTTGATGGTGGCGTGGTGCAGCAATACAAATTTACCTACCCAGGCTGGCAAGGCCTTACTAACGCCAACAATACCTATTCACTGATGGGTGCAGGTTTTGGAGCAAAGTGGGATTACGAGGGTTGGAATCTAGGAGCCATGGTTGCCTGGATGGTGGGTAAAAACCCCCTATATAGTCAATATGGCCAACCTGTGAATACCGATGGCAGCACAACCCAACCAAGAGGCTGGATTACCGGCAGTTATAGCTTCTAATACAGCCAAAATACCCAATAAAAAATCACTTAGGGCGATAAACCTAAGTGATAGAGAACAGGACTCAAAAATTCCCGCAAATGAGGGTGGTTTTTGAGTCTTTTTTCTTGAAATTTTCGTACCAAATGTTGCCTAAAAAAACGGTATGTTTTTGCATCAAAATAACAAGCCAATTTCTTATTGGTAAATGCAAAAAATTGCCATGCTTAACCTTCAATTTGATGCACCTTACTAATAACGACTTCTTGAATGAACTTGGGACATCCGCTGGATTTCTAATGCAAGTTTCAGGGTAAATCACTCCAGTCAAAAACAACAAGAATCCGAGGAAGAAATCTTACAATTTCAAAAATAGGCGGTGTAAGTCAAAATTCTAAGAATCTTTTTTCCATTCAGAATGCAAAAAAATGATCTGGCTAATCACTGGATTGGTTTATCAAAATCGGGTGGGTGGTCAAAGATGAAAACTCTCAAGACGGCTCAAACCGATTCTTTTTAGGCGGAAATCTTTTCCAAATTTGGGAAAAGTTAGATGGGTATTTTGGGGCAGATAAAACCCACTTAGTGAACTCAAAAAACACTTAAAAATAGCCAATAAAAATGACACAAAAATGGCACTTTTTAAATACACATTGAGTGAGAATCAACATTCTTTTTTCTCGCTCAAATAGAGCCAGCTCCATTCCATTTTTCTACTGAAATAAACCCGCTTTATTTCTTCAATTGGACAAAAATACGAGCGTATTTTTTTAAAAATAATGCCCCCATATGGCTCTGATAGCGGAATTGCGTCTTTAGCCCATAAAAGGGCGATTTCCTCTCAAAAGCGATATCTAGAGAATGGCTCTAAAACTGGGTCTTGATTTGACGGGGCTTCCAGGGCTTGACAACTTCAATATTTGCTCTCAAAAAATACTTTATTTAAAATAACTGCTACAGTGTTTTTCTATATGTACAACGGGTTTAACGCAGATTCGTATAGATGAAAAACACACACCATTTGTAAAAAATATTTTGGTACTACTGAAAAAAATTCTCTCGCAAGGTAGCGTTCATTTGCACACGCAAATGTGCAAGGGAATTGCCTTGCTTGCGCGCACGCAAGCGGTTAAGAAATTACTCCAAAATACCGCCAAATCACCGACCCGAAAGATTGCAAAATTCTTCTCATCCCTTGAGATGTTTTCTTCGGTCGTTGCGGTTTATAATATCACCCAAAATACGATTTGTATTTTTGATGCTTTAATACTCTTGGTCCAATCTTTCCAAGATCGTGTTTTGAAGAAGAAATTTGCTCGAGTGACCCTGTCTTCCAATTTCAAATTACAAAGCATCTCCAAAATCAAACCAAAAGCCATTTTGAGTTTTTTCGTTTTAATTGCATTCCAATGTGAATATGTGGTGGCCCAGCCACTCAATGCATTGCCAACCAACGGAAAGGTAGTGGCAGGTTCTGCATCGATTTCACAGACAACCAATACCATGACCATCAATCAAAGCACGCAACGTGCAGTGATTAATTGGGATAGCTTTAACATTGGTAAAAATGCCTCTGTAAACATCAATACTCCAGGTGCAAATTCAGCGACTTTGAATCGAGTTACTGGCACTAGCGCTTCTCAGATCGATGGAGCCCTCAAATCCAATGGCCAAATCGTCCTGGTGAACCAAAATGGCGTAGTTTTTGGTAAGGGTGCTCAGGTAGATGCTGCAGCCGTTACGGCCAGCACCATGAACATCGCTGATAAAGACTTTATGGACGGTAAATCCACCTATAACGGCAATGGAACCGGCAAAATCATCAATAAAGGCTCGATTCAGGCCAATGAGCCTGATGGCTTTATCGCTTTGCTGGCTCCAGAGGTCCAAAACCAGGGTTATGTCCTAGCCAGGGCGGGTGGCAGCATTGCCATGGCTGCTGGCGACCAAGTGACCCTTAATTTCCAGGGCAATCACAGTTTGGTTGGCGTTACGGTAGATAAGGCGACCCTGAAAGCCCTCATCGTCAATAAGCGGGTAGTTGAGGCTAATGGGGGCCTGATTGTCCTCGCCGCAGGAGCGGCTAACCAGCTGATGAGTTCAGTGGTAAAAAACACCGGCAAGATATCTGCCTCCTCCATGGTCAACAACGGTGGTGTCATTGAGCTGGTTGCCAATAATGTCACCCAGGCAGGCACAGTTGAGGCCAATAGCTCTGCAACTAATGGCAAAGGCGGTCAAGTCAATCTTGTCGCAAACGATATCAAGATCACTAAGAAATCCTCTACGACAGCAACTGGCACAGCTGGTGGCGGACAGGTGAATGTTGGTTTAGCGCAAACCCAAGCTTCTGGTGGTACGCAAGTCAATGCGCAAACGCCTAGTGCAAATACAGCACAACAAAATCAAGCAGTCGTTGCAAGTAATGCAGCACAAGCAGCGAACACAAAACAAATGGCAAACACTGTGACCGTGAAGCAGGGCGCTGTGATTGACGTGTCTGCAACTCAAAACGGTAATGCAGGATCTATCGCGATTTGGTCGCAAGTTAAAACGACTGTTGCTGGAACACTCAAAGCAATTGGTGGTGCAATAAACGGCAATGGTGGATTTATAGAAACTAGTTCAAAGGGTGTAGTCAACCTTGCGCCAAAATTGGTTGTTGATACCAGCGCTGCAAAAGGTAAATCAGGTTTGTGGTTCCTAGATCCAATTGATTTGATCATTGACGCATCTGCTGCAAATGTCATTTCACTTGCTCTTGCAAACAACAACGTCAGCATTGCTGTGAATGGCAATGTCTGCCCAAGCCTTGGTGGCTGTACGCAAGCGGGTAGTGGCAATCTTACGATTGCTAGTGGCGCAAATATTCTGAAGCAAGGTCTTACACAAACAACATTGACATTAACGTCATCTGGTATTTTTAATTTGAACGCTGACATTAGCGGACAAAATTTGAACGTGATCATTAACAGTTCAATTGCATATCTGAACGTTGGCACAACAATCACGGCAACACAAGTTACAGTACAAGCGCAAACCATTTATGCAAATGGCACCATCAATGCAAGTAATGGCACAACACTAGGAGCTGCCATTCAACTGCTTGCTCAAGCGATTTATGTGTCTGGCGGTTTGAATACATCTACAAGTTCAAACTCCAATACAAGCAACACCACGAATACATCAGTAACGTATAACGGCAACATTATTCGCAAAGAAGACTTACCAACGTTCTTGACTGCGCAAAACAACGCCACATCTGCACTAGATCGAGTGTATTCAAGCACTGCTGCGAATGATTCCAGTGCTAATGCACAAACTAGTCAAAATATTCAGACAAATGTCATCTACCTCAATGCTGTAAATGAGTTAACAATCTACAGCTCTGCCCAAATTCTGGCTAACGGTACGACCGGTGGCCATATCACCTTATCCGCACAGCAATTTAATGCCCAAAGTGGGTCTTTGATCCAAGCCAACGGTAACAATGGCCCCGGCGGCGTCATAGCAATTAACGGCACTGATATTCATCTCGCAGGAACAGTTGCAGCCAATGGCAGCAATGGTGGCTCTTTTGCAGTAACAGCTAACGCCTTAATATTAGATAACGCAGCAGTAGTGCAAACCAACGGACAAGCTGGTCCTGGTGGCACGACTACGCTCACCTCTAATCAAGACATCCACATTAATCAAGCGCAGATTAGCGCTAATGGTTCTAGTGATGGTGGCTCCATCACGATTGTCAGCAATGCTGGCAACCTTAATATACAAAATACACTCATTCAAACCAACGGCTCTAATGGTCGTGGCGGAAGCATTGGTATTTCTGCATACAACAACGTCAATATTAGCGGCACAGAGATTGACGCAACAGGTTATGCGCAGGGTGGAACAATCAAGATAGGCAATGATGCAAGCAACGGCACATTGCCTTTTGCTTTATTTACCAGCATCGATGCGACAAGCTCAATCAACGCATCACAACTAGAGCTCAATCCAAGCAATGACACTGGTGGTTTTATTGAGACATCAGGCCATACATTGAATCTTTTATCCTCTATTAATGCAGGTAGAGGGGGAATGTGGCTGCTGGATCCTACCGATATCATTATTGATTCAACTACAGCTGGACTCATTCAAACTGCCTTAGCAACAAGTAACGTAACAATTCAAGCAGGTACAACAGTAAGTTGTTCTGTAGCTTGTGTCGACACAGCCTTTAATCCAACACCAACAACAGGTGGAAGTATTTGGGTTGTCAGTCCAATTACATGGAGTGCCAATACCGCTTTAACTCTGAGTGCTACTGGCAATATCTATATAGATGCCAACATCACTATTAATGGAAATAACTCCTCTTCTGGTTTAAATCTCTTTTACGGCGGCTCCACTTCTTCGGCGGCAGCAACAGCTGGAACTGGTTACTACCTAGGATCGGGGACAAGCATTACATTTGCTTCCACATCATCAATACTTTATGAGGGTAACCAGTTATTCACTTTAATTAATGCTGCAACACAGATGCCGTCAGCATCTGGTAATTTTGCAATGATTTCGAATTTTACATCTTCAAACTGTTCGGGCTATTGCTGGGGATCTTATTCTGGCAGTACAACATTTACAGGTCTATTTGATGGTTTGGGTCACAATATTGCCCCGACAAATCAAAGCACCAATAATTCTGGTTCGCAAAACTGTGCGGTCACTGGATCCCTATGTTTTGGGGGTCAATTAGCTGGAAATATGGGTTTATTCTCCGCAATTAATGGTGCTACGATTCAGAATCTCAGTTTATCTGTTTATGCAACTCTAAATACTGCCTCAGTCTCGGATATTATTTTTGGCGGTATCGCTGGCAGGGCGAGCGGCACCAATTCTCTTTCTAACGTGAGCGTGTCAGGACAATTTGTTCTTAATTACCCTGCTGGTTCAGCTTGTAATAATTGCTCTCTGATTGTGGGCGGTTTAATTGGTGCCGTTACTGGAGGCGCTACAACAATTAATGGGTCTACCAGCAGTATTGCAATGTCCGGAAATAATAACGTTGGTAATTTTGGCATGAATAGTATTGGTGGCTTTGTTGGGACGGTAGGGGTTCCATCAACATCAGCATCAGGCGCTGGTCCCACAGCTGTCACAGCTGGAACCACTCTGACTATTAATGGATCCTCTTTTACCGGAGCAACTATTGGTGCATATTCTAATAAGGGATATGCATCAACTGGAGATATGGTGGGAACATCAAACTGTTCTGCTGCAGGATGCACCATATTTACTAACGTTTTAGTTGCTCCAACAGCTGCAGATTGTGTGAAAGCTGGATGCTTTGTCACTATCGGTGCTTTCGATGGATATAGCAATTCGTCCTCTACTAACAGCGCTACTGCATTTGCAGTGGTAAATAATTCTTACACAACGGTTACGGATTATTCTGGTGCTAATAGGTTCGTCAACGCCAGCAATGTTACCAACCTTGGCAGCATTAGTCAGTCCTCAATACCAACGGGACTTTCAAGTCAATATTGGACTATCGGGAATAGCAGCACCTTACAGTTGCTACCTTGGAGCGCCTCGCTAAGCAACCTCACTGCAATCTCAATTAGTGGAACTACTGCAAGCCCAGTTTCTTGGGGGGCATATGGAACGTGGATCAACGGCGTTCAACCCGGAAATGCGAATGTAAGTTTCATTAGTATTGCATCGGGCGCCAATGTTACTACTAGCTCTACTTCGCTCTCATCAAGCCTGCCGCTGACTATCGCAATGAATGCCAGCCTTAATCTTCAGGGGTCATTCACTATCGGTTCTTTGGTTTTAGCATCTGGTTCAGCTATTACAAGTACTGGTAGTACTTCCACATTAACGGTATCGGGAGGCACCGTTTTGGGTGGAAACATCACCACTGCTGGGGCTCAAACTTACACGGGATCATTATATGTAGCTGGAAGTTCTCCAATACTAACCAGTAGTTCTGGTGGAATAAATACTCCCGGTGGCATCTCTTCTGGCGGCATTATTCAATTTACTGGAACAACAACGGGCACCTATATTTATAACGGTGTATCCGGAACTGTGTCGAGCTCTTCTTCCTCACCTACTTTGGTTGGTGATATGGAAATTAGCTTTAGCTCTGCGACCAATACTTATCAGATTGTCAACTTACTCTCCAATGCGGTGCAATATTTAGTTGTTGCTGGTGGTGGCGGCGGCGGTGGAATTATCGGCGGTGGTGGTGGCGGTGGTGGGGTACTAACCGGTTCTGCGACATTGAGTGGTGGCGGTACCGTAACTGTCGGCGCCGGTGGCATCGGTGGTGTGGGTTGGAATTACGCCGGACAGCAAGGGCAGAATGGTTGGAATTCAGTTTTAGTTGGGGCAAGCACTATCACTGCAGTTGGCGGTGGCGGCGGTGGCGCATTTGGAGGGCTAAGCAGCTCAAACGCCAACGGTGCTCTTGGTGGTTCCGGCGGCGGAGGTGGCGGTGGTTCAGGTGGTCTAACTACTGGACAAGGTAATGCAGGTGGCGCCGGTGATGGCACTGTCAATCAAGGTGGTGGAGGTGGCGGCGCAGGTAGTGCTGGTTCGAATGGCGTTAATGCTGGCAATGGTGGCAATGGTGGCAATGGAATCTATAGCTCAATTTCTGGTTCTTCGGTAGCCTACGGCGGTGGTGGGGGTGCAGGTACTCGAACGAATGCTTCTAATGCGACAGCAACTATTGGCGGTGTTGGTGGCGGTGGCAGCGGAACTCTAGATCAAACTAAAGCCTCTGATGGCAGTCCTAATACTGGGGGTGGGGGTGGAAGTGCAGGCTACGTCAATGGCAATGCCCCGCCGGCTTCAACTACAGTACTTGGCGGCACTGGTGGCTCAGGCATTGTTATTGTTTCTTTAGCAAACAACGGATTAACAATTAATGCTGGAACTGGTGCAGTTTCGATTGCTTCAGTTACCAACTTATCTAGCCTAACGATTTCTTCTTCTTCGGCTGCATCTAGTCAAAGCTCTAGAGGTGTTATCAGTGGCCCAACAGCTCTTACCTTCAATGGAGCTGGCGTATTAACCCTCTCTGGCACGAACACCTTCAGTGGTGGTACAACGATTAGTGCAGGTACTTTATCAGTGGCTACTGGAAGTACAGCTACCTCCGGCAGTAATCTGGGTAAAGGTAATAGCACCATTACTTTATCTGGTGGTACCTTAAACATTACAGGTTCTTCAGCTTTTGCTACAAATGACGCTATAGTTGTTTCAGCTAATAGCACCATTACCAATGCCAATAGCAATGCAACAGTGCCGAGCTTTACTGGAAACATTGGTGGACCAGCTTCAGGTTCTACAGCGGTCACTCTGACCTTAGCGGGTGGCTATGGTATGTCATTTGGTGCTGGTGTGATCTCCAATGGTGTGGGCTCAGGCACTCTTGCATTAACCCAAACTAATACAGCTACAGTTACCTTATCTGGTGCCAACACTTATAACGGCGGCACCACAATTTCTGCTGGAACATTAAGAATTGCTACTGATGGCACTGCTGGCGCTACAACTGGTGCGATGACTATTACCGGCGCTACTCTAGATTTGCAGGCTGCAGTAACGCTTGGCTCTTTAAGTATGTCTGGATCATCCCCGGCGATTACTAACAGCTCCGGCACATCCTCTTTGGTAGTTGTTGGAACTGCTGCCTTAGCCAATGCCGTTACTACGAGCGGCTCCCAAACCTATAGTGGTGCAGTAACGTTAGGTGCCAACACCACGCTTACAACAACTAATGGAGCTGTAGTTTTTGCTGGGGCAGTGAACGGTACTACATCTGGCTCGCAATCACTAACTGTTGCCAGCGGAAGCGGTTCGATTGTGTTGGGCGGTAATGTTGGCGGAACCACTCCACTATCCTCCTTGAATTTCAGTAGCAGCACAGCATCTACCGTATTGGTCGGCTCAGTCACTACAACAGGCGCACAAACCTATTCAGGTCTACTGTATGTGGCAGGTAGTTCGCCAACATTAAGTAGCACGAGCGGCGGCATCACTATTACTGGTGCAATTTCAACAGGCGCAATTTTCCAATTTACTTATGCTGCAACCAATTATTTATTAAACGGCACTTCTACTGCAGCCTCTAGCTCGGCTGTTCAGGCTGGTTTGATTGTGACGACTAGTGGTACAGGCTTGTTCTCAGTCTCTACCGTAGTGCCCTTATTAGGCGTTCAGTATTTAGTTGTTGGCGGCGGCGGCGGCGGTTCTATTGGTTGTACTTGCTACAACGGTGGCGGTGGCGGTGGCGGTGGCGCTGTACTTACGAATTCAAACACCTCTTTAGCGACTGGTACCAACTATGGCGTCACTATTGGTAATGCTGGTGCTGGCGCTTCAGGAGGTGTTGTAGCAAATGGTGGAACTGGGGGAAATACCGTCTTGAGTGGTTTATCTGGGGGCACGGTTACGGCGGCAGGTGGAGGCGGTGGTATTACTGGTCTAATAACAGTTAACTCAACTTTATTCTATTCGTCTGGTGGCGCAGCAGGTAATGCCAATGGTGGTGCCGGTGGATACGGCGGAAGCAACAGCTGCGGTTCTTCCTGCTCATATGAAAACGGTGGTAATGGCTATACCAGTGCGATTACTGGAACATCTTATGTTTACAGTTCAGGCGGCGGCGGGTCTGGATATAGTATCGGCGGTGGCACTGCTGGTGTTGGCGGAACTGGCGCAGGTAACGGTGCCCCTGGTAATGGAAATTCTGCTAGTAATGGTGTCTCTGGCACCAATTATGGTTCTGGCGGAGGAGGCTCTTACAGCACAGGCACTGCTGGTTCGGGCGTAGGTGGAACAGTTATTTTGGCTTTGCCTTCTAATGCATTAACTATTAATGCAGGTAGTGGGGCGGTGTCGATCGGTTCATCAAGCAAGCTCACCAGCTTAACAATTACATCAAGCTCAAGTTCCTCAGCTCAAAGCAGTAGCGGAGTGATTAGTGGTGCAACTAATTTAATTTACAACGGCTCCGGAATATTCACTCTAGCCGGTGCCAACACCTATACCGGTGGCACGACGATCTCTGGCGGTACTCTTCAAGTTGGCGCAGGAAGTACAACCGGAAACTTAGGTACTGGCGGCGTTACTGATAATGCTGCGCTGATCTTCAATAGAAGCGATGCCATTACTGATGCTAATAATATTATCGGCTCAGGCACCCTGACTCAAGCTGGTTCAGGCACATTAACCTTGAGGGGCAATAACAGCTATACAGGCGGCACCATACTAAATGCTGGAACTTTGAGCCTGGGTTCTGCTAATGCTATCGGTAGTTCAGGAACGATTACCTTTGGCAACTATTCTGGCTCAATTACTGGGGGCGGTATTTTGCAGTTCAGCTCCAGCAATACCACCGACTACTCAAGTCGTTTTAGTACTGCTATTTTCCAAACATATCTCATTGATACGAACGGGCAGTCCGTCACTTTGGGAAGCGCATTAACCAGCAATGGCGGCACATTAATTAAGCTTGGCTCGGGCACCTTAACCCTGGGCGCTACAAATACCTATGCTAATGGCAGCGGTACTCAAATCTATGGTGGAATATTACAGGTCAGTAGTGATGCAAATTTAGGGAATAGTGGTCCCGTGATGTTGATTGGCGGAGCTTTATTGGCCTCATCATCTTTCTCAACCAGTAAAAATATAATAGCATATTTAACAAATGGTGTCATAGAGGCTGCCAGCGGTGTAACTTTGACGCTGACCGGATCTATCGATGGCACTACTGTGAACATTGGAGGCACAGCAACCGGCGGTAGTTACTCGGGAACGATTGTTTACGCACCAAGCGGCGGGTCATTGACCAACCTAAACCTGTACGCGGGCACTTTACTGAATAATTCTTCCTATACCAATGGCAGTTTGCTGACTATTTATGGTGGAAATATCGCAGCAGCTGCTGGAACCACGGTGACATTTAGTAATACTGTCGCTGGTAGCGCTGCAATCAATATTGGAGACTCTGTCAACACCGGTACGGTTGTATTGAGCAATACCTCTAATTCATTTAGTGGCGGTGTGAATGTGAACTACGGCACCTTGAGTGTTAGCGCTCAAACCAATTTGCCGAGTGGAAATACTGTCACATTAACCAACGGCGGCACTCTTCTAGATACGGCAAATAGCGTTACTCTTGCCAATAATATTGTGCTGGGAACAGGTGGTGGTGTCGTTGCTGTGAATGGTTCAGCTAATACCTTGACTTTGTCGGGAACGATGACTGGAGCCAATGCCATTCAGTTCGGTACTAGCACCAATACTGGAACCATAGCTTTGACAACGAACAAAGCATTTACTGGAGCTATGACGGTAAGTGCTGCTACGGTAAATCTGAGTGGTCTCTTATCAACTACTACCATTGGTATTTCGGGTAACGGCACCCTTGCAGTTACAGGCGGTGGTGTCAATCGAATTAATCAAGCAAGCGTTATCACCGTTAGCAATGGAACTTTTGCAAATACCCAAACTGGCAACGGAGCAATTGGCCAGACTATGGGGGCAGGGTCAACGATTAATTTAAACGGGAATGCAACAGTAAGTCTTGCTGGAGTGGGCGATACATGGGGCTCTATTTCAGTTCAAGGCCTTACTATCAACTCAAGCGGCTCTGGAAACTCCATCACGGGCGGCTCTCTAGCAATCTACAACACAGGCTTAACCATCAGCGTAGCAAGTAATACATCACTGACTATTAGCTCTCCGATGGTGGATTCTAATAGTACCGTTGGTTTGTATACAAAAACTGGCGCCGGTACATTGATTCTGACTGGCGCCAATACCTACACTGGTGTCACTACGATATCTGCCGGTACTTTACAAATCGGTGATGGCAACACAACCGGTACTCTGGGTTCAGGCGGCGTGACCAATAATGCTGCGCTTGTGTTCAATAGAAGCAATGCCATTACGGCAAATAATATTATTTCTGGTACAGGTACCGTAACGCAGAATGGCTCTGGCACTACAACGCTTGGCGGGGCTAATACTTACACCGGTAATACAACAATCAATGCGGGAACTTTGGCAAATGCTGCATCAGGATCCAGCACCAAGACTGCAACATTTATCATTAATAATGGCGGTACTTATAAGCTCCTATCCACAGTCGGTTTCCCAAACATCTCAACGAATGGTTATACATTCGTAGTGAACTCTGGCGGCACTCTAGATCTTAATGGGGTAGGTTGGGTCGATAGCGGTTCTACCGGTTATGCGATCCAGCTTAACGGTGGATCTTTGTCCAATAGTTCAGCAACAGCAGCTACTGTGACAATGAGTTATTCAGCGACACCTTCCAGACAGATTGTCCTAGCTGCAGACTCTTACATTGGTGGCATAGGAAACATCACACTAAATGGCGTCATTAGTGGCGCGTTTAGCTTGACCAACTCCAATACTGGGATAGTGACGCTTGGTGGAGCTAACTCCTATTCTGGTGGCACATTCATTAATGCTGGCACAGTACAAATTAGTTCTGATGGAAACTTAGGCGCTGTATCAAGCCCAGCAGCGACTAATGTCACCATTAACGGTGGCGGATTGTTGGCCAGCGGTCAAACTAGCGCATTTTCGATTGGCGCAAACCGCGGTATCGCGATCGGCTCTAGTGGTGGCGCTATCAGTAATGCCAGCACAACTTACACATTAACTATTGCGGGAGTGATATCTGGCTCCAACACACTAACGGTTAATGCAGGTAGCAATACCGGCACCGTTATTCTCTCGAATGCAGCCAATTCCTATACGGGTAACACCACTGTAAATAAAGGTGTCTTGCAAATTGGATCATCAGGTACGCTCGGTAGTGGCTCTTATGCTGGAAACATCAGCATTGCTACTGGCGCAACCTTTAAATATTCTTCATCTGCAGCACAAACACTCTCTGGTGCAATTTCAGGAGTGGGCACCCTCACTAAAGATACCGGCACATCCGTGTTAACGATCTCAAACGCGAACGCCTTATTTGCTGGCCCAGTAAATGCGAATGCTGGTACTTTGGCGCTATCAAACCCAAGCGCCTTGGGTGGTTCAACAGGTGGTTTACTGACGATTGGTGCGGCCGGAACAGTGGATCTCCAGTATGCTGGCACAGTTACTCTGGCAACCTTATCTATTGCTTCTGGTGGTGCCATCACTAATTCCACTGCCAATAGTGCCTTGACTGTATCTGGTACAAGTACTTTGGGTGGCAGCGTGACTACGAATGCTTTGCAGACTTATACCGGTGCAGTAACACTAGGTGCAAACACAGTATTAACCACCACCACAGCGCCGATTACATTTAGCTCAACAGTCGATAGCGTTGTTGGATCTAATTACTCATTAACCATTACTAATGGAAGCGGTAGTAATACGTTTGCTGGAGTAGTAGGGGGCACCACTCCTTTATCTACGATTTCAGTATCGGGCGCAAGCAGCCTGCTAAGCTCTGTTACCACTAGCGGTGCTAGTGGACAGTTGTGGAGCGGTAATTTAACGATTGCAGGCAACGTGACCTTAAGTAGCAATAATGGACCGGTCACCATTAATGGAGCCGTTACTTCTCTACAACTTCAAAATATTTTGCAGTTCACTGGCTCAGGTGCCTATAGCGATACCGTCAATGGAGTAGTTGCGACAGGAACTGCTGGATCATCGGCTATTACTCTGCCTAGCGGCGGCGGAACTCTTTCTTATGCATCGGGCACTGGTATTTACTCTTGGACGGCCCCTGCAAATATTATTGCTCAGTACCTAGTGGTTGCTGGCGGTGGTGCTGGTGGTGCTAACGATGGTGGTGGCGGTGGCGGTGGTGGTGTTCTTGCTGGAAATATTTCAAGCAGTTCTGCCGTTACTTTTACTGCTGTAGTTGGAGCAGGGGGCAGTGGAATCGTTTCCTACCCTTATGTTGGTAATTCAGGAGTCAACTCAACATTAAATCAATCCTCTTTAGCCTTAAATATCACTGCTGTTGGTGGCGGTGGCGGTGGAGGCGTTGGGACTAATACGGCTGGCAGTTCTGGTGGTTCTGGTGGCGGTGGCGGAGTTGGTGGAGTTGGCGGTTCAGCTACGGCTTCACAAGGCAATACTGGCGGAGCGGGCTCTCCAAGTCCTACTGCTGCTGGCGGCGGCGGCGGTGCTGGTGGAGCTGGGGGTGTTGGCGCTAGGAGTACATTTAATGACATTACATGGGGTTCTGCCCTGGGTGGAGCTGGTGGAGATGGTCTCGCGTCCAGTATTACAGGCACCACGGTTTATTACGGTGCTGGTGGCGGTGGTGGTAGCGGCGCTTTCGGCGGCTCTGGAGGTCTAGGAGGCGGCGGGAATGGTGGAACTAATGTGAACGTTGGTGGCACCAATAATGGTATCGGCAGTGCGGGTTCTGGATATGGTAGCGGTGGTGGTGGCAGTCAAGACACCACAACGGTTGGAGGTAGCGGCTCTTCAGGTGTCGTTATTCTGTCTTATTCTCCATCAAATGCATTTACTATCAATGCGGGTAGTGGAAAAGTCGCGCTTGCCGGCAATATCAATTCAGCAACCGCGAATTCGAATTCACTGAAGTCAATTGCGATTACCTCATCTAATGCAGCTAGCATCATCAGCGGAAATATCTATGGTAGTTCATCACTCACCTTTAATGGATCTGGCACTCTTCAATTAACTGGTGCCAATACCTACACTGGTGGAACTACGATTTCGGGAGGCACCTTATCTATTGCTTCTGCTGGCGCTGGTGGATCTAATTTGTCAACTGGCACAGTGACCATTGGAGGGGGTACATTACTTGATACGGCAACTAGCACCATCAATAATCCAATTACTCTAGCTGCTGGTACGAATAAGATTGCAGCTGCTGCCCTTACAACCCTAACTATCAGCAGCATCATTGGTGGTGGCGCCAATAGTATTGTTTTTGGTGACTCAACCAATACCGGTACCGTCATTCTCTCGGCAGCAAATACTTATACTGGAGGTACGACTATCTCTGGGGGCACTGTGCAGGTGGGTGCAGGTGGCGCAACAGGAAGCCTGGGTACTGGTGGCGTCGTTAATAATGCCGCACTGGTTTATAACGTAAGCGCAGCGATTACCGATGCCAATATTATTTCTGGGACGGGGTCTATTACTCAATCTGGTTCTGGTGCATTAACCCTAACTAGCAACAATACTTATACAGGCTTAACTACCGTTAATTCTGGAACTGTTCTCTATTTAACGCCTTCAGGCACCTTTACCGATACCTTATCTGGTGGCTTTGTTAATAATGGAACTATCAATTTTGATGGTTCAAATGGTCTAGGGACCGCTACTGGTAGTTCTGGAACCTTTATTTACGGAGCCTCTGGATCGGGTGCCTGGAATATTACCAATAGTATTGCTAACACAATACAGTGGAATAATCGCCTAGTCATTTATGGCGTTGTTACTACTAGCGGCCAAATCACAGTTAATAACTACGGTAATTTCTGGCTACAAGCCAGCACCACTTCTTCAGTAAATTCAACATCTGCAGTTAACTTAAATGGCGCTAATACATATTTGCGCGTATACGGCGTAGCTAATGCAATTGATGCCATTGGAGCATTAACCGGATCTGGAACGGTAGATTTCTCTGATGGAGGTGCGGGCACCAGTATGGCATTGTCAGTGGGTAATGGTGATGGCTCTGGCACCTTTACCGGAGCGATCAAAAACTCAGGAGCCGCATCGGGTCCTACTACTTTGGGATTAACTAAGGTGGGTGCTGGAACTCAGACTCTTTCTGGGACTAGCACGTACACCGGCGCTACTACTATTAGTGGTGGCATTTTGTCGGTAGCCACTCTTGCAAATGGTGGAACGTCTAGTGGTATTGGACAATCCACCAGCTCTGCAGCTAATTTGGTAATTAATAGCGGCACATTGCAATACACCGGCGGTACATCAGGCCAAACACTTACGACTGATCGCCTATTTACCATTGGCGCGAGCGGGGCGACCATTGATGCATCAGGTACTGGTGCCTTAACATTCGGCAATTCTGGATCAATTGCTTTCTCATCAGGCACCAGTACACCTACCTTAACCTTAACGGGTAACGGTACTGCAAAACTCACACCAATCTTGGGTAATGCCGGAACATCAACTTACATAACCGCATTAACCAAAACGAGTTCTGGTACTTGGACTTTAGGCGGTGCAGATACCTATAGCGGTGGCACCACCATTAGTGCGGGTACGCTTAGCGCGGCTAGTGGTAATGCCTTGGGTGTTGGAGCTGTAGGTATTGGTTCCTCCGGCACTCTAAATCTTTCATATGGCGGCACAGTTACCTTGGGCTCTAACTTGAGTATGGTTGCTGGATCAAGTATCACCAACACCGCAAATACTTCAAATTTAACTGTTACTGGTACAGGCACTCTGGCCGGCACTATTAATACTGCCGGCTACCAAACCTATACCGGCGCCGTGACTTTGGGTGCTAACACCACCCTAAGCACATTAAATACAAGCGCAGTCAATACAAATGGCGCAATTTCCTTCATTGCTGCCGTTAATGGAACTGCAGGAACTGAAACGCTCACAGTTGCTAACGGAAGTGGCAATCTGACCTTTGGTTCAACAGTTGGCGCATCAACTGTCTTAGGCTCACTTACTGTTAACGGTGTATCTGGTTCGCCATATCTGCAGACTACTTTATTGCTAGGCAATATCACAACTACCGGCATTCAAAGCTATGGCGGGAATTTAAATCTTTCGGCAAATATCGCCTTAGCTACTACCAACAGTAATGTGACGGTTTCAGGCATTGTTTATCAAAAAGCTATTTTGCAATTTTTGGGTGGCGTAAATGGTAGCTCCTCTAGTGGTGGCTACTCTTACTCCCTAGATGGTGGTAATACATTTGTCTCGGGCACGGCAACATCTACCTCGACATCTATCGTTGGCGTTGGCGCTATAAGCTATAGCAATAGTGCTTACTCATTTACGCCCACAATAACTGCGTCCTCTAATTATCTAGTTGTAGGCGGCGGAGGTGCGGGTGGATCTCAGTTTGGTGGTGGAGGTGGTGCTGGTGGTGTACTGCAATCTAGTTCAACGTTTGTTGGCGGAACTGCTTACTCTATTACTGTTGGTTCTGGCGGCACCATTGCAGCGGGTGCGGGCGGTAATGGTAACAACACTACGATTTCAGGAGGACTCATTACTACCATCACGGCTTATGGTGGTGGTGGTGGTGGATCAAATGTTGGAGGTTCAACTGCACCAAAAAATGGTGGCTCAGGTGGCGGGGCTGCTAATCTCACAACTGATCTAGCCGGCACCGGAACTCTTAATCAAGGTAATGCGGGAGGTAGAACTACGGCTACTAGCTCGCCAATATGGACAACAGGCGGCGGCGGTGGTGCAGGATCCGTCGGTGTTGCTGGCAACACTACCTCTGCAGGTGCTGGCGGTACTGGCGTACTTAACTCCATTGCTGGATCCAATGTAGGACAGCAAAGTAATGGATCCTATTATGTTGGCGGCGGCGGCGGCGGCGGAAATTATAATAATCCCGGCAGTAACAGTACAAATGGGGTTGGAGGCTTAGGCGGTGGAGGTGCGGGCGCTGTTAACACTGCAACAGCCACATCTGGAAGTAGTAATACTGGTGGCGGCGGAGGCGGTGGTTCGCAAAACTTCTCCCTTACAAATGGCGGTGCTGGAGGCTCTGGCGTAGTTGTTTTATCCATTGGCTCAAGTGCCTCGAACTATTCTCTGACTATTACTGGTGGTAGTGGCGCAGTTACTATTGGCGGCTCTTTGTATGTGTTGGCTGGTGTTAACATCAACTCTACTTCTGCCACGAGTGCAATTAGTGGCGCCATCACTGGTCCTACAGCGCTTACTTTCAACAATGCTATCAACTACACTGGATCTAATGGTGGAGTACTTGCTCTTTCAGCAGCAAATACTTATGCAGGCAATACCACCATTGGTGGCGGAACACTTTCACTAAGTTCAGCCGGCAACTTGGGCGGCGGTTCTTATGCTGGCACTATTACTATCGGTAGTGGCGCAGTCTTCAAAGATGCTTCATCTGTTGCGCAAACTATTTCAGGTTCTATTAGTGGCGCTGGATCCATTGTCAAAGATACTTCTACAAGTACTTTGGCTCTGACAAATGCAAATACTCTGACCGGTGGCATCACTATTAATGCTGGAACCCTGCAGATTGGTAATGCGGCCGCCTCTGGGGGTACATCAATCAATAAAAATGCCATCACCATCGCTGCTGGCGCCGCCTTAGATTTGAATGGACAAACGACAAACGCATATAGCTCACTCACATTGAATGGTTCTGGCATCAACAATGCTGGCGCATTAACAAATAGCGCATCAGGATCTGCAAGCTATGCTGGATCTGTAACTCTAAATACTGCTTCTGCGATTGGCAGTGGCACCGGTGCTATCACCATTACTGGTGCGATAACGGATACCAATAATTCTGGATTGGCATTGATTGGTAACAATGCTCTTACTTTAAGTAGCGCAAGCAACGCCTTGTATCAAGTTGCCTCAACAACTGCCTCAAGTGGAGTAGGGGCGATTTCAATTATTAATAATGCTGCCTTAATTATTGGCTCGGTTACGGTAGGAGCAAATACTTATACTGGCCTTAAATCCAGCGGCAATATTTCTGTTCAAACCCTAACTGGCAATCTAACAATTGCTCAATCGGTTGCTTCTAGTAGCGCTTCAGGTTCAGCATCAGCGCCAACATTATTATTTGCAGCCGCTAAAAATGCCGCTGTTGGAGATACTACCTACAACATCATTTTGAGTGGCTCCCCATCAATCACCATGAGTGGTACTGGCGCTATTGCAGATTTTTATTCTGGCTCATCCACAAGCAGCACTGGACTGGCGACTTTCATTAACGCCAAAACAACTAACAGCACCCAAAGTGGTGTAACCACTTCCACGCAGCCTAATACGGCTGGATTTAATGCCCTGTTCCGTGAAAATGTTATCTACATTGCGGTGTCCGGAACTAGTGCTTATGGATCTGCAGCTGCGATAACTTATAAAGAGTGTTCGAATTTATCTTGCAGCATATTAGTTGCTAGTCCGCCGACAGTGACAGGCACGGTATCTTGGTTGGAGACGGTTCCTACCTCAAGCTCTAACGTAGGTAGCTATACCTTAACCTATGGATCGGGTTTATCTGCTACGGGTTATGTTTTGAGGGCGGCTACTGCCCAGGCCTACATAATTACTGCTGCTAATTTATCCATTACCGCCAACAATCAAAACGCTACTTACGGCACAGCCCTCACAGTGGGTTCTGGCTCTACCCAGTTTGCTTCTTCTGGTCTCAAAAACAGTGAAACCATTGGTAGCATTACCTTGGCGAGCACTGGCGCAAGCAATACCGCTAGTGTTGGTAGCTATAACATCGTTCCAAGTGCAGCAACCGGCGGCACCTTTACCGCAAGTAACTACAACATTACTTATAACAATGGAACGTTGACGGTAGGTCAGGCTAATTTATCCATTACCGCCAACAATCAAAACGCTACTTACGGCACAGCCCTCACAGTGGGTTCTGGCTCTACCCAGTTTGCTTCTTCTGGTCTCAAAAACAGTGAAACCATTGGTAGCATTACCTT
>NZ_JACVPL010000016.1:0-495 GCF_018881925.1 Polynucleobacter sp. Latsch14-2 | reverse complement strand
TGGCGAGCACTGGCGCAAGCAATACCGCTAGTGTTGGTAGCTATAACATCGTTCCAAGTGCAGCAACCGGCGGCACCTTTACCGCAAGTAACTACAACATTACTTATAACAATGGAACGTTGACGGTAGTTGCTCGTCCGATCATCATTACGGCTAGTAGCGGTCAGACTAAGGTTTACGGGGAAGCTAATCCTACCTTGAACTATTCTGTAGAAGCGAATGGATCTGGCCGTGGATTGTTTGGCTCTGACACATTCACGGGCGCTCTGGCTCGTGCCACAGGTGAGAATGTTGGGAGCTATACGATTGGACAAGGTACATTAGCGAATAACAACTATGCAATTACCTTTGTTGCAAGTAATTTTTCTATTACCGCACGTCCGATCTACATCAGTGCTGACGCCTCACAAACGAAGGTCTACGGCAATGCCAATCCAACCTTAACTTACACCACCCAAGTCAAGGCAACGGGCTCTGGTTTATTGGGCACTGATA
>NZ_JACVPL010000015.1 GCF_018881925.1 Polynucleobacter sp. Latsch14-2 | reverse complement strand
ACGGAGTCGCACTAGGTGTCGCGCTCGGAGTAGCGCTTGGAGTCGCAGACGGAGTAGCTGAAGGCGTTGCACTTGGTGTCGCAGACGGTGTCGCACTAGGTGTCGCGCTCGGAGTAGCTGAAGGCGTAGCTGACGGTGTCGCTGAAGGCGTTGCACTAGGCGTTGCACTAGGTGTCGCACTCGGAGTCGCACTAGGTGTCGCACTCGGAGTCGCAGACGGAGTAGCTGACGGAGTCGCACTTGGTGTCGCACTTGGAGTTGCAGACGGTGTAGCGCTTGGAGTTGCAGACGGTGTAGCTGACGGTGTCGCTGAAGGCGTTGCACTAGGCGTTGCACTAGGTGTCGCACTTGGTGTAGCTGAAGGCGTTGCACTAGGTGTCGCACTTGGTGTCGCACTTGGAGTAGCTGAAGGCGTAGCTGACGGTGTCGCTGAAGGTGTGGCACTAGGTGTCGCACTCGGAGTCGCAGACGGAGTAGCTGAAGGCGTTGCACTAGGTGTCGCACTCGGAGTCGCAGACGGAGTAGCTGAAGGCGTTGCACTTGGTGTTGCAGACGGTGTAGCGCTTGGTGTAGCTGACGGCGTTGCACTTGGTGTTGCAGACGGTGTCGCTGAAGGTGTGGCACTTGGAGTCGCTGAAGGCGTTGCACTTGGAGTCGCAGACGGTGTCGCAGATGGTGTAGCTGAAGGCGTTGCAGACGGTGTCGCACTTGGTGTCGCTGACGGTGTTACATATGTATTGACTACTGCCCCATTCAATTCGGAGGCTAAGACTGCTACTTGGCCCGGATCAGCAAGTAATCCTGCATCTGAATTAATCGTTACATGATCAATGTGCCCATGTTTTGCTAGATCTTCAAGCTGCGCAAGATCTGCGTTGATATTTTCTATCGTATCCTGAACTGTTAACCGATAGGTACCGCCGAGTTTTGCCAGTAGATTCGTATCCGCTGCAATTTGGGCGGCGGTTAATGTGACTGTGCTGCTAGCTCCATCAGTAGCGCTTATGGAACTAATTTCTGCAATATTGCTATTGATTGTTGTTGCATTATTGGTGATGTTAGCCAAGGTATCGCTAATAACTACCTGTAGTTTTGTACCCAAGCTACTTACGGCTGTGCTGAACTTGCTGGAAAGTAAGTTATTAGCAACTGTATCTGACCCAACATTCACCTGAACAATTGAACTACCTAGATTACTGATCGGGGTAATGTTGTTGGCAACATCAGTAATCGTTCCAGATACTGTTGCGCTATAACTAGCAATTTTGGCAAGAACACTGCTGTATGTGCCTACCTGCCCTGCTGATAGCACCAAGTTTGAACTTGGATCACTCAGAGTAATTGTGCTAATTGCAGTGTCATTTAAGCTAGAGAGGCTGCCCGAAATATGGTCAGCGCTATCGGCAATCTGGATATGTAACTTAGACCCTAACGCTGATTCAACCGCAGACAATCCAGAACCTAAATTATTAGCAACCGTATCGGCATTGACCGTTACGCTTGATAACTTGCTTCCCAAAGCCGCTAGTTTTAAGGCATTGGCCTGAATATTGGCAAAACTATCATTGACGCTGATTGAATACGAGCCTGAAATTTTTGCCAAGGCGGCAGTATCGTTTGCCGCTTGCGAGGATGTCAGACTTAAACTAGTAGCGCCGCTAATCGCTACTGCTGAAATATTGTTTGCAGCACTATTGATGGCGTCTAAGTTGGTAGCAACATTAGCCGCGCTATCGCTGATTGCAATATGTAGTTTATCTGCAAATGCTGTCTTAGCAGCAGCTAAGTTGCTGGCGTCTAAATTGGTGGCAATGGTTCCAGCAGAAACATTAACTGCAGTAATAGCAGAGCCCAAACCAGCGATGGCAGTCTTGTTACTTAAGACATTGGCCAAACTGTCAGAGACTGTCGCGCTATAGCTGGCAATCTTATTCAGAGCACTACTGTATGAGCCCACATCAGATGCGGCCAAGGTCAAGCTGGTGCTAGGATTAGTAAGCGTAACAGCAGTAACAGTGCTGTCTGCCAAATCTACAAGATGGCTCTTAACATTACTTGCGCTATCAGTAATGCTGATATGAAGCTTAGATCCCAATGCCGTCTCAACTGCAGATAAACCAGAGCCTAAATTATTTGCAATTGAATCTGCATTCACAGTGACGCTAGTGAGTTTGCTCCCTAGCGCCGCTAAATTAGTTGCATTACTTTGTACGTTAGCAAAGCTATCGGTAACTGCAATCGTGTAAGAGCCAGAGATCTTCGCAAGAGCTGCAGTGTCTGCAACTGCTTTAGCACTAGAAAGGCTTAAGGTGCTGACATCATTTAGCACTACCGCAGAAATATTACTTGCTGCAGTATTAATAGCATCTAAGTTGGCGGCAACATTAGCCGCGCTATCGCTAATTGCGATGTGCAACTTACTACCGAATGCAGTTTGGGCGCTGGCCAAGTTTGCACTAGCTAAATTAGTCGCAATCGTGCCAGACGAAACATTTACTGCCGTAATTGAAGAGCCTAGAGCGCTAATAGCTGTTTTATTGGCCAGAACATTAGCCAGGCTATCAGCTACCTGAATATTGGCAGTTCCAGTAATCTTGGCAATCGCCCCAGCATCACCATTTGCGGTTGCAGCATTGACGGTGAGAACTGACTTATCACCATCGCTTAGGGAAATCGCGCCAATTTGCCCTAAATGAGCCTGCAGGTTATCCAGTCCAGCAGCCACATTTGATGAGCTATCAGCGATAGAGACCGAGTTGACACTAACATCACTGAACAGTGAAGTAGCCTGGGTATAGGTGGCGCCAGTGACGTTGAACTGGTATCCAGCTGCTTTTAGGGCTGAAATGTACCCTGCTCCACCGGAATACACACTATATATATATGTATATGGTGTTGCCCCTACCCCAGCTGCCGGGATAACCGCACTGGCGTGGCTGTCACTATTGGCGCTAATGGCATTCACAACCGCGGTGTAATCGGCAGACGAACTCGAGGCGGCTTGGACGTTGACGCTATAGCTGGCTGACTCCACTGCAGTCACATAACTGGCGTGCCCAGCATCTTGATAGTCGGCCAGGCTTAAAGTGACCGCAGCCCCACTTGGCGCATTAGGAATCTTGACGCTTGCCTGGCTATCCCCAGAAATCGCTGTGGTCGCTGCTACATAGTCACTATAGGCAACTGTTTTTGGGGTGACATAAATATGGGCGTTTGGATACTTTGCCTCTAGCGCCGTTAAAGCAGTTTGTAACTTGGTGTAGTTCGCTGCCGTTAAGGTAATGCTGTTACCCGTACCGTCGGCACTAAAGCCAGTGACATTCCAGGTAATGCCAGCATTGAGTTTAGAGAGAACTGCTGCATCATTCGTTAACTGATCTAAGCTAATCGTGAGCGAACCGCTATCGCTGGCATTGATCGCACTAATTTTCAGCGCATTGGCTTGTAGGCTATCAAGCGCACTTTGAATATTCGCAGTGGAATCGAGCACTGTGACTGAAGACACTGCGCTATTGGTGATCGTGCTTGCCAGGTTGGCAGAGCTTACGCCCGTCACTGCAAAGTGGACTGCGCTTGGTAACTTGGCCAATACCGCCTGATTAGCGGCATTGGTAAAGTCACTATAGCTGATGGTTTCTACTGGACTGCTCGCAGCATCGCTCACCGTGATGGTCGTGATCTTGCTAATATCACTCGCCAAAGTACTTAGCTTGGCGTTGATATTGTCAGCGGTATCCGTGATTGCGATGCTGGTGATGTGCGAGTTCTTATAGAGCGCATCGGCACTGGCTGCGCCCACTGCAGATAAGGTGTAGTTAGCGCTTGCCCCAAGCGCGGTGACTAAATTGGGGAGGCTGCCTTGGTACTGTGCTTGCGTCAGCGCAATCGGGTTGCTATCACTAATGGTGATGCTCGCTAGCTTGCTACCTAAGCTATTGAGCGCAGTAGCGCTGGCTGTAATGCGCGCCGCAGTATCGCTAATTGTCATCTGCGCGATGTGGGCTGGCAGGCTACCGGTAGCGGCGGCAACACTCAGACCACTCACGCTATAGGTAATTCCTGTGTCGGCTAACTTGCTAATCAGCGCGCTATCGCTAGTAAGTTGCGCAGCGGTCAACGCGACTGGCGTACTGTCGCTTACTGTCAGAGCAAAGCTGATAGTCGGTGCACTACCCGACCTTGCGCTGAGCGCTGACTGCAAGCTATCAAACTTGCTAGCAATATTGGCAGCATTATCACTAATCTCCACCGTTGCAATGGCGGCGTTACCAACGAGGGTCAATGCGCCCGTTGCAGTCACACCAGTCACATCGTAGGTAATGCTGCCACCACCGATCAGAGAAAGTACGTCACCGTAGCTCGCTACTGAGCTAGCGCTTATGGTGATTGGGCTAGCATCTGGCGTACCCGTCATCGTGATACCAGAAACACCTGCGCCTAAGTTCTGGATCGCCAGCAACTGGCTAGGCGATCCAATTAAGCTACGGATATTGGCTGCACTATCACTGATGCTGACGGTGCCAATACTATTACTTAGGGTCGCGTGATAGGTGTTAATCGCATCGCTGATTGACACGCCCGTCAAATTAAATTTAAAGCTAGGATTAGCAGCAACAAATTGGTTAAAGAGACTGCTATTAGCACTCCAATCCGATTGACTGAGCGTCAGGCTTGAGCCACCACTCAAGCTCACCGCACTAATATACTCATCATGAGCCAGCACGGTAGCCAAGCCACTCTGAATATTGCTGACCGTATCGGCCAAGGTAATCGCTTTAACCGAGCTATCTGCTGAGACCGCCGTTAAGTTGGCAACCGAGACACCGGTCACGCCAATATTGGCACCAGCGGTATGCAATGCTGCTAGTGGTTTAGGATCCGCATTCCACTGTGAGTAGCTAAGGTTGACTTGAGCGCTATCGCTTACTGCGATCGCAGTAAGCTTGCTGCCGCTAATGCTTTGCAGGCTATTAAAGTTCGTCGCAATATTATTGGCCGTATCGCTGACGGTGATACCAATGACCTTGCTATTAGTCGATGCCAAGCTAGCCGCATTACTTGCCGTAACTCCGGTCACGTTATAGGTGAGTGAGCCTGCTACTTTTGCCAGAACAGTCGCTACTGTGCTGTTGGCCAGTTCAGCGGCAGTTAAGGTCAGCGCCGTACCATCACCAGTAATGCTACTAATTTTGGCAATATTGAGTGAGAGTGGATCTGCACCTGGGGCGGCACTTGCTAAAGCAGTCGAGAGGTTCGATGCGCTATCGACTACTGCAATGCTCTTAATGTTGCTAGCAGCCATAATGCCGGCAATATTGCTAGCGTGTACACCCGTGACGATGATTTGGGCCGAGGACAGATTGGTGATCTTGGTTAGCGGCCCACTATTAGCAAGATAATTTTCATAGGTAGTCTCATCAACGGTAATGGTCTGACCGGATGCCAAGGTAACCGTCTCACCAGCACCGCGTGAAGCAGCAAATAAAAGTGCGCTCGCTCCCGAAACATTGGTGAGGCTGCCGGTAAAGCTGGCGCCCGTAACCGTAAAGCCAGCGTTATTCAGGCTAGCGTACTGATCTTGGGTGAGACCTGCGCTGGCATCAACGGTGACATTACTACCTGTGACAGTAAAGCCATCACTTGCCACCAACTCTGCAGCAGATAAACCTAAATTACCGGAGAAGCTGAGCGTCTTAGCGCCTAAGCTGACATAGCTGTTAAGCACATCGGTGCTCACGGTATTGGCAATGCCACCAACCGTTAAGCTCTCGGTGCTCGCGAATGCCAGACCCTTCGCGACCAAGGTGTCGGCTTGAGTAGCGGTGAGGGTCACTGCAGAACCAATCGCTACCTTCTGAATTCCTAAAAGATGGTCATTAGTCCAAGTGCCATTGAGCCAACTGCTATCGGTGAGATTGCTCGTCGTAGCATTCAGAACAACAGTATTGGCAAACTGGATCTGATTGCTGGCTTGCGCTACCAAGTGGTCTACTTCGGTTTGCGTAATCGCATTCGAACCACTGACATTGCCAGTGATGGTGACCTTGCCATTTAAAGTGGCCGCTAATAAATACTTACCAGTGGCGACATGGTTGCTACCATCCAAGGTGCTCGCATCGGCGTAAGTAATCGCTTGCGACAAGCTGATTTGATCGGCTAGCACCACATTGCTCACCGCAATATTAGCGCCGGTCAGCGTGATGTAGTCATCGTGCGCTTGTGCAAGGCTGCCTAAGACTTCAGTGTTATTAAAACTGGTTGAGAGTGCGGCGCCCGTAAAGTTCAGTCCACTACTTGCTAATGACAGCGCATTACCCAATGAAATCGTACTCGCGCTGCCGGCAATATTGAGCGTGTCGATACCAGCAGCAGCAACCGTCGAGAGCTTGCCACCCGATAAAGCCCAAGTGAGCTCGTTTACGCCAGTAGGTGCAGTGGCAGAATTCGGATCAATTCTGAGCGTGACCGAATCAGCGCTCGCAAATTTGAGATTAGCGGCGGTCAGAATATTAAAGTCATTAGCATTAATTGTGCTGATGCCGCCGGTTGCAGCGGTGTTAAGGCTTGCCACTCCACCTGTCGCGCTCACAAAAGAAACGTGTGAGAGATGATCAGTGCTCGCTAATTTAGAAAGGCTGACTAGATTTTCTGCTTGAGCAATTGTTGGGCTACCGGTAATCACTACCGATCCCGTTGCAGGCAATTTCACACTAGCAATCAGGCTTAAGGTATCGCTTAAGCCAAGAGACAAGGTACCGGTTGGATTCGCTAAAGTGACATGGCCAGTATCCATGCCCACCTTACCTAAGAGGTTTAAAGCATCACTGGCATTGACAGTAATCGCACTGAAGTCGGGGTTTTCTAAAGTAGCACCAGTCAGGCTCAGCTTGCCAACTAGGCTATTGGCTTGCGCAACCGAGATCGCTCCCGTTACGGTGATGCCAGCGCCAAAGGATTTGACTGCGCTAGCCAAAGTCACTGCATCGGCAGCAGTGAGATTTGCCGTACCCGTCACACTCGCACTGCTTAAGTTGACCTTACCGGCAAGAGTGAGCGCTCCACTGCTATTGATCGTGCTATCGCTAATCCGCGTCGCAATATTAAAGATACTGCTACTAACTCCCGCAGTCGATAGCAGGTTAATCGCATCAGCAGAAGTGACTACGCTATCGCTAATCTTGGTCGTACCGCCCAGCAGACCGGCATCAGCACCACCGGCATAAGCCAAGAGCGTCTTGGCATTGGCCATCGAGATCGTACTATCGGATAAACGTGCACCGGTGGCATAAGCGACATTGGAGAGGACCGACAAGGCTTGCACATCGGCCAGCGCAACACTGGTATCGGTTAGCGTCACTGCACTAGCAAAACTTAAGCCACTACCGATGAGCAGTTTGGCTTGCGCTACGCTGACAGAGTTTGCGCTCACGGTGGTGATACCTGAGGCGACTAAAGCGCTGACTTCAGAACCCGTTAGTTTTGACCAGTCAGATGCATTGAGCGCTAAGGCGGGTGAGCCACCGCTCTGCGCCTTAAAGGTAATTGCACCAGCAGCATCGCTATTGAGTGTGTCAAAGTTCGCTAGGCTGAGTTTTTCTGAATCTAAAACCGTAATCGTAATTTTGGGCTGGGTATCAGGCACCAGAATCTGGCTAGCCGCAGTACTTAAAGCCAAACTTAAACTGCTGTAACTATCGGCAATTGCTAAGTTACCAACCGTGAAGCCTTGAGAGACAAAATAGGCTTGATCACTAGCGCTTAAAGCAATCACCGTTGGGTGACCTTGAACAGTAGTACCAGAAATATTTTCAATATTGGCGATCACTGCCCGCGCTTGGGCGGCAGATAAAACATTCGCACCAAAATCAAATTGCTTGACACCATTGGCAATCAAACTGGGTGCCCAAGTCGTGATGCTGCCCATCTCGCTAAGGCTGACCGCTGCGACGACAGGACTGCCTCCACCAGATATGCTCAAACCGCTATTAATGATTAAATTGATATCTGAGAGCGCTAACTCATGAGCGTAGTGCTGCGCAGCCGTCGTGGTGTTCACCATCACCGAGCTCATGCCCAAGGTCTTGAGTGCGCTGATATTGCTTCTTAAGGAAACCAGATCGCTATCGCCAAAGGCAACAGCGACGCTTTGACCACTAGTAATGCTCAAGCTCTTGGTGAGGTTTTGGAAACTGCTTAATGACAGGCTTAAACCATCGCTAGCGAAGATGCTACTTGCACCTTGGCTAGCATAGCTGGCGGCATTACTGATAACGGTTGTCAGATTGCTCGCGGTATCGACTATGGTGATCTGATCACCGCTAGCAAAACCAAAACCATCTTTACGAATTTCTTGGAACACTGCGACATTGAGGCTAAGAGAACCTGAAGCGGCGTGAATGGTATCGACGTGCGCTTTTGCTAGCAGTGCTAGTTCATGTTCGAAGTTCACCACGGCGGTATCGGTTCCTGATCCTACGGGAACGTCAGCCTGCCCTAAGTTCATCGTCACGGAGTCGGCTGTGGCAAAGCTCAGCAATGGCACTGCAGCGCTTGGGTTCGAGCTGGTCGTTACGCCAGTGATTGCCAAAGCCTGAGTAAAGGTCAATGATAAGGAGCCATTTGCTGCCATCACTTGGTTAACACCCAAGCCGGCCAAAGTACTCGCGTTTGCGACGATGGTTCCTAAGTTGGTATTGCCGCTGTCAAGCTGGACACTGACTTGCGCCACATTCGATTTATTAAAAGACAATGGGCTAGCAGAATCACTCGCCGCTTGCATGGTGGTGATGTCGCTGTAATGCACTACCCCACCAGTAGCAGAGATATCTAAGCTTGCGTGACCAATATGCACACTGGGGTTGTTACTCATGATGCTGGTCAGATTGGCCAAGCTCACCGTATTAGCAGTGCCCAGTGCGCCGCTAATAATCACGCTGCCCAAAGGAATGTGACCATTAAGCGCAACGGCATCACTTAAAGCAATCGTTGAATCTAATAAACGTGTACTGGCATCAAAACCTTGCACGCTAGAGAGCAGCAACTTGGCATCTGCCGCCGACAGTGCACCGCTGACGGTCGTGGTCGACAAGTCCACACTGCCTTGTAGCGTCTTCGCATCGAGCCAAGAAATGACGCCATCTGAAACCTTGACCGAGCTCAGATCTAAAGTTGTCGAAGCAATCAAGCCTTTTAAGGTGCTCAGACTTAAGCTGGTATCGCTAATCTTGGTGCCAGCAGCCAGGGTGACATTCAGACCAGGGATCTTGTAATTTGTTACTAAGTCGGTAGACGCTAAGTTATCGCGAACCAGGGTCTGATAATTTGCATAAGAAATTGAGGTATCGGTGAGCGTGGTGGTTTTAGCAAAACCAAACTCCAAGTTATGCAATGTGAGTGCTTGTGCTACCGAGACGGTGCCTGCTGTGGCAAGGACAGTTGCAATACCAGCAGACTGATACAAAGCAGCATTGAGGGTGCTTAACGCACTTAGATCACTTGGTGAGAGGTAAAGCGAAATCGGGTACGTAGTACTAAAGACCAAGTGGTTACCCGTCAGCCCTGCTAACTGACCAAACTGTTGCGTCGTAATGCTTGCTGCACTCGCGCCCGGCAAGTTACCAGTAAAGGTTACATTCGTGACACCTGTAGAGGCAGGCAGAATGTAGCTCACTGGCGTACCGGTTGGCGAACCTGTCAGGAAAATCTGTAAACGTCCGGTGGCTGCATCAACGGCAAAGTTGTAAGAGTGGGTTGCATCGGCATGGAAGCTTGCCAAGCTCATCGTATCGGCGAGGAGCAAACCATCGGCCGATTTAAATCCAGCCGTTGCTAAAGAGTCGGCAAGGTCTGTGACCAAACCACCGGTAACCTTCACGCCATCCGCACCGGTCGGATTGAGAATCGATAAGAGCTGCGCCGCTTGAGTGGAGTTAAAGACGCTACCGCCTAAGAGGTACTGCGTAAATCCATGGCTCACCAATTTTGCTGCTGCTGCTACCGCTGCTGCTCCCGCAGAACCAGAGGCTTCCAGAGTCGTTAAATCCTCCGGCGAAATATTGACAATACCGTTCGTGAAATACAGTCCTGAGGTATTAACCAGAGCCTCTGCTTGCGCCAAGGTAAATGATGTGACTGTGGTTGCCACAAACACATTGGTGACATTAAATGCCGTAATCGCCGCTGCGTGGCTGGTGAGGTAACTGAGATCTGAGTTGTTGTTGATCTGCAGCTGTACCGAAGTACCTGGCGCAATCGCTAAGGCATTAGCACCATCTTGAATCAGCGTCGTGATTTGGCTGGTGGTTAAAGATAAGGTACCAGTGCTGGAAGAAATCTGCGAAATACCATCAGCTTGCAAGGTGATTGAGTTATTGATCAGGTAGCTCACATCATCTGGCGAGTTGGCCTGAGCAGTAATCGTGACAGCCTCTCCTGCAGGATCAGTCGCCAGGAACTTTAGACCCGTGAGGCTCATGCCTGGCACACCAATGCCGGTAATGTCGGCAATTTGCGCAGCGGTTAAGGTCAGACTACTGCTGGCAGCTTGCAGTTGGGTAACGCCGAGATTGGCGAGCAGTGTTGCTGAACTCTGAATCGTCGTATCACGCAAACCTAAGTCATACACACCGGAGCTGGAGAGTTGTACGGTTACCGCATCAGTAGAAGCAAACTTGAGCATGGCTCTGCTGATGTTTTGCGCTTCAGCAAAGTTGATGCTTAAGGTCCCTGCACTACCCGCAATTTGATCGACGCCATTTAAAGCGTAAGTCTGTAGTTGTGAGAGTGAATCCAGGATTGAGGCATTGCTATTACCAGCATCGAGTTTCAGAGTCACTAAATCGTTTGCTACAAAGGACACACGAGCAGCCATTAAGGCATCAGCTTGAGTGGCGCTCACGGTTAAAGTAGCGCCAGCAGCTTTGATAAAAATATTGGCAGCTAAGGCATTGTTTTGTGCAGCAGTCACTACATCAGCCAAGGTATTGCCGGTGACATTTTGCAATTGGATCTGCACGGTGTCGCCTGTAGCAAAACCAATCCCCGCATTATTGAGCGCTACCTCTTGTGTTAAGGTCAGAGATAAAGAGCCAGTAGCCGATTTAACTTGTGCAATACCAGCATTAGCAATACTTCCCAGATCCACGCCGCCGGTAAACAAGCTTGCAAAGTCGCTGTTATTGGCAGAAAGACTTAAGGTTGCGCCAGCGCCACCAGGTCCACTGAAGTGGAATGCATTGCTGGTGCTACCAATTGACAGAATTTTCTGTACTTGCGCCAGCGTCAACTTATCGCTAGATGCCAAGCTGACATTGATCTGGCTACCTACTCCTGGAGAGTGATCGACAGCAATCGAAACCCCTTTATTAGCCAATGCCATCACATCGGAGTAGCTGATCGTATTACCTGTCACGATCAGTGGTGTTCCAGGGGGGATCGTCAAGCCGAGGTTGGCATAGACCACGCTATCAGTAGCCGTTAATCCACCAGCCGCATCAATGGTTCCACCAACCAGAGTGATGCCGCCATCAGCATAAATGGCTTTCGCTAAGGCTTGTGAGACGCTCGTTGCTGTACCACTCAAAGACAGGGTGCTAATACCGGCAGCCTTGAGAACGTCGAGATTGAGACTGCCGCTAGTATTGGTGCTTAATAAATTATTGAGTACTGCTGTCGAGCTGACGCTCGCCATCGTGCCGCTAAAGGTCGCGCCCTTCGCAATTAAAGCAAAGGCATTGACAGCATTAGATGAATTGACATCCACCACGCGATCGACGATGGTAGTGCCTGTAGCAAAGGTAAGGCCATTACCAATCACCACAGAAGCTTGTGCTACCGTGAGATTACCGTTAGCTTGTAAGGTGGTTAAACCTGCATTAGCCAAAGCACTCGCAGAATTGCTAGTCGCAATCGTTTGTAAATCTGATCCAGTCACTTTGAGAACGCCGTTGACAAACTGCGCACTGCCATGAGCATTCGTGACCGAAGCAATGACTTTTTGCGCTTGACTTAAGCTAACCGTACCTGCTGAACCATCAGATAAACCAGCATCGATCTGAATCGGAGTACTGCTACCAGAGCTAAATGCCAAGCCTTTGAGTGCCATCGAATAGGCGTCGCTCAAACTTAAGGTAGAAGCCGTAATCGTGGTGCCAGGCGGCAGACTCAGTTGCAAGCCCATGCTGCTCAAGTTGGCAATCATCGATACCGATACTGTTTGACCAGCCAAATCGACAGTTGTGTTCGGCGCAAATGTGATCGATGGATTTGCAGTCAGAAGTGCATTGATTTCTGCATAAGGAATTGCACCACCAGCAGAAGACACCGTTGTAATGCCCATTGCAGAAATAGCACGCAAGGTACTCAGCGATGCATTCTCAATGTGATCTGTTGCGGAGACTTGTAAGGTGATACCGGCATTAACCGAGGTAATACCTTTGCCGATCAGGCCTTGTACTTCACTGAAACTCAGACCACTTGTACCAACGTTCGCAATGTGAATACCAAGTGCACCAAAGTTAGCGGCATCAGCCACTGCAGCATCTACAGCAGCCGTATCTACCAACTGCAAGATGGTGTTGGATGTAAAGCTTACGCTTGAACCTACCGCGCCAATAATCGCATCAACCTGCGCTTGCGTCACTAGACCAGAAATAGGTTTGATGACATCTACGTGTTGTGCAGCCAAAGCTGTCAATGCCGGCAATGTTGTGCCAGTAAATTGCGCACCCGTTAAATCGGCGCTGGAAAGTTGAATCGTATTGCTGTGATCGTTAGCAAAAATGGTGTTGCCAGAAGCGGTTAGCAGCAACTTGGCGTTTGCTAGGGTCAAGCTTGCGTTGGATAAACCTGCGAAGTCACTACCCGCAGTAAGTGTTAAGCCCGCTTTCACCAAAGTGATCAGATTGTTCGCTGCACTATTGCCAGAAGTAAAGGCTGCATCAGCAGCGCTGAGAGTAAAGCGTGATGCAGGAGTGAAGCCATCAGATGCGAACTTGGTGAAGTTCACGCCCTTAGAAACCATTGTCAGTAAATCACTAGCCGAGAGAATCGGTAGTGTTGGATCAAATGCATAAGTAACCGTAATTGGCGTCTTGAACGATCCACTATCAGTAAATACGACAGTCTCAGCGTAGCCCAAATCAAAAGTTACGTCTGCAGGTGGAGTTAAGCCATGAGATGCAAAGTAACCGGCTTGTGTTGCCGACATACCGGTATCACTTAACTGCGCACCAGAAATATTGACGCTTGAATTCAGGTTGATAAGGGCATTCGCTTCAGCTGATGTGATCAGCGTACCGCTGGCCATTGCGTAGGATTTAACGCCCATGGCAATAAACTGTTTACCCCAAGCATTACCCGCAATGATGGAATCTAAATCGGCCTTAGTAATCGTGACAGTCGTATTGCTAAAGCTCAAGCCACCAGCTATCGCAGCATTTTGCAAATGCTGAACATCCGCAAGACTCAAGCTCAGATTGGAAAGTGTCAACTTGCCATTAGCAAAGGCAACGCCATTACCAGTTAATGAGCCTGTCGTTGGGAAAACAAAACCAACACCCGCATTAGCCAGCTTAAGAAGGTTAGCCTCAACTGTGGTGGCACCACCAACGAGATCACTAGTCTGCAAGGCCACACTCAAAGTCGGTGGCAAGCTGCTATCAGCAGTAAAGGTTGCGCCGCTGTTGATGATCGAAAGCGCATCTTGTACCGTTAAGGTTGCTGCTGATGCGTCAATGACGGTACCTGCTGCTAGAGAAACGCCGGCGCCCGCAAGCAGTTTTGCTTGATCGTAAGTCACTTCGGTTGCGGTATTAGCTACAAAAGATCCGCTGCTGAAATGCACGCCTTGATCAATCCAATGCAATGCAGTTGCCGCATCAATCGTCAGGGTTCCGGCAGTAGCTTTAAATCCGTAGATACCATCTGCTTCAAGCGAAGCAATATTGGCAACCACTTGGTTGAACTGTGCTTGACTTGCAACTTTCAGCGTAACGGAAACTTTGCTAGCGTCGAACAATGGGGTGCCATCATTAAACGCAGCCAAATTTACTGTCGTTAAGCCATTACCGAGGAGTGATAGTTCAATCTTGGTATTGGTGCCAAGCACTGTGATCGAATCAACATTGAGCTTAATCAACTCCGCCAAGGAAACCTGGCTAATCTCGCTAGCGATATCCGTCAACTGAATCGTGTTGCCATTGGCAATGATATTGCCCGCAGCATCTTTTGCCAGAATGCCTTTTGCGAGTCCGTCGTTTAATCCGCCATCAGACTCATTGATCACTTGCGATACGAGGTAGACCGGAACAAATGAACTGGTAGCAGCGGTAACAGTTGCGCCTTGCAAAGCCAGCAACTGCTGCATGCTGCTCGCTTGCACCGCTATGTCATTGGTAATCGCCGCCACATCAATCGTTGCAGTTGCGCCATTGAGGTAGCTATCAACCGCAGCAATCAAATCTGTTTGTGAAACTGCTGCAGCAGCTTTTGCACCAGCAATCCAACTTTGCGCTGTCACATCACACGGATCTTGAGCAAGCGTTTGATAAGCGCTGGCTAAATGCGAATAGTACGAACTGACTGAGTTATTGGTTGCAATAATCGCGTTGGCAATGGTGGTCGCCTGCGTGCTAGCAGGATCTAACCCAAGTTCTTCCGCAATCACCGATGCAGTAATCGCATTCACGGTAATGCTGCTTGCGCCACTCGCAATATTGGCGCTGATGGCATCTACTACGGAACTCAGTGCACTCGTCAGCGCATCCGCACCAACAACTCCACCGCCCGCATGCACAGCAGCAGCACTCTGAATCAAGGTGTACATCGTTTGCTGGATCGTAAAGACCGCTTGACCTAACTGCACCGTACCAGAGTTGCTTGAGCTCATTGCTGCAACTGGGTTAAAGGTGCTCAGGTCTGAAACGCCGGTGATGCCTAACTGCGCCTTAAGTTGATCCTCGGTGATCGCTGTTGTTGAAGCTAAGACCATCGTCAACGGAGTAATGGCTGCTACGCTCGCAGTTTGGTTTCCGGTAAGCGTTTGGATGTTTGCACCGGCAACCATTTGACCAACTTGTTGGCCTGTGTTTTGGTCGTAACCACCCGCTTCAACGACCACGCGAATGTTCGAAGCAGAGATTGCTTTTGCTGCATTGATTTCAGCAACTTGAGCAGCGTTGGTTATTGCGGCTTTCGTTAAATCAAATCCGTAAGCACCAGTTGCGTCAGTAGTGGTTTGTAATTCGGTTACCCATTTACCACCAACAAATGCTTGCAAGTTAACGGTAGCGCCCTGAATCAAACCGTCGATTGCAGCGCCAGCAATAGCAGCACTCGATGACGCTGCAGCACCTACACCAGCAGTTTCCGCCAAAGCTACTGCTGCGGCCGCGCCACCGCCACCGCCACCGCCAGCTAGTCCACCGAGTAACCCCGTGAGATACATCGGATCAAAACCACTCTCAGATCCGTTACCCATCTCCCCGAGGTTCGGCGCATTTTCTGCAAAGCGTGTGAGATCAGATCCGCCAGCTTCGTTAGCAAATTGCAGCGGTAAGTTGAAGTCGGCTAATTGCGCGCCACCACTGCCCGCTTGTTGCGGATACATCTCGCGCAACTCTGTCATGGTGATTGCAGCGCCACCAGAACCAGGTGTTGTGGTGAACTCAACCGCAGCGCGTTCTATCGCCTGTGTAATCGCCTGGTCGTGAGTGAGAACTGGATCAACGCCTGCAGCAACATCAGAACCGCTGACCTTTGGCGCTGGATGTTTTGTGAACCAATCCGCAAAAAATTGTTTGAGCTGTGACAGCGAATCGAGCGAGTCATTGAGAGGAGCCGTGGCAACTTGTGCCAACAACATCTCTGCACGCGGACTTAGGTGAATCGGTCTTGCGTCCTCTTGCGCATCAGCGCGGACATCATCCCTTGAGGCGCTAGCCCCGTCATCGCCGGTGCTTTCAGCAACAGCGCTCTCGGCTTGGTCCGAGCCAGAAGCCTGGGATGCTCCATCCTCAGACTGCAGGTCACCTGCAGCTTGGGCTGCTTGTGCACGCTCAGCATCCAAAGCGAGTCCAAAAACAACAGCGGCAATCCATTGGAAGGTTTTGATATCAAAGGAATTGGTGACAACATTCGCCACCTTGACCAGTTTGGCCAGGCGTGTGTTTTGAGCTTCAGGCACTTGTGCCTGCACAGACCGCTTGGAGGGGGTCTTGCGTTTGCTGCTCATTACGAGAAATTTGGGCGAACTATCACCCAATTAGAATAATGGGTGATAGTAATATCTTTACCAAGCGCCACTTGGATATATTCAAATATCCTTTAAATACCCCCACATCCATAGTGTAATAAATGGTAAAAGTGATACACGTTGATTATCACTTGTTTCATTTTTTCAGATTATCACGCCCAGAAGAGGTGCAGAATGCATCAAAACCATGCAATTTAAAGGTCTTAATGCGGTTTTTTTAGATCCAAAAAGTGGCTTTTTTTGATTAATTTTGATGCTTTTTGGGATATTATTTTGAATAAATATTGATTAATTATTAAATCAATTAATAATTCGTATAGAAGATTATATTTTATTATTTTTTATTTAAATAAATTGATTAGTATTGAGGTTATAAAATTAATCAATCTTCTGGCTATTCTTAGATTATTTTTCCACAATATTTCAAGCTGAAAATTGCTTGTAAACCACGAATAATTTATCTCTAAAAGTGGGATTTATAAAGATATTTCACTTGTAATTAATGTATTTGATGTGGAAATTACACGCTGAAAGTTGATTTAATCATGATTTTTACCCACATTGCACTTGTTTTTTAATGGTTTTATGTGTGTTTTTACCAACTATCAGCGACTTAGGAGGGAAAATCACCACTTTTAGCGTGCAATTTCCTGATTTTGTCAGTAAATTCATGCTCATAATCAGTAAAAGCCCTATCACTTTTATAGTTTTTAGTATCTTTTAGCCCTTATTTCCAGTCACTGAACTTACCTAGCTAGCTATATATATGAAACTTGCCTTTTCAAAAGAACTTTCCCGCCGCTTGATAGAGTATTACGGGCGGATGCCCAGCGCCTCAGTAGTCAGCCGTGACTTCAACTTACGGGCAAATGATGACTCCGCCATTTCTCAAGAGACTGCCCGTCGCTGGATGCGCAGCCTCTCCCTGCCAGAAATTGAAAGACTCCAAGTCCTAGTGGAGTGGTTGGGCCTGGACATGTCTTTTTTAGCGAGCAGGAATGCCCCTGTGGAAACAGAAGGCCACAAGGGTCCTGAGCGGAGAAATAAAGGCGTTACCTTGGATCCGCTAGAAGCATACTTACTGAAGTGCTTTAAGGAAACCGATGCGCGTGGCAAACATTGCTTAATCAATCTTGCTAAGTCGTTGCATGAACGCCCCAATCTGAGCATCTAAAACTTCGCTTTGTTGGACGGCGCCCTACTAACGACCCCAAGTACGAATTGCAGGAAACAATAGAGTTACTGTCGTACCTTGGCCTGGCTCGCTTTGAATATCAATCTCACCGGAGTGGGCCTGCATAATTTCTTTTGCGATTGCCAAACCTAAACCCGTTCCAGAGATGAGCTCATGTGCGCCGCCTCGATAGAAGCGCTCAAATGCATGTAACAAATCTTCTGCCGACATGCCATCACCAAAATCTTTTATTGATACACCGACGTATAGTTGGTCAACAACTTCTTGAGTAAACGTTTTTACAATCACTGGACTACCCTTGCTGGAATATTTAAAAGCATTACCAAGCAAGTTCACAATCAAACGCTTAAAGCTCTCGGGATGTAATTGCACTTCTGGAAGATGATCATCGAAATACATGACCACTTCACGGCTATCTCCCGGCATTTGGAACTGGGTCACCACCGGACGAAGATAGGTGGTTAGAGAGGTCTCATGCATGTTCAAGCCTTTGGCCATTTGGTTCTCAAGCCTAGAAAGATCTAACAAGTCATTTACCAGATCAGCCATATTTTTAGATTGACGTTCAATGACTGAGGCCATCTCCATAATCGTCTCCTCACTTGGCTTTACACCGCCCTTGAGTCTGCGCATCAAGAGTTCAGCATATCCCAATATGCTACTGATAGGGGTGCGTAATTCATGAGCTGCAGTCGACATGAAGGTGCTTCGCATTTCTTCCAGTTCAGCTTCCTGGGTGATATCACGCAAATACACAACGCGCCCATCCTCATCATTTAGCTTAGTGAGAACCAACAAGGTTCTTTTATAGGGGATATTTAATTCCAACCAATGGAGCCGCTCTGTTGCTCGCAGCATGTCTTGCAATTGGTTTAGCGTGACATTACTAGCAAGCGCATGTAATTTTTCTACCAGCAAGGATAGCGGTTGACCAACCACCCCTATTGCCGACAAACTTGTCAAAATCTGAAAAGCAGGATTAACAAATCTCACTAGATCCTGTGCATCTACATCGATAAAGCCATCGGGGGATAAATCAAATACCGCCTCTAATTGGGCATTACGCTGTGCCACTTGATCTTCTAGACCTACATAGCCATGACGAAGGCGCCCGAGCATGCGGGAAAACTGGGTGCTTAAGCGGCCAACTTCATCGGGGCGCTGCGCTAAGGTGGCTAACCTATCTTGATTCTCGGCACTGGAAAATCCAGAGCCCTCAATGGATAAAGCATAACTTGCCAGCTCCTCAATTGGAGTGGCCAATCTTCGACCCACGAGTATGATGATGAAAACCGCAAGCAAAGAGACCAATAGCAACACAAAGATAAATGGAAGCAATAATTCCATTGCAACAATATGCGTCCAATTAGTACGCTCATTGAGTGCTAACTGCAAATGCAAACTCTCCAGCGGCGGGATCAGGCGCAAGGGGCCTCTAATCGTCTTCCATGGATGAGTAAAAGATTCTGAATCAGCCGGTACTGAGGATGTAATATTTTTCTTACTTAGGTCGCCAAACAATTCACGAACGATGGTTTGATCGGGACTCGCACTATCACTTAGATTCGATAACACTTGCCCAGACCCATCCTCTAACACCCAGGCTGCAATATCTTTACGTCCCTGAAAGAATCGACCCAAGAGCTGATTAATCGGCTGACTAATCACTACCACGCCACGGGCCTCTAACGGCTGAGCTAACTGCAATATGAATCCGCCGTCAGTTTTAAAAACTCCGGCCTGAATTTTTAATTGAGATAAGGCTGATTTTGCTAAAGCGCGTGAGCCATCAACCCAAGAGTTAGAGCTACCAATGACATGCAAGCGATTGAGATTGGCATCGAGCAAATAAAAATCGTCACGATCTTCTTTAATTAAAGGATTTCGTTTTGCAAAAGCCTCTAAAAGCTGATCAGCCTTGTCTGGTGAATTTAATGCACCGATCAAGGCGAGCGATGAACTCAGTGACTGCACCTCTTCAACCATACGATTAAGGGAGCCCTCAATCATTTCAGACTCAATCACGTGCTCACGTTCTAACTGTTCAAAGATATTTTTTTCTACTGAGCTGCGAGAGACTTGCAGGGTTGCTACTGCCATGAGTAGCAAGATGAAAAAGTTGATCACGAGCAACCAAATCAGAATTTGATGTCGTAAGGAGGATTGATACCAACGCCTAAACAAAAGTGCCCTCTACCTTCCACTCATAGTTCTTTAGTCCAGTCAAGTAAATCCCAATCAATCATTCAAAAATTTAGAATGATGTAGAATTTTCCGCAATTACTACATTTAAACCCGATTCACTCTGTTTTTTACAGAAGAAATTATTTTTTGCTATTGTCCCTGAATGTCATCCGAAGACGCATACGTATCCACTAGAGAAGCAGCTGATCTTTTAGGTATTTCCTTAAGAACAGCCCAGCTTTGGGTTGAAAGTGGCGTTTTACTAGCCTGGAAGACTTCAGGTGGTCACAGACGCATCTTGCGCCAATCCGTTGACGCTCTCCTAGCGGAGCGCGCAAGGCAGTCTGGAGCAGTCACTAAAAAATCAACTGCTACCGACGCTTTAAAAGTCGTGGTGGTTGAGGATGATCAAGATCTTTTGCGCCTCATCGAATTATCGCTATCCGACCTACCCAGGCCAACTGAGGTCCGTAGCGCTAAGGACGGCTTTGCCGGCCTAGTACTCATTGGTCAATTTCTGCCAGATTTAGTGATTGCCGATCTCAATATGCCCGGCATGGATGGCTTCAGAATGATTCAATCACTCATTGGCAGTGAGTTTGCTCCTACCAAAATTATCGTGAGTACCGCGCTCAGCCCAGCTGGTATTGAACTCAAAGGTGGCTTACCTGATTCAATTGAGATCTTGCAAAAACCCTACTCCCTTGAATTACTTGAAGAAAAAGTGCTAGGGATGATCAAAAGATAGCTTTTGCCTCATCATCTAAAACTAAAGTGCTATTACAAGGCTCGACAGTTACTGTATAAGTGAAGTATCACTTTTATCAATTTAACTTATAATTTTCAGCATGATCAACAAAGGGGATTCACCCCTTATTAACCCTCGTATTGTGCTTTTTTTAGCTGGAATTGTCCTTTTAGGCATGATTTCTGGCCCACTGCAAGCTGCAGATACCTCGCCAACGATGTGGGACAAGGTATTTGGCAGTGAAAGCAAGGGTGCAGACGCCGAACAAAACAAAGCAAAGCCTAAAAAGACAAAAGCATCAAAACAACCCCAAAAGCATCAAAAAAGCAGCAAATCAAACAAAGAAAGAGCTAATTCCAAGGATTCTGAGTCGAAAAACTCAGAGGCTAGAACTGACCCAGTCACCCCGCCAAGCCAAGCCAGCGCAGAAGAAAAAACTGATCCTGGTTCGACCAAAGTCGACGCCCCCTTTCCCAATAGCTCAACAACAGAATCGACTCCAAGCCCCGCACCCTTCTGGAAGGGTCTTTTTAGCAGCGCCTCCTCGACTTCGCCTCTTTTAGAGGGGTCTGACAAGGGCCTATCGAACACAACCGCTCAAAACGCCTCCAATCCAACCCCACCAACATCAGCCCCAGCGGCAAGCCCACCAACTGTTCCGGACGTTTTCCCTGCTCCAGCCGCCTCGTCAACCACATCAGAGCCATTCTGGAAAAGAATCTTTGGCAATGCATCATCAAAGCCTCCTGAAAGTAAGTCAGAACAGTCAGCAGTAGAGCCAGTTAAAGAGCAGCCTCCAAGTCCTGCGATAGTTGTTGCTACTCCCACTCAAACCACCGCTCCCTCAATTAGCAGTAGCAAAACTAGCGCAGCGGAAGAAGAGCCTTCTTTTTGGCAAAAACTATTTAGCAACAAATCAGCCACAAATATCAAATCTTCTGAACCTGTTGCAGCGAATGCTCCACAACCTTCTGCCAACAATTCAGCAGCTATCGCATTACCAAATACAGTGGTTAATAATTCAGGCGCATCTGATACCAAATCCAATTTTGCATTGGCTAACGTTTGTGAGCGCGATAAATGCGAGCTGATGATTGTGTATGACACAGCAATCAATAAAGCGAATGTGGAAAAATTTGTGCAGTCAACCGCCAACATTCCAGCTGGTACCGCAGTTCTTTTTAACTCAGTTGATGGCGATCTCAATAGCGGTATCCGACTGGGGCAAGTCCTTCGCCAAAAACGCTTTAACAGCCGAATTGGTCGCACTAATCTGAGCAAAAAAACTTTAGTAGAAGCAGATGGTCAATGCTTCTCAGCATGTGTCTTAGCTTTTTCCGGCGGGGTTAACCGCCGTATTGACCCCAATGATCAACTCGGTATTTACGCATTACGTTCGAATGCCAAAAAGGTAAATGAAGAGGATATGCGTTTGGCAATCAATGGTCTCAATATTTACTTTGACCAGATGGGTGTTGATCGTCGCTTAGTACAACAAATGCTGCAAGCAAAAGGATTATCGGTTTCACTCATCAGTCTGAGCAATGCTAGATTGCTCAACCTAGATAATAGTAGTCGCGCAACAACCTACCCATGGAGAATGCAAGCACTCGATGACGGACTTCTGATTGCCTTAGTGACAGAAAAACAATCGGGCGGCAATTACAATGTCACCTTGGGCCTCACTAGGCAAAATAAAGATTTACGCTTAACAGTATTTATAAAGCCATCAGCAGGCTCCATTAATCTTTCTCAACTGAGCGATTTTTTGAATCGTGGCCCCCGCCCTCAACTGAACTTCACCAATCAGGCGATCCCTCTCAACTTAATTAAACCGTGGGAGGCAACTAGCAGCGGAATACAAGCGAGCGCACTGCTCACCGATAAAGAGCTGGCAACCATGAGCTCATCATTAGAGTTTGAGTTAGATTTTTCTCAACTCAATAAAAACACCTATAACCTGGATGGCGTGACGATTTTCGGTACCCTAGGACTTAAAGGCGCTCTTACAGCCATCAAGAAATAAGCATCTACATATCGTCTTGTGCATGTAGGAGCGAATCAATAGATCAAATCACGAATCATTCGTTCAGTCCTATCTTGCTTAGCCTTCTCCGTATCACTAGAAGGACCCGCACAAACAGATAGCTTTTCTTCCAAACTCATTGCAGATCCTTCAAAAGCTAACAGTGCTTATACGGACGCAGAGGCCACATAACAATTAATATTACTGACGCCGGATTTGTTGAATAAAATCCATGATTTTCAGTATAACAACTTCAATATGCTGGGTAACTGGCGCTAAGAAATTTCTGCTTTCGAAATGGGTAGCCAAGAGTTTGCTTAAGGCCGATACCAATTAATTAAGCTGAGACTTTATTCGCTTAATAATTTCCATTTATTAATAATTGTTAATTGCCTAGATACACTCTCAAGCCATTCAGTAGTCTACAGCGTATCTTAAAGTTGGCCATCGCCTCTAAGCGCTTAAAAAATTAACAATTATTAACAGTCTTTTTATGCGTTAGAAAATATAGTGTGTACATGGAGCGCACCAACATACACCTTCCAAAGCCTTTTAAGGCTGCACTATTAAAAATATCAGAGAGCCAAGACGTGTCAGTTGCCGAACTAATCAGACGGGCAATAGCCGAGTTTCTAGATAAAGAACAGCAATCCCTCAAAAAATCAGCGCGCTTGAAAAAAATAAAGGAAATTGAATGAAAGAAACAATCAAATTCCTAGTTCAAGGTTCGCAGCCCCACCCTTACGAATTAAGCTTTGAATTTAACAAGGGTATCTTGACAGCCTACTGTAGCTGCCCAGCAGGTATCAACGGAATGTACTGCAAGCATCGGTTGCAAATATTTCTAGGGAACTCAGATGGCATTGTGAGCGCAAACTCATCGGAAGTCTCAATGGTTGGTGATTGGCTTAAGCACTCTAGTTTGAATGGGTTCTTTAGCGACTTGTTAGAGGCCGAGCGCGTATTAGAAATTGCCAAAAATGAACTCACCCTAAAAAAGAAGCAATTCTCTAAAGCTCTTTTAGGGAGAATGCTTTGATAAAAGATGATGATGGGAGCATCAAACCTCTGCTGACATGGATTCAATTTGAAGCCCATAGTAATCAGGGGCTTTACGCCAAAGGCTGGTTTTTCTTGGTGCATGAGGCATTTAAAAGCGCATTAGATATATTTCATGTGGAGCGAATCAACAAAGAAAAGACACCCCTTCTTCGTGATTCGATCTCTTTTACGCTGGCTGGCATACCTCACCAGAAGCTTAAAGAAAAACTTAAATCCGAAAATATCCAACTTAAAAATAGTGATTTACATAACAAAATTATGGATCACAAGATTAAAGATCTCGTCGAAACACAGGGGGCTCAAATGAAGTTTTCCTTTAAGAAAGGCGACTCACTTGAAACAAGATGTGGAAACTGGTGTGTTCAAGTGGATCAAGCCAGAGACGATTCCGAAGAAAAAATGGGGAATGTTGGATTCAGTATCTATGAAAAACAAGTCGCGACTGATTTTCAAGGCGTATGGAAAAAATTAGATTGGTTTAACACCTCTCAAGCAGAATTTGTAAGGCTTTTGGAAACAGGGTCTTGCGAGAAAATTCGACTTTGAAATAAAGACACATTGGCCAGATTCTGCAACAGACTAATTCAGCATTAATTCAATACACCAATATTCTTATGAAAAATATCAAACTTGTAATATCCGCTCGATATGCCTTGGCAGGAGTAATGGGAACATTAAATAGTCTTGAGGAGTTAACCGATAAAGGTGGCGAAATACCTAAGGATGAACTTGCTGAATTTACTGGTAATCGCATAAAGGTGTGGTTTGAGCAATTAAAAGATGAGGATCTGAAAATTTTTGCAACAGAGCTATTTAAAAATGCTGAAGGTAAAGAATTATTTAGAGCTATTTCAGCAAATAAAAAGCTCATTGAGAGTTTTGCCAAAACCCTGCCAAGGGATTAAAAGAAGGATGGCTTGGGCTTCGGGTAATTGATATGGATAAAAGTGAAGAAGTAAAAAATAAGATGTTCGAGGGGGATTATGTAATGTCCCAAACCCCTGAATTTATTCTTGCCTCACTAAAGGCTCAGGGTGAACTTAAACAACAAGATGTAGATTTATCATCCGAAAAGGGGGTAATTGAGACAACCAATTTGACTAAATTATATTTTAAGAATTACTTAGAATCCCCCGAGGAATTTCGTAGTGAATTAGAGCTTTTTGCAAATCCTGAAACAATTAAATATATGACTGAAGTCAGTCAGACATCCATCTCCCAAACAATTGATTTATTGACAGAACAAGGCACGTTACGAGAAGGCATTATTCAGCTCTTGGAAAATAATGTTGTTATGTTTACAAAGGTTTCTTAAGCTGCACTTACAAAGGCCGTTTATCGCCGTGTTGGCGAGCGCGTTAACCCAACAAAATAGCCAATGTGCGGAAATGATGCCAAAAATTGCGGAAACGATTGCATCTGACTTTTTAGTAAATCGCCAGAAAACCTATGCTGGTGGCGGAGAGGGAGGGATTCGAACCCTCGGTACCTTTGACAGTACGCCTGATTTCGAGTCAGGTACATTCGACCACTCTGCCACCTCTCCGAACCGAAGAGCAATTATAGCTTTGGCATCACTTTTTATTGATTAGCCCATTAAATAGGCTTCAGAGTATCCAAGCCGCCCAAATAAGGTTGCAATGCTTTAGGAACGGAGATGCTCCCATCAACTTGTTGCTTGTTCTCAATCAAGGCCACCAAAGCCCTTCCTACTGCAAGACCTGAGCCATTTAAGGTGTGGACCAATTCTGGTTTGCCTTGCCCAGCCTTAAATCTCGCCTGCATACGCCTTGCCTGAAAGTCGCCCATGCTTGAGCATGAACTAATTTCACGATAAGCATGTTGTGATGGCACCCATACCTCTAGGTCATAAGTCTTGGTGCTACCAAAACCCATATCGCCAGTACAGAGCAGTACTTTTCTATAAGGTAATTCGAGTAACTCCAAAATCTTTTCTGCGTGGCCAGTTAAATCTTCTAATGCCTGCATCGAATGTTCTGGCTTAGTAATTTGCACCAACTCTACTTTGTCAAACTGGTGCTGACGGATCATGCCACGCACATCGCGACCATAACTACCAGCCTCAGAACGAAAGCATGGTGTATGTGCCACGAACTTCATTGGCAAATTATCAGAATTCACAATCTCATCTCTTACTAAGTTTGTGACCGGAACCTCTGCAGTCGGGATGAGGTAAAAGTTTTCTGTTTTTGCCTCGCCATTCCCATCCTCTCCACCCATCTGGCGAGGAACCTTAAATAAGTCTTCTTCAAACTTTGGCAACTGACCGGTACCACGCATCGATGCTGCGTTCACCATATAGGGGGTGTAGATCTCCTGATAATCATGTTGCGTTGTGTGGGTATCGAGCATGAACTGCGCTAAAGCGCGATGCAATCGAGCAATTGGTCCTTTAAGTACCACAAAGCGGGAGCCGCTAATCTTCGCTGCTACTTCAAAATCTAAACCGAGTGGGGCACCTAGATCTACGTGATCCTTAATCTCAAAATCAAAAATAGGTTCCGTACCCCAACGCTTGATTTCTTTATTCTCAGTTTCATCTTTACCACTTGGTACAGACTCGTCTGGAAGATTCGGAATGCCCATTAAGAAATCAGAAATCTCAGCCTGCAAGACAGTAAGGCGAGTGGAGCCAGACTCCATGTCCCCATTGATCTGGGTTGCCTCAGCCATTTCAGCGCTAGCATCTTCACCCTTAGCCTTTTTCATACCAATGGCTTTTACCAATTGATTGCGTTTTGCTTGTAGCTCTTCGGTGCGGGTTTGTAAAGATTTACGCTCAGATTCTAGCGAGTTGAATTTCTCAACATCCAGCTGAAATTTACGTGTAGCTAAACGCGCTGCGACAGCAGTGATATCTTTGCGGAGTAATTGCGGATCAATCATATATTGCTCAGTTTTGGTATTCGGTATTCGTTAAATTTGGTTGAATTTAGTCTATGGACTCTAGTTTAAGCGTAAGACTTCAGCTCCAGCAGGAGGAGTGAAATTAAAACGATTTACAGGTAAATTCACATTCAACTGAATCTTATCTAGGGTTACTAAAACCACGCTGCCTAAGCCGTCAATCAGCTCTAGCGCTTTAGGAAGCCCATTAGCCATACCAATGGAGATTTTTGTATAAGGAAGCTCATTGCCGCCCTTAGCCTTGGGGTCTTTTTTGGGGGCCAATGCCACCCATTTCATACCCATACGCTCCTCACCATCTATCAAATCAAAATGCTGATCTAAAGATGCCTCGCCAAACAGAATTGCTGCTGGTGTTGCTGCCAATGCCTGCCCCGCCGGCCTAAAGGTCGCTTGATTGAGATCCTTGTCCCACAAAATCAGCTGCTTGCCATCAGCAATCAGTTTTTGCTCAAATGGTTTTTGGGTATCCCAAACAAAACGGCCTGGACGCGCAAATGCAAAATGGCCCTGTGTTTGACGAACTACTTTAAGCCCTTTGTCTTGTGGCTCATTGGCTTTGGGTGCTCGTAACTGTTGCTGCACAAAATCACCTTCTGCGGTTTTGGAATTGCGGACGAATTGGCGCAACTGTTCGGCGCCCCCATCAACATCTGCAGCCATGCCAATGCTTGCGGAAAACAAGATAAATCCGCTTACTGCGAATGTGAGCGCAAATGCTGATAAAGATTTTTGCAAAATGAAGTTTTACTCTGAAGGACGATGCAAGATTTCGCGGTTGCCGCCGTTGCCCATTTTGGAGACCAGACCAGCCTTTTCCATGTCTTCAAGCAAGCGTGCTGCACGGTTATAACCAATACGCAGATGCCGTTGCACCAAAGAAATCGAGGGCCGCTTATTTTCCAGAACGATCGCTACAGCCTGATCGTAAAGGGGATCCGCCTCGCCGCCACCTTCACCGGTTAGGGCATCCATATTGGACTCATCAGCACCCTCGAGAACACCCTCGATGTAATTAGCTTCGCCTTTTTCTTTAAGCCATTCCACCACGCGATGCACCTCATCATCCGAGACAAAGGCGCCGTGCACACGCACTGGTAAGCCGGTGCCTGGCGCCATATAGAGCATGTCACCCATACCCAACAGAGCTTCAGCTCCCTGTTGATCCAGAATCGTACGGCTATCAATTTTGCTACTCACCTGAAAGGAAATACGTGTTGGCACGTTCGCCTTAATCAGTCCGGTAATCACATCAACACTAGGACGCTGTGTGGCCAACACCAGATGAATACCTGCAGCACGAGCCTTTTGCGCAATCCGTGCAATCAACTCTTCAATTTTCTTACCAGAGACCATCATCAAATCGGCAAGCTCGTCAATCACAATCACAATCACAGGTGCTTTATAAATTGGCTCCGGATCATCTGGTGTCAAGCTAAATGGATTAGTGAGCTTCTCACCCTTTTCTTCAGCTTCTAAAATTTTCTTATTAAAGCCCGCAAGATTGCGCACACCAAACTTACTCATCAGTTTGTAGCGCCGCTCCATCTCATTTACTGCCCAGTTGAGGGCGTTATATGCTTGCTTCATGTCCGTTACTACTGGACATAGCAAATGTGGAATCTTGTCGTACATCGCCATCTCAAGCATCTTCGGATCAATCATGATCAAGCGCACTTCATCAGGTTTAGCCTTAAAGAGCATCGACAAAATCATGGCATTGATACCAACGGACTTTCCAGCACCCGTTGTACCCGCGACTAAACAATGTGGCATCTTCGCTAAGTCAGCAACCATTGGGCTGCCGGAGATATCTTTACCTAAGGCGAGAGTTAACAACGAGTGGTTATCGTTGTAAACCTGTGAAGTCAGAATCTCAGAAAGATAAACGGACTGACGAGTAGGGTTTGGCAATTCCAAAGCCATACAAGTTTTACCAGGAATAGTCTCGACAACACGCATACTCACCACCCCAAGCGAACGCGCCAAGTCGCGTGCAAGATTGACAATCTGACTACCCTTAACACCAACCGCAGGATCAATTTCGTAACGCGTCACGACTGGGCCTGGATAGGCAGCAATCACAACGACTTGAACACCAAACTCAGCAAGCTTGCGCTCAATTAAGCGAGAGGTAAATTCCAAGACATCCGCAGAAATAGTTTCCTTCGCCTCTGGCACTGGATCAAGCAATGCCAACGGCGGTAATTCTGAATCAGGGATATCCACAAAGAGTGGTTGTTGTTTTTCGCGCTCAACACGCGCGCTCTTGGGTATCTCTATTGGCGCACGGACAATTTGTACTGGCGCAGCAACTTCAACGCGCCCGCGAAACTCTTCAACATACTCTTCCCGCTCTTCAGCAGCCGCCTCACCTAATTTACGATCTTCTTCACTCTCACGACGCTCACGCAAGCGGATATAAGCCAACTCTAGATAGCGCCCCACTTTTTCCGCAATATCCAACCAAGAAAAATGTAGGAATAAAGAAAGTCCAGCACAAAGCCCAAAGAGCAGCACCAGCGTAGCGCCAGTAAAGCCGAGGGACATTTGGAGGGGGTCACCAATCAATTCGCCCAAAATGCCGCCAGGAGGGCGAGGGAGTTGCCAGCTAAGAGAATGTAAGCGAATCGACTCTAATCCCATGCTACATAGCAAGGTCACCCCAAAGCCCAGCCAACGAACCAATAAGGAATCTGGTTTAGCATCTGGATCCACAGGCAAGGGAATACTCCACAGCTCACGCCAACCATTTAGGACCCTTCGGCCAAAAAGGACTACCCACCAAAACGCGGATATTCCAAAAATATAGAGCAGTAAATCAGCGATATATGCACCAAAACGACCTCCAAGGTTCTTAGGGGTCTCAAAACTAGCGTGAGACCAGGCGGGGTCAGCCTTGGAATAAGTGGCCAAAATCGCAAATAAAGCCAAGCAAAGGCCTAGGGAAATGAACCAGCGGGCCTCCAGAAGGAGGCGGGGCATCCTGCCCTGCCCCTCATTCTCTGGGGTCTGAGGGCTCTGTGGAGTCTTGGACTTCGGATATACGGTTCTCGCCATGTTCTCCCGATTGTAAACAAGCAAATCTATAATTTGGGGATGACAACAAATACCCCAAAACACTCCAAAGTCCTCATCCTCGGATCTGGCCCTGCCGGCTACACAGCCGCTGTTTATGCTGCCCGCGCTAATTTGCAGCCTACCCTCATCACTGGACTAGCTCAAGGCGGTCAATTAATGACCACTACAGATGTGGAAAACTGGCCAGCAGACCCTGATGGGGTCCAAGGTCCAGAGCTGATGGATCGTTTTTTAAAGCATGCTGAGCGCTTCAATACGGAAATCATTTTTGACCATATTCATACAGCAGCCCTGACAGAAAAACCTATTCGCCTTGTGGGTGATTCCGGCACCTATACCTGTGATGCCCTCATTATTTCCACTGGGGCATCCGCGCAATACATCGGCCTACCAAGTGAAGAATCCTTCATGGGACGGGGCGTCTCCGGTTGCGCAACTTGCGATGGATTCTTTTATCGTAATCAAGATGTTTGCGTTGTAGGCGGTGGTAATACTGCTGTTGAAGAAGCCTTATACCTCACCGGCATTGCCAAGAAGGTTACCGTCATTCATCGTCGTGACAAATTCCGTGCTGAGCCAATCTTGAACGATCGCTTGATGGCAAAAGTTGCTGAAGGCAAGGTAGAGCTCAAACTCAACTCCACACTGGACGAAGTGCTCGGTGATGAAAAAGGGGTTACTGGAGTACGCATCAAGAAACAAGATGGCAGTACAGAAGATCTCGCTGTGACTGGCGCCTTTATTGCGATCGGCCACAAACCCAATACTGAATTATTTATCGGTCAACTCGATATGAACAACGGCTACCTCAAAACTCACTCAGGCTTAGAAGGCAATGCGACTGCCACCAACATTCCAGGCGTATTTGCAGCAGGCGATGTGCAAGATCACATCTATCGCCAAGCTATCACCAGTGCTGGTACGGGCTGCATGGCGGCACTTGATGCACAGCGCTACTTAGAGTCGCTATCTTAGAAGTATCCAACTATTTGATGTTGCTAAGAGCGAAATAAAAAAACACCTAGCATGAACTGACCCACAAAAGTTGGACAGTTTAATTAGGTTAGCACGAGGGATTGAGTTCGGTAATTAACCGGGCTCAATCCCTTCAGTTTTTGTTTGATCCGATCATGGTTGTAATAGTCGATATATTC
>NZ_JACVPL010000014.1 GCF_018881925.1 Polynucleobacter sp. Latsch14-2 | reverse complement strand
ATGCAGAGCTTAGAATGATCCAAGACCGATTAAACAACCGACCTAGAAAACGATTAGGATTTAAAACCCCCAATGAAGTCTTTAATCAATCTTTAAACCGTGTTGCACTTCGTGTTTGAATCTACGATATTTTTAGTTTAACTTAGCCCCAACCCTCCTTGGCTGGGCATTAGCCTGCCTACAGAAGGAATTGATGGTGATTTCAAGGCGCCAATCGAAGATTTGCCTGGAATCCAGTTATCTATCCAGAATGCTCCCTCCCGATCCATCCAGAACAGCAAATTCAGACAATGTTTTGGTGGTGGGTAGAGTGGTGGGTAGAAAGCCCTCAAAAAGAAAGAGCCCCGTGGATAGGGGCTCTAAGGGTGCTACTGGCGGAAGGGGCGGGATTCGAACCCGCGGTAGGCTATTAACCTACGTACGCTTTCCAGGCGTATGACTTAAACCGCTCATCCACCCTTCCGGAAACGATCGATTATACGGATAACGAAGGAGTGGAGCAGATTTGCTTAGAGCGCCTCTTTGAGTTGATCCAAAATTGCCGGGTTTTCAAGGGTAGAAGTATCTTGAGTCACCTCTTCGCCTTTAGCGATCACACGCAACAAGCGACGCATGATCTTTCCGGAACGGGTTTTTGGTAAGTTATCACCGAAGCGCACATCCTTAGGCTTAGCAATAGGTCCGATCTCTTTGCCAACCCAATTACGCAACTCAGCTGCAATCTTCTTGGCTTCATCACCCGTTGGACGACCACCCTTCAGAACGACAAACACGCAAATAGCTTCGCCGGTCATATCATCTGGTCGACCAACTACGGCTGCCTCAGCTACCAATGGATTGGCAACTAAGCAAGACTCAATTTCCATAGTTCCCATGCGGTGACCAGAAACGTTCAACACATCATCGATACGACCGGTAATAGTGAAGTAACTAGTCTCTTTGTTACGAATCGCACCGTCACCAGCAAGATACAAAGTGCCGCCCAACTCTTCTGGGAAATACGATTTCACGAAACGATCGCTGTCATTCCAAATATTGCGAATCATGGAAGGCCATGGACGCTTCACAACCAAAATGCCGCCTTGGCCATTGGGTACATCATGGCCCACCTCATCCACAATCGCTGCCATGATGCCGGGTAATGGCAATGTGCATGATCCTGGGATCATTGGTGTTGCGCCTGGCATTGGAGAAATCATATGGCCACCAGTTTCGGTTTGCCAGAAGGTATCTGCAATTGGGCAGCGTGAACCACCAACGTTCTCGTAGTACCACATCCAAGCTTCAGGATTAATTGGCTCTCCAACTGAACCTAAGAGACGCAATGAAGATAAATCGTAACTCTTAGGATGAATAGCAGCATCATTACTAGATGCTTTGATCAGCGAACGAATCGCTGTTGGTGCTGTGTAAAAAATGGTTGCTTTGTGTTTTTGGATCATGTCCCAGAAACGCCCAGCATTTGGATAGGTAGGAACGCCTTCGAACACAATCTCAGTCGCGCCCACTGCGAGCGGGCCATAAGTAATGTAGGAGTGACCTGTGACCCAGCCAATGTCAGCAGTACACCAGAACACATCGTTTGACTTGATGTCAAAGGTCCACTTCATGGTCAAAATAGCCCACAGCAAATAACCACCGGTAGAGTGCTGCACACCCTTTGGTTTGCCTGTTGACCCAGAGGTATAGAGCACGAAGAGAGGATGCTCTGCACTCACCCACTCTGGCTCACACGTAGCAGGCTCATTGGCAACAACATCATGCATCCAAGAATCGCGGCCAGCAGTCATGGGAATATTGCCGCCGGTACGCTTATAGACGATGACATTTTTGATTTTTTCACATTCGCCTAAAGCTAATGCTTCATCAACAATCACCTTGAGTGGCAATGCTTTGCCACCACGGAATTGCTCATCAGCCGTAATCACAGCTACCGCACCAACATCAACAATTCGCTCTTGCAATGACTTAGCGGAGAAGCCACCAAACACCACTGAGTGTGTTGCACCAATACGAGCACAGGCTTGCATGGCAACAATGCCTTCGATTGACATTGACATGTAAATAATGACGCGGTCGCCAGACTTGATGCCCATCTTACGCAGGGCATTTGCCATTTTGCAAACGCGCTCCAACATCTCTTTATAAGTAACATTGCTTACCTTGCCGTCATCGGCCTCGAAAATAATGGCGACCTTGTCGCCTAGGCCATTTTCAATTTGACGATCTAAGCAGTTATATGAAGCGTTGGTTAAACCGTCTTCAAACCATTTATAAAAAGGCGCCTTAGATTCATCCAAAACCTTGGTGAAAGGCTTTTTCCAGTAGATATTCTCTTTGGCAAGGCGACCCCAAAAGCCCTCATAGTCCTTTTCGGCTTCCGCGCAAAGCTTGTTATAGGCTTCCATTCCAGGGATGGCAGCACCCTTCACAAAGTCAGCAGGTGGGTTAAATACGCGATTTTCTTGTTTTAATGGTTCCATGCTTCACAGCCCTCTTTTTAATAATCAGCCACTCATTTTCTGCATAATGGACACAAAATGATGGGAATACACCCCTTAGAACCTCATAAGATAAGTGAAAACACTTGGGATTTGCTCTATGGCAAACCCTTAAAATAGGGCAAACCTTTACTAATTAAGTCCAAAACATGACAAACATTAAACAAAACGACCTAATCCAAAGCGTAGCAGATGCTTTCCAATTTATCTCCTACTACCACCCTAAGGACTTTATTAGCGCCATGGGCAAGGCCTATGAGCTAGAACAAGGCCCTGCAGCTAAAGACTCCATCGCTCAAATCTTAACTAACAGTCGCATGTGCGCCGAGGGTCACCGCCCACTTTGCCAAGACACTGGTATTTCGGTTGTCTTCCTCAAGGTTGGTATGAATGTGCAATGGCCAGATGCCACGATGAGCGTGACTGATATGGTGAATGAAGGTGTACGTCGTGCCTATCTCAATCCCGATAACATGCTGCGCGCCTCAGTCTTATCGGATCCAGCAGGCAAACGCAAGAACACTGGCGATAACACTCCAGCCGTGATCCATTATGAAATCGTCCCGGGTGACGACATTGAAGTGATTTGCGCAGCCAAGGGTGGTGGCTCAGAAAATAAAGCCAAGATGGCTATGCTCAACCCATCAGACTCTATTGTTGATTGGGTTCTGAAAACTGTTCCTACTATGGGTGCAGGCTGGTGCCCTCCAGGCATCCTCGGCATTGGTATTGGTGGCACCCCGGAAAAAGCGATGCTGATGGCAAAAGAGTCTTTAATGGGCCCAGTAGATATCCAGGATCTGATTGCTCGCGGCCCAAAGAACAAAATTGAAGAATTGCGTGTTGAACTTTATGAAAAAGTAAACAAGCTAGGCATTGGCGCCCAAGGTCTTGGCGGCCTTGCCACTGTATTGGATATTAAGATTTTGGATTACCCAACACACGCGGCTTCTCTACCAGTGGCTATGATTCCAAACTGTGCAGCAACTCGCCATGTTCACTTTCATTTACATGGTGATGGCCCAGCAAAATTAGAGATTCCATCTCTAGCAGATTGGCCAGATGTAACTTGGACCCCGGATACTAAAAAATCGAGGCGCGTTAATGTGGATGCATTGACAGCTGAAGAGGTGGCGAGCTGGAAACCAGGTGAAACGCTTTTACTCAATGGCAAAATCTTGACGGGTCGAGATGCTGCTCATAAACGCATCCAAGATATGCTTGCAAAGGGTGAAGAATTGCCCGTGAGCTTTAAAAATCGCATTATTTATTATGTCGGACCAGTTGACCCAGTCCGCGATGAAGTTGTAGGTCCAGCAGGCCCAACCACCTCTACCCGCATGGATAAGTTCACTGAGATGATGCTTTCTCAAACCGGCCTCCTTTCCATGATTGGCAAAGCAGAGCGCGGACCAGCAACGATCGAATCCATTAAGAAGCACAAATCTGCTTATCTCATGGCTGTTGGTGGAGCTGCTTACTTAGTATCCAAAGCAATCCAATCCTCAAAGGTCATTGGCTTTGCAGATCTCGGTATGGAAGCCATTTATGAATTTGATGTCAAGGATATGCCAGTGACAGTAGCAGTCAATTCTGAAGGTATCGCCGTGCACGACACTGGGCCTAAAGAATGGCAAGCGAAGATCGGGAATATTCCGGTCAAGATTGCTTAATTCCTTGAAGCTTCGTAAGCGCGGTTGATTTCTTGGCACTGATCGGCGTTTTTGATTCTGGCGTTGGGGGTTTATCCATATTGGATGAAGCCCTTGATCAGCTTCCCGAGCACGATTACATCTATCTCGCTGACTCTGCCAATGCTCCCTATGGCGAGAGATCGAGCGAGTGGATTGCAGCGCGTAGCCTTGCTTTATGCCAACACCTTGCTCATGAGGGTTGCGACGCAATCGTGGTTGCTTGCAATACTGCTACCGCCCAAGCGATTAAAGATATACGTCTCAAAATAAACATTCCGATTATTGGGGTAGAGCCAGGCATCAAGCCAGCAGCGATGCAATCTCTCAATGGCATTGTGGGCGTGCTTGCTACTGAAGCTACTCTGAGTAGCGATAAATTTAACGCCCTACTGGCAACACTTCCGCCACATTGTCGCTTTATCAAACAAGCAGGCGCAGGCTTAGTCCCCCTCATTGAAGCAGGCAAAGCTGATGGTGAGGACACGCTCGAACTCTTAGCCAAACATCTAGAGCCCATTCAAGATGCCGGCGCAGATACTCTAGTATTAGGCTGCACTCATTACCCTTTTTTACGCAAAGCAATCCGCAAATTACTGGGCGGTAGCATCACACTCATCGATACGAGTGAAGCCGTTGTGCGCCAACTCAAACGGCAGCTAGAAATCAACACCATAGCGACCCCTGAACATCAGCATGGCTCTATTATCTTCATCAGCAGCAAAGATGAGGGTACGCTCTTAACTATGGCTCAAGATCTAATGTCTTGTGACTTAAGTGCGCATTATGTTTCAGCTCAGTATTTAGGCGGTCTGTAGTGCGCAATTTTTTAGCTCACCTCACTACTCATCTTCCGTTCGATAAAACAGAACGTGTGGTTATTGGCATTGTTCTCTTGTTGCACGCCATGTTCTTTATTGGCTTTCATAAAAGCATGCAGCCCAAGCCTGAAGATAACTTAGATGACACTCGCGTGATGGCCAATCTTGTAAGCCCTGAAGCCAGCAAACAGCCACCGGCTGCGGCCGCACCACCGCCACCTAAGCCACAGAAGCAAGAAAAAAAGAAAACCGTTAACGAAAAATCTTCACGGGCACCCACGCCACCACAGTCTCAACAGCAATCCGCAACACCACCTAGCCAGCAGCAAAGCAAGTCCGATGCACCTACCCCCAATGCCACCGTTGCACCCTCTACGACCGGGGGAGCGAGTGGCACACCGATTCAGACCGATATTGGTAAACTGGTTGTTATCTATCAGCCGGATGCCGATGCTTATTACCCCTCGTTTTCCAAGAGGTCGGGGGAGCAAGGCGAAGTGGTAGTGCGATTGATTATTGATGAAACTGGTAGCGTGGAAGATATTGCCCTGCTGAAATCAAGCACCTTTCCTCGCCTCGATCGAGCTGCATCCGAGATAGGTAGACGTTATCGCTTCAAACCATTTTTAGTAAACGGCTCGCCCACTAGAATTTCCACCAACCTCTTAATTAAATTTAATATAAAGAACTAACAACATGAACACACCATTTGGTTTGGCAAATTTGTGGCTCGAAGGCGATTCCATCACACGCTTTATAGCGCTGGTGCTCCTGTTTTGCTCAATCGTCACTTGGGTTATTTTACTTTCCCGCTTTTGGGATCTGCGCAATCTGCGCAAACTCAAACCTGAGCTAGATAAGTTTTGGCGCGCCACTTCATTTGATCAAGGGCTCTACTCCTTCACCACCCATGCATCCAACCCCTACTACCACATTGCCAAGTCTGCTTTAGATGCATCAGCGCATCACCAAAGCCAATCCACCAATCATCGTGAACTTTTACAGACCCTGAACTATTCAGAGTGGATGTCCAGAAGCCTGAAGAGCGGTATTGATGGTGTCGCCGCTAAATTACAAAAGGGGCTTACCTTTTTAGGCTCTACTGGCGCAACCGCACCTTTTATAGGCTTATTCGGCACAGTTTGGGGTATTTACCACGCCTTGATTGCTATCAGCAGTTCAGGTAGCGCTCAACTCGACCAGGTGGCTGGGCCAATCGGCGAAGCCCTCATCATGACTGCTCTAGGTTTGGCTGTCGCCATTCCAGCTGTTCTTGGCTTTAATGCCATCAATCGCGCCAATAAATTGTTTGTAGCAGATTTAAACCGCTTTGGTAACGATCTGCTTGCTTATTTTGTAACTGGCGCTCGCGTCAAGTCCGAGGAATAAGTATGTCATTTCATATGCAGGATGACCAGAACGAAGAAGGCATCATGGCTGAAATCAACATGACGCCAATGGTGGATGTCATGTTGGTCTTGCTGATCATCTTCATGATTACATTGCCAGTAATTCAGCAAGCTGTAAAAATTGAATTGCCTAAGGCTAATAGCGTCCGCAATGAAGTGAAGCCTGAGTCGGTGCAACTATCAATTGATGCCAAGGGCCAAATTTTTTGGAATAGCTCAGCGATTGACTTAAAGACTTTTGATGGCTATGCCGAAAAAGCCGCTCAAAAGGACCCTCAACCCGAGGTGAATTTACGCGCAGATAAGTCCGTCAAATATGAGTATGTTGCGCAAGTGCTTGCCGCCTCACGTCGAGCCGGCCTTACTAAGTTAGGCTTTGTAACAGAGCCAGACTAGGCTAACTCACTTAATTACCCTTAATGGGTGAGCACTTCTCTGTATATGATTTTGTACCCTCACCCATGGTGGTTGCCAAGAATCCACCTTTAATCGTTTCAATCTTTTTTAATTCACCGCTGACTCTAGAAATTGTAGTGAGAGAGACAACAGTGCCAGCAGCATAGCGCACACCATCAAATTCCTCTGGCGGGAAAGAGGTGTCCGTTAAAAAAGAAATCTTATCTTTAGTAATGGAAACATTTTTTACCTCTTGACGCCCATCACTCCCAATCTGATCTAAATCGCGCTCATCAAAATACACTTTGCCTTTGGAGCCCTTAGAACCCTCCATCGGCGAAACGACTTTCATCACATACTCTTCAGTCAGGTCACGCTCAACTCGCATGCAATTGAGAATGATGGTTTCTGCGCTAACAAAGCAGGCGGGAATAGTAAGGGCTAGCAGCCCCAACAATAGATGCGATGTGTGGAATAGACGAATAGATTTCATAAAACTGGTGCCCGAGGCCGGAATCGAACCGGCACGACTTTTTTGAGTCGGCAGATTTTAAATCTGCTGTGTCTACCGATTTCACCACTCGGGCTCGCACTAACAGTAACTGCCGCGCTATATAAATCAAGACAAGCAAAATTTTAGCATGCGGGGGCGCTATTGACCCGGAAGCACCCCTGCTTGGGTGCTAGAGGGCATACAGCCAAAACGGCTAAACTGTTGCCATGAGATTTCTGACCAAAATTCAAGGGCTGCGCCCAGTCATTCGGGGAGCCCTATGGACTGGTGGTGGGCTGGCATTTTTACTAGCAGTAGTCTGCATGACCTATCTTCTGTCAGCGAAGACCACTATTTCTGGCAGGCAGGTCATCAAGACCCTTGGGGACTCGGTAGTTATCACATTTGACGAGAGCGATGTTCCACACATCAAGGCCAGTAGCCCTAGCGACGCCCTCTTTGCCTTAGGTTACCTTCACGCCACTGAGCGCTCATGGCAAATGGAAATGAATCGTCGTCTCGCTAGCGGTCGACTGTCAGAGATTCTTGGATCAGAAAGCGTCGCAATCGATCGATTTATGCGCACACTGGGGATTAAGCATGCCGCTGAAAAACAGCTTGATCGTTACCCTATTGCTGCCAAACGTTTACTCCAAGCTTATGCCGATGGTGTTAATGCTGGCAACGCGCAACTGGGTTGGGCTTTGCCTCTTGAGTATTTTTTAACTGGCTCTAAACCTGGCTACTGGTCTCCCTCGGATAGCGTAGCTTGGATGCTGATGATGGCCTTGGATTTGGGTGGCAACTGGCAAAAAGAATTGCAACGGCTAGAGCTCTCTCAATTCTTAACAACCGAGCAGGTTTGGCAAGTTCTACCGCCGTTTGTTGCTGGCGACCCAGTGACGCGCGTCGACTTTGCAAAAATGTATCAAGATAACAAAGTATTTAACACTGCTAGACCTAGTCTGCAAAGCAAATCCAATCAGCTGCCACCCAATGAATTGTCGGCACTCTCCACCAATGATCTTCCTGGTGGAAAAGATGGTATTGGCTCAAACAATTGGGCGCTGAGCGGGAAGCGCACTGTCAGCGGCAAACCTTTATTGGCAAATGATCCTCATTTAGGTTTATCAACGCCCGCGGTATGGTACTTTGCCCACCTTGAAGCCCCAGGCTTAAATGTTATTGGTGGAACGCTTCCCGGAATACCAGCGGTGATCTTAGGTAGAACGGATAAATATGCCTGGAGTTTTACAAACACCAATCCTGATGTTCAAGATTTATATATCGAGCAACTCGATGCTAAGTCTCCTGGCATGTACCGCGGACCAGATGGCCCGCTACCCTTTAAAGTTCGCCAAGAAATGATTGAGATTAAAGGTGCCCCACCGCTCCGCTTCCTGGTAAAAGAAACTAGGCATGGCCCAGTGATATCCGATGCTTACTCTCGCGCAAAACGAGCGATTAATACTGAAAAATTTGCGCTGGCTTTACGCTGGACGGCTCTTGATATTGAAAATCAATCAGTCGCAGGTCTGATGGAAATGAATCGGGCAGAGGATTTGGATGGTTTCAAAAAAGCACTCCATAAAAACTACGCCCCCATGCAAAATGTGGTGATGGCCGACCTAGACGGCAACATTAGTTATCAGGCTGCTGGTGTAGCGCCCAAGAGGGTACTGCACCAAGGTCTTTATGGGGTAACGCCAGCACTGGGTTGGGATAAGCAATACGACTGGACAGGCTATGTTCCATTTGAACAACTCCCTGCTAGCAACAATCCCGAGCAAGGATGGATTGCAACAGCCAATCAACCCATCATCGCCAGCAATGATCCAAACCCACTTACAGCCGATTGGGATTTGCCGACACGCTATGACCGTATTGTTCAACTGATTCAGGCTAAAGAGCGGCACGATTTCAACTCCATGAAAACTATGCAAGGTGATACGCTCTCCCTCGGAGCCTTACAATTACTTGATCTTTTCAAGGCAAGCCAATCAAGTCATCCATTAGCTCCAGCCGCCCTAATAATTGCTAAAGATTTTGATGGTGACATGCGTATCGATAGTGCTGGGGCGCTTATTTTTAATGCCTGGGCTGATCAATTCACTCGCAATGTTTTTTCGCGCCTAAGCTACTTATTCACTGAAAATTATGGGGCTAGAAATTTTAGGACCCCCTTAATGCTTCAACTCGCTAATCCGAATAGTCCTTGGTGCGACATCCCCGGAACCCCAAAAATTGAAACCTGCGCAGAGTCTTCAAACGATGCTTTTGATAAAGCCTTGAATCAATTAAGTCAACGCTACGGCAGTGACCCAAGTAAGTGGTCTTGGGGTAAAGGACATGTCGCCTACTCAGAGCATCGCCCCTTTGGTGGCATTCCCCTATTGGGTTATTTTTTCAATTTGGAAACGCCTTTTCCAGGGGATAGCTTCACTGTCAATGTTGGACGACTTGAATTACTCCAAGCAGGCAATCCCTTCGAAACTAAACAGGCGCCTAGCCTACGGACTATTTATGACTTGGCTGATTTAGAAAAATCTGCCTTCATTTACCAATCCGGCCAATCGGGCTGGGTACAGAGTAAGCTCTATCGAAACATGCTCCCACTGTGGGCTAAAAATGAGTATCTAGCTCTACAAATGAAGCCAGAAAAGGTTGAGCGACAACTTGAGCTCACGAATAAACAAAAGTAAACTCAAGCCGTTTAGAATGGTTTATTAGCAAATTGCTCATAGTTACAAAACAGGAATATAGCAACAATGAAAAAACTCCCCATCCTAAATGCCATCATTACTGGACTTATCGCACTGTCAGCAAGCAATGTATTGGCGGCATGGACAGAGATTGGTCAAAATGAACAGTCAACGATTTCGGTAGACACTGCGACATTGCAATCTAGTAGTACTACAGCGCAAATCTTGTCGATGCTCGATTTCAAGAAGCCAGGTGAAGATCCTAAGACCAAAGAACCAGTTAACTCCATCATTGGTCTAAATGAATTTGATTGCAGTAATGCTAAATACCGCCCACTGGAGTTCAAAGTATTTACAGGCAACAAAGGCTCAGGCAAAGTTCTGATTGATCAGCAAACGCCTGATAGCGTTTATGAAGCTATACCTAAAGGTCATTGGGCTGCCGGGGTATACAACGTTGTCTGCAAAGCTAAATAAAACCTATCTTTCCCTGAAAGGTCCTTCCCCTTGGATTTGGCCTCTTATTTTTTGTCCAGTTTTCCTGGCTAGCTGTATTGCGCCGCTAGCTGCACTAGGAAGCTCTGGTACCGCAGCCGCAAGCTCTGTTGGTACTGCCGCTACGACGGCGGCAGTGGCCAACCCAATGACTGCCACCAGCATTGTTTCAACCGCTGCCACCGGCAAATCCCCTTTGGAGCACGCAGCATCGGCTGCCACCAAAAAAGAATGTAGTTTTTTAAATGTTGTGGGCCCAAAACCGATCTGTGAAGACGTACCAATCCCCACCATTAACGATAAAAGTGAAGTCTATTTAGGGCCAGCAGATAAGGCGGATGCGCCCGCTAAATAGGGCCTAGCAAACCCGCCTACCTCCCCATTAGGACAGCAAGCCTGCTCAACAGTCTAAAATCAGCATTTATACGCAATACTTTTGAGCTTGAGACATGAACCAAGAAAATTATTACCTTACCCTCACCTGCCCTAATCGCCCAGGCATTGTTGCCGCTGTCTCTACTTATATCTATCAAGCTGGCGGCGATATTGAGGAAGCCCAGCAATTTGATGACAAAGATTCCAAACGCTTTTTTATGCGTGTGAGCTTTAGTTGTGCAGTTGATGCCGAAACCTTGAGAAAAGGTTTCGTTGAAATTGCCAAGCGTTTTGAGCTCAATTGGAACTTACGCGCGGTGAAAGACTTGAAACGTGTCTTAATTATGGCCTCTAAATTAGATCATTGTCTGGTAGACCTTCTCTACCGCTGGCGTATTGGTGAATTACCCATGATCATTTGCGGCATTGTTTCCAATCATCCACGTGAGGTGTACTCCAGCATCGACTTCGCTGATATTCCGTTTTATCACCTACCCGTCACACCCCAAACCAAACCGGCGCAAGAAGCAAAGTTATTGGAGATTGTTACCGAATCCAAAGTTGATATGGTGATCTTGGCGCGCTATATGCAGATTTTGTCAGATGATCTGTCCACCAAGTTATCTGGTCGCTGCATTAACGTACATCATTCCTTCTTACCCAGCTTTAAGGGTGCTAAGCCATATCATCAGGCGCATGCACGTGGTATCAAGCTAATAGGCGCAACAGCTCACTTTGTAACAAGTGATTTGGATGAGGGTCCTATTATTGAGCAAGACGTCACCCGCGTGACCCACGGCGATACTCCAGAAGATTTGGTACGCAAAGGTCGAGACTTGGAGCGCACCGTTTTATCTCGCGCCCTGCGTTACTACCTGTACGACCGCGTGTTGATTAATGGCACAACCTCAGTTGTCTTCTCGGATTAGATAATCGCTTACCTGCAAAGGATTAAGGTCTCACGCCTGGAGACTCTAAGGTCATCCCCCGAGCACGCCACATCAGAAATAGTTCTAGCTGCGCCATTTCTGGCGAACCATATTCAAACTGCTGAGCCCTCACCCCGCTCATGCAGTTGCGTAATCTTCGCTGCAAAGAACCCAGACCCTGCCACTCAAGACGATAAATAGGATAAGCAGTTGGATGAGCTTGCGGTATTACACTGCCACCTAACTTTAATCCAGCACGATCTTCATGGCATTGCGCACAAGAGAGATTGAGTTGCCCCATTCTGGTATAGAACCACTGGCGCCCCTTTTGCAAAGGAACCTTATTCGCCGAAGTCTCACTGACGACAATGGGAAGACCCTTAGATTGGGTTCCCACAAATGCCGTTAAAGCGAGCAATTCTTTACTCTCGTAAGTCAATGCCGCAGCATGCTGCCTAGAAACTCGACATTGATTGATTTGACCTTCAAGCGTTTGTAGTTTGCCTTGCGACATTTTTGGAAGACGGACTGCAACACCACGCATTGAGTGTCCAGAATCACCATGGCAAGAGGCGCAGGAAATATTAAGCTTACCAGCCTTCTCTTGCCACAGGCTTTGGCCATCCAACACCCAAAACTGCGCGGGGTTTAAGTTGGGATCATCTTGCATAGCCCGATTCTCGGGCGACATTAGATCGTAGCTCGATTGCCTAGCAGCGTAGCCTATTGAAGACCATAGCAGCGCAAGCAAGAATGTAAAAGCTAAAAAAGATTTCACGTGACAGTGATTTGACTTTGGTTGACCGCCTCATAACCATCATCACCTTGCCATTCAAATTGCAGGGTTCCTGATTCTGTGGCGATCGTAGTAAAAATAATCAATGGATTGGCCCCGGTCCCCGGATGAAATTCTGCTCTAAATATTTCTGTACCGTTGTATTGGCAGGTGAAGAACCGAATAATATCTCTTGGTATCAGCTTGCCAGCATCGGTATAGCGATACCCTGTTTCCATGTCATGCTGAGCAATCGCTCTGATCTCAATAATGGAATCTTTCTTGGCCTGCGCAGGCATGGTGATAGAAGTCCGGGACGTCTTACTCATATCGACTCCGTACAGGCAGACAGAGTCACCAGCGTATCTGCATATCCCTGCCAAAAACTGCCATCACTCATTTGCGCAATCGCCCAGACACGCTGACTCTCTCCAAGGCGAACACGGGTTGTAATGTTGGCAGTGCCAGAGCGAGGCGTTAAAAATGCGCTAAAGATATTCGGCAATGGGTTGCCTTCTGCTATCACATGAATTGCTTTGACGTAATCCTGCGCCGTCATTGGACTCTCTACGCTAACCTTTAGTAGCACTAGATTACCGTTTTCCACTAATGTCGGAATCACCAATTTAACGCGCCCCTCTTTCGGAGTTTGAGAGCCAACAATTTTCGCGATGGCTGCCATTGCCTCTGGCTTCTTGGCAAAAGCTAGCCTGGGATTTAACCAAGCCCCAATGCTCAAAAAGCTCAGCACTGATAGCCAGCGACGGCGTTGATCATTCTGCAGATTCATTATTTATGCGTTCATTGAAGATAGGTTTGATTTAAATTCACTAGAAAAGCAACAATATCCTCGATTTCTTGCGCACTTAAAATCGTTTGCCCAATCCATTTTGGGCCAACTCGGTTCAGTTGCTCGGTTTTGTAATACGCTGGCATGATAGTGTCGGGATTAAAACGGCTAGGATCAACAATATGTGCGCGCAATTGTGCGGCCGATAAGTTAGCGCTACTCACCCCTAAATCGGGCGCCAAATTACCCTGAAAGCGCTCCTCCGGAAAGGGCCCGTTATGACACAACAAACACAAGCCAGTTTGCCTGCTCACAACAATAGCCCTACCCCGCGCTGGATCACCCGCAGAGGTAGTCAGAGGTTCGACCTGCAGACCGTTACCCAAAACCTGAGAACGCACGGGAGCAATAAAACTAAGGATGGCGAGTAACAATACTATGGGCGCATACCTTATTCCCATTGAGCTCAATGAAATAGCCATGAGCACCCTCCTAAAGTTTCTTTATATTGGGACAATCGATAAATGCCTCTGCTTTTCTTGAGCTTATCTTAACTAAAAAACCATATATTGCTATGCAACATAGATCGATGAGCGTTAAGATTCCCCCATGATCTCCGGACTCGTACAAATACTGTTATTTCAAAGCCTAGGGGAAATCATCTCTCGCTTTGCTCTACCTACCCTACCGGGCCCCGTGATTGGTTTGGTCTTGCTAGTCATCTGGCTCGTATTGAGAAAAGGGGTAGACGAACACCTCGCGCTTGTTGCCGATGGTTTTAGTCAATACTTTGGACTCTTATTCGTCCCAGCCGCAGTGGGAGTGGTCTTATTTCTTCCCCAGCTCAAAGCCAATGCACTCGCAATCGTTTGTGCTTTGGTGACCAGCGTTGTCCTCACAATTGGCTCAAGCGCTCTAGTTGTGCGCTTCTTCAGCAGCAAGATATCCGATGAGTGAAAAGCATTCCATCGTCGAGATTTGGGTTTACCTTTCAGGTAGCCCTCTTTTTGCACTCTTTATTACTCTGGCCGCTTATCAAATTGGCCTGTGGATTTACAAATCTACAAAACAAAATCCGCTAGCCAATCCTGTAGCTATTGCTATTCTTTTAGTGGCGAGCACCATCCAAGCAATTGATATGCCTTATTCGAGCTACTTTGAAGGCGCTCAATTTATTCACTTCTTATTGGGTTCGGCCACAGTATCTTTGGCGATTCCCATATATCGAGGTCTAGCCAGCCTCAAAGGCAGATCTATTCCACTATTACTCTCCCTAATTGCTGGCGGTCTAGTGTCTATTTTTAGCGCAGTCAATATTGCCTCGCTACTAGGGGCGGACTCCAGTATCACTGGTGCGATGTACCCCAAATCAGTCACCGCACCGATTGCCATGGGGATTGCTGAACGGATTGGGGTATCGCCAACACTAACCGCCATCTTTGCTGTCACTACTGGTATCTTGGGAGCTATCCTAGCGCCCTTTGTCCTAAATGCCTTGGGGATGAAAGCGTGGTGGCAAAGAGGATTTGCGATTGGTATTGGGGCGCATGGCATTGGTACATCCCGCGCCTTTAGCATCCACCCTGAAGCCGGAACTTACGCGAGCTTAGCCATGGGAATGAATGGTGTGATTAGCGCTGTTGCTATTCCCATCATTTATCACTTGTTTAATTGACAACTATCTTTAAGCGGCAAGTAATTCCGGAATCAATACATGCTTCACTTTAGGCTTAATCGTCTTTCTGGCTTTCCACAAATCATAAGCAGTCTGCTGAGATAACCAAGCGCTTGCGCTTCCACCATTCTCGATTCCAAGCCAAGCTTCGATACGCAAAGCCATCTCTGGAGAGATGGCTGCCCTTGCATTCAAAACACGAGATAAGGCTGGACGAGTCACCCCTAACTGCTCTGCTGCAGCTGTCACAGAAATACCCAAAGCAGGCAATACATCGTCACGCAATGTAAGTCCTGGATGGGGAGGGTTAAACATTTTTTTCATATTAATAATTTAGTGATAATCGTGATAGTTAACCAAGATCACATCTTCACCTTCAAACCTAAAAGTCATTCTCCAATTACCGCCAACCATCACAGAAAAATGTGCAGCCAACTTTTCCTTCAGGGGGTGCAATCTCCACCCCGGAATATTCATATCATCAGAGCAGTTTGATTCATTTAGATTAAACTACATTCGTTGTGAGCTCATGCTCTTCCAAGTCAATAAGGATTTATTAATACTGCTGTTTCATTGCATCACTGACTGCATCACCCAATATAGCGATCAGATTTTCCAGCTCTGCAGCAGTAGAAATAAATGGTGGACCGACAGCAATAGCATCACCAGCAACCCTGACAAGTGCACCTCTTTCAATACAAGCTTCCAGCACCTTCATCGCACGCAGACCTGGCTTACCAGGTACGGGATCTAATTCAATGGCGCCCGATAAACCAAAATTGCGAATATCCAATATTCCTGAATGGCCTTTAAGTGCATGTAGCGCATTTCCCAATACAGGCTCAAGTGCTTTAGCGCGATGAATCAAATCATCTGACTCAAAAATATCTAGCACCGCATGAGCAGCAGCTGTTGGAATGGGGTGGCCCGAGTAGGTGTAGCCATGAAAGAACTCAATCATTTGCTCTTGACCGCCTGCAGCAATGATCGCGTCATAAATATCACCTCGCACTAAAACACCTCCCATGGGGATGACGCCATTCGTAATAGCCTTAGCAAAGGTAATCATGTCTGGTATTACGCCAAATCGATCCGCGCCAAAATTAGCGCCCAATCGACCAAAACCCGTAATCACTTCATCAAAGATTAATAAGATCCCATGCTTAGTGCAGATCTCCCGAATCTTTTGCAAATATCCCTCCGGTGGAACAATCACGCCAGTAGAGCCTTGAACAGGCTCTAGTATTACTGCCGCAATCGTATTGGCATCATGTAAGGTCACGATTTTCTCTAACTCATCTGCTAAATGTGCACCCCATGTAGGCTGCCCTTTTGAGAATGCCATTTGCGAAAGATTGTAGGTATGTGGCAAGTGGTCAACTCCAGGCATCATCATGCTGGCAAACATTTTGCGATTAGCAACCATCCCTCCAACTGAAATGCCACCAATACCAACACCATGGTAAGAACGATCTCGACCAATCATACGAATCCGCGATCCATTCCCCATTACGCGGTGATATCCAATCGCAATCTTCAGTGCCGTATCGACCGCCTCTGATCCAGAGTTCGTGAAAAATACTTTATCTAGACCCTTGGGCGCCATCTTGGTAATGCGACTGGCTAATGTAAAAGTAGCTTCGTTGGCCATCTGGAATGCAGGGCAGTAATCCATCTTTTCATACTGCCGAGCAATCGCTGCACCAATACGCGGATCAGCATGCCCCAATGGTGAGCACCAAAGCCCAGAAAGACCATCAAACAACTTACGCCCATGATCGTCGTAGTAGTAAGCTCCTTTAGCTGACTGCATGATCTTAGGGTGTTGATGAAAGTAGCGATTCGGTGTGTATGGGAGCCAATAGGCCGACATATCAATCGACGCTGGAATATTTGAAGCTGCTGTCATGTATTTCTCAATGATTTTTTAGTAATGTTTTGTTACGCTTGTTTTTCTAATACTATATTACCCATCACCAATTGGATACCGAAATGAAGACTTTGAAGCTCAAGACCAAACCATTGATTAGCTTGCTGCTAGGCATTTCATTGGCGACCGGTCTTTTCAGTCAAGCCATGGCTGCAACAGACTCCGATTGGCCCAAAAAGCCCATTGTGGCAATTTTGACATTTCCGGCTGGAGGCTCAACCGATGTGTTTGCGCGTTCGGTTGCTGCACCCTTAGGGGATGCACTTGGGCAATCCGTCATTATTGAAAATAAGCCAGGTGCTGGCGGCATGATTGGCCTGCAAGCAGCAGCAAAAGCAGCGCCTGATGGCTACACCATTCATATTAGTGCGCTCACCAATCAATCGATCTCGCAAGCACTCTTTACTAATCCACCAGCAGATCTTCGCAAAGACTTTCTACCGGTCGCTCAGCTAGGATCGATTCCACACCTGATTGAAGTAAATCCGAGTGTGCCAGCTAAAAACTTAACTGAGTTAATTGCCTTTATTAAATCTAAGAATGGTAATTTTAATTATGCTTCCCAGGGTAACGGTAGCCTCTCACATCTTGAAGCGACCTTATTTATGCAGCGTATTGGTGCCACCGGCACACATATCCCTTACAAAGGCAGCAGCTTTGCTTTGCCTGATTTAATTGCCGGCAATACCTTAATGATGTTTGATAGTGTGACCGCTTCACTACCGCATATTCAGAGCGGTAAATTGCGCCCGATTGCGATTGCCGCTTCAGAGCGCTCCCCTTTAATGCCCAACGTGCCTACCCTGGGTCAAGATGGCATGAAGGCGTTTGATGTAGAAAATCTTTACGCTGTTTATGTGCCCAAAGGCACATCGCCTGCTATCGTGAATCGTCTAGAGCGAGAAATTCGGAAGATTTTGACTAATCCAGACTTCAAAGCACGCATGGCTAATCAAGGGATTCATCCTGAATTTGCAAATGCCGACCGCCTTGCGGAAACCACCACAGCGGAACACGCTAAATGGGAAAAAATAGTCAAGTCAGCCAATGTTAAAGTTGACTAAATTCATCTAACTAAAAAAGTGCCTTGATGCTTATTTCACCTCCATTTGGCGGCGGTCGCGCGCCGGTATTAGCGAAAAATGTCGTAGCAAGTTCTCAGCCACTGGCAACCCAAGCGGGTATTGAAGCCCTGCAAAATGGCGGCAATGCCGTTGATGCCGCCCTAGCTAGCGCCATCACACTGACTGTTGTTGAGCCCACAATGAATGGGCTTGGTGGTGATGGCTTTGCATTGATCTGGGATGGCAAGAAACTGCATGGCTTAAATGCTTCTGGACGCGCACCTCAGGCTTGGTCGCCAGAATTCTTTGCAGGTAAGACAGCTATGGACCTGATCGGCTGGAACACCGTCACTGTGCCAGGCATGGTGGCGGGATGGATTGAGCTCTCCCGCAAGTTTGGCAAACTACCTTTTACGCAATTATTTAAACGTGCCATCGACTATGCAGAGAATGGCTTTCCCGTATCTCCAGTGATCGCCCGTCAATGGCGTGAAGCGATTCCAGTCCTTCGCAAACAACCTGGATTTTTAGAGTCGTTCTGTGTTGATGGCAAATCTCCTGCCGCCGGAGAAATCTGGCGCTACCCAGCACAAGCCAATACGCTTAGAGAGATTGCTACTACCGAAGGGGAGTCTTTTTATAGCGGTGCTCTTGCCAAAAGCATGGTGGAGTTTTCTCAGGCTACGGGCGGCTGCTTCACGCTGGCCGACTTTGCCGCCAATAAGCCAGAATGGGTTGAGCCTTTGGCTTTTGATTATGGTGAATACACTCTCCATGAAATCCCCCCCAATGGCTCAGGCATTGCAGCACAGATGGCACTCGGTATTTTGCAAGCAGCCAACGCCAAACAATATCCTGCAAATTCTGCAGCGCGCATTCATTTACAGGTAGAGGCGATGCGCCTCGCTTTTGCGGATGCTTATGCTCATGTATCAGATAAGAGCTCGATGACGACTCCAGGATCTAGCTTGCTAAATCGTGACTACTTAGCCAGTCGCGCAGCGCTCATTGATCATCAACAGGCTGGCACCTATGCTGCTGGTGCCCCACACTCAGGAGGTACGGTCTACCTTTGTGCTGCCGATGACTCGGGCATGATGATTTCGTATATTCAATCAAACTTTAAAGGCTTTGGTTCTGGCGTAGTTGCACCGGGTGGGATTGCATTTCATAACCGCGGTATGAGTTTTAGCCTAATGAATGGTCACCCAAATCAAGTCGCACCAGGCAAGCGCCCTTTCCACACCATCATTCCTGCATTCTTAAGCAAAGGCGGCAAACCTGCTATGGCTTTTGGTGTAATGGGTGGCAATATGCAGCCGCAAGGACACATTCAAGTAGTGATGCGTTTCGTGGATGAATACCTCAATCCCCAAGCCTGTTCTGACGCGCCACGCTGGCGTATTGATGATGCAGGTAAATTGACTGTAGAGGCGTCAATGCCAGCTACTGTAGTGGAAGATTTAAAGACTCTGGGACACGATGTCACCGTGATGCCTGCCAATAGCCTAGACTTTGGTAGCGCTCAAGCCATTGCCTTGCTAGGCGAAGATACTGCCTCTGGATATATTGCTGGAAGTGACCATCGCAGGGATGGGTTGGCGGCTGGTTTTTAGATTTAAGCTAATCGACTAGTTACAGACCTAGAAATTCATTGTGGCCGAAAGCTGTGGGCCAGCATTTAAATACTTAGTTACACCCATTTGTGATTTCAGATCAAAATACATTGCGCGATAAGCCAAGGTGATGTCACCCCAAGAGTAAGCATTGCCTACGCCAAGCGAGGTTTGCCAAGTAGTGTTATTACCTCCAGGGCCTTTACCAGCATCTGCATAGAATGGCACAAACCAAGAAGTATTTGAAATACGAGCGCGTCCTTTAAAACCAATTACAGGATCAGTAGTTTGATTGGTAAATGAACGACTAGCGGAGGAAGAATGCACAACGCTACCATCAACAAAAATCTCATCACTAGAATTAATAGTGGTCGTAGAGGTGATGTAGCGAGCACCGGCCAATCCATCTAAATATAGCGCTGGTGAGTTGTAGGCCGTATAGGTTCCGGCAACAGTCAACATGGTTTGAGTCATCTTGCCATTAGCGCCAGCATAGACAGAGTCTCTAGTGTGCGGAATATAACCTGCGCCATTACCGCCCATTTGCCAGTAAACCAAATCCGCCATCAAACCCCAATTACCTTTATGTGCTTCGCCAGTTAACATTGCCATAGAACCAGCGCTACTAATATTGTCGCTAATGGATGTTTCAGATGACTTAGTCAATCTACCAACGGATGTCGTAGTCCAGCTTGCGGGAGCCCATGCAGAAATCGCTCCAGAAAAACGCCAATCATCACTCACTTTTGGCATTGGATTGATTGTCTGGGCTTGTGCAGTGATTCCAATAAGCAATAGGGCTGCGACAACAAGGGATTTAATAGATTGAGTATTGGTTTTCACATTCATTGGGATTGGGTCCAAATCCAAAATTATACTAAGTTGATAAGCAACAATAATTGTATATGGATTAAGGTTTATCTCTAGTTAGATGCATTGTTTTTTTAAGAGCGGTGAATCTAGAGACCTAAAAAGCGTGGAAGCGCAGAGAATTGGGCAGAGATGCCAAGTTTGCGCGCACTGTCGACCCGGATTTGGCAATCAGATAGATGACGCCTTAGGCCTGCAAATGATTTCCATTCGACTAGAAAAGGACCTCATCGAGCCCTGCAAACTCTTGGGTACAAAATATGACATGGGCTACCAACCCCTCATGCGTGAAGCCTTAAAACGCTTCATCGATGGGGAATTCAAAATGATAGCTAGCGAAGCTTTAGAAAAACAAAAAACCAATAAACAAAAGACTGGTAAAAAAATGGCAAAGGCAGCCTAGCTTGGCAGGCAGTTCATATAGAAACGCTTGATTTCTGGATCGCAGCGCACATCTTTTGGCTCGATGGGTCGCTCTAGAGAAATGCCCTCTATCGAGGTGCAGCGGCTGAGCGCTACATACACCTGCCCTGATGCGAAGGCTCCCGATGAAAGATCTACCTTAACCTTATCTAGGGTCTTGCCTTGGCTTTTATGGATCGTGACGGCCCAGGCCAGCATCAAGGGAATCTGCTCGTAAGTACCAATAATGCTGGGCGAGATCTTGCCGGACATCATGTCGTGGTCATAACGATAAGATTCCCACTGGTGACCGCTGACCTCAACAGTGTTTGAATAAGGGCCATTCTTTACCAACACCTTCACCTTATCACCCAACAATTCCCGGACCACACCAATCGTTCCATTCACCCACCGTTTCGGAAAGTTGCTATCAGTAGCTGTAAACATCACTTTGGCGCCGACCTTTAAAACTAAGTTCGCCGATGATGGCAAATTGCGCTCATCAATGTTGAACTTACCCGTGGTTTTCCCTGAATAGGTTTTGACTTCAGTTGTAAGAGCCCGAAGACCCGCGCCATTAATCTGATCCGCTCTAGCATTTGTTGTTGTTAGGGTAATGGTTTGTTCATCGACTTCTTTTTGCATTTCATAGCACTGGGCATTTAAAGTGTCGAGCGCCTCATCAATATCTTGGTTAATCCGTATTCGGTTTAATAGGCTAGCGAAGTGCTCATCTTTTTGACGGAAGATTTTGGAGAGCTCCACCATCGTGACATCCTTGCGATGCAAGGCCATTGCGCAAAAGAAATATGGCCCTTCGTAGCCGCGCTGCGCAAGCACTTCCATATCACCCCTGGATACTACGGGAGGAAGTTGAAATAGATCACCTACAAACATCACCTGAATACCGCCAAAAGGTTTGCCTTTTTGTGGACCGTTCTCGCGCAGAAATAAATCCATCGCATCGATCACATCAGCTCTCACCATCGATATCTCATCAACAATAAGTAAGCGAATATCTTTATATAAACGCTTATCCTTAAGTGGCTTGATATCTTCCTCAGGAAAAATCAAACGGGGAGGCAATCTAAAAAAGGAGTGAATCGTGACACCTTTAACCTGCAATGCAGCCACACCGGTAGGCGCAACGACGACAACATTACCAGGAATATGCTCTCGCAAGTAGCCAATCAGCGTGGTCTTGCCAGTACCTGCTTTGCCACTCACAAAAATGTAGGGATCGTGACGCTCAATGGCATCGATCACTGCCTGATAGTCAGGAGTGATTTCTATTTCAGAGGAGATTGAGGCTGGCAATTCAGTCATGCGCGTGAAAACTATACCCTAAGAAAAAGTAGATAGTTATAGCTCTTTCTGGATAAATAAAAAGGCTCCAAATTGGAGCCTAAAACGCCAAACAAATGGGGCGAACGACGGGGCTCGAACCCGCGACAACCAGAATCACAATCTGGGACTCTACCAACTGAGCTACGTCCGCCATCGTAGATCCAAGATTATAGCTTTTACGCCAAAACCCTGTCAAAAACCCTTAATCCAAGGGCCCAGTTAAGCGCCCTCAAACTCAAAAGCCGCCCAATCCCCAAGAGTTAGGGAGGCATCTAGAAAGAAGTCTGCAATGGCTGCCTTACTCTGCACCTTAGCTAGAGCGTGGTGATCCGAGAGGCGTTGGCGCCAGTAGCGTGACCCAGCCCTACCGTGAGCCAAGCCCAAGATATGACGAGTAAATGCACCAATATAGAAAGGCTTCCCTTTTTCTCTACACTCATCAAACCAGGACTGCACCTGCTTGACCAATCCAATCTGAATCCGATGCCACTCGGTTTCACTAAAGAGATAGCCGGCTGCCTCACCATCGGTATCGATCAAATCATCCCAACCCAAAAGCATTACCGGAAAGTGATAAGCCGCCCTGCCAACCATAAATCCATCAAAGTCATCCCAATGACCTGCAATCTGCTCATTTGTCTCTAGTCCGCCATTCAGTAACACCTTGAGGTTGGGAAAATGTTTTTGCGCATCAAGTCTGAGTTTGGCGGCTACCTCATAACGCAGGGGTGGCTTACTACGATTCTCTTTGGGCGATAACCCTTTCAGCACCGCATTGCGTGCATGAATAGTAACTTGGCTTGCACCCGCATCAGCTACCGCAAGGATGAAGTTCAAGGCAAATTGATAATCTTGTTCTGAATGGGCTGCATCCATTGAGTCCAGACCAAGACGATGCTTGACTGAAATTGGAATATCAACTGCAGCCTTCATGGCTTTGACACAATCAGCAACTAAGGTCGGTTCAGCCATCAAACAAGCGCCAAAGGCACCGCGCTGGACGCGCTCAGATGGGCAACCACAATTAAGATCAATCTCATCGTAGCCCCACTGCTGTGCAAGTTGCGCAGACTTTGCCAAATCAGATGGCTCTGATCCACCCAATTGCAGCACTACTGGATGCTGGTCTTGGGAATAATCTAAATGGCGCGGTACATCCCCATGAATCAGTGCCCCCGTAGTCACCATCTCGGTATAGAGCACCGCTTCTTTGGTAAGCGTGCGATGAAAGGAGCGGCAATGACGGTCTGTCCACTCCATCATTGGTGCAGTGCACAATCTCTTCTTTTTCTTGTTTTCCACAGGCACTTTTTATCAATAATTTATTACTGTTTATTTTAGTGTGTTTTGGCTAGAAGCCAAATAAAACGTGATGTCTAGAGCTTTTAAGAGAAATGGCTGCTAAAAGCAAAAGGTCTCACGAAAAACTCAAGCCACACTAATTATTTAAACATTTCTAAAAACTATCAGAGAAATTTGCCCTAAATTTGTCCTAAATTCATCGTACTTTTTTGATCATTAAAGCGGCTGCTGTCGACCTAAGCGGCCATCCAAAAACGTTTCATCTCTGGAAGGTCTTGCATGCCTCGCTCATATCCAAACTTAATAGCAGGCTCCATAATTTCAGGGTCCACAACACTCATGGTTTTTCTACCGGGCAGCATGCCGACCACCACCAGCTTAGTTTTTGTTCCACCAGCCTCTAAATCTTTTACTTCCTGCAAAATCGTATTAGGCAAATGATTTAAACGAAGCCCCTCTTTTTCTTGCTCAATTGTGTCCGCCAAAGCAACGACTAACGCCCTCTTAGAGCCAGCCACAATATCGCAGTGGGTTTCTGTCGAGCCAATACTGCCATCCATGCAGATACGATCTTTTACCCAGGTCGGCCCCGTTACACCTGGAGCAGATGCACTCGCCGCACAAGCGGTAATGACGGAGACTCCAGAATCAGGTGCAATTACTAAGCGCTCAGCGGTATAGCAATCAATCGTAGTGATATACATTTTTGGGGGGATATTTTTCATATCACCCAAAAACACTTTGATATTAGTTTGAAATTTCTCAGAAGGGATGGATTTTGCCGCCATTGCTGCGTGCCCAATAGCCTGAATAGTGACCGGGCTTCCATCTTTAGCATCGATACCCATCTTCATCACCCGTTCTTGGCTAGGCAAGAACTTTTTAGTTGGCACTAGCTTTGCCATGATCTTAGGGTAGTCAGCTAAAAGATTAAATTCGGCAGAAAATAAGTCTAGGCGTCCTCCTAATAAAGCGCTACCCAATACCGCACCAGCAGATGTACCAACCACAATATCAGCTAAACGCAGATCAATGCCGTTGGTCAGCATCGCATGAAAGTAGCCCACCAAGAATGAGCTCATATATTCAGAGCCACCACCTAAAACAATAGCCCTGTCCTTGCCTTTGCCTGGCGGGTTTTTATAGGGAATGGGATGAGCCAAACCATCATGCCAATTGGCGGTAGTTGCCGCTACTTCTTTTGCCTCTAATTTTTTAACCTCAGCAATTGTTTTCTGAGAAAGATTTTGGTTTTGAGCAAAAGCCTGTGTACCAGCAATACTAACTACACCAACAGCAGAAGTTTTTAAGAAGGTACGGCGTGATGATTTAGACATGCTTATGCCTTTCCTGGAATATTGGTTTTATAGATCTGATTTTGAACTTGTAGTGGTATTGGCTGGCTTTCGGATGCTGGAATCATTACCTCTATATAAGATGCCCCATTAAATGTATTAGCTTTTTCAATCGCTGCATCTAACTCAGCCACCGTGGCAACTCTTGCGCTAAACCAATCATCGCAACCCATTGCGCCTGGAATTTGGTAGTAATTCCACTTAGCTAGCTCATCGTATGAAGGTCCCACTTCACTGAGCACATTCTCAACGCCAAAAATATTGTTATTGAGCACAAAAATGATAGGTTTAATGCCGAAGCGCCCCATCACTCCTATTTCATTGGCTGTTAACTGATGAGACCCATCCCCCGTTACTAGAATGGTTCTGCCCTTTTTATTGGCCATGCAAATACCTTCTGCAGCTGGTGTTGCCCAACCAATCGAGCCCCATAAAGTCTGAGTTTGGAAGCCAACACCTTCAGGCAATAGCATCGGGGTGGCATGCATAACGCATGTGCCCGTTTCCACAACTAATACGTCACCTGACTTCAGAATTTTTTGCAGGCGCGGATAAAAATTATCCGATGAGGTTGGATCTGTGGGGGCTCCCACTAAAGGCATAACCGACTGTGAACTCTTGCCAAATACAGAGCTGGAGCCAACTTTCTTAACTAGGCCATCAAGCATATCACCCAACATAACGCCAGTAAAAATAGTATTACCCATTCGAACAAATTGATCACCTAAAGTGATCATCTTTGAAGCAGCAATATTGTCAGTCCAAAACGTAGTGTTGAAATCCTCAAAAACTACGCCGCCAATATCCAATACAAGATCTGCACCCTCAATAATCCCTTTTAAATTGGCTGGACTTGAGCCCATTCCACTATAGATCCCCAAGTAGCTAGGATGGGACTCTGAAATAACACCCTTATCCATTGGTGTAGTTGCAAAAGGGATGCGGGACTTCTCTAAGAAACTAAGTAGAGCGCTTAATAAACCATAATTTGCAACAAACTGGGTTGGCAAGGCTACAGTGTTTTTACTTGTCTGTATTTTCTCAATGACAAAATCAAGCGCCGCCTCTAATGAGTCCGGATCACTTTGAGCCCTTTTAATCTTGCCTAGAGGGACGCCTTTTACGGGATTACCAATGATCGGCATTCTGCCCAAGTCCATGGGCACTGATATATACGCTGGCGCACTTAATCGCAAAGCCTCGCGAATCACTCTCTCCATCTCATCAACAACGTTGTCTGGCGTTAAATTAGACGATACACAACAGGCCGATTCCGATGCCGCCTTAAAGTTATTGAAGACACCATCACCCAAGGTGTGATGGGTAATAAGCCCCTGTCGTTGAATTTGCGTACTAGGCGCCCCAACAATATGAAAGACTGGAAGGCGCTGCGCTTTAGCCCCCATTACCCCATTAAGAGCACTGAGCTCGCCCACCCCATAGGTAGTCGACAAAATGGATACGCCATTAATCCGAGCATAACCATCGGCAGCATAGGCAGCATTTAATTCATTGGCGCACACAATCCACTGAAGTCGATCACAAGATTCAATTGCATCATCAAAGGGAAAAGAATAGTCGCCAGGTACGCCAAAAACTCGATCGATACCCAAATCCGCTAAACGATTAACGACATATTCAGCGACTGTAAACGTGGTGGATGCCATGAATCTTCCCAATAATTTAAAGATATTTGGGTATTTTAAGGGAGCAAGCAATTAATCCAAAAAGTCTCTTATTGGCCGAAAGCAACCCCTAATGAAGACTGAAAACTAAGGCATTTTTTAGCTTACTTGGAATGCTAATATGCCAAATTACACCAACCAATCCTAACTAGGGACTTATGATGCATTTTAATAACACCGTAAGCTTTTTCAACACCGCTTGGATGCGAGGTGTTTACCTAACGATTGCCACCCTTTTTATTTCTTTAAGCCTGAATATCTCAGCGCAAGCTCAAGAAAAGCCTGAAGTTAAATATGCTCAGGTTGGTGATGTGAAATTAGCCTACTACCTAAAAGGTAAGGGCGATCCTATGATTCTAATTATGGGTTATGCAGCCACCATGAGCGCCTGGGACCCCGTTCTTCTTGAGGAGTTGGCAAAGAATAATCAACTCATCATTTTTGATAATCGCGGCGCTGGACTGTCTACTGATACCAAAGAAAACAATACAACTATTCCTCAGATGGCAGATGATGCCGCAGGTTTAGTAAAGGCACTGGGCTTCAAAAAAGTAAACGTATTCTCATGGTCAATGGGTGCACGAATTGGACAACAGCTTGTCATCAGACACCCAGATTTAGTTAGTAAAGCCATTCTATGCGCCCCAAATCCAGGCGGAAAATATCAGATTGCCATTTCTAAAAAGGTTGGGGAGGAGCTAAATAATCCAAGTCTATCCCCGATGGAGAACTTCGAGTTATTGTTCCCAATTACGCCAGAAGGTAAAGCGGCTGCCAAGGTTGTATATGAAAGGTTTATGGCGGCAAAAGCCGCAGGAGCCATCCCTGATGATTTCATCGTCTCTAAAGAAACCAAGGAGCGCCAAGTTCGTGCTCGAATAACCCTTTGGAATGCCGATAATCAGAATTACAAGGATTTAAAGAACATTAAGGTGCCAGTGCTAGTTGCAGACGGTCGTGAAGACATCATCGACAATCCTAAAAACTCGGTTGTTATTGCCGATCAAATTCCTTTTGCTTGGTTGGCTTTTTATGAAGGTGGTCATGCATTCTTATTCCAAAGTTATAAGAAGCTTTCTGAAACTGTGAATATATTCCTACAAAAAGACTAACCAACTAGGCATGCATTACCTACCCCAAAGCCACTCAATGAGTGGCTTTTTCATAAATACACTCTTAACCAATAGAGCCCCTTAATGGCCGATAACCGCCCTGGCTAGTTTGATAAAAATTTCATATGGCGCTTAGATATAAGACATTTTTCACCAAAATATGGCATTAAATTTTTGTCCTAAATTTGTCCTAAATTGGTTTTTAAAAAGTTAGAGCCTTGATCTATATGGCTCAGATGGCTATATCGCCCCCATCCATCATTGGTGCAGTGCACAATCTCTTCTTTTTCTTGTTTTCCACAGACACTTTTTATCAATAATTTATTACTGATTATTTTAGTTTGTTTTAAAAAAGTTGAGACTATCGACTTTATTAATTAACTAACAAGCAAGCCTTTTTGCTCAAGGAATTTAATAATTTCATTTAATCCATCACCTAATTTAACGCTGCCCATGATGAAGGGTCTTTCACCTCGCATCTTTTTAGCATCTGATTCCATGATTGGAAGTGAAGCCCCAACGTATGGCGCAAGGTCAGTTTTATTAATCACTAATAAATCAGAACGAGTAATTCCAGGACCGCCCTTACGAGGAATTTTCTCCCCTCCAGCAACATCAATTACATAAATCGTCAGATCGGAAAGTTCTGGACTAAAGGTTGCTGCTAAATTATCGCCACCTGATTCTATAAAGATAATATCAACGTCAGGAAACTGCTTTTGCATGCGATCTACTGCTTCTAAATTAATTGAAGCATCTTCTCGAATAGCGGTATGTGGGCATCCACCCGTCTCTACCCCCATGATTCGCTCTGGCTCTAGTGCACCGGCAACAGTAAGCAAGCGTTGATCTTCTTTAGTGTAAATATCATTGGTAATGACCACTAAGTCATATTTAGCACGCATTGCTTTACAAAGCATCTCAAGCAAAGTTGTCTTACCTGAACCAACAGGGCCGCCAATGCCAACTCTTAAGGGAGGATTTTTTTTAGTTCTCATAATTTCTTTTTTTACGAACGGAATAATCGAGAGTACTGCGTCTCATGTCTTGAAGATAGGATTGCCAACATGGGTGAAAAATTATCCACCATTGATAATCCTGAATTTGCCCTTTGTTCTGCCTCATGAACCATTTCAGGCACAAGCAAGCGGATCTTTGTTAAAGCTTGTTGTCCCGCAACCTGACCTAATGGAATTGCTTTCAAAGAAGCGGCAACTTGATTCTCTATCCAAGAAAATGCATAAGCTGCAAGCCCGTTTTTTGCCTGTATATTGAGATAAAAAGATGCATAGCTATGGGCCGTCAACAATGATAAAGGTTTGATTGCAGATAATTGAGTGAGGCATTCACCACCCCAACCCAAAGACTGAGCAATTTGCAATAAAGACCAACCCATCTGCTCAGTTTCTGATCTGAGCTCTGAGGTTTCGCGACTGGCTAAGAAATAGTCGTTCAGATTATGAACTGAATCAACATCATTTTTAGCCCATGTCTCGTAACTGAGAAGCCAAAGTGGGGCTTCAGATCTAGCAAAGACTCCTAGAAATACATCTTTTATCCATGTTTCTGCAGTAGAGGCATCGTTTACTATGCCGGAATCAATGGCGGCCTCTAAGCCCTGAGAATAGCTGTATCCACCGATCGGCAATGCTGGTGATGCCAACTGCATCAATGCAGTGATTTCGTTTAGATCAATGCTCATGTGAATGGTCATGATCAGCGTGATGATGGTGGGAGCAACCGGGTCCATGAACATGTGGCTTCTCATGTTCGGCATACACTTTTTGAGCTAAGGCATAGTCACTATCAAATGTCTCGGCATGACTATGTCGATGCCCTCCGCCATAAGCCCCAGTTTCAGGCTCAAATGGCGCCAATTCATGTATAGCCTCTAAGCCCAAATGCCCAATCATTACCTCAAGCACTGAGTCAGGTTCAATGCGTAAAAAACCTTTGCCGAGTTGAGTTGGGATATGGCGATTTCCAAGGTGATATGCCGCCTTCATTAACTGATGGGCGTCGTTAGAGGCGATCGTAACTACCTGCTGATTAGCAGCAGAAACTTTAATCATTGAGCCATCATCTGCAACTAAAATATCCCCATCGACAAGCACATTACCTCTAGGTAGAAAAAAGTGTACCTCACGACCATCGGAAAGCATTTCTGAAAAACGGCTTTTATTGCGTACCTCAAATGGCAACTTTAGTTCGAGTGCTCTAGCAATGACTGCCTTGGCTAAGCCCTGTCCTTTGGGGATAATTTTCTCAACGCGGATTGGTTCTGACATTATTTTTCCTAGAATAAGAAATATCGTTGAGCCATTGGTAATACTTTTGCTGGCTCACAAGTTAATAGTTCGCCATTTGCTATCACTTGGTAGGTTTCTGGATCTACGGAGATATTTGGCTGCCAATCGTTGTGGACCATATCTGCCTTGGTGATAGATCGACAATTCTTTACCACCTCAACTTGCTTCTCTAATCCGTAAGCATCGCGAATATTGGCATTCATAGCCGATTGAGAAATAAAAGTTAACGAACTATGACGAATCCCCTGGCCTATGCCCGCAAACATATTGCGGTAATGAACGGGCTGCGGCGTTGGAATAGATGCATTTGGATCGCCCATAGCCGCTGCCGCAATAGATCCTCCTTTTAGTATCAACGAAGGTTTCACGCCGAAGAAGGCAGGCTTCCAAAATACTAAATCCGCATACTTACCCACCTCAATAGATCCAACAACATGAGAAATGCCATGGGTAATGGCAGGATTAATGGTGTACTTAGAGATGTAACGCTTGACTCGGAAGTTATCGTGACGGGTTGTATCACCCGGAAGCAAACCACGCTGTACTTTCATCTTGTCAGCAGTTTGCCAGGTACGAATAATCACTTCACCCACACGACCCATCGCTTGAGAATCTGATGAAAGCATCGAGAATGCGCCTAAGTCATGCAAGATATCCTCAGCAGCGATTGTTTCACGACGAATGCGCGATTCTGCAAAGGCAATATCTTCAGCGATAGATGCATCAAGATGATGGCATACCATCAGCATATCCAAATGCTCATCTAATGTATTAACCGTAAATGGTCTGGTGGGGTTAGTTGAGGATGGCAAGACATTGGATTCCCCGCAAGCGCGAATAATGTCTGGGGCATGACCACCTCCAGCACCCTCGGTATGGTAAGTGTGAATGGTTCTACCTTTAAAGGCTGCCAAGGTTGTTTCAACAAAACCGGATTCATTCAGAGTATCTGTATGAATGGCCACTTGGGTGTCTGTATCGTCAGCCACACCTAAACAACAATCGATTGCGGCAGGAGTGGTGCCCCAGTCTTCATGCAACTTCAGTCCAATTGCCCCAGCGTCCACTTGTTCACGCAATCCACCCGGCAAACTTGCATTGCCCTTGCCTAGCAAACCAATATTCATTGGATAAGCATCAATAGATTGCAACATTCTCTGAATATGCCAAGGACCAGGAGTGCAAGTCGTTGCAAAAGTTCCTGTTGCAGGCCCAGTGCCACCACCAATCATAGTGGTCACGCCAGACATTAATGCTTCTTCAATTTGCTGCGGGCATATGAAGTGGATATGCGTATCTATTCCACCCGCAGTCACAATCATCCCCTCACCCGCAATGATTTCAGTACCAGGACCAATAACAGAAGTAATACCAGGCTGAATGTCGGGATTGCCTGCTTTACCAATATTTGAAATGCGCCCATTTTTAATCGAAATATCAGCCTTAACGATTCCCCAATGGTCAATGATCACAGCATTAGTGATCACAGTATCAGCACAGTCTTTTGATTCGCGTTGACTTTGACCCATACCATCACGAATCACTTTGCCGCCACCAAACTTCACTTCCTCACCATAAACGGTGAAATCTTTTTCAACCTCAATCATGAGGCCGGTATCAGCCAGCCTCAGGCGATCACCAGTAGTGGGCCCAAACATCTCTGCATAGGCTTGACGACTAACCTTAGCCATTACACCACTCCCATAATTCGGCCAGCAAAGCCATAAATTTTCTTATCGCCAGCCACCTCTACAAGCTCAATAGTGCGCTTTTGGCCTGGCTCAAAACGCACAGCAGTGCCTGCAACAATATTTAATCGCATGCCCTTCGTTTTATCGCGATCAAATAACAGGGCATCATTTACTTCAAAGAAGTGAAAATGGGAACCGATTTGAATAGGACGATCGCCGCTATTAGAGACTTCAATTGAAAGTGTTTTTCGGCCAACATTCAACTCAATATCTCCAGGCTCTACAAACATCTGCCCTGGAATAAAGCGTTGGCTATTTGCACTTGATGGTGTACTCATGTCGATGCTCCGCCAAGCAGTGCAAAGGAAAGCTGACTGATTAATACCCAGCCGTATATAACACTAGCAAATCCAGTCACTCTTGCAAAGATCGCCGTCTTGTCCCTAAGGAGCTTGACCAATAGAGCGCCTGATAAATGCAAGATCCCTGTCGCCAAAATCAAGCCGGCCATATCTTGTGCTACCAAGGAGGCTCCAAGGGATCCATTTGAAAATAATGCAGCGTGGGCAAACCCATGAAATACTCCAAAACAGCCGATTAAGGAGAGGATTGCATTATTGGAGTATTGGCGCTGTACAAGCAACAATAATCCCATTGCAATTACAGAAGTAGCGATTCCAAATTCAAAGATATTAAGGGGTAAATTACCTAGGCCAGAAAATACCCCAAGACACATGCCTAGTATAAAAACACAAGGCCCAAGCCAGATTTTTTTTAGCATGAAAGCACTCCAAAATCCTACGAGCACGATAACTAAAAAATGATCAAAGCCACTAAATGGATGCATTAGGCCCGATAGAAAACTAACCGAAGTTTCATGTCCTGGGTGGGCATAAACCAAATTTGAAGATAGAGCCCCAATCAATCCAGTAAAAACTAACGATATTTTTTTCATATGAAGATTCATTTTTATTATTCCTAAACAATCGGATTATGAACTGTGACTAATTTTGTTCCATCGGGGAATGTTGCCTCAATCTGAATATCTTGAATCATTTCTGGTACCCCTTCCATTACATCTTCGCGACCTAGTATCGTTTGTCCTTCGTGCATCAGTTGTGCGACAGTTTTGCCATCGCGAGCACCCTCCATAATCGCAGCGCTAATTAAAGCGACAGATTCCGGATAGTTCAACTTGAGGCCTCGAGCCTTTCTTCGCTCCGCTAGGAGTGCTGCTGTGAATATTAGTAATTTATCTTTTTCGCGTGGAGTTAATTCCATATCTCACCTATAACAATCCTAAGAAGCCCAAAGCCGTAATGGCTGAGCTGGCACACCATGAATGATTGGTCTTAATTTGGACCAAACATCAATCATAAAATTTCTAGCCATCTCAATATCTATCGAGACAGCACGCACTATTACTATCCCTTGCGGCATTAACGTTACACCGGCTCTTATTGAATTGGTCCACGGCATCATTTCAGAAAGGTTTTCCGCTAAATGATTGGAGCACTGAGGTCCTAGTGCCAATAAAGTTGCACATACGGGCCATGAACCCAATTGAGGCAGTGACTTTGAATATGGATCCTCGGCATCAATATGGCCATTTTCAATCCAAATTAACTGTCCATCCCGACGTATTTCATTCAATAGATGTATATGCCCGCTTGACCACTCCTCTCCAGAGGCGTGACGGCCCAGCATTAAGGCATCCCAACCAATAAAGGAAGCACTAGCCGGAAGATTTAGCTTGGTAATAAGGTTCGAGTTTGCGCCCTTGAAAAAAAGATTCTCTTGGGGTAGCCAATCTAATTTGGCATTCTCACCAAGCTCAAATTGAACATTTTGGGTCGCAGGATTTTTAAATGATTTGTACCATTTAGTGGCACTTGGAGTGGATAGGACTACATGACTACCTTTGCCAACTGCAACCTGGATATCTAAAGTATCACCCCCTGCGATGCCTGCTGGCGGGTGAATGATGACTGTGTGACAGATATCGTCGCCTTCTGGGTACAAGGCTTTCTGGACTCGCAGTGGTCCCTCATGCAAACTTTTCTTAAGGACAGTACCAATGGGGGTGCGCTCATAAGATAGGCTCAGCTTAGCCATCCAATTAGGGCTTAGAGACCTGAATAGCTGCTTTACTGCGTTATCTGGAGCCAAAAACATGTGGTTAAACCATTTCAGTGAATTCAGCATCCACTTTAAACCGAAATCATCTCCTGAACACCATTCAGATCCATATCAGCACCTTTGCCTTGCGCGACGACTTCACCGCGGCGCATCACAATATAGTTATCTGAGAGCTCTTTTGCAAAATCGTAATACTGCTCTACCAATAAAACAGTGATACCCATCTCATCAACTAATTTACGAAGACAGCGCCCAATATCCTGAATGATAGATGGCTGGATACCCTCGGTAGGCTCATCCAAAATGATCAACTCTGGCTGAGACATCAATGCACGCCCAATTGCTAACTGCTGTTGTTGACCTCCTGATAAATCACCGCCCCGACGCGCCTTCATATCCGACAGAATTGGAAATAGCTCGTAGATATATCCAGGGATATTTTTTGGGCTTGAGAATTTTGCTGCCCCAATGAGCAGGTTTTCTTCGACCGTGAGTCTTGGGAAAATTTCTCGGCCCTGTGGAACATAAGCAAATCCACCCTCTACCCGAGACCATGGGGGTAGATTAGCCAATTCTTTTCCACCCCAAGCAATCGAGCCAGTCTTTACTTTAACTACACCCATGAGAGATTTGAGCAAAGTAGTTTTACCAACGCCATTTCGCCCAAGCAAACTAGTTAGTTGACCCTTAGGGACTTCAAAATTCACATTACGCAAAATATGGCTTCCGCCATAATATTGATTGAGATCTTTGACGATTAGCATGATTAACGTCCTAAATACGATTCAATTACGCGTTCATCACGCTTCACTTCATCCAAAGTGCCTTCAGCTAGAACTGAACCTTCAGCCAATACGGTAACCTTACCTTTTGGGCCAGCTAAAGCAGCAACAAATTCCATATCATGCTCAACTACCATCATCGAGCACTGACCACGCAATGAATTTAAAAGCTCAGCCAAGCGCATAGTTTCCTCATCTGTCATCCCTGCAACGGGTTCATCAAGCAACAACAGCTTGGGCTGCTGCATTAAAAGCATACCAATCTCTAAGCGCTGCTTTTGACCATGCGATAGAAGGCCGGCTTGACGATAAGCCTCTGATTCAAGCTGAGTCAGGGCCAGCACAGCCTCCATTAGTTGGCGTCCTTCAATATCCACTTTAGCAATCAAGGAGTGATGCCATGATTTATCTCCAGCCATCGCCAATTCAAGATTCTCCCAAACCGGATGTTGCTCAAATACCGTGGGCTTTTGGAATTTTCGACCCACCCCAATCTGAGCAATTTGTGGCTCGTTCATCGTCATCAGATCAATGGTCGAACCTAAATAGACAGAGCCATCAATATCGGCAATGTTAGAGCGAGTTTTACCAGTAATGACATCCATTAAGGTTGTCTTACCAGCGCCATTGGGCCCAATCACACAGCGCAGTTCGCCGACATCAATCGTTAATGACAATTTATTAATGGCCTGAAAGCCATCAAAATTGACCGACAAATCTTCTACATAGAGGATTCCAGTATGAGAAGTATCGATTCCCTTTTCAAGAAAGTGAGCGCTCATTTTGACCCACCCTTCTTAACCAAGAATTTGTGATAGATACCCAGCAATCCATTTGGTAGAAATAAGGTCACTAATACAAACATCATTCCTAGGAAAAACAGCCAATATTCTGCAAAGTTAGTGGTAAAGAAACTCTTAGCCCCGCTCACAGCAAAAGCGCCAATAATTGGGCCTAGCAAGGTGCCGCGACCACCTACCGCAACCCAGATCGCCATCTCAATCGAATTGGTTGGAGACATCTCTCCAGGATTAATAATGCCAACCTGCGGAACAAATAAGGCTCCAGCAATGGCGCATAAGATGGCAGATAGAACCCAAATGAAGAGCTTGTAACCCAAAGGGTTGTAACCACAGAACATCAGACGAGATTCTGCATCCCGTACCGCCGTAATCACCCTTCCCATTTTTGAGGTCACCAGGGCTCGGCAAAGAATAAAGCTGCCTAACAGGACTAAGAAAGTAACAATAAAAAGCGTGACTCGAGTACTTGGGGCACTGATGGAGTAACCCAATATCCGCTTAAAGTCCGTGAAACCATTATTGCCACCAAACCCTGTTTCATTTCTGAAAAAAAGAAGCATGGCGGCGTATGTTAAGGCTTGAGTAATGATCGAGAAGTAAACCCCTTTAATTCTGGATCGGAAAGCAAAATATCCAAAGATCCAAGAAATAACCCCCGGCACCAGAATTAACATTAACAACATCCACCAAAAATGCTCACTGCCCTTCCAAAACCAAGGCAATTCTTTCCAGTCTAAGAAAACCATAAAGTCAGGCAATTCACTTTTATAGACGCCCTCTGTGCCAATCTGACGCATCAGGTACATACCCATGATGTATCCACCAATGGCAAAAAATAAGCCATGGCCTAAACTCAAAATTCCACAATAGCCCCAAACTAAATCCAGTGCTAATGCCGCAATGGCAAAACACATGATCTTACCAATCAAGCTTAGCGCATAGGCGGACATAAAAAACATACTTGTCTCTGGCACCACCAAGGAGAATATCGGCACCCCAATTAATACACAAAGCGTCAATGCAACCAAGGCAATATAAGCGCGCCTACTAAGAATCGATTCCCGCTCAGGAACCTTTAAGCTAAAGCTTGAAGAAGGGGCAAGTTTTTTAATATCCATAATTAATCAACGCTCCTGCCTTTTAACGCGAAGAGGCCTTGGGGACGTCTTTGAATAAAGATAATGATGAATATCAGGATGGCAATCTTAGCCAGTACAGCGCCAATGAAAGGCTCAAGTAACTTGCTTGTGATGCCCAGCCCAAATGCACCATAAATAGTGCCCGCAAGCTGACCAACGCCACCTAGGACAACTACCATGAAAGAATCAACAATATAGCTTTGGCCCAAGTCAGGTCCAACATTACCAATCTGAGAAAGAGCAACGCCTCCTAAGCCTGCAATACCAGCACCAAATGCAAAGGCATACATATCCACCCGAATTGTTTTGACACCCACGCACGCGGCCATAGTGCGATTCTGTGTAACTGCTCTAACGAAAAGCCCTAGACGAGTTTTATTCAGAACTAGCCAAGTGACGATCACTACTGCAATCGCAAAAGCAAAAATAATGATGCGGTTATAAGGTACAACCAAATTAGGTAATACCTGCATAGCACCAGACATCCAAATTGGGTTAGCGACCTCAACGTTTTGTGCCCCAAAAATAGTCCTTGTCATCTGGATCATGAGCAAGCTTACGCCAAATGTAGCTAGCAAGGTTTCCAAGGGGCGACCGTACAAAAATTTGATCACCGTTCTTTCGATCAATATGCCAACGAGTGCTGCAGATAAAAAGGCTACCGGTAAGGCAAATAATAAATACCAGTCCAAATAACCTGGTGCATATTGCCTAAAAAATCCTTGTACAACATAAGTTGCGTAAGCACCGACCATCAGGAACTCACCATGCGCCATGTTAATGACCCCAATTAAGCCGTAAGTAATGGCCAAGCCAAGAGCGCAAAGCAATAGGACACTTCCATAACTTAAACCAGCAATCACATTACCAAGAATTTCGCCACTAAACTCCGATTTCTTAATTTTGGCTATCGCTTTTTCAGCTGCCTCCTGCACTGGACCGCCCTCTTTTGCTAAAGGCGCCAGTAATGCAGCAACCTGCGGATCACCACTATCACCAAGTAGCTCGATAGCTTTTAATTTGGATTCTTGGTTATCAGATTGCAAAGCTAGAAGGGCCCAAAGCTTTTCTACTTTTGGCTTTAGTGCGGGATCCTGCTCAGAAATAAGCAATTTTTCTACTAGAGGAAAGGTATCTGGCTCAGGATCTTTAATTAACGCATCTATAGCCTTTGCGCGAATCTGAGGATCTGTGGACGCTAACTGTAAACCCAGCAATGCGTTATCTACTTTACCGCGCAATTGATTATTCAAAACTACATCTTGCAGCTCTTCTGACTTTACAGAAGCAGCTTGTCCGGTCAAAGGATCGATATGCTGATCGCCTTTTTGAATGACAACACCCTGTGGCGACAAGAAAAGACTTTCAGAACTTAAAGCCTGAAGAATGTCTAATGCCTCAGGGCTACCCTCTTTCGATAGGCTCTGAACAACCTTAACTTTGGCGTCAAAGTTATCAGTAAATAGGGGCTTTAAATCTCCAACGCTAATTTTTGCAAAAGTAATCCCGCAAGCAAAAATACAAATAGCCGAAAAGATTAGTTTTGAAAAAAATGGGAATTTCATAAATAAGTTTTGAAAGCCCTCCCTCAAATGAGGGAGGGAAATCCTATTGAAAATTACTGTACTGAATCAGGCTTGCCTGCATTACCGTCGATGTACTGACTCCAAGGCTTAGCTGGAATAGCTGTAGGAGTTTTGTAAATCACATTGAACTGGCCATCCGCCTTGATCTCGCCGATCATAACTGGCTTAGATAAATGGTGATTAGCGCCCATCACTTCAAGATAACCACTTGGAGTGTTGAGTTTTTGGCCAATCATTGCTTTACGCACAGCATCAACATCAGTAGTTCCTGCTTTTTCAACGGCCGCTTTCCACATCAAGATACCAGTACGGCTTGCTTCCATTGGGTCATCAGTCAAAGGCTTGCTTGCGCCTGGAAGTTTCTTCTCGGTAGAGTAAGCTGCCCATTGTTTTTTCCATTCGTCGTTAATTGGATTCTTAATGGACATGAAGTAGTTCCATGCGGCTAGCTGACCAACCAAGGGCTTGGTATCAACACCGCGTAGCTCTTCCTCGCCAACAGAAAATGCTACTACTGGAACATCTTTAGCTTTTAAGCCAGCATTACCCAACTCTTTATAGAAAGGAACGTTTGAGTCGCCATTAATGGTAGATACAACCGCAGTCTTACCGCCCTGGGAGAATTTCTTTATATTGGCAACAATAGTCTGGTAATCAGAGAAACCAAATGGTGTGTAAGTTTCTTGAATATCATCATCCTTTACGCCCTTTGAATGCAAGAAAGCGCGCAAGATTTTATTTGTAGTGCGTGGGTAGACATAGTCAGTTCCCAAGAGAACCCAGCGCTTAGCGCCACCACCTTCTTTGCTCATTAGGTACTCAACGGCTGGAATAGCCTGCTGGTTTGGTGCAGCACCGGTATAGAACACATTACGAGACATTTCTTCGCCCTCGTACTGCACGGGATAAAAGAGCAAGCCATTGAGTTCTTCAAAGACCGGCAATACAGATTTACGTGAGACAGAAGTCCAGCAACCAAAAACAACCGAAACCTTATCTTTAGTTAAGAGCTGTCGCGCCTTCTCTGCAAATAATGGCCAATTTGAGGCTGGGTCAACGACTACTGGTTCAAGCTTGCGACCTAAAACACCACCACTCTTGTTAATCTGATCAATCACCATCAAATCCATATCTTTTAGTGATGTTTCAGAAATTGCCATGGTTCCAGACAAGGAATGCAAAATACCGACCTTAATTGGTTCTTTGCTTTGAGCTATTGCTAAATGACTAAAGCCTGCAAAACTTAAAGCCGCTGCTAATGCTGATAACTTCAAAATTGATCTACGTTTCATCTCTCACCTCTTGAGTAAATTAATCAGATGGGCACACATACCTACCGCCTGAAATGATTAGAGGATGTTTCAAGATGGTGCAAATAAAAGAAATCACTACCATGGGGCTTATGCACCAAGAAAGTGCCATTAATTCCCAAAATACGCGCTAAATAGCGGTCTTTGAATGCGGGTAATTAAAAACTACCCCGAAGTGTGGTCCACAAGAGAGTCATTTGTAACGCCAGCCCTCATACAACCAGAAAGATGAAATGTCATAGATACGTTCTGAAATAAATTTAACTACAGCACAATTTCATTTTGTACGCGAATAAAAAGAGATATTCCTTGATGTTGACTAAAAAAGTAAGATTGGCATTTGCCCTAAATTTACCCTAAATTGGTTTTTTTAGAGCAGCATCCTTTATATGTATGGCTCAAATAACTATATCGCTCCCATCCATCATGGGAGCTACCGCTAATCTTTTCTTTTTTTGAGTTTCCACAGACACTTTTAATCAATAATTTATTACTGATTATTTTAGTGTGTTTTGGCTAGAAGCCACAAAAAGCCTGATCTCTAGAACCTTCAAGATAAATGTTTATGCAAAAAAAAATGAATCACGAATAACTCAAGGAACACTAATTATTTATGCATCTCTAAAAACTATCAGAGAAATTTGTCCTAAATTCATCATACTTTTGATCATTAAAGCGACTGCTTTCGACCTTGAATTCAACCGATCGATGCAACACACTACAAACTGCGTAAGCAAAAGGAGTGTTGCTCATGAAACAACGACCTCGAATCTATTACACGGCCACCCAGAAGGCTTTAATGTGGGAGCGGTG
>NZ_JACVPL010000013.1 GCF_018881925.1 Polynucleobacter sp. Latsch14-2 | reverse complement strand
AATATATCGACTATTACAACCATGATCGGATCAAACAAAAACTGAAGGGATTGAGCCCGGTTAATTACCGAACTCAATCCCTCGTGCTAACCTAATTAAACTGTCCAACTTTTGTGGGTCAGTTCAATAAGGGCCTTTTTAATATGCATTTGGCGGAGCGGACGGGACTCGAACCCGCGACCCTCGGCGTGACAGGCCGATATTCTAACCAACTGAACTACCGCTCCAAATTACAACGCTTTCTACTTGTGTCACTTACTGCAACAACTAGCCAATATTTTTGGCGTCCCCAGGGGGATTCGAACCCCCGTACTCACCGTGAAAGGGTGATGTCCTAGGCCTCTAGACGATGGGGACCTGGACTGCTAATGCGCTACTTATTTTAAACCTTGGTGGAGATAAGCGGGATCGAACCGCTGACCTCTTGCATGCCATGCAAGCGCTCTCCCAGCTGAGCTATACCCCCTAAATCTCGCGATCAAACTACAAGACATTCAAAACAATCCAAGATTTTATCCTATTTTGCTGCGAATGCGCAAATTGCCTATTGAAGCACCTTGGATAAGCGCTTTATAGCCTCCTCTTTACCAAGCACAACCAAGACAGAATCAATGGCAGGCGTCTGTGTGGTGGCAAATAAGGCATAACGCACAGGCATTGCCAAAGCTGGCATCTTGAGCTGATGTTTAGCAAGCACAACCTTAAATGCAGCCGCATAACCCTCTTTTGTTGACTCAGAGGTTTGGATGGCCTCAATGAGATCACTCAAAGCGGGTCTGATAGCCTCTAGAATATTTGCGTTTATTTGATCGGCAGTGAATGATGGTGAGGGCAGATAAAAAAGTTTTGCACCTTCAGCAATCTCAATTAAGGTGTTAGCACGATCTTTTAGCAAGGCAACCACTTGAACAAAGTCAGGGCCATGATCAGTATCAATGCCTAGGGCATGTGCAAATGGTTTTGCAACTTCAGCCAACTCAATGGGATCAGCATTTTGGATGTATTGATGGTTTAGCCAGAGTAATTTTTCAGGGTTGTGTTGCGCTGGTGAGCGCCCAAGATTGGCTAAGTCAAACCAATCAACGAACTGCTCCTTGGTAAATACTTCAGCGTCACCATGAGACCAGCCAAGACGTGCTAGATAGTTGAGAACTGCCTCAGGTAAATAGCCAGCTTTTTGATAATCACGCACACTCATTGCGCCATTACGCTTACTCATTTTTTCACCGGCGTCATTAAGAACCGTTGGTAAATGGGCATAAACAGGCGGAGTACCCCCTAAAGCCTTCATGATGTTAATTTGACGCGGGGTATTATTCACATGGTCATCACCACGAATAACGTGGGTAATATTCATATCGAGATCATCAACCACCACACAAAAGTTATAGGTAGGAGTGCCGTCCGGCCTCGCAATGACAAGGTCATCAAGTTCCTCGTTGTTGATTTCAATACTACCTTTTACGGCATCATTCCAAATCACGGAACCTTCTAGTGGATTTTTAAAGCGAATCACTGGCTCCACACCCTGAGGGATTGGTGGAAGAGTTTTACCTGGCTCAGGACGCCATAAGCCGTTATAGCGAGGCTTTTCTTTATTGGCCATTTGCTGGTCGCGCAATCGATTTAGCTCATCTTCACTCATATAGCAGGGATAGGCCAGGCCTGAGTCCAGCATCAGCCTTAGGACCTCACGATAGCGATCAATACGTTGCATTTGGTAGATGGGACCCTCATCCAAATCCAGCCCTAACCATGCCATTCCTTCGATAATGACATCAACCGCTTCTTGGGAAGAGCGCTCCAGATCGGTATCTTCAATCCTCAGAATGAAATCACCTTTATTGTGACGAGCAAAGGCCCAAGGATATAAGGCACTGCGAAGATTGCCCAAATGAATAAAGCCCGTTGGACTGGGGGCGAAACGTGTACGAATATGCATAAACTACATTATCTCAGGTCAGTCTTGACCCAGTCTATTTTTCAAAAAATCGTGGATACTTTGAATATATGGACGAACTATTGGTTTTTATGTGTGATGGCGCCCCTGTTCGAGGGGAAATTGTCTCTATTGGAGCCGCCTGGCAGGCCGTTTTGGAGCATCGTAATGACCCCCCTGCCGTTCGCAAGATCTTAGGGGATTTTGTCGGTGCAGCCACGCTATTGACCGCTAACCTCAAGTTTGAGGGTACGTTGATTATTCAGGCTCAGAGCAAAGGGCCAATCCAACTGCTGGTTGTCGAGTGTAAGTCCGATCTAACCATGAGGGCAACCGTAAAACTATCGGTTGATGCCTCAGAAATTCCTTTGGATGCAAGTTTAGGTCAGCTGCTAGATGCTAGCAATACCGGTCGACTAGTCATAACACTAGACCCAGCCAAGCGCGAGCCAGGTAAGCCACCCTATCAAGGAATAGTTTCTCTCCAAGAGCATGTTGGCAAGTCAGTCAGGGCCGTTACAAACGTGTCTGAGGCCATTGCTCTGTACATGCAAAATTCTGAGCAACTAGATACCCGTATCTGGTTAAGCTCAGATGAAGAGCATGTTGGCGGTTTATTGCTGCAGCGGCTCCCAGATTCGGGCGGTCATGCACATTTAGATCCACTGGAGGCGGCTGAAGGTTGGAATCGAATTCAAATCCTTGGCGGAACTATTACGAATAAAGAGTTGTTAGGTCTGCCCCCGGAAGTTATTCTGCGTCGTCTGTTCCTTGAGGAGTCCACACACTATGGCGTTCGCAGCTTTCCTGCAAGAAAGATACAATTTTCCTGTAGCTGTTCCCGCATTAAAGTTGCAGACGTTTTGAGAATGCTTGGCGAACAAGAAGTTGAAGAGATTATTGCTGAGCAAGGAGAAGTGGAAACAGCTTGTGAATTTTGCGGAAAGATTTACAAATTTGATGCAGTTGATTGCCGCCAAGTATTTAAAACGGAATTATTAAGTGATGCAACTCGTCCGCCAACAAGGGGGCACTAGATTACTGCTTGATAGTGGTTGCCGTCTGAGATTTATCGTTAGGCAGAATTTGTACAAAAAACTCGCCATCTTTAATCATGCCGTGCTCAACTCTGGCACGCTCTTCAATTGCCCTTGTGCCGTCTTTTAGATCTTTGACGTCACCCGACAATTTAGCATTTCTTAAGCTTAAAGCACTATTCTTAGCTCCTTGGAGCTCAAGCTGGCGCTCCATCTCATAAACCTTAAGCCAACCACCCTTCCCCAGCCACAGAGGATATTGGATTGCCATGAGTAATACCAACATTGAGTAGATGACAATCCGCATAGTTAAAAATTGATCTGGCTGAAGTTTATTAATGCTTAAGGTTATAGAAAACTGATTTTCCAGGATAGCTGGCAATATCTCCCAAGTCTTCTTCAATGCGCAAAAGTTGATTGTATTTAGCAATCCGATCAGAACGCGATAGAGAGCCAGTTTTAATTTGGCCAGCGTTCGTACCAACAGCGATATCAGCAATCGTACTGTCTTCAGTTTCTCCCGAGCGATGGGAAATTACCGCTGTGTAATTAGCACGCTTAGCCATCTCAATGGCGGCAAAAGTCTCAGTCAACGTGCCGATCTGATTAATCTTGATCAGAATTGAGTTAGCAATCTCTTTCTCGATCCCTTCTTTCAGAATTCGGGTATTGGTAACAAAAAGATCATCGCCAACTAATTGAATTTTTTTGCCAAGCTTCCTAGTGATATCAGCCCAACCATCCCAGTCTCCCTCATGCATCCCATCTTCTATAGAAACAATCGGGAATTGGTCTGCTAAGTTGCCAAGATAATCAGAGAACTCACTTGACGTCAGTTGAAGGCCTTCGCCTGATAGGTGGTATTTTCCATCCTTATAAAACTCACTAGCAGCGCAATCAAGAGCCAATAAAACATCATCTCCGGCTTGGTAGCCAGCGCCCTCGATGGCTTTCATAATTGTTTGTAAGCACTCTTGGTTACTCTTAAAGTTGGGCGCAAAACCACCTTCGTCACCAACAGTTGTTGGCATGCCTTGAGAGCCAATAATTTTCTTCAGTTCATGAAAAATTTCTGCGCCGCAACGCAAAGCCTCTCGGAAGCTTTGTGCGCCAACCGGCATGATCATAAATTCTTGGATGTCTAAACTGTTATTAGCATGGGCGCCGCCGTTAACAATATTCATCATTGGGACGGGTAATTGCATGGAGCCAGAGCCTCCAAAATAGCGATACAAGGGCAAGCCAGCCTCTTCGGCCGCTGCCCTTGCTACAGCCATGGAAACAGCTAGAGTTGCATTGGCGCCCAAGCGTGCTTTGTTATGGGTTCCATCTAGTTCATTGAGGGTGTGATCTAAAAAAGCCTGTTCGGTAGCATCTAGACCCAAAATTGATTCTGCAATTTCAATATTAATATGCTGAACAGCCTTTAGAACGCCCTTGCCAAGGTAGCGTGCTTTATCACCATCACGCAGTTCAATGGCTTCACGAGAGCCTGTGGAGGCTCCTGATGGTACGGCAGCGCGTCCCATAACCCCTGATTCAAGGAGGACGTCACACTCCACCGTTGGGTTTCCGCGTGAATCTAAAATTTCCCTACCAATGATGTCAACGATAGCGCTCATCCAACTTCTCCTAATTACATAATTAATTAAATACTACTTAAAACTGTCTTCTAAGAATGAGCCAGTTCTCTTCACTACCGAATCAATTGCAAGCACGGACTCCAGTAGTTCGCGCATACGATTTAATGGAACGGCATTGGGACCATCGGAGAGTGCTTTAGCAGGTTCAGGATGGGTTTCCATAAATAAGCCGCTGATACCAACTGCAGCCGCAGCACGTGCAAGCACTGGAACAAACTCGCGTTGACCGCCACTGGAATGACCTTGTCCTCCAGGCAATTGGACGGAATGGGTTGCGTCGAACACTACCGGCGCTTTGGACTCTCGCAAAATAGCCAAACTGCGCATGTCAGACACTAAGTTGTTGTAGCCAAAAGATGCGCCCCGCTCGCAAACCATAAATTGATCAGGGAGACTTCTTTCTGCAGCAGCTACACGGGCTTTATCGATTACATTCAACATCTCATGAGGAGATAAGAACTGACCTTTTTTAAAATTGACCGGTTTTCCACTTTGCGCACATGCGCGGATGAAATCAGTTTGCCTACAAAGAAAGGCTGGCGTTTGGAGTACATCCACTACATTCGCTACAGGTGCAATCTCGCTAATGTCATGGATATCAGTAAGAACTGGAACGCCAATTTGACGTTTCACTTTAGCCAAAATTTCCAAACCTTTTTCCATGCCTAGTCCGCGAAAAGAGGTGCCGGATGAGCGATTGGCTTTATCGAATGAGGATTTATAAATAAAAGGAATCTGTAGTGCAGTGGTGATTTCCTTTAGCTCACCTGCTATGTCAATCGCAGACTGCTCAGACTCAATTACGCAGGGACCAGCAATTAGGAAGAAACGATGTTGTAAGCCAACATCAAAACCACAAAGCTTAAATGTACTCATGCCTCCCCCTTATGCCGAATTTTTCAAATTTGCATGTTGATGAGCAAGTGCAGCAGCAATAAATGCAGAGAATAAAGGGTGACCATCACGCGGCGTCGATGTGAACTCGGGGTGGAACTGAACCCCAAAAAACCACGGATGCATCGAAGTCGGTAACTCCATCATTTCAGGTAAAGATTCATTAGGGGTGCGAGCCGAAATAACCAAACCAGACTTCTCCAAGCGCGGAACATAGGCATTATTAACCTCATAGCGATGGCGGTGACGCTCATTAACCTCTGAACCATAAATTGTGTGCGCCAATGTACCTTCTTTAACGGGGCAACGCTGTGAGCCAAGTCTCATGGTTCCACCCATATCGGATTCATTGCTCCGCTTCTCAACACGACCTTCGCGATCAAGCCATTCGGTAATTAAAGCGACGACGGGGTTATCAGTTTCAGGAGCAAATTCAGTGCTATTAGCTTGTGCAATATTCGCTACGTGTCTTGCAAACTCAATCACCGCTAATTGCATACCCAGGCAAATACCAAGATAAGGTATTTTGTTCTCACGGGCATAGCGAATTGCAGCAATTTTGCCTTCGGTACCTCTTTTACCAAATCCGCCGGGAACTAATATAGCATCGAGCTTATTAAGACAGTCAATGCCATCCTTCTCAATTTGCTCGGAATCAATATAGTTAATATTCACGCGGGTATGAGTGTGAATACCGGCATGACGCAAGGCTTCAATTAAAGATTTATAGGATTCTGTCAACTCAACATACTTGCCGACCATGCCGATAGTGACCTCATGCTGGGGGTTAGCCATCTGGTAAACCAAGTTAGCCCAAACCGATAAATCAGCAGGTTTAGCATTGATTTCTAACTCACGACAAATCAGGTCGTCCATGCCTTGTGCATGTAACATCTCCGGAATTTTGTAGATCGTATCAACATCCCACACAGAAATCACGGCATCTTCCCGTACATTCGAGAATAGAGAGATTTTTGCGCGCTCGTCTTCGGGGATTGGGCGATCTGCGCGACAGAGTAAAGCGGTTGGCATGATGCCAATCTCACGTAATTTCTGAACTGAATGCTGGGTGGGCTTAGTTTTAAGCTCGCCTGCGCTAGTAATATATGGCACCAAAGTCAGGTGAACAAATGCGCAACTATGCAGAGGCAAGCGAAGGCTCATCTGCCTGGCAGCCTCTAAAAAAGGTAGTGACTCGATATCGCCAACAGTACCGCCAATTTCACAGATAGCAATATCAGCGCGCCCATCATGACTGGCTTTAGCACCCCGCTCAACAAATGCTTGAATTTCATTGGTGATATGCGGAATAACTTGCACTGTTTTACCAAGGTACTCTCCGCGGCGCTCTTTGCTAATAACGGACTCATAAATTTGCCCGGTGGTGAAGTTATTGCTCTTGCGCATCTTGGCCGAAACAAATCGCTCGTAATGACCCAAATCAAGATCAGTCTCTGCGCCATCTTCAGTAACAAATACTTCGCCATGTTGCAGCGGACTCATGGTCCCAGGGTCAACGTTAATATAAGGGTCTAATTTTAGGAGGGTGACTTTCAGGCCGCGGGATTCAAGAATCGCGGCAAGCGAGGCAGCTGCGATTCCTTTCCCCAAGGAAGAAACCACACCACCAGTGACAAAAACGTATTTGGTCATCGCTTAAGCTCTGTTGGAAAAAGTAATTATAACGATAGCCATGTCAGATTAAGAAAATTTGACTGCCGTAAGATGAATACCGACAAAAAGGGGGAAAAGTCTAAAAATGATCAAAAATTGGATTCAAATCCTCCTAGTTCTAGGTCTATCCTGTTTTCTTGGGCCTCAATCATCATTTGCCGAAGATGAAGGTGTAATTACTGGTATTTGGAAAACCTTTGATGACGAAACAAACCAGCCAGCAGCACTAATACAAATTACTCTAAAAGGTGGACTGTATAGCGGCGTTGTTAAGCAAATCCTTGATCCAAGTGCCCTGCCTACTTGTGAAAAATGCACAGATGAGCGCAAAGGAAAACCAGTCTTGGGTATGGAAATTCTCACTGGACTTAAAAATAATGGGGATCACTACAGCAGTGGGCGCATCCTTGACCCGGATGATGGTGAGATCTATCACGCAGAAGCGACTCTAAAAGATAGGGGAAATAAGCTTGATGTTCGTGCATACATAGGCATACCCTTGCTGGGGAGAACTCAAACCTGGGCCAGGGAAAGGTAACATCCTGAAAATGCGCCTAATATTTGCAGTTCTGATCAGCGTTATTTCGCTCTTTTATTTTCTGCCATTTGCGATTGCTTTTAATAGAAAAAGGGCTAATACGGGTGCAATTTTTGCCCTAAACCTATTTTTGGGTGGTCTTTAATTGGCTGGGTACTCGCCTTGATTTGGTCGCTTAAAGATGAACAGGTTATTTAAGCCCTTTTTTGGGTCATTTTGACGAAATTCAGTAGTAAATCCATATCCAGAGTAAGCCCAAGGATTTACAATGATGATGATCGGGAACGCTTTCCCGCTTGGTCTTTTCTGTTGATAACACTTACCCCATAGGAAATACGATGTTAGAAGCCTACAACGCCCATGTTGCCGAACGCGCAGCCATTGGCATCCCAGCCCTTCCACTCACCAAGGATCAAACAGCCCAGCTGGTTGAACTATTAAAAAATCCTCCAAAAGGAAAAGAAGCCGAGCTTGTAGAGCTTATTACCCACCGCGTTCCTGCTGGCGTTGATGACGCTGCAAAGCTAAAGGCTGAGTTTTTAGATTCTGTTGCCAAAGGTAGCGCAAAGTCGCCGCTTATTTCAAAATTGATGGCAACCGAATTATTGGGCACAATGCTCGGTGGCTACAACATCAAGCCATTGGTTGATCTGTTGACAGATGCTGAATGTGGCGCCGCTGCCGCAGAAGCGCTCAAGAAAACACTGCTGATGTTTGATTATTTCAACGATGTGCAAGAGCTTGCTGAAAAAGGCAACGCAAACGCTAAGGCAGTTATGCAAAGTTGGGCCAATGCTGAGTGGTTCACCAGTCGCCCTGCCGTCCCGGAAATCATGAAGCTCACTGTATTTAAAGTTACTGGTGAGACCAATACAGACGATCTTTCTCCAGCACCTGACGCGTGGAGTCGCCCAGATATCCCATTGCATGCAACGATCATGCTAAAGAATCCTCGCCCAGGTATTGAGCCAGACGAGACTGGTATTCGCGGGCCAATGAAGCAAATCGCCGCTCTACAGAAAAAAGGCAATCAAATTGCCTATGTAGGCGACGTTGTTGGTACAGGGTCCTCACGTAAATCGGCTACTAATTCTGTACTTTGGTGGACTGGTCAGGACATCCCCTTTGTACCAAACAAACGTTTTGGAGGCGTCTGTCTCGGTACAAATATTGCACCTATTTTCTTCAACACAATGGAAGACTCTGGCGCCCTGCCGATTGAATTAGATGTTTCACAAATGAATATGGGTGATGAGATTGAGCTTCGCCCTTATGAAGGCAAAGTATTTAAAAATGGTGCTGAAATCACTAGCTTCTCCCTCAAATCACCAGTCATTTTGGATGAAGTTCGTGCAGGCGGTCGCATTCCGCTGATCGTTGGTCGCGGCCTGACAGCTAAGGCACGTGCCGCACTTGGTTTGCCAGCGTCAACTGAATTCCGCTTACCAGTTAGCGCGCCTGACAATAAAAAAGGTTTTAGTTTGGCGCAAAAAATGGTTGGTCGTGCTTGTGGTCTGCCTGAAGGCACAGGTGTTCGCCCTGGAACTTATTGCGAGCCACGCATGACGACTGTTGGCTCTCAAGATACTACCGGTCCAATGACTCGCGATGAGTTGAAAGACTTGGCTTGCCTAGGATTCTCATCTGACCTCGTAATGCAGTCCTTCTGCCACACTTCTGCGTATCCAAAACCAGTCGATATTCGCACACAGCATGAATTACCGCCATTCATGACCAATCGCGGTGGCGTTGTATTACGCCCAGGCGATGGCGTAATACATAGCTGGTTAAACCGCCTCTTGTTGCCCGACACTTGCGGCACTGGTGGCGATAGCCATACTCGTTTTCCAATTGGTATTTCGTTCCCTGCTGGCTCAGGCCTAGTAGCGTTTGCTGCTGCTACAGGTGTTATGCCTTTGGATATGCCTGAGTCTGTATTGGTTCGCTTCAAAGGCAAAATGCAACCCGGCATCACCCTGCGTGATCTTGTGAATGCCATTCCTTTATATGCAATCAAAAAGGGTTTACTGACCGTTGAAAAACAAGGCAAGAAGAATGTTTTCTCAGGTCGCATTTTGGAGATTGAGGGTCTACCAGACCTGAAAGTTGAACAAGCTTTTGAATTGTCTGATGCCTCAGCTGAACGCTCTGCTGGTGGCTGTACCGTTCATCTCAATAAAGAGCCGATCATCGAGTACATGCAGTCAAACATTACTTTAATGAAATGGATGATTGCGAATGGCTATGAAGATAAGCGCACATTGGGTCGCCGCATCAAGGCTATGGAAGCGTGGATTGCAAACCCACAACTCCTCAAGGCTGATGAGAATGCTGACTACGCTGAAATCATTGAAATCAATATTGATGAAATTAAAGAGCCTATTCTTGCTTGCCCCAATGACCCAGATGATGTCAAAGTATTATCGGAAGTTGCTGGCGAGAAGATTGATGAAGTGTTTATCGGCTCCTGTATGACCAATATTGGCCACTTCCGTGCTGCAGGTCAGGTATTGCAAGGCAAAAAGGACATGCCTACGCGTTTGTGGGTTGCACCTCCAACCAAGATGGACGCCATGGTCTTGATGGAAGAAGGCTATTACGGCATGTTAGGTGCTGCAGGTGCACGGATGGAAAGCCCTGGTTGTTCATTATGTATGGGTAATCAAGCTCAAATCCGTAAGGGTTCTACAGCCGTCTCTACCTCGACACGTAACTTCCCTAACCGCTTAGGTATTGATACGCGCGTATTCTTGGCTTCTGCTGAGCTGGCTTCTGTTGCAGCTTTACTGGGTCGCTTACCTACCCCTGCTGAGTACTTGGAGCAAGTGCAGGCTCTGAATGCTAAGTCTGCCGAAGTTTACAAGTACATGAGCTTTGACAAGCTGAAGTCATTTAGTGATGTTGCGGATACGGTAACAATCTAGTACATTGAATTCTCCCCATCGTTGTTGGGGCGTAAAAAAGGCGATCATCTGATCGCCTTTTTTAATGCTTCACTCAAATTATTTATTGAGAATCCATTAAATAGAAAGCTTGCTTTCCTGGCGGGCATTTTCTCGAGCTATGCCCGATACCCAAGTATTTGTTGGTAAGCCAGTCTTTTCGAGAATTAGCCTTGCCCTCTTAGATACTTCCTTCCACTCAACCTCAAGTTTAGGGCCTTTAAATGCAATAGCCACAACATTACAATCATGTGACTCAGGAAACAGTAAGACTCTATTAGAAAAAGCTTCACAAATATTTTGCAGGTTAATATCAAAACTTTTGTGTCGCGAAAAGAGATTTACTGTCATTACACCTGGAGACTTGAGTAAGCTGTAACAACCTTTATAGAACTCTAGTGAGCTCGCTGCTGGGCCGTCACAAATTGCATCATAAAGATCAACTTGAACGGCATCATATTGATTTTTTTGCTTCTGAAGTTGAACGAATGACTTTGCATCGGCTTGTAACGTTTCCAAACGTCGATCATCATCCGGAGTAAAAAACATGCTCCGCGCAGAAACAATCACTGCGGGATTTAATTCGACAACAGTTGTTTTGACGGCAGAGCAGTAACGATGTTGGAATTTAGTTAGGGCACCAGTACCAAGACCCAATTGGGCAACACGCATACCGGGCTTAGTTTCAAGAAAGAGCAACCAAGCCATCATCTGCTGGTTATATTCCAGATAGATTTCATCTGGATCTCGAATACGCATTGCACCTTGAATTAATTCGCTACCAAAATGCAAATATCGCACGCCGCCACTTTCAGAAAAGGTAACTGGCTCCATACCTATGGGCATATCTTAATCTGCCCAGCGACGCGCATTACGGAATAGACGCAACCAGGGGCTTGCCCCACCTTCAATATTGAGCCACTCTGGAGGGCACCAGCTCATTTGAACTGAGCGAAATACTCGCTCGGGATGAGGCATCATCACCGTGAAGCGACCATCGGGGGTGGTAACTCCAGTCAACCCCTCAGGCGACCCATTTGGATTCATTGGGTAAGTTTCTGTTGGATTGCCGTGATTATCCACAAAGCGTAATGCCGTCAACCCCTGGTTCAGCAGGCTCACTAAATTGCCCTGCTGACTAAAATTTGCAAAACCCTCTCCATGAGCAATAGCAATTGGAAGTTGACTACCTTCCATACCCTGCGTAAAGATCGATGGTGAAGCCAAAACTTCAGCCATTACCAAGCGTGCCTCATACTGCTCTGATTGATTACGGGTAAATTTTGGCCATGCATCTGCGCCAGGGATAATCCCCGAAAGATTGCTCATCATCTGACAGCCATTGCATACTCCTAGTGCAAAACTATCTTGGCGAGTGAAGAAGGCGGAAAACTGATCACGCAATTGCTGATTAAATAGGATGGTTTTAGCCCAGCCCTCACCGGCACCTAAAACATCGCCGTAGCTAAAGCCACCGCAGGCAATTAAACCGCGAAAATCCTGCAGTCTTGCCTTGCCAGAGAGCAAATCTGACATATGCACGTCATAACTGTCAAAGCCAGCCCAATTGATAGCGTAGGCCATCTCAACATGGGAGTTAACGCCCTGCTCCCGCAAAATTGCAACTTTCGGCCTTATATTTTTGTGAATAAAAGGAGCTGCAACATCATCAGACGGATCAAATGTCAGTTTTGGCGACATCCCAGGATCCGTTGGGTCATCAAGCAATTGAAATTCACTATCAGCACAAGCTGGATTGTCACGTAGGCGCGCAATTTGATAGCTAGTATTGGTCCATAACTTTTGCAGGACCTCTCTAGGCTCGGCAAAGATATTTTTTGCATCACGCCAAATTTCAATGCGGCCATTAGCATTCGGTTTGCCGATCACATGACTAAATGCACTCAGACCGAGCTTGCGCAGGATTGCAAATACAGCATCCCGATCAATTCTGCGCACCTGAATTACCGCCCCTAATTCCTCATTAAATAGGGCGCGTAGTGTTTGTTCATGGCGGCGTCCTGAAATCTGCTGCGCCCAATTTTTGGCATCACCATAATCCGACTCCTGGTCAACATCAACTGCAATCATGTCCACATTAATGGAAATGCCGCAATGTGAAGCAAATGCCATTTCAGCTACGCAAGCAAATAAGCCACCATCAGAGCGATCGTGATATGCCAGAATCTGGTGTTCCTTGCGCAGTTCAATAACGGCAGAGGCAAGAGCGTTTATGTCTTCAGGATAGTCAACATTGGGCGCAGTCTTACCCGATTGATTTAACACTTGGGAAAGGATGCTGCCGGCCATGCGATTTTTACCGCGACCAAGATCAATCAGAATTAATTCAGTGTCCAAGGCGATACCGTCAGCATCTTTGGTCTGCAAGGTGGGAGTTAATGTTTTACGAACATCTATGACAGATGCAAAAGCTGAAATAATTAAGCTAACTGGTGAAACAACTTTCTTGGACTGATCACCATCACGCCATTCTGTAGCCATGGATAAAGAATCTTTCCCGACTGGAATTGAAATTCCCAATGCTGGACAGAGATCCATCCCGATAGCCTGAACAGAATCATAGAGCTTGGCATCTTCACCAGCCAAACCGCATGCCGCCATCCAGTTTGCGGATAGCTTTACATCTTGCAGGCTGTTGATATCGGCAGCCAATAAATTAGTTAAGGCCTCACCGACGGCCATCCGCGCAGCCGCTGGAGCATCAATCACGGCCAGGGGAGTTCTCTCACCCATAGTCATTACTTCACCGCGATAACCTTTGTAATCCATCAGTGTTACAGCGCAATCAGCAACGGGAACTTGCCATGGGCCGACAAATGGATCGCGCGAATTTAAGCCGCCAACAGTTCTATCGCCGATAGTAATCAAAAAAGATTTACTTGCAACGGTGGGTTGCTGCAATACCCAGGCGATGCACTGCGCCAGATCAACATCAGTCACATCAAGCTCTGAAAAAACTTGGTTTAGTCGAATCACATTGCGATGCATGCGCGGTGGCTTACCAAGCAGTACTTCCATCGGCATATTAATTGGGAGAGCTGCATCGGTGTTAGGGTCTTGATTTGAATCGCTTAACTGAAGCTGACGTTCGGTCGTAGCTTCGCCAACCACAGCGAACAAACAGCGCTCACGCTCACACAAAGATTTAAATAATTCCAAATCTTTTGATTCAATCGCAAGAACATAACGCTCTTGTGATTCGTTGCACCAGATTTCAGCAGGACTCATACCACTTTCTTCAAGTGGAATATTCCGCAATTGAAATTGTGCACCCAAGCCAGCACCATCTGCTAGTTCAGGAAAAGCATTAGATAGGCCGCCTGCACCCACATCATGGATAGAGACAATCGGGTTTTTCTCCCCCATTGCTCGACAGGCATTAATCACCTCTTGCGCGCGGCGTTCCATTTCTGGATTGCCGCGTTGAACTGAATCAAAATCTAAATCTGCCGTATTAGTACCGGTAGCAACAGAGCTACCAGTTGCGCCACCCATTCCGATACGCATACCAGGACCACCTAGCTGTATGAGTAGATGCCCAGCCTTAATTGGCTTCTTGTGCGTGTGAATAGAATCAATACTACCAATGCCCCCAGCGATCATGATGGGTTTGTGATAACCACGACGAATGCCGCCTAAGGTTTGCTCAAAGACGCGGAAATAACCACCCAAGATAGGTCGACCAAACTCATTATTAAAGGCAGCACCACCCAAAGGACCATCTATCATGATTTGCAAAGGAGTAGCAATGCGTTCGGGCTTGCCATACTTTTCACTTTCCCACGGTAAATCTGTACCAGGAATGTTCAAATTGGAAACGGAAAAACCGGTAAGACCCGCTTTCGGTCGACCACCAATTCCAGTTGCCCCCTCGTCCCGAATTTCTCCCCCAGCTCCTGTAGATGCGCCGGGAAAAGGTGCAATCGCCGTTGGATGATTGTGGGTCTCAACTTTCATTAAGGTGTGGACTAAGCGTATATCTTTTTCATAGCGCTGATTGCCGGCTTGGGGAGCCCAAGTTTCAGATTCGCACCCTTCCATAATGGCGGAGTTATCCGAGTAAGCAACAATCGTACCTTCAGGTCGTAATTGATGCGTGTTCCGGATCATCGCAAACAATGAGCGCTCTTGATCCTCGCCATCAATAGTCCAAGATGAATTAAAAATCTTGTGGCGACAATGTTCACTATTAGCCTGGGCAAACATAATGAGCTCAACATCACTAGGATTACGCTCCAAACGAATAAAGTTCTCAGTCAGATAAACAACTTCGTCATCAGATAACGCAAGTCCAAGCGTTTTATTAGCATTATCTAGCGCAGCCCTTCCATCCGATAAAACTGGAATGCGTAACAGCGGACGATCTGCCAAGGTTTGGTACAAGGCTTCTGCTTCAACGGGATTATGGATAACAGACTCAGTCATACGATCATGGATGGTCGCTAAAATAATGTCTGTTTGAGCTTGTGTTAATTCATGTTTTGACTGCCATGCAAATTGAATGCCACGTTCAATCCGCAAAATATTTAAAGCGCATTGACGCACAATGTCAGTGGCTTTACTTGCCCAGGGCGATACTGTTCCAAATCTGGGAATAACTACAGCAACTTCTTGAAGCTTAGAGTCTTTGCTAAACCAAGATTTACGCGCACTTATTTTTGATGTGAATGGCTGACCGTAAGTCAAAAGACTTAAAAGCAGATCTTGATCTTTTGTAGCCAACTCTGATTCAGACCAAGAAAAATGGAGATATTGAGCTTCAATGGCGTCAAGCTCTACCCCTTGAGCTTTTAATAGTGCTAAAAGTCGCTGTTGGCGGAAGGTTGAGAGGGCATCGGCCCCTGCTAAGGAACGGAAAAATGACATTATTAGATTATAAGGTTTTGATTAGACCAATCGGCCGGCATGAAGGTGTAGCCGTCTAGCGCAGTGAGCCGCCAGCGCTTGGTCATGTGTCACCAAGACCAAAGTTGAGTTGCACTCCTGATTAAGTTCGAATAAGAGCTCAATCACCCGTGTACCACTGGCCTCATCCAGACTGCCGGTGGGCTCATCGGCAAATAGAATAGCCGGCTTATTAATAAAGGCCCTAGCTAGAGCTACACGTTGCTGCTCCCCTCCTGAGAGCGTATTTGGAAAGTGCTCAAGCCGGTGGGATAAACCAACTTTATCTAGCCAATATTGAGACTGGATACGGCAATCCTGTAAGTCCAAGCCCGAAATCTCAGCGGGCAACATGACATTCTCAAGTACATTAAGGTGAGGCAGCAGTTGAAAAGATTGAAAAACAAAACCAGTATATTGACTACGTAGCTTGGCTCGACCGTCTTCGCTTAATGTATTAAGACTTTGCCCCATCATGCAGACCTCACCAAGCGTTGGCGTATCAAGACCCGCCAAAAGACTAAGGAGTGTGCTTTTTCCGGAGCCGGAGCTGCCGATAACGGCAACGCTTTCACCAGCCCCTATCTCGAAGCTAATGTCGTGCAAAATAGGTAAAACATCATTGTTGGTAAAAACAGTTTTACCAAGTTTTTTAGCGCTAATTCTTGTAAGCGAACCGTCCATGTTGTATTTTTTATACCGATCTTAGAATCATGAAGCTATTGCGAAAAGCCTGTAAACCGCTGTGTAAATCCATCTTTGTAGGTCTATTTTGCCTGTTTCTGGGATTTAGTCCTGCCGTACAATCAAATCCGGTCATTTTGGTCGTCGGCGATAGTCTTTCGGCTGAGTATGGGTTGCCACGTGGCACTGGCTGGGTAAGCCTACTTCAGCAGCAGTTAGCAAAAGAGTCTAGCAAATGGGGTGTATTTAATGCGAGTATTAGCGGCGAAACAAGTTCTGGGGGCTTGTCACGCATTCAAGATCTTTTGACTCAAAAAAATCCAGAATTAGTTTTGCTTGAACTTGGGGCAAATGATGCACTGAGGGGGCTACCGATCATGGAGACGGAAAATAATCTACGCAAAATGATTCAAATGTGTAGAAAGTCTGGAGCAAAGGTAGTGTTGTTTGGAATGCAGATACCGCCCAATTACGGTCAACAGTACGCCAAGCAATTTCGTGATCTATACCCCACCCTAGCAACACAAGAAAATATAGTTTTATTGCCGTTCTTTTTGAACGGGATTGCCGGCAAATCATCACTATTTCAAGAGGATAGGCTTCATCCAAATGTAGAAGCTCAAGCTATTCTCTTTAAAAATGTATGGGGTGCAATAGCCCCATACAAAAAAATGCTGATAAATTAGGCCAATCTATTAACTACCGGCACTACCTGAAGCAGTAGACTTAAGAGGATTAATGAATTTAACAGCGCTGGCATCACGCCAATAAGCCATAAATCCTGCAAATTCAGATTGGGCGCTCAATGACTGAATTTGTTGCGCCTGAGCTTTGTGAACTTTGTCATCACCACCAGAAGGTTGTCGGACCTGAACAACTCTGTAGAGACTTACGCCCACACCGGGATTAAATACCGATATAACTGCTGGCAATTTATCGGCATTTACTGACATTACCTCATCCATGGCTTGACCAACCAAGTTGCCAGGCTTATTACGTGAAACCCATATGGGGCTAGCAAAACCAGTGGAATTTTTAGGGTCTTTTTGAAGGGTGGCGTAATATTCGGCTGCTGTGGTGCTAGCTAATTTTTCAGCAGCACGCTGACCAACTTGTCGCTTTACTTCAGCAGCAACATCATTAAATGGCAAAGTTTGGGCCGGATGAAAAGTAACAACTCGGGCGGAAACGAAAACGCCAGGGGCTACTTGAACAGCCTCAATATTGCGTTTATTTTTTAGCGCCTCATCTCCAAACAAAGACTGGATGACTTTGGGGTTACTCAGAGGATGGTCTTTAGTTAAGCCTGCAGTCCCATTGCGCGTTACATTCTTTTGGGACTGAATTGATAATTTTAATTTATCAGCGGTAGGCTTCAAGCTATCTGATTGGTCATAAGTCATGTTAGCGAACTGATCCGCCTTCTCACCAAATGCTTTTGCATCCCCCTTAGGATCGGCTTTGAGCACAATAAATTCGACATCAATAAATTCTGGGCTCTCAAAGAGCCTGGTATTGGCATCGTAAAAAGCCTGTAGCTCTTGCGAAGTGGGGTTTACCTTGCTTAGGTAGTCTTTAGCGTTAAATTGCAATAGCTGTACTTCTCGCTCTGTTTCATAGAGGGATGAAATGGCTTCAGAAATTTTTGGAGTAGCAAGCTCTGTACGGGCAACCGAACCCACCAATTGCTGGATTTTTAAATCAAAACTTTGACCAGCATAGAACTGCTCTTCACTTAAACCATTATTTGCTAAGAGTTGCTTAAAACGCTGCTCATCAAAGCTGCCATCGGATTTATACAGCGCCCGAATTTGCGGGATATTCTGCAAGCTCTTAATCAGTGCATCTTTACCAACCTGCAAACGGAGGTCATTTACAGCAAACCCCAAAATGCGCTGTTGTAATAATTCATTCAGAATGGCTTGACGAAATTCAAGGCTTTGGGCAATTTGTACGCTACCACCAACTCGCTCCGCTTGACGCTTGGCTGCAGAATCTACTTCTTGAACAGTAATGGCTTTTCCGTTGATCTTTACTATATCGGTCTCTTTATCCATAAAACCGGAGTAACCAGATATCCCGAACATGACAAAGGAGGGAACGATCAGGAGCATCAATATGAGTTGAAGAATCTTCTGATGCTTACGTACGGTATCAAACATGAGTTAGTCGCTAGGAAATGAAGTCAATGATGTGAGTGTACTAGGCGTTGGTATCTAGAGCAGCTAGCTAGCCTAAAAGCGATGAAGAATTTGGTGGGCGCTGAGAGGCTCGAACTCCCGACATTCTGCGTGTAAGGCAGACGCTCTACCAACTGAGCTAAGCGCCCCAAAAAATACTACAGGTGAGATTGTACCTCAAACAATTGGCAAAGCCAGGGTTCCCTTATCTAGTCATCTAAAAAGAAGGCATTGATCCAGGAGCCCTTGCGAACTAATGCTTGAGAACGTCAGTACCAGCTGATTTTTCATTTGCCTTGGTTGCCTCTGCAGCCCTTTTGGCAAGCTCTTCAGGCGTTGGATCAGGCAGCGCCTCGGGCATACGTTCTAGAGCAAGCTCAAGGACTTTATCAATCCAACGAACTGGGACAATCTCGATTGCATTCTTGACGTTATCTGGAATATCAATTAGATCTTTAACATTTTCCTCAGGAATGAGAGCAAGCTTAATCCCGCCGCGATGGGCTGCCAATAGCTTTTCTTTTAACCCCCCAATTGGCAATACCTCACCCCGCAGGGTAATTTCTCCAGTCATTGCGACATCAGAACGAATGGGAATGCCAGTGAGGACGGAAACTAAGGCTGTTGTAATAGCAATACCGGCTGATGGACCATCTTTTGGTGTTGCGCCATCCGGAAAGTGAATATGAATATCCTTTTTCTCAAAAGAGTCATCAGCAATGCCCAAACGTCTAGCACGCGAACGAACGACAGTGCGGGCAGCTTCAACCGATTCCTTCATGACATCGCCGATAGAGCCGGTACGTGTAATAACACCTTTACCAGACATTACTGCGGCCTCAATTGTCAATAAATCGCCGCCAACTTCAGTCCAGGCTAAACCCGTAACCTGACCCACCTGGTTTTCTTTTGCTGCTAAACCAAAGTCGTACATGCGAACCGATAAGAACTTCTCAAGATTATCTGCATTGACGGAAATCGGAGCGGACTCTTTCTTGAGCAGTAAAAGCTTAACCACTTTACGGCAAATCTTACTAATCTCGCGCTCTAAAGAACGCACACCTGCTTCGCGGGTGTAATAACGAATTATGCTGCGGACGGCACTTTCCTCAATCTTTAACTCTTCCTTTTTCAAGCCGTTATTTTTGATCTGTTTGGGAATGAGGTAATTGACGGCAATGCTTGTCTTTTCATCTTCTGTATATCCAGCCAGGCGAATAATTTCGAGGCGATCTAACAAAGGGCCTGGAATATTTAAAGAGTTAGCCGTTGCAACAAACATCACATCAGAAAGATCAAAATCAACTTCAACATAATGATCTTGGAACGTATGGTTCTGCTCCGGATCTAAAACCTCTAGCAAAGCACTTGCAGGATCGCCACGGAAATCCATACCCATCTTGTCCACTTCATCTAGTAAGAACAGTGGATTGCGGACCCCAACTTTAGTGAGGCTCGTTAAAATCTTTCCCGGCATAGATCCTATATAGGTGCGACGATGACCACGGATTTCAGACTCATCACGCACACCGCCCAACGCCATACGCACGAACTTACGATTAGTGGCGCGAGCAATCGATTGGCCCAGGGAAGTTTTACCAACACCAGGAGGGCCAACTAAGCAAAGGATTGGGGCCTTAACACGATCAACGCGCTGCTGAACTGCGAGATACTCCAAAATGCGTTCTTTAACTTTGTCCAAGCCATAGTGATCTTCATTCAATACTTTTTCAGCATTGGTGAGATCATTGTTAATCTTGTTTTTTTTCTTCCAAGGTAGATTGACCAGTGTGTCAATAAAATTCCTAATCACTGTTGCCTCGGCAGACATTGGAGACATGAGCTTCAGTTTCTTTAACTCTGACTCCGCTTTCTTGAGGGCCTCTTTGGGCATGCGGGCCGCTTTAATGCGCTTCTCAAGCTCCTCGAGATCAGCCCCCTCTTCACCCTCGCCCAGCTCCTTCTGAATCGCCTTCACTTGCTCGTTGAGGTAGTACTCGCGCTGACTCTTTTCCATTTGACGTTTAACACGTCCACGAATACGCTTTTCAACTTGCAATATATCAATTTCACTCTCAAGATCAGCCAGCAAACTTTCAAGCCTTTGAACAACATCCGTCATCTCTAAGAGTTTTTGCTTTTGCTCTAGCTTGACAGGCAAGTGCGCGCAAATGGTATCAGCTAAACGGCTGGGATCGTCAATGCCGCCCAAAGAAGACAAAATCTCTTGAGGGACCTTTTTATTAAGTTTTACATATTGATCAAATTGAGCCATGATTGCACGACGCAAAGCTTCAGTTTCATGGGCATCTAATGTGTCGATGGGCGTCGGGCTCGCTTCACAGGCAAAGTAGCCCAGACTATCCTCAACTTGAGTAACTTCTGCACGCTGAACACCCTCAACCAGCACTTTAACGGTGCCATCAGGTAATTTAAGCATTTGCAAGATGCTCGCAATACAACCTACCTCATAGAGGTCACCAACACTCGGCTCGTCCTTAGCGGCCGTCTTTTGCGCCACCAACAAAACATTTTTACCGGTTTCCATTGCGGCTTCTAAAGCCTTGATAGATTTAGGGCGACCCACAAACAGTGGTATCACCATATGAGGAAAGACAACCACATCCCTGAGAGGGAGCAATGGCAGTTGAATCGGTTCAGAGGGTAGTAATAAGTGGCCAGGCATAGGGCAAATCCTCCAAAGTAGTCAATTCTCGAAATATCACTATTTATTCAAAAACACTAAATAGGGACATTATTTATGGGTAGCATAATACCTATATGGGCATATGCAGAGAAAAAACAAGGGGGTGAAATGCTAAAAATGCCCGAAAATCTGTAGAAATCAACAAAAAAACCTTAAAAATTAAGCTTTTTTGATTAAATCTTCATTTTCTACATCGTGCTTGTATACCAAGAGTGGTTTTCCGCCCTCCTGAATGCTTGACTCATCGATAACAACCTTTTGGACATTTTTCAAGGAAGGCAAGTCGTACATCACATCCATTAGGGAGCCCTCAAGAATTGATCTCAAACCGCGTGCACCAGTTTTGCGTGCAATGGCCTTTTTAGCAATAGCTGATAGCGCCTCAGCGCGGACTTCAAGCTCTGCACCCTCCATGGTTAAAAGTGCCTGAAATTGCTTTACAAGCGCATTTTTTGGCTCGGTCAGAATCTGTATCAGAGCCGCTTCATCTAGCTGAGCCAAAGTAGCAAGCACCGGCAGACGACCAATTAATTCCGGAATTAATCCAAATTTAATCAAATCTTCAGGCTCAACTTCAATCAGAAGATCACTAATACCTCGATCATCCTTTCCTGGAACGGTAGCATTAAAGCCAATACCAGTTTTTGCGGTGCGCTGCTGAATAACTTTCTCAAGACCGTCAAACGCGCCACCACAGATGAAAAGGATATTGGTAGTATCAACTTGCAAGAAGTCTTGATTTGGATGCTTGCGTCCACCTTGAGGCGGAATGGAAGCCATTGTGCCCTCAACCAATTTCAGCAGTGCTTGCTGCACGCCCTCACCTGATACATCGCGGGTAATAGACGGGTTATCGGACTTACGAGAAATCTTATCGATCTCATCAATATAAACAATGCCACGCTGAGCCTTTTCAATGTTGTAATCGCAGGCTTGTAGCAGCTTTTGAATAATATTTTCTACGTCTTCTCCAACATAGCCCGCCTCAGTTAAGGTCGTGGCATCAGCCATCACAAAAGGGACATCAAGCATGCGGGCAAGGGTTTGGGCTAGCAGCGTTTTTCCAGATCCAGTCGGTCCAATTAGCAAAATATTACTCTTGGCAAGCTCAACGCCATCAACCATTGCTTTCGCAGGCTTTTTGGATTCTTTTTTTTCTGTGGCCTCGGTGGGTTTGCCGTCTTTATCTAACTTCTCTTTTTTGGGTTTAGGCAAATACTGTAGACGCTTGTAATGGTTGTATACAGCTACTGCCAAAGTCTTTTTAGCGTGATCTTGGCCAATAACGTATTGGTCTAAATTCGCACGTATCTCATGAGGCGTGGGAAGGGCATCATCACCTTCCGCCTTAGGCAGTTTGGCAATTTCTTCTTGAATGATGTCTGTGCATAAATCGATGCACTCGTCACAAATAAAAACCGATGGACCGGCAATCAGCTTTTTAACTTCGTGCTGACTCTTGCCGCAAAACGAGCAATACAGTGTTTTATCTGAACTGGCTGAAGGGGTTGTATCACTCAAGAGGGATGCCTAATAATGGTAAGTTATATAGAAACGTTAAGGACGCTTTTCAATAACTTTATCAATCAAGCCATAGTCACGTGCCTGCTCAGCTGACATAAAGTTATCGCGGTCGGTATCTTTGGCAATCGTTTCAATAGATTGCCCTGTACGATCAGCCAATATTTGATTAAGACGTTCACGTAGGTACAAAATTTCACGCGCCTGAATCTCAATATCCGAAGCTTGTCCACGCGCACCGCCTAAGGGCTGATGAATCATCACACGAGAATTGGGTAAGGCATAGCGCTTACCCTTTTCTCCAGCGCAGAGCAGGAAAGCACCCATGCTCGCAGCCATACCCATGCACAAAGTACTGACATGTGGCTTTATAAATTGCATAGTGTCGTAGATAGCAAGACCAGCTGACACAGAACCGCCTGGTGAGTTGATATACAGAGAAATTTCTTTGTCGGGATTTTCACTCTCAAGAAATAACAATTGGGCAATAACCAGATTGGCAGTTTGATCATTGACCTCGCCAACTAAGAACACTACACGCTCCCTTAGTAACCGGGAGTAAATGTCGTAGGCGCGCTCACCTCGACCAGAGGTCTCGATTACCATAGGAACCAAACCCAAAGCTTTTGGCTCTAAACTCTCAGAGTGGAAATGATTCTGGTTCATGTCATTGCGCCTTATTTAATCAATTTAATTTGCTAAGTTCTTCGAAATTCACAGCCTTCTCATTGACTTTAGCAAGAGAAGTGAAGTACTTGATAACATTGTCCTCAAGCACCAAGTTCTCAATATCTTTGAGGCGACTTGGGTTGCTATAGAACCAGCGCACCACTTCTTTCGGGTCTTCATAGGTGGCAGCCTGTTCATCAATCTCTGCCTTAATTTGATCGGCTGAAGCCTTCAAATCTTTTTGCTTTACAAGGTCGCCCAAAATTAAACCAAGGCGCACGCGCTTAGTAGCTTGCTCCACAAACATTTCAGCTGGAATGGGAGCGTCTTTCGCATTCGGAATCCCGCGTTGCATTAAATCCTGACGCGCAGACTCAACCAAACGTTCTTGCTCAGAAGCAATCAATGATTTAGGAACATCGAGCTCACAGTGTTTATCAATTTGATCCATCACTTCATTCTTCAGTAAAGATGTGATGCGACGCTTTACTTCGCGATCCAGATTTTCCTTCACTTCTTCACGCATCTTAGTAACGCCACCTTCCGTGACACCTAAAGACAATGCAAAGTTATCATCAACCACAGGTAAATGCGCCCAATTAACTTTCTTTACTGTGATTGTGAAATCAGCAGTTTTTCCAGCAACATCTTTACCATGGTAATCAGCCGGAAAACTTAACGGAAAAGTTTTACTCTCGCCAGTTTTTAAGCCAAGTGTTGCAGCCTCAAATTCTGGGAGCATGCGACCTTCACCTAGCACATACTCAAAATTCTCAGCCTTGCCGCCAGCAAACTCAACGCCGTCGATTTTGCCAATGAAATCAATGATGACTTGATCGCCCGCTTGTGCTGCAGTATTTGCTCCGCCATCACCATGCGGGCCAGCTTCGCCGCGTGGATGGTAATGCACTTGCTGTTTACGCAAAACGTCCAGTGCGCGATCAATCTCGGCATCAGCAATAGTGGTTGCGTATTTAGTTACTTCTGCTTTAGTAAAGTCGCCGATTTTTACTTCTGGCAATACTTCAAAGTAGGCATCAAAAATAATCTTATCTGCACCTAGCTCGCTCTTGGGCTCAAGCCGCGGTTGACCGGCTAACTGGATACCTTCTTTTTTGCTAAGTTCAAAAAATAGCTCAGATGCCTTGTCAAATTGGATTTCGAAATCCACTTGCATGCCATATTGTTTCTCAACGATGCTCTTAGGAACCTTACCAGGACGGAAGCCAGCCATTTTCATAGTCTTGCCTACCTTGGCTAACTGCGCTTCACGTGCTTTGGCCAAATCGGCACGAGCAAATTCCAAGGTCATTTTGCGGTCTAGTTGACCTAAATTTTCTATCTGCAAAGCCATTCTCGTCTCTTAATTAAAATCAGGGTATGTGAAGTCCAAGCCAAGTAGCTAACTTGTGGTGCGAGGAGGGGGACTCGAACCCCCACACCATTTCTGGCGTCAGGACCTAAACCTGGTGCGTCTACCAATTTCGCCATCCTCGCGATCTCCGCAAACGCTACCGAGCTTAAACTTCACTCTAAAGACCCTAATTCTACAATGCCCAGCGTATTTAGAGGGAGCTTACGCTGTTGAGCGACCGAGGAATGGGTCTGACTGCGGTCTAAATAAGGCTATTGATCTGGTAAATGAGCTATAAATAGGCGCCGCCCCTTGAAATCTAGAGGGTATCAAGCCTTGTAAAGCAAGGCAACGGCGTGAACAGCTACCCCCTCACCTCGCCCAAGATGACCAAGACCCTCGTTCGTCTTTGCCTTGAGATTTACATGACTTGCAGTCACTGCTAAATCTTCAGCAATGTTACGGACCATTGCCGGCAAGAAGTTTGCAAGCTTGGGGTTTTGGCAAATGATGGTGGCATCTACATTTCCAATATGAAATCCAGCAGCCTGGACTTTTTGTAATGCAGCACGCAATAAAATTCGACTATCCATATCCTTATAGCGTGGATCATTATCTGGAAAAAGTTGTCCAATATCGTTTAAGCCAGCTGCTCCCAACAAAGCATCAGTTAATGCGTGCAATAAAGCATCTGCATCGGAATGGCCCAGTAAGCCGAGTTCATATGGAATGTGTACCCCACCTAAAATTAGCTTTCGGTTGGCAACCAATGCATGGACGTCATAGCCCTGTCCGATACGAAATTGCGGAATATGCGGTGAAGGTGTAGAGGCCATTCGTTCTTGATGTATATGTATGATTATTGGTGAACTGACTGGAGAAGTAATTCCATTAATGCCCAATCGGCTGGATGTGTAATTTTAAAATTGCGCATGGCGCCTTCAATGAGCAGAGGATTGACGCCCGCCAACTCCATAGCGCTGGCCTCATCCGTAATGTCTGCCTCTAGGCGGATGCCGTCCGCTAGAGCATCGTGTAATTTTTTTAAAGGAAACATCTGCGGAGTTTGCGCTTGCCAGAGATGATTGCGGGAGACAGTTTTCTTTGCGTGAGCGTAATTACCGGCAATTGGGGTGTTTAGATCGGCAAGTTTTAGGGTGTCGGCAACGGGCAAAGCTAACAATCCACCTACATTTGTAATAGCTAGCGCTTGGATTAATTTGCGAATAAGGTCGGGAGAAATACCAGGGCGAGCAGCATCATGAACTAATACCCAGTCAGACTCTGGAATACCTGACTGCATCATTGCCTCCAAAGTGTTGCGAACAGTTTCCTGGCGGGTAGGACCGCCAGTAGGTAAAAAATGTAGTGGTTTATCAGTTTCTACCAAATGGCTCAAAATAGGATTGTCAATAAAACCTGGGTTAATGCCCACCCAAACAGACTGGATTTCAGGTGTATGACAGAAAGCATCTATGGCATAGGCCAACATAGGTCTGCCCGCCAATTTTTGGAACTGTTTTGGAAGATTACCGCCCATACGCGATCCAGAGCCTGCTGTGGGTAGTAAAGCATGGCATTGGGCTGATTGACTTTCAGAACTCATGCCTGATTCTATAATGAGCGCAGATGTCTGATGCATTAAATCCAGCACCCCCCATACCCGCTCCCCGGGTTGGGCAGCGCTTTACCTTTTCAGGGTTGATTGGCTCAGCAGATGCAGCCCTCATAGCCCAATCCGCCCTGAAGTACCGGAATCATTTTTCCGTCATGGTGATTTTTTGCGCTCAAGCGCAAGATGCGCAGAGGCTTTTAGAGGAAATTCCCGCTTTTGCACCAAAACTCAGGGCTAGGCTATTGCCTGATTGGGAAATTCTTCCGTACGATCATTTTTCCCCCCATCAGGACCTGGTTTCAGAGCGTTTAGCTACGCTATATGAGCTCCTTAATGGAAGTTGTGACATTGTCCTAGTTCCCGTTACAACAGCACTCCAAAGACTTGGTCCGCCAAATTTCTTGTCAGGCCATACTTTTTTCTTCAGGCAAGCTGACAAGCTAAATGAAGCAGCCTTAAAACTACAGCTGCAACAGGCTGGGTATGACCCTGTCAGCGCAGTAATGCGTCCGGGTGAATATAGTATTCGCGGCGGCTTAATTGATTTATTTCCGATGGGCTCCAGCCTCCCCTATCGCCTTGATTTATTCGGTGATGAAATAGAGCAAATTCGGGCATTTGATCCAGATACGCAACGCAGCCTATACCCCGTTAAAGAGGTACGACTGCTGCCGGGTCATGAGTTCCCATTTGATGACAATTCCAGAACAGCATTTCGCAGTCGCTGGCGAGAGGTGTTTGAGGGAGACCCAACGCGTTGCTCGATTTACAAAGATGCAAACTTAGGAATACCTAGCGCCGGGATTGAGTCCTACCTCCCGCTCTTTTTCGATGAATCTTCGAATTTATTTGATTATTTTCCTCGCGCTGGGGATCCGGTCTGGCTATTAAGCGTTGGTGATGTCGAGGAATCGATTCAGGGTTTTTGGAAAGACACTATACAGAGATATGAATTTTTAAAACATGATCTCGATAGACCTATTCTCCCCCCCAAAGAATTGTTCTTAGATGCGGATGAGTTCTTTATTCGACTCAAGTCCAATGCTCGCTTAACCCTCACGCGCGACAGCACTGATGCCAGCGAGTTTTTACCCGTTCCAGACATATCAATACATCGACGTGATGCAGACCCGGTTAATCAATTGCGCAATGCTGTAGCGCAAGAAGCTGTTCGTGTTCTGATATGCAGCGATAGTGCTGGTCGAAAAGAATCTATCCGCCAATTACTTGATGAAAGTAATAGTGTTATTGGGCAAGATGGTAAAAACCTTTTTCCACTTAAGCCTGATAACTTCGAGAGTATTGATGATTTTATAAAGAGTGATTCTTTATTTGGTTTAGTAACTGCATCGCTTTTTAATGGCTTTTCTTGGCCATCTCAAAACTTACTCATCATCACTGAGGCCGAATTATTCACCGCGACTGCGCGACAGCGACGCAAGAGTGCTGGCAGTGAAAGTGCCGATCCCGACATGCTATTTAAGGATCTATCGGAGCTCAAGATTGGTGACCCAGTAGTACATGCTGACCATGGTATAGGTCGCTACCAAGGTTTGGTCCTTCTTAATATAGCGCCACCAAAAGAAATGCCTATATTTGAAGAGTTTTTGCATCTTGTCTATGCGCGCGATGCTACGCTTTATGTACCAGTACAGCAATTGCAAATGGTGACACGTTATGCTGGATCAGATCCTGATTCAGCACCATTACATCAACTGGGGTCTGGTCAGTGGGATAAAGCTAAACGTAAAGCAGCCCAACAAATTCGCGATACTGCAGCAGAGTTGCTGGCACTTTATGCGGCTCGAGCAATTCGTAAAGGTCATGCCTTTGAATATTCAGCCCATGACTATGCGGCCTTCGCTGAGAGTTTTGGCTTCGAAGAGACTCCAGACCAAGCAAATGCTATTACAGCGGTTATTGGCGATATGACCAGTGGTACGCCCATGGATCGCCTGGTTTGCGGCGATGTGGGTTTTGGTAAAACTGAAGTGGCATTGCGAGCAAGTTTCATCGCAGTTATGGGTGGCAAGCAAGTAGCCATTTTGGCTCCAACCACTCTATTGGCCGAGCAACATGTTGCCACTTGGAAGAATCGATTTGCAGATTGGCCCGTTCGCATAGTTGAGCTATCCCGCTTCAGAACCGCAAAAGAAATCAACGCAGCGCTTGAGGCGATTTCAAAAGGTGCCGCAGACATCATCATCGGAACACATAAACTCCTCTCAAAAGAAACCCAATTTTCTAACTTAGGATTAGTGATTGTTGATGAGGAGCACCGCTTTGGGGTGCGTCAGAAAGATGCATTAAAGGCCTTACGTGCCGAAGTCGATATCCTCACATTAACAGCAACGCCTATACCAAGAACGCTAGGCATGGCAATGGAAGGACTGCGTGAATTCTCTATCATTGCGACTGCGCCCCAAAAACGCTTAGCAATTAAAACTTTTGTGCGTCGCGAAGGTGATGGCGTTATTCGTGAAGCAATATTGCGTGAGATTAAGCGCGGCGGACAAGTTTACTTTCTACACAACGAAGTTGAGACTATTGAAAATCGTAAGCATGCCTTGCAAGAGCTTATTCCTGAAGCTCGAATTAGTGTTGCGCATGGTCAGATGCATGAGCGGGAACTCGAATCAGTGATGCGAGAGTTTGTTACGCAGCGCACTAATATTTTACTGTGCACCACTATTATCGAAACTGGTATTGATGTTCCAACTGCTAACACCATTATCATGCACCGGGCTGATAAATTCGGTTTGGCCCAGCTTCACCAATTGCGCGGTCGTGTTGGTCGCTCACACCATCAAGCCTACGCCTACCTCTTGGTCCCCGACCCAGAGGCACTAAGCAAACAAGCCCAACTGCGTCTCAATGCTATTCAAGCAATGGAAGAGCTTGGATCTGGTTTTTACTTAGCCATGCACGATTTAGAAATTCGTGGCGCCGGCGAAGTGCTTGGCGATAAACAGTCGGGTGAAATTCACGAAATTGGTTATCAGCTCTATACCGAAATGCTCAATAGAGCAGTTAAATCATTAAAGAGCGGCAAGGAACCAGACCTGCTTTCACCATTGCAGGCTACAACGGATGTTAATCTAGGCGTTCCCGCCCTTTTGCCCGAAGCATACTGCCCCGACGTTCATGAACGGCTATCACTTTATAAGCGTTTTGCAGGTACCAATGATTTCTCTGAGTTAATGGGATTGCGTGAAGAGTTGGTTGATCGCTTTGGAGACCTTCCGGAACAAGCGAAATCTTTCTATGAGACGCATCGACTGCGCCTAGAAATGACAGGATTTGGTATTAAGAAAATAGATGCAACTCCAATCTCCATACAGATTCAGTTCATACCGAACCCGCCTATTGATCCAATGAAAATTATTCAGCTTATTCAGTCTTCTAAATATATTCAACTCAATGGACAGGATAGATTGAAGGTGTTACCTCAAAAAGAGCGTGATTTTGAAAAGCTCGAGCAGCGGGTAGAGCATATTCGCAAGATACTCAGGAGCCTAAATGAATCAGCCATGCTCACAAGCTCTGCTATCAATTAACCAGCCACTCGGATTATGATCGAATAATGTCGTCACACTTAACCCTAGTTTCCATATCAAACTATCCTATTTCAGAGGATTTGGGTCCTGCCCTGTCAAAACATGCCAAAGTCTTAGGCATTGAATTTAAAGTTAGCCAAAATCCAACCAGACATTCTAAATATTTCTCAGCACGATGGACATCATCAACGTCGCTTATGCCTGAAGCTCGAGTTGCGATGCGCGACATTGCCGCTACATATTCTGCGGACCTTGCTTTTCTTTCCCCGGGTTTCATATCGCAAGAGCTGAAAGTGCTTGCGATGGATATGGATTCAACATTAATCAATATTGAGTGTATTGATGAAATTGCTGATTTCATTGGCAAAAAAACAGCCGTATCTGATATCACAGAGGCAACGATGCGTGGTGAAATTAAAGACTTTAAAGAGAGCTTGCGACGTAGGGTTGCTCTCCTAGCTGGTGTTTCTGCAGATGTATTGGAGTCAGTTTATAGGGAGCGACTGCAACCAAATCCTGGCGCCACAGAACTCTTGGCGGGTGCAAGTCAACGCGGGCTCTATACGCTACTTGTATCAGGTGGTTTTACGTTCTTTACAGATAGACTTAAAGAGCAGCTTGGGTTTGAGCAAGCCCAAGCCAACACATTGGAAATCATCGATGGCAAACTTACCGGAAAAGTTCTAGGTGATATTGTTGATGGTGCAGCAAAAGCGGCATATTTGCATGGCGCTTGTACCATCATGAATTGCAATAAAGCTAATGCAATCGCAATCGGCGATGGCTCAAATGATTTGCCGATGATGGATGGCGTGGGTATCAGCATTGCCTATAGAGCAAAACCGATCGTAAAAGAAAAAGCCGACGCGGCTTTTGACCTCGTCGGCTTGGATGCTGCTTTGTTACTATTTTAGTTTATAGACGCTCGAAAATCGTTGCGATTCCCTGCCCTCCACCAATACACATGGTCACGAGAGCGTACTTGCCGTTAACACGATGTAACTCATGAATAGCCTTAGTGGCAATCGCCGCGCCAGAGCAACCAATTGGATGACCCAAAGCAATTGCCCCGCCATTCACATTAGTTTTAGCAGGATCCAAACCTAAACCTTTGGTTACTGCCAATGCTTGGGCTGCAAAAGCCTCATTAGATTCGATCACATCAATTTGATCCAACTTTAAACCAGCACGCTCAAGAGCCAGCTTTGTGGCAGGAATTGGCCCTTCACCCATAATGTGGTTTGGCACCCCAGCAACAGCGTAAGACACTAAGCGAGCGATCGGCTTATGGCCAGCTTTCTTAGCTGTTTCAGCATCGGCCAACACAAAAAAGGCCGCACCATCATTAATACCTGAGGCATTACCTGCCGTTACGCTACCACCTTCTTTTTTGAAGACCGCTTTCATCTTCGCCAAAGTTTCCATTGTTGTATCTGGCTTGCAATGCTCATCAGTATCAAATACAACATCACCCTTACGGGTTTTAATCGTAATAGGGACAATTTGAGATTTAAAGCGACCCTCTTTAATGGCATGCGCCGCACGTCGATGCGACTCTACTGCTAAAGCATCTTGCTCTTCGCGTGTTAATTTCCATTTCTCTACAAGATTTTCTGCTGTAACGCCCATATGACCAACGCCAAACGGATCGGTTAGAACAGAGACCATTAAATCAAGCATCTTGGTATCGCCCATCCGTGCACCACTGCGCATTGCTGGAGAACCATACATACCGCGTGACATAACTTCAACACCACCGCCAATACCGTAGTCGCAGTCACCTAGCATAATTTGTTGGGCAGTAGTTACGATTGCTTGCAAGCCAGAACTGCACAAACGATTTAAAGCCATCGCAACAGATTCCATTGGAAGGCCGGCCTGAATAGAGGCTACACGAGCAACATAGGCATAGCGACTGTCTGTGGGAATCGTATTGCCGACAGTGATGTAATTGATTAAAGCTGGATCCACACCGGAGCGAGCTACGGCCTCTTTCATCACAATGCCACCGAGTTCAGAGGGCTCCAAACTACTGAGTGAACCATTAAAGGTGCCAATTGCGGAACGCACCGCACTTAATACAACGACATCACGACTCATATTAATCCCCTTAGCAGAGCCCCAATTGGAGCAAATTTAGTAATTCAACCTCAATTTTTATGCGAATTTCAAGTTTCGGCTATTAGGTCATGCCCTTGGGAGCCAATCACTGTCACGCGGACAAATTCGCCGATGCGGTAGCGCTTTGATGGCTTGTTTGGGGGTAAAACCCTCACTAAACCATCAATTTCAGGGGCATCGCCAATAGTGCGCCCAACTCCACCCCCCTCATCAATGCGATCAATGAGGACCTGAATACGTTTGCCCACTTTCTTGCCAAGACGTTTAATCGAGATATCTTCAGCCTTAGCCATAAAGCGGGCTCTGCGATCCTCTCTAGTTGCCTCTGAAACAGGTTTTTCAATTAGATTCGCTGCAGCTCCATCAACCGGCGAATACGCAAAACAACCGGCACGATCGATTTGGGCCTCGTCAAGGAAATTGAGCAGGTATTCAAACTCTTCTTCAGTCTCGCCAGGGAATCCAGCAATAAAAGTGCTACGAATCACAAGGTCTGGACAGGAAGCGCGCCAAGCCTGTATGCGCTCTAAATTTTTCTCGCCACTAGCGGGTCGCTTCATCCTCTTCAGGACATCTGGATGAGCATGCTGCAAAGGAATATCAAGGTAGGGTAAAACGCCATAACCATGCTCAGAAAATTCCGCCATCAAAGGCAAGATGTCATCTACATGCGGATAGGGATAAACATAGTGAAGTCGCACCCACGCCTGATGTTTGCGAGCAATTTGATTTAAAGCATTCACCAAATCAAACATCCGAGTTTTGATAGGTTTACCATCCCAAAAACCAGTGCGATATTGGATATCAACTCCATAAGCGCTTGTGTCTTGCGAAACCACTAACAATTCTTTAACGCCAGATTCAAATAATTTATTTGCTTCGTGCAACACTTCGCCAATCGGCCTAGAGACCAGATCACCGCGCATGCTAGGAATAATGCAAAAGGTGCAACGGTGATTGCATCCCTCGGAAATTTTTAAATAAGCATAATGCTTAGGCGTTAACTTGACGCCAATTGGAGGAAGCAAATCTGTGAAAGGATCGTGTGGCTTAGGTAAATGCTGATGAATAGCCTGCATTACCTCGTCAGTCGCGTGCGGTCCCGTTACCGCCAGAACCTTGGGGTGTATGGTTTTAATGAGATCACTGCCATCGGCATTTTTTCTAGCGCCAAGGCAGCCAGTCACAATCACTTTGCCATTCTCAGCCAATGCCTCACCGATGGCAGAAAGACTTTCTTCTACAGCTGAGTCTATAAAGCCGCATGTATTTACAATGACAAGATCGGCGCCCGAATAATCTTTAGAAGTTTCATAACCTTCAGCGCTTAATTGAGTCAGAATTAATTCAGAGTCAACTAAAGCCTTGGGGCAACCCAAGGAAACAAAACCCACCTTACCAGCCACAACTATTCTTTTTCTGTTTTAGGGGTTTGTGCGGCAAATGGAAAACCTGTGAAAAGGTTTTGCGAGCCTTGCATTTGCTCCTGCATCTTCACAAAGAGATCCTTGCTTTGATCCATATAATTACCCATAAGATTTTGCATCATGGGATTCTGTAGATTTAACATTTGCGCCCAGGCTTCAGGACTACTACCTGCCCCCATCCCTTTTGATTGATCACCCAATTTGTTATGGATATCAACAAAAGATTGCATAGTTTTCTCAAGGTAATTACCCATCAAACCTTGCATAGAATTACCGTAGAAACGAATAATTTGAGAAAGCATTTGTGTTGAGAAAACAGGTGCGCCGCACGCCTCTTCTTCCAAGATAATCTGCAGCAGAATATTACGCGTCAGATCATCTTCCGTCTTGGCATCAACAACCTTAAAAGCCTCACCAGCCATCACCAGCCCCTTGATATCGGATAAGGTGACATACGAGCTAGTTTGCGTGTCGTAAAGACGACGATTTGGATACTTCTTAATGAGACGGTCTTCACCAACTCGTTTAGAACGGGCAACCATAAATTTTTTCCTAAATAGGTCTACTGCAATGCAACATCGGCATAGTTTATCCCTAGTCTGACCAAAAGGTAAATATGCCGATGTGATGTTCTACTTAGAGGCTCTGTTTAGCCTGTATGGATACCGCCATTCAAGGAGAAATCGGCTCCAGTAGCATAACCGCCGTCCTCAGAGGCAATCCAGCAGCAAATAGAGGCAATTTCTTCTGGGGTCCCCAAACGCTTGACGGGAATGCCAGAAACAATTTTTTCTAGAACATCCTCACGGATCGCCCTGACCATATCTGTACCGATATACCCAGGGGAAACTGTGTTGACGGTCACGCCTTTGGTAGCGACCTCTTGGGCTAAAGCCATCGTAAATCCATGCAAACCTGCTTTTGCAGTGGAGTAATTAGCTTGGCCAAACTGCCCTTTTTGCCCATTTACGGAAGAAATGTTGATAATTCGGCCCCAATTGTTATCGCACATACCATCGATCACCTGCTTGGTCACATTAAATAAAGAATTGAGGTTGGTATCAATTACAGCCTTCCAAGCATCGGGAGTCATTTTGCGGAAAACGCTATCGCGTGTAATGCCAGCGTTATTTACCAGGACATCAACACGGCCTACCTCAGCCTTAACCTTATCGAATGCTGCAACCGTACTGTCCCAGTCAGACACATTGCCTTCAGAAGCAATAAAATCATAGCCGATCGCTTTTTGTTCAGCAATCCAGCGATCCTTGCGAGGAGAATTTGGACCGCAGCCTGCAATAACTTTGAAGCCATCTTTAGCCAGGCGCTGACAAATAGCGGTACCAATACCGCCCATACCACCGGTTACATATGCAACTTTTTGAGACATGGATTTCCCCTTATAAATATGATGTTTTATGAGTAATTAAACCGCTGAACCTAATTTTTCTTTGACGTACTTACCAGGAGCAGCCTCTAATTCTTTATACTTTGAATTTCCAAATGTTTTCCTTGCGGCAATTTTTTTGCCACCATACTGGGCGAGCCATTTTGTGTAATCAGGCCACCAACTGCCTTTGATTTCTGTTGCGCCCGTGAGCCACTCTGGGCCAGTTTTGGCAATCTTGCTGTTTTCAAAGTAATAGCGTTTGTTTTTTGCGGGAGGATTAATAACCCCTGCAATATGTCCAGAGGCCCCGAGAACAAAACGATTCTTCCCTTTAAGAATTTGCGTGGACTCATATGCAGACTGCCAAGGAACAATATGGTCCTCTTGTGATGCATAGATATATGCTGGGCAATCAATCTTACCCAGATCAATCTTCTGATCGCATAAACTTACCTTGCCAGGTTTAACTAAATCGTTTTGTAAATAAGTATGGCGTAAATACCAACAGTACATCGCACCTGGGAGGTTTGTGGAGTCACCATTCCAATAGAGCAAATCAAATGGTGGAGGGGAATTACCCTTAAGGTAATTTTCTACAACGTAATTCCAAACCAAATCATTGGGGCGCAAGAAAGAAAAAGTGTTACCAAGGTCTAGCCCAGACATCATGCCAAACTTACCAGACTCACCGCCAATACTGGTTTCACGCATCTTGACCATGTTTTCATCAATAAAGACATCTAAGATGCCAGTGTTTGTGAAATCCAATAAAGTTGTAAATAGGGTCAAACTTGCAATAGACGCATCCTTTTTAGCTGCTAAGACAGCTAAAGCTGAAGCTGTTAGCGTGCCACCAACACAAAACCCAAGAATATTAATTTGCTCTGTACCGCCAATATTTTTAGTTACTTCAATAGCCTTAATCACACCATTGCCAACATAATCTTCCCAAGTTACCTTGGACATTGATTCATCAGGATTTTTCCATGAGACCAAAAAAACAGTATGGCCCTGCTCCACCATATAGCGGACAACAGAATTATCAGGCTGTAAATCTAAGATGTAATACTTATTGATGCATGGCGGGACCATCAAATATGGACGCTCGTAAACAGTCTCAGTCAGAGGCGTATATTGAATTAACTCAAATAGCTCACAACGAAATACTACCTGCCCTTCTGTGGTGGCTATATTTTTACCAACCTCAAATGCAGTTTCGTCGGTCTGAGAGACTTTGCCTTTTTTCATATCACCCAGCAAATTGACGATACCATTTTGTATGGACTGACCTTGTGAGCTAATAATGTTTTCCAACACTTCAGGATTGGTAGCTATAAAGTTAGATGGAGATAAAGCATCAATCATCTGCTCGGTTGTGAACAAAATCTTTTGTTTGGATTTTTCATCAGCTTCAACAGCTTTAGCCAAAGCCATAAGGTGCTTTGCATTGAGCAAATAAGTTGCGGCTATGGTTTTACTCCAAGAGGAGTGCCAAGCTTTCCCAGAAAAACGACGGTCTTTTACTTCAATTGCTTCTGGGTTAGTGGCAAGATGAGCTAATTCAGCAAAATATTCTTTTTGAATTTCTGCCAAACGTTCTGGCGGAATCATTGCCATGTGATGTGGTGCTAGTGCCGGCGATGCACCCGTATTCATACCTGCAAACATAGTCATCTCTTAAATTGAATTTAGACATTCTCCTTCTATAAGAGCTTCAGAGTTATACGCACTAACCCTAGCCCAAGGGCTAGGCTAGTAATTACCCGAAGTTAATAGGAGAAGGTGAGTCACTGAGTAAACCAAATTAGAGAAGCAAAGCGCCCAGAAGTGGCATCACGGCGGTGCGAAAAGAAGCGATTACGGTCTGCAAAGGTGCAGAAATTTCCTCCAGAAATATGCTTTACCCCTAATGCAGATAATCTGGCCTGTGCCAAAACATAAAGATTGGCAAAATATTTGCCAGGTTTGCCTGAAATAGCTTCAAATGCATTTGACGTAAACGTAAACCCCGACTCTGCAAAAGCAGCATAAACATCCTCCCCAACCTCAAAGGCGTCTGGTCCAATAGCTGGGCCCATCCATGCTATCAATTCATTGGCCGATGAATGAGGCATTAACTGCAGAAGTTCGGCAACTGTATTTTCAATAACCCCGCTACAGAGACCACGCCACCCTGCATGTGCTAAGCCAACAATGTTGCCCTCTTCGTTGCTAAAAAATATGGGCAAACAATCAGCAGTCATAACCGCTAAGACCTCATTTACTTGATTGGTAATTGCAGCATCTGCCTCAATGGCGTCGCTTGGCGAAAGGCTTCGCTTGGCAGGAGTACTCACAACGGTGCCATGAACTTGTTTAAGCCATAGCGGGTTAGCCGGTAAGAGCGTCCTGAGCAGTGTACGATTAGCAGCTACTGACTTTGGGTCATCACCAACATGATCGCCAAGATTCCAGGATGAGTAAGGCGCAATACTTACCCCGCCTTGTCGCGTTGTTACGAGAGCCTGAACAGATAGAGGGGCACTCCAATCGGGCTTGATGATAGCCATTAGCTTGAATCGCTATTAATGGAGGCCAGCACAATAGATTCTTGTGGCAGATCATCCCCAACCATCCCAACTTGATTTAACAGCAACATCAAATCATTGGGTGGCAACCTAAACCAAGTGATGATGTTTGCAGTAACTGGATGCTGCAAACTTAATGCAAAGGCATGCAAGGCCTGACGCTCAAATCCAAGTGACTTTGCGACACCAGGAGTTTTTTTACGGTAAACAGGGTCACCCAACAAGGGGTAGCCCAAGGACTCAAGATGAACTCGTATCTGGTGTGTCCGACCAGTTTCAAGGCGACATTCCAGCAAAGTGATCGGCGATCCTTCATATGCACCTTTAGCAAGGCGCCTAAATAAGGTGGCTGCTGGCTTGCCATGCGCAGAACCCGCCGCCATCTTTAACCGGTCCCGCTGATCTCGTCCCACAGAAGCCAAAACCTTTCCCTGTGTAGGGGCCTCACCCCAAACCCAGGCAATATAACGCCTTCCGACCGTGCGGTCTTGTAACTGCCTAACTAAAGCTGTTTGGGCTAAAGCGGTTCTGGCGACAACCATTAAGCCAGACGTGTCTTTATCCAATCGATGAACGATACCCGCCCTTGGTAGATTCTTAAGCTCTGGGTAACGAAATAAAAGTCCATTTAATAGTGTGCCCGACCAGTTTCCAGCAGCGGGATGCACAACCAAGCCAGGCGGTTTATTCACAACAATGATCGATTCATCCTCATAAACGACATCCAAAGCAATTTCTTCAGGACTAAAGGCAAATTGCTCAGGCATTTCTTGGGGGAAAACTTTAATACTCTCCCCGCCTCGAAGCAGATAGCGTGCTTTTGTAACTTTTCCGTCCACTGTGACGGCGCCAGCCTCCACCCAAGCCTTCAGGCGATTTCGTGAGTAATCGGGCAAAGAGGCAGCTAGAACCTTATCTAAACGTTCGCCGTTGACTTCCAGAGGAATTTCTATGGCTATGAAATCCTCATCATCGATATAATCAGAAGGATTCGAATCGGGAGTTTGCGGCAATGCCACGCTTAAAAGGCCTTTCAGTTATGTCAGATGTTATTTCAGACGCTAGTTTAAGGCTTGCTGCTGCTATCAAGTCATTTAGCGGCAAAAGCCCTCAAAAGCGTAGAGCCCTTATTTTGACTCTTTTCTTCTTTGCGAGCACCAGCGCCCTTCTGTTGAGTGGTTGCGCTGGTAGCGATGGGCAGAAAGACGATACAGATAAATGGTCCGAAACAAAACTCTATTCAGAAGCAACGGATAAATTAAATGATGCCGACTTTGCAAAATGCGGCAAATACTTTGAAAAACTAGAAGCCCGATTCCCTTTTGGGCCCTACTCTCAGCAAGCGCAAATTAATGCCGCTTACTGCTACTGGAAGGCTCAGGAGCAAGCGCAAGCGCTAGTAGCCATTGATCGCTTTATTAAGCTTTTCCAGGGCAGCCCTAACCTTGATTACGCCTACTATTTAAAAGGCTTAATTACCTTTAATGATGATTTAGGATGGCTAGGTAAATTTACAGGGCAAGACTTAAGTGAGCGAGACCCGAAGGCAGCCAAAGAGGCTTTTGAATCGTTCAAGGTTGTTGTAGAGCGCTTCCCTAATAGTAAATACGCTACGGACTCGTTAGATCGTATGCGCTACATCGTCAACTCTTTGGCAGAAGCAGACGTAATAGTTGCGCGTTTCTACTTTCAACGTGGCGCCTATTTGGCCTCCGCAAATCGAGCACAGCTTGTAATCCGTGACTATGATCGCGCTCCGGCCGTTGAAGAGGCTCTATACATTTTGGTGAAGTCCTATGAACGGCTGGGAATGCAGGATCTTAGTTCTGACGCCAATCGGGTTTTAGTATTGAACTTCCCAGATAGTCAGATAATGCAAACTGGTCAGCGCGTCAAAAAAGAACGTGAGTGGTGGCAACTTTGGAATAAGTAACTACTGCCTTACTCGCAGCCATTACTTATTTAATTTCAACAGCTACCCTAGGTGCTAAGGCGCAAATCAGTTCATAGCCAATGGTGCCACTCATCTGAGCGACATCATCGACTGGCACTTGAGTACCCCACAGTTCGACGCGACTCCCAATTTTGGCCTGTGGCGCCTGACGCAAATCAATCGTCAACATATCCATTGACACGCGACCAACCAATGGGCAAACAACGCCTGCGCCGTCGAATGCACCACCCTCAACCCATACAGGCGTTCCATCAGGTGCCTGACGGGGGTAGCCATCAGCGTAGCCACAAGCTATAACACCCACTCGCATAGATTCGGGCGCTTGATAGCGTCCGCCGTAACCGACCCGATCACCCTTTTTTAATTCCTGGATATCAATGATCTCGCTTTGTAAGCGCATCACTGGCTGCAAATTGGCATGCTCGATATCTTTATAAGATCCAGTCGGGGAAGCTCCATACAACATAATACCCGGCCTAACCCAATCACCTAGGACTGTGCGGTGCCATAAAATCGCGGCAGAATTGGCCATGGATGTTGGTGCCGTTAGATCGGCAATGGTTGCCTCAAAGCATTCCAGTTGTTGTCCCACTGTCGGCAATTGGTTGACTTGGTCTGCGTTAGCAAAATGGGTCATATGATGCATCTGATGCCCTAATGCGTGCAAACGATGAAATGCAATTCTGTACTTATCAGGGTTGAACCCCAAACGATTCATACCGGTGTTCATTTTGAGAAAAATGCTAAATCTCTTATGGCTCTGAGATTGATAATTTTCCAGCCACTCAATTTGACTGTCGCAATGAACCACCAGATCACAAGCCAAATCCTCTGCATTTGCCACTTCTGCTGGGTGAAATAGCCCCTCTAGCAATAAAATACGACCTTTCCAGCCGTTTTCCCTTAACCATCGGGCATCCTCAATATCTAGAAGAGCAAAGCCATCTGTAGCCTCTAAGCCTTTAAATGCAGCTTCAAAGCCATGACCATAAGATCTAGCCTTAATTACGGACCAAATCTTTGACTCTGGCGCAAGCTCCCTCACGCGAGTTAAATTATGGCGAAAGGCCTCGGTGGATATAGATGCCAAAATTGGTCTATTAATCAGGCTATTATCTGAAACGTCCATATCCACCCCTCCTTTCATGTTTTAATTGTGTCAATGACTAGATTGTACGAATGAACCGTAGTTTTTACATCATTATGGCGGCGCAATTTTTTTCGTCGCTTGCTGATAACGCCCTGCTAATTGCGGCAATTGCCCTCTTGGTCCAGCTCAACGCGCCGGCCTGGATGACGCCCCTGCTCAAACTCTTTTTTGTGCTTTCTTACGTACTCCTTGCGGCTTTTGTTGGCGCCTTTGCGGATTCCCGCCCCAAAGGCAATGTCATGTTCATTACCAATACGATCAAATTCGTCGGCTGTGCCGCCATGCTGCTAGGTGGACATCCAATCATCTCATACGCGATTGTCGGTCTGGGGGCCGCCGCCTATTCACCGGCTAAGTACGGAATTTTGACTGAATTGCTCCCCCCTGAAAAATTAGTAGCTGCTAATGGGTGGATTGAAGGACTTACTGTCGGCTCGATTATTTTTGGAACCGTCTTTGGAGGAATTTTAATAAGCAGCACGGTTTCTCAGAGCTTATTAAGTTTTGATATGCCAGCCCTTGATACTGGTATCGATACACCAGCTGAATCTGCAATTTTAGTCATCATGATGTTTTATGTCATCGCGGCACTCATTAATCTTCGCATTCCCGATACCGGAGCTCGATACGTAACCCAAAAAACAAATCCAATAGAGCTAGTCAAAGACTTTGCCGTGTGCTTTAAGACACTCTGGAGTGATCGTCTTGGTCAGATTTCCCTAGCGGTAACCACCTTATTCTGGGGTGCTGGTGCTACTTTGCAATTTATTGTTATCAAATGGGCTCAGGTTGCGCTACACATGAACTTATCTCAGGGCGCAATATTGCAGGCGATCTCGGCCGTTGGTGTTGCTGCAGGAGCGGTCTGGGCTGCTTGGCGCGTACCATTACGTAGCTCATTGAATGTTTTACCTTATGGAATTGCAATGGGCTTGGTCGTCTGCGTTATGGCACTCTATAACTCCAATATGTTGCCTGACATAGTGCTATTAACTGTTGGAAAACTGGAAGTCTCACTCAATTTGCTTCCAGCATATTTCTTATTACTCTTAGTTGGATGGCTTGCTGGGTATTTTGTTGTCCCCATGAATGCTCTTTTGCAACATCGCGGGCATGTACTAATGTCTGCGGGTCATTCCATTGCCGTACAAAATTTCAATGAAAATATTTCCGTTCTAATGATGCTATTAGTCTATTCACTGTTAATTTGGCTTGATGCATCTGTTCAGTATGTGATTATTGGCTTTGGCTTAACGGTGAGCCTAATTATGTGGCTGGTAATTAAGCGTCACATTGCAAATCAAGCAGAATATGACTCAATGCACCTTATCGGCGAACACAAGCACTAAACGCAGCAATATCTAGATCAAATATTTTGTAACACCGATCTCGCAAGAAGTAAATCCTGCCAGAGCAACGCTTTCTCTCCCGGCTTGGAAAGAAGATAAGACAAATCAAATGAGGCAATAAGAGGTATCTCATCCTCAAGTTGGCAATCCAAAGCTAAAACAGTTTCCCTAAGCTCCGGGAGTGAATCGCGTTCACCAGATAATTTTTGAGCCGCCTTCTCACCAAAAGCGACAGCAACGGTTGGTAGACGATTCGCAGAGGTATTCAGGGCGCTTAAATTATCAGATGGGTTTTTCCATTCCCACTCGTTTGGAGACAATCCCAAAGTCCGGATGACGTTTTGAAACAGGACTTCGGCATCACCCTGTGGCTTGCCTCCAAAAAACCACCAGGTGCCCATAGAGGACTTTTCCGGTAAATTGCTTGGATGTGCACTTTGAGGGACACGGTTTTGAGGAGCCGGCTCATCAGGCGATAAAACGACTGGCAGCTCACGGGGGACCCATTCAGTGATGCCCATCTCTTTTAAGAAGTTTGAATTTATTGATGTATTCATAGTGCTAGATTAATCGATTTTGCCATCACTGTTGCATCTTCACGTAGGCCAGTATTGGGATTATTAGGATAGTAGTTATTACGTGTGCCAATTACTTCATAACCCATGGATCCATACATATTGACTGCTGCCAAATTGGATGGCCTAACTTCAAGAATAATTCGCGGCATCCCTTGTTGAGCGGCAACAGATTCAATCGCATTCATCATGCGAACTCCAATACCCTTCCTGCGCAATCCTGGAGCAACGGTAATGTTGAGTAAGTGCAACTCATCAACCGCAGGAAATAATACGCAATAAGCCCATAAGGCCTGCGGATCGAGATAGGAGCCTTTGATAACCGAATCAACTTTGGGGCGAATGCAATATGCCCAATGACCTGCAGCCAAGGAGTCAGAAAAATTACCTCGAGTCCATGGGTGTATATGTGAAACAAGTTCAATTGCGAGGACTTGATCAAGATCTACAGGTAGCATCGGGATAAAAGAAAGCTCTTCACCACCTTCTCTTAGTACTTCAGTACGCTGCAAATCCTGAGTCATATTTTCGTCCAAACTCAGGAATGGGTTTGTTTACGTTCGCTAGCTGTATAGGCAACCTTATTGCGAATATAAACAGGTTCAAGTAGATGAACATCCTGAGCAAAACCCTGGGCCCAAGCTAGGGTTGCGCAAGAAAGGATGCCTAGAGCGCTCACGCCAATTTGAGAGTCAATAGATCCAACAGTAAATGATTTATTTACATGTCCTAACAATCGATCCCCGTATGCATCAATAGCGCTACCTGCCATAAATTCAACGTCATCTAAGTCAACTTTTTCTGGTGAGGACAAATGAATATCACCACAGCGGATAAAGCCTGAAGGGGTAGATTGATACTGTGCCCAGTAAACCTCATCCATCCGGGCATCACAAGTCACAATGAATCGATTGGGTTTGAGGGCTAAAAAATGCGGGGTTTGAACCAACTCAGCCGCAATAGCATCAAGACTAATAACCGGAATTACAGGCAAATTAGCGGACACCGCTAATCCCTGCGCAACTGCAACACCAAGCCTCACGCCAGTAAAGGCGCCAGGGCCAACACCAATTGCAATAGCATCAAGTGAGGCCAGCTCCAATTGGGCCGTATGAAGTAATGACTCAACCCAGGGCAACACTAATTGGCTTGCCCCAGCTGAAACTTTTTGATGCAACACTATAGGCTGATTATCATCGACTGACAGTGCAACTGAGCACCAAGCCGATGAAGTATCGATTGCGAGTAAGCGCGTCAACTGATAATCTCTATGAGCTTAAGCCTGCAATAACTTCAGCAGGGGCTTGTACTAACTCGATCAAAACGCCCTCTCCACAAACTGGAAACTCATCATTACTTTTGGGATGGATAAAAGTAATGTCGTACCCAGCGGCACCTTTTCGAATTCCACCTGGAGCAAAGCGCATTCCATTTGCGGATAGCCACTCAACAGCTTTAGGTAAATCATCAACCCATAAGCCAATATGATTCAGTGGCGTCTGATGAACGGCAGGTTTTTTATCAATATCGAACGGCTGCATGAGATCAACCTCAATCTCGTAGGCGCCAGAACCAATGGCGCAAACATCTTCATCTACATTCTCGCGCTCAGAAATAAAGGTACTTTTATATTCAAAACCTAATAAATCTACCCATAGCTTACGGAGGCGGTCTTTACTCTCACCGCCAATGGCAATTTGTTGTATGCCCAAAATTTTAAAAGGTTTAGTCATAATTCCTACGCAAAACGAATGATTAATTGATCGACAGCTAAGCTTTCTCCGACATTCGCACAAATTTCAGCGACCACGCCATCCTGAGTAGCAGTCAACGTATTCTCCATCTTCATAGCTTCAATGGCGGCTAATTTTTGACCAGCAGTGACCGATTCTCCAACTTTGACGGAAATATTCGTCAGCAATCCAGGCATAGGCGACATGATTAATTTTGAAGTATCGGGAGGTGTCTTAACAGGCATGCGGCGCTGCAACTCTGCCCCAAGTGGGCTCAAAACCATGCACTCATACTGTGCGCCATCCAGCACAAGGAAATACTTCCCACCGCGACGCTCCACTTGAGCAGTAACCTTGCTAGTGCCATTGATAGTAGCGCGTAAGCAAATTTCACCTGGGCGCCAGTTGCTTACGATATCGTAGCGACTTACACCATCAGCATCATCAATATAAACAGAATATGTTGAGTCTTTTAGTTCGACGCGAATTGGAATTTCAATGGGATTCTCTCTAGACCCGACTCGACTTCCGGTAACCACAACAAATTGTTTAGCAATCGTCATTTCATGACCAGCCAACTGGCCATCAATCATCTTAATGTGCTCAAGGTAGCGATACCGCATAAATGCTGCTAAAGCAACCAAGCGCTTTGAATCAGAAGGTTGGACTGAATCAGTCTTAAAACCTGCGGGGTACTCCTCAACAATAAACCCAGTTGTGAAATCACCTGATACAAATCTAGGATGCTGCAATAGAGCAGCCTGAAATGGAATGTTAGAGTGAATGCCGCGTATCACAAAATCATTTAAAGCTGAACGCATTTTTTCAATTGCTTCTGCACGATTCTTGCCATGAACGATAAGCTTGGCAATCATAGAGTCGTAGAACATCGGGATTTCTCCGCCCTCGTAGACCCCGGTATCGACGCGAACGCCACCAACCTCTTCAGGGGGGCGATATTTAACTAAACGCCCAGTTGATGGTAAAAAGTTTCTAAATGGATCATCTGCGTTGATGCGACATTCGATTGACCAACCATCCAACTTAATGTCTTTTTGCTCAAAAGTGAGTTTTTCACCGGCCGCCACCCGAATCATTTGCTCAACTAGGTCAATACCAGTGATATTTTCAGTGACCGGGTGCTCCACTTGCAGTCTTGTATTCATCTCGAGGAAATAGAACGACTTGTCCTTGCCGACGACAAACTCTACTGTACCCGCTGATTGATAGTTCACAGCCTTGGCAAGAGCTACAGCCTGCTCCCCCATTGCCTTGCGTGTTTCAGGGTCGATAAAAGGTGATGGCGCTTCTTCAATCACTTTTTGATGGCGACGTTGAATCGAACAATCCCGCTCATTGAGATAGACTACATTGCCGTGAGAGTCGCCAAGAACTTGAATCTCAATGTGACGCGGACCCTCAACAAATTTCTCAATAAAAATACGATCATCTCCAAAGCTATTCATTGCTTCAGTCTTGCAAGCAGCAAACCCTTCGGCAGCCTCCTTGTCATTAAAGGCAACGCGCAAGCCTTTGCCGCCACCTCCTGCCGATGCCTTAATCATTACCGGGTAACCAATGCCTTGAGCAATCTTAACGGCCTCTTCAGTCGTAGCAATTGCCTCATTGTGGCCGGGGATTGTGTTTACTTTGGCTGCAAGTGCGAGTTTTTTCGAGGCAATTTTATCGCCCATCGCCGCGATAGATTGGTGTTTCGGACCGATAAAAACAATGCCCTCTTCTTCGCAGCGTTTAGCGAATTGCTCGTTCTCAGACAAGAATCCATAGCCTGGATGCACAGCTTGCGCGCCAGTGTCTTTGCACGCCTGAATGATGCGCTCCATCAGCAAATAAGATTCTCGCGAAGGTGCCGGCCCAATACAAACTGCTTCGTCAGCCATTTGAACATGACGAGCTTCTTTATCAGCCTCAGAATATACCGCAACAGTTTTAATCCCCATCTTCTGTGCTGTTTTCATCACACGGCAAGCAATTTCGCCACGATTAGCAATCAAAATTTTCTTAAACATTTTCGTAGTCATGATTATTTAGCCTTAAAGAGGAATATTGCCGTGTTTACGAGCAGGATTCTTCAGTTCCTTATCCTTCAACATTGCTAGTGAGCGTGAAATACGTTTACGGGTCTCATGAGGCAAAATGACATCATCAATATAGCCACGACGTCCTGCAACAAATGGATTTGCAAACTTGGCTTTGTATTCTGCTTCGCGGGCTGCAATCTTTTCGGGATCCGACTTTTCTTCACGGAAAATAATTTCAACAGCTCCTTTGGGGCCCATCACGGCGATTTCTGCAGATGGCCAAGCAAAGTTCACGTCGCCACGCAAATGCTTAGAAGCCATCACATCATAGGCTCCACCATACGCCTTACGAGTAATCAGAGTAACCTTAGGAACGGTGCAATCAGCGTATGCATAGAGTAGCTTGGCACCATGCTTAATAATGCCGCCGTATTCTTGCGCGGTACCAGGCATAAATCCGGGTACATCGACCAGCGTGACAACTGGAATGTTGAACGCATCACAGAAACGAACAAAGCGGGCCGCTTTAATCGAGGCTTTAATATCTAAACAGCCAGCCAAAACTAAAGGCTGGTTAGCGACGATCCCAATTGAACGCCCCTCCATACGAGCAAAGCCTATGAGGATGTTCTTAGCATAATCAGGTTGCAACTCAAAGAACTCGCCATCATCCACAATCTTTGAAATCAACTCCTTCATATCGTATGGTTGATTTGGGTTGGATGGCACTAAGGTATCCAACGAAAAATCTGGCTCCTCAGTTCGCATTGCACCATGAATCATTGGCGCTTTTTCGCGATTTGATAATGGCAAATAATTAAAGAAACGGCGCAACATCATAATGGCATCAACATCATTCTCAAAAGCTAAATCGCAAACACCCGACACGGTTGAATGCGTGACAGCTCCGCCTAATTCTTCAGCCGTTACGTCCTCATGCGTCACAGTCTTAACAACCTCTGGGCCAGTAACAAACATATAGGAACTATCTTTAACCATAAAGATAAAGTCCGTCAATGCAGGTGAATACACTGCACCACCTGCAGATGGCCCCATGATCAATGAAATTTGTGGAATGACCCCTGAGGCTGTAACGTTGCGTTGAAAAATCTCTGCATACCCGCCTAGAGAAGCTACACCCTCTTGGATGCGAGCTCCGCCAGAATCATTTAAACCAATCACAGGTGCGCCAACCTTAAGAGCCTGGTCCATGATCTTGCATATTTTCTCAGCATGCGCTTCGGATAATGAGCCACCCAGAACAGTAAAGTCTTGTGAAAATACAAACACTAAGCGACCGTTAATCATGCCGTAGCCAGTAACAACTCCGTCTCCTGGAACGGTTTGATCGCCCATTCCAAAATCATGGCAACGATGCTCAACAAACATGTCCCACTCTTCAAAGGTACCCGCATCTAGCAATAGCTCAATACGCTCACGCGCCGTTAATTTGCCTTTTGAATGTTGAGCCTGAATACGCTTTTGACCGCCGCCTAGTCTGGCTAGCTCGCGTTTTGCTTCAAGCTGTTGAATAATATCCTTCATATTTACTCCCTAGAAAAATTCATGACCCATTGCTTCAAGTAAACGTCTCGCAGCAACAGAGGCGGCTATGGTTCCCTGATTAACTTGTTCACTTAAGCCGGGCAGAAGAGCTTGCACAGTTGGATGATTGCTAAAAGCATTTTTTAATCCTGCATCGATGCGATCCCACATCCAAGAGCCTGATTGTTGCGTGCGCCTAGCTTGCAGTAACCCATTTGCATTTTGTAATTTCTGAAACTGGAGTACTTTTTCCCAGAGCTCAGATATGCCAACTCCTTGTAGTGCACTCATACAAAGAACCAATGGGTGCCAATAGTCATGCTCATGCGAAGCATGCTCAGGATTTCCCTGAAAGCCTAAGAGACGTAGAGAGCTAGTAATAAATAGTTGCGCACGCATAGCAGCATCGGGGTCGATGTCCGCTTTATTGATAACGATCAAGTCAGCAATCTCCATCACGCCCTTTTTGATCGCCTGTAAATCATCACCAGCATTAGGAAGCTGTAAAAGCAAAAACATATCCGTCATACCAGCTACAGCAATTTCACTCTGACCTACGCCAACCGTTTCAACTATGACCACGTCAAATCCCGCAGCTTCTGCCACGAGCATTGCCTCACGAGTCTTCTCCGCTACCCCACCCAGCGTGCCGGATGAAGGGCTTGGTCGGATAAATGCACCATCCAATACAGATAGTCGCTCCATGCGTGTCTTATCGCCCAAGATAGAACCGCCTGAAATGGTCGATGAAGGGTCAATCGCCAATACAGCTACTCGATGCCCTTTTGCTATCAAGTAAAGGCCAAGAGACTCAATTAAAGTGGACTTACCAACACCTGGGACACCAGAAATCCCCAAACGAAAAGATTTACCAGTACTAGGCAGCAATGTATTAAGAACCTCATCAGCGCGGTGCCGATGATCTAAGCGCGTTGACTCTAGCAGGGTAATAATTTTTGCTAATGCACGACGCTGAGCGGGCGATGGGAGACCGGTAAGATCGTTTACTAGTGCCTCATCAGCGGCGTTGAGCATCTTCAACGATTCCTGTTTAAGTTAGTTTTACTGACTTGCGAATCTGCTCGAGTACGTCCTTGGCAGAAGCTGGAATGGGTGTACCTGGACCATAAATGCCTTTAACGCCAGCCTCATACAAAAATTCATAATCCTGACGAGGAATAACCCCGCCCACAAACACAATAATGTCATCGGCACCTTGGTTTTTAAGCTCAGCGATGATGGCTGGAACCAAAGTTTTATGACCGGCTGCTAATGTAGATACCCCAAGTGCATGCACATCATTCTCGATGGCTTGACGTGCACACTCCTCTGGCGTTTGGAACAAGGGACCAATATCAACGTCAAAACCGAGGTCTGCATAAGCAGTGGCTACCACTTTAGCGCCTCGGTCATGTCCGTCCTGGCCTAGCTTAGCAATCATTACACGAGGGCGACGACCAAAATCTTTTGCAAATTCGGCAATCTCTACTTTAAGTTTTTCCCAGCCTTCAGCTGAGTCATAAGCTGCTGCATACACACCGCTCACCTTTTGAGTATCGGCGCGATGGCGCCCGTAAACTTTTTCCAATGCATCAGAAACTTCGCCAACAGTAGCGCGGAGTCGAATAGCATCGACAGCCAACTCTAATAAGTTACCGGTGTTTTCTTCAGCAGCTCTTGTTAATGCACTTAGTGCATCTGCAACTTTTTTAACATCACGCTTCGCTTTGATGGCATTAAGACGAGCAATCTGACTGTCGCGAACTTGGTCGTTATCAATCATACGAACGTCAACCAAATCTTCTTTGTCGAGTTTGTATTTATTTACACCCACAATGACATCAGACCCAGAATCAATCTTAGCCTGCTTCTCAGCCGCAGCCGCTTCTATCTTAAGTTTAGCCCAGCCACTCTCAACGGCCTTAGTCATGCCACCCATACCATCGACTTCTTGAATAATTTCCCAGGCCTTATCAGCCATTTCTTGCGTGAGATTCTCCATCATGTAAGAGCCGGCCCATGGATCAATTACGCTGGTGATGTGGGTCTCTTCTTGAATAATTAATTGCGTATTACGCGCAATACGACTCGAGAACTCAGATGGTAATGCGATAGCCTCATCAAATGAATTGGTATGTAAAGATTGTGTGCCGCCGAAAACTGCAGCCATTGCCTCAATGGTCGTTCTGACGACATTGTTGTAGGGATCCTGCTCTGTAAGGGACCAACCCGATGTTTGGCAATGTGTGCGCAACATCAAGGACTTTGGATTTTGAGGGTTAAATGACTTCATAATGCGCCACCACAAAAGGCGTGCAGCCCTTAGCTTTGCGACCTCTAGATAAAAGTTCATCCCCATCGCAAAGAAAAAAGAGAGTCGACCTGCAAAGCCATCAACATCAAGACCCTTTGCTAACGCTGTTTTTACATACTCTTTGCCGTCAGCAAGTGTAAATGCTAGCTCTAAGACTTGATTAGCCCCCGCCTCCTGAATGTGATAACCCGAAATTGAAATCGAGTTGAACTTAGGCATGTTTTTGGCGGTGTATTCAATGATGTCACCGATGATGCGCATAGAAGGTTCTGGTGGGTAGATATAGGTATTACGCACCATGAACTCTTTCAGAATATCGTTCTGAATCGTGCCAGATAACTGCTCCTGTTTAACACCCTGCTCCTCGCCCGCAACAATATATCCAGCCAAAACCGGGAGTACGGCACCGTTCATCGTCATTGATACTGAAACTTTATCTAAGGGGATCCCATCAAACAGAATCTTCATATCCTCAACCGAATCTATTGCTACACCAGCCTTACCAACATCACCAGTCACCCGCGGATGATCCGAATCGTAGCCTCGGTGTGTTGCCAGATCGAATGCAACCGAAACACCTTGGCCACCTGCAGCTAAGGCCTTGCGATAAAACGCGTTAGATTCTTCAGCGGTTGAAAAACCGGCGTATTGGCGAATTGTCCAAGGGCGCACTGAATACATCGTTGCCTGAGGCCCTCGGACAAAAGGCTCAAATCCGGGCAAGGAGTTTGCGTATTGCAAGCCTTCGGTATCTTTAGATGTATAGAGGGCTTTTAGATGGATACCGTCGGGAGTCTTCCAACCCAAATCTTCTACATTACCCTTAGGGGCAGACTTTTGAGCAGCCTTGTTCCAAGAATCTATATTCGTCTCTTGAACTTTAGGCCAGGCACTAGACGCAGACTTTTTATCGCTACTACTCATAAAGCACTCCCAGTTGGCTTTATTGCTTATTAATAATATGGTTTTGCCATTTTGCTTGACATTTTTCCATTTGTCTAGATACTGTATACATAATTATGAATGCAAAACTGATTAATAGACCCTTATATGAGGACGTTGCAGAACGTCTTCGCACTCAAATATTCGCTCATGAGCTGGCGCCAGGAAGCTGGCTAGACGAGCAGAGTCTTGCGCAGCAGTTTGGAATTAGCAGGACCCCAATGAGAGAAGCTATAAAAGTATTGGCTTCAGAGGGGCTCGTTACAACAAAAATGAACCGCGGGGCTTATGTCACCGAGGTTGACAGGGGCGATCTGGAGCAAATATTTACAGTTCTCGCCTTGCTTGAGGGGCAAGCTGCCAGAGAAACGGCTGCCAAAGCCACAGAGGAAGATCTGACCAATCTTGATAACCTGCATCATCGGCTAGAAAAAGCCGCTGCAGATCGTGATGTGGAGCAATTTTTTGATGTAAATGTGAAATTTCATGATCTCATCCAAGAAATTGCAGGCAATAAATGGATGAATGAGGTTATTGGAGACCTCAGAAAAGTATTAAAGCTACAGCGGAGGGATTCACTGAGTCGCGCTGGCCGTCTACAAAACTCGCTCATTGAGCATCGAGCAATACTGCAGGCAATATTAAAGCGCGATGCGATTGCGGCGGAGCTAGCAATGCGCAAACACCTCACCCATGGGCTAGAGGCGACAAAGTAAGGTATGTGCAATAAAAAAGGCCTAGAGAATTTGAACTGACCCACAAAAGTTGGACACCCAATCCAACTCAACAGGGTCAGTCTCATGTCCAAATACAGCAAAGAGTTCAAGCTAGTAGTCATTGAGCATTACCTCTCCGGTAGGGGTGGTTTTAAA
>NZ_JACVPL010000012.1 GCF_018881925.1 Polynucleobacter sp. Latsch14-2 | reverse complement strand
CATCAAGGTAACGAGATACAAACTTGAGCTTTTCATCCATCTTCGTACTTTCATTCCACGGCATAGTAAGGTCCCTCCTATGCCAAAAACTGTAAAGTATGTGTCCGGTATAAAGTGTTAACTATGTGTCGAGTCGTACAAAAGGGATCACAGAAATGTGGTCCCTTTTCTTTTGGCTGAATGGCATGCGGCGGTCAGTGTGTGGACTCAATAGGCAATCTATTGGACCGTGATGATTAGGGATGTCTGGCACTGGTGGACCGTGAGCTTCTCAAAATGCGATGGTTGTCGGGTTAACCGACATTACACGGGTAGATAACTGGTAGGCCGCTAATGACCCAAGACAAACATCCAAAGAAAAACCACCCGAAGGTGGTTTTAGTATTTCTTGGTTGCCTGGGGCGGCATCGACCAGCACCTAAGATTCTTTGCAAGCATTAATTTAACTTACGGCTTTAATCTTAAGGCTATCAATATCGCCTCTTCGGCGCGCCAGAAAAAGATTGCTTCTTCTCAATATGTCTAAATGTAATTCGGCCTTTACTCAAGTCATAGGGTGAGACCTCTAAAGAAACCTTATCTCCAGCCAATATACGGATGTGATTTTTTTTGACTCTTCCTGCTGTATAGGCAATAAGCTTATGGCCATTATCTAAAGTAATTCGATAACGAGAATCCGGCAGAATTTCGTCAACAAGACCTTCCATTTCAAGCAACTCTTCTTTTGCCATTTAACATCCTTAATAAAAATAAAAAGCCCAGTCATGCTGGGCTTTGGACCAGGCAAATAATTTCCGCCTGGTATTTGCTTCTGATTTAAACAGGTTGAATATTGGATGCTAACTTGCCTTTAGGGCCAGTAGTAATATCAAAAGTCACCGCTTGACCTTCAGCTAATGACTTAAAGCCGTTGCTATTAATTGCTGAAAAATGGGCAAATAAATCTTCACCACCGAGTTCAGGGGTAATAAAGCCGAAGCCTTTAGCGTCGTTAAACCATTTCACTGTTCCGTTTGCCATATCTGACTATTCCTTAAAAAAATATAAAAGGGGGTATGCCCCAAAAGAGGCGAAAGTCAAGAATGGCGGGGGAGATGCTAAAAAGAACTATCGCAGAACTGCGGTATTAATTACTAGTACAACAACACTATTAGCTTGAAAATCGCTAAGGGTATTCTACTCTACCTTGGTCACAAAAGACTATTTACCAACAAATCACCTTCATAATAGACATAAGTACAGGTAAAAGTGCTTTGGCAAGCTGTGAGTCGCGAGTTCGAAAACGAAGTTTCGGCGTAGCCAATCCCGCACGACCCACCAAGCATTACTAAGACTCGCTCTGCGGAGCTTTTTTTACCTGCGATATCCATCCAAAAAAGCCTCCTTATATCTTTATTGGGGTCATTTTTTTGAACTCAACCCCAATTTACCGAAAGGCGGTCAAGATGCGATTAAGCATCTTACGGAAAAGTATGGTCTCACTGTAGAGCAAGTCAAAGCAAATCAAACCAATATCAGGTCAAAAGCTTTGGAGGCTGGATTTCAATTTCACCCAGAAGGTCGTAAACGGGTTTACAACACTTTTGATGCTCATCGCCTACTGTATTGGGCAGCCAAAGCATTTGATTTACAAAAGCAGGTAGCCCTTAAACAGGAATTGCCCAATACTTATTTTTGCCTAGCAGTAAATTTGGATGATCAGAAAAATCTTCTAGATGCAGTAAGTCGTGCTGGCCTAGACTGCATCAAGGCACAGGAAATTCTCTCTGGGGATGAGTTTACGAATGAAGTAAGACAAGAAGAGACTGCTTACATAAATGCAGGTATCAGCTCTGTCCCCTCAATTATTCTCAATGAGCAATACCTCTTGCAGGGCGCCCAAGCTCCTGAATCATTTGTTAATGCATTTGAGCAATTAATCTCAGGTCTGAATCAGAAAATTTAAGCTAGCAATCTAGGGTATCACTGCTATCGAACGGGGCATCACAATGATGTCACTTGGGTCTAATGGCAAACCCTGTTCGAAGCGTTGCATATTATTCATTGCATGTGCGCCGATCTTGGCAACGACCTCACTGACACTAGCACCAGAATGTGGCGTTAACACCACTTGGTCCATGCTCAGTAAAGGGTGATCTTTTTCAATAGGCTCGATACAAAACGTATCTAAGCCGGCACCGCAAAGACGGCCAGTCTGTAGGGCCTCCACCAGTGCAACTTCGTCGATGAGAGCTCCGCGCGCAGTGTTAATCAAAATTGCAGAAGGCTTCATCTTACCCAGTGAGGTAGCGTCAATGATGTTCTTGGTGCTTGCATTAAGCGCTGCATGTAGACTCAAAATATCGCTCTGCGCTAGTAAGGTCTCAAAATCTACCCGCGTCACACCAAGATCACACTCAATAGCCGCATCAATAGGATTTCGACTGCAATACAAGATGCGCACATCAAAGCCTGCTAATCTTTTAGCAACTGCCTGGGCAATGTTGCCAAAGCCAAATAAGCCAACTGTCTTTCCCTCTAGTTGATTACATATGGTCCGTAATTTTGGCGCGATCCATTGACCTTCTGTTACGGAGTTATGCGCTAGCGGAAGTCTACGTAAGCTTGCCAGCATGAGCATGATGGTGTGTTCGGCTACTGGAAGAGAGTTAGCTCCACTAGTAATGGCTACCATAATATTATTTTCACGAGCCGCCTCTAGATCAATCTTCTCAACACCAATTCCCCACTTCTGGATCATCTTGAGATGCGGGGCGCTTTTGATCAGATCAGCATCAATGCTGGTCGCGCCGACAAAAATATACTCCGCACTCTCAAGCATGCGCAGATGCTCAGCACGATCATTGCTTTGCGGGAAGAGAATCTCAAACCCATCGGGTACCAGGCTTTTCAAAACAGCAAGCGTTTCCGCCGCCATTAGCGACAAAAAGGCAATGCGATGAATTTTCTGAGTTGTCATTACAAGTACCATGCAATGGTGCTACCAAAAGGACTTGGGGATGGCTTGGGAGTCATAAGAAGAAGGGCTATTGAGCATTATCAAATTTAGCATAACTCAATGCTAAAAAGGTATGATTTAATAGATTAAAAGAAAAAAATGGTGTGTGCGCAAATTGAGCAATATAAGCGCCTATTTCACCTTATTAACCATGGAGATAGTGCAATGAAAATCAAGAATATTGAGTGCCTCGTCGTTCACCCTGGCTGGAGAAAAAACCTCATTTTTGTTCGTATCGAGACAGATGACGGCATTGTGGGTTGGGGTGAAGCATACAGTCAATATGATCGCGATCAGGCCATTGCCGCTCAAGTGGAATCATTAGGTCGATATCTTATTGGTCGCAATCCATTTCACATTAAGCACTTTGTACAAGTTGCATTTGATGACTATGCTCAGCGTCGCTCGTCACTAGAGTATTGGTGTGCAGTTTCTGGAATTGAACAAGCCTTATGGGACATCGTTGGCAAGGCTAGCAATCAGCCGGTATACAACCTACTGGGTGGGCCCTGCCGAGAAAAAATCCGCGTGTATGCCAATGGCTGGAGTTATAAGATGCATAAGCCTGAGGATTTTGCCCGTGCTGCTGAAGCAGTAGTCAAGCAGGGTTTTACAGCCCTGAAATTTGACCCATTGCCACGACCTTGGCGTACTTATATTCCTAAAGAACATATTCGTCATGCAGTTGCCGTGATGGATGCCATCCGCAAAGCAGTTGGGCCAGATGTGGATTTACTGATTGATATTCATCGACGTCTTGCACCAGCACACGCCATTGAACTCGCCAATGAGATAGCTGTTTTCAAACCCTATTGGTTTGAAGAGCCTTGCCAAGTTGAAAATCTAGAAGCATTGGCAGAAGTGCGTGCACGCAGTCCCATACCCGTTGTGAGTGGTGAAGCCATGTATGGGCGCGCCGACTTCCGTCGTCTGTTCCGCGAGCGCGCCGTAGATATTATTAACCCTGATGTTTCAAACTGTGGCGGCATACTAGAAATGATGTATATCGCAGCAGCAGCCGAAGCAGAAATGGTTGCCGTCTCGCCGCACAACTACAACTCAACCACACTTTCTCTGTCGGCGACTATCCATGCTGCAGCCTGTATGCCGAATTTCACGATCACTGAATATTTCTTACCTTATGAAGAGTTCGGGACGGTCGTCACTAATAATCCTTTAGTGCCAGTGAATGGGTACATCACATTGCCTACCGGCCCTGGTTTAGGCATAGAGGTTAACGAGCAAGCAGTACGGTCTAGACCTTACCAACCCTATCCTGCTCGCAACTTCCGGATGAGTGAAGATGATGATCAGATTGGCCATTAAAGAATGAGTAAATGCAAAGCTACACAAGCAACTTAGCGAAGGAGAGTGTTATGAAAAAATCATGGTTAGTTCAATTCGCTTTAATCTTGATAAGTACCCTTTTGCTAGGCACCACTAGTTTTGCAAGCTATCCTGATAAACCCATTCGCTTCATTACTGGAGTGACTCCAGGTGCCCCCCTAGATTTGATGATGAGGACACTGGCTAAATATCTTAGCGACGAACTTGGACAACCAATTACTGTTGAAAATCGGGTTGGTGGCACCGGTGCGATTTCTATGCAGGCCATACTTAATATGCCAGCCGATGGTTATAACGTCGTTTCTGCCACGAGCTCTACATCCTTCTTGATCGCCGAAGGCAAGACTAACTTTTCAGAAAAGGATTTCATTTTCTTCGGCGGTTTACAGCTAGAGCCTTCAGCAGTCGCAGTTCGAAAAGATAGCCCTTATCACACGCTAGCGCAGTTAGTTGAGGCCCTAAAAAAATCTCCCGATAAAGTTAGCGTTGGCGGCTATGCGACAGCAGGATTCCATCAGTTTGTTTACTATCGATTACAAGAACTCGCGGGTTTCAAAGGCATCTGGATCCCATTTAATGGTGGCAACCAAGGTGTGCTTGCCCTACTTGGAGGTCATCTAGATGCAACAATCATGACACCAAGCTCTGCACTCATGCAAATCAAAAGTGGTGATATCAGGCTACTAGCTATTAGTACTGCACAACGCTCTGAGTATTTTCCTGAGGTACCAACCTTTAAGGAGCAAGGTTACGACCTAGTGGAAAATATCTGGCGAGGGATCATGGTGAAGCATGGTACTCCGCCGGAGGTTGTTGCAAAACTTGCGAATGCAATTAAGGCTGTCGAGGCCAAGCCTGAGTGGAAAAAATTTATGGTTGAAAACGGTCAGTCCCCGATGAATTTGTCAGTTGAAAAAATGCAGAAATATGTTGCTGATGAGATTCAGTCGCGGCGTAAATTTCTGAAAGCAATTACACCGATACAGTAGGTCAGTGGCTCTAATTCCATCAGCGAGCTAATCAGTCTAGTGAGGACTCAGCCTGGAAAATTTAACTATGCCACCTCTTGAATCGGCAGCCCCACGCATATCGTGACTGAATATTTCAATCAAAAGGCAAATTTAGATACGTTTGCGGTTCCGTATACAGGCGCTGGGCCCGCAAAGCAAGGCGTTATCTCAGATCTTCATTTATATACCTTTGAAACAGCTAGCTCTGTTCTTGCACTAATTAAATCCGGAAAATTAAAAGCAATCGCCTTGGCCAGCGATCGAAGACCACCCGTATTGCCCAATGTGCCTACTATTGCAGAATATGGCGTACAGGGCGTCAATGGCTCAACATGGAACATGATCTTTGCACCAGCCAAGACCCTCAAATACATTGTTGAAAAACTGAATCATGTAATTAATAAGTCTTTGACGAATCCCGCAATAGTGAAATGATTAAACGAGCTAGCAATTGATATCAACGCTGCCTCAACGCCAAGCAGTGCGGAGAGTTACTTGAAATCAGAAACTCAGCGCTGGAAAGAATTAGTAAGCTATTCAAAAGTGAAATTAAATTGAATGACTGTCATTAGCCATTGAAATGCAACATTCGGCTTCAAGCCATAAAGTAAAAGCCACTAAGGTTTTTCACCCTAGTGGCTTCATAAAGCCGAAAGACTTACAAGAAACCTAGAACCAAGATTTGATGCTTTAGTCTAAATCGCTCCTAATGTATTAAGCAATGCTTTGCATCAGTGCAAACAGCTCTTTTTGCCCTTCAAAACCAATGCCAGGACGGTCTGATAAACGAATCTTGCCCTCTTCAATACGAGCATCATCCGCAAAACCTGCGAATACACCAAACACTCCTGGATAAGCCTCGCAACCACCCAAGCCAAAGCCGGCAACAATTGCTAAGGTCATTTGATTGCCGCCATGAGGGAATACCGAATGTCTACCCCAGCCCTTCTCACGCATCATTTCAAGGGTTCTGGAAAACTGCACAATTCCATATGACTGTGGTACATCAATCTGAACAATATCTCGATCTGCGCGCAACTTTCCAAATTGCAAAAGATTGCGAATATCTGGCGTAGAAAAAAGATTCTCTCCAGTGGCGATGGGCGACTCATACAAGCCCATGAGCTCATCCAGCAAAGAAAAATCCAAGGGGTCGGTAGGCTCTTCCAGCCACTTTAGGCGATAAGGCGCCAATGCTTTTACATACCGGATAGCACTCTCCCGATTCCAGGCGGCATTAGCATCTACCGCCAAAGAACTTGAGCCTCCCATGACCTCAATTGCGGCATCTAAACGCCGTAGATCCTCATCCAATGGTGCTCCGCCTACCTTAATCTTCATCACGCGATAGCCATCATCTAGGCGCGAACGAATTTCTGCCTGCAACTCCGGTATTCCCTTGCCAGGAGCATACCAACCGCCACCTACATAACAAGGCACTTCAGTTTGAATCTTACCGTCATTGAAACGCTCTGCTAGTAAAGCGTGCAATGGCTTATCTGCAATTTTGGCTACGGCATCCCACACGGCAACTTCAATCGTACCGATGGCAACAGATCGCTCAGTATGGCCACCCGGTTTTTCGCGTTGCATCATGCATGCCAAAATTTTTGCTGGATCTAGATTATTTCCAGACTCATCTAAGAGCGAATCTGGATCTGCTTTCATAATTCTGGGTATGAGGCGGGAACGCATTTGCTCGCCGCAAGCATAGCGACCCGTAGAATTAAAGGCGTAACCAATCACTGGTTTACCCGCCTTCATGACATCAGTGTGAACAGCCACCACAGATGTGGTCATCTCACTAAAGTCAAATACTGAATTGCGTAAAGTTGAGCGCAATGGCACTGCAATTTCACGAATCTCGGTGATCTTCAAAAAACTCTCCCTGATGGTTGAAACTATATTATTGTTAGTGAATAATTAAACAATAGTTTAAATAAGATAGCTAGTGTACTGGCGATTCAGGAGACGATTTATGCATTTACCCAAAGTCTTGCCCCAAACTTCGCTCAGGAGCCTCTTGATAGGATTGCTTAGCATCTGGGCCTGCCTGAGTATGTCTAACAACGCCGCATTTGCCCAATCTCAATGGCCCACACGACCAATCACGATTATTGTGCCCTTTCCACCCGGGGGCGCTACTGATGTCTTGGCTAGAGCCGTTGCCAATCGTCTAGGGCCCGTGCTTGGGCAGCCCATCATCATTGACTACAAACCAGGAGCTGGCGCTACCTTGGGTGCCGCGATTGCAGCCAAGGCACCAGCTGATGGCTACACGCTATTAATGGGGGCTGTGCATCACACCATCGCAGCAAATGTGTACAAGAACCTCAGCTATGATTTTCAGAAAGATTTTGTACCCATAACGGTTGTTGGGGTGCTGCCAAATGTTTTAGTAGTCAATGCAAATAACCCCATCTATAGCGTCAAAGAACTCATTAGCCAAGCAAAAAACCAGCCTGGCAAATTGAGCTATGGCTCCAATGGTAATGGCGCAGCTCAACACTTGATTGGCACCCAGTTTCAGATGCTGACCGATACAGAATTACTGCATGTTCCATACAAAGGAAGCGCGCCCCTCACTACAGATTTGCTGGGCGGGCAAATTGATATGTCATTTGATGCTACTGCCAGCACATTGCCACACATCAAGAGCGGCAAGCTAAGAGCGCTCGCGGTGATTACCCCAAAGCGTAGCGTCTTCTTACCCCAAGTTCCCACACTTGCCGAAGCAGGCGTACCAGGGCTCAATATCACCACATGGTTTGGATTGCTGGCGCCAGCTGGCACACCAAAGCCGATTGTGAACAAACTCCACAGCGCCCTTGTCAAAGTCATGCAAACCCCAGAATTTAGAGCGCAATTAGAGGATGCAGGGGCTGAACCTATTGGCAATTCTCAAGAGGAAATGGCTAAGCAAATTTCAGATGAAATTGAAAAATTTGGCAACATCGTACGCATTGGAAAAATTACCGTTAACTAATATGAAACCTTCTATGAAACGCTACCTACCTCCATCACTAATACATACTTTTTTAAGTCTATTACTGCTGGGATCTTGCGCATTTGCGCAGGCGCAAAATTATCCTAATCGACCCATTAAAGTGGTAATTCCATTTGCTCCTGGAGGTCCGTCGGATATTGTCGGGCGAGTTCTCATGCAACAAATGAGTGAGAACCTCAACACGCCCATCATCATCGAAAACAAACCTGGAGGCGGCTCTAACATTGGCATTCAGCAAGTCGCAAAGTCGGCTCCCGATGGCTACACTCTGTTACTGGTTAGTAGTACATTTGTTATTAACCCAACGCTCTATCCCAATCCAGGATTTGATGCCAACAAGGATTTTGCAGCAGTGGCCCTACCAGTCAGCTCACCCAATGTGCTGGTCGTAAACCCCAACTTCCCCGCTAAAGACATTAAAGAATTTTTTGCTGTTGTCAAAGCAGCCCCAGGCAAGTATGACTATGCATCTCCTGGTGCAGGCACTGGACCTCATCTGAGTGCAGAACTGCTTAAATTAAAAATGAACTTGGATATAGCTCATATTCCGTACAACGGTGGCGGCCCTGCGCTACAAGCTGTTTTAGGCAATCAAGTGCCTATTGGCCTTTCAGCGCTACCGCCAGCCGTTCCACAGGTCAAAGGTGGGGCTTTACGAGCGCTTGCTGTCACAAGCACGACACGCTCTCCATCGCTACCAGACGTACCAACCCTAAAAGAATCAGGTGTGACGGATTTTGAAGGCGATACATTGCAGTTTATTGTCGCCCCTGCAGGAACACCTACAGCAATTGTTCAAAAGTTAAACCGTGAAATTACTAAAGCTCTAGACAATCCAGAATTAAAAAGTAAATTAATTGGCATGGGATACCTCACTTACAACTACACCCCAGAGCAAACTACTCAAAAAGTAAAAGTAGAGGTGGATAAGTGGGCCAAAGTGATTCAGAGCAGAAACATCAAGCCTGACTAAACTACTAGCGGATCTTCTTCAACTACTGCCCATGTACTGTCACCTAGTTTTTTGACTGCCATAGAGTATGTCCAGTTGCCAGGGATCCCGCAGCTCCAGTCTTTGGGGGAGTTCTGAATCAACAAGTTGACTGCATTACGTGCGTCGTAATAAAGATAATAGGTTTTCCCATGCAGGGGGTTAAAGCTAAACTTAGCACTGTGCACCATTTCAGTTGCATCTAATCTTGCTTGCAAAGCTTTAGCCTGCCTCATTAATACTTCCGCCTGCTCCATAATGCGATCGTATTCAAGCTTCGCATTTTGCCGCGCCACGTTCACAGCTTTATCCTTCTCCTCCACTACTTTGATAGGAGCAAATACCGGAGCGCTAACCTCCATTGGGTATTCAATACCAGCATGTCTTGCTGGGTCCGTATCTTCTATTCTCACAAGAACTCCCAATAACTCATTATTAATTTAAAGATCAACGCTTATAAAAGCTCAAGGTAACCTCGCCTAACTCAATGCCAAACTTACTCATCTTGGCTTTATTGAGCATTACTTTCGGCGTAACCAAATACATCCAATCGTTAAACTGCACATTGTAAATAGTGTCATCGACTGGCAAAGCCAAGGTGTAGGTCCAGTTGAGGGCATTCCCAGCAGAATTTCCGAGGGCCTCACCCACGACATCATCAGCACTGCCTATGTATTTTCCTGGAGATACTTCGGTTAATTTCCAAATCCGTTTTTGCTTGCTGCCATCAGAGTAATCAAAACTCTCATCTAGAGTACCTACTTTCTTGCCATCGATCACTTCCCAGTGAGCCTGAATCATTACCGTAAATCTTTTCTTCACTGCTCCACTGCGATCAGTAAAGATGCCATAAGCATCGATAGTCCCCGAGAAATATTCACTCAAATCTAAGACCGGCTTTTCATTCGCATACTGAGACACCGTAGGGCCAGAGCATGCAATCAATAATAATCCGCAGGAAAGGGCTGCAATAAGTCTAAGAAGAAAATGTCTCATTAATCACAAGTCTCGCTAAAAAGGGGTGGGGGACAATTCTGACCCAGTAATTGTTCGCGCAGTTTTGGTGCGCTAGTTTTTTGATCAAACCAAATTCCAAAAAATGCCTTGGGGAAATCCACCCCAGGAATTTGTGCAATTTGCTTACCCTCGTGATAAAAAATAGTGCCCTGCTTAGGGGTATAGATCGCGGTAAGATTTTGACCAGACTCTACATTGGGCATAAAGCTAGCCAACTGTTTACCCCAGCTTGCCGCTTGACCTTCAGGCACGCCAATTCTTTTCATCTCTTCGGCAGTTCTGTTGGCAATTGAAATACCTTTAAAAGACTTTTGATAACGCAAATCCAAGGCAAATTCAGGAGATGTCAGGTTAGCCGAGCGATAGAGTGTCGCATCGTAAATATTAAGCCCCCACCAAGTGAGTCTCCCGCTGCCTTGCAGTTTTGCCAGGCTAAATACCTGATCTATGGACATTGTGTCACTCGCAAAACTGGCAGTGCACAGCAAGAATGTCACCATACAAAACCGCAGACAAAATAAAGCAAGTTTCATGAACTAGCCTTCTTGGTGCTTGTCACTAGCCATAATGCGCTAGGCCCAAATATTCTAGAAATCGCATGTCTATTGCCAGCAAAGAATTTATAGCCGACTTTTAATATAGGCTGTAAAGCTGGTCTTGAAAAAGCCCAAGCCAACCAGGGCAAGTTTGCGCGCTGATAAGCCTCTGGAAACACTGCCACCCCATGAATTACACTGCCGTCCGCATACTGGCCGTACATAGCGGCCAAAGCCTCTTCGCAAGAAACCCCAACCGCTTGCGGATCGTAACGGTCTGTATGAATATCAATAAAGTCGAGTAAATTAGCCTGATTACGGCCCGACAAAAACAGAATCTCCGCCTGACACAAAGGACATTGGCCATCATAAAAAAGAGTAAGTTTTTGCAATTGGGTTACCACGTAGTAAGTGTAAGACTTATTTCATAAACTAGCTGGAGAGCCAAAAAAAAGGATTGGGGCTTACCCAATCCTTAATTAACGCATGCCGCAGTGATTTTTTAAGCTTATTCTGTTACGCCATCATGACTTGAAATAGCTACTGTTGCAGATTGCGTGCTGCGATTACTCCAGGCATGATTACCGCCGCGGATTACAGCAAACTCGCCTGCCCTTAGGTGAATCTCCTTGGTATCCAAAATTAAGAAAATTTCACCTTCCATTACCAAGCAAAAATCTATGGTGTTTGACTTCTGAGAGTAAGGATGATTTGGAATTGTTCCGGAAGTACAGATTTCCGAAGCGCGTGCAGATTTATAAAATGCCTCAACCTGCGCCTTGCTGACCTTACCGCTCCAATTGCTATCAGGAGGGAAGGTGCATACGTTGAGTACGGTTCCCGTTTTAGGTGGCACCAACACATATGGCAAGTGCAATGTTTCCGGAACAATTCTAGCGGGATGACTATCAATCACCCACATCCGTTGCAAAGCAAACCCAGGTCGAGCCGGATCCAAAATTACATCTGGTGAAAATGAGTCGGCAACCAGAGAAGATTTACCAGGCTCCTTATCAATTGTAATGATCCTTCTTTGTGGCTTAACGCCGGCTGGCAATACCTGATTTGGCTTTGCTAGCATTACAGGGATCTCTTCTTCCTGCAACCCCAGACCCTGTTTATCGAACTCGGCAGAGATCATATCAAATGCCATCAAACAGCCGATACGGGAGCTATCCCATAAATGCCAAGCGCCTACCTGAATCACAATATCGCCAGGCCTAATTACTGTTGTGATGTCATCCAACTCAAGACCTCTCTCGCCCTCCATCACTATTCCAAAATCAACTGATTCTGTTTTGTGCATATCGGAGTGAGTCACATTGTTGCCGCCACCACGATCCCATGAGCGTCCATCAGCAGAAACAACTGGCGCATGAGGTGTAACCAATGGGGGTACAGTGCCATCGACATCGTGGTTTGCTAACCAATGAACCGTTCTTAAATGTCCGCCGCCTTTAGGGCCAGGAAATTCATCAGGCCACAAGCTGGCATCTGCTGAACCATTCAGTGGTTGAGGCGTTTTGTTCCATACCCAATAGTCGGTAACCCCCCTACCAGGTACAGCCCCCTCATGGCGAGCAGGTGCATCGCCATCCCAAGAAACAATCGACTTGCCTTGTGCATCGTTGCCAGTTACTACGCGCCTTACGGCCTTCATTTTTTTTGCCATTTTTTCCTCGAAATAAATTAGTTTTTTCTTAATCTGGTGTTGCGCCGGACTCCCGTACTACCGGACGCCACTTGAGCACTTCGCTCTTTAAATAATCATTTAGCTCACCTGGTGTACTGAATACAACATCAAAGCCATCATTGAGAAATTTCTCCCGAACCTCTTTGGAGTTCAGTGCATCACCAATCTTTTGATTGAGCGTATTGACAACAGGCTTAGGTGTTCCAGCCGGCACAAATACCCCGTAAACCAGTTCAGCTTCTATCTCTGGAAAGCCAGACTCAACGAAAGTCGGAATATTCGGCGCCAATCTTGAGCGCGTCTTACTAAACACTGCAATCGCTTTGATCTTGCCTGATTTGATATATGGCAAAGCTGCCGGCAAGCCAACAATAGCAAGTGGCACTTGATTACCCAACAAATCAGTCAGCGCTGGAGCGGCACCCTTATAAGGAATATGTCCCAACTTAATGCCTGCCTTTGAGTTAACTAGCTCTCCTCCAATATGCTGCGGCGAGCCAGCACCTGGAGATCCATAAGAGAATGTCATGGCTGGCTTTGATTTAGCCAATGCAATCAATTCTGCAATAGAGTTTGGTTCAAATGCAGGATTAGCAACCAACACCATTGGTGAGGACACCACCTTTGAGATTCCCTCCAAGTCCCTGGTGGCACTAAAAGGTAAATTCTTAAAAAGTGAATCATTAATTGCAATATTGCCAACGATCGTGACAATCATGAGATAGCCATCTGGCTTTGCTTTTGCCGTAGCATCGACGCCAATATTGCCGCCAGCACCAGGCTTATTGTCAACGATGACACTTTTGCCCAGAGATTCTGAAAGCCTTTGTGCCAATACTCTGCCGATCACATCTGATGGGCCGCCTGCAGCCTGCGGCACAATGAGGTGAATCGCTTTATCGGGAAATGTGCCCTGCCCGTGAGCCAGTTGCAACTGAAAACAGCAGAGTATTGATAGCAATAGCCATGCGAATTTAAGTTTCATATGCGCCCTTTTATTTAGGTTCAGGATCAATTTCTAGAGCCTCTAGAAATCTCGAAACAAGGTTATATGTTGCGATCGTAGCGGTTAACTCAGTCATACCCCTAGCATCGAAGTGTTGATTGACAGCATCAAAAATGGCTTGCGGTACATGAACATCAACAGTCATCGAATCGGTATACGCAAAAACAGCGCGATCTACTGCATCAAATAACTTGGACTTATTCCAATGCTCAATCTCATTAATTTGCTCTTGCGTAACACCCGCCTTCAAAGCATGTGGTGTGTGACTGATAAATTCATACTCAGCTTTATTGATCACCGCAATTCTCATGATTACCAACTCTCGAATCTTTGGACTTAAGAGACTCTTTTGCCTTACCGCAGTGAGTAAATTTAACCATCCCTCGGCAATAGGGGGGCTATTAAGGAGCATCTTATAAAGGTTATGTAATTTTCCGCGTTCCGCAATAATTTGCGCTGTCAACGCTTTCAATTCTGGTTTTCCCTCTAACTCTGGGTATGAAATTCTTGCCATTACTGTCTCCTGATTAAATTTCTAATTTTTATGTACTTAAAACTTACGATGTCCAAACCTCTTCAGGTCACTATCCCCAAAATCCAGCATGCAAGCGATAATGGACCGCATGTTTTGATGTGTTGGGGTGTCCGAATCCAAATTGATGCTTGCGACTTATATTCTTTTATTTTCGAACAATTAGAATTAGATTACTAAATTCGCCTCCTAACCCATACCTGAAGATCAGGTCTTAATCTAATTGTTCGAATAAATAAAGTCAACCTTAATTTCTCCTTATGACAAAAAAATCCAAAGATCTGGAAATATCAAGCCATCTTGAATCTGAAATTCGATCTGGGAAGTACCCCGTGGGAGCTCGCCTGCCAACAGAGGATGAGCTTTGCAAAAGCTTTGAAGCCAGCAGGTACTCCGTAAGACAGGCCCTTGGGTCTATGGTTGGCTTAGGATTAATTTCCAGACATAAGCGATCGGGATCATTTGTTATTTCCACCTCAAGAGTCAGTCAGCTCATTCAGTCAGTTGCCTCAATTCAGCAACTACTCAATTACCCGAGCGAGACGATTCGAGAAACTCTCGGGACTCAATTCATTACAGCCAATCACGAATTAGCCGCAGTCCTGCAATGTGCCCCAGGCGATACCTGGTTTCACATTAAAGCAATCAGACATCCCAAAAATTCAAAAACACCTATTTGCCAAACTGACATCTACATTCTTCCTCAGTTTGCGGGCGTCATTAAGCATAAAAAACATGCACAAATTCCTATAGCTGATCAAATCTTTGAGATGTATGGCGAAACTGCCGACACCACACAAATCGATATTGTGGCAACGAATGTTGATAGCGCTACCGGAGAGACGCTGAAGGTGAAGAAAAACTCTCCAGCCTTAACGGTATACCGCAGATATGCAAATGCAAAAGGGAAAGTTTTTGAGGTGGGAGTAGGCGTCCACCCAGCAGAAAGGTATACCTATTCATTTAACTTCAAGAGAGATTCTTAAGACTGCTACAGGGCAGCAGCCCCAGCCTCTCCGGTTCTAACGCGCACGACATCGTCGAGCTCGGTAACAAATATCTTACCGTCACCAATTTTTCCAGTGTAGGCCGCTTTTGAAATCACATGCAACGCATCCTGTAGCACCTCATCCCTTACAGCAACTTCGATTTTCATCTTTAATAAAAAATCAATGACATACTCTGCGCCGCGATATAGCTCAGTATGACCTTTCTGCCTACCAAACCCCCTAACATCGCAAGAGGTCATTCCTAAAATGCCAATGTGATTAAGAGCCTCATAAACCTCATCCAATTTAAAAGGTTTAATAATTGCGGTAATCAGTTTCATAAAGATCCGAAAGATATAAAGAGGGATAAGTCTTGCAATATCAGTGTGACGTTTTTATTAAACAGGATTGCTGCTTTGCAAAATATTTTCATTGCACTACTTGAGTGCGGGAAAAAGGTAAAATTCCCCCGCTCAATCAATCTGAGCTCTATATCTAAAGGGCTTTAGAGGATAAGGAGGAAGATCCCCAAATGGTGCATAGGGTTTTCCGAATTGTGCAAACAGAAAACTAGTTCTGATTTTTAAAACATAAGATACGACATGCGTATCAAAATCACCAAAAACCTTGTGCTCGGCGTGCAAGATTCGAATCTAGAAAATGACTCTGGCGACCAATTTCCCGTTGGAGAATATCTTGCCAATCTCACGCCAGAAGGAAAAATCGAGGTAGTCAATACCAAAAGGATTAAGGCCCTATTTTCATTCTCTCAATTTAGGGAAAAAATTTCCTTGGGGGAATTTATTGTGCTCGAAGCCTAGTGCTGTCGGCTAGGCTAGGACATCGGATCAGTTTTCTACTTTGATGCCGGCCTTGGCAATAACGCCGCCCCAGAGGTTATATTCCTTCTTCATATAAGCAGCCATTTCTTCAGGTGTTGATGGCGTTGGATCAAGACCCTGCATCAATAATCTCTCCCTGATCTGTGGATCTCTTAAGGCCTTATTAATTGCCACGTTGAGTTTATTCACAATCGCCGGGGGTGTTTTAGGTGGTGCAATAAAGGCATACCAATTGGCAGCCTCATAGCCTGGGTAACCCAACTCAGCGATGGTTGGTACATTAGGCAATGCTTTTGATCGAGTCCGACTTGTAACGGCTAGCGCGTCTACTTTTCCAGACTCAATCAGTTGTTTGGCGGTAATAATGGTGGCAAATAAAGAGGGGACCGTTCCTCCCAATAAGTCATTGATAGCTGGACCACCCCCACGATACCCAATATGAATCAATTTAATTTTTGCTGTTGCTGCAAATAACTCCCCAGCTAAGTGCCCACCACTGCCAGAGCCAGAGCTGCCATATGCCAAACCACCCGGTGTTTTTTCTGCAATAGCGACATACTCAGCCAATGTCTTTGCCTTGAGCACCTGAGGATTCACGATCAATGCATTACCCGAACTAACCCCAAGGCCAAGCGGTGTTACATCTTTTAATGGGTCATACCCAAGCTTGTAAATATGGGGGCTGTAAGCTAGTGGACCTACAGAGCTAAGCATAATGAGATAGCCATCAGGCTGTGATTTAGAAATAACATCCGTGGCGATATTTCCACCCACGCCAGGCTTGTTCTCAATCACAATAGGCTGCCCCAGTTCTTTGGATACATAAGGAGCAATAATTCTTGCGGCGATATCTGTGCCTCCACCAGGTGCGAAACCAACATACAAGCGAATAGGCTTATTTGGATAAGCCTCCTCAGCGTAGCAGTTAAAAGTCAAACAGCAGAGCAAGAAAAAATACGTGAGTCTAATGATCATATTGATTTTCAGTGAAGAGTGGATGAGTGGGCTTTACTGTCTTGCCCACCTAGCCGATAAAAGATCTAATGGCTTTATAAATTAAATCTGGACGCTGTTCCTGTGGATAATGCCCCGTCGGTATATCGGTGCCCTCAAGATTATCGGCCCATTTGCTCCATGCGGCGATCGGCGTAAAGTGCCTGCCACAGTGGCTGTTGCTTCCCCATAAAACTAGAACTGGACAGGTAATTTTCTTGCCTTTTTCCAGGTCAGCTGTATCCATCTCTAAATCGACCGAGACCGTAGCGCGATAGTCTTCGCAGATAGCATGAATTTGCTCTGGCGTCGTGCAGCGCGCATATTCAGCGAAAGCCTCGGGGGCAAAAATTGCCAAACCAACCCCTTTTTTATTAAGCTTGTAATTGATGTAGTAATTTAAATCAGCACAGATCAATGTCTCTGGGAAAGGCTCTTTTTGTGCCATGAAGAACCAATGGTAGGACTCAAGCCCCCAACCCATAGTGACTTTTGTTAACACCTCATGTGTTGGCACAATATCTAGAGGGATAAATTTAGTCACTTTTTCAGGATGATCCAGGCACATCCTAAAGCCCACCCGCGCACCGCGATCGTGGCCTACTACAGGAAACTGATCGAACCCAAGTTGAGCCATCACCTTGACGGCATCATTTGCCATCGTACGAAATGAATACGCAGAGTGATCCCCGCCACCCAATGGTTTATCGCTGTCACCATAACCACGCAAATCAATAGCCACCACAGTAAAGTGCTTTATTAAGGTAGGCGCTATTTTGTGCCAAGTGACATGCGTTAAGGGGTTTCCGTGAATCAACAATAGGGGTGGTCCACTACCACCAATTACGCCATTGATATTGACTCCGCCATCACCTGGAAGCTTAAACGGCTTGAAACCCTCCATCAAATTAGCATTATGTGGAACGAGTTCATCAAATACCAAAGACTCAATATCAGCAGGTGTGTGAATTTTTTTTCTAGACATAACAAGCCATTCTTATTTATTTTTTCTTGCGTTAGCAAGATTCGCAATCACGTCAAAAGCCCTTTTCATGGCTCCAACATCTGCCACGCCCTGACCCACGATGTCGTATGCAGTTCCATGGGATGGTGTGGTGTACAAAGTTTTCAGACCGCCCGTTAAAGTAACGCCCTCTGAAAAGCCTAACAGCTTCGTAGCAATCTGCCCCTGGTCGTGATACATGATCACCACAGCATCAAAATCGCCAGCACGCGCTTTTAAAAAGACGGTATCCGAGGGAAATGGACCTTCGCATGGCAGATTTTCAGCACGCAAACGATCCAAAGTGGGTCGAATAATTTCAATTTCTTCGCTACCAAATAAACCGCCTTCGCCATTGTGGGGGTTTAATGCAGCTACCCCAATGCGTGGCTGCGCCTTTCCAAGGCCGCGCATGGTTTCGTGTGCCAAACGCAATGCGCCCTCAATTCTTTCTGGCACAACCAAATCAACAGCCTGTCTAAGACTGACGTGGGAGGTAACCCTGAAAGTACAGAACAACTTAATTAAATTGACTTCACCATAATAGCCCTCATGGCCGTTCCATTTGGCAAACATCTCATGCTCATCCCGGTATTTCCAACCACCCTTGTTAAGTGCACCCTTATTCAGCGGCGCAAAACAAACTGCATCGATCTTGCCAGCATGCACCATGTCCGTCATTACTTTTAGAGTTTCACCAGTGAGACGGCCAGACTCAATAGAAGTTTCGCCACGCAGAATCTCCGCGGGGTTGATATTTTTTAAGTCAACCATCTGGATGCCAGGTTTTGACCAGTCGACCGCATCGGCGCTCTCGACAACATTCACAGTCAATTTAGTCTTGGCATCAGCCATGCCAAGCTCTAAGACCCTTAGATCCCCAACGACTAAAATTCTGGCTTTCTCATGCGTTAAAGGATCGGCAAGCAGTTTGACCGCAACCTCAGGACCAATACCCGTAACATCACCTAACATCAGGCCAATAATTGGCTTTTGACTCATTAAATCCCCTTTATTAATTGAATGTTCTAACGCTGGCTTGATAAAAGTAATAGCGTCTACATAGCGATAAATTTGCTCAGTATGAGCATACTAACTGATGAAACCAGCTTTATAAATAACATTTATTTATAACATTAGTCCTACAGGTTAATGATGCTTCAGTTGACGCACACCCCTACCTTAGGAGTCTTTCGGGCAAAGGGCCGTTATTTAAAAGCCATCACAATAATCAAGACACCAGAAATTAGCATCACCAACTCCATGAGTCGCAAAAATTGCCTCTCCGATAGCGTCAAAATAATTCTTTTGGAAAAAATAGACCCCACCAGCACTGATGATCCAATTAATAATCCCTGAATAATGGCAGTCGAATCCAATAAACCTAGACCATGAAATACGATCCCCTTTGCAAATAGAATGGATAGGGTGCTGGCGGCCTCAGTACCCAAAAAGGTGCCTTTGCTCAAGCCGTAAGCTAAAAAGAATGGGGTATTGATGGCCCCAGTAGTGGCGACAATGCCTGTGAGGTAGCCAATGAATGCGCCTACGAATGCCATGTGCCATAAGTGGAGTACAAAATTCTGCTGACGCATCCAGCGCCTAATGGGAATCAGCAAAATCAGAAAAGTACCCAGAATAACTTGAACCAATGTGGCATTCAGGGCCACGATAGTATTTGCCCCCAAGACAACCGCAGGGATAGCGGTCAAGCTATATACAAAGCAGACTCGCCAATCAATTAACCTCCACCATAAAAATATTCTGGAAACATTTGCAACAATAGAAATAATAGCCATCACCGGTATTGATTGCACTGGACCATAAAAATATACTAGGGCGGGCATCAAGATAATGGCCGTACCAAAACCAATCACCCCACCAAATATGCCGGCAAGAAGACCCAATACCCCCAGAACGGCGCTCGCTAAAATTAATTCAAACATAAGTCACTTTCGATCTACTAGGTATATTGGGCAAAAATTCTCCTAGAATATTACCCGTAAAAGTGACACCCTCTCGTGGACGCGGCAGTAATACAGCGCAGACCCAGGATCTGGGTCCACCTAGTCAGCACTGCGCCAAAATTAAGACTTGCGAATTAACAGGGTTGCAAGCTCATCTACCACTTCGGACCACTCTGAATCTTCTGCAGTTGCCTCGACTAAAAAGGCTTTTTGATCTGAGGTCCAAAATATGGCGTTGACCAATTGGGCATGGGGATTTAGTTGGTGACGCGCAATAAATCGATCCATGTGCGCTAGCTCGGAAGATAATCCTAATTGCTTAAACAGCTCTGCTAAGGTTGGTGTATTTTGACTCATATAACCCCCTTATTTATTTGACTATACCCAAGCATTGATTCTTGAGATCATTCGCACGAATAGAGTAGCAGTATGTTCTCTGACTATGCACCTGCGCAAGACAATAATTTTTACTATCGCTATCACGAACAGAATAGCAATAGCTTGCCTGTCGATGACTCATTGCAAGACAGTAATTTTTACTGTCTGAGTCTTTAATTGAGTAGCAGCTCGCAGCATCAGCAAAGGCCAATGAACTTCCCAACACAAAAAACCAAGGAATAAGGTATCTCACTTAATTCACCTCATTTATGTGAGACTCATCGAAATGGGCCCTATGAGGCTTTAAATGAGCCTCTAACTGCATCCATTTACGCTGCTGGGCGCGATACTCACAATCTTGCGCATGATTCTCTAGTAAACCAAATATCACTGTTGTGGGTATCTTGCACTCAGCCCATCGATAGGCGTATTGATGCTCTTCTATCTTTTTCTGAGGGTAGTCAATGTAAAAGGTCTTCATAAAGAATGTCCCTATTTATTGATGCGTAGAAATTGCTAAGCATTTAGCTAATGTCAGGTCATAACGCAAAATATGCATCTCAAACCAATAACCAATATAGCGAATCAAGCTATATAAATCACTATTGTTAGATGCCATTTGATTCAAGGTTTGAGATACCGTATCGAGCATATTTTCATGAGCTTCTTCGTGACCTGAAAAGTCCATACTTACTGCAATAGCTAGACGCTCTTCCGTTTTAAAGTGACTTACTAGCAGTTCATATAAGGCGTTACGCCTATCTTCTGGCATAGGAGATCGATCAAAACAATACTCCTTAAATCCCTCTAGGAATGCAAACAACTCATTGTGCTCATGGTCAATTTCAGGGATATTTACCCTAAGGGCCTGAGGAAGCATGGGATATTGATGCGCACTCACTAAAACCTCTTTAATAGTCCACTCCAAACTCTTAATCTACTCTCTTGAGACCGGCGACCTCATAGAGAAATACCATTAGAAATAGAATTAAATTTGCGGCACTGCACTATAAAATCTCCTATTGAATACACTATTGGCTTACCTCTACAGAAACTATTCATCATGATCAACACCAGTCGCCCAAGGCGCTCCGTACTCTATATGCCTGGGGCTAATACCAGAGCACTTGAAAAAGCTAAAACCCTATCTGCAGACTCGCTTATCTTAGATCTGGAGGATGCAGTCGCACCGGATGGAAAAGCAAAGGCACGAGAAAATATTCTTGCGGCACTAAATACTGGGTTTGGGCACCGCGAGGCGATAGTCAGGATTAATGGACTCAATACACAGTGGGGTTTAGAGGACTTAAAGGTTTTTGCCAATACTTCAGCAGATGCCATTCTATTGCCGAAGGTCGAGTCTGCAGCGCAAATAGAGGAAGTGGCAAGCCTTCTGATGAAATTCAATCCAGCAAACACGATGGCGATCTGGGCCATGATAGAAACCCCCATGGCGATCTTTAGGCTACAAGAAATTGCTAGCGCCCACCCTTTACTCGAAACTTTAGTATTGGGCACATCCGACTTGGTAAAAGATCTTCATGCTCGTCATACCTCCAATAGAGTGGAAACACAGACGGCGCTCTCGCTTTCCGTGCTGGCAGCTAGAGCCCATCAACTTTGCGTACTAGATGGGGTTCACCTCTCCTTGGATGACGCAGTAGGCCTTGAGCAGTCGTGCATACAAGGAAGGGATATGGGCTTTGATGGAAAAACTCTGATTCACCCAAACCAAATTGCAATTGCCAATCAAATCTTTGGGCCCTCACCTGAAGAGATTGAGGAGGCTAAGGAAAGAATGAATGCTTATGATGCAGCTATTAGCTCAGGTGCTGGTATTGCAGTTCTTAATGGCAAGCTAATTGAAGAATTGCACATTCAAGATGCCAAGAGAATTTTAGCCCTCGCAAATGCTATTGAAGCTTTCTTAAAGACGAATTAGGTCATTTAACGCATTGAGTATGCGCAGGTATTTACCGCCATAAAAAGGCAGTGAGACTAAGAACCCGATGCTAATAATGTACAAGGAAAGCATTTTTCTCTGTTCTTCAGAGTAATGCTTTCTGAGGTATTTAAATTCATATAAAACCCGCCGAACCAGGCGATATAAAAACTCAAATAGCACCAATAAAAGCAGCAGAACGACCAACCAAGAATAAGGTAATTCTGAGATAAAAATTAAGAAACCGTCCATGTATTACCTTTTCACAAGCTACGTATTGCTACTTGACTGCTTTAAACCAAGCAAGGCCATCCTCTGTTTTCCCACGAGGTCGATATTCACAGCCCACCCACCCTTGATATCCAGATTCATCTAGCAATTGATAAATGGCTGAGTAATTCACCTCACCATCATCGGGTTCATTTCTTTTGGGAACGCTGGCAATCTGTGTGTGCCCAATCGTATCGAAATACTTTTTGAAGGTATGAGTTAAATCACCTTCCATAATCTGAGCATGATAAAAATCCATCTGCACCTTCACGTTGGGCTCGCCCGACTCAATGCGCAGCTCATGTGCCTGGTCTTGTTTGCTCAGAAAGTAGCCCGGCATGTCTCGAGTATTAATAGGCTCTATCAATAAGGTCAAGCCATACTTTGCCAACTCGTGAGCTGCATATTTTAGATTCGCTAGATAGGTTCTTCGGTACGGATGCATATCGACACCTGCAGGGACAATACCCGCCATCATATGAAGCTGAGTACTACCTAGCGCGAGTGCATATTCAATTGCTTTAGCAACACCCGCTTTGAATTCGTCTTCCCTGCCAGGCAAAGACGCAATACCACGCTCACCTGCCGCCCAATCACCTGGGGGTAAATTGAACAACACGTTTTGGACTTTGGCATCAAGATGCCATTTCTGAACATCTTCCACAGGGTAATCATAGGGAAATAAAAATTCTACGCCCTTAAATCCAGCTGCCGCAGCAGCAGCAAAGCGCTCAGGAAATGGATACTCGTTAAACATCATAGTGAGGTTTGCAGCAAACTTCGGCATGAAAATACTCCTAATTAGATACCCAACGCTTGGGTCGTCCCGAGCAATAACTACAGTTTATCAATCACTACTAAAATCCGTTTCACTATCCTCAAATCGAATCCATTAAAACAGGGAATTTTCAGTAGAATAGCGTTATGCGTACTTTTGGCCTCACTTCTATTCTACCGCTCTTATTTTGGCTTACGCAGCCTCTACTAAGTTGGGGAATTGATTTGCAGCCCAATGATGTCGTTGCTCCGCAGCCAGATAAAAACTATCTAATGGTGAGTTACGTAAACAATCAGAATACGAACTACTTCAAGAATGGCTCGGCAGTAAGCGCTGCGCCCTATGGCAGCCCAGTTATTAATAGCAATGCCATCAATCTACGCGGCAGTAGAACTTATTCTATTTAAGAGCTTCCCGCCGTGACTTATCTACAGCTCCCATACACCACAGTTCAGCCCGCAGGCTCTCTTGCTGGATACCCAGCCGATAGCGGTATTGGCGATCTCACACTGGCAACTGCCATTTGGCCGTACTCGAATCGCGCGACTCGAACATACTTGGGAATTGCGGGCTATTTCATTGCACCAACTGGCAGCTATTCAAATCAACGCGCTTTTAATGTCAGTGAGAATCGCTACAAAAGCGATCTACAAATAGGCTTTCAAAAACCGATCACCAGTAGCATTGATGGAGTGATCGCCGTTGATACGATGTGGTTTGGAGGAAATAGTCAGTGTGCGGCAGCTTGTGCATCTACCGTGAATGTCCCACTGACACAAAAGCCCCTCACCACAACTCAACTTGGGCCTGTATACAACATCAATCAAATCTTTACTATCGGCGCTTCTTATTTCTATGTAGCCGGTGGTGCGACTGCAATTAATAATGTTTACCAAAATAATGTCGTCAATACTCAACGATTTTTATTGAGCGGGCTTGCTCATACATCTATTGGGAGATTTTCACTCCAGTATGGTCGCGATATGGAAATCAAGAATGGCTTCTACCAACCCCGCGTACTGGCTCTGCGCTTTACTAGGGAATTTTGACTAGGGGCTCTGAAATGAAAAACTGCCCGAAGGCAGTCTCTCATTAAACACGGCAATACCTCTAGAAGCTAGATCATGCCAAACTGAGGTTCTCTTTATAAAGAGGAAAATTTCGAACAGGCCTACCAATAGCAGCTGAAATAGCATTGGCAACGGCCGGACCAACAACGCAAATCGTTGGTTCTCCAACACCACCCCAGAAGTCATAGGTTGGCACCAACACGACTTCAACCCGCGGGCTTGATGATAATTTCAACAAGGGATAGGAATCGAGATTCTGCTGCTTAATACGTCCATTCTCCACTGAAATCTCTGGATTAAAGATTGCACCCAAAGCCATCACCACAGAGCCTTCAATCTGTTCACGAGTCAAATAGGGATTAACGACGTGTCCAGAATTGAGTGCAAATACCAAACGCTCGATGTTGACAATATTACCCTTTACCGACACTTCTGCAACACAAGCAGAGTAGCTGGCATAACCCATAAACTGGGCAATGCCACGATGAACACCAGGCGCTGTCGGCTTACCCCAATTGCCCTTCTTCGCTGCAGCATTTAGTACTCCTAAATGCTTGGGATGGTTTTGCATTAGCACTTGGCGGAACTGTAATGGATCTTTATTGGCTGCTTTGGCACACTCATCCATAAAGCACTCCATAAAGATGCCGTTCTGATTCGTGTTAACACCTCGCCATGAACCAACTGGTACATGTGAATTTTTCATCACATACTCAGTCAACAAGCTTGGGAACTTGTAGCCTAATTGAGCATCTGGCCCACTTTCATAAAAACCTTGCAACTGACGCTCATCTTTACCATTTTTAATCGCCATCGGCGCAGCTAGTGCATTAATAGACTGACCTGCCACTTTGATATGCATACCCGTGACATTGCCTGCAGAATCTAAACCAGCCGTCATCTTCGCCATCGCTATTGGATGGTAAAAGTCATGCGTCATATCCTCTTCGCGACTCCATATGACCTTTACTGGAACACCCGGAAACTGTTGCGCTACTTTAGCCGCGTAGGTCACAAAATCTTGAGTAGATCCACGACGACCTAAACCAGTGCCAGAGTCTAATTTATAAACTTCGCACTTGTCTAATGGAAATCCTGTTGCTTCTGAGAGCGCAGCGTGCGAGCCCTCGCCATTCTGCGTTGGCACCCAAGCCTCCACACGATCACCAGTTACCTTGACGGTGGCGTTCATCGGCTCCATATTGACGTGCGCACGAAATGGTGTGAAATAAATGGCTTCTACTTTTTTAGCGGATCCAGAGATGGCGGCAGGAGCATCGCCCTCTTTGCGTTGCCAAAAATCGCCTTGCTCATCTAAGCCGTCACGCAATGCTTTATTGATATCGGCCTGTGAAACATTGGCATTCTTACCTTCATCCCACACAATCGGCAACACATCCAGAGCAGTCTTGGCACGCCACCATGTATCAGCAACTACAGCAACGGTAAAGTCATTGACCCTAACAACACCCTTAACTCCACGCAAGCCTTTAACTTTAGCCTCATCATAACTAACCAACTTGCCACCAAATACAGGGCAAGCTTTAACAGCGGCACAGAGCATACCCGGTAACTGCAAATCTACTCCGAATACTTTAGTGCCGTTCACTTTATTGACCGTATCGAAACGAGCATAAGGCTGCCCTGCCACCTTCCAAGTTCTAGGATCTTTTAAGGTAATCGACTTTGGATCAGGAGGCGTTAATGTAGAGGCAAGTTCAGCCACTTTTCCATAAGTAGTTTGACGACCGGTTGGCACATGAGTAATGACGCCCTTGTCGACTTTTAATTCGCTGACCGGAACATTCCAGTTATTTGCAGCAGCATGTACTAGCATGATGCGAGCAGCTGCAGCGCCACGACGAACATAATCCTCGGAGGTGCGAATACCGCGACTACCACCAGTACCATGCTCACCCCAAACGCGCTTGCGAGTTAGGCTATGGCCAGGTGTTGGAGATTCAGTTGTTACTTTTTTCCAATTGCACTCTAACTCCTCGGCAACCAATTGAGCCAAACCAGTACGAGTACCTTGACCCATCTCTGAGCGAACAATTCTAATGACCACTGTTTCATCAGGCTTAATACTGACCCAAGCATTCACTTCCGGATCGCCAAATTTCATTGGAGTGTTGGTGTCATACGCACTATTGGCTTGTGCAAAAGCAAGCTCAGGCAAGGCGCCAAGCCCAAGCATCAAGCCACCGCCAATTAGAGAGCCCTTAATAATAAAATCTCGACGCGAGATATTAGCTGGCATATTGTTATTTTCGATATTGTTAGTCATTACGCTCCCCTTATCCACGTGTTTTAGTTGAGGCATCGTACTGCGCAAGAACATCCTCTAGCTTTTTCTGACCAGAAGCTACATGAATACCATCTCGCACTTTTTGGTAAGTTCCGCAACGGCAGACATTGGTCATCGCATTATCAATATCAGCATCTGTTGGCTTCGGAATTCTCTTAAGCAAGGCCGCCGCAGCCATCACTTGACCAGATTGGCAATATCCGCACTGTGGCACGTCCAACGCAATCCATGCCTTTTGAACCGGATGTGAGTTGTCTTTAGATAATGCCTCGACAGTCACGATCTTCATGCCGCCTACTGCTGATACTGGAATAGAGCATGAGCGAACAGGCTCACCATTCATGTACACAGTACAAGCGCCACACTGAGCAACTCCACAGCCATACTTAGTACCAGTCAACCCAACGATCTCACGAATTGCCCATAACAAAGGCATATTAGGTTCAACATCAATATTGTGAACCTGCCCATTAACTGTTAATTGCATTGCCATCTCCTTTTATTATCTACCGCTAGTATTTTGAAACTCATCTTCATTGTTGAGGCTCTTGAACAAAACAAATATCCGGCAACAATGAAAACTCGGAGGTCGTCATTGGCTCAGCAATAATAATTAAACTTAACATCGTAAACAGGATCATCAACACTGTTTGCGGCAATGTGACTAGACTTACAGCACGAGTAGCATGAGCAACTTTCAAAGTTAGCCCGTGACTCACTACCAGTGCGATAACGTGCCCAATGACAATAGAGCTTACTGCTAAATACCAGGTTGTACCAGCATCAATAATCCCAATATTAGGTCGATATGCAGCAGTTCCAAAGAGATCCCAACCCAAACTCAAAGGATCAGATATTAAAAAGAAGATATTCTGACCCTGAATTATCAGACTTGAAAAACCATGAGCAATCAGATAAGCCACAGCAATCGGAATTAAGGACCCGGCAAATATATTAGCCAAAATTGAGGGGCTTGCTAGTGAAAATAAACGACTCGAGAGCGAGCAAGAAAAATAATAAAGACCTGCAAAAAACGCCCAAACCAATAGCAAGCCGATTGTTCCAGAGAGATATGAACTCGAAGCAACCCAGCCCAATCCAAGATACTGAAGTAAGCCAAGAAAAATATTCCATACTTGACTGCCGTGCAAGCCGTCAAACAAGACAATCGATAACATAGCGATGATGAATGCTGCAAATCCATTGACCCCACGCCATACAGCAAGCTCTTGCACGATTCCCGCACCTGGAAGACGCAGGCAGATTGCGCGATCTTGCTTTATATAAGCAAAAATGCCGAATTGGCCCAACATGGAGAAGTACACAGCGAAAACATCGCCACGACTTTGCCAAACTGACTTGCCAAAAAGAAACATGCCGCAAAGATTTAAAAAGGTCCAGATCAAGGCAATCGTTGTCACTCTAGCGGGAACATAAGCAATCGGATACACCACCTCCATCCAGCTCCATGCCAATAAAAGCGCAGTAGCAAGATAGAGTCCGAGCCATTTAGGATATTGATAGCCAGCGTATTCATTGCCTTTCTTAAACCCCAGCTTCTGCAAAATGAACTGGATAAGATCAAAGAGGCTTAGCCACGGATTGAGTAAGGGCCAAAAATTACCCAGCATTGCTATTGCCATTGAACAACCCAGCCACCAATTAATCCAAATAAAATTTGTAGCTAAATTTAATAGCGGGTTTCCAGAACCCCAAAAACCTGCCGCTAATACTAAACAGGAAAAAAGCAGGCTTATACTTCGAACCAATAGAACACCAATGCCCATTAACCGACTAAAGGGAATTGAAATTTGGACGGCTGATCGGAAGCGAAGATTTGACCAATATTTCTCGCCTATCAACAACAATAGAAATGACAGACCAACCACCAAACCGCCGCCAACGATAAAAAACTCTAGTGGAATTGGTAAGTCATAGCGCTCATCAAAGCTATGCGCATTCGCAACACCTGAGGCGAGAATAAAAATAATGAATGAACAGAAATTAAACACGAGACCTACTTAGGAAAAACTTCGAAGAGAGCTAAGCTGTCCTCATGATGAATACCTAGCCCTCGCTCACTCTCAGGATGCCACTCGACACGGTAGCGACCGGAAGCAAAAGCCTTAAATGAATACACCTTCTTAACGCCAGCTTTAATGGTTAAATCAATTTGATAAGCATGGATATGCAGCTCGCCATCCGAATTGCTCTCAATTCTCCACGTGATTTGATCATCCTTTTGCACCCGCATTAATCTATCGGCGGATGGGATGACGCCATTTTTGATATTGATATTAAATACTCTAGCCTCAGCTTGCGCATGAGAGACTAGAGCAAACAACAAAAAGGGGAGGAGGCATCTCTGTAGAATTTTTCTCATCTTCAGAGATGGCAACCACCCCAAAACATCACTTAACAGCCGCATTCCAATTTGCAATGTCGCGCGCTGGTCCTGTTACAGAAAGAATATGCATACCCGTGTTTGCTCTATCAACAATATAGATATATCCACGCTCATCAACATCAACGTTGTTGGTTTGGATTACCTTGCGATTAGAAGCCTCAGTAAAGGGTAGTTTGCCTCTTTGACTTGCTGGGGTTTCTAGCACTACAGTATTTTTATTCATGGCCGGTACAAAGTAACCAACTTCTTTTGGCGAGAATGGGTCACGAACATCCAATGCGCGAACACCGGCATTGAAGTAAGTAATGAACATTAACTTTTTATAGAAAACGTCAGTCATATTCTCGTTTGAAGAATGGGTACCAAAGCGACCGCCTTTACTACAGTAGCCCTCTTTCTTCTCTGGAAGTCCCCAGTTTGAAACGCCAAATGGATGTTTTTCATTGGTTGCATCAACCACCCAAACCATTTGACGACCTTCTAAACATTCTTTTTGGATGGCCTCATTAGTAACAACAATGAAATCGCGCTTCGCTCCGAGTAGATTCTTGGAGAACTCGGGAATTTCCACGCCAAGCAATGGGAAAGTCGTATGCGCACCATTCATCGTTGGCATATAAGTGCGAGAAACTTCCGGATAGAGGAGGTTTTCTGGCGTAGGGTCTTTCGGTCCGTTCAACAACTTTTCACGGTCTACGATCTGAATTACTCCGTTGCCATTAGTACCATAACCAAAATACACTCGATTGCCCTTTGGACCTGTCGATATTGCGCCATGCAAATCTACTGGTACCGCACCTGAGGAGCCTGGCTGTTGGCCAACTAAGCCAAAATCACGGATGAAAACAGGTTTAGCAGGATCAGACAAGTCATAAATCTGAGTCATGCGATTGGTGCGCCACTGGGGATTACCTGAAACTAAATAGGCAATGCCGGTGTCACATTCCCAAAAGTTTTTATGTGTGCCATTCAAGCCTTTAGCAATCGTAGTCAATAACGTAGGATTTTCTGGTGTTGAAACGTCCCAAATCTCGTGCGCTTGATTTCCAAAAGTCCTCAGCATATAAAATTTGCTCTTATCTGCTTTTGGCAAAGTGGCGCCACTACATACGCGAACCATCTGACTGCCGCCCTGCTCGGCCTTACCGACATCACCTGGCACGTGGTAAAGGTATTTAGGGTGCTTAACATCGGTTACATCAATAATAGATGTCCCGTTATCTTCCATTTTTCCATTGAGGGGGTTTAGTTTATTGTCCCCATGGTGCCCAACATAAGCAATCCAACGATCGCCTTGCTTTTGAATAGTGGGTTGATAGGCAGTGCGTCCTTGCAGATCGCTGTAACCCTCTAGCTTCATGTTCTTGGCTTTATCGACGCCCTGCGCGTTTACCGCACCAACTAGAAGAAGTGCAGTTGCACCTAGCAATGCTAATTTAGACTTCATCAAACTCATATTGTCTCCATTCTTTTTTAGAATTATTTTGCAGTGCACAAAATAACTTGTCTCGGATATTTAAACTCTTGTTTAATTTCCTCTGACTTTACACAATTTTCAATTAAATTTAAATAAATATTTACCAGTACCGATGGGGGAGGTTTTCTCGGAATAAATCAGCATTCCAGGGGGTTAATTCATGCACCCCCTAAGATCAAACCCCTAAAAGCGCCTTTATTTGCTATTCTGGAGAATCAATAAAGGAATTGCCATGACTAACGAAGATCAAACCCAAAACGACGAAGACTTCGACTACGGGTGCGAGTGCGCAATGACCCTTCTAAATGAGCCTACAGAAGATTGCCTCAATGATCTGATGGACGAACTCGATGAAGACGGCATGATTGCAACCGAGGTTGTCTATGGCCTGCTAGCAACCATCCTCATGAGTATGACCTCAGAAGATGATGAGGAAGAAGAGCATTAATCGCAGACAGATTGCTAGACCTGTCGAGCAAACGCATCCATCGCATTTGCCATGGCAAGGTCTAGTTCGGTGATTCCATGGAGTGAGTGAGTGCTAAGAGACACATTCACTATGTTCCAGGCATTTGACCAATCCGGATGATGATTGTTCTCTTCTGCGTACTGAGCGGAGAGCTTCATAAACTCGAAAGCAGCTTTAAAATTCTGAAACGCAAATTCTCGCGAGATCGCCTTTAAATCAGGGCTCACATGCCACTCAGGTAGCCTCCTCTGAATATCAACCCTATCTGATAGCAACTTCTGCTCAGGCATGATCCGCCTCAACGCTTCTAGAGAGCATTTTTAACTCATCCGCATACAACCAACGCCATTGACCTTCCGCCAAATCAGCGGGCATTCTATATTGACCAATCTCGGTGCGATGCAGTCTTGCAACGTGATTTCCCACAGCGGCCATCATGCGCTTTACTTGATGGTAGCGCCCCTCAACAATAGTCATTGCTAATGTATTCTCAGTTAACTGTTTGCAGGCTACCGCTTGGCAGGGCCGAGGATCATCATCCAGCACAACGCCTTTTAAAAGATGCTCTATTTGCTTTGAGGTGATGGGCTCAGAAGTCGTAATTTCATAGACCTTGCCAATGTTTTTCTTGGGCGTAGTCATCTTGTGAATAAACTGACCGTCATCAGAAATTAAAAGCAATCCAGTAGTGTCATAGTCCAAGCGCCCTACGCACTGCAAGCCGCGCTCGACAAATGGACGAGGCAGCAAACTATAGACGCTAGGATGATGAGAAGTTTTATGCGAGCACTCATAATTTGCGGGTTTATTAAAAGCGATATACGCTTTTTCATGGAATTCCCAATCCTGACCTTCTACATTTAAAACGAGGCCTTCGGTCAAGATGCGTTCTTCGGGGTCTTCGGCTACAACACCATTGATTTTGACTAAATCAGCATAGACTAAATCGCTGCAATACCGCCTGGTGCCAAAGCCTTGGCTAAAGAGAATTTTTTCTAAGGAGACTGGTTTTGCCATATATTTCAGTGAGAATACTATAGAGTTTTACGCAATTTGCAGTTGCTGCCGCTTGAATCATTATCATTGCTATTTACTTCTTTAGAATGAGTGAACACCTATACCAATGCTTTCTACTCCAACAACGCGCACCCCACTGCACACACGCGAAATTACCTTTTCGGGATATGCACGAGAAGATGGACTCTGGGATATCGAGGCGCACCTCAAAGATACAAAAGCATACCCCTTTACCACCGGTGGAGTAACTTGGGCTCCGGGCGACGCCGTACATGATATGTGGCTACGCTTAACCTTAAATAGCGAGTTCATCATTCAGGCTATTGAAGTATCGATGGATAAGCATCCTCACCCTGAATGTCCCCAAGTTATTCCGCCGATGGATGCCCTAATTGGAGCCCGCCTTGGTAAAGGGTGGCGAAAAGTAATTGATCTCCATTTGGGAGGGCTTAAAGGATGCACCCATTTACGCGAACTACTGGCTAATATTGGAACAGCGGCATACCAATCTATTCCAGGCGCACTACTTGATAAGGATGAAAATAAGCCGCCACTCTATTTGGGCCAATGCAAAGCTTGGGACTTCAATGGCACAGCAGTGATGCGCCATTTTCCCAAGTTCTACAAATGGAAATCAGAATAACAACAATCAAACAATCATTGCTGCACTGGGCGCAAGCCGTTGTAACTGAAAACTTGCGCGCCAAAACGTGACGTCAACAAACCAATAAACGCAGAAATTTCTGGCAGCCCCGGCTCTTTACACCATAAAGAGTACCTAGTTGCCAACTCAAACTCAGCAGGAAAAGGACCAACTAAGGTATTTCGATCTGCCTGAATGACTTCACTCATTTGTGTAACGCCCAGCTCAACTTTTTTAGCTAAAACAAGTTTCATGGTTTCTACACCATCGCTGGCAAGAATAGCTTTCTCCATTACCTGCTTCTCGATACCCAATTTTTTAATCATCTCCTGAAAATGCAAGCCTACAGTTGCGCCATTGGCTGGATTAGAGAATGCAATCGACTTTGCACTAAGCAAAGTATTGACTAGCTCATTGGTATTGGAAATTGAAGGCTTGGCTGGATTTGAAGATGCCAACGCACCAAGTGTATCCGCCAATGGAATTTGCGCCTGCCCTTTCAGAGCGCCTGACTTTAAGGCGCTATTAATACGCACCTGCGTTGTGATCAAGCAAGTACTCTTTGGGTCCTCAAAGAATTTTTTCTCAGCAGCCCCAGCAGTATCAAAATTATTCACAATATGACTACCGGAATTAGTTTGATTAAATAACTGAGATAACTCAATCAATGGCACCTTAGCACCAGCGGCCGAATAAAATCGATACTCAGCTGCATGAGTGCTCAATGAGAAAAAAATCAGGGTAATGAACAACGAGCGTAGGGACAGTATCATTTTTAAAAACTTCCGCGATGAATCTTCATGGGGGCACTAGCCTGCTGAACAGGCATCACTTCCAACACATTGATGTTCATATGACTAGGTAAGGTTGCTGACCAAAAAATAGCCTCCGCAATATCATCCGCAGTAAGCGCATGAACACCAGCATAGACGCTCTCGACTTTATTATCATCACCCTTAAAGCGCACATTAGAAAACTCAGTACCGCCAGACATTCCTGGCTCAATACACGTAACACGAACCGGAGTACCGCTAAGGTCAGCACGTAAGTTCAAACTAAACTGCTTTACAAAGGCCTTCGTACCGCCATAGACGTTGCCGCCGGGATAGGGGTAATTTGCTGCAACCGAACCGATATTAATCACATGGCCACGTTTACGATCAACCATGCCAGGTAAAAAAGCACGCGTCATATGTACCAGTCCTTTGATATTGGTATCAATCATACGATCCCAATCCGAAAGTACCGCCTGATGAGCCGGTTCTAGGCCTAGCGCGAGACCTGCGTTATTTACCAAAACACTCACTTGAGCAAATTCTGCTGGTAAGCTAGCGGCTAACTGGTCAACCCTTGCGCTGTCACAAACATCGAGCGCTAAGAGCAATAATTTTTTCTGTTGCTCAGGAGGCAATGCTGACTTTAAAGCCTCAAGACGCTCCATTCTTCGACCTAGCGCAATGACTTTATGGCCATGAGCTAAAAAGCGACGGGCGGCTGCCTCACCAAAACCAGCAGTTGCGCCAGTAACTAATGCAGTATGTTCCATATATTCCTCTTCCTGTCTTCGTCATTTAATATTACCGCCTATATGCGATTCGTGTACGTCATTCTACTAACCCTACTGCTTAGCACTATGCGGCTATGCTGGGCTAACGATACTGCGGACTTAATAATTCATTCAGATCTAAAAAATGTCTCTCAAGATCATACTGAAGATCACATTCTAGAATTCTGGGGATATCATAATTACCAAGGATCTGAAAACTACAGCGATACCCTGAAACTACGGTATTACGAACCTCTCAAGATCGATCGATGGAGAGGAACAATGAGGTTGGATACATCCTACATTGCGAATTATGGCCCCACATTACCATCACAAGCAACAGGCCAATATAGCGCTGGCAATACCTTGCTCACCGTCTGGGGAGGACTGCCAGGCTGGCAGGCTAATTTTGGCGGTCGTATTATTTTTCCTTTCGGGAATAATGGTCAATGGGTGGCTGGACCCCAAGTTAGCGCCTCGTTTAGCCCAGTTGAAGGCAGTCACTCGGTATTAAATGATTTTTCCCCACTCATGCGCTATATGTATGGCTTTGATTCCAAAAATAACGCTGGTACAGCTAGCCCCAATCAAGGTACCTTACTGAGGACTTTATCTCTATTTCCAACGCTAGGAATTCATCTCGCACACGATACCCAACTGCGCCTCTGGGATGAGAACGGGATTGTCCACAATACTGCAGGTGGTGGCTGGTTTGTGCCAATCGATGCAATGGTGACCCACCGCCTCAATAAAAACTTTTTACTAGCCATTGGAGCGAGCAAACAGGTTGTGGAAACCTATCCTGAATACAAGTGGTCTGTATATGGAAAAGTTTCCTTTAATTTTTAATCGAGATTGACTAAATGCTCTTGCTCAATCCTAGCGGCACGAGATTTTACTAAGGCTAGGGGAAGCCATGCTGCCATCTCTCCCACTTCCATATTCAGCAAAGTCGCGGCAGCCAGCAATGCAGGGGTATTGGCAATCCATTGACTTACCTTTCGCATCTCTATGCTGCGCCACTCAAGCAATTTATACTTTAATAGGACTTTAGCGCCATGCCGTGCATTTCGATCTGGATCGGAGGCAAGGTAATCTAATCTTGAGCGTGCCGCCTCGAGGGCCTTTTTTACATTAGCAAAAGGCTTGCCGTGTCCAGGGATAACAAAAGCAATATTCAAACCCTCAATAAGATCTAAGGTTTGCGCCACCTCTTCAAACCCGCTCTCGCCCCATAGCTCCGGGAATATCACCCCAAACCCCTCTTCCCATAGAGCATCGGCTGAAATTAAAATTTGATGGTTGGCTTGATAGAGCATGACCGAGTGCGGGTCATGCCCTGGTGCAGCCAAGACCTGCCATAGATGCGAGCCTAAAACGATCTCACTCCCAGGAAGCAACAAATTTGAATACGAAAAGCGTGGGCATTCTTGCCCTAGGTTGTGATAACTGAGCAACTCCTCATCCCAAGAGCTCACTGCTAAAGCCTCTGCTGCAGGGATATAAATCTCGGGCTGGTAAGCCTTAAACAACACGGCATTACCGCCACAGTGATCTGAATGTAGATGAGTGTTAACAATCTTATTCAAACTGAATAGCCCATGCTTTTGCAAAGCATTTTTTACTAAGTCCAGCGTGAGATCTTGATGCGCACAATATCCTGTATCCACTAACGAGACATCGCCATTGCCATAGAGCAAAATATTATTTGCTGAAAGCCATCCTCTTTCGAAGATTTGAATTCCGGGTGGCAATACAAAATGATTCATAACGGTCTTTGAATGAACTCTACTGCGGAGTCTTTTCTAGTCTACGTATGTCAAATTGTTGTTGCTGTAAACGCAATAACAAATCATCGTAAACCTTTGGATCTATCTGCGGAGTTCTAGATAAGATCCAAAGATAATCTCGCTTTGCATCACTAACTGCAGCAACCTGATAACGAGAGTCTAGATCAATTACCCAGTAGTCGCCCCAAACCATTGGAAGAAATGAAAGCCAGTCAGGCGCAAAGCGCACCTCCAGTTTTGGAGAATCTTTAGCACCAATCTGTTTTGCTGTACCTTGGGCAGAGGAAGTTTCACCGCTAGCTGTTTTACAGCTATTGAGCACTTGCACGTTGCCATCATCCTTGAGTGAATACACTGCCTTAGTGCTGCCAACGCATTTCTTCTGAAACCAGTTGGGGAATTTGGCAATCTCGTACCAAGCCCCCAGATAGCGAGGCAGCTCTAACGCTGCAATCGTCTGCACTGGCAGCGGAGTACTCTCACCATACGCCTTTGCCTGAAACAGCAAGGCACTAGTGATCAAGCCTAAGATTATGGCTGTTGTGGGGTGTGAAATTTTCATTTGACCTTATTTAAAATGAGTTTGCTTCTAACAAAGGGAATCCTACAACACAATAGCAAGCACACAATAAGCGCGTAAATAGAAACTGTCTGAAGATCATTCTTGCCAGCTTTATGCCACCAATAATGAAGTATCACAGTACATGCTATGAAATAAATTAGACGATGCAACTGAGACCAACGTCTTCCCAATTTGCGTTGCATCCAGTGATTGGAAGTCAGCGCGAGCGGAATCAACAAGACAAAACTTGCAAAGCCCATCGTAATGTATGGCCTTTTAACAATATCCTTGAGCATAGAAAGCAAATCAAAGTTTTGATCCAGCCAAAGCCAAATTAAAAAATGTAGTGCCGCATAAAAGAAGCTAAATAAACCAAGCATCCTGCGAATTTTTATCCAAAACAGGGAGTTAGTCAGTAGACGTAAGGGCGTCATCGCTAAGGTAATACAAAGAAGTACCAGGGCCCAAGTTCCAGTCGACCTGGTAATGAACTCAATTGGATTGGCGCCAAGACCATCCGTCAAACCCAGCCAAAGCAAGCGGTCTAATGGTATCAATGCCAGTAGAAAGATCATCACTTTCATCACGGAGCGCTTCGCGTAAGTCTACTTTGAGTTAGTAGAACTTTTTCAGGTCCATGCCGGCGTACATGCTGGCGACCTGATCACCATAACCATTAAACATTTCCGTTTTAATTTTCGGCGCAAATACACCCTTGTTATCCGCAATGCGACGTTCTGTAGCCTGACTCCAGCGGGGATGATCTACCAATGGATTTACATTGGAATAGAAGCCATACTCCCGTGGATCAAACTGGCTCCAACTAGTCTTTGGCATTTCTTCAGTAAGTCGAATTTTGACAATCGACTTGGCACTCTTAAAGCCGTATTTCCATGGCACCACGATGCGTACGGGTGCCCCATTTTGTTTTGGCAAAGCCTCTCCATACAAACCAAATGTCAAAAGGGTTAAAGGATTCATGGCCTCATCTAAACGTAAACCCTCTCGATAGGGCCATTCGATGATGTTGCTCTTTACCCCTGGCATTTGCTTGCGATCAGCCAAAGAAATGAACTCTACATACTTAGCAGAACCCAGTGGCTCCACTTTGTTCAATAACTTAGATAAGGCATAGCCATCCCAAGGAATGACCATTGACCAACCTTCTACACAACGCATGCGGTAAATACGCTCTTCCAGTGGTGCGAGCTTTAGCAGGGCATCAATATCCAGAGTCACTGGTTTTTTTACTAGCCCCTCAATTGAAATAGTCCAAGGCCTAGTTTGGAGGGTGCCAGCATTGACGAATGGATCTGTTTTGTCTGTTCCGAATTCATAAAAGTTGTTATAGCTAGTGACATTCTTGTAGCCACTCAACTCATCTTTGGACGCATAAGCAGTATTTTGATTAACGACCAACTTATCCGGATTTGCCGCCAAAGCCTCGCGGGCAAACCAAGGCGCTAGGGCCAAGCCAAAACTGCCAGCTGCGGCAGCCTTGATCAACTCACGGCGCCCCTCAAAGATACTTTTGGGGGTAATTTCACTAGGCAAGATGGTGTTATCTGTAAAGCGCATAGCAGTAGCCTTTTCATTCAAGCTGGATCAATCCTCATTCTCCTACTCTTATCATTTTATTGCTCGACCACCTATTTCTCTAGCCTCAGACAACAAAAAAGGCAAACCTTTCGGCTTGCCTTTTTTGCATTAGCGAATTTGAGCTAATTAGACTGCTACCGCCTTCAAAGCCGCATTGAAGGTTGCGCTTGGGCGCATAACTGCTTCGCACTTTTGTGTATCGGCCATAAAGTAACCGCCAATATCTGCCGGCTTACCTTGAACTGCCTTCAGCTCTCCGGCAATCTTTTCCTCATTCGCAAGCAATGATTTAGCCAGTGGCGCAAAGTGGGCTTGCAATTCTTTGTCGTCTGTTTGTGCGGCTAAGGCCTCAGCCCAATACATTGCCAAATAAAACTGGCTACCACGATTATCCAACTCACCCGTGCGTGGAGAAGGCGACTTATTGTTCTCTAACAATTTGCCAGTGGCCTCATCCAATGTACGGGCCAGAATCTTGACTTTGGTATTGCCAGTTTTATCGCCAATATCCTCAAGCGAGACAGCCAAGGCCAGGAACTCACCAAGCGAGTCCCAACGCAGATGGTTTTCCTCAACCAACTGTTGCACGTGCTTAGGAGCAGAACCACCTGCACCTGTTTCAAAGAGGCCACCACCAGCCATCAATGGAACAATCGATAACATCTTCGCGCTAGTACCCAATTCCATGATTGGGAATAGATCCGTGAGGTAGTCACGCAAGATATTGCCAGTCACAGAGATGGTGTCCTTGCCACGAATAACACGTTCTAAGGTATAACGCATTGCACGTGTTTGAGACATGATTTGAATATCAACGCCCGTCAAATCGTAATCCTTGAGATAAGTTTTAACCTTCTTAATTAACTCAGCCTCATGTGGACGGTATTCATCCAACCAGAACACTGCAGGTGTATTCGAAAGGCGTGCACGATTCACGGCTAGTTTCACCCAATCACGAATCGGTGCGTCTTTAGCTTGGCACATACGCCAAATATCACCCTCTTCCACATTTTGCTCGAGCAGAACAGTGCCGTCGTCAGCAACAATCCGCGCTACACCAGCCTCTGGAATCTCAAAAGTCTTGTCGTGTGAACCATACTCTTCGGCTTGCTGAGCCATCAGACCTACGTTTGGTACTGTGCCCATGGTGGTTGGATCAAAGTTGCCATGAGTCTTACAGAAGTTAATAATCTCTTGATAAATACGAGCAAAGGTACTTTCTGGGATCACAGCCTTAGTGTCATGTAGACGACCATCGGCACCCCACATTTTTCCGCCAACGCGAATCATGGCAGGCATTGATGCATCAACAATCACATCGCTTGGAGAATGCAAGTTGGTAATCCCTTTGGCTGAATCGACCATTGCCAATGCCGGACGATGCTCATGGCATGCATGCAAATCTTGAATGATTTCTTCACGTTTCGATTCTGGCAAGGTTTTGATCTTGTCATAAAGGCTGCTCATACCATTGTTAGCATTGACACCTAGCTCTTCAAATAATTTTGCATGCTTTGCAAAAGCGTCTTTGTAGAAAATCTTAACCGCATGACCAAACACGATAGGGTGCGAGACCTTCATCATCGTTGCCTTCACATGCAGTGAAAGCATCATGCCGCTTTTATAAGCATCTTCAATTTCTTTTTCGTAGAACTCGCAAAGCGCTTTCTTGCTCATGTACATGCTGTCGATAATCTCTCCAGCAAGTAACGATGTTTTGGCTTTGAGCACAATGGTTTTGCCACTCTTAGTGACCAAATCCATCTTCACGTCACATGCCTTATCCATTGTCATTGACTTCTCACCTGCATAGAAGTCGCCACCATGCATATGGGAAACGTGAGTGCGCGAAGCCTGACTCCATTCACCCATAGTGTGAGGATTTTTTCGTGCATAGCGTTTTACAGCGGGAGGGGCGCGGCGGTCTGAATTCCCTTCGCGCAAGACTGGATTAACAGCACTACCTAAGCACTTAGAGTAACGAGTACGGATGGCTTTTTCAGCATCATCTTTAGGATCATCTGGAAAATTTGGAATCTTGTAGCCCTTAGACTGCAATTCTTTAATGGCAGCTAGCAATTGGGGAACAGATGCACTGATATTAGGCAGCTTAATAATATTGGTGTCAGGCAATAAGGTCATTCGCCCTAGTTCAGCCAAGTTATCGGGAACTTTTTGCTCTTCAGTCAAAAATTCTGGGAATTCAGCCAAGATTCGCCCGGCAACAGAAATGTCGCTCGTGACAACTTCAACTCCAGCTGGTGCTGTAAAAGTACGAATCACTGGCAAAAATGCACAAGTCGCCAAAAGTGGCGCCTCATCTGTCAGCGTGTAAATGATCTTTGATTTCTCTGAAGCCATTAATATTTCCTCGATTTTGGTAAATTTGCAGGGCTCGGTTTAAGCCTTGTCACCCTCACATTCCGTTGGCCAGACTTAACGGGCAATCGCTAGTGGGGTGAGATTTCTATTTTAAATCATCGACATTGCGAAAAGTACTGGATTTGCGCCCCAAACTGGTCCTTTTTCCCAATTTAAGGGAATCCACCAACACAATGCATAAAGCAAATTCACCGTAAACTGCACTCCATGACTGGTAAGCACCCCCTCCTTAACAAAAATCTTGTATTGCTCATTATTTGCCAGGGGCTCTTCCTAACAAATAATGTCACTTTCATAGCCATTAATGGTCTAGTTGGCCTAAGCCTAAGTCCAGCGACCTGGATGGCTACATTGCCCGTCATGGGGTATGTGGTTGGCGGCGCCTTCTCTACCTCTATCGTGGCGAAGACTCAGAACTACTTTGGCCGCAAGACCTCTTTTCAGCTTGGCCTGTTAGTTGCCGTATTTTCTGCCCTGCTCTGTGCCTATGCGGCATCTACCAAAAACTTCTGGCTCTTAGTGTGTGGCACCTTTATTTCGGGTTACTACTTTGCCAATGGCCAGCTATACCGGTTCGCCGCCGCAGAGTTAACTGTTGCCAGCCAAAGGGATAAGGCAGTGTCTTGGGTGCTAGCAGGGGGCCTACTAGGAGCGGTTGTGGGACCCAATCTTGCCTCTTGGACCAAGAATCTATTTGAGACTGCCTTTCTTGGGGCTTACATAACACTTTCGATTGCTGCCTTGATCGGCATCGTCGTGATGCAATGTATTCACTTTCCGGCGGAATTTAAAACCCAACATACACTGGGGGCTGGCAGAGATCTCAAGACAATCTTGAGGCAACCAGTCTTCATGGTTGCAGTCATTGGTGCAGCACTTGGTTATGGCGTGATGAACTTGCTCATGGCCGCGACCCCATTAGCAATGCAAATATGCGGCCTGCCTTTTTCAGAGACTGCGCTCGTATTGGAATGGCACGTCATCGGCATGTTTGCTCCGGGATTTTTTACTGGCTCACTAATTCAAAGATTTGGAGCTCTAAAAATTATGGGCCTGGGAGTGCTACTCAATTTTCTATGCATTGCGATCGCGCTAACCGGCACAAATCTGCATCAATTTGCCATTGCCTTATTTTTACTCGGCAATGGATGGAACTTCTTGTTCACCGGATCCACCTCGCTAGCAATGACAACTTACAAACCGGATGAGCGCGATAAAGCCCAGGCAGTTATTAATTTCTTTGTTTTTGGAACCATGGCCTTCACCTCACTTGCCTCTGGTGCCATGATTACAGGTCAAGGTTGGGACATCCTCAATCTAAGCTCGATCATTCCTGTTTCCATTACGGGGGCAGCGCTGGTTTGGCTAAGTCTACATAAGCAAAAAAATAAAAGCGCCAATCAATCCATTACGACGTTTTAGCTAGCGGTAAATTGAATAGCAAATTTTGCGGCTTAAGTTTTAATTGTTTTTCGTCATTCATGGCAATGCCTAAATAAACTGGCTTACCTTCGAGTGCCCGAGGCACAGCAGCGGTATCAATAAAGTCCAACCGGAAAAGGCAGATCACTTTAGCTAACTCATCGGGCTCTAGAGTCTCTTCGTTATAGAGTTTATTCAAGATTTCGGTGGCTGCCGCATCTAGGCCAACATGCCATGACCATTTTGTATCGGTGATTTGCTGCATTGGCGTAATACGTACTTTTACCCCTAAAAAATGATCAACCCATTTTTCCAAGAGGCGACTGAAGTGGTTGATCGGCGGCTGACCAACATTAAGCTGAACCGCTAAATCATAATCATCATCCCTACTCCAATAAAGCTCGGCATTCCCTTCATGCAAAACGTCTAAATCAATCGATCGCATCATCATCGATTTACCTTTCAGTAAATCCATAATGTTTCCGGTTTCTCCTGCCTGAGCATTGCGTGAGACCACCTCGTCATCCGCGCCCATCACAACACCATCATCTAAGACACTAATCTTTTGGGGTCTGAAAAATAATTCTCCCATGCGAGCATCCAATGGATGGGGTGCGTCACTTAAAATATGGCGTACAAATATTTGCGCTAACTGCGAAATAAATAATGGCGGCACATCCACTCCCTCGCCTTCAAACAACCCCATATAAAAATTTTCCAGGGAGCTTGCAGCCAATAATTTAGATCGATAGCGTAGCCATACTTGGTAGTTCGCCCGAATATCTTCATCAGCCATAGCGGCAATATCGCTGGCAGTGATTTCAGTGCGGGGGCTAGCCATTAAGCACTGGTGCAAAGCTTTTTCAGCAGCACAAGACTCGGGCACTAAATTTAACTCCGGTCTGAGTAGGTATGTCCGCAAAAAATCATCCGTGACCAGCAATTGATTATCGGGGCTAATCTTTAGGGTCTGATAGGCAGAACTAGGCCAATAATTTGTCATAAGCGCTTTGCGTTGAAGAAGACATGAAACAGGGCTCAGAATATACTAGCCAATCAATTTCAGTTGAAGAGGAAAATATTGTGAGTGAACTTAAGAAAATCGATAGCGTAGTAGGCTCTGGCGTAGAAGCAACCCCGGGCCAAGAAGTTGATGTCCACTATACCGGCTGGCTATTTGATGAGAATGCCCCTGAGAATAAGGGCCAGAAATTTGATAGCTCCCTAGATCGCGGCCAGTTATTTAGCTTCCCTTTAGGCGCCGGCCATGTCATTAAGGGCTGGGATCAAGGTGTAGCAGGCATGAAGGTCGGCGGCAAACGCACCCTCATCATCCCCGCGGAGATGGGATATGGCGCGCGTGGTGCCGGCGGCGTCATTCCACCCAACGCTACATTGGTGTTTGATGTTGAATTGCATGGAGTAAATTAAATAGCGCTTGCCAAGAGCTCTATAAAAAATAAAGGCCACCATATCTGGTGGCCTTTATTTTTGCTTTCTTACAAACGTTATGAGCGCAAATCTTTGCCATTAAGCGTTAGTTTATTTGAGACTGCAGGCTGACAGACGCTCATGATGCGACGACGCTCAGCCATCACCTTATCAGCGTAGCCACCATCATCTTCAGCATTGGCTGCACCAACATAGAACTTTAGGCCATTGCGCAAGGAACCTGCGCTCGCAATCAGATTTTTCAGAATGTAAGCACCAACCCGAATATTCACCTCGGGCTTAACTGCATCTGAGGTTCCACCATAGAGCGCATATTTATCTTTATGCACCGCAGTCATTACCTGCATCAAACCTTCTGCCCCAGCATAACTCTTGGTATTGGGATTGAAATTAGACTCCACCGACATCACTGCTAGCAGCAAGACGGGATCAATGTTTGCCTCTTTAGCAATCAGTACAGCATTAGAAACGTACTCCTCAATCTTGCTGCGGTCGAGGCTATATTTCTTTTCAAAAAAGTCTGCTACAGCTCGTTGATTATGAATCGAACCCATTAAATTACTGTCGAGGGCCTGCGGATCAATCTTTGAAGTTGGGATTTGATCCGTCAAATGCGAAATCGGCTTAATTTGAGCGCGCGCCACTGAGGGCATTAGCAAGGCAATAGTCTGTTTTTTTGCACTGACCAGGCCGAACTGCTGCCCAAGCTGTACCCTGCTATAGGAGTTTGCCAAAAAGTCTTGGTCAAGTGGCTGACTGTTGGTTACCTCTTTATTTGCATCAGCAGTGCCTAGACCATTCTGCCAAACAATATGACGCGCCTCATCTGGAACCAAAATGCGCGCCAAATCAAAAGCTCCAGCATTAGTACCATTGCCAGAAAGCCAAAGGCCAACCAACATGAATACAGCAATTACTAGCAAGCTATTTAGTACGCGATATACCGGCGCCATGGCGCGATTCAGATAATCAACGCCTGACAATCTTGCCTGACGGGCAATCTGCAGTTGACTCAAATTGTTTGAAAAACTTTTACTCATTCGCCTTGTTACACAAGATCACAAACCAATGCTCCGATTTATGTTGCAGTGCAATATATGAAAAACATGAGCCATGCTAAGAAGGTTCTTATATCAAGTCAAGAATAAGTAAATGAATTTCCATAACTAATTCATATAGAAATATGAATTCACATCGATAGAGAGGACTCATCTTGTAATAAGTCTTTACTTATCAATGACTTAAAAATGTAAGTGGGTACTAATTTCATACTGTAAAAAACGGGGTGAAATCCTACTTTTTTACAATTCGGGAAAGAAAAATCAATAGCAAACCCATACATTTAGTATTTTCTCTAAGAAAAAATTCTACCGGTAGTGATGGGAAGCAATTTGCCACTGTACCGAAAATCATCGCTTGAGATTCTAATTTGGAGGCTGGGGGTTTTAAAAAAATACTCCAAAACCCTGATTCTTATTAGCCTTCAGGCTAGTCTGATGGTCAATCATGCGCCTGGATGAGGTCTCGCCTACACTTACTAAATATGAAATGGATTGCCCAACTTTTTCTATTCATCTCCCTGCTGAGTCCGCTAAGTGCACTTGCCCTCTTTGATGAATGCAAGGATCTTTTCCCTGATCAACGTATTCCCACTAGCGCTCAAGCTGGACGTGACCTGTGCTTTGATGCCTTTGCGGTCTATTACTCACCATTAGATAAAAAACCTATATATACAGTCGAGAAGCTTAATGGGGAGCGCTTAGCAGGTCCACACCCCAAAAGAACAAACCAATTTTATGAAGAAGCTCGCCTGCCATATCAAGAACGCGCCCTGCTTTCAGATTATCGGGGCAGTGGGTATGACCGTGGGCACAACGTCCCTGCTGGCGATATGACCAATGAAAGAGCAATGGCGCAATCTTTCTCATTGGCCAATATGATGCCGCAGGCTAGGCAAAATAATCAGGGTATTTGGGCTAAAAATGTAGAAGAGCCTACTCGGCAATATGCCAAAAGAGCTGGTGGAGAACTATACGTCTTTACGGGTTCGACTGGAAAGATGGGAAGTATTGGTAATGGCAGGGTCGCCATTCCCGATCATTTATTCAAACTGGTTTATGAACCAAGCAAAAATACTGCCTGGGCATATTGGGTTGAGAACACCAATGAAGCCACTATGTCCCCTCCGATTACCTATCAGGATTTGAAAGCGAAAACGGGGATTGATTTTCATTTACCAGACGATGTTGCCTCTATAGACGGCAAGAAAATGAATCAACAGCACCAGAACCAACAACCCTTGGTAGGTGGCTGGTATCCCATTTTTTTTGATGACTACTCACCCAGCAAGGTTCAGGAAATTATTGCCAACAGCAAGGCGGGCAAGATTGCTAGCATTCAAATTCAATATGACCGTAATCCTGAATTAGCTAAAAAAATTGCTCAAGAAATTCAACGTCAGACCTCAGTACAACTTAAACTCTCCCAAAGCAGCCCACCAGATTCCGCTACAGCAAGCTATGAGCGCAATCGGGTCACTGCTATTATTCGCTCAAAGTAACTTAAGGTGATTTAGAGCGCGTTAAACCATGCGCTCTTTGAATCGGTGCCAATAAACCACGTAAGCCGTTGTGGTCTAAGGTATGCATCAATTCAAGCAACTGCCCGAGCTCGCCCTTCGGAAAACCTTCACGTGCAAACCAAGCCAAGTAATTCCCGGGTAAATCGGCAATGGCACGCCCAGCATGCTTGCCAAAGGGCATCTTCATCAGGACAAGTTTTTCAAGTGCTTGTGAATCCATAGCCCCCATCTTACAAGTGGCACGCTCTATCTAAAAAATATTTCATTAACTCTGTCATGGTCATTTTTTTATTGAGAATTATTCTTATTTAATATTGTATATTAAGAATCATTCTCATTTAGATTTATTCACCAACCAAACGGAACCCATGAAATTAACTATCAAAAGACTCATCGCGTTTTCCATACTCTTGGCGACGGCACTCCATTTCTCTTTTGCACATGCAGGTGAAGGAGCATTTGGCTGGATTTACACCCTTGATCTTCAGCCTAAGGGAAAGTGGGAATTTGAGCAACGACTTCAACTCAATCAACAGCAATCTTCTGGAACTTATGAGGCATGGACTGCGCGATCAGAGCTTGAGTACGGACTCACAAATGATTTGCAGGTTGCCGGCTACATCAACTCCTATTACACCAATGCCAATCAAAACTATACAAATCCAGAAGCTTGTGGAGATAGCCCTACCTGCACTGGAGGCTATGGCGTACCATCTAGCCATGATCCCAGCACCGCTTACAGGAAGAGTGGCATAGAGGGTGGGTCACTAGAGGCCATCTACCGTATCACTAACCCCGTGACATCACCAGTTGGAGTAGGGCTTTATTTAGAACCCACTTGGGGGAGAAACAAAGATGAAATTGAAGCGCGACTCTTACTGCAATCGAATTTCATTGATGATCGACTGATATTGGCAGGCAATGTAGTGCTAGCCAATGAGCGTCTCAAATTTATCGAGAACGGCAATGTGCCCGAATCCATGATGGATTTCTTGGTCGGAGCCAGTTATCGATTTGCACCGAAATGGTCAGCCGGTGTTGAGGCGCGTCTGCACAATGATTACTCAGAATTAAATTTACGCAACCAAGTCCAAAGGGCTACTTTCGTTGGGCCCAATATGCACTATGCCGCCAAAGACTGGTGGGTTACAGGAGCTTGGCGCTATCAATTAAAAGGTGGTAACTGTATGGGTGGTGGTGAAGCAGAATGCTCCAATGCCCGAGTGTGGGATAGCCATTCAGTTAATGAATTTATTGTCAAAGTCGGATTTCCACTGAACTAGTGTGAGCGCACAATCATCATGAATTGGAAACCCAACCACTTTGTTGTTGCAGGTCTAGCTATGGCTTCAGCCCCCATCATTGCGCAAGCAAAGATTTATCTTTCGATTGAACAAGCGCAGAAGCTGATTTTTCCCAATAAACCATTCACTAAAAATCCCATTCTAATTACGGCAGATCTGCAGGATAAGATGCGTAGCGCCTCTAGCATTCGCCATCCATTTCAAGGTGACCGAGTCTGGAAGGGGTCAGATGGTAGTTGGCTCATAGTGGATGAAGTGGTTGGTAAACATGAAATGATTACTTATGCGGTGGGGCTTACCCCCGCTGGTAGCGTACAAAGCATCGAAATATTAGAGTACATCGAGTCTTATGGATACGAGGTCGCCGAAGCACATTGGCGACAGCAATTTATAGGCAAGACGGCTAGCGACCCTGTCAAGCTTAATCAAGATATTCAAAATATTGGCGGTGCCACCCTATCTTGCAAGCACATCACTGATGGTGTGAAACGAGTTCTGGCCTTCTATGACCAAGCCCTGAAGAAGCCTCAAAGCAAATGACCCGTTGCAAACCACTGCTTGGGACCTTTGTAGAAATCTCAATTCACTCAATGAAACATTCGCAAGAAAATGCTATGTATAAAGCCTTTGCCACTATAGAGAAAGTGCAAGCCCTCATGGGTTTTCATGACCCTCAAAGTGAGCTCTCCAAAATCAATGCCCTATCGCACCTACAAAGCATTGAGATTCATCCATGGACTGCTCAAGTGCTCAGAACTGCGCGTGAGGTATACACGCAATCTAATGGTCTTTTTAACTGTGGTATTGGGCATCGCCTAGTGGCAACTGGCTTACTTCCCGACAATCTAGATTTATTGCCGTTTAAATTTGGTGGAATTGAAGATCTCGTCTTTATAGACTCAAATATCATTTTTTCACATAAACCGCTCTGTCTAGACTTAGGTGGGATTGCCAAAGGATTCGCAGTCGATATCGCAGTCGACAGCCTACTAGCAAATGGAATCGAGTCGGGCTATGTCAATGCCGGCGGTGATCTAAGGGTCTTTGGAAATCAAGCGAGGTCTATTCGGATTCGCAACCCCGCCTCACCTTCAGAGTTAATCAATATTGGCGAACTACAAAACGGATCTATCGCAACCAGCGGTCTATATTTTTCTAAACATGAAAGTCATGCCGCTAGTCATATCGTGAATCCAATCAATCAAGCTCAGCATCATTTTTCAGAATCTTTTTCGATCGTTGCTAAAAAATGTATCCATGCAGATGCGCTCACCAAAGTCTTAGCTCTCTCCAATAAATTGGATCATCCTTGCTTTTCCCATTTCTCGGCACAAGCGATCAGGATTGAAGTATGAGTCGTTTAGGCAAAATGGCAAGCTGGCAAAAATACTTTGTTCTTACAGGGATGTTGATCTGCTCCTCATCAGGCATCGCATACTTACTTGGGAGTCAATTCTCGTTACAAAAAGAATGGCTTGGAACACACTCAGTGCTTTCTGTTCATGGCATAACAGCCATCATTGCCACACTAGCGCTAGGATCAGTGCTGCCGTTTCATTTAAAGGTCGGCCTAAAAGCAAACAGAAAGGTCATCAGCGGAATTAGCCAATTAATAGTTTTATCGATCCTCACAATTTCTGGCGCCCTGCTTTATTACGGCCCAGCATCAATAAGAGATGACATTATCTTGATCCACTGGCTTACTGGATTGTTATTTTTTAGCCTATTTACATTCCATGGTGTACTAGCCCAGCGAAGACTGCACCCAAGCTAAGCCAAGTAAATCTTTAATGCTGATGAGTCATCGGCATTTCAGCAGCCGGCATTTCCATCGCGTGTGCTGGCTGATACCCCAAGAGACCGGGATCCAACATGCCGCTAATCATGGCAATATGCCCAAACACTAAGAAGAGTGCCACACAAATAGCATGAATCTTCAGCTTGCCCTCGCGATTCATCGCCTTATTCACAAAACCCAACTCTTGCAGTGCAATCCAGATGAGTGGTAACCCGCCAATTAAATAGGTGCCCACCGCAATCACATCAATCACTGTTCTCCATTCACCTGCTTTGGTAATTGGAATAACTGCCGTTGTGACTAAATAATAAATAATGCCCACAAAATATATACCAACAAGAGCGCCGGAGATGCGGTTGATAGACCAAACCAAACCATGGAATCTACGAGTAAAGAGGATGTATAGCTCGGTGATCGCTAAAGTTTCGGCTAAAACCACCGGGATAGCCATAAAGAGAATCAGATTCCAGGGCTGATTATTCGCCAGCAATTGCATGTAGTGAGTCATGTTCATTTGCTTATTCCTTATTCTGTCTTAGCACCAGAATACACCCTCAAGCGAAGGTATCGCTCACTTCCATTTAACCCCGCCAAAAGAAAAAGCCCTCGATAAGAGGGCCTTCAATTGAACATGGCGAGAATCGATTAATGACCGCCGGCACCACCTAAGTAGGCAGCCTTCACAGCAGGATCATCCTGAAGCTTGCTAGCAGGCCCATGGGTAGCAATCCTTCCATTTTCCAATACATAGCCATAGTCAGCAACCTTCAAAGCCGCTGCCGCAAACTGCTCCACTAGCAACATGGTTACGCCCTGCGCTTTGAGATTAGAAATAATCTTGAACACTTCCTCAACCAAAATCGGAGCAAGACCCATCGATGGCTCATCAAGCAGAATGATTTCTGGGTTTAGCATGACCGCACGAGCCATCGCTAGCATTTGCTGTTCACCGCCAGACAAGGTACCAGCCAACTGGTTGCGACGCTCTTTTAGACGAGGGAACATTTCTAAGGCATGCTCTAGGTCATTCTTGATATCACCCTTGGGGCGGCTGCCAGTAAAGCGTGGAAAAGCACCCAAGAGAAGGTTGTCATTGACCGACATGGTCGTGAAGACGCGACGACCTTCAGGACTGTGAGCTAAGCCTAATCGAGCAATTTTATGGGAGTCATAACCATCAATCTTTTCACCACCCAGGGTCACTTCGCCACCAGTAGGTTTAATCATGCCAGTAATGGCGCGCATAGTGGTTGTTTTACCAGCGCCGTTAGATCCAATCAAAGTAATCACCTGCCCTTTAGGCACGTCAATACTGATGCCGTGAAGAACTTTAACTTTGCCGTAACCCGCTTCAAGATTCTTAATAGATAACATGGTATTTACCGATTCAATATGGTTCTAATGGTTAAGCGCCCAAGTAGGCATGAATCACCTTCTCGTCTGCCTGAACTTCAGCTGGTTTACCCTCTGCAATCTTCTGGCCAAAGTCCAGCACAGAAACGGTATCGCAAACTGACATCACTACATCCATGTGATGCTCAATCAAGATAAAGGTAATGCCGCTGTCACGAATCTTCCGAATAATGCGTAGAAGTTCCTTAATATCAGGGGCTGTTAAACCCGCAGCAGGCTCATCTAATAAGAGTAATTCTGGGTCAAGCGCTAAGGCGCGTGCAATCTCTAAGAGGCGCTGCTTACCATACGGCAGATTGCGCGCCTCTTCATTAGCCAAATCCTCAAGGCCAACAAATTTCAAGAGCGCTAATGCTCTTGCGTGAGCCTCAGCTTCTTCTTTGTTATAGCGCGGCAAGTGAAGTGCAATCTCCACCATATTCGATTTGAAGGTGTGATGGAGTCCAACCAAAATATTTTGGATGGCCGTCATTTCGCCAAACAACTGCACATTTTGGAATGTACGCGCAATTCCCGATAAAGCAATATCAGAAGAGGTCTTACCAACCACGCTTTGGCCGGAAAATAAAACATTGCCACTAGTTGGCATGTAAATGCCGGTCAGCACGTTCATCATGGTGCTCTTGCCAGAGCCGTTAGGACCAATCAAACCATGAATGGTGCCACGTTTAATACTTAAGCTGACATTATTGAGTGCCTTCAAACCGCCAAATTGCATTAAGACGGAGTCCACCTGTAAGAGTTCAGCGCCTGTATTTTGGTTGGCAACCGAACTAATGAAGCTGATCGAATCATCTACCTCTTGGGCGGTCTCGCCACGGCTTGTTTTAGCCTTACCTGCGATCGACTGATAAAAGCTCTTTGCAAAACCAACAATACCGTTCTGCAAGTAATAGACCACCAGCAAAATCATGAAACCGAAGATGCTTAAACGCCAGTCAGAAATATTATCCAGCCAAAATGAAAAAGCCGCTAAGCCCACTACGCCAGCCAAGGGTATGGCAACTCGACGTGCAGTAGTTAATTTCTTGGCAAATAATATTGCAGCGCCAACGACTACTACGAGAGCAATGATGGATGCAACAATGCGGAATAACTGAATGTCGTCAAGTAATTTTGGCAGCAGAACAATAATGGCAGCACCAATGACTGCACCTAAACGTGACTTACGTCCACCCATGATGATGGCTAATAAAAATAATACGGCCAACTCATTGATATAGGTATTTGGTGAAATGTACTGCTCTGAATAAGCATATAAGCCACCAGCTAAACCTGCGAAACCAGCACTAATCACGAATGCAATCACCTTAAAGCGATAAACGGATACGCCCATACAATCGCAAGCTACAGGACTATCTCGCAGAGCTTCAAATGCGCGACCCATTTGTGACTTTACAAAACGATCAATCACAATTAATGCCAAGATCATGACTGCTGAGACCAGCCAGAAATACTCGGCTTTAGTCATCGGTACGCCCATGATCTCTGGTCTTGTGAGCTTAATGCCCACAGGACCTTCAGTCAGCCAACTCATCTCATTAATCATGATCTGGGCAATCGTTCCAAATGCCAAGGTGACCATCGCCAAATATGGTCCAATTACCTTCAAGGCAGGCAAAGCCAAAATGCCGCCAAAGATAGCCGTCACGATGATGGATGCAGGCAGGGTTGCCCAAATTGGCCAACCTAGATGGAAAAACAAAATGCCGACTGTATAAGAGCCAATCCCGAAAAGACCTGCATGCCCTAAAGACACTTGACCGACATAACCGACAACGATATCCAAACCAAACAACAAAATGGTGTAAATCAGGATCGTTTCAGCTAAGTGAATGTAATAAGGATTATGAATCAATAGCGGCAAACAAAAGAGGGCAACTATTGCAATTAATAGAGGAAGGTGAGCCTTCAATTTCATTATTAAACTTTCTTAATTGCAGATTTACCAAAGAGACCTGATGGCTTGTACGCAAGTACGAGCAACAGCAAGATCAAGCCAGGTACATCTTTGTAGCCTGTCGAAATATAAAAGCCAGTAGCAGTCTCAATGATTCCTAAAATCAAACCGCCAACAATAATGCCAAGGCCGCTTGAAAGACCACCAATGATCGCCACCGCGAAAGCCTTTAAACCTAGGGCACCACCCATGGTCGCACCCGTCAAGGTCAAGGGCGCGATCAAGATGCCCGCAAATGCTGCTGTTAAAGAAGAAAGTGCGTAGGAAAAAGTAATTACCAGACTGGTATTAATGCCCATCAGACCTGCTGCATCACGATCATTAGCCGTTGCAACAACCGCTTTACCATAAATTGTTTTGCGATTAAAGAACTCGACAAGCAACATCATCACGAGCGCACCAACTACCACCAAAATTTCCATTGGCATGATATTTGCGCCCAAGAAATTTAATGGGTCACTGCTCAACGGGGATGGGAACGGCAATGCATCACGACCCCAAATATTTTCCGCAACGTTTTTAAAAATAATACCCAGCGCAATGGTGGACATAATCCAGCCGAACTCTGATTTAATTTTGATCGCAGGGCGCACGCCAATCAACTCGACAAATCCACCTTGGAGCATGCCGAATAAACACACCACTGGAATCATCAACCAGTAGTTCATGCCTAAGGTATCTACACAAGTAAGGCCAACCAAGGCGCCCAACATCAAAGCTTCACCTTGACCGAAGTTCAGGGTGCCCGATGTGGCAAAGGTGAGCTGGAAGCCGAAAGCAATGACCGCATAGATCATGCCCACTGCTATACCGCTCGAAAGGATTTGTGCAAGGATTTCCATTGTCTAGACCCAAAAATGCTTAAAACTGTTTTTATTAAAGAATTTGACATTGTAAGCAAAACGCCGCTTTATAGGCGGCGTTTTGACATTAGCAATGATGCGACACAGAATAGGCCATCAAGACGTACCCAGTCGCCTTGCCAAACTTACTTCTTCTTAGTGCCCTTAGTAGCATCTTCAGCATTCAAGAACTCAACACGGCCATTCTCCACAATACCCATCACTACATCTTGCTCTGTGATGGCCTCATGGTCAGTTTGGCTATAAGGCTTGTTATAAGTTGTAACAACACCTTCCAATGGTGTATTCAAGGTTTGCAATGCGCCAAGAATTTTTGGTCCATCTGTGCCGCCAGCTTGCTTAATTGCAGCAGCCAACAAGTAAACAGAGTCGTAACCTTGAGCAGCAGAAACTGGGGAAGCAATAATGCCATTCTTAGGCTTGAACTCTTTTAAATAGGCATCAATAAATGCTTTGCGCTTTGGAGTGTTACCAACCTGAATAAAGGTTTCTGGCATTGTTGCACCGTTACCGTTTTTACCAGCAGTATCAATAAAGCTAGCCATAGATAATGTCCAGCTACCAATCATTGGCTTCTTCCAGCCCAACTTAGCCATACCGTTAGCAATTTGCGCCAACTCAGGTCCAATTGCGTAGGTCAAAACTACTTCTGCGCCAGCATTCTTAGCCTTGAGTAGCTGTGATGTCATATCAACGTCACCAATATTGAATTTCTCAATCGCAACTGGAGTAACGCCATACTTCTTCAATGCTTTTTCTAAATCCTCACGGCCCAATTGGCCATAGCCAGTAGAGTCAGCCAAAATCGCCACTTTTTTCAAGCCACGCTTTTCAACTGCTTCTTTAGCAATCATTGGGGCTTGAATGTTGTCAGCAGCAGATGTACGAAATACATAATTTTCTGCTGCATTCGGAAATTGACTAGTAATCAATGTGCCTGTAGCAACGTTATTGATGACAGGAATCTTTGCTTCCTGGAAAAAGCGCTGGGAAGCCAATGCAACTCCAGTGTTGATGTAACCCAATGTAGCAACTACTTTTTCGTTGTTAACAAATTCTTGTGCAATTTGCACGCCGCGCTCATTTTTAGCTTCATCATCTCGCTCAACTAGAACGATTTTGTTGCCGTTAATGCCACCAGCAGCATTAATTTCTTTAGTAGCTAAACGCACGCCATCTCGCATGCTGACGCCCATGGATGATGAGCCGCCTGTAAATGGGCCAATAACACCAACTTTGATATCAGCAGCGTATGCGCCGGTGGTAAGCATTGCAGCAGCAGCTACTGCAAAAATGTGATGACGAATATTCATAAAGTCTCCATGACTAAAGTTACTAATTAAATAAATACTGTTTTATTGATAAAGCTTATATCGAAGGCTTATCTTACTGTTAATGCTAGCGCAAAAAAAGTGCTTTGTATTAGGGTTTTACATTAGCCTACGCTTTAGATTTGGCCAGAATAAATTCACCATCAAGCCGGCTATAACCAATCCAGCGGCAAGGATTTTCCAGATCGGCAAGGACTCGTCCAAGAAAAAAGCGGATGACCCCATGCCAAATATGGGTACCAATAGAGGGGCAGGTGCCACTACCGCAGCTGGGTGCTTGGAAAGCAACCAGCCCCACGCAGCATAGCCAAAAAGGGTATTACCCCAGGCCTGCCAGAGCACCCCAAGCCAAGCCCCGGGTGGAGCGGCAGCCATTGAATAGGAGATGGATTCCCACCCTCCTTCAAACACAAACGAAATCAGAACTAATGGGGGGACAGCAAAAGCACTGGCCCAAACTACATACGAGAACATATTGATAGATCCGGCACGGCGACTGGCGGTGTTAGCTATTCCCCATGAGAAACCAGCTAACACCACTAAAGCCAGCCCCAAGACAGTAGTTGTAGAGTCTGTGTGCACTGCAATAATTCCTAGGCCGATCATGGCCACCCCTACCGCTACTGCTTGATATAGCCGAAGCTTTTCATTAGCAAAAAACATGGCAAAGCCAATCGTAAAAAACACCTGGGTCTGGATCACCAAAGAAGCCAATCCTGGAGAAATGTGGCCATTAATAGCGAAGTAAAGCACCCCGAACTGCCCTACCCCAACCGCTACCCCATACACACAGAGATTGCTCCAGGGCACTTTAGGCTTAGCTACAAAAAAGACTACGGGCAACAAGGCAAAGGCATAGCGTAGTGCAGCAAACAGAAATGGTGGAAAGCTAGCCAAGGACATCTTAATCACGACAAAATTGGTACCCCATACCGCCACAATTGCCAATGCTAGAAGGAGGTGGCTAAAAGGCAGTTGATAATGCGATGCTTGCTTTGGGGGCGCCTTATTCACCAGTAAGTAACTCCGCCACACGTTGCGCAATCATCATCGTTGGAGCGGCAGTATTTCCTGAAGTAATCGTTGGCATAGCGGATGCATCCACAACCCGCAGGTGATGAATGCCCCTCACTCGCAACTCAGAATCCAATACCGCAAAAGGATCATCAGCACGGCCCATCTTACAAGTGCCTACAGGATGAAAAATAGTTGTGCCAATGTCACCCGCAGCTTGAATAAGCTCTGCATCAGTTTGATATTGCTTTCCTGGTTTGTATTCATCTGGGACATAAGCCTGCAGGGCAGTACTCCCTACGATCTTCCGTGTGAGCCTTAAAGACTCAACGGCAACTTTTCGATCTTCCTCTGTGGATAAATAATTGGGACTAATAACTGGAGGTGCCTCAGGATCAATGGAATTGATATGAACGCTACCGCGAGATGTGGGGCGCAAATTACAAACGCTTGCAGTAAAAGCATTGAACGTATGCAGATTTTCACCAAACTTCTCTAGCGATAAAGGTTGGACGTGGTATTCCACATTGGCACTTTTTTGCTCCGGGGAACTAAAGGCGAATGCGCCCAATTGCGATGGCGCCATCGACATTGGTCCAGAACGTTTGAATACATATTCAAGGCCAATCATGAGCTTGCCAAATAATGAGTGGACTTTAGCGTTCAGAGTATTAATGCCACTCACCTTGTAAATCATGCGCAGTTGCAAGTGATCTTGAAAATTTTCACCAACACCAGGTAAGTCTTGAATTACCGGAATGCCTAGCTTTTCTAGATGAGCCGCAGCACCAACCCCTGAGCGCTCCAAAATTTGTACGCTACCGATAGAGCCCGCAGTCAATAAGACCTCACCACCTTGATCGATTGCACAGAATGCTTCTGCTGCAACAGCATTTTGCAGATACTCGACGCCGTAACAATTTTTGCTAATGGGGTCAATTTTCAGCTTTGTCACCATAGCCTCGGTAATCACCGTGAGATTGCTACGTTTTGCAGCGTCAGATAAAAATGCTTTGGAGGTATTCAGACGCCAACCCTTGCGCTGGCTAACATCAAAATAGCCAACGCCAAAGTTATCACCACAATTGAAGTCATCCGAAGCTGGAATGCCCGCCTCAACTGCCGCCTGCCTAAAGATATCCATAATGGGCCAACGTAAACGTTGCTTAGACACAGTCCACTCACCGCCCTTGGCATGCCATTCATTAGCCTCGCCGTGGTAATCCTCAAATTGCTTATAACGCTTGAGGGCATTTTTCCAAGACCAAGACTCATCACCGGTGGCCGCTACCCAAGACTCGTAGTCGCCAGTTTGACCGCGCATATAAATCATGCCGTTGATAGAGGAACATCCACCCAACACTTTTCCTCTTGGATAGAGCAATGATCGTCCATTTAATCCAACTTCATTGCTCGTGCGAAAGCGCCAATCGGCACGTGGGTTATCAATGCAATACAAATAACCAACGGGAATATGAATCCAAATGTAGTTATCGCTCTTGCCGGCTTCGATCAACAAAACACGCTTATTGGGATTTTCTGTCAGACGCTTTGCCAACAAACAGCCTGCGCTCCCCGCTCCAATAATGATGTAGTCGTAAGTATTATTTTGGTCTGCTTGAGTCATGTCTCTATTTAGATAAGCACGTTGTACCTGATGTTCATTATTCACCATACTAGAAAGTCAAGTGAATCTTGTCACTTTTAGTGATTTTATATAGAATCATTGCTTATCTAATATTAGATCATAAAAATTAATTACAAAAGACCTTTTGCACACTTCGTAAAAAAGGCAAACAAGCCCTTTCAGCTCGCAATTGAAGATAGGGTTATCGAGATATGCAAAAACCCAAATTTAGGTGAGCAAAAATTGGGGGACTTACAGAGTATTTTTATTTTTAAGTTTCGCTTTAACAAACAAGAGTATTTGATAGCTTATAAATTTAGTAAGTGTGATGGAAAAATTAATCTTATTTGGATTAATTTTTACCAAATTGGTAGTCACGAAAATTTTTATACTGAATTAAAGCGATTTTTACGACAAGAAGCAGTGTTGCGACAATCTGAAGAGGAGGAGAAATGAGTTTCTCAATAACGGCAGAAGATATGTTTGATCAAGTTAAAAAAATGTCAACGAAAGAGCGTATCAAATTTTTCTCTTTAATCGCAATTAACGCATTCCAAGAGAGTGACTTTAATCATGAGCAGCTATTTGGCCATCTTCGGAATGACATCTTCTCTGCTGAAGAGGCCGCAGAATATTTAGAGGTTTCTATGCCGACCTTTCGTCGCTATGTTCAATCGGGCAAACTGAAACCTAAAGATGTCATCGGCAGAAGCCAGCTCTTTTCAACCATGGATCTTCGAAAACTTAAACAAATACTCACATAAAAGCACTTTCTTTAAGTGGCTATGGAACCAATACAGTCTAAAATCCTCATATGCACGTTAATGAAAAGAACCGCACCCCCAAGAAGGAAGATCCTGATGAGGGTCCCAGTAAATCTGAGCTAAAACGCCAAATGACGGAGCGTCAAAAGTTAGCTGAGGTATTGGCCGCTCTCAGTAGTGATGGACTAAAGAGCATCCCCATGGATGAAGCGATTAAAACTGCCATTGCCGAAACACCCAAGATTAAGAGTTTTGAAGCGATTCGTCGTCATAAGCAATATCTAGGCAAACTGATGCGCTTTTTGGATGAAGAAGAGCTGGCAGCCATTCAAAAACGCTTAGATGCCATTCAAGGAGTCAGTAAGGCTGAAACAGCCAAACTACACTTCTTGGAAAACTACCGCGATAAGCTCATAGCAAATGATGAAACATTCACCAAACTCATTGAGCAATTTCCGGATATGGATATTCAGAATATGCGCACACTCATTCGAAATGCCCGTAGAGAAAAAGAACAAAACAAACCACCCAAAGCGTATCGTGAAATTTTCCGCGTTTTAAAAGACTTGGGTCTATAAATATCAGAGCTTGAGGTGTCGCGACGGCACTTCTACCAGACGATATAAATAGTTGGCCGCAATCCAACTCGCTACGACAGTTGCTAACATTAATCCGAGAGCAACCCCACCGTTGTGTTGTGAGCTCAATCCTGAGGCAATATAAATCGTGTTCGCAATTAATATCAATGAAAAGTGCAGCAAGAATGCACAATAGGATCTACGGCTACCCCATAAGATAGAAAAAACCAGATTGTGCATTTTTGCGTGCTTCTGATCTTTATATGCGCGATCGCCCCACATGATTAAGGCAATGGTCACCAGGTAGGCCAAAATATTTCTGATCCAGAGATGATGAAAACTTGAAACCAAAATAATCAAGCCCGTAATTACGATAGATAACTTTGCCAAACGACTGATGGTTGGCTCAGAATCATTTTTTGCTAATTGAGCCAATACTCCTAAGCCATAAGCGCCAATAAAGTAGATGAAATAATTTTCATAATGGCTCAAGCGATTGAAATATAGCAAAGAGGCTACGATCAGGATGAGGGACGCCCAAATCAAAGATCGAAAGTTTGGAAACATTCCCAGCATGATCGCAAGCACCGCATAGAGCTGCCAATCAATTGCAACATACCAAGCGCCAGCAGAAATAGAATCGAGACCCAAGATGCCCTGTAAGAAAAAAAGGTGGGCTAAAAATTGCCCCAAAGTTTCGGACTCACCAACATATTCGTCCTGCACCCAAAAGCGCGCTATCCAAGCACACACCATGGTGACCAACAAGGCAATGACATAGGGCGCAAAAAGGCGTAAGTAGCGATTAAAGATCAGCTTAAGAACGGTATGCGGATTTTTAATGTCTCTCGTTCGTGTGAGCGACTGAGCCGCCAAATACCCGCCCATCACCAAGAATATTTGAACCGCATAGCGCCCATACTCAAATAACCAAGTCATGATTCCAGGTAAAAAATGTTGCGCATCTTCAGCTAACTGTCCATAACTGGAGAGATGATGAAGAATAATTAATAAGGCGGCAAAGACCTTTAAAAAATCAATTAGTAAGAAATGGTTTTTTGACTGCAAGGGGGCAACTTAAAAAGGATTGAGAGACTAGGCAAACACTGATGCCGACTTACTTAGATTTCGCCTTACCCATTAAAGACGCTAGCAGGGGATTGGCATTGGCTAGCTCTTTTTTAGTTTTAGCGGTATCTGCGCCACCAGGCTTAGCAGCCTTCACAGAATTTTTCATGCGTTGGGCTGTTGCTAGGCCTAGATTTTTATACAGGTCGGTTTTTTTCATTGTTATCTATCGGCAAATTGTCTACACAAACACCATGTCACCATTATTGATTTTTTACAAAATTGCGCGCAGCAAATCCCAAGAATAGTAGTGACCAGCCTTGTAATAGCAATTCAATTGCAATTAACAGTCCTGGCAACCACAAGCTTGATGCTGGGTAGCCATTCATAATCAATACACCCATCAAAATAGAGATCGCTGAAGACAGCACCAACCAAAACCATTCACGAAAATGACGGTGATGGAATGCGGAAAGTAAACGTAAGAAGCCGGTGATAAAGAAGATCGCTGCTAACCACAAGGTGATTGCTTCTAAGGCGGGAATTGGGTAAACCCAAGTATAGACACCAGCAACAATATACAAAACAGCCAATGCCATTTGAGTCCCAACACTCTTCCAGCCATGCGACTTGATAGCATGTGCAAACTGTAAGCCACCGCCGATGATCAAAAAAGCGCCCAGCATACTTATCGTTGCAAATGAGAACATGACCTGACCAGCCACACCAACCATACCCAAAATAATCAATAAAACACCCAAGCCAATTAGTGCACCCGGCGCCTTAGCAGCTGCTCCGAGTACGGCCGTACGAATTTCTTGAAGCTGGGCTCCAGATAATTGTGAATTATTTTCAGACATATATATACCCTTTAGCGCTTGCCATGTAATGCATCAATAAATACTGATCACTCAATTTTTAATTGAATCTCCTAGCTGATTATCCAATGAATCCACGGAAATCATCAGAAATGCGGTCGCAAGGGTATTAAATGCCCCTTAGGCTTACAGCCCCCTTAAAAATCAGCCCCTGGAAGCAAGCGATGTATCCTTATCGTAATTTCTGCTCCCAACTCAACCATCTTAGATAGCGCAAGGATTTACTTATCACATGAGCACTACCTTTACCGTCCTACTTGGCATTGCGGCCATCATTCTTCCGCTATTCGTAGCTCGTCTCGTCTGGAAACGGTTTGATCAGTACTTTGGCAAAAATGATGAAGCGTATATGGATACGCTCGAATACTTCCTCAAAAAGCTGGGTCTCACCATTTTGGTTGCTTTTATCCTGCTTTGGATTGGCATGAGCCTTGTTTTTAATGGCAATATTTCTTAAGAAAAATAGACGGCGATGAACGAGCAACTCAAAACCATCCTGAATAAAGCAAAACTCAATTTTATAGTTCTTGCAGCCATTCTATTAATTGCTGTATTGGGTAAGATCTCCTACCCTGCACTAACCAATACTATTTTTGAAACTGCCGACAAACTAGTTTCGGACCTGATTCTGATTTTTGTAGCAATTACCTTGGGCGCTTTTATTCCAAACTTTAAGCTAGTAGTGCTGGGAGCGATTGGTGCATTCATCGCGGCCATGCTAGCAATTTACTTGGGCATCTTCACTTACTTAACTAGCGAATATCTTTTCTCGGTATTAATTGTGGTGCTGGGTTTTGCATCGATTGCTAATTTATATCGACACTATCGAGAATTTAAACTCTGATCAAGCATTGGCAATAAAACCTAAAAGTAGTTCATAAAAAACCCCGACTTATCGGGGCTTTTTATCATGCAGATGTAGTTGATGATCTACTTCTCAAGCGCCCCATACACAAGTGCATTCAACTTCTCGCGATGAATTTTCCGAATCTCCCCTGGAGCTACAGACATCATCACTACGACTAATTGCTCTTTTGGATCAACCCAAAAAATCGTGCCATTAGCGCCATTCCAAGTGTAATCACCAACATTACCGTTAATAGCTGATAAGCCACGCTCCATACGCACTGCAACACCCAAGCCAAAACCATAACCTACACGCCCTGGCTCTGTATCGCCCACTAAATTTTTAATGTCTTTATTTAAGTGGTTTGAAGTCATAAAGGTCACGGTCTGCGGACCGAGGACACGCTTGCCATCCAAGCTCCCGCCATTTAATAGCATCTGACCAAAGCGCACGTAATCACCCGCAGTAGAAAATCCGCAAGAGCCACCACAATCAAATTTCACCTTGTCGGTCAAAATACTTAATTTTTGTGGCTTGCCAGAAATTGGGTCAATGGGCAATGCTTGAGCTAAACGAGCGCGATCTTTTTCTGGCACCTGAAAAGTCGTATCAGGCATGCCGACCTTACTCCATACGCGCTCCTGAAGAATGCTGCCCAGTGGCTTGCCAGCAATTTTTTCCTCAAGCAAACCGAGCACATCAATGCCGAAGCCATAGTCCCAAACCGTCCCTGGCTCATATAACAAAGGTGTGCTGGCCAACTTATCAATGAATTGTTCGCCGGTGTAATCCATAGCAGCATTTGCTGAGGATGGCGGAAACAACTTATGTACCGGAGTATCACCACGAGCACCGTAAGTCAGACCATTGGTATGGCGCATAAGATCTTGCACTGTAATTGGACGCTTCGCTGGAACAGCAGCAACCTTGCCGTCAGCATCAACTTGTCCTACTGTGATATTTTTAAATTGGGGAAACCAATTAGAGATGGGGGCATTGAGCGGTAGCCTACCCTCTTCATAAAATGTCAGACCACCGACAGCCGCCATCACCTTAGTCATGGATGCCAAATTAAAAATAGCATCCTTTGTCATCGGCTTATTGTTAGCCTTATCTAAATAGCCGTAGGTCTTATAAATAGCCAACTTGCCATTTTTAGCCACTGCCAACACTGCGCCTGGCGTTTGATTGCTTGCAATTTGATCCGCAAAATAAGCGTCAATTTTGGCAAGACCTTCTTGATTAAACCCTTTGCCTAGTGCCATTGGTAGTGGCGCTGCAGACTCTGCCGCCCAGAGAGTGGCGCTAGCCAATAATGCCGCCAGCAGGCTGAAAGCTTTTAATGAGTTCATTTTGTCTCCAATTTATTCTGTTTTTAATTGATAGTTAAATTGAAAAATTTAGATATCTCCTTGTATTTAAACAGATTTTCATTATTTCAAGCAAATAGCTCTTTATATATCCAATCAGATATATAGATGAGACTTTTCAGTATTTGAAGTTATATTCAAAAACTACGAGAATCTAGCGCTATGTACAAATACGACACGATTGACCAAACCCTTGTAGACCAAAGGGTTGCCCAATTTAGAGACCAGGTTGCTAGGCGCCTGAATAGCACTTTGGCTGAAGAAGAGTTCCGTCCCCTGCGTCTGCAAAATGGTCTTTATCACCAACGCCATGCATATATGCTGCGCGTTGCGATTCCTTATGGACTTTTGAGTGCAAAGCAATTGCGTACCCTAGCCCTCATTGCAGAAAAATATGATCGTGGTTATGGTCACTTCACTACCCGTCAGAATATTCAATACAACTGGGTGGAGCTGGAAAAAACTCCTGACATTTTGGCGGAACTAGCTAAAGTTGAAATGCATGCCATTCAGACTTCGGGAAACTGTATTCGCAATATTACGAGCGATGCATTTGCTGGTGTTGCTGCAGATGAATATATTGACCCTCGCCCGATTTGCGAATTACTTCGTCAATGGTCAACATTACATCCCGAGTTTGCCCACTTGCCCCGTAAGTTTAAGTTTGCAATCAATGGCGCTAAAGAGGATCGTACAGTGCTGCTGTGTCACGACGTTGGCATTGAGCTCAAGAAAAATCCCATAGGTGAGCTAGTAGCAGATATCTATGCTGGTGGCGGCATGGGTCGCACTCCGATTCTAGGCTCACTCATTAAGCAAGATCTGCCATGGGAAGTACTACCGAGTTATTTAACTGCCCTCCTGCGGGTATATAACCGCTTTGGACGCAGAGACAATCTCTACAAAGCCCGCATTAAGATTCTTGTAAAGGCCTTGGGATCAGAAGAGTTTGCCCGCCAAGTCGAAGGCGAATGGATCCACATTAAGAATGGTGATGACAACTTTACCCAAGCTGAGTGGGATCGGGTCGCACAGCACTTCACCAAACCTGCATACAAGCAACTGGGCAAACTAACAAGTGAACAAGTCATTGCCAGCGCACCAGAATCTCAGCGCTCCGCTTTTTCTCGCTGGCTCGAGCGCAATGTCAAACCGCACCAAGTACCTGGCTATGCGAGTGTGATTTTGTCACTCAAACCCCATGGAACAGTTGCACCTGGCGATGCCACTACTGCGCAAATGAATGCGATTGCAGACCTTTCAGATCAATATAGCTTTGGTGAACTGCGCGTTACACACGAACAAAACTTAGTCTTGGCTGATGTTGAGCAATCAAAACTGCTTGAACTATGGCAAGCCGCCAAGCAACAACATGTAGCCCTGCCGAATATTGGCTTACTCACCGACATCATCGCTTGCCCTGGCGGTGACTTCTGTTCTTTAGCGAATGCTAAATCCTTACCAATCGCCAAGGCTATTCAGGAACGCTTTAATAACTTAGATTACTTATTTGATCTAGGTGATATCAGTTTAAATATTTCCGGATGCATTAATTCTTGTGGTCACCATCACGTTGGCAACATTGGTGTACTCGGTGTGGATAAAGATGGTGAAGAGTGGTATCAAATCACCCTGGGTGGCGAGCAAGGGAATGACGCGGCCATTGGTAAGGTGATTGGACCTTCTTTCTACGCCGATGAAATTCCAGATGTCATCACCAACGTTATCAATACGTATGTTGAACATCGCACCGATGATGAATCCTTTATCAATGTATATCGCAGAATTGGTGTGACACCTTTCAAAGAAGCTGCTTATAAAAACGTTAAGAAAAAAGATAAAGCAGTCGATCAAAAAGAAAGTGCTGCGAGTTAATGATGAACAAGCACATTATTCGATTTCCGAAAGCTGGCCAGCCTAGCCTAGCAGCCAATGAGTGGCAAATATGGGATGGTAAAGGTGATGAAGGCGCACCATTAAATACCCCTGATTTGAAGCATGGTCTCAATAAGGTGCTAGTGCCGTTTTATTGGTGGCGCAGTCATTGCAGCGGCCATCATCAGAATGCCGACATTGTTGAGCGCGCCAACAAAGGAGAAATTGGTGTGTGGTTCGCAGCCGATGATGACATCCTGAAACATGCTGACATTATTCAAGCTGGCAAAGCGTACTGGGCAGTAGTGGCGGCCCACTTCCCCATTTTTAGAGATGGTAGAGGTTTTAGTACCGCAGCGCTATTGCGTGACCGTTTTAGCTGGCAGGGAGAGGTACGCGCCATTGGTGATGTACTGATTGATCAATTGCTCCAAGGTGCGCGTGTTGGATTTGACGCCTTTGAAATGCGTCCAGATCAAAACCTAGAGGTAGGCTTAAAGCAATTCGATCTCTTTACAGTGAGCACACAAAACAGTTGGCGCGGCAAAAGAACCTTGCTAGAAGCCTCAGCACAGCTCATAACAATCTCATGAACAACGATACCCTCGGAAAAGTTTATTTGGTTGGCGCCGGTCCTGGCGCTGCTGACCTCATTACTATTCGCGGCGCAAAACTGTTGGCCCAAGCGGATATTGTGTTTCACGATGCGCTCATAGAGCCTGAGATGCTTGATCTTTGTCCACAAGCGATCAAAGTAGCTGTTGGTAAACGCTGCGGTAAATTATCTTCAGCCCAGCACTTTATTAACAAGCGCTTAGTTGATGCAGCAAAACAATATCCAACTATAGTCAGATTAAAGGGTGGGGACCCAATGCTTTTTGGCAGGGCTGATGAAGAATTACAAGCACTTCATAATGAAGGTATTGCAGTGGAAGTGGTGCCAGGCATTACTGCGGCATTAGCCGGAGCAGCAAGCCTGCAGCAATCCTTAACACTGCGAGGCGTCTCTAGAAGCGTGGCATTTGTGACACTTGCGCAAGCTACAGAAAATACAGCAAAGAGTAAAACAGAAGTATCTAGAGGTCCAATCCAACATCCTACGGCTGATACCTTGGTGTATTACATGGGTCGCAAGGATGCAGCTAAGATTGCTAAGCAACTGATAGAAAGTAGCGCCAATCACACCCAAAAAACTCCAGTCCATATTTTGGAATCAGTCAGCACCCCAAGAGAGCGCCACTGGTCGAGCAACTTAGGTGAGCTCGCTCATGGCAAAGCTGATCAATGGTTTGATAACAGCTCGCCGGCGCTCATTATGATTGGTGAAACTTTAAAGGGTCGACAGCTTGATAGTCTGCGCAAAAGAGATGCAACGCAATTTGATATTAAAGTTAAAGAGGAAAATAAAGCGGCCTAGTTAGTGTAAAACTATGCTGCGAGTGCCAATGGGAAAAGCGCTGTTGGGGCCATCTTGGGGTTCTGCTTAAACTTTTGCTCGACTTCCCAAAGATCAACGGCCTCCTGCATATGGAGCCAACTTTCAGGAGTGCCGCCGATAACTCTGGCAATTCTGACCGCCATCTCTGCACTAATCCCACGCTTCTCGTGCAAAATTTCCGATACCGTGAGGCGACTTACTCCCAAGTGATTTGCAAAAAGCGATTGGGTAATGCCTAACTCCGGCAGAACATCCTCCCTCAAAATTGCACCTGGATGGGTTGGCCTACGATTTGTATTTCTTAAACTTTTCAGCATTTTCTTCATTAGTGATAATCCTCTAAGTCAACGTCAATTGCGTTATCTCCATCGAATCTAAAAGTGAGACGCCAATTACCTGATACTGCAATAGCGTAGTATGACTTTCTCTTGCCGCTCAGCCGATGAAACCGATAGCCCGGTAAATCCATATCATCTGCAGAAATAGCAGCATCGAGGCGATCCAGTATTCGCTCAAGACGCGCAGCATATTGAGCGGGAATAGCTCGATAACTCCCTTTTGAATAAAAGAGCTCTAATCCACGATGACGAAATGATTGAATCAATGAATTACTAGGGCTTATTGTAATGGTATTCATTATATTGTAATGAATACCATTACATAAGTTATGGATATCTAGCTCTAGATCCTTTGAACCGCAAAATCAACGATAGCCTGCAAAACACCCTCATCCTCGCCAACAGCAAGCGTCGCACTTAATTTCACACTGGGGAACTTTTCTTGGCAGGAATTAAGTAGCACAGGGAAGTCATTGCGTAGATGGCCACCTTGTCCAAAAAAGACCGGCACTACAACAATGTCAGAGGCACCCGCACTCGCAAGATTGACAACCGCAGCCTCTAAGCTGGGATCCATCATCTCCAGGAAGGCCAATTGAACCAAAGTGTCTGGATGCTGGGCTTTCCATAGGGCGGCCAGGCGATCAAAAGGCTCACGCCAGCGGGCATCTCGTGCACCATGACCAAACAGAATAATTGCCTTCATACTCTACTAGTACCTTAATATGGATTTACTCTATATTACCTATTATTAGTCGTATTCACAGTCACCTTTATCGATTATCAAACTATGGCCAACTTACTTACCCACTCTTGGTTTATTGCCATACTCGCAGCCATTTTGATTGGGGCGGTTCTCTCGGCCGTTCATCATGCAGAGGTCATTGCACATAAAACGGGTGAGCCTTTTGGCACTTTAGTGCTATCGATCAGCGTTACCATCATTGAGGTCTCTCTCATCATCGCCATGATGCTCTCTGGCCATGAGGGCTCAGAATTTATTGCCCGTGACGCCGTCTTTGCTACTGTGATGATTGTGGTCAATGGCGTGATTGGTATATGTATTTTTATGGGCGGCTTTCAACATCATGAAATGAGTTTCCGCAACGAAGGTACTAATTCTGCATTGGCAGTACTGACTGCATTGGCAACATTTATTTTAGTCATGCCAATTGTGACTGTTAGCACCCCGGGACCAGACTTCACCAAGAGTCAATTAGCTTTTGCCGGGATTGCTTCATTTGTTTTATATATTGCTTTTTTATTCTTCCAAACCGTCAGTCACCGCGATTACTATCTACCCAAAGTAGAGGGGCAAGTAGGCAATCAGCACGCGCATGCTGAGAAACCGAGTAATTTAAAGACAACTGCCAGTTGCGCACTCTTACTCATTTCCCTGGTAACTGTAGTGGGTCTAGCTGAATTGCTCAGCCCCGTGATTGAATCAGGCGTCAAGGCTGCTGGGGCGCCAAAAACTATTGTGGGTATTGCGATTGCACTATTAGTGCTGATGCCTGAAGGCTATGCCGCTGTCAGAGCAGCGAGGGCCAATCGCCTGCAAAGTAGTTTGAACTTAGCCTTAGGCTCTGCATTAGCGAGTATTGGGCTCACCATTCCAACGGTAGCGGCTATTGCGATTTACTTTAATCTGCCTTTAAGTCTAGGTATCAGCAATCTCAACGTGACCTTAATGTACCTATCCTTCTTTATTGGCGCACTGACACTAGCCATTGGCAGAACCACCATGTTGCAAGGCGTGGTTCACTTAATTATTTTCTTTGAGTATTTGTTTTTGAGCCTAGTGCCTTAAGACCAGTCGCCATTTCTACTCTTAGCGATTACAAGCTTTTGATAAGAATGTAACAAAGCGCTGAATCACTAGCTCCCAAGATAAGGGCTCTGGAGCACTGGGAGGCGCAGATCTAACATCTGAAACCACGCCAGAAGCAAGACTAGAGGCAACATTAGCAATGAGATTGTTTTGCGTCGGCGCACATAGTTGACTATAAATAAATTTTATTAAGACAAAGATGATGAGCGCAATGGCAACAATAAAAATGATGGCCTTTTTATTCATGACAATATTTTCCTATCATTGCAAATAGTAATTATTTAAAAAGACACAGCATTAAAACTTAGGCATTTTCTTTAAATCTGACTGAATAGTTGCGCCATACTGGGCATTCAGACCAATCACTGAGCGCAGCGGCGCATGTTCTTTTTCAGAAAACCAAACCTCAAAAGTAGCAGTGTCATCCTTAGAGGTGGTCTTGTAATAACGAATCGCCTTGACCTTGCCACCATCAAATGGGAACTCCCAAGGCTCACCACGTACCAAGGTGTAATTTTTGACAGAGCGGCCATCTGTTACCGGTAACACAATCGATTTAGGGGATAATTCACGACCCAAAAACTGGTAACCCACCGAAACCATGTCAAGCAAACGGCCCGTATAAGGCGCACTTCCAACAGGCGGATTGCGTGAGGACACTTTATAAAAGTTCACGAGACTCTTTTCTACCTTGGCGATCAGCAAGTCAGTGTTACCCCGCTTTTCTTGATAGGTATTGGTAAGCATGCCATCTTTACCCACAGACCCTACTGAATCTCTCACCAACTTTTGATCAGAGAGCGCAGTTGAGAGCACTGCGCCAAGAGTGCCAACGGAATTAATGTGATATTGGTCTTTACGAATATCCACCTTATCCACAATAGTAGCCACCTGCATGGAGCCCTTGACCAAATTAAAGACTTGCTCGTAAGGACTCGGGGCTTCACCAGACTCCTTTAAATAGGCGACACGCTTGGCTGGGTCTGCAGTAATTTTGAGATCGTATTCAAATTGAATGGTCTGGGCAGAAGTGCCCAAACTTAATGTCGATAAAGCAACGAGGCAGGCCAAGCGCAATAAAGCCAAATCGGAAATAAAATTTGCAACACTAGAGGTAGTGAATTTAGGGCCATTTTTCATGGGGCTAATTGACGGATGGGAATAAAGTCAAAATCAAAATTACTTATATTATTTCCAATAATACCTTTATTAAAGCAATAGCCTTTTAGCCAAAATATGCACTTATTGGCGCATAACCGAACATCTAATGGTTTATCCCGAATTAAACCTTTAAATAAGCAGTATTAGAATTTATAATGATTCCATGATTAGTTTGCTAGCCGCTTTTTTCACTTCATTTATTGCCACCATTCTGATTATTCGTACCCAGAAATTGCATAGCGGCTTTAGTGGGGATAGAGATCTTTCAGGCCCCCAAAAATTTCACACTAAAGTAGTTCCAAGGGTTGGGGGTATAGCCATCGGACTGGGAATTTTTGTTGCCATTGCCCTGCGCCACCAAAGCAATTTAGAGAACGCTACAGACCTCATTCTTCTTTTTTGCGCTCTGCCTGCATTCTGCATTGGTATTGCTGAGGATGTGACTAAAAAAATAAGTGTTCGCAGTAGACTCATTTTTACGGCCTTTGGCGCACTGCTCGCCAACCTCTTTTTAGGCGCACAAATTAATGGCTTAGATATCCCATTAATAGATTATGCATTTGCCCTCCCCGTGGTCTCCATTATGTTTACAGTATTTGCCGTAACTGGCTTAGCCAATGCATACAACATCATTGATGGCTTCAATGGTTTATCAAGTATGGTTGGCATTATCTCGTTATTGGGATTAGGCTACGTTGGCTTTAAATTGAATGACCCGATGATTTTTTCTTTAAGCTTTACTATGGCTAGCGCAATCCTGGGATTTTTTATTTGGAACTACCCACGAGGCTTGATATTTTTGGGAGATGGCGGCGCCTATCTCATCGGCCTTTGGATTGCGATCCTGAGCATCTTGATAGTTGGTCGACATAGTGAGATTTCCCCTTGGTTTGCGGTACTGGACAATGCTTACCCCATTCTAGAAACGCTCTTTACAATTTATCGTAGAAAATTTCATCAAGGTACAAGTATTGGCCATCCCGATGGGACTCACTTTCACTCTCTAATATTTAGACGCATTCTTAACCGTAAAAACACTACTACTGAGAGTGACTGGATTAGCGCTAATGCTAGGACTTCGCCCTACCTCTGGGTACTTAGTAGTTTTTCAGTTATTCCAGCAATATTTTTTTACGGCTCAACCCCAATACTGATTGGATTTTTCTTCATCTTCGTCGCGTCCTATATGTGGCTCTACAGAAGAGTGGTTACATTTAGAACACCTAAATGGATGCATCCTTAAACATCACAAGTAGCACCAATTAGATTATTTAAGTACCATGAGCACACGCAGTATTTGCCAAACAAGTATCAGCACCACCAAACAGGCAACCACGATTAAGCGCAACTCGATCCGAAATAATCGAGCTCGCTTGTGCACATATTCAATTGAAAGCATTGCAACTCCTTGGGATTGATGACTCACTACATCCTAAAGAAAGAGCAAACCCAAACGGGTCAGTGACTGCTGAAGTTTTCGTAAGACGAAGTGGAATGTCGCTCAGATAAGCGCCCTATTTCCCCATAGCGAACCTAACTCTCAAGACTAATTGTGGATAAGTAAGTCTCGAAGTATGGCTTTTCCAAGAGACATATCCCCCATATATAAAGCAGAGAGCACCTCTTGAAGCAAGGCTAGTCTGAAAGCAGGATCACGCTCGATTCTTAAACGGACTGTTTCTTTAAATAATTTAGTTGATGGCATGTTTTGCTACGCTTTCTATAAAGTCCTTGGGCGAATAAACACCATTCCACTTAATAAAAAAGCTCCTGATGGGACTTTAACTTTATGCAGCCTTGGCTACCTTTTCTTTCTTGGGAGGATTTTGATCATCCTTTGATTTTGATCTTGCTAAGCTTTGTTTTTCCAAAGCCTCAAGCGCCACCATCTTCAGCTCACCATCGACAAACCGCTTTAATGCTTCCCGCATTAAAGGCTGATAGCCCATTTGGTACTTCCCACCCAAAAGCTTGAATGTATCAATCAACTCTCTATCCAATCGAATTGAAATCATTTGTAAACCCAATGCATCATCGATTTGATCACCATGCTCTTTGCTAGCCGCTACGGCATATTTACTATCCCTGCCTAACTTGCCACTTTCCCAAGCGTCTTGAGCGGCTTCAATCTTTTTTGTTTTTTCGTTTGTAATCATCACTGTCCTCTATTTGAATTATCTGCTTTTTGGTAGTCAACACTTTTAGTAATTTTCAGACATTGTATTGTATATACTAATCTCTTCATCATTTGGAGGAAATGCGCTTTTCAGATGAATCATGCCTTCTATAAAAATACAAACAACCTTGATCAATACACCTCTATCGTTTTCAGATATAAACCACTCACTCAATGGCTCAGTTTTATGTTCTGGTCTTGTTTCAAGTAAATAAGAGCGCTCCCTATTCCTAAAGCACTGCTCTACGTCAATCCGCCTTAAACCATGTTTTTTGATCAGTTTTTCTTCTGTATCAGGGCTAATAATTAGATTTTTCATGCTTGTACCATATATTTGTATATACATATCATACTGTGAATCTTGAATATAAGCAATACAAGTTGGCCTTAAATGGGGTTAGCACTCACCCATTGACTGTTCGATACATGGCATTAGCGCACCTAATCTCCTTCTAAGCCATACTTAAGATTGACTTTTTTTGCCAATATCAACTCCGTGATGCGCGATATCATCAGCGGTCAGGTTTCCAGAATTTTTCTCCAAGAGTAATTTTCTAATAGAAATAATTGTTGTCAATTCATTAACCTCGGGCGTAGGATTTTTAATGGAAAGTACCATTTCCTTATATATCTTTTCAGGAAGCCATAATGCCAACTCCCAAGACAATTGATTTAACTTTTGATAGTCAAACTCAGCAGTATTTGGACTTGTATTCATTTCTCTTATAAGGGAAAGATACTCGGCAACCTTTACGGCTTGCTCTCTAACCTTCAAATCCCACTTTAATTTTTCAAGGAAATGAGAGTGCTCCTTCTGTAACGAGGTTTTAAGTCTTTCGGTAACCAAAAGAGATGCTAAAAATTGAAGTGTGCCCAGGAGAATTACTCCGACACCGATATTGGTTGTCGTACATGCAAGCATCACACAGCCTTTTCTCTAAAAATATCTGAAACTCTCCACTTGGCATCAGTCATGAAATAAATATCCTAATTTATTTTTTAGATCCATTACCAAATCTTTCAACTCAACCCTATCTAATTGATTCTTACTTAAGAACGCATTCCATTGAATATTTTTATTCCTATCTTGCACAAATTCATCAGATAAGCCCAATGGCAATCCCTCTGGCATCAAAGTCTTTCTACGAGTAGTGGTGGCCTCTACTGCAGTCCTTAAAATTTCTTGATCCAACCCAGATTGATTAAGGATTACCCATAGATCAAAATAATCTTTCATTCTGCTATTGGCCATACCTAAGGAAATAATTGCATCTAATTTTTCAGCCACGACGGTATAGCGTGGATACACCCTTAACCTGGGGCTAGGAAACTCACTCAAGAGTACGGGATAGTTCGCCATTTCTGGCGCTGGTGTGACTGCGTCCCCATTACCGACATCCACTTGAATGGCTGATCTTGCCCCATCCAGATAGGCGACTAAAGTCACCCGCATTCCTGTGTAATTTGCTTCTTTGCGAATTTCTTCCGCCCGAATGCTGCCCCCTTCAAACTCGATGCCGTCGGCCACCTCTAAAGCGCATAGATCCTCAAATGCTTTTATCAAGTAGGCGGCATCGGGAAGTTGAAATCCCAGTAAATCAATATCCCTTGTGGCCCTTAAGGGAACATCAAACCATAAATCAAATAGTAAGGCTCCTTTCAATAAAAAGTGATCTCGATGCTCTGAAATACTTAAGCGATACAGAAAACGCTCCAATGCATAGCGAGTAAGAATTAAATTGAATTCTTTGCCCTCGGCTTGCGCCTTATTTTTCAACTTAGCTCGAACGGATGCGCCAATGTTTTTGTCAGCCATTCAGACTCTCCAAATAAGGTCTCATCACATTATTTACCCTACAAATTTTTGCATATTCCCAAACTTTATCCATTGACATTCGCTTGCTACGCCAAGCCTCGTGCAAGGCCTCGATAGCAATATCAATCCCGATTTTGTTCCGAAACTTAAAGCAATCCACTATGGTCTTTTCAATGCATGTGACGCTGACGTTAACTACGCCGTCAATCACTTTAGTATCTACGCCTGACTCCAACGCTTCCCCTGAAAATCGAACGACCTTGAGCGGTGGATATTTAATATTGGGTGCGCGTGCCTTTACATCAACTGCTACCCAAACTTGATGTGGGGACTGCGTGGTCAATCCATGCATCTGCAATGCCGTGAGTAGGCAGAATATGGCCTTAGGAAATTTAATAGCCACTTCCGCCAGTGTTGTTTGCTCAGTTGCCACTCTATCGGGAAGCGAATACAAACCACGACTTAGTTGCAATAGACGCCCTTCGTCTACCAGTCTTGCCAATTCAACTCGGGGCAAATTGAGCTCGCCCAAGTCTCTGGCCCTCAAAATACCTCTTTGACTTGCCATTGCAAGAATGATTTCTTTGGATGTCTGCATATGCATTATTTTAACATAATGTCGGTAAATATTAATAAATACATACATTATGTTTTATGGATGACTGACTTTAAGGCTCCATCCTGCCAAGGGATGCAAATCAAATCATTTATGTAGCTTCCAATGCGCTTAGCTCGGTGCAAGCTGAAGTCTACCTAAGCCTCCAGCGCACACCAGCACCAGATTCTGGAGTCCCAATGAATTCAATCCCCGCTTTTTCAAAAGCCTTTTCAATTGCTTCCAGAGTTTTAGAGTGGGTGCCCGGTACGCCCTCTAAAGACTCGAGACGCATCAAGGTTGAAAAACCCAATCCTGTTTTTTCTGCTAAATCTTTCCCACTCCACCGGAGCATGGCGCGCGCTGCACGAATTTGATTGCTTGTAATCAAGGTATATTTGCTGTATAATTAGTATTAATTATTTATTTACAATAATTATTTATTAACAAGGAGATAAAAAAGTATCAGAAGTTAGATTTTGCCCAGTATTGAGACATTTGTCTAGAAGTATCCGAAAGCCCAGAAGTAAACCATCCCGACCACAGAAAGCCATATATGACGAGCCTACCAAAGAACGCATCAGCATTAGCTCACACCAATCTGAACGACTTAAAAATCAGAATTGATCCCAGGGAGCTATTAGCTAACACCCTTGAGAAAATTGAAGGTGCCTACGCATACGCATCCATTCGCGCCTATAGAGCTGACTTCAATGCCTTCATCCAATTTTGCGAGGAATGCAATGAAGATGCATTGCCCGCCCTCCCCTCATCTATCGCCAACTTCATCATTAAGCTCTCAAATAACAAGCGAAGTTCAGCAGGTATTCGTCGAGCCATTTGTGGAATATCTACCATTCACAAACTTAACCGCATGGATGATCCCACGAAGGATCCTGATGTCACCATCGAAATGCGAAGAATGCATCGAAAACTAGGGCGCTCATCAAGTCAAGCAGGCAGCATAAATATAGATACTCTAGATAAGATGCTGTCAGCTACCGATGATTCGATCAGAGGCTTGCGAGATAGGGCCCTATTACTTGTGGCTTACGACACCTTATGTAGACGCAGTGAGTTAGTGTCACTGCAAGTCAAAGACGTGAAAATAACCATTAAAAATGGAGTTGAGAGTACTTCGATCCTACTGAGAAAAAGTAAGACCGATCAAGATTCAATGGGTAAAGTATTGCGCCTAAGTCCAAGGGCCGGCCTTGCATTGATGGAGTGGATAAAGCAACTTCCCGAGGGGCAAGAAAAAATCATGGCTGGTGTTAACAGAGCCCATATTATTAGCTCTGCAGTGGGGGCAGGCCAGATTAACCGTATCTATAAGAGGATTGCCAGGGCAGCCGGATTAGATGAATCAGTCATTAAGGGGATCAGCGGTCACTCCATGCGAGTAGGCGCGGCTCAAGATTTATTGAGCTCTGGAGCAAGCATGCCAATCATGATGCAACGGGGGAGGTGGTCCAAGTCAGATACGGTGATGCGGTATGTTGAGCATATTTAAATTTTTCAGCAGGGAATAACGATCTCAATACTCCATATCCCCCAATGCGGGTGTACTCATAAAGTGCAAGTTGGGGCCCCATAAGCTGCAAGTTGATACACCTGTGGGTTCATGCATAAAGTGCAAGTTGCCCCCCATAAGCTGCAAGTTGAGAGACCATAAAGTGCAAGCGCCGCCGAGCCTTATAAACACTGCATCTCTATTATTAACTTGACAATAAATACTTTAGCGAGCTAGACTACAAGCTTAACTAATTACTTTAAACCACTATATATATGTCCAAGCAAGAGATTACCAAAACAATTGTAAGTTCAATTAAAAGTCTTAACGCTGATGATGCTCGCGCCTGGACAAAAATTGCTCTTATAGTTTTACAAGTTGAAGAAAATAACTTTTGGGAAGCCAGTCATCGCTCCTTTACTGAATGGCTTGTTTCATTTGGGCAAAGCATTGGCCTTAAAGAAGGTAGCATTTGGCGCTACTATCGGGCGGGCAAATACTATCAAGAGCTTCAGCCTCTTTTAAGTAAAAATCAGATTACCAATCCCCTCCTTAATGAACTCCCCACCAAGGTCAGCCCTGAAAATATAGAAATTTTGGGTAAGCTAGAGCGAGTCATGCCCAATGATATTTTTATCAAATTAGCCGCCCAGGTTATTTCCGCGACAATTACGCGTGATTCTTTAAGACAAACTTGGTTAATCTATCGCCCCATTCTTGAGGGAAGAACAGCTAGGGGTATGGGCATGCCTATTCCTAGAGTAGATTTAAAAGATAAGGCTCAACATGACAGCTTATTAGAAGCGCATGTGTTTACTGCCCTCTCTCAAAGTGCAGGTTCTTGGCTCAAAACACCAAAACCATTTCACTTTGAACTTCTAAGGGGCGAGGTAGCTCGCTTAGCCATCTCTGAGTCTAAATTCTATTACATCGATGCGATTGCAATAGTTCAAATGAATGTAGATGGCCCTATTGAATTACACGGCATTGAAATCAAATCAAATAATTCGCCTGTAACTAAATATGACACTTTAAAAAAGGTTAGCTCCTATTTTGACTTCGTGTGGGTTACCTTTCACGATTACGACCCAAAAGTGGGAGCCAAGCAGATTCCTAGTGAATTTGGCTTGTTGGAATTTAAGGGTCAGAAAATTGACATCATTAAAGCTGCAAAGCGTAATGAAACTTCTGCTGAGGCGCAATTGAGTTTTGTTAAAAACTTATTAATTAAATTTATGAGGAAGTGATTTTTTGGCTACGGTACATTAGCTAGCTAAACTGTAAAAGACAATTATGGAAATACCAAAATAATACTCAGCCCAAGCGAACAGTTGGCCAAAACAGTTCTAAAAATTGATGGCGCCTATTCTGCCTCGACCATCAGGGCATATCGCGCTGACTTTATTGATTTCATTACTTATTGCAGTCTGCACAATCAAACTGCCCTGCCAGTTGACCCGCTAATCCTTGCCGACTATATTGTTATGCTTGCGAATGGCGGCAGAACGTCCGCTAGCATTCGACGTGCAATTACAGGAATCGCCACAATCCATAAGTTAAATCGCTTTGACGATCCAAGCAAAGATCCAGATGTCACATTGGAAATGAGGCGAATGCATAGAAAACTAGGGCGCGCGTCCGAACAGGCTCAAGGAATTAATCAAGATGTTTTAGAGCAGATGCTTAGCGCAACCGATGCAGATAATATGGGCATTAGAGATAGAGCGCTTCTGCTGGTTGCCTATGACACCCTATGCAGACGAAGCGAATTAGTTTCCCTGCAAATCCAAGATGTCAAAATTACTATTAAAAATAGTATTGAATCTACGACTATATTACTTAGGAAAAGCAAAACCGATCAAGACTCTACTGGCAAATGGCTACACGTTAGTCAACGAGCTCATCTTGCCTTAAAGGAGTGGATAGCGAAAATTGGGGATCAAGAGGGTCAGATATTTCGTGGCATTGGAAAATCGCAGAAGATATCCTCACATCTGGGTGGAGGTCAAATTAACAGGATCTTCAAGCGAATTGCCAGAAAAGCCGGCTTAGATGAATCTTTTGTAGCCAGAATTAGTGGTCATTCAATGCGAGTAGGTCATGCCCAGGATTTAGTTGTTTCGGGAGCCAGCTTTCCCATCATCATGAGCATGGGTCGATGGTCAAAAACGGATACCGTCATGAGGTATGTGGAGCATATCAATTATTTACCGTAGGCATACCCTTGAAAAAATCATACGCAAAATCACTGTTTTCTCTAGGGTTCGGATTGCCACTTATAAGCTGCCTTGAATTTTGATGATGAACTGCCCTTATTAAATGAACCTCATCCAAAAAATACCTTCATTCCGGTAAATCAGCAGCTCTAATTGCCCTCATAACATCCCTGAAAACGCCATCAAACTCTGGAAGAGCACTCATCTGATGAGCTAGGCGGCCTGTCCAAAGACGCTTTAAACGCTCATTTTTAACGGCAATTGCTTGCTCAAGACCATTTACGAGCCTATTGCGATGCGCTAACTTGCGCACAAGTTCAGGGCGTAACTCTTGAAGAACAATCGAATGCTCTCCAAATAAATGCCAAAGGTCATAAAGATCTCTAGGTTCATTTCTAGCACGATCACTTAGGGCTGCGACCTTTTCAATCACAATCTCTTCAATGGAATATACATTGAGAATTGGTCCCTGTGGCAGATCTTCGAACTCATCGTAGGTTTGAAAGATGGGCCTGCTTTGTGCGCCAAAACAAAATACCTCATTAATCGTGATATCCACCTTGACATCATTGGATGCTGGCAACGGTCCTTGATACTTTAGATAAAAAGTATAGCTATTTTGATGGCTGGCCCGATCTTCTCTATCGAACTCTATTTTTAAGCCGCACTCCCTATATACGCTTTCAAATACCTCATTTAATCCAACCAAGATTTCTGAAAATTGAATGGGTTTTGTTAAAGTGAAATCCAAGTCTTCTGAAAATCGATAGTGATCAATCCAGCAACGTCGTAGGGCTGTTCCACCCTTAAAGACCAATATCTCACGTAAAGGATGATTGGCAAGCCCGGTCAAAAACCAAGCCAACACATAGTCCCGCTCAATCACGGACTCGGGAACACGTTTACCGCCCTCTTTTAATAATTTATTAGCAATTAGAGAAATATTTCTTTGCGGAATCATTATCCAAACCTCACGGCATCAAGCTCTTCTTGATTCACATTCAGTTGCAATTTCCATCTCGAAAGAAATATCCCCTGCGCAGGCATTTGTGGATCTAAGCGCTGATAGGTTGCACTTAACTGCTTTTGTAATTCTCGCAAAATGCTTTCATCCACCAATTCATACCTCTCCAATAGATATCCGAGTCGGCGAATTACCGCACCTACACCTAGTTGTTTTGCATACTCAATCAGAGTCTTAAAATTAATTGCGTCTTTTTTCATCCACAAACCTTTTGCGACCTCCGTAACCCCCCCAACATACTCTGGGTGCTTCAAGCCATCAATGAGTGTTCTTTCAATATTACTGATCAACACAAATCGCTCTTTATCCACCCAGTATTTCTCTACCCCAAAGACTTGATCGCTGCTCACTTTGACGAACTTGAATTCATACCCCCCAACAGTCTGGGAGCGCATACGCTTAGTGGATGAAACGTATGTCGTAAACATCGGTTGCGTAAACATCCGATGCAATTCAAATGCTGTCCCATACGATAAAAAATAGGGTGCCGCCCCTACAAGCTCTCTGGCGATGATGTAAGGACTATCAATATGCTCTGACACACCCCCCAACTCAAAAGGTACTAAATTGAATAGACCCGGCTTTAATCGTGTAACAACCCCGCGCTGTTGAGCTTTGTGCAATAAGTTACTAACTGCAATTGGAGACAATCCCGTGTATTTGACGGCGTCAGCCACCCTAAACGTTAAGAGCCCCTTCTCATATAGGCGTGTAAATAACCCCGCCATGCGAGGGCCTAGAGTTTTAGATGAATTATTATTATTTATGTTCAATTTATATCCTATAAAGATATATATAGAGATTTGAATATAACATTATTTGATCTTAATAGCACTATCTACAAACCACCTGCATCTATTTCACCCCAATTCCTAAATTTTAGTTGACAAAATGGGTTTAGCGGGCTAAACTGTTTGTAAGTTAGTTAAACATCTTTTTTAAAAAGTAATAAAAGGTTTAGCCAGCGAAACCACAAGGAAACATATAATGCAACAAAACTTAAACGCCAACTTAAATGTAGATCGCATTACCGCCATCTACACCCTGGAAATAGGGTGTAGTATCCCCCGTCAAGCCGACATTCCTAAAGTGTTGTTTTCTGCCTGTGCTCGATAGTCTCTAGGCGATATTCTGCCAAGAGAGCTGTGCGGTCTTTCTTCGTTGTAAATGGTGATCCAGTTTT
>NZ_JACVPL010000011.1 GCF_018881925.1 Polynucleobacter sp. Latsch14-2 | reverse complement strand
GCAGAGCTTAGAATGATCCAAGACCGATTAAACAACCGACCTAGAAAACGATTAGGATTTAAAACCCCCAATGAAGTCTTTAATCAATCTTTAAACCGTGTTGCACTTCGTGTTTGAATCTACGAAATATAAACCAAATGAAGACAAAAGATTACGCATTTGTGCGCCACAAACTCCTTAGCAAAGAAGAGATTGCCTTTTTAGATGTGCGCGAGGAAGATCCGCATGCCCAAGAACACCCCCTATTTGCTGCAAACCTTCCACTTGCCCGAATTGAGATTGATGCCTTTGGAAAATTACCGAGAAAAGATGTTCCCATTGTTACTCTTGATGATGGCGAGGGTTATGCGGAACTAGCAGCTACGAAATTACTTGAACTCGGATATTTAGATGTCTCCATTTATCAGGGCGGAGTCAAGGCATGGAAAACTGCTGGAGGCGAAGTGTTCAAGGATGTCAACGTCCCTAGCAAATCATTTGGTGAGTTGGTCGAATCAAAAAGGCATACACCCTCCCTGTCAGCGCAAGAAGTTAAGAAACTAATTGATGACAATGCCGATGTGGTAATAGTCGATGTACGTCGCTTTGATGAATACCAAACCATGAGTATCCCGACTGGAATCAGCGTTCCCGGTGCGGAACTTGTTTTAAGAGTGCCAGATCTAGCCCCAAATCCAAAGACAAAAATCATTGTGAATTGTGCTGGGAGAACTCGTAGCATCATCGGCACACAATCATTGATTAATGCAGGTATTCCAAACGAGGTTAATGCCTTGCGTAACGGGACCATTGGCTGGACTTTGGCTGGACAAGCCTTAGATAAAGGTCAAAGCCGAAAGTTCAAAGACGTTAGCAATCAGATTACGCAGACCGCCGCGCAGAGAGCGCGCTCGGTTGCAGATAGGGCCAATGTAAAACGTGCAAGCCTTGCTGACCTGCCTCACTGGCAAACTCAACTGGAGCGCACTACTTACTTCTTTGATACACGCACTCCGGAAGAGTATGAGGCTGGCCACTTACCAGGCTTTCGCTCTGTTCCTGGAGGACAGCTTGTGCAAGAGACGGAAATGGTTGCACCAGTTAGAGGGGCTCGCATAGTATTGGTTGATCCTAGCGGTAGTGTCCGCGCTAATATGCCCGCCTCATGGCTAGCCCAGATGTCCTGGGATGTTTATGTCCTTGATACCATTAAAGTAAGCGACCTGACGGAACGAGGTTCTTGGCAGGCACCACTACCAAAGCTACCGAGCGTTTCATCAATTGATCCAAAGACACTTTCAGCTTGGCTCAAAGCAGATAGCAATACAGTGATAATTGATTTCAGCACTCATGCAAATTACATTAAGGGGCATATTCCTGGAAGCTGGTTTGCGCTAAGATCAAGACTGGTGGATGACATCGTCAACCTGCCTAAGGTAGATCGCTATGTACTCACCAGCACACCGCCGGCATTAGCCGCATTTATTGCGGCAGATTTCCAAGCGCTTAGCAAGGCGGAAGTTTATGTTCTGGAGGGTGGCAATACAGCATGGGTCGCCAACGGGTTTGAGCTAGAGCGAGGAGCAAGTCGCCTGGCATCGCCACCGCTAGATCGCTATAAGCGCCCCTATGAAGGCACTGGCATTGACATAGCAGCAATGCAAGCATACCTAGACTGGGAGTTTGGCCTAGTTGAGCAATTGCGCAAAGATGGCACTCACCACTTCTGGGTGCTCTAAGACGTACACCCAATAAAAAAGCGCTGGTAAGTCCAGCGCTTTTTAGCTTACCGATCAGCTATTGAGCTAAACAATCTTATTGCGAATAATGCCAATACCGGTAATTTGAGTCTCCATCACATCACCTGGCTTCAAAAATTCTTGAGGGGATCTGCCAAAGCCAACGCCTGAAGGAGTGCCAGTAGCAATGATATCGCCAGGCAGTAATGTCAGGCTACGTGACAACTCAGCAATAATGGCCGGTATTTTGAAATACATCTGCTTGTAGCTGGCATTTTGTTTTTCAACGCCATTCACACGACAGATGATGCGTGTGTCATCCAAAATCACGCCGCCCGCCGTCACAACCCAAGGACCCATCGGTCCGTGGCCGTCTAAGCTCTTACCTTTAAACCATTGGCCTGAGTGGCGCTTCTGCTGAACGTCACGCGCAGTAGTGTCGTTATATGCAGAATAACCAAAGACATAATCCATGGCGGACTCTTCAGAAATATTTTTACCCTTCTTACTGATGATTACTGCCAACTCAGCCTCCCAATCAATCTGGGTTGAATAACTACCATCATAGGGAATGCTATCAAAAGGGCCATTCATAGTCTGAGTGCCCTTGGTAAATAGTACTGGGACCTTGGGGTACTCTTGGACAACCGTGTCAACACGATTCTTTTTGCCCTCATCAAAGTGATCCAGGTAATTCCAGCCAACACAATAAATATTACTTTGCGGCTTAGGAATAGGCGACAGCAGAATCACTTGATTCACATTCGCTAAGTTAGAGCCGCGATTCTTAAAAATAGCAGCAAGCTCAAGCAAGCCCTTATTGCCTGAGCCGGCTAAAGAAATCATAGAGGTGGGGTCAAAAGAAAGTTGTACTTTTTGACGAGCAGCTTCTGCTGGGATATCTACAACTAAACCATCATTGGTAACCAAACCCAAACGAGAAGTGGCACCCATTTTAGGTAAATAATTAGCAATACGAAATCCCGCCTTACCAGTCATTGTCTCGACTATGATCGGTTGACGCTCTTGTGCCGAAGCAGATCCGGCTGGCATCAACAGCCCTCCAATTGCAGCCGTTGTTCCAAGTTTAAGCATATCTCTACGATTTGTATCCACAATATCTCCTCTTTTATGTATTTTTTTAGGGCATCTCAGCAATGCCCTTTGCCTCAAATCTTAATACAAATCCTACAATGCGCAGAAATTTCAAAAAATAGCTATTCTAGGAGAATGAAGCCAATTTATCGTCAGCTCAGCATTTACCTCATAGCAGCCCTGCTCATACCCATAAGCGCTTGTGAGCGCGAGACTTACACTAGTTGGAATTGCAAAAATCCGGTTAGCGATAAACAAACAATGGTTCTCAAAAAGGCGCAGATGCAATTTGCCGGAGGACGGCTAAATTATTGCGGAAGCTTGGGTGAAAAAAGCTATTTTGATGCTAATTGTCCCGCTTTGATTCAGGATGCCCAGGTTGTCTTTACTCCTAGCACCGGACTTCTATTGGATCGCGCAAACGCATTTCAGTGTGAGGCACTTTAATAGTGATGGTAAATGCCTAAAAATTCAATAAACCCTAAGAAGTTGCTGCTGACTAAATGGACCGCAGTAAAGCCCATTAACAAACAGAAGCATTTCTTAGTGAGCAGGGTTATTCTTCCAGAGCCTCCAGACGAGAGAATCGAGTTTGTGGAACTTGAAGCCATCTTCAGCAAGAAGCTCCAAGTCATTTCTTGGCGTGAGCTTAGTGATCCAGAAACCTGGGTTCAGGGCTGGGAATAAAAAAAGACCGCTCACTTGCGGTCTTTTATCAAGTGGAAGATAGAGTCACTCGCCCTTCTTTTTGCTACTAGATGTTTTTTTAGAAAATTCATCTAAGTTTTTTTCAGCGGCGTCTGCCACCTGATTAACGATGCGTCGCCCTTCTTTAAACATTTTTTGACCAGTAGTCGACATTTCATGAACCACTTTAGAAAGTTTGTCAGCGTGAGTCGGCATTTTATTCTCAGCATCCTCCAGCCAAGTAACTAAGGAGGTGCGCACTTTTTCTAAATGCTTCTCTGTTTCATCAGCGGCATCCTCACCAAGATCCTTTAGAACAGACTTAACCTTTTTCTGATAAACAGCAGCGCGCTTAGCAGCTTCTTTCGTTGCTTCTTCTTGCAGGCCTTTAAGCTTAGTTAAGTCATTTTTGGCCGCAGACTTTGCACTATCCATTGCATTTTTCATGCCCCACTCAATTTCAGCAATATGATGTTCGCTCAACTGCTTGGCAGCATCTAAGAGCTTATGGGAGTAAGCAAAAAGCTCTTTTGCTTTTTCCTGTTGCCACTTTTGAAAATCTTTTGCGTCCATCATTTCCCCTTAATAAAGTCATTATCAATCGCTACCAAACTTACTCTTAAACTGCTCACGTAATAACTCTATACTGATTTTCTAGACTTGCCAATAACCTTGGTCTCCAGCATTAGAATAGGCCCATGACTGACCAAAAAACCCTCTTTGACACCATTGGCGGGGCCAATAAAGTCGATGAACTAGTCGATCGCTTTTATGACTTAATGGCGCTAGAAGAAGCTTTAGCTGATCTGCGTGCCATGCACCCCAGTGATCTATCTAGCTCTCGAGAAAAACTCAAACTTTTTCTGACTGGATGGATGGGTGGCCCCGATATTTACTCACCCAAGTATGGTCACCCTATGCTTAGAGCTAGACATCTACCCTTTAAAATTGGTATTAAAGAACGCAATCAGTGGTTAGCTTGTATGTATCAGGCACTCGAAGATTGCAATATTGAAGGCGCCCTTGCGGATCGCCTTCATGAGTCATTTTTCAACACTGCCGACTGGATGAGAAATCAGCCCAACTAGTCCAATTTAGCTCCAGCCTGCTTCACCGCGTTTTCCCAACGCGGCATCTCGGCTGTTAGGTATCTCGTAAATTGCTCTGCGCTCATATAAGCAGGGTCTGCACCTTGATCAATCATCTTCTTTTGCACTTCTGGAGAGTCGAGGGTCTCTTTAAATGCCTGACTCAACCTATTAACAAGCTCTGGTGGCGTACCCTTAGGTGCAAGCACTCCATAGAAACCCACCACCTCCAAATTAGCAACCCCAGTCTCCAGAACCGTTGGTACATTGGGTAATGCTGGGTTACGTTTTGCACTCGTGACAGCAAGGGCTCGCACCTTACCCTGCTTTGCATAGTTTGCCGCCTGCGGAACCGACTCAGCCATAAATTGAACATGCCCGGCAATGAGATCGGTAAATGCGGGAGCGCTCCCCTTGAAAGGAATATGGACCATAAAAATACCGGTTTCCGTTTTGAGCATCTCCGGTACCAAATGTGAAATTCCACCATTACCCGCGGAGCCATAGTTCAACTTACCTGGGTGAGCTTTAGCATAAGCAATCAACTGTTTAAGCGTTTGAACCGGCACATCATTATTTACAATTAAGGCTAACGGCTGCTGAGCGGTACGTGCGATCGGCTGAAAGTCTTTTAAGGTGTCATAAGGGGATTTTGTATAGATTGCTGGGTTAATGACCATCGTGCCAGTATTGGCAAGCAATAGCGTATAACCATCTGCTGGAGATTGCGCAACAAATTGGGCGCCGACCGCACCACCGGCCCCAGACTTGAAGTCAATAATGATCGGCTGACCCAAAGTGTTTTGAAGCTTATCTACCAATAGACGGATATGCGCATCTAAGGGACCACCAGCCGGAAAACCAATAATGATCTTAATAGGTTTATCTGGGTAGGCAGCTTGAGCGCCACCAAACAATAAAAATGAAGAGGCTAGCAGCAGAAATGTCCGGATAGTACGTAGGGATATCAACATTGCCATGAGGGGGTTGGTTAAGTTAGATACACTTTACCCGAAAGGCTCTTTATCTCGAAATGATTGAACTTATTAGTGACTACTTAAGCAATCCAGGGCTCTGGATTGCATTTCTGACCCTGTGTGCCCTCGAGGTGGTATTAGGCATCGATAACATCATCTTTATCAGCGTTATCACCAACCGTCTGCCCATTGAAATCCGCGCACGAGTCCGAAACTTTGGGTTGATCTTCGCCCTGATCACCCGCATCCTATTGTTGCTGAGTCTCTCTTGGGTAATGGGGCTTACGCAGGAGTTATTTTTGATTCAGACTCATCCAATCTCAGGGCGTGATCTGATCTTATTGCTTGGCGGATTTTTCTTAATTTGGAAAGCATCAAAAGAGATCTACAACGAAGTGGAAATTGGGGAATCCCATGACATTAGTCTGGAATCAAATAGCTCTCCGATTGATCAAAAATCAATGCTGAAGATTTTCGCTGGATCGGTCATTCAAATTGGTCTGCTCGACATTATCTTTTCTCTTGATAGCGTGATCACAGCCGTAGGTATGGTTGATCAAATCGGTGTCATGATTTCTGCCGTCTTAGTCTCGGTTCTCATCATGCTAATTGCAGCAAAACCTATTGGTGAATTCGTACAACGTCACCCCTCTATCAAGGTGCTAGCCTTATCGTTTTTGACAGTTGTTGGCGTAGTACTGATTGCCGAAGGAATGGGAGTGCATATTCCCAAGGGGTATATCTATATAGCTATGGCCTTTTCACTGATAGTGGAGTTACTGAACATCCGCTCACGCGAAAAGAAAAAAACATCTTAGACGACTAGAGTGCGTGGGCGCAAGCATAGCCGCTAGACCAAGCCCATTGGAAATTGTGACCGCCTAGATGACCAGTAACATCAACGCATTCGCCAATGAAAAAGAGTCCAGGATGATTACGTGACATCATAGTTTGACCATCTAACTCTTTGGTATCCACTCCACCCAACATCACCTCAGCCTTTTTCCAGCCGAGGGTTCCTGCCGGCTTCACTGACCAATTGGTGATTAGCTCTTTTAAGGCCTGACGATCCTTCTTGGAGACCTCGGCCCATTTTCGACCCAATAGGTTTTTTTGCTCGGAAAATGCTTTGGCTAGACGCTGAGGCAATACTGAAGCCAAAATAGTTTCCGTTAGTTTGAGTCGATTATCTTCATTATTAAAGAGGTCATCACATTGAAAGCCGCCCTCTACTTCAATGGCTCCAAGCCAGTCAATATGAATTGCTTCACCCTCGATCCAGTAGCTGCTTGCCTGCAAAACTGCTGGGCCAGATAAACCTTTATGCGTAAGCAATAGGTCTTCATTAAAACGACAGGCTCCATATCGACTGCCCTTTGACCCTGAACTAATTCTAACGGGCAAACTCAGACCTGCCAATTCATTCAGGTTGGAAAAAGTTTCAGAAGTAAATGAAAGGGGAACCAAAGCTGGGCGTGGATCAATCACATTTAACCCAAATTCTTTAGCAATATCCAAAGCATAAGCAGTAGCCCCGATGGCGGGCACAGGAAGGCCACCAGTTGCCATCACAATAGCTTTTGCCTTCTCTACGCCATGATTAGTTTGAATGATCCAAATATCAGCATCGCGAGAAATGGCTTCCACGCTTACGGGATGATGAATCTTCACGCTACCTTTGGCGCATTCCGCGAACAGTAGATCAATGATCTGTTTTGCTGATTCATCACAGAAAAGCTGACCCTGATGTTTCTCGTGATAGCCAACGCGATAAGACTGCAGCAGCTTAATAAACTCATTCGCCGGGTAGCGCGCCAAGGCGCTCTTCACGAAATGCGAATTTAAAGACAAAAAATTCGCTGGACTACTATGTAAATTCGTAAAGTTACAACGACCGCCGCCACTAATACGAATTTTTTCGCCCAAGACCTCAGCGTGATCAAGTACTAATATTTTTTTACCTAGCTGTCCCGCAACGCCAGCACAAAATAATCCGGCAGCTCCGCCACCAACAATGATGGCATCCCAAATTTTACTCATAGCTTATTTAAAACGCTCAATAATTTCAGCAGGAATCTTTAGTTTTTCCATATGCCTTCGGGTATACGCTTGCCTAAAATTCTTGGTCATCGAGATCATGACTGAAGCCGTCCAGGCAAATGAAAACATGCCTGAGAAAGCAATAATGATAGCCAGCATTTTCCAACCTAAAGGCAAAAGATCATCCATAAAACCCATTGCCGTATAAGTGCTGCCAGCGAATAAGATGCTTTCACTTAAGATGGGCAGTAACTTCAAAATCCACAGCGATAGACCCCAAATAATAATCTCAGCAATATGGGTCAACAATAAACACAAAATACTGATGTAAAAGATGAATCCCACCGCAGCATGTTTATGCTCAGCGAGATACAAAAATGATTTCACTTCATAACGCTTGGCAATTTGCAGTAAAGCAATACCATGAAACAACATGACGAACAACAGAATAGTTATCCCTAGCGCATAAGCGGGAAGATCTAATTGGGAGCTAAAGCTTGTAGTTTGGAGCGTCATCATATTGAGCTTATTTTACAGACGAACTCATACCAACTGATACCAGTCAGCAATGACCTTCCAAGCTTCTTCTGCTGTTTCCACCAGATGAATCAAGCGCATATCATCCTGATCGATTACGCCAAATTGGGCCATTTGTTTAAAGTTGACCATTTCAGACCAAAAATCTTTTACCACCAAGATGATGGGAAAGACTGCGACTTTCTTCGTCTGCATTAAGGTCAACACTTCAAAGAGTTCATCAAAGGAACCAAATCCACCTGGATAAGCAACAATTGCTCGAGCCCTGAGCATAAAGTGCATCTTTCGCAAGGCAAAGTAATGAAAACGAAAGCTCAAGCCCTCCGAGATGTAGGAGTTTGGGTGCTGCTCGCGTGGCAGACTAATGTTGAAACCGATTGTTTGATCGCCCATCTCAAAGGCGCCTCTATTAGCTGCCTCCATGATGCCCGGTCCGCCTCCAGTGCAAATATGCAACTTATTATTTGTCTGGGATTGTGTGGCATTGTAAAGCGCGACAATCTTGCCGAATTGGCGGGCGGACTCATAATATTTAGAATGCAATAGGTCTTTTTGAGCTTGTGCTTTTTCCTCGGGAGTTTTAGCCAGTTTTTCTAGAGCTAATGCTTGTTCTCGACTCACAAAGCGAGTTGAACCGAAAACGGTAATCGTGTGCTCAATGCCCTGCTCTCTCAATAGAATCTCAGGCTTTAGCAACTCCAACTCAAAGCGAATCCCTAAAGTCTCCCGACGCGCCAAAAAGGCAGGGTCATCAAAAGCAAACTTAGACGAATCCTCAGAACTTTTCTCTGAAATTTCAGTCTTATTCAGATGTAAAAAATCAGAGATGGTTTGAGCATTGTTAATCGGAAGCTTGGGACTCATATCGGCGCCTTGAATACGTATTGAGCCCTATCTTACCTCCTGATTACTCAGTATTACTACCTAGAATCTACTATCACTTATATCTTCAAGGCTTATTAGGAGTTATGGGGATTTACCGAGATCAAAACACAGGGTAAGATTATTGTAATTTCAATAAATCAAAGGAAAAAGCAATGAGCAATCGTTCAATCATCATCATGGTACTAATTCTAATTAGTGCTACAGCCTACTTACTCCTTAAGGGCGATGGCAATATTGATATGGGCGGTGAAAAGCATGGCGCTGAAGCGACCCATGCTGAAGAAGCCTCTAAGGATGCTCCTGCTGCTGCACCAACTGCGCCTACAGCAACTCCTGCTGCTGAAGCAAAGAAGTAATTTTATTAATCCCAGAAATAACCGCGCTTAGTCGCGGTTTTTTTATATTATCTCCTCATGAAATATATCCTTAGCATCTGCCTACTTTTCATTTCTCAGTTTGCCAATAGCCAATCGTTGAACAAGCCATATCCAGATCCGGCGATGTTGCAATCGTTTGCGCCAACAGGTGTATTGCGGGTTGGCATCAATCTGGGAAATCCCGTCTTGGCAGGCATTGATCCAGTAAGCCAAAAACTAAAAGGAGTATCAATTGATATTGCCAATGAGATCGGAAAACGCAGTGGTTTGCCAGTCCAGCTAATCCCATTTCAAAGCGCCGGCGCAACAGTTGATGCAATTAAGTCCGGAAGCATTGACTTAGTCTTTGTTGCTATAGACCCAGTTCGGGGAGAAGGCATTAGCTATACACCGGCTTATATCCAAATTGAAGGGGCGTATCTAGTTAAAACTTCATCTCCAATTAAAAACAATGATGAGGTTGATGTAGTGGGCAATGAAATCATTGTTGGAAAAGGCAGCGCTTATGATCTTTTTCTAACTCGTGAGATTAAAAACGCTACCCTTCTCCGTGCCCCTAACTCACAATCCGTAGTAGGCGACTTCATGAAGGGACAAGGGAATGTTGCTGCTGGAGTTAAACAGCAGTTAGAAAGTGATGCCGTGCGCTATTCGGGATCACGCATTCTACCCGGACGCTTTATGGTGATTAACCAAGCGATCGGCATCCCTAAGTCTAGGTCGGAATACGAGAAAATAAATACTTACCTAAGTGCAATCATTGCCGATTTAAAGACATCTGGCTTTGTTACAAACGCGATGAAACGTCATGATATCCAAGGTGCTAAAGTGGCTGACTAAGGCCCTTAGCAATCATAGCTTTGTAAGCGCTCTGGAATAAGGACGTTTCCCCAGCCCAACTCGTCCCGAATGCTGGCAGCAAATGTGGCGGCTGCTTTAGGCTCTCCATGAACCACAAAGGTCGACTTAGGCGCCCCCTTAAATCCCCTTAGCCACTCAAGCAGACCGGCCTGATCGGCGTGTGCCGATAAGCCACCTATCGTATGGATCGAGGCTCTCACCAATACTTCCTCACCAAACAACCTCACCGTGGGAGCCTTGTCTACCAAGCGACGCCCAAGACTGCCATAAGCTTGGAAGCCTGTGATAATGATAGCGTTTTGAGCATATGGAAGATTATTCGCCAAGTGATGAACAATACGGCCAGCATCACACATGCCGCTTGCAGAGATAATAATTGCCCCGCCTTTAATCTTATTCAGTGATTTTGATTCTTCGACATCAGCAATAAAGCGTAACGTCATAGCCTCTGGATTATTTTTAAACCACTCAAAAGTTGTTTGTGATTGCTGATCAAGCTGTGAAAAAAAATGTTGAGTTAAGTGTGTTGCAGCCGTTGCCATTGGTGAATCTACCCAAATACTCAAATGCGGTAATAAACCTCGCCGAACCAGATCAATTAACAGAAATAACACCTCTTGGGTTCGCCCAACCGCAAAAGCTGGAATGATGACGTTTCCATGGCTTCGCATAGTGGTGGAAATTACCTCCACCAACTCATCTTCAGTCTCTTGCAAGCTGCGATGGAGACGATCGCCGTATGTTGATTCAACCAACAACAGATCGGCGTGAGGAATTATTGCTGGATCTGGCATCAAGACCCTGCCTTTCATACCAATATCACCAGAAAAAACACAGCGTTTTGTGGGGGAGTCAGTCTCCTCAATATCCAAGATGGCTATAGCCGAGCCAAGAATATGACCTGCATTATGAAACTCCAAGCGGATGCCATTGCAAGGCTCGACAATTTGCCCGTAATCTAGCGCCACACACTGATTCAAGCTTATCTCAACCTCTTCTCTACTGTAGAGGGCTACTGGAATATCGCCATGCCACTTACCCGATTTTTTCTTACGCTCTGCACGCTCTGCATCCGCCAACTGCAAATGCGCACTATCGGGTAATAGAATCTTCAGCAACTCCAAAGTGGCTTTAGTGCAATAAATGGGTCCAGCAAAACCCTGAGCGCAAAGGCGTGGCAACAAGCCGCTATGATCGATATGGGCATGCGTTAAAACAATGAAATCAATTTCTTTAGGGGGAAATGGCAATGACTCAATATTTTTTACACTAGCTTCATGGCCACCCTGAAACATCCCATAATCGACCATAAAGCGCCTATTGCAGCCGCCAATAGAAGCTTGTATTGAATGTCGCGAGCCCGTGACCTCGCCAGCAGCACCAAAAAATTGAATCTTCATGTTTAAAGCATACTCCGCTTAAAATATCCCTACCACTTAAATAAGAGCGATCACTTAGGGATGACCCCATCAATCGACGAAACAGTTGAGCTGGATTCACTGGCCCTCATCAAACAATTAAATCGAAGTCCATCAGCGCATAAAGGTGATGCCGGTAAAGTGGTCATTGTTGGTGGAGCACCTGGCATGGCAGGCGCACTCCTACTTGCGGGGAATGCAGCAATGCACCTTGGTGCCGGATGGACCATCTTAGAAATGCTCGATCCCTCTTCTGCTTTTGTAGTGGTCGAGCATCCAGAGCTCATGGTGAGATTGGCCGAGCACAATGCAGCAGAACAACTGCGCGATATCAAACCTGATCTGCTTGCAATTGGGCCGGGGTTAGGTGACTCCCCTGCTGCCTATGAATGGCTCAAAGCCAGTTTGGCATATCCTCTAAGCCCTTTAATCATTGATGCCGACGCGCTCAACCTGATCTCAGAGAATGACAACCTCTTAGTGGCACTACAAAAACGCAATCAAGACTTTCCAAATCAGAGCGTCATTACTCCCCACCCTGGTGAAGCAGCTCGACTGCTAAAAATATCTAGTGCGGGTGTCCAAGAGCGACGCTTAGCCGCTCTCAAAGACTTAGTCAAACTTACCGGCTCTATTGTGGTGCTCAAAGGTCAGCACACCTTAATTGCATCACCTCAACATGCTAGCGTTCAATGTAATCAAGGCAACCCGGGTATGGCTACAGGCGGAATGGGTGATGTACTGACAGGAAGTATTGCCGCAATTGCTGCCCAAGGTATTCGTCATCAACTTGATTTATGGTCATCGACCTGTATTGCGGTTCAGCTTCATGCTTCTGCTGCCGACAACTTAGTCAGCAAAGGGGTTGGGCCGATTGGTCTGACACCATCCGAAACTATCCTAGAAATGCGTAGCATGCTCAATGGGCACCTATCAGCAATATGAGCACTACACCCCAATCCATACAACATAAACGCTATATGTACGGCATCTTGATGGCTGCCATCGGATCTATCCTCTTCTCAGGAAAAGCCATCCTCGTTAAGCTGGCGTTTACCTACGGCGCCAATGCAGAAACCCTGCTAGCCCTGCGCATGCTCATTGCCCTACCATTGTTTTGGTCAATCTATTGGTGGCAATCGCGCAAGCAAACAATGAGCCCTATGAGTTGGCCTGACTGCATCAAGATTTTTTGCTTAGGATTTTTAGGGTACTTTTTTTCCAGCTATTTAGATTTTTTAGGGTTGCAATACATCTCCGCCGGTCTTGAGCGCATCGTCCTCTACCTCACGCCAACGATTGTCTTATTGATCTCTTATTTCGTTTTACACAAGGCGATATCACGCCTGCAATGGGCTGCATTAGTTGTAGGCTATCTTGGTGTGATTACCGTCTTTATTCAGGATGCACATTCCTCAGGAAGTGCAGCTTGGCTTGGCATGCTACTGGTATTTGTAAGTGCCTGCGTATATGCCGTCTACATGATCGGCTCCGGTGAAATGGTAAGCCGTATCGGCAGTATTCGTTTAGTGGTCTATGCCAGCAGCTCATCAGCATTTTTCAGTATTGCCCAGGCCTTGATCTACAACCCTGGAGATCTTTTGGCGCAAACATCTCAAATCTATTGGCTTAGCCTAATTAATGCCAGTTTTTGCACTGTCGCCCCAATGCTGCTTATTATGATCGCCATTAATCGCATTGGATCTCCACTGGTAGCGCAGGCTGGCATTCTTGGACCGGTATCAACCATCTTCATGGGCTGGGCTGTACTATCAGAGCCTATTACGTGGTTGCAAATTGGAGGTATGGCACTGGTAGTGAGTGCCATGTGGTTGTTAGTTCGTAATGACTCCCAAAAGCAAAAACCATTGGATTGCGCAAACTCCAATGGTCTTGATGGCAAAGATCTATACGGCTCTTAGCCGGCTAACAATTTTTATTGCTGTGCAGTTTCAGCGTTTTTTGCCTTCTTCTTGGCTTTTTTCTCAGCTCTCTTTTTGGCTTTCTTATCCTTTTTTGCCTGCTGCTTGGCTTTTTTCTCGGCAGCCTTATCTACCTGAGCGCTTGGGGCTGTGGCTGGTGCAGCAATAGGAGCTGCTACTGGGACTGGGGCCGGCGCAGGGTCTGCTGCCATTACCGAGATTGGGGATAGGCCAATAGCAGCCGAAATAACAGTAGCCAAGCTTAAGCGCACAAAACGAGAAATCATTAAATTCTCCAAATGAGTTTGTTGATTTTTCAATAATACCTAATAATTGAATAAATATATCGACATCTATGAAATTTCAACCCAGCCATAACTGACTGCTTACAGTTATTAAGATCTGGACGTAAAAAAAGCCATCCGAAGATGGCTTTTTTTACTCAACATCATTACGCTGGCTGAACTTCAACCTCAGTAATCTTTTCCAAGGCCGTTGCAAGATGGTCGACTGTGCGATCAACATGCGCCAACTTCTCAAGACCAAATAAACCAATCCGGAAAGTCCGGAAGTCAGGGCGCTCATCGCACTGCAATGGCACACCAGCCGCGGTTTGCAAGCCTAACGCAATGAACTTCTTGCCCGACTGAATATCAGCATCTTTGGTGTAACTCACCACCACTCCAGGAGCCTGGAAACCCTTGGCTGAAACTGATGGATAACCTTTAGAAACCAGTAGTGCACGTACTTTATCCCCCAACTCTTGTTGCTTTTGCTTTAGAGCGGCAAAACCTAAGCTCTGAGTTTCTTTCATGGTGTTGCGTAAGATTTTCAGTGCATCAGTTGGCATAGTGGTGTGATAAACATGCCCACCTTTTTCATAGGCTTCCATGATTTGTAGCCACTTTTTAAGATCCATAGAGAAACTACTGCTCTGAGTGGACTCAATCCGCTCACGCGCTCTCTCGCCAAGTGCGATCAAAGCGCAACAAGGGGAACTACTCCAACCTTTTTGTGGCGCAGTAATCAAAACATCCACGTTGGAGGCCTTCATATCCACCCACATTGCACCAGAAGCAATGCAATCCAATACAAATAATCCACCAACTGAACGCACTGCCTCACCAACCGCTTTTAGGTAAGCATCTGGCAGAATGATTCCGGCAGATGTCTCAACGTGAGGAGCAAATACCACTGCTGGCTTTTCTTTCTTAATAAAGGCAACTACATCTTCAATCGGTGCTGGAGCGAATACGCCCTGAGCAGTAGCATCCAATTGCTTGCCTTTAAGAACGGTAACGTCTTGAGTAATATTGGCCAAATCAAAAATTTGTGTCCAGCGATAACTAAACCAACCATTACGTAATACTAAGCATTTTTGATTATTGGCAAATTGGCGAGCAACTGCTTCCATCCCGAATGTGCCGCTACCTGGCACAATCACAGCAGAGCTTGCGTTATATGCGTCCTTTAAGACGCTAGAAATATCCACCATCACCTTTTTAAATTCTTCAGACATATGATTCAAGGAGCGATCGGTGTAAACAACCGAGAACTCTAATAGACCATCTGGATCAATATTGGGAAGTAAGCCTGGCATAGTAATTTCCTAGAAATTCTGTAAATAGCTCTAAATGATACTGATTTAGTTATTTATTGCACTGCATTCAAATTCTATTTGATCAATTTAGCCTACTTAGCCACCTGGAGTGGCCAAAAAAGGGTGAAAAATGCCGACACCCTCGCTTTTGAGCGTCACTGCCCCCAAGCATGGCACCCTTTGACCTCAATAGACTTAATCTGATCCCAATTGCAAATGATTTTTTTGGCGCTTTTCAATCGAATTCTTTAGTAATGCAGCCAGACGATAAAAACCATGGGCAAACTTTCCGTAAGGCATTGTCAAGAAAAAGCTCATGACAAAACCAAGATGAATCGCCAGCAATGTCGCCATGCTAGCGGTATCACGATAAACCAGCAAAGCCAGACCGGAGGCGCTAATACAGAACAACAGAATGATGAAGGCTCTATCCATCGGTCTTTGGGTTGCATCACCATGCCCAGCATTACGCCGCAGATTTAAATAGAGCAAGCCAGCGGGACCAATAATCAAACCGATGCCGCCAAGTGTGCCTAAAATCACAGGCAAACTCGCTAGCGGATATGGTGCATGTAAGTCCAGCAGATAGTGATATAGCGTTGCTACGGATGTAGCAGCAAAACAAAACAGAAACCCGTAAAAAGTAAAGTGATGGAAACGCTTGCGCCAAAGTGAAAATGCATCATCTTCATTATTGCAGCCATCGCCATGACCGCCCCCAAGATACTTTAAGGTCAAAGCATCATGGGTTGCCTCGGCTGCTGCTGCACCAGATAAGGCTCCCCCAGAGATTTGACTCCAAAAAGAACGTAGGCCAATACCTAAAGCAAGCAACGCATAGGTAAAAACAACACCAAACATCAAGGCCAAAGTGTTGTGTGGAAAGATTGCGTAAAAGTTACCGTTTAATGGGGCGGAAATTAAATGACCGTTAACCCATAAAGTGAGGAGCAAAAAGAATATTAACGAGAGCGAGCTTGCTAAGGCGACGGTGATGCCATTGCTCTTATACAAAGCACCAAACGACTTTGGCCAAGCGTAGTTTATATAGGTGTCCTTTCTAACCTGCGCCATAACTAGAGGAATATTGACAGCAAATTCATGGGGAGGGGCATATTGGCAAGCATGCAAACATGCGCCACAGTTATGACAAAGATTGGCCATGTAATTCATATCGGCAGGATTAAATTCAATTCTGCGGGTCATAGCCGGAAACACAACGCAGAAGCCCTCGCAGTAGCGGCAGGCATTACAGATCTGCAGCATACGCGCAGCCTCTACCACTGGAGATCCCGACCCGAGCGTCTCGGCCTCTTGAACCAAATCTTTAAGCTGCTGCATTTTGAGTATCCTGATGACTAAGGGCGCATTGAGCCGCTTGTGTTCCCGCAATCCTGCCAAAGACAGTTCCAATCGCCATGCCAATACCTGCTGCATAGCCTTTTCCTAAAACATTTCCAGCCATCATCTCGCCCGCCACAAATAAGTTATCACTAGGTTTTCCACCGAAATGCACATTCGCTTTTTCAGTAGTCTTAAGCCCCAGATAGGTAAATGTCACACCAGGTCGCAAAATATATCCGTAGAACGGTCCAGTATCAATTGGTAAAGCCCAATGTGTTTTTGCCGGCTCTATGCCCTCGGTATGACAATCATCCATGATCGTATGGTCGAAAGTACCAACCTTGCATGCGGCGTTATATTCACGAACCGTTTTCAGCAGCGCCTCTCTATCTAAACCCAACATATCGGCCAAGTCTTCCAAGCTATCTGCTTTATCCCCTGGGAATACTGGGGGCATAAATCTACCTAATACTTTTGAATCAATAATGGAATAACCAATTTGACCCGGTTGTTGTGCTACCAACCTACCCCAAAACGCATAGCGCTTTGGCCAAAAATCTTCACCCTCATCAGAAAAGCGCTGCGCATTTTTATTGACGACAATTCCAAATGAAACACAATCGACGCGCGTACAGATTCCGCCATCATATAAAGGTGCACGGGCATCGATTGCAACCATATGCGCTTGAGTCGCATCACTCACTGAATCTGCACCCATATCAATCAACTGTTTTAATAAAACACCTTTGTTAAAACGAGTACCCCGAATTAAAAAGTTATCTGCGGGAGCCTCACCAAACTCATTAACACCCCAAGCTTCTTTTAACCACTCTCGATTGGACTCGAAACCGCCCGCAGCCAAAACACAGGCCCTAGCTTCGATACGCTCATCACCGACATAGGCGGCTAAAAACTTTCCATCTTTAATGTCTAATGATGTCACTGTGGCGTTATAGCGAATCTCAACCCCAAGCTTTTCGGCACTTCGGAAATAGGCGTTTACTAAAGCCTTCCCACCGCCCATAAAGAAAGCATTAGTCTTAGACAGGTTCAAGGTGCCAGACAATGGAGCCTGAAATCTGACGCCATGTTTTTGCATCCAGCCGCGGCAATTAGCAGTAGCTTTAATAGTTAGACGCGCTAATGCTTCATCAGTAATACCGCCGGTGACTTTGAGAACATCCTGCCAATATTCTTCTTCAGGATAAGCGTCACTCATTACATCTTCGGGGCCATCGTGCATTGAACGCATATTGCGGGTGTGTATCGAATTTCCGCCACGCCATTCTTTGGGCGCTGATTCCAAAAGCAAAACGCTTGCCCCGGCCTCTTTAGCCATTAAGGCCGCACAAAGAGCCGCGTTTCCCCCGCCAATTACAAGAACATCAAACATATTCAACCTAAACAGTTATGACAAACCAAAAAAAATAACTCTAATACTTTTCTTCATTTAAATCTTAAACGCGAATCAAGATGCTTTCACTGACTGATGTCTGCTCCTGGTGGAGGAGACCAAAATGCCGGCTACAATCAAGACGAAGGCTAAGCCATGAAAGAGTCTTGGAGGCTCTCCGAGCATGGCGGCTGATAGTACTCCAGTAAACAAAGGGATCAAGTTGGCAAAAAAAGCTGCCACGGTAGGCCCGGCTCCACTCACACCCAAACCCCAGCAACGGTAAGCGATCAAAGAAGGGCCAATAGCCACAAATAATATAAGAGATATGGTAATTGCATTGAGCTCAAGCAAGGCTTGCCCACTAGCAATCTCAAAGCCGTCGAAAAAGATTGTCCAAAGCAGCCCCACCAGAATTTGTGCCAACAAAAAATCTGCCCATGGCCACTCTCGTTCGGCACTCGATCCTGGGCGACTTAGCATCCAGCTATAAAAGGCCCACAAAATGGTGGCAAGCATAATCAGAAGATCGCCTACCACCAACTCCATCCCCTGCAAGGCGAATACATCGCCTCGGGTTAATACAACCATGACGCCCAACAGAGAAACCATCGCACCAACCAACTGCAAAAAGGTGGGCCGAACTTGATAAAAAACCGCACCAATCAATAACATCCAAATGGGCATACTGGCACCAATTAAAGTCACGTTGATTGGTGTCGAGGTCTGCAGAGCAAGATATAAGAGGATGTTGTAGCTACCCACCCCAAAAATCCCTAGAAGCATTAGGCGGGTCTTATTTTTCCATAACGGACTGCCGCGCCTAAAAATACGCCAACCCAGGGGAAGCAAAATAAGAGCTGCCAAAGCCCAACGAACAGCGCTTAAGGTAATCGGGGAAACACTTCCGACCAAGAGGCGTCCGGCGATTGCATTTCCAGCCCATAGCGCTGTTGCGACAACTAAATAGAAAATGGTGGCTAAATTAAGCAAAGGCATTGGAAAATATGAGCAAGTCGTAAATCAAGCCCCTCAACTAGGGACAACCCTCCTATTGTAGAAACAAATGCTCGGTATTGCTAAGATAGAGCTTAATTAGGTCAAAGCCTAGACAAATGACCTCAAATAGAAGGATAAACAGTGGCGATCATCACCAATATTGAAGACCTACGGGTGCTTCATCAAAAACGCACTCCCAAGATGTTTTATGACTATGCTGATTCCGGCTCGTGGACCGAATCAACCTATCGAGCTAATGAATCTGATTTTCAAAAAATCAAGTTACGCCAGCGTGTAGCAGTAGATATGACGAATCGCACTACTAAAACCACCATGGTTGGCGAAGAAGTGGCTATGCCTGTTGCGTTAGCACCTACCGGCCTTACTGGCATGCAGCATGCCGATGGCGAAATCCTTGCGGCTCGTGCGGCGGAGAGATTTGGAGTGCCATTTTGCCTATCCACCATGAGTATCTGCTCTATCGAGGATGTTGCCGAACGAACTACTAAGCCCTTTTGGTTTCAACTCTACGTTATGAAAGATCGTGGATTCATTGAACGACTAATTGAGCGGGCCAAAGCAGCTAAGGTATCCGCCCTCGTCCTCACTCTTGACTTACAGATTTTGGGCCAACGCCATAAAGATCTGAAGAATGGCTTATCAGCCCCTCCCAAGCTAACCCTTGCAAACATGATCAATATGGCCACAAAGCCGCGCTGGTGCCTTGGTATGGCGATGACACCGCGTAGAACCTTCCGCAATATTGTGGGACACGCCACAGGCGTAGGCAATATGTCCTCACTCTCATCCTGGACTGCCGAGCAGTTCGATCCAGGTTTGAACTGGGGAGACGTAGAGTGGATCAAAAAACTATGGGGCGGAAAACTGATCATTAAAGGCATCCTAGATAGCGAAGATGCACGTTTAGCAGCAAACTCTGGCGCCGATGCTTTGATTGTCTCTAATCATGGAGGCCGGCAACTAGACGGTGCAGTTTCGAGCATTCAGGCACTCCCCGGAATTGTGGATACCGTTGGCAAAGATATTGAAGTCTGGATGGATGGCGGCATCCGCTCCGGCCAAGATGTTTTAAAAGCATGGGCTCTTGGAGCTCGTGGCACATTGATTGGTCGCCCGTTCCTATATGGCTTAGGCGCCATGGGAGAATCTGGAGTGACAAAATGTCTAGAACTCATTCACAATGAATTGGATATCACAATGGCTTTTACGGGTCATCGTGATATTCAGAACGTCACAAAAGATATTCTATATCCCGGGACTTTTTAAAATTAAATACATTCTTGACCACCCCTTCATTACCTTTTCACTCACACTGGTAATTTGCTCAGCATCTGTTTGGTTTGGAAATGCAGCACTCAGCAAATACCGCACGAAAGATAGCGAAACCGCCTCCGATTTGGGAATTATTCAAACTGCAACATTGACGCTTTTAGCGCTCATCATTGGCTTCACCTTCTCAATGGCAATTGATCGTCATGATCAAAGAGAAGTTTTAGAAGAGGCAGAAGCAAATGCTATTGGTACCGAGTTTCTGCGTGCCGACCTTCTACCCTCAAACTCAACATCTGCAATCAAAGCACTTTTAGTGCGCTACCTTGATCAGCGCATCCTGTTTTATACCGAACAAAACGAAGAGCCTCTGCAAGAAATTTCTAAACGAACTGATGATCTCGAAACGGCGCTCTGGCAGGAAGTTCTACCACTTGCCCGTTCACAAACTCATGCAATGCTTGCTTTGGCCGTCTCAGGCATGAATGATGTCCTCAACTCCCGCGGCTATACCCAGGCTGCCTGGTGGAACCGAATACCTTACACCGCCTGGGGGCTGATGGGGGCAATAGCGATTTGCGCCAATCTCTTAGTAGGCTTTGGGGCGAGAAACTTTACGCATAATGTCGCCCTCTTTATGATTTTTCCTTTTGTCATTGCGGTCTCTTTTTTCCTAATAGCCGATATTGATAGTCCAAGAGGCGGCGTCATCAGGGTGGAGCCACGCAACTTACTTCAACTTAAAAATACATTAAATCCACATGGTGCAGGCAAACTCAGCACTTCAGAAAAATAAAACGACATAGCACCTTCACGGGCGGTAAAAATGAAACGAGTAGTAGATGTATTTAAAAATCGTGGTCGCGATTTAGTTTGGACCTATGTGATTCATTTGGAAAATGATGAGTTTCATCCAGCGCAAATTGATTTTGAAGTAGAAGCTCTGAGACTTTCTCAATTGGATAAACGCGGCCCTGCAAATGAATTAAGCGCCAAAGCAAGATTGCCAAATTAGGCATTACACAATGACCACAAAAGAGTCATTGTCAATCGACTTATCTATCATGATGGTTGCACATCAATTCAACCCATCATGTATAACAAACGCTATCACCCCTTATCTATTTTCTTTCATTGGCTCGTATTTTTGCTGGTAGCTGGGGCGCTAGCTGTAATTGAACTAAAGGGTCAGTTTGTCAAAGGGAGTGAACCCCGCGAGCTCTGTAAAACAATTCACGGTCTTTTAGGGCAGCTCATATTTGTTGCCATGGTATTGCGTCTGGGTATTCGCATGATCTATGGCGCTCCAACACAGCCTGGGACCATCTCGCTATTTAGAGTCCTAGATAAAGCAATGCATTGGCTTTTGTATTTTTTGCTGCTAACACTCCCAATTATGGGATTGGTATTTCTTCAGGCGGGCGGAAAAGATGTCCACTTCTTTAGCTGGACACTTCCCCAAATGATTAACCCCGACCCCTCGCTCAAGAAGACATTCAAAGAACTACATGAATGGCTTGGCAATACAATCTATTTCCTCGTTGGCGTCCACGCTCTTGCTGCTTTGTGGCACCATTACATCCTGAAAAACGATACACTTCGTCGAATGCTAAATAAATCTGACCTTGAAACAAAATAGGACTTTGAAGAATATGAAACCATTAAGCAAAAAAGCAAAAATCACTGTCGGCTGGACAACGCTGATAACTGTCGTTGGCACGGCAATCCTGCACCAATGGCAATTCTTTGCCCTTGGCTGCGCTTCGGTAGCCATGCTACTTATTGCCAATCACTTTGATTTACTAGACCCCCCTAACAATAAAAAATGAGGTCAATTCCCTCAGAAATATGACCTCACCGCTAGTCACCCAAGGCTGGGTGACTACAACCAGACTCCCTTCATTACAAACTTGGGTAGTCGGTATAGCCCACTTCGGCTCCACCATAGAATGTTGCTCTGTTATATGGGTTTAATGCTGCATTCTTTTGAAAGCGCTCGGCCAAGTCTGGATTCGAAATATATAAGCGACCATAAGCGACAGCATCAGCCAAACCATCCTCAAGCACTTGCTCGCCCATCGCTTGATCGTATCCGCCGGCACTAATAAATTTACCCTTGTAGGCTTTGCGGAACATTTCTGAAGTGATCGGCGCACCCTGGTTAACCTGATCGTTACCGCCGGCACTGGTTGAACGCGGCTCAATCATGTGAACATAGGCCAAGTTGCAAGCATTTAAGCGATTGATGATGCTTCCAAATAAAGCAACTGGGTCACTGTCGCTCATGTCATTGAATGTGCCATAAGGTGAAAGACGTACACCAATGCAATCACTTGGAAAAACTCCAGAAACAGTCTCTATTACTTCGCTGAGCAATCGAATGCGATTCTCAATGGATCCACCATATTGATCAGTGCGTTGATTTGTGCCATCTTGCAAGAATTGATCCAAGAGATAGCCATTTGCCGCATGTATTTCTACGCCATCAAAACCTGCTGCCTTTGCATTTTTTGCGGCCAACTCATACTCTTTAAGTAGGCGGGCGATATCATCATCTGTCATTGCTCTAGGGGTTTCATAGTCATGCAATTTCCAGTCTGCGCCATAAGTTTGGCCAGCGGGTGCAATGGCGGAAGGCGCCACCGGTAAGCCCTGCTCAGGATGCAAAGAGGAGTGTGAAATTCTCCCCACATGCCAAAGCTGAGCAACGATTGCTCCTTGCTTTGCATGTACCGCCTCAACAATTTCTTGCCAAGCAGCAGTTTGTTCGGGTGAATAGATTCCTGGAGTAGCAGGGTAACCCATGCCCAAGGCAGAAATCTGGGTTGCCTCAGTAATGATCAAGCCAGAACTTGCACGCTGTGCGTAATATATTTTTGCCAAGGGGTTTGGTACATCACCAGCCACGGCACGCATTCTGGTTAAGGGCGCCATAACGAGGCGATTCTTTAACTCTATTGAGCCCAGTTTGACTGGAGTAAACATGATTTCTTTTCCGGACATTAACATCTTTCTTTTATATAAAGCAAATAAACACGAAGCAAGACTGTAGCAAGATTGCAGCAATTTTGCTCACACACGAATTCCTTTACGCTTACCGCGACTTATTCTTAAGTTAGCCCCAAAACGCTCTCGAATGGCATCAGATAGAGCCTGAAACTCTTCAAGGTGGGCGGAAGAAGATCGGGTAACTAAGGCAATAACCCTTTTGGGAGCAGGCGCAGCCAAAGGCCGAGCCAGCAACTCCGTACTATTAAGCAAACCGCCTTTTACAGCCATCTCTGGAAGCAAAGCAATTCCCATTCCTGACTCCACCATCTGCAGTAATGTCAGTAGGCTAGTAGCCTCCATCCCCTCCGCATTACGAACATCCGCTCTCTTGCAGGCCTGCAAAGTATGGTCACGAAGGCAATGCCCCTCTTCCAGTAATAGCAACCTCTCTGCCATCTTGGCGGGTAAATGCACTTCCTTACCTTTTAGGGCGGGGTCATTCTCGCGAGCCACCAACCAAAACTCATCATTAAATAATTCGCTAACCAATAAACCATGAACGTCGTAAGGCAAGGCAATTAAAGCAAAATCCAATTGATGATCGGCAAGTCTTGCTAGCAGGTTGGCCGTCAAATCTTCGCGTAAAGTAATCTTTAGCTCAGGGAAGCGTTGCCGAATGTCAGGTAGAACAGTAGGCAATAAAAATGGAGCAATTGTCGGAATAACCCCCAACCGAATCGTGGCAGTCATTGGCTTAGATGCCCCTCTAGCGAAGTCCATCAAATCCTCAGAGGCAGCCAGAATGGCTTTAGCGCGCCCTAAAACATCAAGTCCAATCAGAGTAAGCGAAACGCTTTGCCGGTCACGCTCAACCAATCGGACCCCCAAGCCCTCTTCTAGCTCTTTTAATCCAGCGCTCAAGGTGGATTGCCCCACATAACAAGCCTCTGCGGCACGGGTAAAGTTCAACTCTTTGGCAAGAGCTATAAAGTAGCCAAGCTGTCTTAATGAGGGTAGATAGGCCATTTGATCGAATTGTCTATTAATCTAAAATATCGATCAATAATATCATTATTATTCATTGGACCGATAACCATTTAAAGCTCAGAATCCATCCCATGGTTGAGTAAAAGGGCATGAAACAGGCGCCCTTCCTATTGAACGGATTTTTAAACTTTATACAGAGGAATCAAAAATGGCGCGTCCTGAAATTAAAACAATCCAAAATCTGGAGTCTGCATTTGCTGGTGAATCCATGGCTCATATTAAGTATCGATACTTTGCCAAGTTGGCACGGGCAGCTGGCGACGAAGAGACTGCAAAAATCTTTGAAGCAACGGCTGACCAAGAAGTAATGCATGCCTTTGGTCACCTCGATTTACTCTACCCCGCCAGCACCATTACACCAACTCGCGCTTTAGAAATTGCGATTGAAGGTGAAACCTATGAGTACACCGAAATGTACCCAAGCTTTCGGAAAACGGCAGTTGAAGAAGGCAATACAGCCGCGATCCAGGAAATTGATGAGCAAATTGCTGAATCTAAGGAGCATGCTGAGCAGTTTCAGGCGGTATTGACTAAGGCGGCCAAACGCTTTGCAGCACTGGCTAATGTCGAAGAGCGTCATGCTAATCACTACAAAAAGGCTTTGGAAAAAGCCAAAGCATTCGCCGTTAAATAAGCAGCAAAAGAATGAATTCGAAATTAAATTTAAACTAATCACTATTGAATAAAGGAATGATGATGAAATCTTGGCAATGTGTCGTATGTGGCTTTATCTATGATGAAGCAAAAGGCCTCCCAGAGGACGGGATCGCCCCTGGCACCGCATGGGCTGATGTTCCAGAAGATTGGGAATGCCCAGACTGTGGCGTAGCCAAATCAGACTTTGAAATGGTGCAGATTGGCTAATCAAGTTAATCGGTAGTAATTTCTGTTGAACGCATTTCTTAGGAGCCCAGCTTTGAACCAAAATATGCAACTATCCCAACCCTCCATCGTCATTATTGGCAGTGGGTTGGCTGGGTTTACCGTTATTCGAGAAATCCGCAAATTAGACAAAACAGTGCCGATCACGCTAGTCACTCGCGAGCCAGGGTACTTTTACTCGAAGCCGATGCTTTCGACTGCCTTGGCAAGCAAGAAAGAAGCGTCACAACTTATCTCCACGCCTCAAGATGGAATGGCGGCACAGCTAGAGATCACCATCATGAGTGAAACTGAGGCTAGTGATATAGATACTGTTGCGCAGACAGTTTCCACCAACAAAGGCAGGCTGATCTACAGTAAATTGGTATTGGCTCTAGGTGCCGATCAAATTCGCCTCCCACTTCGAGGTAATGCAGCAGCTGAGGTTATCACTGTCAATGACTTGGAGGAATACAAAAAATTTCGTCAAGCCATTGCCGAGAAAAAAAGGATTGTCATTTTGGGAGCAGGCTTGATTGGCTGTGAGTTTGCCAATGACTTGGTATTAGGTGGTTACGAAGTTGATGTGATTGACTTGGCGCCACACGCCTTGAGCCGAATACTTCCAAGAGAGGCATCTCTTGAGTTACAAAATCATCTCAGCGCCGCTGGTGTCCGTTGGCATCTTGGCACCACCATCGAATCCATTGAGCGAATTGGTGGCGAGTTACATGTCACCCTAGCAAACGGCCATACCATCCAGTGCGAAGTAGCTCTCTCGGCGGTTGGATTAAGACCAAGATTGGATTTGGCTAAAGCAACTGGATTGGCAACTGGGATTGGTATTCAGGTAAATCGCCAATTAGAAACAAGCGTTAAGAATGTCTACTCACTGGGAGATTGCGCTGAGGTTGAGGGCTTGGTATTGCCGTACGTGATGCCAATCATGCAAGCAGCCAGAGCCCTAGCCCCAACCCTTCTGGGTCAAGATACAGCGCTGAACTACCCCGCAATGCCGGTCATGGTGAAGACTCCTGCCTTACCAACTATTGTGTCACCGCCCGCTAAAGATGCTATTGGCGCCTGGAAAATCAATCCAGTGGAAGGCGGCCTAGAAGCCCGCTTTGAAAGTACTGAGGGCAAACTACTTGGCTTTGCGCTAATGGGTAGTGCAAGCGCTCAACGCGGAGCCTTTACAAAAGAATTACCGTCCCTGCTATAAGTCGGGCCTGTTTTTTCACTGCATAGCAATAGAAAAAGCCCGCAATGCGGGCCTTTTCTTTAATGCATAAGTAGCCAGTTAAACAACTAATTAGACAACTACTACAAACCAAGTAGCGTTGTGTGACTGAGCAACCATCAAAAACAACATTGGAATAGAAAGTAATGTATTCAAGCGTGAAGTCAGCATCGCAACCCGTGCAGACTTTGCCTTGACATCAGCATCTACAGCCACAATACCAAGAGCACGTTTCTGATTTGGCCAAATAATGAACCATACGTTGAAGGCCATGACCAAAGCAATCCACATACCCAGACCAATAGCGCGGAACGGAGCTTGTAATGTGAATGCCTGATGGGCATAACCATTCAATGTGGCTACGATCAAGCCAGTTAAAACAGTCAATAAAGCTGCCCAACGGAACCAAAACAATGCTGCTGGAGCAATCACTTTGCCAATTGCTGGCTTTTGCTCGTCAGGGATTTTTGGCATGGATGGGATCTGGACAAAATTGAAGTACCAGAGCAAACCAATCCACATAACGCCAAACATCACGTGTAACCAGCGGAAAACAAACGGTAATTCTGAGGCGCTAAAGTTGCCGCCTAATGCCAAAATAATCAAAATGAGAAGCACAAAACCTGCTAAAACCGTGCGTCCCAATGAGGTCAAAATTGAAGCCATGTGAGGATCTCCTATATATATGAATGCGGTCTTACTATAAACGATTCTGCTGTTTTTGTTTATCTGAGCCAAAATGAGGCATTCTTACTTAAAATAGCTATTTAGCCTACTTAAAAGACCTATATGAACAGCCAAGTAAGCCCCACCCCCAACAAACGAATTTATATTCAGGAAGTGGTCACGCGCGATGGATTCCAGGCTGAAAAAGACTTTATTCCAACCACGGAAAAGATTGCCCTCATAGATCGGCTGAGCGAGGCTGGTTACTCCAAAATTGAGGTGACCTCATTTACTAGCCCCAAGGCTATTCCCATGTTGGCCGATGCTGAGGCAGTGATGCAAGGCATCAACCGAGTCCCAGGAGTGGAGTACACCGTTTTAATTCCGAATCTAAGGGGTGCGGAGCGAGCTATTGCTGTTGGTGTAGATGAATTCAATTTAGTTATGTCGGTCAGCGAAGCCCACAATCAAGCAAACTTGAAAATGGGTCGCGAAGATTCCTTTAAGGCTTTGAGCTCTGTAATTGAACTTGCTCACTCTAGCAAAACTGCAGTCAATATCTCTTTATCCACCAGTTTTGGCTGCCCTATGTCTGGCTTCACGCCGTTAGCTGAATTAATGCACTGGATCGAGCGCTTTGCAGAAAAAGGCATTCGTGGGATAACGATTTGCGATACCACCGGAATGGCCAACCCAACCCAAGTCCAACAAGTGTGTGAAATGGCTCAGGCCAAACATCCCAATTTGCAATGGACGCTGCACTTTCATAACACCCGCGGCATGGGTCTTGCCAATGCGCTTGCAGCAATCAATAGTGGTATAGACCGTTTTGATGCTTCGCTTGGTGGCTTGGGCGGCTGTCCGTATGCCCCTGGGGCCACGGGCAACATCTGCACTGAAGAGTTGGTGCATATGCTTGATCTGATGGGCTTAAACACTCATATGAAAATCGACACACTTCTGGAATGCTCTTCTGATCTCCAGAAAATAGTGGGGAGAACTTTGCCCAGTCAATTGCTAATGGCTGGTAAAGTAGATCGAACTTATACGGCACCGTGTCAAATCTAAAACACAGAGACAAGATCATGAAACTAGGCTTATTCCTCAAATCCACCACTGCTATCGCCATCACTTTTTTAAGTGTTTATTTACCTGCCAATGCGCAAGAATTTCCACCCAAGAAAACAATCACCATGGTGGTTGGATTCGCAGCGGGTGGCGCGTCTGATAATGCCGCCAGAATTATTGCAAAAAAGTTAAGCGAGGATCTTGGTCAAAATGTGATCGTCGACAATAAGCCAGGTGCGGGCGGTAATATTGCCCATGCATATACAGCCACAGGCCCAACCGATGGCTCACTCATCCTGCTTGGCTCGATAGGGCCACTTTCGATTGCCCCTCACCTCATGAAATTGACATACGACCCACAAAAAGATTTGGCGCCGCTGACAATGGGAATGAATTTTCCAAACGTACTAGTAGTCACGCCGAGCTTAGGCGTAAAGAACCTCAAAGAGTTTATTGCCCTTGCAAAAAAGAAACCTGGGCAAATCACTTTTGCATCAACTGGATCAGGATCTGCCTCGCACCTTCAGGGGGAGCTACTTAACGTGCGAGCTGATATCGATACAGTACACGTCCCATATAAAGGTGGAAGCCCAGCAATGGTTGATTTATTAGGCGGCAGAGTTTCTGGCTACTACTCAACCATTTCTACGTCTGAGCCCTATATTAAAAGCGGCCAACTCATTCCGATCGCCTCTACCGGCCTAAAGCGCAGCACAAGCCTGCCGAATGTTCCAACGATCGCAGAATCTGGATATCCAGGCTTTGATGCAACTAACTGGTACGCATTTGTGGCACCTGGAAAAACTCCAGAAGTTATTCTAGATAAATGGAATAAAGCGCTAGTTGCAGTATTAACCGATAAAGCAACAAGCAAGCTATTGGCGGAACATGGCTTAGCGCCAAACCCAGGATCGCGCGAAGAGCTGGCCAAATACATAGCCAGTCAATCTACCACCTGGGCAAAAATTATTAGCGACAGAAAAATCACCGACGAGTAAAAATCAGTCGAGGATCTTTTAATTAGGGGCTGGGTAAAACTTACTGGGCAGTCCAGCCTCCGTCCATATTCCAAGCAACCCCCCTCACCTCTGAGGCATCGGCTCCACAGAGAAACACCGCTAGAGCTGCAAGTTGTTCTGTCGTTACAAATTCACCAGAAGGTTGTTTCTCAGATAGCAATGCAATCTTTGCAGCGTCATTAGAAATGTGTTCGCGCTCAGCTCTGGCATCAACTTGTTGTTGCACCAAGGGGGTTAACACCCAGCCGGGACAAATTGCATTACAAGTAATACCTGTACGAGCATTTTCAAGTGCTATCACCTTAGTTAAACCCACAATGCCATGCTTGGCTGCGATATAGGCTGCCTTTTGAGTGGACCCCACTAGACCATGTACTGAAGCAATATTAATAATGCGACCCCAATTCCGTTTTTTCATACCGGGGAGTGCGTGATGACTTGTATGAAATGCGGAACTTAAATTGATAGCAATAATTGCATCCCATTTGTCCGCAGGGAAATCTTCGACATTTGCCGTGTATTGAATGCCCGCATTGTTCACCAAAATATCAAGCGAACCAAAACGTTTATCGGTTTGCTTGATGAGATCTTCAATCTCTACAGGTTTACTCATATCGGCACCGTGGTAATCCACTTCAACACCACATGCTTTAATTTTCGCAATGGCGACATCTTTCTCGCCAAAGCCATTCAACATAATATTGGCGCCCTGTTTTGCCAATGCAATTGCCATGCCCAATCCGATACCGCTAGTTGAGCCGGTCACTAGGGCTGTTTTACCTTTTAATGTGGACATATCAATACCCTCTAATAGAGTTTCAAAAAATATAGGATACAGCTTCAGATCATTAAATTAAATGCAGGAAATGTCCTATTTGGTGCCAAATACTATCAGGCACTAGCGTGAGTAGCCATGTCATGGTGAGGTAGCGCATGAGCTTGCCAAAAAACATGTAAATCAAACAAGGCGCCCATGCTAGGCGTAACCATCCAGCAGCCAAGCATAACGGGTCACCCACGCCAGGCAACCAGGATAAAAGTAGTACCTTGGGTCCGTGCTGCTCTAGCCAAACTTTTACACGGTCATTTTGCGGACCTTTTAGCGTCTTTAGTTTGCCGTGAGCGAGTAAGCCCAGCCACCAATCAAACATCCCTCCCAGCGTATTGCCTACAGTGGCAATCAAAATTGCTATCCAATATAGATGGGGATTGACTGTGATGTAGCCAAATAAAATTGGCTCCGACCCTATAGGCAAAAGCGTTGCAGAAACAAAGGAACTAATAAAAACTGCTGGCAAACCAATCGATGGCATTCCAAACCAGCCGAAGAAATGCTGCAGCATCTGATCCATTAAGCTAGAACCCCAGATTTTTTGAGAATCGCAATTTGTTCTTGAGTTAAACCGGCGGACCTCATGATCTCATCAGTATGCTCCCCCAAGGTGGGGGCTCGATGTCGAATCACACCAGGATTTTGAGACAGCTTAGGAATAATTCCTGGCACCTGAACTTTGAGACCATCGGCGCTCTCAACACTTTCGATAACGCCTCGAGCCTGGTAATGGGGATCTTCAGCAATATCCTTAGCGGTATAAATTTTTCCAGAGGGTACTTGAGCTTTAATCAACCCTTTTAAGACCTCATCCAAACCCAGCGTGACAGTCCACGCATTAATCGCCGCATCTATTTCTACCACCCTCTTTGCGCGTCCATCGTTCTGAGCCAAGCTCGGGTCTTCACCCAGATCTGTTCGGCCAATTAAAGCCATCAGACGCTTGAAAATGGAGTCCCCATTACCAGCAATCAGAACATATTGACCATCACCACATCGATAAGCATTTGATGGTGCAATTCCAGGTAAAGCCCCACCAGCAGGCTGGCGAATAGCTCCAAACACTGAATACTCAGGCAGCAAGCTCTCCGTCAAATTGAAAATAGACTCGTACAGGGCAACGTCAATCATTTGACCTTCACCGCCACGAGCATCGCGCTCATATAGAGCAAGCAGCACACCCAAGGCCCCATGTAAGCCAGCAATGGTATCGCCCAAAGATACTCCGGCTCTTACAGGTATTTCATTGGGATGACCAGTGATGTAGCGCAAACCTGCCATCGCCTCACCAATTGCCGCAAAACCAGGCTCATCACGCTTTGGACCATCCTGGCCATAACCAGAAATACGCAGCATGATGAGCTTAGAATTTGCCTGATGCAACTCCTCCCAACCCAGACCCCACTTTTCTAGAGTGCCTGGGCGAAAGTTCTCAATGACAATATCTGCCTCGAGCGCTAAGCGACGAGCAATTTCTTGCCCTTCCTTGACACGCAAATCTAAACAGATTGACTGCTTGTTACGCGAGTGTGCTTGCCACCATACGGAAGTGCCGTTGTGAAGCATGCGCCATTTACGCAGAGGATCCCCTTCGCCCGGAGATTCGACCTTGATGATTTCAGCACCAAAATCAGCTAAGGTCTTTGATGCAAAGGGGCCAGCAATCAATTGCCCCAGCTCCAAAACTTTAATCCCGGAAAGTATCTGTCGTGGCTTCAAATCCATATTTTTTCAAAGTCTCATGTTTGGTTTTTTATCTTAATCCGTTATTTTCACGGATTTCAGAAACTTGCTTAAACTATTGGTAAAAACCCGTAATACGCCTTAGATCATAACCATAGAGACTTTAATGAACCACCCCATTCCCAAGCCAGACCAATATCAAGATATGCGTGAGGCATTACGAGACCTATGCGGCAGCTTTGACTCTGCCTATTGGCAAAAAATAGATCATGAGCGTACCTACCCAGAGGCTTTTGTAGACGCCATGGCGCAAGCGGGATGGTTGGCAGCACTCATTCCCGAAGAATATGGCGGCTCTGGACTCGGACTTGCAGAAGCTTCCGTCATTATGGAAGAAATTAATTTCTCAGGTGGTAATGCTGGTTCTTGCCATGGTCAAATGTACAACATGGGCACCCTATTGCGACATGGCTCTGAGGCCCAAAAGAAAATGTACTTACCAAAAATTGCTACCGGAGAATTGCGCTTGCAATCAATGGCGGTAACTGAACCTACAACGGGTACCGACACAACCAAATTAAAAACTATGGCCGTTAAGCAGGGTGACAACTACATTGTCAACGGTCAAAAGGTTTGGATCTCTCGAATTCAGCATTCGGACCTGATGATTTTATTAGCCCGTACTACCCCACTAGCTGAAGTAAAGAAAAAATCTGAGGGCATGTCTATTTTCATCGTGAATTTAAAAGATGCTCTTGGCAAGGGCATGGAAATCTCGCCAATTGCCAATATGGTCAATCACGAAACAAATGAAGTTTTCTTTGATAACCTAGAAATTCCAGTTGAGAACTTAATTGGTCAAGAGGGTCAGGGATTTAAATATATCTTGGATGGCCTTAATGCGGAGCGTGCCCTGATTGCAGCTGAATGTATTGGCGATGCTTACTGGTTCGTTGACCGTGCACGCCGCTATGCAAATGATCGCGTGGTCTTTGACCGCCCGATTGGAAAAAATCAAGGGGTGCAATTTCCAATAGCGGACTCTTATATTGAAACTGAAGCTGCAAATCTGATGCGCTTCAAAGCTTGTGAATTATTCGATAATAATCAGCCTTGTGGTGCAGAGGCAAATATGGCCAAGTATCTTGCAGCTAAAGCATCATGGGAAGCAGCTAATGTCTGCCTACAAACGCATGGTGGTTTCGGTTTTGCCAATGAATATGATGTGGAGAGAAAATTTAGAGAAACGCGACTTTATCAAGTGGCGCCAATCTCGACTAATTTAATTTACTCTTACATCGCTGAGCATATTCTTGGCCTACCAAGATCCTTCTAAGAGTCTCTGATATGACATCAAAACAGGTTCGCCCACTTGACGGGATTACCGTGGTCTCTTTAGAGCATGCGATCGCTGCCCCCTTTTGCACGCGCCAACTAGCAGATCTGGGAGCGCGCGTTATTAAAGTTGAGCGCCCAGGTTTAGGTGACTTTGCTCGCGCTTACGATAAACAAGTAAACGGGCTTTGCTCCCATTTTGTCTGGGTGAATCGCTCGAAAGAAAGTTTGACACTAGACCTAAAACAACCATCTGCCATGGCAGCCCTCAAAATTTTACTCAAGACCGCTGATGTCTTAGTCCAAAACTTAGCGCCCGGCGCAGCTACGCGCATGGGACTAACTCCCGAGGCCTTGCATAAAGAAAATCCCGGGCTTATTTTGTGCGATATTTCTGGCTATGGCAACGATGGGCCTTACCGAGATAAAAAAGCCTATGACCTGCTGATTCAAAGTGAAGCGGGCTTTTTATCAGTCACCGGCACACCAGAAACCCCAAGCAAATCGGGCAACTCAATAGCGGATATTGCTGCGGGCATGTATGCCTATACCAATATTCTTGCTGCTATTTTGCAAAGAGCCAAAACAGGGAAGGGTTCGGTGATTGATGTTTCGATGCTGGAATCTCTGAGTGAGTGGATGAGTTTTCCAATGTATTACGCCTTTGATGGCGCCGAACCGCCACCCAGAAACGGAGCATCGCACGCCACCATCTATCCTTATGGCCCCTTTAAGGCAGGCGATGGCGGGACAGTTATGCTTGGCTTGCAAAATGAACGTGAGTGGGTTCAATTCTGCGAAGTCGTTTTAGAGAATGTCGCCTTAGGAAAAGATGAGCGCTTTAACCAAAACTTCAAACGCAATGAAAAACGCGAGGCACTTCTCGCAATAATTGATGACTGCTTCAGTAAGCTAACTACTGAGCAAGTCATTGAAAAATTAGAAAAAGCACAAATTGCCAACGCTCGCCTGAATGATATGGCGGGGCTTTGGAAGCATGATCAACTCAAAGCTCGTAATCGCTGGGTCAATGTCGATACTCCAGCAGGTCAGATTCCGGCGCTGTTACCCCCGGGCTCGAATGATAGCTATGAATACCGGATGGATGCCATTCCTGCTGTAGGTGAGCATACCCACGATATCCTCTCTGAAATTGGCCTTAGTGAAGAACAGATTCAGAGTATGGCCAACAGTCAAGCAATTTAAAGGAGTGGCGAAGCCAAGTGGGCTGCATTTTCTAGCAACGTGCGCCACCGTGGCTTTTTCGACCAAGCCTCTGGATTAACAAAATCAGACTGCCCCAAATACACCTCAACAAGCTTTTCCAGTTTTTTGCAAAAAACTTCGTTATAAACAATTAAACTAATCTCGAAGTTCAAACGCAAACTACGCTGATCAAAATTAACGGATCCAAAGATTGCAATACGTTTATCAATCAACATGCTCTTGGTGTGCAAGAGGCCACCATGAAACTCGGCGATATTGACTCCAGCATTCAATAGATCGCCATACATACTCCGACTACTCCAAGCTACTAAAGTTGAGTCATTGAGCTTAGGAACAATCAAAGTCACCTTCACCCCTCGATTGGCTGCTGCCATTAGAGCCTGAATCAGACCATCATCAGGCCCAAAATACGGGGTAGTGATGGTAAGTTCTTCACGCGCATCCATGATTGCCGAAAGCAATACTTGATACAAAATATCATCGCGATAAACAGGTCCAGAGGCAAATTCCTGAGCCAATGCCTCTCCAGCTGGAGCAGGGATATCAAGGTTAGGTTCGTTAAATTTCCGAATACCAGCAGTTGCAACGCTCCAATCGAAAAGAAATGTGAGATCAAACTGAGAAACTACTGGCCCCTCAATTCTCACTAATGCATCAACCCACTCGCCTACCCCAGAGTCTTGCTTAAAAGTGCGTGGATCAACCATATTCATACTACCGGTCCAGGCCACAACGCCATCAATCACAAATATTTTTCGGTGGAGACGAATATCGGCACGACGAAACTGAAAACGGCCAATTTGAATCGGTAGAGCCTCAGTGATTGCAATCCCTGCATTTCTAAAGCGCTTTGGCCACTTTGATTTGAGCCAATCCTTGCTACCCAATGAATCCAATAAGACTCGACAGGCTACCCCGCGTTGGGCAGCGGCTATCAATGCCTCTCCAACACGGTCAGCATCTCCACCCAAGGCCCAGATGTAGAACTCCAGATGTAAGCTTTTTTTAGCGCCATTAATCGCATCAATAAACTTTTGCAAAATTTCTAATGAGTTCGTATACAACTCAATCTGATTACCTGCGATTGCAGGCGAGCCATTTTGGGATTCAGCTAAAAGACTTAAGGCCCTACCCTCCAAAGGTAGATGCTGGCGATCATCTAAAAACCTTTGGCGCATTTTTTCAGTAAGCAAAACATAGTCTTTACTCATACGCTCAATTTTGCGCATGAGACTACGGCCCACAGGACGTTCACCAATGAGGATATACAAGCCGATTCCCAGCAAGGGAAAAGTCATCACGATAAAAATCCATGCAAAAGCAACGCCTACTGGCCGCCTCACTGAAATAATCACTGTGATAAATAAGGTGACTACCAAAAAGTGGGCTAATAAAATCCAGCTAACACTTTGAGAGGATGAAAAAAAGAAACCTAACAAATCATTCACAGGAGCTCCAGTTCTGCAGTAATGCCTAAGTGATCAGATAATTTAAGCCATTCATGCAAGATATCGACGGAATGAATTTTTAGTCCGCGCACGTAGATTCTATCCATTGCTAGCATAGGCTTAATACTGGGAAAAGTCTTTGCTGGTGAGCCAGTTAGCACTTCAAAAACCTCGTCAAACCCCGCCTCTTTCATCGGAGCACTAATGCGATTTCTCCAATCGTTAAAGTCACCCGCCACGATTGCCGGACCATTTACCGCCAAGCTATTAATATGCCGAATAATTTCTGCGAGCTGACGCTCCCGCCCGCCCTCAAACAATGCAAGATGCACACAAAAACAATGAATGGGTTTAGAGGAGCCCTCAAGATAAGTCACGCTATGCAATAAACCGCGCCTCTCAAAGCGATATGCAGAAATATCGTAATTCCTTCCCTTATGCAGCGGCAGTCTCGACAGAATAGCGTTGCCATGATGTCCATCAGGGTACTCAACATTTTTCCCGTAATGCCAATGGTGCCAAAAATCCTCCGACAGGAAATGGGTTAATTCACTAGTCGGCCATTGACCAAATCGCCTTATCCTACCGCGATGCTCTTGCTGTAACTCTTGCAAAAAAAGTAGATCGGGATGTTGCGCCCTCATTTTTTGGCGCAACTGATAAATGGTTGACTGGCGCTGTAAGGGTGATAAGCCCTTATGAACATTCATCGTCATCACACTAAACCGTCTAAGCGAATTTAAGGGCGTCATACTATCCCTGCGCTTGCTGACGTCTCATGCGCGCCTGATAAATTTCACCCTCAACCAAATCCTGACATTGCATACACTTATTGCAAATAGACGCCTGCTCCCGCAACTCCTCAATAGAGCTAATAGGATGTGAATCTAGGTACTCACGCAAATCGAGATCCCAGACTTCATTGCATAGGCAAATCACCTCAGCCATTAGTAATAATTTGAATAGTTAATTGCATTAGAGCTATTTTGCCATCCCCTTGATAAAATCGAGCGCATGCTTATTGCCTTTCAAGACGCCCTCCTACTTTTAGCCCATCTAGACGGCGGTGTACTGGGAATCGTTTTAGTATCCCTTCAGGTCAGCCTGACAGCATTACTCTTCGGAACCATATTAGGACTCCCCTTGGGGGCTCTCCTTGCAACGGAAGAATTTAAGTGCAAAAAAGGGATCATTGTCACCTTAAATACCCTCATGGGGGTACCAACGGTGATTGTTGGCGTGCTGGTCTACCTCCTCCTATCCCGCTCAGGGCCTTTAGGATCATGGGGATGGCTTTTTACCGCTAAGGGTATGATCATTGCCCAAACACTGCTGACAACCCCCTTAATTGCCGCCCTAAGCCGTCAAATACTGGAAGACTCCTGGCGCATTCACAGGGACTCATTCCTCGCCCTGCACTTACCGCGACTAGCCTGCCTTAAATGGCTAATATGGGATTGTCGCTTCTCGTTGAGCATTGCCATTTTGGCTGGCTTAGCAAGGGCCATTTCTGAGGTGGGAGCTGTGATGATTGTTGGGGGAAACATTGACCACTCTACCCGCACCATGACAACTGCTATCGCCCTTGAAACGAGCAAAGGGGATCTTCCCCTTGCCTTAGCTCTTGGGATCATTCTGCTGCTGATTGTCCTGCTGGCTAACCTATTTACTTTTGCTGTTCGTCAAATTGCAGAGCGTCGCTATGGTTAATCAGAGTGAGCAATTTAGTAAATTCATAGAACTCAAGGATGTGGTCGTCAAGCGAGATGACAGGGTCATTCTTAATATTCCATATGCCATCATCCCCGCCGATCGGATTATTGCCTGCATTGGACCCAATGGTGCAGGGAAGACTACCCTACTCAAGTTGCTGGCTGGTTTATTGTCTCCTGACTATGGCACTGTAACCTTCTCGTTTTTGCCCGCAAAAACCGCTTTAGTTTTGCATCACACACCCATGATAAAGGCCTCGACTCGCAGCAATCTTTGTATAGCGACGGACGCAGACCCCAGTATTACGGCAGAGCAAATCAACGCAATTCTTGAGCAGACTGACTTAACCCGCCTTGCCGATAGTCCCGCGCATAAGCTATCTGCAGGAGAAAGACAAAAGCTATGCCTTGGCAGAGCTATTTTGCAAAAGCCCAATATCGTGTTACTGGACGAGCCCACCGCTAATTTAGATCCCAATACAACCGAGCAGGTAGAGCGCATGATTTGCGGATTCACCAATCAAGGCTTCGAGGTAATTTTTTCCTCTCATCAACTTGCACAAGTTCAAAGAATTGCCCAATACATCATCTTCATTGATGATGGCGAGATCAAAGAAAAAGGACCCGTAGGCCCTTTCTTCTCAAACCCTCAAACGGCAGCAACTAAACGCTACCTACATCAAGAGCTGTTGACTGAATAATTATTTAGCAGCTGGCGGGGGTACTGCAGCCACAGGAGCAACAAATGGAGGTGGTGCTACACAAGCCGCAGGAGCTGATGTGCCAGCAACCTTAAAGCGATCAGCCACCCTGTTTTGAGCTTGACATAACTGAAAGGCGCCAACTTTATCTCCGTAGGCTGCCTTCGCTTTAGCAAGATCGGCGGCGGCTTGAGCCTCAGGCGTTAAAGGCGGCAATGCTGCAAATGATGCGGCACTGGCAAATATAAAAAATGTGAAAGCAATGATTTTTTTCATGGCTTTGTCCTTATTTATTGATCTTGTTATACCAAATCTCATGGTGTTCTTTAGCCCATGTAGCATCAACATAGCCAGTCTTCATGCCATCAATTGAACCTTGCATGCCAATCGTTCCGATGTAAATATGCCCCATTGCCATTGTCGTCATCAATAGTGCTGCTGAGCTATGAATAATATTTGCCAGTTGCATTGTGCCGCGCCAATATTGAACATCCATAAAGGGCACGATCATATCGAGCACAAAGCCTGAGGCTGAGATCGTAAGACCCAAGAAAACCATACCAAACCAGAACCAAAACTTTTCACCAAAATTAAAGAATCCTGCTGGAACATGTTTGCCGGAGAAGATGCCACCAAAAGAAAGTAGCCATGCCATATCACCTTCACCAAAAATGTTCTTGCGAACAAATAGGATAAAGAAGACCACAATACTCAATGTGAATAAAGGGCCGGTGAAGTTGTGAATGTTCTTGCAAACCATCAAGAAGGATCCATAAGCCATGCCACCCATCAGCGGCAAAGCAAAGTACTTCCCGTACAAAATCATCAGACCCGTAAATGCAAGCGCTAAAAAGCTTGCTGCCATAGTCCAATGAGTAAAACGATCTAAGCCATTAAAACGCTTCACCATGACACCAGATAAGGGCTCGTGCAATTTAATGGAGCCTTTCACTGTATACATCGCAATGATGCCAAAAAAGGCAAATGCCAAAAGCCAGCCACCATAAACTGTAATGATTCCATTGCGAATCAAGCGCCATTGTTGACCCGCCCTCTGAATTAATACCCCAGCTTGCTTATCAGGAATGCTGACATAGTTCAGTGGATCACTATTGGCAGACTCCCAAATTGGACCGCTAGCAGGCGCACTGTTCGCTGGTTGTGATTGAGCTTGAGTACCATTTGGGATGGCATTCAAATTCTTGGGGATATCAATACCACTTGGCGATGGAAGCGGATCCATCGGCGCACGTTCCGCCAAACAGACCCCACTTAGGAGACTTAGCGAAATGCCAAGAGCCAGAACCCAAGAGCGACTAACACTAGAGAATGATCGATTCATACAAATGTCCTTAAACGTCTTCGTTATCTTTATTGTTGTTTAACTGATCACTTAACGCGTGAATACTCAGATTGACTCTGATTGCGCTTATTAATCGCCTCCGTCCAGCTTCCTTGATTGCCTGGCGTCCAACCCTTGGTCATAAAGCCATTGTCAGCCCCCATGTATGGGGCAACGTCAGGACGCTTGGCAGCTTTAGCAGCAATCTCAGGAGGTTCAGAACAAGCAGCAAGTAATACTCCTGCTACCAAACAGACTCCCAGAGTTTTGAAATTCAATTTCATGATTTTGCTCCAGGAATTTTGTCAGCAGGGGTTGGGGTTGGCGCAGCTGATCCTGAAGGACCATAAGCTGTAGACCAACCAAAGATATTAGACCCGGCGTACTTACCATTTGACTCGCGAACTGCCACACGCTTGTTATAGATGCTTGAAATAATCTCGCTATCGCCACCAATCAAGGCCTTGGTTGAGCACATCTCGGCACATAGAGGCAATTTACCTTCCGCCAGACGATTGCGGCCATATTTCTCAAACTCTGCAACACTGCCATTCGCTTCTGGGCCGCCGCTACAGAATGTGCACTTATCCATCTTGCTACGTACACCAAAAGCACCCTTACTCAAGAATTGAGGCGCACCAAATGGGCAGGCAAATGAGCAATATCCACAACCAATACAAATATCTTTGTCATGCAAAACCACGCCTTCGTCAGTGCGGTAAAAGCAATCCACTGGGCAGACCGCCATGCAAGGTGCATCAGAGCAGTGCATACAGGCTACAGATACAGATTTTTCTTGGCCAATAATGCCATCATTGACAGTAACCACACGACGACGGTTAACGCCCCAAGGAACTTCATTCTCATTTTTACAAGCAGTGACGCAGCCGTTGCACTCAATGCAACGCTCGGTATCACAAATAAATTTCATTCTTGCCATGGTGTTCTCCTGACTTTATTTTTTAACTTAGGCAAATTTTTCGATTTGACACATGGTAGTTTTGGTTTCTTGCATCATTGTCACCATGTCATAACCATATGTTGTTGCAGTATTAACCGCTTCACCCTGAACAATTGGGGCGGCGCCCTCAGGATAGTATTTACGCAAGTCTGCACCCTGCCACCAACCGGCAAAGTGAAATGGCACAAATGCAGTTCCTTGATCCACGCGCTCAGTCACTAAAGCGCGCACTTTAATTCTGGCCCCAGTTGGTGACTTCACCCAAACATATTCCCAATTCTTAATGCCACGGGCTTCAGCTGCCTTAGGGTTGATCTCAACAAAGTTTTCTTGTTGCAGCTCTGCCAGCCATGGATTAGAACGGGTTTCATCGCCACCACCCTCGTACTCAACCAGACGGCCAGAAGTCAAAATGATCGGGAACTTCTCATACAGCTTCTCGGATAAATTCTTATCTTGAACGGTTTTATAAAGCGTTGGTAAGCGCCAGAAATTCTTCTTGTCAGCCGCAGTTGGATACTTACGCATCATTGGCTCATTAGTACTGTACAAAGCCTCACGGTGAATTGGAATGGCATCAGGGAAATTCCAAACTACTGCGCGTGCCTTTGCATTGCCAAATGGATGACAACCATTCTTCATCACCACTCGCTGAATACCGCCGGATAAGTCAGTTTTCCAGTTCTTGCCTTCAGCCAGCTTCTTCTCTTCATCGGTAAGTTGATCCCACCAACCCAGTTTCTTCATGAACACATGATCGAACTCAGGATATCCAGTGGTAATAGCAGAACCTTTAGAGTGGGAACCATCCTCAGCTAACAAGGACTTACCTTCTCTCTCAACCCCGAAGTTGGCGCGGAAATTACCGCCGCCTTCCATCACACTCTTACTGGTGTCGTAGAGATTAGGTGAGCCTGGATGCTTAATTGCAGCCGTACCATAGCAAGGCCAAGGCAGGCCATAGTAATCACCAGTAGTGTCGTAACCGGATACTGGGTCAACGCCACCACGTGATTTCAGGGTCTTAGGATCAAATGTGCCAACCATTCTCATGTGCGCTTTGAGACGCTCAGGAGTTTGGCCGGTGTAACCAATCGTCCAGCACGAACGATTAATCTCACGCAAGATATCCTCAACCTGTGGCTCTCTCCACTGCTTACCGGCAAACTTGGAGTTCAGCATTTTGTAATTGGCCGATAACTCTTGACCAAAACCTAAGCGGTCAGCAAAAGCTTGCATGATCACATGGTCAGGAACAGACTCAAATAATGGATCAATGACTTTCTCGCGCCACTGAAGTGAACGATTAGAAGCTGTCGCAGAGCCGCTAGTTTCAAACTGGGTTGTCGCCGGCAACAAGTACACGTTGCGATTTTTATTAACAACATCGCCTTCAGCTGGAGGCATTGCCGCCATGGCTGCTGTCGCGCTTGGATATGGATCTACCACCACCAACAAATCCAACTTATTCATCGCGCGCTTCATATCGAGGCCGCGAGTTTGTGAGTTAGGCGCGTGGCCCCAGAAGAACAAACCTTTTACATTGGTCTGCTGATCGATCATGTCATTCTTTTCGAGAACAGCATCAACCCAACGAGAAACTGTTGTGCCGGATTTCTCCATCATGTCTGGCGCATAACGGCCTTTAATCCACTCGTAGTCAACGCCCCAAACAGCGGCAAAGTGCTTCCACGAGCCGGCTGCAAGACCATAGTAGCCTGGCAATGAATCTGGATTAGGGCCTACGTCTGTGGCGCCCTGAACGTTATCGTGACCACGGAAAATATTCGTACCGCCACCAGATTTACCGACGTTGCCTAGAGCTAACTGCAAAATACATGAAGCACGAACCATCGCATTACCAATGGTGTGTTGTGTTTGACCCATACACCAAACTAGCGTACTTGGGCGGTTCTGCGCCATGGTCTTGGCTACTTGATAGACCTGAGCCTCTGGAACACCACAGGCCTGCTCAACGTTCGCGGGGGTCCACTTCTCCATCACTTCTTTGCGAATCTCATCCATGCCGTATACGCGGTCATTGATGTACTTCTTATCTTCCCAACCGTTATTAAAGATGTGATACAGAACGCCAAACAGGAAAGGAATGTCGGAACCAGAACGAATGCGCACATACTGATCAGACTTAGCTGCAGTTCGGGTATAGCGCGGATCAACCACAATGACCTTGCAACCATTTTCTTTTGCATGTAACAGGCTGAGCATGGACACGGGATGAGCTTCAGCAGCATTAGAGCCAATGTATAAGGCAGCCTTGGCATTCATCATGTCGTTATAGCTATTGGTCATTGCACCATAGCCCCACGTGTTTGCAACACCGGCAACCGTTGTGGAGTGACAAATACGCGCCTGATGGTCTGTGTTGTTGGTTCCAAAGAATGAAACCCACTTACGTAATAAATAAGCCTGCTCATTATTGTGCTTGGAGGAGCCAATAAAGAACAAGGAATCAGGGCTGTACTTTGTGCGGAGATCTTTCATCTGCGCAGTAATCTCTGTTAAAGCCTGATCCCAAGAAATTCTTTCATACTTGCCATCCACCAACTTCATTGGGTAACGCAAACGGAAGTCTCCGTGACCATGCTCACGCAGTGCTGCACCTTTGGCGCAATGCGCGCCCATATTGATTGGGGAATCAAAAACAGGGTCTTGACGTACCCAGACGCCATTCTCAACTGTGGCATCAACCGCACAACCTACTGAGCAGTGGGTACAAATCGATCGTTTCACTTCAATCTTACCCTTACCGTCTAGCATAGCCTTACTTGGCTCAGCTACGGCTTTTTGCACCAAACTTAATTGACTAGCAGCAATACCGGCACCAACACCAACTCCGGACCGCTTTAAGAAAGTGCGTCGATCCATTGTGGGTACCGCAGCTTTAAGCCCGCGCGCTAGGCTGCCGATTAGACGTGAGCTGGGTACTGAACGACTACTTTGTGGGGTATTGGATTTACGAGTCAGACTCATATGTTTTCCCTGGAAAGAATTTTTTTATTTATTAACAGCAATGAATATGATGGGGCGATATCAACTGATTACAGCAAAGCTGTTTTGTAATATTTACGGACATGTTCGGATAACTGGTAACCGTCATCTTTACCTTTAACGCTACTGCCAATCTCTTGAATGACTGCCTTACCAATAGTGGTTTGTGAAGCCACTGCCACGGCACCGACTGCGGCGCCTGCACCGATGAAAAATGTACGGCGAGAAGGTTTGCCCTCTTCGTTTACGACAGTTTTAGATTTAGCGCTCATCTTATGCTCCTATTTGGTGAAACTTGACTTTGGTCAAGTGTAAATGGAAATGGCACTTTTGACACATCTTCGAAATATTTGGCGTGTATTGGTAAATCATGTTGTTATTGCATCGCAACATCAAATCATGTCAAAGCCCTGCCCTTCAATGGCTAGAAATTCTCTGGTGAGAGCGGCTACCGGATGGTACAGATGCATCTCAGGGATATCTTCTATTGCATCGCACAATTCGTCATACCAAGGGCGAATATGGTCATTGAAAAAGACCCTTTGATTAGTAAGGTTTGATATTTCAACATCATCCCCAGCAATCAAGTAACGCATTACTTCGCACAGCGCAGAAATATGGTCCTCAGTCTCGGTCACCTCTTCAGCCGATTCCAATCCAAAGCTCTCCAGAGCGCGACGGATTTCAACTAAGGGCCGCTCATTTAAATGACCCGCCATATAAAAAGACCCGTTGAGCACAACGTTCGGGCGCCCTACACTAATAAAGTTCAAATCAAACTCATCGTGCCAAGCTTTTGCCGTATTGGATTTGGCTACTTCAACGACGCTATGCCAAACCTTAGATAAGGGAGCATCATCTGCCTGGCTTTCTTGCCCCTCGGGAATGGAGGCGGCAATTTGATTTAGCAAATCTTGATCTGGTGGCTGATGAAAGAGTCTAGCAATTAAGCCATATAAGTCGGCCCTAGCAAGATCTTCTGGTAGACCGACATCACCCACTTCGGTAGAGGTATTTTCTTTTGCTTGTTCACTCATGTTTCTTTTTTCACCATATCGACCACTCGACAATCACTGCACATCTTGAGCCTGTCCATGGCGGCACCAGCAAAGGCCCCATGCGCACCCAACTTGGTTAGCATCAGATCAACCATTTTCAAAGTACCGAAAGGTTTTCCGCAGCTAATGCAATGAAAGGCTTGGGTCTCATTAAGATCCACCCTTTGTTTGCGACGCTCAACAGTCAATAGTCGCGGGCTCAAGGCAAGCGCCTGCTCCGGGCAAGTCTGCACACAAATGCCGCACTGTACACATTGCTTTTCAATAAAAGACAGCTTGGGCTCTTCTGGATTATCCAATAGCGCACCTTCTGGACAACTACCGACACAAGACATACAAAGGGTGCAGGCTTCTTTATTAATACTGATTCCACCCAAGAGCGAGGACTTTGGCAATGCAGCACCCTCGTCTGGAATAGACGTCTTGGACTGTTTTTGAAAATGCTCTAAAAGAGCCTCAAGAGTCTCGCGCTTTTGATTACTTAAACCAAAAGTTGCAGGAGTACACACCTGCAGCAATGGACCCCGCTGACGCAACTTACCCATAGCAAGTGAAACTGGTTCGAGATCATCAGCACCACTAGCTTGGACCAGTTGAATGCGAGCATCAAATCCATAGGTGCTCAAGATGGCATTCGCTAAGGCACTTTGAGTTTCCAATGCATTGCGATAAGCAGGATCTTCATCGCCACTCATTAGTAGGATAACTTCACCAAAACCATAACTGAGAGCCCCTAGCCAAAGCTCCAAGCCAGTAGAGGCAATATGCTCAATGCCATAAGGCAGAACAAATGAAGGCAAACCTTCGTAGTGCTTGGGTCTTAAATGCGCTGCGCGTCCTAGCAAATCAATCAGTGATGAACCAACCTTAAGCGAATGGAGTAAAAGGCTCGGCGCGGTGACCTGCTGCGCCTTAAGACTCTCTGCGCTAAATACATTAGCCAGTAGTTTTATTTCTTTACCTTGGTGTTCAACGCTTGGGTAGTTGTAGCGCATTGCGCCAGATGGACAAACTGTGGAACAAGCACCGCAACCCATACAAAGATTTGGATTGACTTCGACCGTGCCCAATCCACTCTTAAATAAAGAGCTAATTGCGCCGGTAGAGCAAACATCAACACAGGCACTGCAACCCACTTTGCCGTTGCGCCCATGAGCACAGATCTTTTCGTTATAGGAAAAGTATTTGGGCTTTTCAAACTCGCCAATGAATTCAAGTAACTGGTTGGCAGCAAGTGCTTGCTCAAGCGGATCTTTTCCAGGTGCAAAATATCCCTGAGGAGTCTGACTCATACGCATCATTGGATCAACACGTAAATCCATAATCAAATCAAATTCTGCAGTACGCTGACGTTCAACCCTAGCAAACTGAATGGCGCCAATACCAGCGCAAGCGGTAACGCAGGCACGATGTGATTTGCATTTATCTAAATCAATCTGGAATGCATCATCAATTGCATTTTCCGGGCAAGCGTCAACACAAGCACCACAACGCGTACACATTTCTGGATCAATTGGGTTTTGCAAATCCCAATTGACCGAAAAATTGCCAAGATAGCCATCTAACTTAGTCAGGCTTCCGGTATAGACTGGGAAGTTTCTGGCGATCGGCAGAGGGCTTGGCTCGGTGCACAAAACTGAGACATCAAGTGAGTCGCTTAATTTTTCAGCCCAGGGTAAGGCTTGATAGCCGGGGCCAATAATGAATAATCTACCTTGACTCTCGTAGTTCACAACAGGAACAGGGTCGGCCTCTGGCATATCCGCCAAAGCAAGCAGCGCAGCAATCTTAGGCCCAGAATTCTTAGCCTCCTGAGTCCAACCAGCTACTTCACGAATATTTACAAAACGTAGTGGTGCTATTAATGGTTTTTCAGCTTGGGTGGCCAACTCTTGAAATAATGCGCCCTCTTGCGTACAAGCGACTATCAGTGAATCATCGCCATCCAACGCTTTCAGAAAAGAACCTACCTCCTGTCGACACAAAGAGGTATGCAGCGTGACACCTAATGCCTTCGAATCCAATGGCATTGTGCCGTTGCAGTTACAGACTAATTTTTGGCTCATGAATCATTTTCTTCAATATTTTTTCGATCCGAAGGAGTGCTGTCTGAGGAAACCCCTCCTAAATCAGCACTTGAATGTGGGGATGTTAAATCAACTTGATCGCCAGATAGCCGATGCTGTTCACTGCCTTCGAGAGCAGTAGCGGCAGTTTGCTTTTCACCCTCCTCTGCACTGCCCTCACCCTTGCGGAAAATATTCAACATATCTGACTGCACCATACGCTTGAGCATTTCCAAAGGAATTGGGTCAGGCTTAGAGTAATCATCAATATAAATATCTAAACCATCCATTACATTGAAATGGGGGTCTGAAAACATTTTCTTCAGGGCGGCTTGCTGAACGGCGGGATCCACTCCTGGTTGCATAAAAGCAGAAAAATCAGGAGCAAACCGATCAATCTTCTCGACATCGTCTAGGGTGGCTGGCACTAAAAGATCCCGCTTCTGCGTTTGAGCATCGAGCACTTCGGGGGTAGCGGGCTCTGCCTGACGAGCTAATTCCGCTGGGGGTTTTTCCAGCCCTGCTGGTTCGCCCGCTTTACGACGTGACCACCGATTTAAAAAGCCGCCCGCCATTATTTTTCCAGCGGGCGATCGGCGCCCTTAAATGATTGAGGGCGGTGGCGCTTTTTAGGCTCAGGGTGATAATGCTCATTCACATACTCTTGCAACCAAGAAGCATGTTCAACAGTCATTGGAATGCTATCCACTGACTCACCACCATCCAATAGGCGCCCCGCCTCGTTATAGCTAACGGATAAGCGATGAGGTACTGCGATAGTTGTATCTGATTTAGCAAGGGCTATAAATTGCCCATCAATATAGCGCTCAATATCCTCCTCTAGACGCCACATCACGAACCAACATGGCTTGGTAGCGGATAAATTCAGATAGTAACCTTCAGCCTCATCTGGAAATAAATTCAGCTCGTATCCAGTAAAGAGCCAAGATTCACCACCATCATCACGCGCCAGAAACTGTCCAGAAATCTGATTACCGTGCTTTGTAGTGGATGAAAATTCACCAAAATCGGGCAACACCTCTTGCGGCACCCATTTGAATGAAATCCATGGGTTATCGATATTCTGTTTACGCATTACTACCGCAAAGCGCATAAATCCTCAGGTATTTTGAACAACGATGTTGGGAAACTTACTACTCATATCCTTGGAGAGAGTAGCAACTCGAATTGCGACCTGTCTAGCGATATTTTTATAGATAGCACTAATTGCGCCATCCGGCTCCGCAACTACCGTAGGGCGTCCTGCATCTGCCTGCTCACGAATGGAAAGATTTAATGGCAAAGCCCCCAAGAAATCAGTTCCATACTCCTTGCACATCTTCTCGCCGCCGCCAGAGCCAAAGATATGCTCTTCATGACTGCATTTGGGGCATACGTAAGTGCTCATGTTCTCAATAATGCCAATGATAGGGACGCCGACCTTCTCAAACATTTTGAGGCCTTTGCGCGCATCGAGCAAGGCGATATCCTGAGGGGTGGTGACAATAACAGCGCCAGTAACAGGCACCTTTTGTGCGAGCGTTAATTGTATGTCTCCTGTACCTGGGGGCATATCAACAATCAGGTAATCCAAATCACGCCACCGCGTTTGACGTAGTAATTGCTCTAAAGCAGAGGTGACCATGGGGCCACGCCACACCATGGGTGCATCTTCCTCGATTAAGAAACCAATAGAGCTTGCTTGTAAACCATGGCCTTCCATAGGTTCAATAGTATTTTCTTCAATCGATTCTGGTCTGCCAGTAATGCCAAGCATCATCGGCTGACTGGGGCCATAGATATCAGCATCCAAAACACCCACTTGAGCACCCTCTGCTGCCAAAGCCAATGCGAGATTTACGGCAGTGGTGGATTTACCAACGCCACCTTTGCCGCTTGCAATCGCAATAATATTTTTAACGCCTGGTAATAACTTCACCCCGCGCTGAACTGCATGCGAAACAATTTGACTACCCACATTAACGCTAACATTTTTAACCTCAGGCAGATTACGCAAAACAGCAATCACCGATTTACGGATTGCATCAAATTGGCTTTTTGCTGGATATCCCAAAGAAATATCCAAAGAGATGTCGCCACCTTCAACGCGCAAATTTTTAACCGCCTTAGCTGTTACAAAGTCAACTTGAGTATTGGGGTCGACTAGACCTTTTAGCGCTGCCTGTACGACTTCAATCGTGACTGCCACTACATTCTCCTAAGAATAGCTACACCAAAACTGGGTAGCCAAATACATTAATTGATCTATTGTTGCTAATTTTTGAATAGTGGGTAGATTAACCGCACAAGGGATTCTTTGCTGAAGATCAGCGCGCCCAACTCAACAGGTAGATTTAGAAGAGCCAAAGACTCAAGTAATAGACTGCCATAGACATCATTGCAGTGGCTGGAATCGTAAAGATCCAAGCCCAAACGATGTTACCAGCTACACCCCAACGAACTGCACTGGCACGACGGGTAGAGCCAACACCAACAATAGCCCCAGTAATAGTATGGGTAGTTGATACGGGAACGCCCAGGGCTGTTGCGGCAAATAAAGTCATTGCTCCGCCCGTCTCAGCGCAAAAGCCGCCTACTGGTTTGAGCTTGGTAAGTTTTTGCCCCATCGTTTTAACAATCCGCCAACCGCCAAACATCGTACCCATGGCAATTGCTATATAGCAGCCAATAATGGTCCACATTGGCGGCATGCTTGCCCCAGCTTCAGCGTAGCCAGTAATAATCAGTAGAAGCCAAATAATGCCAATGGTTTTTTGCGCATCATTGCCACCATGACCCAAGCTGTAAGCACTAGCCGATACCAATTGCAAACGACGTAACCAGCGATCCGTTTTCGCCACGTTCACATTTCTACAAACCCAAGCTACCAAAAGCATCATCAGCGAACCGAGCAAGAAGCCAACAAACGGTGATATAAAAATAAAGGCGACTGTTTTAATAATGCCGGACCAAACCAAGCCTGCGAAACCAGCTTTTGGTATAGTGGCACCAACTAGCCCCCCAATTAAGGCATGAGAGGAGCTAGAGGGGATGCCGTAATACCAGGTCAAGATATTCCAAATGATTGCGCCAATTAGTGCGCCAAAGATCACATGCAAATCGACTGATGATGGGTGAACAATCCCCTTGCCGACGGTTGCCGCAACACTTAAATGAAAAATAAAAATTGCGAGAAAGTTAAAGAATGCCGCAAAAATAACTGCCTGCTGCGGCTTCAAAACGCCTGTGGAGACTACTGTGGCGATAGAGTTTGCCGCATCATGAAAACCATTCATGAAATCAAAGGCTAAGGCTAGCACCACCAACAGTGCCACCACCCAAAAAGCAGTTTGTATTGAAGGCAATTTAGTACGCCTTAAGAGTTCTCAAGAACGATGCCCTCAACTAAGTTGGCAACGTCTTCACATTTATCGGTAACCTCTTCAAGCAATTCATAAATGCGCTGCAATTTAATCAGTTCACGTACTTCAGTTTCCTCGCGAAACAATCTCGTAATTGCCGTTGAGAGCAGGCGGTCCGCACCAGACTCAAGATGATCAATCTCATCGCAAGTCTTCAGGGCAGCTTTTGCCACCTCAGGATCAGAAATATCTTTTAGGGTAGCAACTGCATTTTTCATGCTGATACAGCATTGATTGCACAGCTGAGCCATATGCAACATCTCTTCCGTCATTTGCTTGACGTTATAAAGGTGCATAGCCTCAGTACCATTCTGAATCAAATCAGCCACATCATCCATGGTATTGATTAACGAAAAAATTTGATCACGGTCGATCGGGGTGATAAATGTTTTATGAAGACGACGGTGCACCTCTTTTACGACATCATCACAGGCGTGCTCCGCTTGATCTATTTCTAGGGTGTACTTAGCACGCAGAGCCTCATCGTTATAGTGCTCAATGAACTTTAGAAAAGATTCAGAGGCTGCCACAATTTGCTCGGCATGCTGATTAAACAGTACAAAAAAGTTCCCATCGTGAGGCATTAGCTTACTGAAGAACATAAATCACAATCCTTTAAGAACAAAAGCTACGGGTTTTGTTAGGTTTGCCAACATTCTAAACAATGCCTAGTGAGAGACTGGGAAACCAGCATCTGATATGAGCGCACTAGCAGTCTGAGCACTTAAACTCGTTTCCAACTCTACGATTTGGGTGACCAAGTCCACCGCTACCTTGGCTTGAGGATCTTGCGCCTGAATTGCCCTAGTAACCGCATTAATGCAACCACTACAGGTCATTCCAGAGACTTTTAGGCTCAACATGGCAAATCCTCTTAGACTTTAATTTAAGTAATACCCCTAATTTAGGGTCTTAGAGTAGATTATCTTCCATATGAGCAATCCAAAACCAATAATTCCAGCGTTTTACACCCTTGATATTGGGGGCATGACCTGCTCCTCCTGTGTGGGTCGCGTCGAAAAGGCTTTAGACAAAATCCCAGGGGTAGAAGGAGCAACCGTCAATCTTGCGACTGAGCAGGCCCGAGTTAGGCTAAAAAGTGGCTCATTAACGACTGTTGAGGATGTGATTGCGGCCATAGAAAAAACTGGCTACCAAGCAACATTAAGCCACTCCAAAGGCGCTCACTCAGAAAAACCACCGCAGTCTTTCTGGGCGGCCGATGGCTTAGGTCGGGTAATTTTGAGCTTTGCCTTGTCTGCTCCACTATTTTTACCAATGCTTCTCATGCCATTTGGTATTCATTGGAGTCTCCCACCCCTCTGGCAACTCGCCCTGGCAACGCCAGTGCAATTCATTTTGGGCTGGCGCTTTTATAGGGCTGGCTTTAAATCACTCATGGCCGGAGTTGGCAATATGGATTTATTGGTTGCCCTCGGAACTAGCTCTGCCTACGGTCTAAGTCTTTACCTTATGCAGACTTCAACTCACGCTCAGCATGAACTCTATTTTGAAGGTGCAGCCGTCATTATCTGTATGGTCCTCCTGGGTAAGTGGCTTGAAGCGAGAGCGAAACGTCAAACTAGCGAAGCAATTCGTGCACTCCAAAAACTCTGGCCAGAGCACGCCAAGGTTTTGAAATCTGCAATTGCTATTAATGACATTACCGCCTTAGATGACTATCGCGAACTACCCTTAGACCAAGTTCTCCCCAAAGATCATGTACTGGTTTTGCCCGGCGAAAGAATCCCCGTTGACGGCATCATTTTGATGGGCAACAGCCACATAGATGAATCTTTATTAACCGGTGAGAGCGCACCCATCAAAAAAGAGCCAGGCTCAACAGTCATTGGTGGTGCCCTGAATGGTGAAGCTGCCATCATCGTTCAAGCCCAAGCTATTGGAGTAGAAAGCGTACTCTCCAAAATCATCAACCTAGTGGAAGAAGCGCAAACACAAAAAGCGCCGATTCAAAAACTGGTTGATCAGGTCAGCGCCATTTTTGTCCCCACAGTAATCCTCATTGCCATCATTACGGGTATTGCCAACTGGCTTTATCTCGATTCAGCAGCAATTGCAATTTTACGAGCGGTGTCTGTCTTGGTGATCGCCTGTCCTTGTGCGCTTGGACTTGCCACCCCCGCAGCCATCATGGCGGGTACTGGTGTCGCTGCACGTTTTGGAATTTTAATTAAGGATCCACAGGTACTGGAGCAAGCGCATCGACTCGATGTTGTTGCCTTTGACAAGACGGGTACGCTGACCATTGGTCACCCGCGACTACTTACACTGGCTCCTTTCATGAACTCACCTGATTCTGAAATCTTAGCCACTGCAGCAGGACTTCAATTGGGGAGCGAGCATCCTCTGGCTAAAGCGCTACTAGGCGCCACAATGGAGCGGAGCATCCCGCCGATTGCTAGCTCCGAGAGCAAGGCCTTACCAGGCATTGGGATTGAGGGCACTCCAAATTCTGGACAGTGGGTCGGGAAACGACTTTGCTTGCAAAGCATTGCCTCGCTCGATCAACACCCAGAGTACCAATCTATTCTTGCAAAAGCACAAACTTCTTTTGATCTTGGGCAAACAGTTTCAGTACTGATGAATACAGAACTCCCAATAAGTCCCATTGCACTTTTTGCTTTCGGCGATGAACTGAAACCGAATGCCAAAGGAGCGATCGCGGCATTACACAAGCTTCATATTCGCACGGTCATGCTATCGGGAGACAACACTTCTGCCGCAATGCGTGTTGCAGACGCCATCGGAATCGATGAGGTATTTGGACAAATCATGCCAGGCAATAAGGCGGAAATAATTTCGCAGTTACAAATGCGTCATGCTGGGGAGAAGCGTCACTGGGTAGCCATGATAGGTGATGGCATCAATGATGCGCCGGCCCTAGCCTCCGCTGATGTTGGCATGGCAATGGCTACGGGCACCGATGTCGCCATGCAAGCGGCAGGAATCACCCTAATGCGGGGTGACCCTAGCTTGGTCGCTGATGCGATTGACATCTCTAAACGCACCTGGAACAAGATTCGGCAAAATCTATTTTGGGCTTTTATATTCAATGCCACTGGTATTCCGCTGGCAGCGCTAGGCTATCTTTCACCTATGCTTGCGGGAAGCGCTATGGCGCTATCGAGTTTTTGCGTTCTGAGTAATGCCTTGCTGTTAAAGCGATGGCAGCCGGTTCACTAATAGACTGAGGCCCTAATTGCTATTTTGCTATCTTTATTTTTGATTCTTTCGCAGCAATTCAATATCACCATAAAGTGCTCGCGTTTCTGATTTAGTGTTGTCAGTATCAGTCAACAAGGCTATTCCAATCACCTCCCCAGGATTTTCTCCATAAGCACGTTTGTAATCAGTTGCCAGATCTCTCTCATGCTTACGCCAATCCCCCAAGCTCTCCCAACCAGAGTCGACCACAATCATTTTGATCCGCGATGTATGGGCATTATCCAGAATCGTATTAACCGGCGTCTTGCCTGACCAGATATACATCAGAGTCGCATAAGGCATCTCTTGTCCGCTGATTAAATTCGCCATTTCAAAAGTCATTTTTTCTTTTAGAGTCAGCTTTGATTTATTCCCATCAAATGCAACCAAAATGCGCAGTGGTGCATCATCTTGTGTGTGTTCGGCGTTATCAGCTGCGGGTATAGGCGCCACCGTCTTCCACTCCCACTTTAACCAGAGATTTTGTGCTTGACGTGGTCGAAGCTTGATTGCGAGTCCAGAAGCAGATGTTTTTGAATTAGCGCTTAATACTGTTTTTCCTTGGTAATTTTCTAGGCGGTAAATAGTATTCTTTTTATATGGAGCGATACGATAAAAATGCCACCCTACTGGCATGCCATCACGTGCTTTTTCAGCCGAAAATTTGGGAAGCTCTTCCTGTGCCGGTAATTGATCCACTGACAGCACCTTCCCAGACTCATCCTGCACTGAATTGCGAGAAAAGCCAGCACAGGCAACTAAATTCAATATTGCAATCAATATCGAAGCATAAACCGCCATGCGCGCAACAAAGGCTTTAGTGAGAGGAAATGTAAGCTGGGCACTCATCTTCATATTGTCCCAAATAAATACCCAAGTAAGTCTAAAATCATTTCAGACAAAACAATAAAGAACCAGATGCGCTACCAATTACCATCGCAATCGCCATCGATATCAGCAGCAATTTGCATCTTCATCGCTGCGCTGATTCACCTTGCCTTGGGTTTTGCTATTGAATTTTCTGTCGATGAAGCGCATTACGCACTATATGCACAGCATTTGGCCTGGAGCTATTTTGATCACCCACCATTAGTGGGTTGGATTCAATGGCCACTAGTCGCCTTAACTTCCTCCGAAGGAGTTATTCGACTCATCCCTGAATCTCTCTGGATCATTTCTTGCTATCTGATCTATCACGTTACGCTTGAACTTCATCATTTCATTCAAGGTCGCAACACTGGCTACCTCACCAGTGCGCTCCCTTCGGCAAGCAATTGCGGTCTGTTCGCCGTACTTGCCGTGATTGCAGCTCCACTCCCGAATATTTTAGCTATTGGCTTATTGCCGGACAGCCTCCTATCTCTGTTCAGTCTTGGTTTAATGTTGATGGCTTTGCGATGGCTCAGGCAAGATCAATTTAGCCTCATGGATTGGGTTCTCACTGGATTACTTTTGGGATTAGCCGGATTAAGCAAGTACACAGGCATCTTCACCACCTTCGCCTTACTCCTCGTTTTCTTAAGCACCCCCAAGAAACCTTGGATTGCTTCTTTAGGTTTCTGGCTTGCCGCAGTTATTGCCATCTTCTGCATTACTCCAGTGCTCTATTGGAATTGGATAAATGACTGGATCTCCTTTAAATATCAAATCGCCCACGGTAGTGGTAGTACTTGGGCATGGCGCAGAGTGGCAGCTTTCTTAGGAATACAGATCGCATCCTTTGGACCACTCTTATTGCTTGGCGGCTGCCTGTTTCTCAAGAACTGCTTTCATGGCGCAAAGTTATCTCTAATATCTTTACTCAGCTTTTTCTTGATTCCATTTGCTATTTTTACCATCCTATCTGGCGGAGGCGGACTGCCTCACTGGACAAGTCCCGCTTGGTTTTGTCTCGCCCCTTTTGCCGGCATTGGTCTGGCAAAGGCATGGTCAATGCATCATCGCATTTTGATTCGCTTATTTCTCAGCATGCAAATTCTGCTGTGCTTACTTGGATTTGGATTGGTGTTAGCTGGCGGCCTTTCTTCGGCATCCATAAAATCAAACCCGATTGCAGATCTCTATGGCTGGAAAATGGCTGGTCAAAAAGCCGCACAGCTTGCGAAAACCAACAAGATTGACAGCATTGTGGTGCAAAACTGGACTCTAGCTAGTCGGGCAGCCTGGTATGCAAGTCCTACCCCTGTGTTGGTCCTTGATCAACGCCAAGATCAATTCGACCTGTGGTTTGGACAGCTACCCCCAGGGGCTAGCGCACTACTCATCAGTTGGTCCGGGATGAGTTTTGCAACTCCTACTGGAAACAAGCCAGGATTCGAGACATGCAAGTCCTTAGACAGCATTGAAATCATGCGTTTTGGACAAAAATTGTCCAAATTTGACTTTAGCCTCTGCACTAACTGGCAAAACATCGCTTTACCAGAGTAATTTCAAGACCTTAGGTGCTCAAGGCATTATCCTTACGCCTATGAGCTCACAACCCCAACCCACCCTAAATGCCATATCTGGGTGGAAAGCATTGCTCAAGCGTGCTTGGCCAACTATTCGTATTTTGTTATCGCTAGCCCTCCTCTGGAAAGCCACTAGCGGCATTGATTGGCATACCTTGCTGGATTCTGAAATTAATATGCAGCCAAAATGGTTTTTAGCAGCTGGTCTTGCTATTACATTGGCTTTTATTTGTGGCGGCCTGCGTTGGGGCTTCTTAATGCGGAAAGTTGGTTTTCAAGGGAGTGTAGTGGAATATGTTGCGCTCTATTTTGCTGGCGGTCTCATCAATCAAGGTCTGCCTAGCACTCTCGGTGGCGATAGCTATCGCGCCATTACCGCAAGCCATTTAAATCGCGGCGGTAAATATAGTGAAACTAAAGAGCTTGATGCAGAGTTACATCACGCGGTAGATCTGGGGCATGCGCCTCCTAAATTACGTCTCAGTTTTTCCATGGTATTGGTGGATCGCTTGCTGGGATTGGCCGGTAACAATCTTTTAGGAGGCATCGGTCTCATTTTGGGTGGAGCCACCCTAGCGGCATGGGGGGTTGGCCTTGGCTATGCTGTGACTGCGACTATGATTTTTTCAGGCTTAATGATAGCTGTGATATTGGCCTGGACTCCCGCGCGCAATTTTCTTCAGAAAACATTGGATCGCCTTCAACTCAATCATGCTCTTCCAGGCATTAGACTGGCTTTCTCTTGGCCAATGAACATGGCACAAGCAGGCTTTGCTATCTTCATCCATCTACTCACCATTCTTGCTCTAGGTTTTTGCTTAAAAGCCTATGGAGCCAATGCGCCCATCGAAGGCCTCATGATTGGTCTACCAGCCTTAAGTCTATTACTGATGTTGCCCATTAGTATCTCAGGCTGGGGGCTACGTGAGGCAACACTATCCTCAGTATTAGCACTTTGGGGGGTAAATCCATCCCTTACGGTATTGGCTTCAATGAGCTATGGCGCACTCACAGTACTTTGCGTACTACCCGGCGCTTACTTTTTATTAAAACGAAAATAATATTTAGAGTCAAACTATGAGCATTAGTGTCAATACCATGCGTGCGATCGACCATTGGGTCGGCGTCCCGCTTTGCGCCCTAGTCACTCCATTTGTAGCACTAGCGGATGGCATCAAGAATCTATTCTCCCGTGAATCAGAAACGCCACGCAAGCTCCTCTTTATTGAGTTATCGGAAATGGGTAGCGCAATTTTAGTGGACCCAGCAATGCGCAATGCGCAGGCCCGCGGAGCAGAGCTATTCTTCTTGATCTTTAAAAGCAATCGTGCAAGCTTGACCCTATTAAATACAGTTAAACCTGAGAATATTTTTACGATTGACTCTGCTAGCTTAGGTGGCTTAATTAAAGACACAGCCCGATTTTTGATTGTGGCGCGCCGTCATCGTATTGATACCGTGATTGATCTAGAATTATTCTCACGCTTTACCGCCTTATTGACGGGTCTTTGTGGGGCACGGCGCCGTGTTGGTTATCACATTTTCCATGGTGAAGGTTTATGGCGCGGGGCGATGCTCACGCGCAAGGTTCACTACAACCCACATATTCACATTACGAAAAATTTTCTTTCATTGATTCATGCGGCATTTGCCAGCAAGATCGAAACACCTTTTAGCAAAATTTCTATTTCTGATGCTGAAGTCAAATTAGAGCAAGCGGTCATAGATCCTGCAGCAATGACTCGGGTTCGCCAGCGCATTGAGCACTTGGCAAGTGAAGCGGGTATTTTATTTACGCAAGGCAAAGAGCGTCTTATTCTGATTAACCCAAATGCGAGTGATTTGTTACCACAGCGCCGCTGGTCGCAGCAGCGCTTCTCTGAACTTATTATGAGCATTCATCAACAGTACCCAGATGATCTGATTTTAATTACAGGATCCCCCGCTGAATTTGAATATGTCGAAACAGTTCGCACAGTTGCTAATGTTAAAAACGCACTGAATTTTGCAGGTCAAGTCAGTTTTGCTGAATTACCACCACTCTATACATTGTCAGATGTGATGGTTACCAATGACTCAGGGCCCGGGCACTTCTCGGCCGTAACCCCATTGCGGACTATTGTGCTCTTTGGCCCTGAAACACCGGCTCTTTATGGCTCCGTTGGTAATTCAATTGCGATTACTGCAAACCTCGCATGTTCACCTTGCGTTAGTGCCGCCAATCATCGAAAAACACCGTGCCACGATAACGTTTGCATGCAAGCTATCACAGTTGCCCAAGTGCTAGAAAAGGTGTCGATTCAAATTCGGGGTGCCGATCAAGCAAAGAATCGCTCCTCGGTATGAGCAATCAGAAGTTCTCGGTAGTGAATTGGCTTTTACCTCTATTGCCAATAGGTCTAGCATGTGGCGTTTATTTTGGCGACCTACAGACAAGTAGTTTTTTAGCTATCAATCGCTTAACTCAAATAGCTCCAGACAATGTCTGGGCCTTCCTGACCTATCTCGGAAATGGCTGGGGAATTTTTGCAATTGCCTTTCCTTTGCTTTTACTTGCTCCCCGATTCCTCAGTGCCGGCATCTTCTCTGGAGTAATTTCTGCGATTGCCAGCTCTGTTCTAAAACCTTTTTTTGATTTGCCCAGGCCTGCAGGCGTATTAGCTGAGGGCAGCTTTCATCGTCTTGGAGATCTTTTGCTTTCGAAGGCGTTTCCTTCTGGGCATACCCTCACTGCTTTTGCTATTGCAAGCGCCCTCTACTTCGCATCCTCAAACAATAAACGTAGCCCACTTTTATGGCTCTTTATCCTTGCATCATTGGTTGGCCTTTCCCGTATTGCAGTTGGGGCCCACTGGCTTCCTGATGTGCTAGCGGGGGCTGGCGTGGGTTTATGGTGTGGGATGCTGGGTGCAAAACTTGCTCAATTCCTCAAAGAGGGCCAATTACTTCCAAATAAAATTTGGCCCCGTTTTATTGCCGCCGGTGGAGTAGTTGCCATCTTTGCACTTTTCACCCAAGTCATAGATTTAGAACTAAATCAGCCCGTGCAGTACGCCTCAGCAGGATTGATTGCAATTACCCTGATTTTATTTATTAAAGCTCAAGTAGCTAAGACTGCCTGAGTCACCATGCTAAGTTGCCATGTTTAGTTATCGCCATGCATTTCATGCGGGTAGTCACGCCGACATCCTGAAACATTTGACCTTGATTCATCTAGTTGAATATCTCCAAGAAAAACCGGGCGCCCTCACAATCGTCGATACCCATGCTGGAGCTGGGATCTACAGCCTCATGGATGGTTTTGCCGCGGTTAGCAAAGAGGCGGATAGCGGTATTTTTCGGTTGGTCAAATTTGCTCAAGAATGCAAATCATCTGGCAAGGACATTGGTAAGGGTATCCAGGATTATCTAGATCATATCTTCGCTGAAAACCCTCAAGAGCAGATTACTGTCTACCCGGGCTCCCCTTTTATCTTGGCGCGCCTTCTCAGGGCACAGGACCGTCTCAAGCTCTTTGAACTTCACCCCAAAGAGATAGATATTTTGCGTCATAACGTCCATCAACTAAAGCAAGCCAAGCAAATTGATATTTACGCAGAAGATAGCTTTGTCAGACTCAAGGGCTTGGTACCCCCACCCAGCAGAAGAGGCTTAGTCTTAATCGACCCCTCGTATGAAGATAAGCAAGACTATCGCCATGTGGAAACTGCGATGGAAGAGGCTCTGCAGCGCTTTGCAACTGGTTGTTATGCCATCTGGTACCCCGTTCTCTCTCGAAGAGAGGCTGCCGCATTGCCCGATCGCATGAAAAAAATTGCTGCTAACCATAAACGTCCATGGCTACACACAGAGTTGCGTGTTGAAAACGCTCCAGGTGAACGCCGCCTTCAGGCAAGTGGAATGTTTGTGATTAATCCACCATGGACCCTCGAAAAGAATCTCTCCGAAGCACTACCAACTCTTGTGAGGGCTTTGAGACAAGGTGATGATGCTGAATATTTACTAAAGAGTTTTGAGTCTTAAACTCTTAGTCTATCTAGCGCGCACCTCAATCATTACCTCATTACGCCTTAAAAAAGGCAATGTCCAGGGTGGGTTGTAACGAGCAAAATTAGGCGGGCCTGCAACCTGCAAATTTTTAGTTTGAATCCATCTTTCCAGCTCGATCGTTTTTTCCTTCACTTTTTCTTCGTTATAAAAACCAGAAAATATGATCACTGCTTTTTGGGTGGCAGGAACTTCACGCAATTGAACTCTTTCATCAAGAGGCTTGGGCAAGCTTGCAAGCGTATATTGAGAAGGCATCACAAATGAAACCGTTGAGATGGTTTGGTTTGATTCGATTCCGACAGGTGCCGTCATAGCGATTGTTGTACTTTTTTCTTCAAAGCCAACCGGAGCAGTCATAGAAATTTTCTCATTGATCCGATTTTTTCCAAAAATATATGCCGCAATCAGTCGAAAGCCTTGGCTAGAAGCCAAATCCATATCGCCACTAACCTTTACCTCGGCCAGAATTAAGGGCTCATAAGCCCTTAATTCAAATGGCGGATCATTGTCTACTACAGAATATTTTGGTTCTTCAATTGCCATGGCAAGGCCCGTAAATAGTAAAGCTGTTCCCAGCAAAAACACTCTACAAAGCGAATGCCAAGGCACTATACATTCACCATTGCGAGCGAAGAGTAAATCCATGAACGCTGTAAGTAAGATTTGCAGTAGCACCGACTGGCAAGGTTAACTTTTCTGCTTGATGCCCAAAAGGCAAGCCAGTCAAGATGGGAATTTCGGATGAAAGTTTTGCACGAATAGCCTCGATCGCACTCTCAAGTCGGTAGCCTCGATCATGATCGTAGAGCCGATATTCCGAAAACCCACCCAAAAGAATGGCGCTTTGATTGGCAAGAATACCGGCATCTAATAACTGCATCAACATACGCTCTATGCGATAAGGATGCTCGTTCACATCCTCCAAAAATAAGATGCCACCTTGGGTTTGATCAGATGTTGGTATATAGGCCGTCCCAACTAAACCAGCCAATACAGTTAAGTTACCACCCCAAAGTACTCCGGAGCTCGATCCCGAATTTGCCTTCCCAAGATAAGGTTGTGCAGTCATAACTTCGCAATCCAAGGCATGTTCCTGAACAGCCTTCTGAAAATGTTTCCACATAAAAGCATTTGGCGTTATTGAATTACCCTGCTCATCTTTGGACCCAAAGTCGTAATTGAGCATGGGGCCAGCTAAGCTTATGGCTCCAGTTTTCGACAACAAAGCTAACTGCAATACCGTTAAATCACTATGCCCACAAATCTGCAAACCACCCTTAATAGCTCTAGCAATCCCATCCCAATCGATATTAGCCAACAGTCGATGAATGCCATATCCACCGCGTACTGCCATGACTAAATCGTCTGGAGAAAGATGTTGCAGTTGATTGATTTCAGCCAGGCGCTCTGCATCAGATCCAGCAAAACGTTGCTCAACCCTATTCACGCACTCTACATTGTGAATGTTAATCCCCTGCTGCCGCAACCACTCGATGCCAGCCAATGGATTACGAATGTCTAAGCTAGCCCCAGAAGGAGCAATCAAATGAATCTGCTTCAACGCCGCTCCTTAAAAAAATCTCGCAGTAACTGACCGCACTCTTCTCGCATAATGCCACCTTCTGAGAGCGTCTGATGATTGATCTGTTTTATAGAGAACAAATCTATCACACTACCTGCAGCGCCCGTTTTAGGATCGGGCGCACCAAAAACAACGCGCTCGATTCTGGCATGCAACATCGCACCCGCACACATGGCACAGGGCTCCAAAGTAACATACATAGTAGAACCAGGTAGTCGATAGTTTTGCTCTTGTGTGGCCGCAGCTCGCAAGGCCAACATCTCAGCATGAGCGCTAGGATCATGGTTTGCAATTGGGGCATTGAATGAACGAGCAATAATCTGCTCATCACGAACGAGCACTGCCCCTACAGGAACTTCACCAGCAAGACCGGCTAACTTAGCCTGCTCCAAAGCCTCTTGCATAAACTGATGATCGAGCTCAGCTGACATGATTTATAGATGAGTAACGTCTGCCCAGCAATTGGGGGTTTCATATAAACGAATCGATGCTAGCTTTAACTGCCCACCAAATGCTTTCTCAAATACGGGTTGCAAAATTAGAAAAGCTGTATTTGCGAGGTTCTCAACTGTGGGCACATGATCCATCACAACCGTTTTATGATTTGGCAGGCTTCCTAAAAAAGCAACCAAACCTTCATCTTCTTTGGCGACTAAAAATGCATGATCCCAAGGCTCAACAATGTATTGATTAGCTAAACGCTTGATATCCCCAAAATCCAAAACCATTCCGTCATCTGCTTTGCCTGGATGATCTGCAATGGCTCCAGCTAATGTAATTTCGATGGCATAACGATGACCATGGAGATGTCTACATTGGCCATCATGATTCGGAATGCGGTGGCCAGAGTCAAATTCAAGACGGCGTGTAATAGAGATAGCAGCTTGTTGAGTGGTCATTTCTTATTTTCTTAGTGTCATTACAGCGTCTAGCGGATGCCAATCAGTTTATGAGACTGAAGACTCAACCGCCACAATGGATACTTTTGACATAAACGTACAGCTAATTCGATATTGTCCTTCAGTTTTGGGCCATCCATTGCTTGCAAGAAGCGATTTCGGTAATCCATTTTTTCAAATCTAGCCATAAGCGCTCCGAGATCACCATGACCAAGCTGTGGAATAACAAGCTTGAGTTCATCGGCCTGCAGAACAACTAACTCCGAACCAGCTTTGGGACTCACACAAACCCAATCGACACCTTTTGGCACTTTAATGGTCCCATTGGTCTCAATGGCAACTTCAAAACCTTTTAGATGCAATGCTGAAATTAGGGTCTCGTCTAACTGCAATAAAGGCTCACCACCAGTAAATACTACATATCTTTTTTGTGGGCCCGCAGATGTAGATCTCCACGCCGACTCAATAGCCTGAGCCAATGCAATCGCCGTCTCAAATTTTCCACCACCAAAGCCATCGCTACCGACAAAATCTGTGTCACAAAATTGACAGATAGATGTCAAACGATCTTCCTCTCGACCGCTCCAAAGATTGCAACCCGCAAAACGGCAAAACACAGCCGCACGTCCTGCGTGCGCACCCTCACCCTGAAGGGTTGGAAAAAGTTCTTTAACGGTATACATAGTGATGCGCTGATTTTAAGCTCTAAGCTTATTTCCAGGACACAAGCTCCCACTGGAGATAATCTTCCCAGTATGCATTGCCCCAATAAACGCCATTAGTGACATAGCGTCCAAAGCTTCTGCGAATCACCCAGCGTCCAATTTCCGGGGAAAACCACAGTTCTTCGTCGCGAGTATTCCCGATACGAAAGATGTCATTACTCTGAAAACTAGGTATTTGATTATGAAATTGCAGGGTCAAAAACTCACCGGCCGGAGTCTTCATCAATTCCCATTGGTTTGCACTCAGGTTAGCCGACCAATAATACGTGCCGTCTGGGTAACCCAGCACTTGGTAGCCAGTGGTATAAAAAAGTTTCCAGCCAGCCGAGAGCTGCTCGGGCCACAAAGGGACTGGTTTTACAAACTGCTGTGGCGGAGTCCAATGGGGGTCTTGAATAACATAGCCCCACGGACCTTGAATTTCGTCTGGCAAAGGGCCGGCCTTTGCGCCCACCCTCTGAATGCGAATCTGCTCACCAACCGAAACAATTCTCTCTGTAACAACATCAACCACTTCCTGGTTAAACACATTACGGATGTTGTATACCCACTCTTGACCAACTTTTGGGGCGCGCACGGGCGGAGTGGGTATGGGCTGTACTACCGATACCCCAGTTGGATAAGGTTGGGAAGAAATACAAGCTGATAACAATATAGTTGCTGTCAACAAGAACACTAAGCGCAATGAGCGCCCAAGCAATTTTATTTGTAAGAAGTTAGTTGCCACTGAAAGCTATCCTCCAAAATAAATGCGCCAACTTCCCCTCGAATTTGATAGGAACCTGAGGATTCTTGGGCAACCCAACGTCCGATGCTAGGCGCAAACCATACTGTTTCTTTGCGAACACAGTCGATCTTATTGTCATCATTGCTGACGTAATTAATGAGGTTTTGATAGCGCAAGGTAAGGAAACTGCCGGCCGGGACCGTAATTTGCTCCCAACCATGTGCACTCATATATAACTGCCACTTATTGGGGCTTTCCGGATAGCCAGAAAATGTATATTGTGTATTTACCTGTTTATTCCAGTTTTCTGCTAGCTCTTGAGGCCATAGCGGAATTGCTGGGTTAAAGTTAATGGTGCGTGACCAATGAGAATCAGTAATCACCATCCCCCAAGGCCCTTGAACTTCACTACCTAACTTAGCGCCACTTTCATCAGTCTTCTCAATCACGATGCTTGATCCAATAGACGCAACTCGTTCAGTAGTAAGACCTCGAGTTTTGCCATCAAATACGTTGCGCTTAATATAAGACCATTCCTGCCCAACTTGGGGTGGTCGCACCATCGGAATTGATTTTGGCTGCGCCACAGGCGTGCCCCTCTCATACGAAAGCGGAATACCACAAGCAACCGGAGTCAAGGCTGCTGAGGTAATGAAAGCTCGACGCGATAGTTTCATATTTTTCCCATAATATAAGGGGGTTACAGCCCTATTTCTATTGGATATTGTAATCAAGTAAAGATTAAAAATTAGTGTATCTGCAGTATTTTGGCAATTTTCTTTCGCGAAACTTTGGACTTGGGAATCACCATCTCACCATGCTCAAACCAAGTACGTACATCCTGCTCCAGACCAACCCCATGCATGAAGTTATAGATCGCCTTTTTAAGCCCTACCCCCAAGGCATCATGATCGACACCTGTTGGATCAATAAAGGCGATGTCATTTTTAGCAAAACTTACTGGCGGGAGTGGTATCAAGCTAATCCCATATTCCTCTGGATTTTTACCAACAGGAGAGTGGACGGTACAAGTAAAGCGATGAAAGAACCCACTCTGAATGCAGCCATTCTCAAATAGCTGTCGAACGTACTCCAATGCATCTACGGTCTCTTGGACTGTTTGTGTTGGAAAGCCATACATGAGATAAGCGTGTACCAAAATCCCGGCATCGGAAAATCCTTTTGTGACCTGAGCCACCTGCTCCACAGACACGCCTTTTTTCATGAGATTCAATAATCTATCCGACGCAACTTCTAAACCACCAGACATTGCAATACAACCACTCTTAGCGAGGAGAAGCGCTAACTCAGGGGTAAAGGTTTTTTCGAAGCGAATATTGCCCCACCAAGAAATCAGCACCTTACGACGTATAAGTTCTTCAGCGAGTGCCTTCAAAATCTTTGGTGGCGCTGCCTCGTCCACAAAATGAAATCCTGTCTGCCCGGTTTCAGCAACAATCTGCTCAATCCGATCGACCAAAAGGCTAGCTGATGCGGTTTCATAACGAGAGATGTAATCCAAGCTGACGTCACAGAAGCTACATTTTTTCCAATAGCAACCATGTGCCACTGTCAGCTTATTCCAGCGACCATCACTCCAAAGCCGATGCATCGGGTTAAGCATATCCAAGAGTGATAAATAAGAATCTAGTGGCAAGCCATCCCAAGTCGCTACACCAACCTCTTCGAATGGAATATCGGGCTCTTGCCAATTCATCAACTGAACTTGTCCAAATTGGTTACGAACAAAGGTGCGAACGAGCCTTTCTGCTGAACGCTTGCCATTAAGATGATCAAGGATTGCAAGCAAGGGGCGCTCACCCGAATCTAGGCTAATAAAATCTACGAAATCAAATATGCGTGGTTCAGTAAGCTCACGTAATTCTGTATTGACATAACCGCCGCCTAAGGCAATCTTGATATTTGGATACTGGGCTTTAATCGTTTGCGCAATTCTGAGAGCTGCATACATGGCCCCAGGAAATGGCACGGATAAAATAATGAGACTCGGCTGATGCTTTTCTACTGCTTGGGTTGTTAATTTCTGAAGATGCAAATCCATCAGCGTTGGCTTAGCAAGTAAAGCATCGGCCAGTGGATTAAATACTGGTTGACTACTGGCAAGCGATTCAGCGTAACGCACAAACTCAAAGCGGTCATCTACTACATCGCGCAACACATCCGATAAGTCATTTAAATATAGAGTTGCCAAATGGCGGGCACGATCATGAGCCCCTAATGATCCAAATGCCCAGGCCAAGGGATCACTAGATTCTCCATCATCGAAGGCGTCCAGAGACAAAAAGCGTGGACCCTCCGGCAAAAAATCACGAGCATTAATGCGGTAACTTAAGGTGTTATCACGCCCCTGCAGAAATGCAATTACGGGCTCTATCGTATCTTGATAGAGCTCGAAAGCATCCAAAAAATAATTAGCACTAGCGCTACGATTCTCTTCGGCTAGCCTGAGGGCTTGAGTGCGCATCTCAGACATGCCGGCCGAGTTAAAGAAACTCAACACTAGTGCAAGCGCCAAATCCTCCTGCACCGCAGCGATATTGCGAGATCTTAAAAAACCAGTGAGATAAGCAGTAGATGGATAGGGGGTATTGAGCTGCGTCATCGGCGGAATGAGACTAAGAACCTTCATGATGACTCCATGAGGTTCAACTCTTCCACAGTAAACCCCGCCTGCTTGCGTGCTTCAATATTGAATGGACCCCTGAGAGTGGGCGCGCGATATTTCTTAGCTAGCTCTCTATAAGCTGTAATCGGTGAGATGCCATCTCTAGCGCACAAGAAATTAAACCAGCGATTACCAATTAATACATGACCAATTTCATCATGGAGAATAATCTCCAAGATTTCAACTGCCCTGTTATCTTTAATTTGCTTAAACCGATCACGAATTCCAGGAACCGCATCTAGACCTCTTGCCTCCATGGTCCTTGGAACTAATGCCATTCTGGCAATCACTGCATCTGTCGTTCTCTCAACCATCTCCCACAAACTATTGTGCGCTGGAAAATCGCCATAGGTAAAGCCAAATGACTGCATGTGCTTATTCACCAAACTAAAATGATAGGCCTCTTCTTTCGCAACCCTTAACCAATCCTCATAGTACTGTGTAGGCATATCAGGAAAACGCCAGATAGCATCTAATGCAAGATTCATGGCATTAAATTCAATATGAGCGAGTGAGTGCAATAAGCTTGCCCTACCCTCAACGGTATCCATTCTTCTTTTTGGAACCTGCAAAGGTGGCACCAGGTCTGGCTTTTGGGGACGCCCGGGTAGCGTTGATTTTTCAAAGCTGTAGTTGACAGACAGGTCTAAAGTAATGCGTTGCTGCTGATACTCATCAAATAAGCAATGCAAGCGACTTACCTTAGCTTGCACATCCGTATCTACCAAGATTGCGAGGGAAATTTCTCGTAACTCAAGCATGGGAGTGGCAGGCTTAAATTGCCTACTCCCACTCAGTAGTAGCCCACAAATAAAACACAACAAAATCAACAACTTGTAATTCAAAATTGTGAGTTGTGTAACTTTTGCGTAACATTTTGGTGACTTAAGGATTCTTAATTGTTTTTGAGAGTATTAGTATACATAGGGAAATTTGTAGAACTTACACAATGTGTAACTAAAAAACTCCCCTACAACGCTACAAGTCTATACCTCTATCTAAATAAGAGATTTTTGATGAGTATCTAAATTAGAAGCATTGTCAGCATTGGCTACTCTTCGTTCGGCAATTTTACAATACTCTTCGCTAATATCAATACCAATGTAATTTCTATCTAACTCTTTAGCAACACGCAAAGTAGTTCCACTACCACACATAGGATCTAAAACGATATCTCCTTCGTTAGACCAAGACAATATATGATCTCTAGCTAACTGAGCTGGAAAAGGAGCTGGATGCTCTTTAGCTTCCTGATCTTCTTTCTTCTTACCAACAACATATTCCCATATGTTGCCTTTAACCTTCTCAGCCTTAACCGGATTCGCTAATTTTTTTCTTGTTTGCTCACCTTTAGAATAGTTTTTGTAAGTTGTAGTTCCAAGCTCTAATCCCGCATGTAAACAAGGAACCATGATTGCGTTATGTTTTGCCACAGTTCCTTTAGAAAATACAAACATATACTCAAATTCATTGTTGTATCTTTTTCTATAAATCTGAGGAATAGGATTTGCCTTCCTAAAAATCATGGTGTCATGTAAATTAAAACCTTCTTCCATGAATCCTAATGCTTGCCTAAAGCTAGTTCCAGTTTCTGTACCTTTTACAGTAGCATCAGCAACAACCCAAACTACTACTCCACCTTCTTTAACAACTCTGTAAAGTTGCTTAATAATTCTTGGAAACTCAAATGTAAATCCCTTGTAGTCTCTAAGTCCATCGTATGGCGGAGATGTAACTACAAGGTCAATTGAATTGTCATCTAACTTGACTAAACCAGTAACACAATCTTCGTTAAGAATCGTGTTTGTTAATTTTGAAGTGCTCAATTTGTTCTCATTCCTAGAATATCATTGTCGGAAACGCCTTTAATGACTTCTATTTTACTATCTAATTTGTGAACTTTCAAGAGTGCTTTTAATGCTTCATCATGCGATAGTTTCATTATCTTATCTTGTTCGTTATGTAGATAAGTTAAAGCCTGCTCCTTAGCAATAACTATTGATTCTCTAGCGGCTATCTTCTCAGTTATCCAAAATTCATCAATTTTGCTATTAAAACTAAGCATCGTATTGTTAACAGCATTCCAGTAATTTTGAGCATCTTTTGAAGGCATTAAATTCTTAACAGAATTGAATATTTTAAGAAGCAAAGAATCTACAGCTTCTTCACCAGCCAATTGCTTCAACGCTACTAATACAGAAAGATGAGAGTAAGTGAAGATACATACATTCCTTGTACTAGCTTGTTCATAGATTTGACTAGACCTAATAGGCAACTGATATATAGGACAAACTACCATAGCAAATGGCTTACCTCTTTTCCAACCATCCATTGCTTGTACTTTGAAGTCTTTTTGATTTTTCGCTGTCCTACTTAATCTGAATGTTTTAGCATCTGCTACAAAACTATATTCCTTAGCAAACGCATCCACATCAGCCGCATCGGCTCTCTCAGTAAGAACATTACTTTTGAACCCTAAAAACTTGTATGTTTCACAGAGTAAAGCATCAGTGTATTTGCTATATAGTTTCTCTTCACTACTATCGTGACTGTACTGCTCAGGTATATCACCAGACAATCTTAGATGATCTAGCAATGCGTCTACACCGTCTTTTTTGATTTCTTCACTTAGTTCTTTTTCAAGCCTATCAAAGTCACCAGAAAAGTCACCACTCAGTTTTTCAATTTCTTTAATCCAATAGACGCGACGATCTATGCCAGATTGCTTAATTACATTAGCCATCAAGTTCCCAATATTAAGTGATAGTAAAGATAAGAGTAAAACTACTCTAGATTGATAACTATCACTTCTTGATTTTTGCTCTTGCTTTGGCTAATTTCGCTGTATTTTCCTCACGCTTTTTATCTACTGCTTTGATGTAGCTTGCGAATTCACCAGCTTGATAGCTTTTCTTAAAAGATTCAAGCATAGCTTTTTCTGTACCTTTATTCCACTTGATTGCCTGTCCATCAAACAAGCCAAAGATACCTATGCTTGGAACAAAGCGTCCATCTCTAAACCAACTGCGAATTGGCTCATTCTTGTTGTTTAACACTTCTTCATTATTCAATAGCTTCTCTTGCTGTTCAATACCGTGCTCAAGCATCTCCTCTGTAGTCAGCTTCTTGTCTGCTTTGATAGCATCTGGCTTGCCGTAAGTGTCAAAGAATCCCATGTGTGCTCTCCTTAGTAGTAGCTATGTTGAAAAGCCCTACTCTAGCCCAACACTTTCCTAGTGTCAATGCCTACTTGTCATGCTCATAAAGATACGCTAGGATTTCAAATAGCTTGAAACTTGAGCTTTCATCGTACCTACTTAAATCTAAAGGACTGCCATGTACAGACAACCCATGACTAACTACACATATGGCAAGTTCTTAATTATTCATGATTACATTAAACCGACTAAGGCCGAACTAAAAAGGCTCCTAAAGAGTAGCTTGGTTGAAGAGCTAAAGCCACAGACAAGAAATAGTGATGATGAATACTTTTCGCGAATAATTAGCGAAGCATTTAGGATAGCTGACAAGCCATTGCGATATAAGAGCTATAAGATGTACAGGGTTGCTGACACATCTATATCTACTTTTTATGCCTTAAGAGAAGAGTACATTGCTTCTATTTCATTTACTGAAGATGAGTTTAAGAAACTAGATCTAGCTATAGATTTATTCAATGGAATTAACAATGCTAAAGGTAATGTATCTCATTGGCAAGATTGTCATGAAAGACTTTTGAAGCAATTTGCCAATACAAAAACACCTCATGATTACGACTTATCTAAGTTAGATTTTTCTCATGCTATTGAGCATGACAGAATCTACGGTACTGATTTACTTAATCAAGCTATAGATGATATAAAAAATCTTAGCAAAAATTCTTGGTAATCAAACAAGTTCTACTGCCTTACGCATCATGTCATCGCTTGCGTCAATGTATACCATTGTTGTTTGTGCTGACTTGTGACCCATTAGCTTTTGAAGTACGCGAATGCCAACTCCTTTGCTACTAATTTGTGTAGCAAAAGACCTACGCATTGAATGACTTGATGCGTTATCAATACCACATGCTGAAAACAAATAGTGCCAGTATTGCGTAAGTGTGTTTGGACTGAAGCCATCGCTAGACTTCTTTTGAGAATAGAACAGCTTACGCTTGCGGTCTTTAATGTCCAATGTCTTCACATAAGAATCTAGCTCCTTGTGTAGCTTGTCACTTATATAAATTGTCCTAGCTACATTGCCTTTTGTAATATCTGACTTGAGTAAAATTTCACGCCTAACATTTCCATCACAGTCTACAGCGTCCTCAATGCGTAAAGCACTAGTCTCCCCTACCCTAGTGCCAGCACAGTACATTAAATGAAGCATAGCCCTATTTCTAGCACTATGCTTTCGTGTAGCTATGTAATCAAGTACTCGTCTAAATTCTTGCTGTGTTAATGTCTTAGCTTGCTTTGCCATCTTGTTCACCTCAAATGTAATGTTTTCTACATTTTTAGTGTATTGTCTTGTATTAGAAATTCCTACCTGTTTTTTGTCTTTTTGTGTCATAGTGTTTTCTTATTCAAAATCAACGACTTAGCTGTTCTTTTCGTCAAAATATAATAAAACTTATTATTTTGTTATATTTGCTTCCTAGTGCCGTTGTTGTAGTGCCACACTTATTTAACTGTTTGCGTATAAGCCCTACAAGCTGTTGATACGCTTTTCTGCTGTCCTGGTATTCAGCGTACAGTTTTAAGCGTTTGTAGCTTGTTCTAGTGCGTCTAGTTTTGGATTTAATTGTTTAACTGTTTTGCTTAGTAGCTTATTTTTGGCAAAGCTACGCTAATTAAGCACTCTTTAAGTGCTTATTAACCATTAACCGCAAGCGTCAACTAAGGACTGGAGTGCTTAGATTAGTAAAAGTAGAGCCTATCTAGCTCTAGCTTATCTATCTTTTTTGTAATGTATCCCGACCAACCATCTGTAATCTCTTCAACCTTGTATCTATACATCTTGTCCTCACTATCTTTGTCGGCACGATAGTTAGGATTGCTCATTTCAAATTCACCACTTAACTCAATAGCTTTTACAATCTGCTTATGGAAGTCTTCATTAGTGTAGCTATCTGGTTTTTGAAGTAAGAAGTGTGTGTGTAAATCAACACAGCTACTGTTATCACCCTCTATGCTACCTATAGCTACTAACTTTTTTCCATCACGCTTGTATGCGTTTTTAAGAACTAGTTTGTTCATCAGGTGTACAAGTCTTGTGTTTGCTCTTTCTAGCTCATCTCTTGTTAAGTGTCTGTACACCTTACCATCAGCAACATAGCGTGACTTTGGAACATGTTTGTAAAATACTTTTTTTGGCATAACAGTCAGTCCTTGCGTCAAACCAAGTTCTTTAGCACTCGTCAGCCACTTAACAACTTCTAATCTGTTATCTCTTTTCGCTACTACTTGTTCAAGCATCTTTACACCTATATTTTTTGTATAGATATATTTATGCTTAATGTAAGGATAGGTAAAATTTTTATGAAAAAGTTATATATATCAACAAGTTACGGCAGATTTTGAAAGTATTTTGGTAGGAAAAGAGGCTAAAAGGTATTACAGTAGCTATTCCTGTAACTACTTTGGAGTATGAAATGGCTACTATGTCCGCACTTAAACTTGTAACAAGCAAGAAACAATCTACTGTTAGTCCAGTAGTCAATCGCCGCTTGAAGTTGCTTGCTAAAGTACAAGAGCAAATTGAACTTTGTACAGCTAAAAAAGAAGGTAATAGCTACGCACCTAAGCGTCTTAAAACATTCACAGATAAAGAAACTGGTGAACGCAAGACTATTGAGACTGTTAAGCGAGTTAAAGAATGGTTCTGGATTGCCGATACAGGCAAGATTCATCTTGCTATCAAGTATGGCTCTAAGACACTTATGCTTAATAAGAAAGGTGCTAACGCTATTGAAGTTAGCAATGGTGATGAACTTATTACCACACTAAAACACATCGCTGGCTCAATTGAAAATGGTGAGCTAGATGAGTTCATCAATGATGTTAGTAAAGCTACCCGCGATAGCTTCGCAAAGTAGCAATGGTTTTGTACAAGTATCCTTTTCTATAAATATAAGAAAAGGATACTTTGTATGAGACTATTTGAATTTACAAACGCTGAAGAACAACTTAAGCTATTACAACTGATATTTGATACTACTTTTAGTACGATTAGACAGCAAGCAGAGCAACAAGCTAGAGAAAAGGCAGAGCAATCTAGATTGAGTAAGTTAAAGCCTAAGCGTAAATCTAGTAGTAAAGCTAAGTCAATACCGAGTATTAAAGCTCCACCCCCACCTAATCCCCTTACTAAGCCTAGCAAGCCTACTGCTACCCCTACCCAACCTTCAGCTAAATCTAGTCAACCCCTTAGAGCCCTACCTAGTCACCCTACCCAACCCCAAACAAATACCACAACTACCCTACCCAATAAAACAGTAGCCCCCACAGCTTTACCCCATATCAAACCCATACCCCCAGTAAAGCCTACTGTAGCCACCAAGTACCCTATCAAGTCAAAGCTGAATAGACAACTATACCCGCATGAAGATGACGAACAAGATAGCTACTAGAAAAGGGTCCTAGCTTCGTAAAAAATTGAGCTACGGATTTTTTAGGTGAAGTACTTATACTTTTGGGCTGGTGATTTTTTACCTATACCCCCACCATATTTCACACAAATGCGTCTTTCGGCGTTAAAGAGCGGTGTTTTACCCATTTTTTATAGTAATTTGTAAAACAATGAGCATGGTGACGACAGGCATAGCTAAAATACTATTTGGGAACAATCATTCCATCTATTGTGTAGTATCCAGCCATTGCTTGCGTTGTCAAGATATCTTCATCAATATGATAGTAAGTCTTTTCAATCTGTGTCCTACTTGTTCCACACATATCAGCTACATCCTTATAGCTTAATCCTGCTTTAATTCTGTTTGTGATGAAGTAATGTCTAAAGCTATATGGCACTAATTTACGCTTACCCACATCAATATCAGCCGCTTCTAATATCTTCTTAAAGTGATGAGTAACTGCTCTCTGACTTACAACATTGATTCCATTAAAGCTGAATACAAAGTTTTCTGCGAATGGCTTCTTAGTATGCGTAGGAGTTGTTAGCTTGAACAAGTTATCAAAGTACTCCACATCTACTATCTTTACTTCTCTAGACTTTCTTACTTTACTTGTCTCTTTTCTTACGCTAATCTTTACAAAGTCTATTTGCTCACCTTTGATTGTTTGATTTTGGAATGTAATATCTTTCCATTTCAACTGCTTTTGCTCACCTGTTCTTAGTCCACATATTGAAGCTATTAGTAGATAGTTAGCAGAAAGCACTCTCGCCTTATTCTCTAAGTCGTTTAAGTCCTTCATAGCTTCTTCAATATACTTAGGTATTGCTAATCTAAAAGCCCATACCTCTTCATCTGTAAATGACGATCGTCTTACAGCTTCTTCAGGTGTATTGCGAATTGATATCGTTTCAAAGTCAAATCCATCAATGTAAACCTCACCTTTCTTGTGAAGCCATTTCATCATTGAGTTGATTGTGCTTTGTTCATTGGCTATCGTAGACAAAGCTGTAGTCTTTGTAGCACTTGGTTTCTCTCTATTTTTAGCGTAATCCGCACAGCTATCTCTATCTAGCTCTTTTAGTTTTGTGTCACGCTCAATAAAGTCTAGCCAATGCTCTAAGTGTGCTCGTATTGTTCCGTACCTACCCTTAACAATACTCTTAGTAGTTCTGCTATCAATGTGTCCTTTTCTGTACTCCAAGTACATCAAGACACCATCCTTAGCTGTTTTAGAGTAGTAAGTCTTTCCGCTATCTGTATCCGACTTGATTTTTACGAAGTGTTTTTTTGCTGTGTCTATTGCTGTAACTTGATTCTTAGTGTTCAAGCTAAGTCTTACATACCTACGCTCTTTTACAAGCCAATAGCGAAACTGCCATATGTCACCTCGTTTATAGATGACAGCCTCGTCGTAAATCAGTATTTCATCTTCACTAAAAGTCTTTTTTTTCAGCGACATTTTTTGGGCTTGGGTAGTTACAGTTTTTCATTGCTACTTTGCTGTGTAGCAACTTGTGTAACTGTAACTTCAAATCGTACCTAAATACAAGTGTTAATTGGCGTTTGTGTGATTTATGTGTAACTTTAAGTCCATATAAATCAACAACTTACGCTCAATTACTACTCCCACTCGATCGTTGCTGGCGGCTTTCCGCTGATGTCGTACACAACACGATTGATGCCGCGAACTTCATTGATGATGCGATTGGAAACCTTACCTAGTAATTCATGGGGTAAATGTGCCCAATGTGCCGTCATGAAATCCTGCGTTTGTACTGCTCTGAGTGCCACAACATATTCGTATGTTCTGCCATCACCCATCACTCCAACGGATTTAACTGGTAAGAAGACGGCGAATGCTTGGCTTGTTAAGTCATACCAAGATTTTTGGCTGGGTTCATCAATGGTATTGCGTAACTCTTCGATGAAAATAGCATCAGCACGTTGTAATAAGCTGGCAAATTCAGCTTTCACCTCACCTAAAATGCGCACGCCTAGACCTGGCCCTGGGAATGGATGACGATAGACCATCTCACGCGGCAAGCCAAGGGCAACCCCCAACTCTCGCACTTCATCTTTAAATAATTCACGCAATGGCTCAAGTAATTTGAGATGCATGTCTTCAGGTAAGCCACCGACATTATGATGACTCTTGATGGTGTGGGCGCCCTTCTTACCTTTACCGGCAGATTCAATCACATCTGGATAAATAGTGCCTTGAGCAAGCCACTTGGCATTGGCAATCTTTTCGGATTCTATCTGAAAGATTTCCACAAACTCTTTACCGATAATTTTGCGCTTCGCTTCTGGATCAGCAACGCCTGCTAATTGACCCATAAATGTATCTTTAGCATCAACACGAATGACTTTAACGCCAAGATTGCGTGCAAACATCTCCATCACCATGTCGCCTTCATTCAAACGAAGAAGCCCATGATCCACAAACACACAGGTAAGCTGATCGCCAATCGCACGATGAATTAAAGCAGCGGCAACACTGGAGTCAACGCCTCCCGATAAACCCAGAATGACCTCTTCATCACCAACTTGCTTACGAATATTTTCAACAGCTTCAGCGATGTAATCACCCATTACCCAGTCAGGCTTGCATTTGCAAATTTCATGTACAAAGCGCTCAATAATTGCAGTGCCTTGAATCGTATGCGTTACCTCTGGATGAAATTGGAATGCATAGAAATGCCGTTCTTCGTCAGCCATGCCAGCAATCGGGCAAGACTCTGTAGATGCCATTAACTTAAATGAAGGCGGCAATGTTGTGACGGAATCTCCGTGACTCATCCATACCTTCAAAATGCCATGGCCATCGCTAGTAGAAAAATCCTGAATACCTTTAAGGAGATTAGTATGGCCTCGAGCACGCACTTCGGAGTAACCAAACTCACGGGCTTTACCCAAAGACTCAGCGGAAGCGACTGCGCCACCCAGTTGGGTTGCCATGGTCTGCATACCATAGCAAATACCCAAGACAGGGACACCTAATTCAAAAACAATTTGTGGTGCACGCGGACTGTCCACCTCTGTGACTGAACTGGGGCCGCCTGAAAGAATGATCCCTTTACCGCCCTGCTCCTGGATAAATTTACGAATAAATTCAGGGTCGCAATCATAGGGGTGAATTTCTGAGTAAACCCGTGCATCACGCACGCGCCTTGCAATCAGTTGCGTTACTTGTGAACCAAAGTCAAGAATCAGTATTTTGTCGTGCACGAAAGAAACAGCCTTCTTTTAAGTCTTAGTCAATATGGTAATTCGGCGCTTCCTTGGTGATCTTCACATCATGCACATGCGACTCGCGCACACCCGCTGAAGTGATTTCCACAAAATTCGCTTTCTCATGAAGTTCTTCAATGGTTCGGCAACCCAAATAACCCATTGATGAACGAATACCACCAGTCAATTGATGCAAGATCGCAAGCACACTACCCTTGTAAGGTACTTGACCCTCAATACCTTCTGGCACAAGTTTCTCTGCGTTAGCAACAATGTCGCTTTGGAAATAACGATCAGCAGATCCATCTGCCATTGCGCCCAAAGAACCCATGCCGCGGTAACTCTTGTATGAGCGTCCTTGATATAAAAATACTTCACCAGGAGCCTCTTCTGTACCAGCAAACATACCACCCATCATGACAGCGCTTGCTCCTGCGGCTAATGCTTTTGCAACGTCACCTGAATAACGCACGCCCCCATCGGCAATTAACGGAATGCCAGTACCCTTAAGCGCAGTGGCTACATTCACAATCGCACTAATTTGTGGAACGCCAACGCCAGCAACAATACGAGTCGTACAAATAGAGCCTGGACCAATGCCAACCTTAACACCATCAGCCCCGTGATCAGCCAAAGCTTTTGCGGCATCGCCAGTAGCAATATTTCCACCGATGACTTGCACTTGCGGGTAATTCTTCTTAACCCATTTGACACGATCTAACACACCCTGACTATGGCCATGAGCAGTGTCAACAACAATGACATCCACACCAGCGCGCACTAATAGCTCAATCCGTTCATCATTGTCTGGGCCGACACCGACAGCAGCGCCAACACGCAACTTGCCTTCGCTGTCTTTGCATGCATTAGGATGCTCAGTGGCCTTCAAAATATCTTTAACGGTAATGAGGCCACGCAACTCAAACTTGTCATTGACAACCAAAACGCGCTCTAAGCGATGATGGCTCATTAAGCGTTTTGCTTCGTCTAATGTGCAGCCCTCTTTTACAGTGATCAAACGCTCACGTGGCGTCATCTTCGTTTTTACTGGTGCGTCCAAATCCTCTTCAAAGCGCAGATCTCGGTTAGTGATAATGCCCACCACTTCTTTGCCCGTCAGGACTGGGAAGCCTGAGAAACCATGTTCACGTGATAACTGAATCACTTGACGTAAGGTGGTATCTGGACCAACCGTAATAGGATCGCGCAGTACACCAGACTCATAACGCTTTACCTTAGCCACTTCACGAGCCTGCTCGGCAGGGGTAAGATTTTTATGAACAATGCCAATACCACCTTCGCTGGCCATGGCGATTGCCAATCGACCCTCGGTCACCGTATCCATAGCCGCAGAGACCAATGGTGTATTAAGCGAGATGTCTCGAGTTAACTTACTTGCCAGACTGGCATCTCGAGGGAGTACCGATGAATAAGCCGGTACAAGGAGCACATCGTCAAAAGTGAGTGCTTTTTGAATGAGTCGCATGCAAAACCCCTAGTCACAAAAACAGATTATAGCCTCCTAGCCTTTCTTTTAGCAGCGGCAGCTTGGAATTTAGCATCTTGATTTTGATTGGCCTTCTTACGCCGCACTGTCTTAGGGTCAATGAGGAGTGGAGAATAAAGCTCTAGCCTGTCACCCTCATAAATAGGGCTATCCCAGTCTTTGCGCTTACCAAATACCCCAAAACAGCCCTTTCGCGCCAAAACAGGGTCTTCCGCACTGCTAGCAATACCTAGTTGAATTAGGGCTTGCCCTAGGCTCGGAATCTCACCCTCAGCCAATTTCAACTGAAAAGCCTTCAGAATGGGCTTCCCATCCCTTGCATCGCAAATAAAGATCTTAATGGCATTATTGGCCATATAAATCTTCAGCCCGCTTAACAAAGCAATCTACAAAAGTACCAGCAATGTGACCAAAAACAGGTCCGATGAGCTTATCCAGAATAACGCTCTTGAACTCCCAATGGAGCTTGAATTCAACCTTGCAAGCATCCTCTTTTAAGGGAATGAAGTTCCACTGACCAGAAAAATGCTTAAAAGGTCCATCTACAAAGACCATATCAATGGTTTCAGGGCGATGGTTGATATTACGGGTATGAAAGTACTGATTAATGCCCTTGAACTGAATATTGATTTTGGCCTCCAAAACGGTTTCATTTTGCTCAAAAATCTCTACGCCGCCACACCAAGGCAGAAACTCGGGATAGCAAGCAACATCAGTTACCAAACCATACATTCGGTCAGCTGACTGCCCAATTAAAACGGTCTTGTAGACGTCTGCCATAATCGATCTTGAGAAGCTAAATAAATATGAGTATCGTCGATAACAAAAAAGCCTTCTTCGATTATTTTATCGAGGAACGTTTCGAGGCAGGGCTGGTTCTAGAAGGCTGGGAAGTTAAAGCCATTCGAGCAGGTCGCGTGCACGTCAAGGAAGCGTATGTTGTCATTCGCAAGGCGGAGCTGTTTTTAATCGGGTGTCACATTACCCCCCTACTTTCAGCCTCCACCCATGTCGTTCCCGATAGTACGCGCACGCGCAAGCTACTTCTTAACGCAATTGAAATTCGCAAGCTCATTGGCAAAGTTGAACAAAAAGGCTATACGCTGGTTCCCTTAAACCTGCATTTCTCCAAAGGCAATGTCAAATGTGAGATTGGTTTAGCGCGCGGTAAGAAGCAGCATGACAAGCGGGCAGCCACCAAAGAACGCGAATGGGAAGTGCAAAAAGGTCGCATTGCCCGGGGCGATTTAAACGCTTAAAAAGGCAGCAGAGCCTATCCCTAGGGCTAATAGGGTCAAATCCGAACATTTATGCACTATAAAAGTGCACCCCAGCACCAAGCTGCTTCAAACTTTGAAACTAAACCATTCTGAAGGCATTAGTTTGTAACTATGAAATCGCCTTTTGATGAAATGCTTGATGCCACCGGCAAAGCAAGACCCCACTACCAAGTTTTCCATAACTGGCTAAAACAGCAAAGTGACACCCTGATGGGTCTCAAACGGGCTGAAGCTGACCTAATATTTCGTAGGGTCGGCATTACCTTTGCTGTTTATGGGGATGATTTAGGCTCTGAAAGAACCATTCCATTTGACCAAGTTCCTAGAATCTTTACAGCCAAGGAGTGGGAGCAATTAGAAGCTGGCTTACGTCAACGCGTAAAAGCACTCAATCGCTTTATCTATGACGTCTATCACGACGAAGACATCATTAAGGCAGGCATTGTTCCAGCCGAACAAATATTTAACAATGCGCAATACCGACCAGAGATGCGCAATGTCAGCGTGCCACGCGATATCTACGCACAGATAGCGGGGATCGATATTGTGCGCGCCGGCGAAGGCGAGTTCTACGTCTTAGAAGATAACCTGCGTGTTCCTTCTGGTGTCTCTTACATGGTTGAAGACCGCAAGATGATGATGCGCCTCTTCCCTGATTTGTTTCAGAAGTATCGTGTCGCACCAGTCGAACACTATCCTGACCTATTGCTAGAGTGCCTGAAGACGGTTAAACCAGACGATGTGAAAAAACCCAATGTAGTAGTGCTCACGCCAGGCATGTACAACTCAGCCTACTTTGAGCATAGCTACCTAGCACAACAAATGGGAGTTGAATTAGTTGAGGGAAAAGATTTATTCGTGAAGAATGAACAGGTCTTTATGCGGACGACTCAAGGGCCAGAGCGCGTTGATGTGATTTATCGCCGTGTTGATGATGATTTCCTTGACCCACTCGCATTCCGCTCAGACTCTACCCTAGGCGTTGCTGGACTACTCTCTGCGCATCGCGCCGGCAATGTGACTCTAGCAAATGCAATTGGTACAGGTATTGCTGATGACAAATCGATCTACCCCTACGTTCCAGAAATGATCGAGTTTTACCTTGGTGAAAAACCGATTCTGAATAATGTTCCCACTTTCCAATGTCGCAAACCTGATGACCTTGCTTACACACTGGCCAACCTTGAAAAGTTAGTTGTCAAACTCACCCATGGTGCTGGTGGCTATGGCATGTTGGTTGGCCCAGCCTCCACCAAGGCTGAGATCGAAGAGTTCCGCGGTCATTTGATTGCCAACCCCGACAAATATATTGCTCAACCCACACTCGCACTATCTACCTGCCCCACTTTTGTAGAGTCCGGTATTGCGCCAAGACATATTGATTTAAGACCATTTGTATTATCTGGAAAAACTATCAAGATGGTCCCGGGTGGATTAACCCGAGTAGCTCTCAAAGAAGGCTCTTTAGTCGTGAACTCCTCGCAAGGTGGCGGCACTAAAGATACCTGGGTTCTAGAAGAATAAGGCCGAGGAAAAGAATATGCTTAGCCGCACCGCAGATTGCTTATATTGGATGGCCCGCTATACCGAGCGCGCAGAAAATACCGCTCGCATGCTCGATGTAAATCACCAAACATCGCTGTTGCCACAACCCGAAGAGTTCTTAGAGCAAAGTTGGAGAAAGCTTCTCACTATTTCCAAGCTTGAAGACGCATTCATGAGTAAATATGATGTGCTTAATCGAGAAAATGTGCTCGACTTCATGATCTATGAAACCAGCAATCCTTCGAGTATCGTGTCCTGTCTTTTTGCGGCCCGTGAGAATGCTCGCGTGATTCGAGGCAAGATCACTTCCGAGGTTTGGGAAACGCAAAATACCACCTGGCTAGAATTGCAACGCATTCTGGAGGCTAGAAACCAAGCTGACCCCAGTCGACTACTAGAGTGGGTTAAGCATCGTTGCCACTTATTTAGAGGTGTCATGCATGGCACTATGCTGAAGAACGAAGCCTTCTACTTCATGAGTGTGGGAACCCTACTAGAGCGTGCCGACAATACTGCCCGTATCTTGGAAACTAAGTATGAAGACCAGGCATCACTCAAAGCGCTGCGTGCTGAAAATAAGGCCGATGATGAAGCGGGCGTTGATTTCTTTGACTTCTATCACTGGGCCGCCTTACTTCGTTCGGTATCTGCTTTTGAAATTTATCGTCAGATTTATTCAGATCAAGTTACACCAAAGCAAGTTGCGCAACTGCTGATCTTTAATAAGCAAATGCCCCGCTCGCTAGTTTGCTGCGTCAACGAGTTGATCCCACTCATATCAGAAATGAAGAATCAGCAATCAAAGGAAATTGAACGGCTGCTTGGAAAGCTCAAGGCAAGCCTGGATTATTCAGATATTGATGAAGTATTTTCTCAAGGCCTAGAAGAGTTTATTGAACAGTTTTTAGAGCGCATTAACCACATCGCAGATGAGTTCAGTAATGCCTATCTCATTCCATTGGCAGTAGCCTAAGTACCAACAAAGAGTATATGCATCTTAAGATCCGCCATCGCACTGAATATCGCTATGAAACTCCAGTCCATTATTCAATTCAAGAATTGCGCCTAACACCACCCCAAGTGGCTGGACAGCAGATTGAAAAGTGGAAAGTCAGTACCCCCATTAAATCTAATGTCTCACAAGATGCCTTTGGAAATACCTGCAGCGTCTTTGTTCAAGAAGCCCCATACACCTCGATGATGATTGAGGCTGAAGGCGAAGTAAAAACCCAGGATGCTTTTGAATATCCCGATGATTCAAAGGCGGTCTCACCTTACTACTTGCTTCAACAAACTAATCTGACGGAGCCCTCTGAAGAAATGCTCTCTTACTTTAAAGGAGATCTCCCCAAGAAACATTCAGTTGATGTAGTACTAAAGCTGGCTAGCGCAGTTCAAAATGCTATTACATACGTGCCGGGACAAACCAATTTCGCAACCACAGCAGCCCAATCTTTTGCCATGAAAACCGGCGTTTGCCAAGATCATGCACACGTAATGCTCGGACTCTGTCGTGCCTCTGGAATTCCAGCGCGCTATGTCAGCGGCTATTTCTTTGCTGAAGAATCCCCCAACTTGGCAAGCCATGCTTGGATCGATTTTTGTAGTGATGTCCAAAAGGGGGTATGGACTAGCATTGACATTACACATGCTTGCTTAGTGGATGCTCGCCACATACGACTAGCGATTGGTCGGGATTACTATTCTGCCGCCCCAGTCAAAGGTGTTCGCTCCGGTGGTGGAGGCGAAGAACTGAGTGCCAGCATCTCAATCCAGCAATTGACTTAACGACACTTAAGTTAAGAGATAATTCCAAGAAGTTAATTAAAGGGGTTTTGGAATGACGTATTGCGTTGGGCTCTGCCTAAAGGATGGCTTGGTATTTTTATCTGACTCACGCACCAATGCTGGCGTTGATCAAATCGGCACTTTTAGAAAAATGACATTGTTTCAAAAGAACAATGATCGCTTTTTTACCCTTATGAGTGCCGGTAATCTTGCAATCACCCAAGCCGTAAAAGAAATCTTACTCCAAGGTCAGTTGCTGAATGGAGAAAACCTTTGGACCGTTAAAAATTCACATGATGCTGCCGTAGTGGTGGGTGATGCAGTCAAACAGGTTTATGAGCGCGAACATCAGGCGCTTGAGAAAGCCGGCATTGATTTCAACTGCAATCTGATCTTTGGCGGTCAAATTAAAAATGAGCGCCCACGCCTTTTTAATATCTACTCTGCCGGCAACTTCATTGAAGCAACCCCAGAGACCTGTTATTTTCAAATTGGGGAGTCGAAGTATGGCAAGCCCATATTAGACCGAGTCTTAAGTCACTCTACGCCACTCAATCTGGCCACAAAGTGCGCCCTAATCTCAATGGATTCAACACTCAATAGTAATATTTCAGTTGGCCTGCCTTTAGATCTTTTGGTATACGAGAAGAATTCATTAAAGCCAACAAAGTTGGTAACTATGGATGAATCTAATCCTTATTTCAAAATGATCCATCAGCACTGGGGCGAGAAACTGCGCGAGGCTTTTAACTCAATTGCTGAGCCAAGCTGGAGCGGCGCCCATAAAGCCAGCGCTATCTCTACGCCAGCTAAAAAGATGGGTGCTGTTCCCATCAACCATCAACCGCCTAAGAACATAACGAGAAAGTCTGTCAAAAAGCTAGCAGCGAAGAAGAGATCTTAAATAAAGCACATCTCTAGATTTAATATAAAAAGGGCCCAGCATTTGAACTGACCCACAAAAGTTGGACAGTTTAATTAGGTTAGCACGAGGGATTGAGTTCGGTAATTAACCGGGCTCAATCCCTTCAGTTTTTGTTTGATCCGATCATGGTTGTAATAGTCGATATA
>NZ_JACVPL010000010.1 GCF_018881925.1 Polynucleobacter sp. Latsch14-2 | reverse complement strand
GATGCAGAGCTTAGAATGATCCAAGACCGATTAAACAACCGACCTAGAAAACGATTAGGATTTAAAACCCCCAATGAAGTCTTTAATCAATCTTTAAACCGTGTTGCACTTCGTGTTTGAATCTACGAAAGATACATATTGGGCCAAATAACAACAATTCAAGCTCTTTATAAAGAAATCTTATCTCACAACATTTCACTTGGCTATTTTTTTCCTTTTTTACCTTTATCTGCATCAACATAAGGGTTCTTTGCAGTATTCATCTGAATGCGCAATGGTGTGCCACGCAACTTGAAAACATCCCTAAAGCGACCCTCTAAGTAACGCTTATAGCTGTCAGTCACGCCACTTAAAGAAGTACCATGGATCACCACAATTGGTGGGTTCATACCACCTTGGTGTGCATAGCGCAACTTTGGACGACCCATACCAACTCGTTTTGGTTGCTGGTGTTCAATCGCTTCTTGCAGAATTCTGGTCAAGCGTGGGGTTGGCAACTTTGCCATTGCTGCAGCATAAGCAGCATCAACATCTTTAAACAACTCTTTTAAGCCTGTGCCTTTTTTCGCAGAAATAGGGTGCACATTAGCAAAGTCCAAGAAACGTAATTTTTGGGCAATTTCTAAGCGAGCGCGTTCTTTAACGTAAGAATCAATCCCATCCCACTTATTTACAGCAACCACTAATGCCCTACCCGCTTCAACAATAAAGCCTGCGATATGAGCATCTTGCTCAGAAATATCCTGCTGCGCGTCGAGCATCAGGATCACCACATTGCAATCAGCAATGGCTTGCAGTGTTTTGACAACTGAAAATTTTTCAATTGCTTCAAACACCTTTCCACGACGGCGCAAACCTGCTGTATCAACCAAGACATAAGGTTTGCCATTGCGTTCGAATGGAACTTCAATCGCATCGCGTGTTGTGCCTGGCATATCAAATGCAATCACACGCTCTTCACCTATGAGCTTATTGATTAACGTGGACTTGCCAACGTTTGGACGCCCAACTACTGCAATCTTCATGGGGCGATTAGGATCATTCGCCAAATCATCCTCTTCAGGCTCTGCAATACCCAAGGCATCCAAGGCATCATCGATCAGACCGCGAACACCATCCCCATGGGCAGATGAAATAGGAAAAGGCTCACCCAAACCCAACTCATGAAAGTCGGCGGTAACAACCCCTGCTTGCATGCCCTCTGTTTTATTAACCGCTAAAATAATGGGTCGGCCGGTCTTGCGTAAAAAGTCAGCGATCACACGATCTTGTGGCGCCATACCTAGGCGACCATCCACCAAGAAGATCACTACATCAGATTCAGCAACCGCTTGTTTGGTTTGCTTAGCCATCTCGGCAACGATGCCGGTCTTTGCCACTGGCTCAAAACCACCAGTATCTACACAAATGAATGCACGCTCACCAATTCGACCCTTACCGTAGTGACGATCCCTGGTAAGACCAGAAAAGTCGGCAACTAGGGCATCGCGGGAACGTGTCAGACGATTAAAGAGTGTGGACTTGCCTACGTTAGGGCGCCCGACGATAGTAATGACTGGATTCATTTTGGACTGTACGCCGCTAATTTCCCGCCCTGAGATTGAATCAGAATGAGCCCACCAACCGAAATAGGGGCGGCAGTAATTGGACTACTATCATGACGAATACGCGCAAGCATCGCACCATCCGCCTGCGAGAATGCATGCACATAACCCTCTACATCACCCATGAGCAATACTCTGCCAACAGCCAAGGATTCTCCAACATCCCTGTATGTGAGTTTGGAATTTTCCCAAATCTGTGAACCATCTTTAGTGGCAAAGGCAGTGACATGAGACTTTTCATCAGCAGCAAAAACCATATCTGGACTTTGGGATGTTCCCGTAAAACTTGAAAAATCTTTAAACCAAATCAAATTACCGGTGCGGGCTTGACCGCAACCAATACGCCCCTGATAAGAAACCGCGCAGAGAATCTCGCCTTGCATACTTGGCTTAGCCGTCACATCATTCAAACGTTCGATCTCTGAGAAGCCCTTCGGAAAAGAAATCGGAGTCTCCCAAACCAAGCCACCGTTTGCAATCGCAATCATGCCAAATCGACCACCCGCAAAACCCGTCACAATCACTTCATTACCAATCTCCAACATGCCATACCCGACACGCAATGAAAGAGCTGATTGTTGACGCTGATAGGTCCACTTGCGTGCGCCGGTCTGCTCATCTAGACCAATAAAACGATTGTCGAGCGCACGAATGATAACCACGCCGCCAGCAACCACTGGCTCTGTTAACACTTCACTGCCAACACTAACGTTCCAGATTGGCTTGCCGGTATCGTCATAGGCATAGACGGTTCCTTTAGTGGTGACAACGGCGGTTACACGTCCATCCGAACCGGGGCCAACAGTTATACGCTCCGGTACCGAGGCTTCCCATACCTTCTTACCATCTAATAAATTAATCTTGACAAGATTACCGCGGTGAGAAGCTGCATATACGGCGTCTCCTGCTACAACAGGATGAAAGTTAAATGTTTCAGACGAGCCAACACTGGTAGACCACACTGGAGCGAGCTCAAATTGATTGGTAACCGGAACCAATTCTGCGGGCTTGCGCACCCGCGCGCCACCAGAACAAGCAAGCAGAGTAGCGATGGCCGAGCTAATGATGAGGACTTTTGTAGCGGACTTCACCAGATTGTGCAAGCGCATCTTTTGGGTCATCACTGAGTAATTCCTCCGACAGCATCTAATTTAACCTTCAGTAGGCGACGCGCCTCCTCAGGGAATTCTTTTGCTTGATCTAATTTTTTCCAAGCCTCTTGATAACTAGTTTTAGCTTGTGCATTTTTCTTCTGCGCCAAGTACCAATCTCCGCGACGCTCCAACCAAATAGCTTCGAAACCAGTAATCGGTTTCTGCTGGAGGATCGTGTCAGCTTCTGCAAAGTCTTTGTCAGTACCCTGCTCTATCAACTGAGAAACTAAACGTAATTTACCCAAGGCTACGTAGCCATCATTGGAGGCATTATTAGCGGTCCAACGTAAATACTCAATAGCTTTAGGAGCATCGCCTGCGTCAGAAGAGATCTTTGCAGCAATTAAGCTAGACATCGCAGCATAAGGAGTGCGGCCAAACTGTTTTTGTAAATCATCTGCGGCGCGCAAGGTTTGCTCTTTATCGCCTTTACCAATAGCAGTCACCATCGTGTCATAAAGCTTTGATGCTTCTGCAGCTTGGCTATTGCGCCACCACTGGTAGCCACTGTAGGTTGCATATACCAACAAGGCGGCCGTTACAATACCGGTAATGAGATTACGGTACTTTGCCCAAAAGGCTTTGAACTGGTCAAGTTGTTCTTGTTCTTCTAAATCTAATGGCATATCAATCCAAGCTAATAAATATCGTTGTAAGGTAATTCTATTCGGAGCTACCGACTAATGCGTCAATTACTTGTTCTAGCACCTCTTCAAGGGCTACGGACCGCTGCTCACCAGTACCCCGTAAGTCTTTGATCTGAGCCTCATTTTTAGCCAGCTCATCTGGGCCAATAATGACCGCATAGGCCGCCCCACTTGCATCCGCTTTCTTCATTTGCGATTTAAAGCTAGCCGATTGACCATCTGGCGGACAAAAGAGAATAGTGTCAATACCAGCACTGCGCAAACGCTCAGCAATAATCATGGCAGCAGTTAAAGTCTCACCACCTTGGTGTAGTACAAAAATATCGCATCCTGGTGCAGCATCCGGTAGTGAGCCCGATACCTTCATCAGCTCCAAAACACGCTCCATACCCATAGCCCAACCACAAGCTGGCGCAGCTTTACCGCCCATACGCTCTATCAGTGGATCATAACGACCGCCTCCAGCGATGGTGCCTTGAGCGCCCAACTCATCTGTAACCCATTCAAAAACGGTCAGATTGTAATAATCTAGTCCGCGCACCAAGCGTGGATTAATCTTGCAGGGAATGTTGTTTGCCTTGAGCAATGTTTGCACTGCATTGAAGTGCTTTAACGATTCCTCACCTAAGAAATCCAATAGTTGAGGTGCGCCTTCGATTAAGCCTTGCATTGCGGGATTCTTGGAATCCAAGATGCGCAAGGGGTTAGTTTGTAAACGACGTTGCGAGTCTTCATCGAGTGCTGCCGCATTTTTCTCAAAGTAACTCACCAAGGCTATGCGATGTGCAGAACGCTCGTCAGCCTGGCCTAGTGAATTGATTTCCAGCCGAACGCCCTTCAAGCCCAGCTCATCCCAAAGGCGTTGACCCATCAGAATGATTTCGGCATCGATATCTGGACCAGCGAAGCCCAAGGCCTCAATTCCAAACTGATGGAACTGGCGATAGCGACCGCGTTGTGGACGCTCATGACGGAACATCGGACCGGTATACCAAAGACGCTTAGGGCCTTCGTATATCAAATTATTTTCAATGACCGAGCGCACGATTGCAGCAGTACCTTCTGGGCGCAAGGTTAGTTGCTCCCCATTCAGGCGATCCTCAAAGGAATACATTTCTTTTTCAACAATATCAGTCACTTCACCAATGCCGCGTTGAAAAACTGCTGTAGCCTCAACAATTGGAGTTCGCAAAAACTCATAGCCATAAGCTCGTGTCAGATCACGCAAGACGTGCTCAAGATGAGCCCATTGCCCAGCATCAGCTGGTAGCAAATCATTCATACCGCGAACGCCATTAATCTTGAGCGTTTTTTCAGTCTTCTTATTTTTATCTTCGGTCATTTTTAGGAGTAATTATTTTTGACGTATTCATCAACAATGATTTGAAATTCTTCCGCAATCTTTTCGCCTCGCAAGGTCTTCACCTTCACCCCATCAACAAAGACAGGTGCAGCGGGAGTCTCACCAGTGCCCGGTAATGAAATGCCAATATTGGCATGTTTGCTTTCGCCAGGCCCATTCACAATACAACCCATCACGGCAACATTCATATTTTCAACGCCTGGATGAGTTTTCTTCCAAATAGGCATCTGCTGACGCAAATAAGACTGAATATTCGCAGCCAATTCTTGGAAGGTGGTGCTAGTTGTTCTACCGCAACCGGGACAAGCAATCACCATAGGTGTGAAATTACGCAAGCCCATAGTTTGCAAGATCTCTTGCGCCACAATCACTTCATTCTCACGCGGCGCGCCTGGATCTGGCGTCAAGGAAACCCGAATCGTATCGCCAATACCTTCTTGCAAGAGGATGCCCATTGCGGCTGTAGAGGAAACAATTCCCTTGCTACCCATGCCGGCCTCAGTTAAACCCAAATGCAATGGATAGTCAGAGCGGCGTGAGAGGTCGCGATACACAGCAACTAAGTCTTGCACATTACTCACCTTGCAAGACAATAAAATTTGATTGGGGTTCATGCCAAACTCCACTGCTTTTTCAGCAGACTGTAATGCCGACTGAATCAATGCCTCAATCATCACTTCCTGAGCAGTTTTTGGGGCCGTCAAGGTAGCGTTACTATCCATGATGCTTGCAAGCAGATCTTGGTCCAGGCTACCCCAATTTACGCCGATCCGAATGGGTTTATCGTATTTGCAGGCAGCCTCAATCATTTGCGCAAACTGTGGGTCACGCTTAGCACCCTTGCCGACGTTTCCGGGATTAATGCGGTATTTGGATAAAGCTTTGGCGCACTCTGGATAGTCATTGAGGAGTGTGTGACCGTTGTAGTGAAAGTCGCCAATCAGAGGGACCAATACGTCCATCTTGTCCAACTGTTCGCGAATATACGGAACTGCTGCTGCAGCTTCCGGAGTATTGACGGTAATGCGCACCATTTCAGATCCGGCACAGGCCAATTCTTTCACTTGAATTGCAGTGCCGACTGCATCAGCGGTATCGGTATTAGTCATCGACTGGACGCGCACAGGAGCATCGCCGCCGACAGTAACTATATTGGTTTTCCAAGCAACTGTTGCTTGGCGGGTTGAGCGCTTAGGTGCGGGACCCAATGGCAGAGGCGGCAAGGTATGGTTAGCGCTCATGTTAATTTAATTTATCGAGCCAGTGAATAGCCTGAACTGATTCTGTTGGATCATCTTCTGGCTGGATGATCTCGTTATCATGCACAGCACGTTCACGCACTCTAGTTCGATCCACAACATCGCCAGCCAATTGTCCGCAGGCTGCAGCAATATCATCACCACGGGTTTTGCGCACCGTAGCCACCATGCCAGCATCTAGCAAGATATTGGCAAAAGCTTGCACTCGTTGCGGCGGTGATCGCTTCAAGCCAGACTCTGGAAACGGGTTGAATGGAATCAGGTTAATCTTACATTTAATGTTGCTGAGCAGACGAATCAACTCTTTTGCTTGCGCGTCAGAATCATTAACGCCATCGAGCATGCAATATTCAAACGTTAAGAAATCTCTTGGCGCAAACGGCAAGTAGCGTTCACAGGCGCCTAACAATTCTCTTAAAGGATATTTTTGATTTAAGGGCACCAACTGATCACGCAATGCATCATTGGGCGCATGCAAAGAAACTGCTAAAGCCACAGGGCAATCTTTTGCCAAACGATCAATCATGGGCACAACACCCGAAGTTGAAACAGTCACACGACGGCGAGATAGGCCATAAGCCCTATCATCTAACATCAAGCGCAATGCGGTAACCACATTGTCATAGTTGAGCAAGGGCTCGCCCATTCCCATCATGACCACATTTGAAATAACGCGGCCAGTATGTTCCCAACCAGGAGTTGGAAATTTTTCCACTCGACGCACTGCTCCAGGCTCATTACGCAGTAGATGTTCTGCGAACCACAACTGGCCAATAATTTCGCCGGCACTTAGATTCCGTGAAAAGCCTTGTCGCCCGGTAGAGCAAAAACGGCAATTGACCGCACAACCAGCCTGAGAAGAGATGCATAAAGTGCCGCGATCATCTTCTGGGATAAAGACAGACTCGACTGCATTGCCAGCACCAACATCAAGCAACCACTTGCGGGTGCCATCATTAGCAAGTTCATCCTTGATGACTGGAAGGGATACGACTTCTGCCACATCTAGCAAAGTAGCTCGGAAGCTTTTGGCTAAATCACTCATCTCATCAATGTTCGATACACCGCGCTGGTGTATCCATTGCATGAGTTGTTTCGCCCTAAAGGGCTTTTCATTTAACCCCGCGACATACGCTGCCATTTGGTCAGCGTCAAAATCTAAGAGATTTATGCGCGGGGAGGTCAATGCGCCTACTTATTTAGTAAATAGGTTTCGAATTAACGATTGAAAACATTCATGCCGGGGAAAAAGAATGCGATTTCCACAGCAGCAGTTTCAGGAGCGTCAGATCCATGAACAGCATTAGCATCGATGCTGTCAGCAAAGTCGGCACGAATTGTTCCAGCGTCAGCTTTCTTAGGATCGGTAGCGCCCATCAAATCACGGTTCTTAGCAATGGCGCCTTCACCTTGCAATACTTGAATCATCACTGGACCAGAAATCATGAAGCTCACCAAATCCTTGAAGAAAGGGCGGGCTGCGTGAACGGCATAAAACTGCTCAGCCTCAGATTGAGATAAATGCGCCATTCTGGAGGCAACAATCTTCAAACCAGCAGATTCAAAACGGTCGTAAATTTTGCCGATAACGTTTTTAGCTACAGCATCGGGTTTGATAATAGAAAGGGTGCGTTCAATAGCCATGCAAAACTCCAGTAGTGATTTCAAAGGTATTAGTCAAAAAGGGTTTAGTAAGCCTCTCCCAATTCAACGACCCCCGAATTATACAACGGCTGAGGGTATTTACCCTTATAAAATCAGTCCTAAGCCATTGAATTTACAAGGTATAACCCCATGACTTGTAGTCCTTTCAATTAGACCCTTGAATTTAGGCTGTTTTGTCTATACTTACTAGCAACAGCCCTTTGTGGGCTTATGTGTTTACTTAAAAAGAAGGAGTCCATATGAGCGATCTCAACTCTTACGGCTTTGGCCAAACCGGCTCGATTAGCGCCCTCCAAGTACGCAACCGCGTACTTCGCAATACCTATGCCCTACTCGCACTCTCCATGGTTCCGACCATCATTGGTGCCTGGCTTGGCGTAGCAATGGGGTTCACCCTTTTTGCAGGTAGTCCATTTATTGGCTTTATTGTCTTCATGGCAGTAGCCTTCGGCTTTTTCTGGGCGATTGAGAAGAATAAAGAGACCGGCATCGGCGTTCTCTTGCTATTAGGCTTTACCTTCTTCATGGGCATCATGATGTCTCGCTTAGTTGGCTACACCCTAAATAGTTATAGCAATGGCGCTGCACTGATCATGCTGTCCTTTGGTGGCACTGCCGCCATCTTTGCAGTAATGGCAACGATTGCTACTGTCAGCAAGAGTGATTTTGCTGGCATGGGCAAATGGTTAATGGTTGGCGTATTACTCTTGATCGTCGCGTCTTTGGCTAACATCTGGTTGCAATTACCTGCTTTGATGCTGACTGTGATGGTCCTAGCTATTGCCATCTTCTCCGCATTTATCTTGGTTGATGTGCAACGCATCATCAATGGTGGAGAAACTAACTACATCATGGCAACTTTAGCGATCTACTTGGACGTGTACAACGTTTTCACTAATTTGCTCGCATTACTCGGTATTGTTGGCGGCAATAGAGACTAAGACAGACCAAGCAACAGCCTTTATTGTTGCTCTCATAAGGCGCCTGCGGGCGCCTTTTTTCTACCTGTCTTTACTTGCTCTTGTCTGAATAAATCAGTTGGCAACAAACATGTTTACCGCATAAGACAGCGCAATCAATACCAATAAGATTGCAAAACTATCTGAGGCTTTCATGGTGCACTCCCATTCGTTAATGAAATCGTTAGCAGCACTGCCACTCTGCACAACCTCAATCTACTCTTATATAAGACTGGCTTGCTGTTATATTGCACCGCAATAATACTTGTAGCACCAAAATAGCGCTAAATCTAGCAGGATTGGGAGACGAAGCTAAATTTAGGGCTTTTGGAAGACTGCTATAGATTCTACGTGGGATGTATGGGGAAACATATTGATGATTCCAGCACCCTTAAGCGTATAGCCTGCATGGTGGCACAAGATTTCAGTATCTCTCGCCAAGGTCTTCGGGTTGCAAGAAACATAGACAATACGGTCCGGCAATAAGGGATCCTGCTTGGCATGTAAATCAGCCAAAGCCTTGCAGATTTCCATCGCCCCTTCGCGAGGTGGATCCATCAGCCATCTCTCTGCTTTTCCCCACGATGCAATGGAGTCTGCTGTCACTGCAAACAAATCACTTTGCATAAAACTGGCTTTATCACAAAGCTGATTATGTTCAGCATTTTCTTTTGCCCTAGTCGTCAAACTCTCCAATCCCTCGATACCCATGACGCTTTTTGCTTTTCTAGCTAGCGGTAAAGTGAAATTGCCAATGCCACAAAAAAGATCCAACACGCGATCGCTTGCTTGGACTTCTAACAAACGAATCGCCCTGCTGACCAATACCCGATTCATCAAATGATTTACCTGGGTAAAGTCTGCCGGCTTAAATGGCATCTCGATTTCAAACTCGGGCAATCGATAACAAAGCTTGCCGGTCTGCGGGTAAAAAGGCGCTACAGTTTCTATGCCCTTGGGTTGCAACCAAATCCAGACTTGATGCCGATCTGCAAAATCTCGCAACAACTGCTCGTCATTTTCAGTGAGGGGCATTAAGTTACGAAACACCAAAGCAGTAACTGGTTTAGATTTTTTAGGATCAGTAGAATTCGGATCTTCGGGTTCGCCTACGGCTATTTCAATTTGCGGCATGCGATCGACAATGGATAAACCCATTACCAAAATGCGCATTGCGGGCAATAGATCAGACACATGCTTAGGCAATATCTCGCAAGCGGTCATATCGGCCACATAGCCACTCTTACCCTCATGGAATCCGATCAGTACTGTGCCTTTTTTAATGGAGCGGTTCACCGCACTTAAGCGTGCACGATGCCGATATTCCCAGGCAGGACCTCCCATGGGGCGCAGGATTTCTTCTGGTTTGATCTTCGCAATATGCTGTAAGTCATCTTCTAGGACGCGCTGCTTCATCGCAACCTGCGCTCGAATATCTAAGTGTTGCATTGTGCAACCGCCACATACTCCAAAAGCCTTGCATTTGGGTTCAGCTCTGAACACTGCAGGCTTGAGTATTGTTAGTACTTTGGCTTTGCTAAAACGCGCTTTCTCACGAGTGACAACATACGTTACCAACTCGGTTGGCAAGGCGCCTTGAATGAAAACCACCTTACCGCTATGTCCTTGTGCAAGCTCTTCCTCATTGGGCGCTAGGCGTGCTATCCCCTGGGCATCTAGATCAAGAGATTCAATCTGTATTGGCTCAGTCACTACGATATTGACTGGCTTATCCCCCCTACGCATTGGGAGCAAAGCCTTGAAGATATTCTTGCCATTGAGCCCCATTAGGCTCTTTAGATTGTGTTTCTAAATACGCCTTCACAAAAGTAATTTCTTCTTGATATTCGGCTAGCGAGAAGCCGCCACGCAGCAACTGAAAGCGACAATACATCAGGTAAGTATTAACTACATCGGTTTCGCAATAACGGCGAATGTCATCAATCTTGCCGTCAAGATAAGCAGGCCAAACTTGACTACCATCCATGCCCATTTTCCCTGGGAAGCCACACAGCTTTGCCAAGCCATCTAATGGCGCATTGGCCCGACCATTAAATTTAGCCAAGAGGTCCATCAGGTCAATGTGACGCATGTGATAGCGGCTAATGTAGTTGTTCCATTTAAATTCACGGCTATCATTTTCTTGGCTCTCGCCCATCTCCCAATAACGCGGTGCTTGAATCTGGTTTGCTAAGGCGCGATAGTGCAAGACTGGTAAATCAAAACCGCTACCATTCCATGAGACCAATTGCGGCGTGTATTTTTCAATTAAATCAAAGAATGCCTGTATCAAAACCTTCTCATCATCTTGTGCATTGCCCAGGGTGCCTACCCTAATTTGGGGTAAGCCATCTTTAGTAGTTCTCCGAATTACGCAAGAAATTGCTACGATGCGTTGAAGATAGAGGGGCAAAAAATCGCTGCCAGTTTTGGCGGCGCGATCAGCCATTACTTGGGCTGCAACTTCGCCATCAGACATCGACTCCGGAAAGTCTTCAAGGCGTCGCAATCCTGCTACATCAGGAATGGTCTCAATATCAAAGACGAGGACGGTTGCCATCGAGGGATTGCGGCTAACTAAAAAGCTATTGCAAGTAAGGCGTTGGATTTACTGGCTTACCATTAACACGCAACTCAAAGTGAAGTTTGGGTGACGTTGTATCGGTATCACCCATTTCAGCAATCTTTTGACCTTTACGAACTGCATCACCCTCTTTTACTAGGAGCTTGCTGTTATGGGCGTAGGCAGTAAGGTAGGTGTTGTCATGCTTAATGATGACCAAGTTGCCATAGCCACGCAAACTATTGCCTGCATAAACTACTTTGCCATCAGCTGCGGCCTGGATAGGATCACCAACTTTACCGGCGATATCAATCCCTTTATTAGCCTCGCTGAACTCGCCCGTTACCTTGCCTTTTGCTGGAGAAGATAAACGTATACCTGGCTCAGCCACCATTTCTGTTACGGGTACAGCTTCTTTAGGCTTGACAACATCAATAGGTTTGCTAAGGGGTTTAACCGCCGTTTGAGAGCCAGCTGGCGGCTGCACCAAAATAAGATCATCGACCTCAATTTGATTTGGGTTTGCTAATTTGTTCCAAGCAATCACATCGCGCGGGGCTTGGCCGTGGTCTAAGGCGATCCGCGCCAAGGTATCACCCTTCTTGACGCGATAGTAGCCAGGTGGAGCTGGTTCGCTCGCGCTAGCAGTTCGGTCAACGACATTGGCCGGCTTAGCTCTCGGCGTAGTGGCACAACCCACCAGAGCAAATATCGATGCCACCAAGGTGCAAAGCGCTAGGGATTTTACGAGGGGACTAAAGATGGTTTTCATACTACCCCTGATTGTAAGGGGACAAAAAAGACCTCGTCCAGCACAGTTCTTTGGTAGCGCTGGGAGCTCATACGCTCCACCATCACCAATTGCTGCTCTTTCTCGCTTTTAGCAACTGGGGCGATCAGGCGCCCTCCTATTGCTAACTGATCCAGTAAGGCGTCCGGAATACCCAAACCTGCCGCTGCCAAGATGATGGCATCAAAAGGTGCTGCTTGCGGAAGACCCAAAATACCGTCGCCATAAATGAGGCGCAGATTGTTGATCCGAAATGGTCGCAGTTTTGCCCTAGCCATGTCATGCAATGGCCGAATCCGCTCAACCGAATACACCTCATCAGCCAACAAACTCAAGACGGCTGCTTGGTAGCCACAGCCGGTGCCAATCTCCAATACTTTGCCCAACTTTTGCTTGGGTTTATGCAACAGTTCAATCATGCGCGCTACTACTGAGGGCTTAGAAATAGTTTGTTGGTGACCAATCGGCAATGCAGTATCTTCGTAAGCCTGTGGATGCATTCCAGGATCCATAAAAGCATGCCTTGGCACTGTGGCAATCGCCTCTAAAGTTTTAATGTGCTTTATACCCGCAGCATGCACTTTATCCGCCAATGCCTGCCGATGACCGGCAAATCTCTCAGCAGCCGACTTCAACCGCGATCCCAACCATTGCTACGCATCGCTGCTAAGCGGGCGTGGTGGGTTAAATCCAATTGCATTGGGGTAATTGAAATATAGCCATCATCTATTGCATGAAAGTCCGTGCCTTCTGAATTGTCCTTGGCATGCCCCGCAGCGCCGATCCAATAAATCTCTTCACCGCGTGGATTTTTTTGCACCACTACGGGCTGAGAGTGATGGCGATTACCCAACCGAGTGACTTTCCAGCGATACAAATCAGCATAAGGACGGTTGGGGATATTAACGTTTAGTAATGATGCCGTACTGTTATGGTGCTGAGCAAGATTAGATACGAGCATTTGCGCCACGATGTCATGTGCAGCTTTAGCCGCATCATCAATGCGAGCCCAGCCACGATCAATTTGAGAAAAAGCAATGCCAGGGACACCAAACATCACACCCTCTACAGCAGCGGCAACGGTTCCTGAATACAGTACATCTTCACCCATGTTCTCACCCTGGTTAATACCAGAGATCACCAGGTCAGGCTTGGAATCCAAAAAGCCCGTCATGGCAACGTGAACACAATCTGTTGGTGTGCCATTAATGAAAATAAACCCGTCGCGCTCGCCACCTGCTACTCGATGAATCGAGAGTGGGCGTGAAAGCGTTAATGAATTTGAAGCGCCACTGTGATTCTGCTCAGGGGCAATCACGGTCACACGCCCTAAGGGACGAATCGCATTCACTAAGGCCAACAACCCAGGCGCCAAATAACCATCGTCATTTGAAATCAGAATATGTGGTTTAGGAGTGTTAATCATATTCAATAGTCTAGACAAGGCTCTTTTGGTGTTTGCCACGACCTCTGAGTGAGGCATAAATCACCGGCAGAACCAAGAGTGTCAGAATGGTTGTAGTTACCATACCACCTACAATTACCAAAGCCAATGGTCTTTGTGCCTCAGAGCCAATCGAATGAGATAAAGCAGCAGGCAAAAGACCTAAGCCTGCAAGCATCGCCGTCATGAGTACTGGACGAACTCGCATAGCAGCGCCATCAACCATGGTGTCTTTCATGGCGCCGTGCTCTTCTGCCACTGTTTTATTAATATAAGAAATTAAAATCACACCATCCTGAATTGCAATACCAAACAAGGATAAGAAGCCGAAGAGCGCAGAGATACTCAGGGTTTCGCCGCCTAGATGCAAGGCAATAATGCCGCCAATGGCCGCAAATGGAACATTAATCAAAACAATGGTCGCATCGCGGGTGTTACCTAAGGCGGTAACCAATAAGAAGAAAATCGCCAAAAGTGTCAATGGAATAATGACCATCAGCTTTTGTTGGGCAGCCTTCATTTGATTAAATTGACCATCCCAGGCAATCGTGTAATTGGTAGGTAAAGCAACATTTTTTTCAACGAGATACTTGGCATCTTCGACAGCACTACCCAGATCTCGGCCGCGGACACTAAAGATTACAGCGATATAACGCTTCCCTGCTTCACGGTAGATAAAGAATGGGCCATCGGAAAGTTTAACGTTTGCAACCATGCCCAGCGGCACCTTCTGACCATTAGGAGTATCAATTAATAAATTCGCAACATCAGGAATGTCATTGCGACTAGATTCATTTAAGCGGACAGCAATGCCGAAAGTTTTTTCATCTTCCAGGAAATTAGAAATCGGAGCCCCGCCGATAGCATTGGCAACGACAGTCTGAATATCGGCAACATTAACGCCGTAACGTGCCGACTTTTCACGATCAATCTGGACATTCAAGGTCGGCTGACCTAACTCTTTGAGAATATTTTCATCCTCAATGCCGCGCACTTTTTTTAGTTCGGCAACAACCTCATGTGCTTTTTGATTCAGGATATCCAAATCGGAGCCGAAGATCTTAACGGAGTTCTCACCTTTAACACCAGATAAAGCCTCATTGACGTTATCTTGAATGTATTGAGAGAAGCTGAAATTTGCACCCGGAATTTTATTTAACTCAGCTTGCAAATGCTCCAGCAAAATTGCTTTGCTAGAACCTTTTGGCATTTGATCAGGGGCCTTCAGATATAGGCCATACTCCTGATTGAAAACCCCCGTGGAATCTGTGCCGTCATCAGGGCGGCCAATTTGAACGGCAACCTTTTCTAACTCGGGCTGCTTCATAAAAGTTTCGCGGAGTTGGTTAGCAACCTTGATTGAATAATCCAAATCAACGGTATTGGGCAAAGTCACGCGCAACCAAATATTATTTTCTTCCAGTGTTGGCAAGAAAGCAGTGCCTAAACGGGTTGCACTTAATAAAGTCACCCCAAGAATAAAAATAGATACGGCGATCACATGACGCGGATGATCCATCCATTTTCGTAACAGTGGTTTGTAACGGGCCAGGATCCATGTGATGAACTTTGGAGGCTCATGGTGAAAGTTATCCCCGAACGCAAGGGAAATAGCCGCCGGTAAAAAAGTAAGGCTCAAAATAATTGAGGCTACTAAGGCAAAACCCATAGTAAAGGCCATGGGCTTAAAAATAATTCCTTCAACGCCACCCATTAAGAATAGCGGAGAGTAGGCCACAATAATGATGCTGGTGGAATACACCATGGCACGCTGTACTTCGCTAGTGGCCAAAATAATGCTTTGGTTTAAACGTTTGCCGCCCTCTTCTAGATGGCGCATCACGTTCTCCGTAATAATCACCGCAGCATCGACGATCACACCAAAGTCAATTGCACCCAAAGAAATCAAATTTGCGGGTACATTAAAAATATACATCTGAATAAATGAGAAACACAGCGCCAGAGGAATAACGGCGGCTACCACTGCAGCAGCCCTTAAATTACCCAAGAAGATATATAAAAGCGCCAAAACCATGGTGATACCAAAGAACATGGTGTGCTTCACCGTACCCACGGTGATATCGAGCAAAACCTGACGATCATAGAATGGCTTGACTTCAATGCCAGGAGGCAAAATATGGTCGTTAATATTGGCGATTCTGTCCCGCACGCGAGCCAATACTTCAGAGGCGTTTTCGCCGCGGCGAAGATACACAATTCCCTCAACAGAATCAGGATTGTCATCAAATTGGAATAAGCCTAAGCGTGGTGCGTTACCAATTTTGACTTCAGCAACATCGCCAATGCGAATCGGCATACCTTTATTGACGGCAATCACAACTTGTTTAATGTCATCCAGATTGCGCAACAAGCCAACCCCACGAACGACGAACTGCTGCTCACCGCTAGGCAAAATGCCGCCGCCAGTATTGTCGTTTGCTTTAGTTAGAGCATCAATGACTTGTGGAACAGTGACGCCCTTAGACTGAAGGCTCTCTGGGCTAACAATCACTTGATATTGGCGAACCTTACCGCCAAAAGAAGAAACATCTGCAATGCCAGGGGTTTGCTTCAGTTCTTTGTAAATCTCGTAGTCCTGTAGCGTCTTTAACCGCGTTGGTGAGGCGTAGTCTGATTTGACCTGGTAACGTAAAATCTCACCAGTTGCATCTGAATCTGGGCTAACGCTTGAACTAACACCGGGTGGGAAGGTAACGTTACCTAAATTGGTAATAAAGATCTGACGCACTTTAAATGGATCGGCATTGTCATTGAACTTGAGAGTCACAACCGATAAGCCAAATAAAGACACGGAACGGAATGCTTTTACACCCGGAATACCGGCTAGGGCATTTTCTACGGGAATGGTGACTTGCTGTTCTACTTCAGTCGTGCTTCTTCCCGGCCACTGTGAGATCGCTTGAATCGTGAGCGGCGCAACACCGGGATAGGGCTGAATCGGCAATTCTTTCAGGCTGAAAGCGCCCAGAACCAATAGCACTCCGGCGGCAAACAAGATAATGACTCGCTTATCTAATACCCCGCGAATGAAATTGGTTACGAAACTCAATTACTCCTCCTGCTTCGCAAAACGATCATTGAGTAGAACTGCGCCGTCTGTTAATACTTGCATGCCAGGCTCTAAGCCCTCGGTTACAGCAAATCGCTTGCCGTCCAAGTCGTAACCTTTTACCGCAAAGCGACGGAATGTATCAGGGCCAGTTTTAATAATCATGTAGCGCATCTCACGCATACGCACAATTGCCGATTGCGGAACGACAACTGCTTCAGCCTCTCCAGTTTTTAAACGAGCACTGACATACATATCAGGGCGCAATAAGCCGTCTGCATTTTCAACATCACAACGAATCAATAAAGCATGGGTTTCTGGATCAATTGCTGGAGCGATGTAATTGGCCTTAGCAATGAACTCTTTATCTGGATAAGATTCAGAGCGCAGAATCATGGTTTGGCCTTTTTGAATCTTCCGAATATCCTGTTCGTAAATATTACCGAGGAACCAGAGTTCTTTCGGGTTTGCCAGGGTTGCCATCACATCGCCGGCGTTGACAATAGCGCCTGGCTCGACGCCACGTTTCACAACCACGCCCTTGATCGGCGAACGCATGATCAAATTCGATTGCGTTTTGCCGCTTTTTTCCAATTGATTAATATCCCCATCACCAGCACCGAGGTTACGCATACGATTGGCAGCAGCTTGCTGGGTGATCTGAGCATCGCCCAATAAATCACTCATGGTTTTGCTACTTTCAAGCACTTTGGCTGTTTTTGATGAGAGCAAATATTCTTGCTGTGCTGAAATAAATTCAGGGCTATACATCTCGATTACCGGAGAGCCCATCTCCACCTCTGCTCCATCGAACGCATAAATACGCTCCACCCTTCCCGGAGCACGAGCAGATAATACTTTGGATTTTTCAGCATTAAATGCTAAGCGGCCAGGAACATTCAGTTCAACAGGTACAGCTACACTGACCGCGGTTTGAAAAATGTAAATACTAGGATTCAGCTCAACACCTTGAAGGCGCAACTCCATTGCACCCGTATTTTCAATTTTTAAACTCTTATCAGACTTCTCTAATTTAACGGGTCTATTGACGTTAAAAGCCAAGCCAATCACAATACCCAGCATCAATACAGAAGTGCAGATTAAAAATAGCCGCAAACGTGCGCGATCCTCTGGAGCCAAATTCCAGTAAGACTTCCGAATTTCAGCTTCCCGACGATTGAGGCGATGCAGCAAGTGTCCCCAAAGCTGCTTAAGCTTTGCGAATGTATCTTTTAAGAAAGTCACTATTTTGTCTTTCAAAACCGCTCCTTAAAAAGGTTCTTTGCCGGCCGTTACAAGCAACACCGCTTGTGCTTGCAATAAATTCGCTTCGGCCAACGCCAACTGAATCTCCAAACTACGCAATTGTGTCTGCGCAGTCAATAAATCATTAAATCCCTGCCCATTGTTGGAGTACTGGATCAAGCCAACCTTATAGGCAGCATCTGCCTGTGGGACTTGCCGGTCTTTTAAAAACTGAGTCTGATTCTTGGCTTGCTCATAAGCTGCGTAAGCAGAATTCACGGCTAGAACAATTTGTTGGCGATTGGAAATATTCCCCGCTTCAGCTGAAGCAGCATTGCGTTGAGCTTGTTCGACCCCATACTTTTCTTTAGTGAAGAAGTACAAAGGAATAACCAGATCTAATTCGAATTGATAAAACAGTGCGCCATTATTAGCAGCAAAAGGTCCGCGCGGCGTATAAGATGATCCAATCACCTGAAAGTCAGGCAGGTAGGCTTTCTTGGCTAGGTCAACACCTTTGCGTGCGGCGTCTAATTGCAACGCGGAACTCTTTAGGGCAGGATGACTGGTTTCAGCATAGTCCTCCAACTCCACTAAAGTTGGCACACCAGTCATCGCACGACGACCATCACCCCGCAAGATTAATTTTTCACGAGAATGGCGACCTACTAGTGTGTTGATGTTATTTAATCCAACTTGTAATTGACGCTCTAAATTGAATTGGTCAGCCTGGGCTGCACTCTGAGCCACTTGTGCATTAAGGTACTCAACATAAGCTGCGGCGTTATTGGAGTAACGCGCCTTAGCAACGTTCTTAATCATCTCCAAGCGAAGTACGGACTCTTTCAGAACCTGTAACTGTTTTTGAGATGCCAAGGTGTTGTAATAGAGGGTAGATAGCTGAGCGCCCAATTGGAGATAGGTAGATTCGCTTTGTGCTAACAGCGCTTCAGCATTGGTGTCAGCAATATTGGCAGCCAAGCTCTTCTTGCCCGGAAACTGAAATGGTTGCGTGAACGAAATAGCATTATTGCTACTAATACCATTTTGGTTTGCAGCGGTTGGCGCATTCGCCCCACCTAAAGCAAATGGAGAATTGACTGGCATACCCGACCACACCAAACCGACCTGTGGATTGGCGGGTGCTGCAATTTGCGGCACAGTGGCCTTGGCGGATAAATAGGATTCACGCAAAGCAGACAGCTGCGGATTATTTAATTTGAGCTCAGACCAGAGCTGGCGCAGATCCATCTCGGTTGGCCCAGATGGTGCGCCTTTGACATACACCTTAGGCGTGTTGGCCTGAGTGACTGGCGCAAACAATTCTGGTGCTTTTGAAGGAGTGCTTTGTGCGGTAATAGCCGGTGGCGCACTTAGTGTCGAAGCAACTGTGGAGTCTGCATCACCAGTCTGCACGGTCACTGATGTGGGCGCTTGAGCAAAGGCTAATGAAGCAGAAAAAATAGGGGCGAATAGAACCCAAGCTACACGCTTGAATGGATGAACTGCGCTCGTTTTTAATTGGCCGTGAATCAAATGCGGCTGCCTCTAAATATCAATGCTGCTACTGTTTTTATGGCCCCCAAAAAGGCTAAATAAGGGGTTTAAAGGATTATAGGGTAGAAACAGCAAAAGTCGATTATTTAACAATCCTTATCTCATTGATTCTAAAGATAATAATGAGCTGGAAAGTTTGCAGATCCTTAAAACTCAGCATGCACCCGGAAAGAGTAAATCTGTACTGGACCGCGGGCTGAGTTATAGGCAGGGTTGCTAACGTGTTGATAGTTAATGCCAAACAGGACATTTTTGATCATTGTGGCGTTGTAATACATCTCAGCAATGCGCTCCGGACGATAAGAAATCGTCTGATTAGGGCCTGCATAATCGCCAATAAAATAGGACACGCCACCCGCCTGGAGGTAACTGCGGCGATAGCTTGATAGCCCGTTTTGCATCATCGAAATGCCAATACTGTCCTTGGGACGATCCCAGCTTTGGCCATTTAAACCCATACCCACCGATACCGAATTATCAGCCTCGGTAAATGACATCGTTTCGGTATGGCCATCAGAAGTAAAAGCGCGGCCATAAATACCGAGGTCTTTAGTTAAAGCTTGCTCGGCATGTAAACCAACACCCGTTTTATATTGGTAGTTGTTCCGGACATTGTTAATGGCTTGAGTACCCTGAGCACTGTTTTGCACAATGTAGTTGGTTGCATCCTGAAAGCGTGCCAAGATCATTTTGTTGCGATAGGCCAGCACACTAACTTTACCGGGCAAGTCGGCGATATTGTGCTGACGTTCGACCTCAACCTGATCACCATAGGTATCTAAAATATGCCAATCAATGTTTAAAGAATTCGGGGTACGCGGTGCTGTCATGCGTGACGCACGAAAAACCCAGTTATCGCGATACCACTCGCCTGCTAAGCCCCAGCCATAGCCACGTGCATCGGCAGCGTAGTCATAGGCTAGATAGGTCATATTGCCCCAGTTCATGAACTGCACCCGCGGGTCTTTGGCATAACGGCTATCGTCAAAGATATCTAAGGTCGAGAACTGACCACCCGTAATCACAAAGCGATTACTGCTAACGATTTGTGTGATTTGATTGGCTTCGTTATCCAGGGTGAGTTTGTCACCCTCTTGATTAATTGTTTGACGTACAAAAGCGCGCGCAGAATAAAACTTCGCTTGCGCCCCATTGGCTTTAGTTGCTTCACCGTTGGTAAAGCCACCTAAACCTGTCAAGCCAGAAAATGGCACGCCCGACACCACCTCAGGGTTGAAGTAAATATCAGTATCTTGCGCAATGCGGGCACCAAAGAACAAAGTACCCGACCAGGTATAGCTCATCGATTTATTTGCTGACAAACTATTCATACCCGCATATGAGGAGGTGAAATTGTTATAACGCTGGTTAATATAAGTAGTTTGGCCATGCACATTGACTGGCAAACCCAAAATCGACCCTTCTGTAGGCAATCCATCGATAGGATCGGCAAAACTAGCTATTTGGTCAGCACCTGATCCTGCCCTCTGTGCAAATGCAGGGGCGCTCATGAAACTCAACAGGAGAATGAGGAGATACTTGCGGGTCATTCACGATTTCAATTAGTGGCAACAAGGCCTGGGTATATACAGCTCATTTAGTCATTCGTCGGTACTGCGGCACAGGCGGAGATTGAAGCTCAACAGTGGTGCAGACCGAATTATCCCCAATAAGGGGCAATTTACCTAGTATTTATGTCGTTTTGGTGACTGGGTAATCTCAAAATGGGGGTTTGGGGTGCTGATATACAACTGAACCACTGGATTAAAGGCTGAGTGGTCATAAATATTGAGCCTAAGGGGGTTCAAGCTCAGATTGGCTGAGCCATCTCGATGAGCTTAGTTCGAAACCTTTCCGGCAAAGCATTAGGCGTTAATACCTCCACTCGAACTCCAAGTAATTTCTTTAATTCAAGACTAATAGCAGCAATGTCAAATAATGTTGTCTGACTATCGAGATCGATCAAAATACTGAAATTACTTCCCTCATCATTACTGCAGACTATTGACTCAACAATGCGGGGATTACTTGCATGGTGCGTATGAACAATTGCACGAATCTCAGCGCGATGCGCAATGATTACATCGGATGGTTTCGGGAGGTTGCTGGATTCTTCAGAATGAAGATCATCGATAAAGGCCTGGAGAGTTTGAAACCGCTTGCCTTTGCCCGCCTCTAATTCGGCAATGGCTTGCATGGTCAAACTTAATCCAGTTTGGTCAGTAGTTGTTGATTTCATAGTCAGGAGATATTAATAATCCTCCGGCTCAATATCAACGCCACAGTGAATATGGTTTTAGCGCGAGATTCCGAAATGATAAGGCGCAAGCTTTTGCAGCTTTATATCCTTAATTCCAGCCAGTAGATCTTGGATCATATGAGTGCCTAGGTCAGGATTATCTTCAACTGCTTTACCAAGTCGAGTCCAATACTCAATCTGTTCAGAAACAGACCGACCTGATGCCTTCGCATGAAGCCTGGCATCTTCTATTAATGGGTTTGACAGCCTGATTACTGCAGACATAATTAACGGCGGTCCATCAAGGCTCTAGCTAAAGTACCAGCATCAACGTACTCCAACTCACCACCCACCGGAATGCCTCTGGCAATGCGGGTGACCTTAATACCTTTGGCTTTAAGTACTTCGCCGATGTAATGGGCAGTTGCTTCACCCTCACTCGTAAAGTTGGTGGCTAGCACTACTTCCCTCACGGGAACATCGGTATCGGGGGTTTCGATGCGAGCTAACAGCCTATCAAAATGAATTTCATTAGGACCCATGCCATCCAGCGGTGAAATGCGACCCATCAAAACAAAGTAATTACCTTTGAAGCTTAAAGTCTGCTCCACCATCACTTGGTCAGCAGGCGTTTCCACAATACATAGCAATGATGGGTCACGGCGACCATCGGAACAAGTGCCACAGATTTGGGTTTCAGAGAAAGTATTGCAACGGGCGCAGTGGCCAACAGTCCCTACTGCTTCACCCAAAGATTGGGCAAGAACCGCAGCGCCATTGCGATCATGCTGCAGCAAATAAAAAGCCATGCGCTGTGCCGACTTTGGTCCTACTCCTGGCAAAACGCGTAGCGCTTCGATCAGGCGACCAAGGGCATCTTGAGGTGCTTCATGACGTGCCATTAACTAATTACCAAATCAATCATTCAGTTAGAAAGGCAACTTAAAGCCTGGGGGCATAGGCATGCCAGCAGTTGCACCAGACATCAATTGCGCATTGGCAGCTTCAACTTGTTTGAATGCTTCTGAATACGCAGTCACAATCAGGTCTTCAAGCATTTCACGATCATCCATCGCAGCAGGATCAATCTCTACGCGTTTGAGTTCGTATTTACCGGTAAGAGAAACTTTGACCAAGCCGCCAGCTGCTTGACCAGATACTTCGAGCGCAGCCAGTTCAGCCTGCGCGACTTTCATCTTCTCTTGCATCTGCTGTGCCTGTTTCATGAGGCCAGCAAGTCCACCTTTCATCATCTCTTCTATTCCTTAAATTTAAAGTGGTTTAACAGAGCCGCCAACAACCTTGGCACCAAATTCTTTTTCTAGCTGCTGAATAAAAGGATCGGCTGCAATTAGCTGTTCAGCATTCTGTCGTTTCTCTTGATGTATCTGTTGATCAACCTTAGCAACAGTCTTACCCTCAACCTCACCCTTTTCAATTACTACTTTGACGGGTTTGCCAAAGTGGGTGGTTAAGGCATCGGTTAAACGCGCTACCGATGCTTCCGAAGCGAGCTGTGGCATTGGTGTAACGATAGTGGCTTTAACCCCTGCAGCTGAATCATTCCAGTCTTGTAACTCTGTCTGAAACGCCAATTGCTGAACCAAGCCGCGTACTGGTAATTGACGCATCAATGTGTGCCAATCAGGGCGCTCTGCAGCATTGCCGACGGCGGATGCCGGTGTAGCAACAGGTGCACTTGCTGCGGAGTTCGATACAGTAGGAGTTGGAGCTCTTGCGGCTGGTGCTGATGCTGGTGCCGAATTCGTTGATGCAGCTGGACGAGCAGTATTGACTGGGGGTGCCGATGGAGTTGGAGCAGAACCACCTCTGCCCCCTCCGCTGCTGCTCGGACGAAATGCCAACATACGCAAAAGCGTCATGGCAAAGCCAGTTTGCTCATCGGGCGCAAGCGATAAATCAGGACGGCTAGTAATCGTGATTTGGTAGAAGAGTTGTGCCTCTTCTTTAGAGAGCAATGCGGCTAGGCGATGAATCTCACCCGCTTCAGGCCAATCTTCCAATACAGACTCCGGAACAATTTGGGCTGCTGCAATCTTTTGAATCAAGCTCGATAGATCTTGTAGAGCGAGTGAGAAAGACATACTGCGCTCACCCATCTCATTACTAATGGCCAATAGTGTTGCACCATCTTTAGCAATTAAAGAGTCCAAGATCCGAATCAAATACGAATCATCTAAAGTGCCGAGCATGCCGCGTACAGATTCTTCGGAAACTTTGCCAGCAGCATAAGCAATCGCTTGATCCGTCAAAGATAAGGCATCGCGCATCGAGCCTTGCGCCGCTTTTGCTAAGACACGCAGTGCATTGGTTTCGTATTCGACGCTTTCTGCGGCAAGGACTTTTTCTAAATGCTCAACAATCAGCGGCACCGGCATCTGCTTGAGGTTGAACTGTAAACAACGCGACAAAATAGTGACTGGGATCTTTTGGGGATCGGTGGTGGCTAAGATAAATTTGACGTGCTCTGGCGGTTCTTCCAAAGTCTTGAGCATGGCATTAAAGGCATGATTGGTGAGCATATGCACCTCGTCAATCATGTAGACCTTATAACGAGCATTGCTTGGTGCATAAGCTGCTTTTTCTAAGAGAGCAGCAATATCGTCTACACCGCGATTACTCGCCGCATCCATTTCGATGTAGTCCACAAAGCGTCCTGCATCGATTGCTAGACAAGCTGGACATTTGCCACAGGGCTCCGAAGTCATCTTGCCAGAACCATCCTCACCCACACAATTGAGGGCTTTGGCCATAATGCGGGCAATCGTCGTCTTACCTACACCTCGAGTACCCGTAAATAACCAAGCGTGGTGTAGGCGTCCCTGGTCAAGGGCATGGGTTAAAGCCTTGACCACATGGTCCTGTCCAACCAATTGGGAGAAAGTTTTAGGGCGCCACGAACGGGCTAATGCCAAAGATGTCATAGGCATCATTCTAACAAGCTAAAATGGAAGCGGATGGGCCTCCCCGCATGGTGGGTTGGATAACCTGGTCAGGTCGGGAACGAAGCAGCCAAACCCAATTTCTGCCAGTGCCGGGGGTTTGGCTCATCCACCCTATTTTTAAGTCTTTGTTTGCGTTGGGTTTTATTTTTAAGACAAAGATTTGTGTCACTTAGCTGTGTCACCCAGAGGCATTAACTGCTACTTACTGGGGTAATGCATGGCCAATTCAAATGGAATATTCAAGCGTGGAAGCCCGCACTACCTTCGGGTCGTTCCTCCTAAAGCACATCCACTAGATGACAGTTCATTAGGCAGACCGCCCTTTTTGATTTCAGGGCACAATGCCTCTACCAACCACTTACTTCACTCTGCCCATGTCCCAAGCCATTATTTTCGATGTTGAAGCAACCGATAAGAATGATGCCGTCATTATTGAGGCTGCCTCATTAGATGTCACCTCTCTAGCACCCTTTGAGGTCGGCAATCCCTGGGTGCAGCGTTACAACCCCGGCAAGCCCATTAGCCTTGGCGCTCTTGCTACGCATCACATCATGGATGAGGAGCTGGTGAGTTGCCCGCCCAGTAGTTCGTTTAAATTACCTGCCGGCACTAAATACCTCATCGGTCACAACATTGACTTTGACTGGGTAGCCATTGGCAGCCCCGAAGTAAAACGGATTTGCACGCTTGCCCTAGCTCGCAGTCTTTGGCCTGAACTTGATAGTCATACTCAAAGTGCTCTACTGTATTTCTTTGAGAGAGATATTGCTCGAGAGCAATTGCGTAATGCACATAGCGCACTAGCGGATGTTTGGATCTGTTCCAAAATTGTTGGCAAGATTATTGAGAAGTTGCATCCTACTTCATTGGATGCATTTTGGGAAATGTCTGAGAAAGCCAGAATTCCGACCATCATGCCTTTTGGCAAGCACAAAGGCGAAGCCATTAGCCAGGTGCCAACTGATTACAAACAGTGGATGTTGCGCCAGGACAATGTTTCCGAGTACTTACGCAAAGCGCTCGAGTCCAAATAAATAATCTTGTATAAGTGGGGGGGGGTAATTTGAGCGTGTTAAGACGTCTTACCGCCTAAATACCGCTCCCTAATCAAGCGCCCAGCTGATGAATTAATCTACTGTGATTTTTGCTTTCTCAACCACTTTGGCCCAGCGACCTTGTTCAGCTTTAATGAATGCGCCGAACTGAGTCGGTGTATCCCCCACTAATATCGCTCCGTCTTCGAGCATCTTCTTAGAGTCTTCTTTTGACTTCAATGACTTTGCAATCTCTTTTTGCAATCGATCAATCACTGCTGGCGGTGTGCCGGCAGGAGCAATAATTCCGTACCACTGTGACGTCTCAAACCCCTTATAGCCAGACTCCGCTATGGTGGGCACATTGGGCAATACTTTGGAGCGCTCGGATGAACCAACCGCTAAGGGGCGTAAAGTACCACCCTTAATCTGACCCATTAGAGAGGGCAAGCCATTAAAGGTTGCTTGAATTTGACCGCCAATCAGGTCTGTGAGCATCGGTCCAGAGCCTTTGTAAGGTACATGCACTAAATCAATGCCCGCTTCAGAAGAAAAATACTCCATCGCTAAGTGCCCCGCACTACCATTACCTGCAGATCCATAATTAATCTTGCCTGGGTTCTTTTTAGCGTCCACTACCAAATCTCCCAATGTTTTGTAATTGCTTTTCTCGCTCACAGCAATCACATTTGGTACTTTTGCTACTAAAGTAACTGGCGCGAAATCTTTATTCGGATCGTACGGCAATTTTTTACCAAATAGCGCTGGGTTCACAGCCAAAGTTCCAACATGACCCAAAATTAAAGTGTAGCCATCAGGATTAGCGCGCTTAACCTCTTCCATGGCGATATTGCCTGCACCTCCAGGCTTGTTATCTACATATACAGATTGACCCAAGCTAGTGCTCAGACTATTTGCCACGGAACGCGCCACAATTTCTGAAGTGCCGCCAGTAGCAAAAGGCACTACTAAGCGAATAGATTTTTCAGGATAGTCTGCACATACAAGTGAGGAGCAGGTCAAAGCCAATAGGCTTACAAAAATCTTTAACATGGCCATTGTTTTCATTTTTTAGCCCATTAGGCCCCAGAAAGATCGTTACTGATATTCAATTTATACCACTTAGATGAATGAAGGATATTGGATCCTTTGCTAGGACCGGCTCAACTGACTAAGAGTCTTTGGGGGATTCAATTCCAAGCGCTGATGAATTCACGCTGAAATACTCAATATCTGCAGTTGGGGAATAAGGAATCCGTGATTTCCTCATTCCCCTTTAGACTTTTGCTGCTTTTTTGCTGCATGCCGCCACCCACTTCTTTGCACTGCTATTTTTTTCTTAACGATAGTGACGATTAAACACTGCCTGTTTTTTCTCGAAAGAATCGCGTTTAGTGCTTTTCAATACGGCGAAGTAAGACAACACCATGATGACTGCCAGTGATAGACCATTAAAGTTATTGATTAGTTCCATTTATTTCTCCTTTTTTTGCTCGTCTGTTTTGTTGCTGATACTTCAATCTTTACTGCTATGTTTTAAGAATATTCACTTTAAAGCTCACAAAATGAGCTAGTAAAAATTAGCGCTCAATTTGTTATTTTGTTTGTTGTTTGTTTGTTGATTTTTTTGTGTTCTGCTCTTTTTCCTAGTGCACCACTGGTAATTCGTTCCACTGAGTTGTGTAGTTCGGTGACTTGTTGCCAGATCTCATTTGCCAGGATTGTTTAGTTCCTGCTGCTCCCGAACGAATCACCGCATTGCCAAAGCGACTATTAATAGAATCCAAGGCTTTCATAAGATCAGCGGATTTCCCTCTAGTGTCGACATCATCAAACAGTGATTGCTGCACGGTGGGTTTATCAGATAAAAGATTGAGCACAATGCCGGCCTTCTTATATCTAAAGCCACCCTGATAGATTTGCTTAAGACCCTCCACTGCTGCCTCAGTTAGCTTGAGCGTGTTATCTGTTGGGCTCTCTAGTGCGACGGTGATACTTTGTGCGTACTGAGGCTCGTTCTGCTTATGGGGATTGGTTTCAATAAAGATGCTAATCGCGCCCGTAACAGAATTTTGGCTTCTGATTTTTTCTGCAGCTCTTGCGGCATGAGTGGCAACCGACTCAGCCAATTCTTCTAAGCTGGTAACCAACTTACCAAAGCTACGCGAAGCAATGATTTGCTGTTTAGCTGGCGCCACTTCTTCTAGCTTTAAGCAGGATACGCCACGCAACTCATAGCAAAGTCTTTCCATAACGACACCAAATTGTTGGCGCATAGTTTGTGGTGAGACTTGTAAGAGGTCAAAGACGGTATTGATTTTCAGGGCTGCGAGTTTCTTGGCAAGCTGCCTACCAATACCCCACACCTCGCCTACTGGTATCTCACTCATCCATTGATAGAGCTCTTCCTTAGGCATACTCTCGACATCACATACACCTGCAAACTGTGAATACTTCTTAGCTAGGTGATTGGCAAACTTTGCCAAGGTCTTGCTAGAACCAATGCCCACACAAACTGGTAGACCAGTAGTGTCTTTAACATCTTGTTTAATGATGTGACCAAGGTGCGTTGCATCTGGATAAGCTTTGAGTACAGATTCAATTTTAAGAAAACTTTCATCGATGCTGTAGACCTCAAGATTAGGCGTAAATCTTCTGAGGACCTGCACAACGCGATCACTCATATCACCATACAGTGTGTAGTTTGATGAATACGCCACAATGCCATGCTCTTTGGCGAGGTCTTTCATCTTGAACCAAGGTGTTGCCATCTTCACACCCAAGGCTTTCACTTCAGCACTTCTGGCGACAGCACAACCATCATTGTTTGATAAAACTACTACGGGTACGCCCTCTAACTTAGGGGCAAATACCCGCTCGCAAGAAACGTAGAAGTTGTTTACGTCTACCAAGGCGAATAGTTGCTTGGCTTGATTGGATTCGTTGAATAGGTTCACTGGGTTCGCCATCTTATTTACTCCCCCTGCTACTAGCATTGCTGTACTTGCGCACTACACCAACCACTACACCCCAGATTTGGAGCTCGCTACCTTCATCAAAGGTAATGGGTTCAAAGTTGGGGTTTTCTGGTTGGAGCTCAATTCGACCACGTAATTGGTAGAGGCGTTTGATGGTGTACTCGCTATCCACGACTGCCACCACAATGTCTTTGTGTTTTGGTTTAAGGGCTTTATCAACAACCACCTTGTCGCCATCACAGATACCGGCGCCCATCATCGAATCACCCTGGACGGTAAACATAAAAGTGGCTGGCTTGTTCTGAACCAAGTAGCGGTTCAAATCGAGCCCCTGTTCAGCATAATCTGCCGCTGGACTAGGGAATCCAGCTGAAATCCGGTGGCTGAGCAACCTCAGCTCAAAATCATCAAAATACGCTGCCAAGGCTTGTGGGGCTTGGCTTAGGGTCGATTTCTGGGGGTAAATTTGAGGCGTCATAGTCACTAATATACTGTATATCTATACAGTATATGTAAAAGCCTCATAAATGAAGATATTTTTGTTGTTTTATGGCTATTTTCTCCAAACATAGGCAAGAAAAAACCACCCGAAGGTGGTTAATCTACCGATCCTGTCCTGCTTAGCAAAAAGCAAAAGCCAGAATGGCGGGGTCATCTAAAAACGCATTCGACAAATAGATACTGGCCCGAAAGATCCAGGGCTGCACTATCTCAGTAATCGCGTTTAAATGATCCATGTCAGCAGTTTACTGAATATGCTGGTTTAACCCAAGTAATCTGCCTTGCCGATTTCAACGCCGTTGTGACGCAAGAGGTTGTATGTAGTAGTCACATGAAAGTAGAAGTTCGGAATAATCCAGGTCAAGAGATATTGCTCGCCCACAAACTCAAAATGCCACTCTTTAATGGAAAACTTAATCTCTTTGGCTTCAGTGCCATCGACTTGTGCAGGCTTAATACCATCGATAAATGCAATGGTTTTAGCAACCCGCTCTTGCAACTCAGCAAAAGTGGTTTCGCTATCGTCAAACTTCGGCGGCTCAATACCAGCCAAGCGAGCCATGCCGTTCTTGACTTGATCACAAGCAATCTGTACCTGCTTGGAGAGTGGGAACATATCCGGGAATAAACGCTCTCCTGTCAATACGGTGCCCTCAATCTTCTTGGCGCTGGCGTACTCTTCGCCCTTCTTAAGGATGATAGAAAGATTGCTCAGCATCTTTTTAAATTGAGGGATAGATGCTTGGTACATTGAAATTGCCATGGTTGCTTACTACTTTCTAGTGTGTATTGCGTTTATTAATGAATGGCTTTACTGAGTTTGCAGGTACGCTATACATCACTCATAAAGTCGCCGCCACCGCTGCTGTCATCCCAGGAGCTTGAGCCACCATCATCCCAAGAGCTCGCATCGTTTACACCGAAGTTAGCGGCATCTGGTGCCTGTCCGCCAACTTGATTAAAGCCATTGTTCGCATTACCCGGGTTGGCCTGGCTACTGCCACCCATTAAATGACCGGCTAAAGCTTGGCCAGCGACCATGCCAGCACCAAGCGCAGCGCCTGTAGCGAGACTACCCATTAAGCCACCACCCATACCAGACGTTGGCGCACCTGGATAATTTGGTGGATAGCCGCCAGGAGTTCCAGGATACGGGCCATTCGCTGTTGGTGCGTTATAAACTTGCACTGGCTGTTGGGCGTTGCGGTTTTTCATGAAGAAGATGATGCCCACCACCAAAATAGCCATCAGAATCCAAAAAATTGGGCTAGCGAAAATAGATTCAGCGCCAGCATTTGTTGCAACCGGTGCAGCACCTGCGCGCAATTGCGTTTGTAATTTCTGAACCGATTCAGGTTGAACAAAAGGTAATCCTGGAGCCAAGTTTTCTGCTTGCATAAAAGCATTTCTAGCCGCATCTAATTTACCCTCTTTCAAATAGAGCTCAGAAGCAATGTAGTGGGCTTTAGCGCTATTTGGATGGTTTTGCAAAACCTCGCTCATCATGGCATCGGCTTTAGCCAATTGTCCCGACTGAATAGCCTGAGTTACCTGCGGCAATGTGGGTTCAGCCAATGCTAAACCACTGCACAGCAATAGGCTGACAGCAAATAAACTAGCAAAAAGATTAGAGAAACGTTGCATCTTCATCGGGGCTCCTTTAAGCGTGATAACTGATTATCCCCAGTTTGAGGATTTTTGCCTCTAGGTCAATATATGGGGATTAAGTAGGGTTATTCAAGAGCTTAGGAAGATTAGAGAGTCTGCCCAATCTGCTCGATCTTTCCGCTAGATGAAATCAAATAAGCTCGGTTTTCCTTGTCCGGCCGAATGCGCTTCAGTTCTTGCTGGTAATTCTGCAATTGCTTGAGGTATTTGCCGTACATCTCACTCTCTGGGCTTGGGATAGTCAGCTTGTAGTCAATGATGGCTAAGTGATCGCCAAGCTCTACCAAGCGATCAAGACGGAAGCTCTTACCCTCTGCATCAGCAATATCAAGTTCATTCCAAGCTTGCAACCATCCACCTGAAGTCAAATACGGTTTTAGCTCTGGAGCGTTCATGACAAGCTGTACATACGATTGAAGTTTTTGAGCAAGCGTTTGCTCTACACCCAGCCAATTCATGATCTCTTGATCGCTTGGTAGAGCGGGAGACTTTTCTGGGTTGCTCGATTGCGGAATCAAAAACTCCAGCAATTTATGAAAGTACACGCCCTCCTCCAAAATCTCAGGATCAGGCTCTTTTATTTTTACCTGCTGCTTGGTGCGTTTGTCACCGAATACTCCGCTTTCAATTTTATCGATCTGTTCTTGGTGGCTGTGTTTGGCAGCATCCCATTCAATCGCAAATTGATCCATTCTGAATGGCATACTGCCCAACTCTACTGAGGCGTGGTTTGATTCAGCACAGGTATCAGGCAGATTCAGTACATCAATATCCACAGTGATACCAGCAGTTAAGGCTCTTCCATACCAAGAACGCTCGTTAATACCTGTTTTATTACTTGCTTGCACACCGCTTAACCATAGGCCTTGCTTTGCCCTTGTCATGGCGACATAGAGTAAATTCCAATTTTCATTTTGACTTACTTCATTCTCTTTGTCATAAATGATGCTGCGCTCACCTGTTAATGATTGGGATGTGTAAAGTGACAGATGCGTTGGACTTGCATGCTCAGGAGACCAATCAAGGAGAACGCCACGATGCGGAGCTTTCCACTCGGTATGGTTGGCATCGAGCATGATCACAAAAGGCGCTTCCAAGCCTTTAGCGCCATGAATCGTCATCAAGCGCACACGCTGATGCTGATCATCTTCAGTCGCTTCGCTTTGCTCGTCGATTTCACCAATATCTTGATCAAGCTCCGCTTCAGACTCAACATCACCCTCATTAGGGGTTTCGTTATCGTCACCACGACGCATGGTATTGATCTCAGCAATAAAGCGACTCAAACTCGGATAGCGCCCACCATCTTGATTTAAAGCAAGCGTCAAGAAGGCATCAAGATTTGCTAAAACTTGCGCACGCGCTAAGTTTTGCGAGACCAGAGCATATTTAACGCGCAAGTTGCTCTCTTGATAAATAAGATCCAGTAGATCATGAACAGGCAAGGTCTCACCCAAAGCACGCCAATGCTCTAAATAGCGCGCCGCTTTTTGAATCTGCGGGTTTTGATTAGCTTGTAATGCATCCCACCAGCATGAGTAGGCTTCGCTAATGCTAATGGCAAGCAACTGCATTTGCTCTTCAGTAAAACCAAAGATAGGGCTTCGTAGCACTTGAGCTAAAGGCAAATCATGTCGTGGTGAAACCAAGACTGTGAGTAAGGCAATGAGGTCATCAATTTCTAGCGTATTTAAGAGACCGCCCAAGCGGGAGCTGTCATAAGCTAAGCCAGTCTCACGTAAGGCCCTCTCAAACTGAGGTAAATATAAGCGTCGCTTCACCAACAGAATGAAATCACTTCCTCTAGCTGGTCGCCAAAATTCTCTGCCGTCCTTTTTATCTACCACCTGGCGCGTTGCCATAATGCGGTGAATTAGACGACTAATTTGTTTGCCCTCTTCATAGCGCTGCTGAACACTAGCAGTTTGTCCCGCATCATGAATCGCATCATCTAAAGCCGTGCCAGAGCGCTCAGACTGCTCTTCTTCAGCACGCTCAATCAGCGGGAGTAACTGCGCCTCACCTTGCGCTGCGTATTCCGACCCTACAATACCCTCAAGCGGTGGCTGCCAGGCTGTTTTTTGTGCAGCATACTGATAGCTCGCTGGCAATGCTCCAGCTAAAAAGACCTGGTTTACTGCTTCATTAATTGCAGGCGCATTTCTGCGGGTGGTATTTTGCGATAAAGTTTTAGCATCCAAATGAGCTACTAGGAAATTTCTAGCGCTATCAAATAAGCGCGGGTCAGCGCGGCGGAAGCGATAAATAGATTGCTTGGGATCTCCAACAATAAAGACGCTAGGCTTGGATCCATCGTCACCATAACCCTCCAACCAAGAGCGCAATATCTGCCACTGCAAGGGATTGGTGTCCTGAAACTCATCAATTAAAATGTGGCTGTACTTCGCATCGAGGCGTGCCTGTAAATAGGAGGCGTTAGCCGCCTGTGCCATAAGCTGGCTAACCCCAATCTCCAAATCGTCAAAGTCACGCACACGCATAGACTCTTTAGTCTTTTCCATATGAGCCAGCATCGCTTCACTCATCGCAAACCATGCTTCATTGACATCATGAATTCGCTGCTCGCTTTGCCAAGCGAATAAAGCTTCATAAGCCTCTACCCAAGCATTGCGAATCGAAGTGATTTCTGCGGGATCACCGCCCGTTTTGGTGATGTAATCCAACATCGGTTTAGAGGTCTTAGCGATATCCGCTAATGGCGTACGTTTTTTGGTGAGGAAATAACTTTGCCATTCATCGGCAATTTCCATCAGAGAACCACCGGCGCGATGGTGCGCAATCACAAACTCAATATAGGCAGCTCCAGCCTTCTGGGTCGGTGTGCCGTTGCTAAAGCATCGGTAGAGCAATTCTAGGTTGCCCATAGTTTGGGGTTGTTGCCAAAAGCGCTCTAGCGGGTTGAGCGTCCCCAGGCTCGGTAGCCCTTGATCTAGTCGCGCTAATGGAGTCAAGCCCTGTGTCTTGCAAGCATCAATGAAAAAGGTCCATGCGCCTCTTTGCTTAAAGAGGCTGTAACTACCCATCAAGAATTTTTGTGTCTCACTAGCGCCAAATTCAGCCAGCAAAATATCGAAATACTCTTTCAGCTCTTGAGGTAAATCTCCCCACCAATCCTCCATGCACTCATCTTGTAGGCGATTAGAATCTTCACGTAAATTAAAGCCTGGCTGAACATCGGCAGATACTGGTGCCGCACCAAGCAAACGACCAAACCAACCATGGAAAGTGTCAATTACAATCGCCTGCGGGCTTGCCAAAACCTTTAGATACAGCGCCCGAGCTTCGGGGAGGAGCTCTTGAGCCTCTGCCTGCTTAAGGCCTCGCATCATCAACTCTTGAGTTAAGCTAGCGTCATCGGCCCTGGAAAATTCTTCCAGCAATCCATAGAGCCGATCGCGCATCTCTTGAGCAGCTTTACGAGTAAAAGTAAGCGCCAGAATTTCTGTAGGCTTTGCACCAGCAAGCAATAACCTCAGCATCCGCGCCACCAATAGCCAAGTCTTGCCACTACCCGCGCAAGCAGAAACAATCACAGAATGCTCGGGATTGCAGGCTATAGCGTAATCAAAGTTTTCGCTCACCACATCCCCTTTCTGCAAATGCCTCTTGCATCGCAGTATCGACACACGCTATCTGGTGCAAATGCCTTCATGGGTTTACGCGCCCACAATACATTAAGATCATCCACAATCTGCTCAGAAAATTGCGCCATCATATCCGGCATATCTTCAACAGCATGCGCTCGGATATTTTTTCCGTCCCCTTTGTCAATCTCCGCTTTAAGTGTCACCCACTCAGCTTGATCTACGATTCGCCCAGGAAGATTCGCAGCAATGGCGCCCTCATTCACACTCCGCGCATAGATTAGTAACTGAGGATCATCCAAAAGATTATCTGCCCGATCGACAATTTTCTGGATCTTCTGGTTTTTGTAATCAATGACAGCGGCGGCAGTCTGATTCGTTTCATGCATATCGAAGCGATCTGCGCGACCCGCTATCTCAATCTCTCGCTGCATACCCTCAGGGTCAGTCAAGGTTAATCTAAATCCTACCTTGCACTCGGCTTCGTGATAACGCCAACCTGCGGCCTCGCGTTGTAACTGCCAATCTACAAAGCTGGGAATTTGCTTCTGCCAATCTCGCAAGGCACCCATCACCCTAGCATCGCCTGCAATAAGGCGTTCAAACTCTTTTTCTGAATACCGATTTAACTGTTCCCGCATCCATTGTCGACGAGCATCTTCGCCCCCATGAATTGCCGACTGAGGATTCTTTTCCTCCTTTTTCAGCGCCTCAAAAAAGGTTTTGAGTAGTGCATGTAAAGTCTGCCCCGCTAGCGATGCATCAAAACCCTCCTCGAATTCCTTTGCCCTACGCAAGCCAAGTAGGCTACTCACATAATATCGATAAGGGCAATCGCGCAAAGCCTTGTAAGCGCTTGGTGATACCGTTACCGGAATTGCTAAATCTGGCTTTAGAGTACTCACTGCCATTTGTATCGGGTCTGATTGGTCTTCATATACATCCGGCTTGACATCGATTGCTATCCACTCTGGCAGTATTGCTTGCATGCGTTGGATCCAAGCCGAAGGTCTTAGAGGTTCACCACTTTTACTTTTGTTCTGCCAAAGTAAGGTAACGCTTGGACAAGACACTAAGAGCTGAGAGAGATCTCTAGCCTGCTGAATATATTGCGCAGCAATAGTTGAGGATTTGAGATAACGATTGAGTGTGTCCGAGAAAAACAATGGCGGCTCAGAAAAAGCTGGCAACTGTTGTTCATCACAACCTACCAACACTACCGCATCAAAATGCCGCAGTCGGATTGAGCTGAGCGGCAAAATGCTGAGGGTGGCCAAAGCTTCTGATCCAGACTCTTCATAAGAGGCATCTTCAATCACAGTCTTTAAAAGACTTAGCCACTCCGATAAGCGCATCTTCACTTGTTTATAAACGCTCGCACGGAGGTCAAAACTCTGAATTACTTCGAGCAATTGCTTCCCAGCAAAATCTTGCTCGAGACGTTGCGCCATGCCGGTATCTTGCAAATTACTCTGCAGGAGCGTGTACGCATTGGAGCAATCGAGTGCCAGTTGTTGCCAAGCATGATGGTGACTTTGTACAAACCCAATAATCTCCAAGAGATATGGATTACTTACCCCGCCATGCTTGAGCGCGTAGTCATTGGCCCGCTCTATTGCCATGCGAAAGGTTTCCCAACCAGACTTAGCCTGACTAGCAATCAGAATGTCTTCCAAGTGGACAATCAAACCAAGGCATGCCTCTGGCGGTACATTCAGACAGTGCGCCAGATCAAAATATGGATTATTTAAGAATTCCAACAATACACTTGCACTAGGCCCCTCCCTAGGCGCACGAATGAGCTCTAGCCAACTATCAAAGGCAGCGGCAGCTCTGGTGGTCGATAGCTTCCAGCCAGTCTCGTCTCGAATGCGTAATGAATTTCCTAAACGACTCAACAGCGCGCGCGCCCTGCGTGCTGCTAGACGGTCTTGCGCTACTAAAGCGATATTTTTCTTGCCATCTATCAGATGCTTCTCAATTGTTTTGGTTGCAGCCCAAGCCAATTCTTCAAAACGTCGCGCAGCCAATAATTGCAAGCCATCATGGCTATACGCCTTGATATTGTGATTCACTTGGGCTTGCTCTTGGGTGCTAACTAAAGGTATGTAGCCCTCTGCATCCAAACCCGTCAGAGCCTCCGACCATAAAGCAACCGTCTGCCAATCCAAACTCACCTGCAGCACCGGGGCAACTAATGCGTACTCGCTTAAGTAGTTTCCAATCAGCTCTTGATCAATCGGCTTTGGATCTGCAGTCTGCACCCAAATAAAAGCGCGCCCTGTTGAATCAGATTTCTCTCTACTGGCTTTTGCAAGCTGCAAATGCGCAGACATTGCCAAGTGCTTGCGTATTACCGGGTCACCCACATTACTCAGGTAGCGCCAAAAAGTTAATAGGACGGCAGCCTCTTGGTCAACCACATTTCGAGATAAGCCAACATACGCTTTGGCGATTGCCTGATCCAAAACAAGCTCGACTTTATTGAGCCACGCTTGCGTATCGAGTGCATCAGTTTGCAATAACGCATTGAGCTCACCTTGCAATTGAGGAACCACTGCTTCTGAGAGTGCATCACAAGCATCAATTACTGCCTGCGCTAACCCCCATGCCCCCGCCTCGCTCTCTGCTTTAAACCAACTTTGCAACACTTTATGTTTGCGTAGATTGGTATAGACCGATAACCAACGTTCTAAGTCTGATTGTTTCTTAGGAAATTTCCATGCGCCTGGTGCAGCCTCCAACCAATCATTAAGGCTCATAACCTGAGGCAAGAAGGCAATTTTAGGGTGAAGGTTTTTAGGCCTGTGTAGTTCTAGCGCCTCTCTCACCCCAATAAGAGGGCCCGCAGTGCTCAGAACTACCAAGGGGCGCTGATTTGTTTGTATCGCACAATCCCAGACACCTTTAGCCAAGCACTCAAGTGCCATAGCATCAGGCGTAATTGACCATGAGTGGGGTTGCCCTAGATCGGAAATAATGGGAAATGGGTGGGGCATCTAGTCGGTTTTAGGGTTTATCTTTTAAATTTAGGCAGAAAGCTTGGCTTATTGCTAATATAAGCGTTGTAGCGACATAACTAAATAAGCCTAAATAAGGAATTTTCATGAGTGCCGGCATTAAACATGTAACAGACGCCTCTTTTGAGCAGGACGTCCTCAAATCCGACAAACCTGTATTGCTCGACTTTTGGGCTGAATGGTGCGGTCCTTGCAAAATGATCGGCCCTATTTTGGAAGATTTATCCAGCGAATATGGCGATAAGCTCCAAATAGCCAAAATGAACGTCGATGAAAACCAAGGAGTTCCTGCCCAGTTTAATATTCGTGGCATTCCTACCTTGATTTTGTTCAAAAATGGCACCGTAGCCGCCCAAAAAGTAGGCGCCTTAGCCAAATCTCAGTTGACTGCATTTATTGATAGTCATCTGTAAATAGTGACAGATCACAGGTTCACTAGGTGAGCCTGTGTTTTTTCCGCATTTAGACCCTGCTTGCATCCCCTAGAATTTAGTGTAGTATGGCGTTAATCAGCAGTTCAACGCACTTTCCAGTGCCTCTATTTCCAGCAATCTACTCCCCTCTTTTTTAGACCCCAAATTCTGTTTTCTTATCTAGTCTTGATCAAGACTAGTGATACCCCAAACCACATTTAACAATATATCTTTATCCACACCCGAGAACCACATGCAATTAACTGAACTCAAAGTCCTCCACGTTTCCGCTCTGCTTGAAATGGCAGCTAGCCTGGAGATTGAAAACACCCAACGTATGCGCAAACAAGAGTTGATGTTTGCCATTCTGAAGAAACGCGCCAAAGCCGGTGAAATGGTTTTTGGTGACGGCACTTTAGAGGTGTTGCCAGATGGCTTTGGTTTCTTGCGCTCACCTGAAGCCTCTTATATGGCTTCCCCTGATGATATCTATATCTCTCCCGCGCAGATTCGCCGCTTTAACTTGCACACGGGTGATAGCGTTGAAGGTGAAGTGCGCACACCAAAAGATGGTGAACGTTACTTTGCCTTAGTCAAGGTCGACAAGATTAACGGCCTACCTCCTGAGGCTCTCAAAAATCGCATCATGTTTGAGAACTTAACCCCACTACACCCTAATCGTACGATTTTGTTAGAGCGTGATATCAAGGCAGAAGAAAACCTTACGGGTCGCATTATCGACATGATCTCGCCGATTGGCTTTGGCCAGCGCGGCTTGATTGTCTCGTCACCTAAATCTGGTAAGACCGTCATGATGCAGCATATCGCTCATGCGATTTCTGCTAATAACCCAGATGCGATTTTGATTGTGCTCCTCGTTGACGAACGTCCCGAGGAGGTTACTGAAATGCAACGCTCTGTTCGCGGTGAAGTTGTTGCCTCCACCTTTGATGAGCCAGCAGTTCGCCATGTTCAAGTAGCCGAAATGGTGATCGAAAAAGCCAAGCGTTTAGTGGAGATGGGTAAAGACGTCATCATTTTGCTGGACTCCATTACCCGTCTTGCGCGTGCCTACAATACGGTGATCCCTTCATCTGGCAAGGTTTTGTCTGGCGGTGTGGATGCCAATGCATTACAACGTCCCAAACGTTTCTTCGGTGCCGCTCGTAACATTGAAGAAGGTGGCTCACTCACAATCATCGCCACTGCCTTGATTGAAACAGGTAGCCGTATGGATGACCTGATCTATGAAGAGTTCAAAGGCACCGGCAATATGGAAGTTCATCTTGAGCGTCGCTTGGCTGAACGTCGGGTTTATCCATCGATTAACCTCAACAAGTCTGGTACACGTCGCGAAGAGTTGTTGGTCAAGGCTGAAAACCTCCAGAAAATCTGGGTTTTACGCAAGCTTTTGGCCGATATGGACGATATCGAGGCAATGAACTTCATCGTTGATAAACTCAAATCCACTAAAAATAATGGTGAATTCTTCGACTTAATGCGTAAAGGTGGCTAAAAACGAGTGTTTTTGGCTCTTTTTAGTCCATAAAACCGCGCTTTGTTGTTGATTTCATGGCATAATTTCGCTTTTACTGATTTACCAACCTGGGAAAGTATTTAAGCCAATTTGGCTCAAACGGCTACCCGCTCATAGGACTCAAAATGAAACCTGGCATTCACCCCGAATATCGTGAAATCGTCTTTGTAGACGTTTCCAATAACTTCAGCTTCAAGACTCGCTCCACCATGAACACTAGAGAAACCATCAAGTGGGAAGATGGTAAAGAGTATCCATTGGCTAAGATCGAAACTTCTTCTGAATCACACCCTTTCTACACCGGCACCCAAAAAATCATGGATACCGCTGGTCGTGTTGAGAAATTCCGTCAGAAATTCGGTACCAAAGCCGTTGCTAAAGCTACCGGTGATGGCGCTGCTAAAACTGCCGAGAAAAAAGCTGCGGCTGCAGAAGCTAAAGCTGCTGAAAAGCCAGCTAAAAAGAAGGCTTAACCTGGCCCTAGGCACAGACTTACTCTTCATGGGAGTTTCGGGGTGTTAACCCCCTCCCTGCGAGATAATAAAGGCAGCGTTTGCTGCCTTTTTTATTGCCCCAGAACTTACCTGCTTCTTCTACTTCATTAATGGTCAAACTTACCGCCGCCGCTACTACATCAATCCCACGCATTATTATTTTTGCGCTCACATTGATTTATGGTTTTGCTGGCTTGTTTTTTCGGGATCCCTGGAAAAACGAGGATGCAATTGGTTTTGGTGGTATGTGGACCCTCTTTCGAGGGAACTCTCTAGATTGGATTGTTCCACACATTGCCGGGCGTGATCTTTCCCTTGGCGCCCCACTCCCTTATTGGATGGGTGCGGTATTAATTGATTTGTTTGGCTCTTGGATTGGCGCAGCAAATGCCGCGCGCCTGTACTCTGCTATTTGCTTCTTTGCATCCGCGCTGGCTATTTGGTATGCCACCTATCTCTTGGGTCGCAGAACTGAAGTGCAACCTATGGTTTTAGCTGTAGGCGGTCAACCCAATCGCAAGAACTATGGAATGACCTTGGCTGATGGTGCTTTACTCATCTTCTTGGCCTGCGTGGGTCTTGCGCAGCGTGCTCACGAAACTACGCCCATGATGGCGCAACTCATGGGTATCAGTATTGCTCTCTATGGCACCGTGCGTGGTCTCGATAAGCCCTGGCAAGGTGGTCTGTGGACCGGTCTTGGCATCATCATCGTTGCCCTATCAAGCAACCTAACCCTCAGTCTACTGATTGTCGGCTCGACCATTATTGCGGTCATTGCTAGCAATGCTAAGTTACGTTTTCGCTGGACCATGACCAGCACTATTTTAGGTCTGCTCGGTTTTGCAATTTGGCCCACGCTTTGGTACCTTGGGAATATCACGCCTGAGTGGCGCCACATCGCCCAAGATGGTTGGCGCAATATGCCAGACATGCGTGTAACACCTTCGCTAAATTCATTAGGTTTTTTAAGTGTCAACTTTTGGGCCTACGCTTGGCCAGTATGGCCACTAGCAATCATTTCATTAACACACTGGGGTCGCGCTAAAGCTGCAGGTGCCTGGCGTGCGCCACATCTCTGTATCCCACTATGCTTATTCATTGGTAGCTTCATCTATGTTTTGTTCCGTGAAGAAGCCAATGAACATGATTTAATGATATTGATTCCAAGTCTGTCGATCATTGCCGCCTTTAGCTTACCTATTCTTAAGCGTAGCCTGATTAGCTTCATTGACTGGTTTGCAATGTTTAGCTTCACCCTCATTGCACTAGCGATTTGGATTATCTGGATGGCGAAGGTCACTGGTTATCCTGAAACTACTGCAGCAAATATTGCTCGCCTCTTGCCAGGTTTTCAGGGTCAATTAAATTGGCTGGCTTTTATTATTGCGATTGCGATTACCGGCATTTGGTTGTTAGTCGTCCGCTGGCGAACCTCACGCGCCCCGAAAGAAATTTGGCGCTGTTTGATTATTTCTGCGTCGGGCACGACTTTAATGTGGGTGCTGCTGATGACTTTATGGCTTCCCACCATTAACTACGCCAAGACCTATCGCTATGTATCCGCACGCCTCTCGCAGGTTGTCACTAAAGAATCTGGTTGCATCGACACCAGCAACATAGGATTGGCGCAACTTGCCTCTTTCTCTTACTTTACAAAACTAACATTACGTGATGATCCAAGCTGTCCCTGGATGCTGACACACAATCAAACCGAGGCAAGAGCCTATGCTCGCCTTAACAATAAAAAAGTAACCCTACTCTGGGAAGATCGACGCGCATATGATCGGGATGAACGTCTCAGACTCTATCAAGTCAGCGCGGAATAATCGGTGATTCACTTTAAGTTATCGCGTTTACGCGAGGATATTCCTGCATTACTAAAGCTTGCTGGCCCCCTCTTAATTGGTCAGCTCGCAGTGATCACCTTTGGCGTATTAGATACCGCCATGACTGCGCGCTATTCGGCCCCCGATCTTGCTGCACTCGCGATGGCTTCAGCAATCTTTATTAGTATCTACGTTGGTCTGACTGGCGTGATTTCTGCGCTCGCGCCAATTGCGGGGCAACTTTTTGGTGCCAAACGCTTTGGCGAGATCGGTGAAGAGGTTCGTCAAGCTACTTGGCTAGCCTTAGGTCTAACTGTATTGGGTTGTTTCATTCTCATGAATGCCGATCATCTCCTGGCAATCTCACGTGTCAACCCAGAGATTGAAGGCAAAGCGCGACTCTACCTCAACATCCTAGCGCTTGGTTTGCCAGCAAGTATGGGCATGCGCGTTCTCATGGCGCTACACAATGCCGTATCTCGCCCAGCTGTGATTACGGTTGTGCAATTACTAGGTCTTGGCCTAAAGTTACCCCTCAATCTTCTCTTTATTTACGGTGGATTTGGTATCGAAGGTATGGGTGGACCAGGATGTGCTGTAGCCACTGTCATCATTAACTGGTTCTGGCTCACCGTCACTTTGAGCTTTGTATTGTTTGATCGCTTCTATAAGCCCTTTAAGATCTTCAGTCACCTAAGCAAACCAGATTGGCATCGCATTTGGGCATTACTCAAACTTGGTACACCCATTGGCTTTAGCTATCTCATTGAAGTCACTTCGTTTACCTTCATGTCATTATTTATTGCGCGCTTGGGTACTACCACATTGGCGGGGCATCAAATTGTTGCCAATATGGGTACCGTGATGTACATGGTGCCACTATCCCTCTCGATCGCAACTATGACTCTAGTCTCTCAATCCATTGGCGCAGACAAACAAGAACGCGCTGAAGAAATTGGCTGGTCTTCTGTATTTTTTACTACCCTGCTTTGCATTGTGCTTGGTATTGCAGTGTGGGTATTTAAATTCGAGCTACTCGATTTATACAATCCACCAGCAGAGGTTAGAGTGTTTGCCGTACCGCTATTTTTATTTATCGCTTTTTACCAAGTCTTTGACGCACTGCAAGTAACGGCGGCATTTATTCTACGCGCCTACCGCATTGCCTTTTGGCCCATGTTAATTTATGCAGGGTCTCTTTGGGGTGTAGGTCTCGGTGGTGGCTACCTACTGGGCTTTAATGTCTTTGGTAATACGCCTGTATTTTTACAAGGCGCCAGCGGCTTTTGGGCTGGCAATAGCATGAGTCTAGGATTGGCAGCTTTCTTACTCCTCTACCTCTTTAGAAAAACGGCGGCACGTTTTGAGAAAACGCATCCGCCGCTTCAGCTTTAAAGATTTCTATCGAATATCTATTAGCAGTGCATTAGCGCCTAGGTGTTGCATAGCTAGGCACTTGATTGCCCTTCGCATACATACACTGTTGATAGGCAATGTTGTATTGGGTCTGTGCTTGATTTTCTTTTCCGGAGGCATTCATAGCTCCAATTGCAGATCCGCCTAACAGACCAACGCCAGCACCGGTACCAACACCAGCATGGCTACCGCCACCAATCATCGCTCCAGCAGCAGCACCTAAAGCTGCAGCAACAGCAGCACTAGTAACGCCATCCTTAAGGGCGGCATTGCCAGCATCTTTAACTGCATCAGAAGCAAATCCACGGCATTGTTGATCTTCTTGCTGAAATACTTCAAACGGCTTACCTTCGCGTGGCATGACTGCAATCGTTGGACCGGTTGGCGCAGATACGCAAGCTGCTAATGAAGCAATTAGTGTCGCTGAGAGAATCAAACGTTTCATTACAAATCCTTTTTTATTGCTCGGTGTTGATATATTGAATTAGATAACTTAATCAATTATTTGGCGTATGAGGCTTCACTCCAGATGATGGCGGAATTGCTGCTTGAGCCTGCCAACCAGAAGAACATTCTTGTACGTATGGGAAGTATTGCCCACTAGCTTGGCAAAAATACCAAACGGCCGGTTGCGGTTGTGATGCTAAAACCATTGGTTGTGGTGGCGTTACATATGCAACAGGTGGCACATACACTACTGGTGGAGAATAGTAGCCAGCATAGGGATATGCATATGGAGCACCATAATAGCCGCCGCCATAAGCCCAATTACCTCGCCATCCTGGACCATAATGACCACCCCAACCTGGACCATATGCTGCAGGACGCCAACCGCCGCCATAACCACCGCCGACAGAGACATTCCAGCCAGCCTGAGCTGCAACCGGGAAAACAGTAGCTAACCCTACAAGCGCCATGACCAGTACGATGCATTTTTTAAACTGTTTCATTGTGGACCCCCTCAAGATTGGCCTCTGTTTATTCTAATCTTAGACTTCAAAATCAGCCAACTACTTGCGATCTAAATAACAAACTGATTACCGTCTTACCCTAATAACGCTTCAAATATTTTCAAGCTGACAGATAAGCGCCTTATTTTTTAATTTTTACCGAATTACGGCTCTAATTTTGCGCCAGATTGATGAATAACCCGAGTCCATTTATTGGATTCAGTCTTAATCAATATTGCCAACTCCTGGGGGCCGCTAGGAGCGGGTTCTAAACCGCCCTCCAAGAGTCGATTGCGGACCTGTGGGTTGTTCAAAGTTTGGCGCGTTAGGGTATTTAAACGCTTTTGGATCGAACCAGGCAGTTTGGCGGGTGCCATTAAAGAAAACCATGAGGTAGCCTCAAATCCACTTAAACCCTGCTCCGCCAAGGTGGGAATATCAGGAGCGGCCAATGAGCGCTTTAATGTAGTTACCCCTAGGGCCTGCACTTCACCCGCCTTAATCAAGGGCAAAGATGAAGATAGATTATCGAATAGCATCGAAATTCTTCCGCTCACCAGATCCGGCAAAGATTGTGCCCTGCCTTTATAGGGAATATGTCTAATGTCGATGCCGGCCATCTCCTTAAATAACTCTCCAGACATATGCAAAGAAGTACCAACCCCAGAGGATCCAAAAGTCAGTTGATTAGGCTTTGCTTTGGCCATGTCGATCAACTCATGCAGATTACTTACCCCAAGATGTTTATTGACGATCAATACATTGGGAGTGCTTGCCAAAAAACTAATCGGCGTGAAATCCTTAATCGGGTCATAAGACATCTTTTCATAAAGAGCGCCATTAATCGCATGAATACCCACCGTTCCAATAAGCAAGGTGTAACCATCCGGATCACTCTTTGCCACTATTTCTGCGCCAATATTGCCGCCATACCCAGGTCGATTCTCCACTAGGACCGGAACACCTAAGACCTCTTGCCAACTTTGCGCTAGAACGCGTGCCAAGACATCTGGAGCACCACCAGGGGTGAAAGTAACAATAATTCGAATAGGCTGTTTAGGCCAAGGTGCCGTGATGTTTTTTGATTGGGCATGCGTCTGATGACTAAATAACAAGGCAATGGTTAGAAGCGTGGCTAAGAAACCCTTCACCACTAAAGATAAATGCAGTTTTGGCAAACTCAGAATCCGAAACGATTACGCAACCAAATCCATCCGTCATATTTAACAGGATCATCAGCGCAAGGACCGATGCCGCATTCCAATAAAGTAGACACCAAATTACCTAGCACTAACAGAGCAAAAATAATAATTAATGTATTGGAAAATAAAGAGCGTGAACGAATATCCCGATTTGGCAGCATTAATAAAATGGCTTGACCTGCCAACAGCCCAAAATAACCTACAAAAGCCCAAGTATAAAAATGCAACTCTAGAAATGTTGCGCCAAATCCCTTGTCGCCTGGCAGTACATGCAAGAGCACTTGGCGTAGTGAGACCATCATGCCAACCAATCCGCCCATGATGCCCCAACCATAATGCGACGAATGTGCGCCAAAACGAATGTTAAGGACCAAAGCAAAGCCGATGAATACAAAACCCATGCGTTGCATTAAACACAATGGACATGGAAGTTCGCCAAAATAGAGTTGATCAACAAAGGCATAGGACAAAACGCCAATAACAGCGACTAAGGCAAGATGATTGCCTAGTCCCGCGAGCGAAGGAAAGGTTTGTTTGCTCACAGGCTGATATTGAGATGGCTGGTAGCGTGAAACTGAAACCAGTAAATCAAAATAAGGGTGCTTATCGCCAAGAGCGTTAGACCTGCAAATCGCCTATCAAACCAGACGAAGATCAGTCCAATAAAAGCCGTCAGAAAAGGCAGAAACATATACATAAGGGGATTCTATCCTAGGATGATTAAACCTAGGTAGATAGCAGCATTGGGTTTACTGCAGGGTATTTTTAAATGCGGGCAACAAGGGCATAGCCAAGACCTCAATACCCTCATCTCGCAAGGCCTCAGCCTCATCAAGGGTAGTCTGACCCCGAATACTGCGCTCAGGAGATTCCTTGTAGTGGATTTTGCGAGCCTCCTCAGCAAAGGAGTTACCCACATCCTCAGAACGCCCCATGAGTTCGCGCATGCCTTTTAAGAAGGCAGCCTGAACCTGTGCCTCCAGTTGACCATGATCACTGCCAGTCAGCGCTACAACCTCGCCACTTAAGCTGCCAGTCTCAGCATTTGCATGAGAAACCATGAGCTCTGTTGATTCAGAAGCCTTATTGGAAGCCTTGGCAGAGCTAGATTTGGCAATATGGGGCGCAGAGGGCATACGGCTAATATCGGTACTGTCGCAAATCGGGCAAGCGAGCATGCCCTTGTCCTGCTGGGACACGCAATCCTCCTCAGAGGCAAACCATCCTTCAAAGCGATGATCCAATGGACAAGCGAGGTTATAAACTTTCATAAGACCTATATCGGGACAAAAACAGCAAAATCAATAGTCTTATTTTAGTAGGTTTACTTGCCGCCTTCAGAAAGTAAGGAAGGTAGCACCAAACCACGGCGATATCGGTCCAGCCAATACGCTGAAATAGTCGTTTTCACATCGGTGATCGTGCCCTGCTCCACCCAGCCAATAATCTCCTCCAAGGGCGCCGCAAAGACATCCAAAAACTCCTCATCATCCAGCTTGCTTTTACCCGGCTCAAGCTCTTCAGCCAAATAAATATCTATAAACTCCGTTGAATAGGAAATGACCGGGTGAATTCGGCGCACATAGCTCCATTTCTTGGCCGTATAGCCCGTCTCCTCTTCAAGCTCGCGCTTTGCACACACAAGTGGATCTTCGCCAAGATCTAACTTTCCAGCGGGGATTTCCATGCAAACTTTGGCGATAGGATAGCGGTATTGACGCTCCAGCAGGACTCTGCCGTCAGCCAAAATGGCGATGATGGCAACGGCACCTGGATGGGTAAGATATTCACGAACGGCTTCTTGACCATCTGGAAGGCAAACCTTATCCCGCTTCATATTTAAGAAGATGCCGCCATAGATATCTTCACCAGAGATGCGTTTCTCGCGTAAGTGATCATCACCAGAGGGCAAATCGTGCAGGAATTTTTCAGTCATAGGAATTCAAGTGCAAATTGGGTATATTTTTATTGGATCGCATTAGCCGCATCATACAAAAGATGTGTGACAGCAATATAAAAGCCTAAGAACAATAAAGGCTCCGAAGAGTTAACTTAGGAGCCTTAAGGACCGTAACCTTCTATTATTTTATTTAACTAGGAACCAAGCAAGGTCCGGCGCATCGCATCCAAACAAAGACCCATTAAACCCGATGGGAAGATACCAATAACCAGCACCAAAATCGCGTTCAAGCCCAATAGACCACGAGCAAAGGTTGAGCCCGTAATGGTCAGCTCATGCTCAGGCTCGTCAAAGTACATTACTTTTACTACCCTCAAATAGTAGAAGGCGCCAATCAACGATGTAATCACAGCAATGATAGCCAAGAAGGTATGTTCAGCATCAACCAATGCTTCCAGTACACCCAACTTAGCAGCAAAACCAACTGTCGGCGGAATGCCAGCCAAAGAGAACATTAATACCAAACCAATAAAGGCATACCAAGGATGGCGCTTATTCAAACCTTTGAGACTCTCTAATGTTTCGCAGTCATAGCCCTTGTGCGAAAGCATCATCAATAAACCAAAGCTACCCAAGGTAGTTAATACATAAGTAATAGCGTAGAACATCGATGCACTAAATGCATGATCATCAAACACCGACATCATGCCGAGTAATACAAAACCCATCTGTGCAATCGCAGAGTAAGCCAGCATCCGCTTCAGATTGGTTTGTGCAATCGCGGTGATATTACCCAAAATCAACGAGAGGACCGCAAGTAGCACTAACATGGGTTGCCAGTCACCCAAGAGTGGTAACAGCGTGTTTACTAGCAAGCGGAATAAGAGTGCAAAAGCAGCTAATTTTGGTGCAGCGGCAATCATTAAAGTGACAGCAGTTGGTGCGCCCTGATAAACGTCAGGTACCCACATATGGAAAGGTACAACACCCAACTTAAATGCTAATCCAGCCACGATAAATACGAGGCCAAAAGCCATTACCAAATGATTAATGCGAGGGTCTGCAACTGTTTTGAAGATTTCAATAAGATCTAAAGAGCCGGTGACACCGTAAAGCATCGACATACCGTAGAGCAAGAAACCAGAAGCCAAAGCACCTAAGATGAAATACTTAATTGCCGCCTCCACACTCTTCTCGCTGGTACGACGCATTGCTACTAAAGCGTATGTTGGCAAAGCCATTAACTCAAGGCCAAGATACAGCGTCAAGAGATTGGATCCAGAGATCAATACCAACTGACCCAACAAGGCGAGCAAGCTCAGCACAATGAAGTCTGGGCGGAACATGGCACGGTCTGTTAAGTACTGTTTAGAGTAAATCAAGCTCACTAATACTGCGCCGCAAGAACAAGCCTTTAAGAGGTTTGAAAATGGATCAGATTGGAATAAGCCATTCATGGCAACCTGGGATACATCACTCATACGACCCAGAAAAGCGATCACCATGTAGGCTAACAAAATGATCGAGAAAAAATATATAAAGCCAACAGCACGCGGTGTGTGAAAGATGTCCTGCTCCACTCCAGCAATTACTGGCTGTTGCTCGCGAACATAAACGCTTGCAACCAATAATAAGCAGGCGGCTACGAGTAAAACAAGTTCCGGCAGGATGGCGTATAGGTCGAATGCTTGCATTTGCTTTTACTCAGAGTTTGCTAACAGCAACGTGCTGTAGCAGATTAATTACAGCTGGATGAATGATGTCGGTAAATGGTTTTGGGTACACGCCCATGCCAATCACGCAGATGGTTAAAACAGCCATCATGAAATATTCGCGACCATTAAGGTCTTGCAACTCCTCAACATGCTTGTTATTGACTGTGCCAAAGAAAACACGCTTGACCATCCACAAGGAATAAGCTGCACCCAGAATTAATGCTGTAGCAGCCAAGATGCCGATCACGAAATCATAATCAACTGCCGCCAAAATCACCATAAACTCACCCACGAAACCGGAAGTTGCTGGGAGGCCACAGTTCGCCATTGCCATTAAAACTGCAAAGGCAGTAAATGCAGGCATACGGTGAACTACGCCACCAAAATCTGCGATTTGTCGGGTATGCATACGGTCATAAAGAACACCAATGCAGAGGAACATCGCACCAGCAACAAAGCCATGCGAAATCATCTGCACAATGCCGCCTTCAATTCCGAGGGGGCTGAATATAAAGAAACCTAAAGTTACGAAACCCATGTGTGCTACTGATGAATAGGCAACCAGCTTTTTCATGTCTTTCTGGACTAGCGCAACAGCACCGACATAGATCACCGCAACCAATGACAAGAAGATCACAAATGGGCCAAGGTATTGACTTGCATCTGGTGCAATTGGCAAGGAGAAGCGCAAGAAGCCATAAGCCCCAAGCTTTAACATGATTGCAGCCAAGACTACCGAGCCACCTGTTGGCGCCTCAACGTGAACATCAGGCAACCAAGTGTGTAATGGCCACATTGGTACCTTAACAGCAAACGCCATGAAGAAGGCAAAGAACAATAAGATCTGCTCAACAATATCAAGGCGGGCATTTTGCCAAGCTGCGATATCAAAAGTATTGGTAACGTTGTACAGGTACAGCATAGCAACTAGAGTCAACAAAGAGCCTAGCAAGGTGTACAAGAAGAATTTGAATGCCGCATAAATACGGTTATGACCACCCCACACACCGATGATGATGTACATCGGAATCAAAGTGGCTTCGAAGAATACATAAAAGAGTAATGCGTCTAAAGCTGCAAATACGCCAATCATTAGACCCGAGAGGATCATGAAAGATGCCATGTATTGAGACACTTTAGTAGTAATTGATTGCCAAGATGCCACCACGACGAAAATATTAATAAATGCCGTCAGAACAATAAACCAAACAGAAATGCCATCAATACCCAAGTGGTAGTTGATGTCATAGCGTGGAATCCAGCTGATCTTCTCAACAAACTGCATGCCAGGGTTAGCAATATCAAACTGAATTACTAGCGGCAAGGTTGCAATAAAGCCGATCACCGCTCCAACCAACGCTAACCAGCGAACGCCTGCGGTAGGCTTCTCTGACCCATAAAACAAAATGATGAGTCCAAAGAAAATTGGAATCCAAATGGCGAATGAAAGAATCATAGTGGCTACTTAAGTAACAAAGGCCTAGCGAACAAAAGGCAGGTAAGCGTACAAAACCCAAGCCAGCAATACCGCTAAGCCCGCAATCATTGCGAAGGCATAGTGATAAAGATAACCGGATTGCAAATGGCGAATCACACCGGCAAAGCGTCCAACGACATGGGCACTACCGTTTACAAAGAAACCATCAATGATCTTCTGATCACCGCGATGCCACAAGACACCGCCAATCCAGAGTAGACCCTTGGCAAAGACGGCTTGATTTAAATCATCGAGATAATATTTGTTATCCAATAGTTTTTTGAGCGGAGCAAGCGCTTCAGCAAATTTTCCTGGTAACTTCGTCATCCAGAGATAGCCAATAGCAGCTGTCAAAACACCGAGCACAACTAATAACAATACCGGTGAAGTAAACGCATGAATTGCCATAGCAATTGGGCCGTGGAATTCTTCTGCAAGCTCAACCATTGCTGGGTGCTTGCTAATGTCAACGAATATGGAATCACCGAAAAATTGACCAAACAACATTGGCTCAATTGTGTAGAAACCAATAATTACAGAAGGAATAGCCAAAAGAATTAATGGCAAGGTCACCACTAGGGGAGACTCATGGGGTTTTTGGCCTGGCGCCAAACCATGGTGAGCATGATCATCGCCTTGCTCTGCATGATCATGGTGGTGATCGTGTGCATGTGCATCAGCATGGCCCCAACGGGCTTTACCGTGAAACACATAAAAGTAAAGGCGGAATGAATACAAAGCCGTTACAAAGACGCTTGCCATGACTGCAAAGTAAGCGAATCCAGAGCCTGGAATATGACTTGCCGCTACCGCCTCAATAATAGAATCTTTTGAGTAGAAGCCAGAGAAAAATGGTGTACCGATTAATGCGAGATTACCCAGCAACATCATCAAACAGGTAATTGGCATGTATTTCCACAAGCCACCCATCTTGCGCATGTCTTGCTCGTGGTGCATTCCCAAGATGACGCTACCGGCAGCAAGGAACAAGAGCGCTTTGAAAAATGCATGTGTCATCAAATGGAAAATTGCTACTGGATAAGCAGATACACCCAGTGCAACCGTCATATAACCTAACTGTGACAAAGTTGAATATGCCACTACCCGTTTGATATCGTTTTGGACGATTCCCAAGAAGCCCATAAAGAGTGCAGTAATAGAGCCGATTATCAAAATGAAGCTTAACGCTGTGTCAGATAATTCAAACAGTGGTGACATACGAGCCACCATGAAGATGCCAGCCGTAACCATGGTTGCAGCATGAATCAATGCAGAAATTGGAGTTGGGCCCTCCATCGAATCTGGCAGCCAAACATGTAATGGGAACTGAGCTGACTTACCCATCGCGCCAATGAAAAGACAGATACAGGCAACTGTTAATAAGTTCCAGCTAGTGCCAGGCAGTACTTGAGCTGCCAGAGCCGTGTTTTGAGAAAAAATGACGTCATAATTCATTGATCCGGTGCTGGCTAACAACAAACCAATACCTAAGATAAAGCCAAAGTCCCCTACCCGGTTTACCAAGAAGGCTTTCATATTGGCAAATACGGCAGATTGACGCTCGAAATAGAAACCAATTAATAAGTAAGAGACAACACCAACTGCTTCCCATCCGAAGAAGAGTTGCAAGAGGTTATTGCTCATCACCAACATCAACATGGCAAAAGTAAATAAGGAGATATAAGAGAAGAAGCGGTTATAGCCCTCCTCGCCCTTCATATAACCAATAGTGTAAATATGAACCATTAAGGACACAAAGGTCACAACACACATCATTGTTGCTGTAAGTGGATCAATCAGAAAACCAATATCCAGATTGAGTTCACCCAGCTGCATCCAGCGATACACGGTACCGTTAAAGTAGAAGCCATCCATTACCTGCACAAGCACATTGCACGAGAGAACAAAGGCAATCATCACACCAAGAATGGTCACAAACTGACATGCGCCATGGCCAATGCGGTTACCGCCAAGCTTGGTGCCTAAAAGACCAGCAATCGCAGAGCCAAGTAATGGCGCCAGCGGAATAGCGCAGAGGACGGGAAGAGTTAAGGTCAATTGCATGACTAGCCTTTTAAGTGGTCAAGGTCTTCAGCGTTAATAGTGTCAACCTTACGGAAGAGCACCACCAAGATGGCCAAACCGATCGCCGCTTCCGCAGCTGCCACAGTCAAAATAAAGAATACGAATACCTGACCAGCCATGTCACCCAAGTAATGGGAGAAGGCAACGAAGTTCATGTTGACCGAGAGAAGCATTAACTCGATACACATCAAGAGCACGATGACATTCTTACGGTTTAAAAAAATACCAATCACACTAGTCGCGAACAAAATGGCGCCAAGTACTAAATAGTGAGCTAGGGTAATGTTCATTTCTTCTCCCCTCTAGCATCTTGCTTTGCGGCCATATCACTATCCATCTTCACCATGCGCATACGATCCGCAGCGAGCACATTGACCTGATAAGCAATATCTTGCGACTTAGCATCTTTGCGATTACGGAGAGTTAAGGCAACTGCGGCAATAATGGCAACCAGAAGAATCACGCCAGCAACCTCAAAGGCATAAACATAATCAACAAAAATCATCATACCTAAGGCATGCGTATTGCTATTGGCAGCCTCTTCTAACATTGGCTGAACTGGAGATGTAGTTCCAATAAAGCTACGAATCAACACAATTGAAAGCTCAAGGACAATCACTGCACCCATTAAGAATGCGACCGGCAAGAATTTTTTAAAGTCTCTACGCAAATGCTCAATGTCCAGGTCAAGCATCATCACGACGAACAGGAAGAGCACCATCACTGCGCCAACATAAACCAGGATCAGAGCCAAACTCAAAAACTCAGCCTTTAGGAGCATCCATAGACCAGAAGCGCAGAAGAAAGCTAGCACCAAAAATAGGGCCGCATGAATTGGGTTGCGCGCTGTCACCACACGTACGGCAGAAATCACCAGCAATCCTGCAAAGGCGTAGAAGAAAGCTGGGAAAAGAAAGGAGGTATCGATTGTCATATGGATATGTGCTCTATGCGATTAACGATAAGGCGCATCAGCAGCGCGGTTGGCGGCAATATCTTTTTCATAGCGATCACCCACAGCCAAGAGCATTTCTTTTGTGAAATACAAATCGCCACGCTTGTCACCAAAGTATTCGAAGATATTGGTTTCAACAATCGCATCCACTGGGCAAGCTTCCTCGCAGAAGCCACAGAAAATGCACTTGGTTAAATCGATGTCGTAGCGAGTTGTACGTCGAGTACCATCGTCACGCTCATCACTCTCAATCGTAATCGCATATGCAGGGCAAACAGCTTCACACAGCTTGCAACCGATGCATCGCTCTTCACCGCTCTCATAACGGCGCAAAGCATGCAAACCGCGGAAGCGTGGCGACAAAGGAGTCTTTTCCTCTGGGTATTGAATGGTAATTTTTGGCTTGAAGAGGTAGCGCCCAGTAATGGACATGCCCATCAAAATTTCTTTGAGCATCAAACTATTAAGGAATTGGGAAATTTTCTTAAACATGATTAATCAACTTATTTCCAAATATTCCATGGGGATACCACCCACGCGCCAACAACCACAACCCAAAACACTGAGAGGGGAATAAAGATCTTCCAGCCCAAACGCATGATTTGGTCATAGCGATAACGTGGCAATGTGGCACGCAACCAGATTACACAAGACAACAAGAAGAAGGTTTTGCCGAACAACCAGAAGAAGCCTGGAATATCACGCAAGATTGGTAAATCAACAATTGGCAACCAGCCACCCAAGAACATGGTTGAAGCTAATGCCGCAATCAAGATCATGTTGGCATACTCGGCCAAGAAGAACATCGCAAACGCCATACCGGAGTACTCAACCATATGACCAGCAACAATCTCTGACTCCCCTTCCACCACATCAAATGGATGACGGTTGGTTTCAGCAACGCCAGAGATAAAATAGATTAAGAACATTGGTAGCAATGGCAACCAGTTCCAAGACAGAAAGTTCAGGCCAAGACTAGCAAAGTAACCTTGTTCTTGTGATGCCACAATAGTGCTAAGGTTTAAAGAGCCTGATGTCAGCAATACGGTGACCAAAGCAAAACCCATCGCAATCTCATAAGAGATCATCTGTGATGAAGCGCGCATTGCACCAAGAAATGGGTACTTAGAGTTGGATGACCAGCCAGCTAGAATCACACCATAGACACCAATCGAAGAAATCGCCATCACGTACAAGAGTCCGGCATTCACATCAGCCAAAACCATCTTAGCTTGAAAAGGCACAACAGCCCAAGCCGCAAAGGCAGGCATGATCACCATCACAGGGGCGATGAAATAAAGCACCTTGCTGGCGCGCGCTGGAGATATGACCTCCTTGAGCAATAGCTTTAATGCATCAGCAATTGGCTGCAAGAGTCCTAATGGGCCGACGCGGTTTGGCCCAAGGCGAATGTGCATCCAACCAATTAACTTACGCTCCCACAGAGTCAGGTAAGCAACGCAACCAAACATAGGCAGCACAATAATGACAATCCGCACCAAAGCCCAAACAAGCGGCCACAGGGTGCCAAAAATAGCCTCGCCCTGAGTTGTAATGAGGTTCAAGAAATTTTCCATCTCGTCCCTTATGCCTTGCTAACGGTTAGAGAACCAAACATCGATCCTAATTTTGCACTTGCTGAAGTGCCTGCAGAAATGCGTACGACACCAGCAACTAAGTTTTCTTCCAATGTTGCCGGCAAATCTACCGATTGAGACCCTTGAGTCACGCGAACTGCATCACCCTCTTTCAAACCCAATTCAGTAAAGAGCTTTTGACCTAAACCAACTTGATTGCCACGTTTAGCATCACGCGTTAAATGCAATGCTGGGGAGCGACGCACAATTTGATCAACAGCATAAATATTCACGTCAGATAGACGCTCTATACCAGTCAACGGGGCTAAGTTACCATTTGCTAAAGCATTGGCAGAGGTCTTATTACTTAACTTTGTACAGTAACTATCGCCTAGCGCCTCATCCAATACCTCTTCAGGCACGTTGTAGAGGAAGCCATCTAAATTTAAGAGGCTGCCAAGAACGCGTAATACTTTCCAGGCTGGACGAGAATCACCTAGCGGTTTAACTGCGGGCTGAATCGTTTGAATCCTACCCTCTGCATTGACAAAAGTAGCAACCGTTTCGGTATAAGTCGCTATTGGCAAAATAACGTCAGCAACTTCTAAGATATCAGCGCTCTTATAGGCGCTCATGGCAATGACTGTATTTGCCTTAGCTAATGCAGCGCGGGCTTGTAATGGATTTGGCAGATCAGCATCTGGCTCTAGATTCATCAGCAGTACCGCACGACGCTCACCCGAGAGAACAGATTCCACACCAGCGCCGTTAGCACCAACCAGGCTAGCACCTACTGCATTACCGCCAACAGGCAAGAAGCCTAATGTTGCACCAGTGTGCTCTGCAATAAACTGCGCTAGGATGTGTAGATCGCCTGCATGTGGATGCGCAATCGCTGCAGAACCCAACAACACTGCTGTTGTCGCACCAGAAATCAAACTATCCGCAACGGATTGAGCCACAGCAGAAATTGGCAAGTTAAAAGTACCAGCCGGAGCTGAAACGGATTTAACCTTAGCAACTGCTAGTGCAACCTCACTCAGTGCATTTAACCAAGCACTTGGAGCTGCTGAAATACTAGTAGCAGTGGGGATTAACCAATCGTCGCCACCCGCATCAATGCGATGGAGAACTAAACCGCGCTTAGAAGCTGTACGTAAACGTGCTGCGATTATTGGCTGATCTTTGCGCAGGAAGCTACCGATCACTAATGCGCGATCAAGCTCGCTCAATTTAGCCACTGTCATACCTAGCCATGGAGCAGTGGCAGCACCCTGAACATCAGTTTGATGTAAACGGGTTTCAATTTGATTTGAGCCCAAGCCACGAATCAACTTCTGAAGAAGGAATAATTCTTCGGTACTGGAGATCGGGTGGGCTAAAGCAGCAACAGCCTCTGGGCCATTCTCCGCAGAGAGGGTTTTAAGTGAGCGTGCCACATAATCCAAGGCGGATTCCCAATCTGTTTCCAACCACTGACCGCCCTGCTTCACCATCGGCGTAGTTACACGCTCAGAACTATTGAAACCCTCATAAGCAAAACGATCTCTATCGCTAATCCAGCACTCATTAATGGCTTCGTTTTCTAAAGCAACTACGCGCATTACCTTGTTTGCTTTAGTTTGAACAGTAGTATTGCTACCCAAGCTATCGTGCGGACTTACAGAGCGTTTACGGCCCAACTCCCAAGTACGGGCTGCATAGCGAAATGGCTTGCTAGTCAATGCGCCAACCGGGCAAATATCAATCATATTTCCAGAAAGCTCTGAATCAATTGTTTGACCAAGGAAAGTAGTAATTTCAGAATGCTCACCGCGATTGACCATGCCCAATTCCATCACGCCAGATACCTCTTGGCCGAAACGGACGCAACGTGTGCAGTGAATACAGCGGGACATCTCTTGCATCGAGATCAGTGGTCCAACATTTTTGTGGAAGACGACGCGCTTTTCTTCTTCGTAGCGAGATTCAGATTTACCGTAACCCACCGCTAAGTCCTGCAACTGGCACTCACCACCTTGGTCGCAAATTGGACAATCCAATGGATGGTTAATCAACAAGAATTCCATCACGGAACGCTGCGCTTCTACAGCTTTAGCAGAGTGCGTAAAGACTTTCATGCCTTGTGTTACTGGGGTTGCACAAGCAGGCAATGGTTTTGGTGCCTTTTCCACTTCTACCAAACACATCCGGCAGTTAGCGGCAATAGACAATTTCTTGTGGTAACAGAAGTGAGGGATATAACTACCGAGTTTTGCCGCGGCGTGCATCACCGTCGAACCTTGCGGAACATCTACTGTCTTGCCATCTAATTCGATTTCAACCATGCTCACTTTATGAAGTCCCGTGCTCAATATCTTTTATAAAGGTTGCGCAGAATCTAAGCAGCGCTTATGTTCTACGTGATACGCAAACTCATCCATGTAATGCTTTAACATGCCACGTACTGGCATAGCAGCCGCATCACCCAAGGCACAAATCGTACGCCCCTGAATATTCGCGGCCACATCGTTGAGTAAATCTAAATCTTCCGGACGGCCTTGACCATGTTCAATACGATGAACAATGCGCCACAGCCAACCTGTACCTTCACGACACGGGGTGCACTGACCACATGACTCTTCGTGATAGAAATAAGACAAACGCTCTAGCGCCCTCACCATGCAACGCGTCTCGTTCATGACAATTACCGCGCCAGAACCCAACATCGAGCCAGCCTTTGCAATGCTGTCATAGTCCATCGTGAGATCCATCATCTGTGCACCGGGAACCACTGGAGCAGAAGATCCACCAGGAATAACTGCTTTAATAGCCTTACCGTCGCGCATACCACCAGCCAACTTCAAAAGCTCAGCAAACGGCGTGCCCAATGGGATCTCATAGTTACCGGGATACATGACATCACCCGATACAGAGAAAATCTTGGTGCCGCCGTTATTGGGTTTGCCAAGCTCTAAATATGCTTGACCGCCAATAGCCATGATGAATGGCACAGCAGCAAATGTTTCGGTGTTATTAATAGTTGTTGGCTTGCCATACAAACCAAAACTTGCTGGGAATGGAGGTTTAAAGCGAGGTTGACCCTTCTTACCCTCAAGCGACTCCAATAAAGCAGTTTCTTCACCACAAATGTAAGCACCCCAACCTGGAGATGCATGTAATTGGAAGTTGAAATCACTGCCTAAAATTTTGTCACCCAAATAACCAGCGGCACGAGCCTCCTCTAGAGCCTCTTCAAAACGAGCGTAGGTCTCCCAGATTTCGCCGTGAATATAGTTATAGCCAGTACCGATTCCCATGGTGTAGGCACCAATAATCATGCCTTCGATTAAGGCATGCGGGTTATAGCGCATGATGTCACGGTCTTTAAAAGTCCCAGGCTCACCTTCATCGCTATTACAAACTAAATATTTTTGACCGGGAAATTGACGTGGCATAAAACTCCACTTCAATCCAGTTGGGAAGCCTGCGCCCCCACGACCGCGCAAGGAAGAAAGCTTTAATTCAGCAATGATCGCATCGGGAGTTACTTTTTCATTAATGATGCGACGTAGCTGCTGGTAACCACCGCGGCTTTCATAATCTTTTAAACGCCAATTTTCGCCGTTTAAGCCGGCCAAAATAAGAGGCTTGATATGGCGATCGTGCAAGCTAGTCATGATGCCTTCCCTTCTGCACGGCACTCATTTAAAAGCGCATCAATTTTTTCTTTACTCATAAAGCTACACATGCGCTTGTCATTCACCAACATAACCGGTGAATCACCGCAGGCACCCATACACTCGCCCTCTTTCAAGGTAAACGTACCACATGGCGTAGTTTCATTAAAGCCAATGCCGAGCGTTTCTTTGAGATAAGTTGCAGCTGTTTCACCATGCGTTAATTGACAAGGCAAGTTTGTGCAGATTACCAGCTTATATTTTCCAGTGGGCTTAGTGTTGTACATGTTGTAAAACGTAGCGACCTCATCCACTGCAATGGTCGGCATGCCCAAGATCTTGGCAACGACTTCGATTACATCCGAAGAAACCCAACCCACTTCGGTTTGCGCAGCGATCAGAGCAGCCATCACTGCTGATTGTTTTTGCTCTGGGGGATATTTCGCGACATTGCGCGCAATGTCTGCGAGCGTTTTGTCGGATAGTTGAAGAGTTGTTGTCATTAAATAATCCTTGGCGCGCTATTAGCGGTCAATCTCCCCAAACACGATATCTTGGGTACCAATAATAGTTACGGCATCAGCCAACATATGACCACGTGACATCTCATCCATTGCTGAGAGGTGCACAAACCCTGGAGCACGAATCTTCATTCGGTATGGCTTATTTGCGCCATCAGAAATAAGGTAAATACCAAACTCACCTTTGGGATGCTCAACCGCCGAGTAGGCCTCACCATTAGGAACGTGCATACCCTCAGTAAAGAGCTTGAAGTGGTGGATTAACTCTTCCATATTGGTCTTCATATCCACGCGCTTTGGCGGCGCTACTTTATGGTTATCGCTCATCACAGGGCCTGGGTTTGCTTTTAACCAAGCGACGCACTGCTTAATAATGCGATTAGATTGATACATTTCTTCCATGCGGATCAAATAGCGATCGTAAGAGTCGCCGTTCACACCAACTGGAATATCAAACTCGAGTTTGTCGTAGGTTTCGTAAGGTTGCTTTCTACGTAAATCCCACTCAATACCAGAACCGCGCAACATAGGGCCAGTAAAGCCGAGCTGTAAAGCGCGCTCAGGCGTTACAACACCAATACCAACCAAACGCTGCTTCCAAATACGGTTGTCCGTTAAGAGATTGCAGTACTCATCCACATTACCGTCAAAGCGGCTTGAAAATTCTTCAATGAAATCAAGCAGGGTGCCACTTCGGTTTTCATTCAATCGTTTGATAGCGGATGCGCTACGAATCTTGTTCTTAGAGTATTGCGCCATTTGATCAGGTAAATCACGGTATACGCCACCCGGACGGTAGTAGGCGGCATGCATACGCGCACCCGATACCGCTTCATACATATCAAAAATATCTTCGCGATCGCGGAAGGCGTACAAGAACACGGCCATCGCACCGACGTCAAGACCATGACAACCAATCCACAACAAGTGATTAAGTAGGCGCGTTAACTCGTCGAACATCACACGAATGTATTGCGCACGCAAAGGCACATCTACTTGCAATAATTTTTCTATAGCAAGCACATAAGCATGCTCATTGGACATCATTGAGACATAATCCAAACGATCCATATATGGAACGTTTTGAATCCAAGTACGGGTCTCTGCTAATTTTTCCGTCGCACGATGCAATAAACCAATATGTGGGTCAGCACGCTGGATCACCTCACCATCAAGCTCCAGCACTAAACGTAATACGCCATGCGCAGCAGGATGCTGAGGACCAAAATTGAGGGTGTAGTTCTTAATATCTGCCATGACTTATACCGGATCTCCGTACTGCTCTTCCCTGATGACGCGTGGTGTAATTTCACGCGCTTCGATGGTGACAGGTTGGTATACAACACGCTTGAGTTCTGGATCGTAAATCATTTCGACATTGCCAGAAATTGGGAAATCTTTCCTAAATGGATGTCCTACAAAACCATAGTCAGTCAAAATGCGACGCAAATCATCATGACCTTCGAATAAGATGCCATAGAGATCAAAGGCTTCACGCTCAAACCAGTTGGCACTATTCCAAACGGGCGTCACCGAAGCAACTACTGGGTAGCCGTCATCTGGTGCAAAAGCACGCACCCGCAAACGCCAGTTGTGGGCAAGCGACAATAAATGGGACACCGCAGCGAAACGCTGACCAGCCCAAGCACCATCACGATAGCCTTGGTAATCTACGCCACACAGATCAATCAATTGCTCGAAAGCTAAAGCAGGATCGTCACGCAAGAGTAAAGCGGATTCGTAATAAGTGTCGGCATTGAGCGTAACGGTTACCTCACCTAAAGCAATTTCAATCGAGTGAACACGTTTACCTAAGACGCGCTCAAGGTTTGCTGCAAGTTGGTTTAAGCGATCTGACATCTCAAGCCTTCCGCGCAATGGTGCTCGTGCGAGCGATCTTCGATTGCAACTGAATGATTCCATAGATCAAAGCTTCTGCAGTTGGAGGGCAACCAGGCACATAGATGTCCACCGGCACAATACGATCGCAGCCGCGCACAACTGAATAAGAATTATGGTAATAACCACCACCATTGGCACAAGATCCCATGGAAATGACCCAGCGTGGCTCAGGCATCTGGTCATATACTTTGCGCAAGGCGGGAGCCATTTTATTTGTTAATGTGCCGGCAACGATCATTAAGTCAGATTGACGTGGAGATGGACGGAACACCACTCCGAAGCGATCCAAGTCGTAACGGGACGCTCCAGCATGCATCATCTCTACCGCACAGCAAGCCAGACCAAAGGTCATTGGCCACAAAGAACCATTGCGAGTCCAGTTGATTAACTGATCCGCAGTTGTGGTTACAAATCCTTCTTTAAGAACGCCTTCTAATGCCATACCTATCACTCCCAGTCGAGAGCGCCCTTTTTCCAGATATACACAAATCCCACAATGAACTCCAAGAGGAAGATCACCATTGAGGCGTAACCAAACCAACCAATATCACGCAGAGCAACACCCCATGGGAATAGGAATGCAGTTTCTAGGTCGAATAGGATGAAGAGAATGGCAATTAAGTAATAGCGCACGTCAAACTTCATGCGCGCATCTTCGAAGGCTTCAAACCCGCACTCGTATGGAGAGAGTTTTTCAGCATCTGGTCTCGAAGGAGCCAAAATTTTTCCGAGGAACATTGGGACTAATCCAACCCCAATACCTACGAGGATAAAAAGCAAAACAGGAAAGTAATTAGCGAGATTCAAAATAGTCCTGTGTTAATTGTCTGAAGCGCCTTATTAATAAAACAAATTATCAATGATTCCTACAGCCCACAAATTGATCTAAAACAAATTACCACTAAATAACAATTAAATTACCCTGTTATGACATCATTTTGGTGCCGACGGCGAGACTCGAACTCGCACAGCCTAAGCCACCACCCCCTCAAGATGGCGTGTCTACCAATTTCACCACGTCGGCATTTTTAAAACATAACAATTCTACTGCATTGCACCACTAAAACCCCTTAAAAATTGGGGTAAAAAATATCTAAAAACCCACTTTTTTACTTAGGCACGGCAGGTTTTGTTGGATCTTGGGCTGGAGCAACTGGTGCAACCACTGGGGCAGCTGCCGGCGCAACTGTTCCAGACAAAACACCAGGATTGACTTCCTTCTTATTGCCAAGCCATGTAATACCTAGAGTGCAAATAAAGAAGATAGCTGCAAAGACAGCTGTTGAGTGGGACAGGAAATTAGCAGACCCACTGGCGCCAAAGAGGCTACCCGAAGAACCTGAACCAAAAGCAGCACCCATATCAGCACCCTTACCCTGCTGGAGCAATACCAACAGGATGACCGCTAAAGCAGAAATAACCTGCAATACGATCAATAAAGTCTTAAACCATTCCATGACTTATCTCCAAATAAAAATATCTATGCCTGACAAATGGCCAAGAAATCCTGAGGGTTTAATGAAGCACCCCCAATGAGCCCACCATCAATATCAGGCATTGCAAACAATTCAACGGCATTATCTGGTTTGACACTGCCGCCATACAAAATTCCCACATGGGAAGCTACGTCTTCATCAAATTCAGCCAACTGCAATCGAATAGCTCGATGCATATCCTGCGCAAGCTGAGCGCTAGCCACCTTACCCGTACCAATAGCCCATACTGGCTCATAAGCGATCAGGCAGTCTGCCAAGCGGTCTTGCAAAACAGCAACTTGCTTGGCAATTTGTCCACGCACCACTTCAACCGCCCTACCAGAATTTCGCTCGTCAGCAGACTCACCAACACAAATCACAGGTGTCATACCTAGATCAAGCACTTGAAAAGCTTTTTCAGCTACTAAGCCATCAGTTTCGTGATGCATTTGACGCCGCTCAGAGTGACCCACGATGACATAAGTGCAGCGCAACTCTTTGAGCATGACCGCAGAAATCTCACCTGTATATGCACCAGAGCTATGTGCCGAAACATCTTGAGCACCTAAAGTGAGGAATGCCAAAGAGCATTGATCAATCAAGGCGCCGCATTGAGCCAAGTATGGGGCGGGGGCGCAAACAGAAAATTTACGCCCCGCTGGCATACCTTGCTCCATGCCTTTGCAGACTGCTTTAATCCAAACTTCATTACCAGCCAGACTGCCGTTCATTTTCCAGTTGCCAATGACGATAAGTGGACGCATGACTATGTGCTGTATCTCTTAAACGGTCAAAACAATCTTGCCCACATGCTCTGATGACTCCATCAAAGCATGAGCAGCTGCAGCCTGATCCATTGGAAATGTTTTGTAAATGGCTGGCTTCAACTTCCCTGCATCTAGAAATGGCCAAATATGAGAATGCAATTGCTGGGCAACCTGCCTCTTGAATGAAACAGGGCGTGGGCGCAAAGTTGAACCTGTAATCGTTAAACGACGACGCAAAATTTGATTGGTGCTTACCTCTGCTTTAGAGCCGCCTTGATTCGCAATAATTACGATGCGTCCATCATCAGCCAAACAATCAATCTCGCGCTGAACATATTCACCGGTAACCATATCGAGAATGACGTTAACACCTTTGCCGCCTGTTGCCTTCTTAACTTCCTCAACAAAATCTTGAGTTTTATAGTTAATCGCCAAGTCCGCACCAAGCTTCAGGCAAGCAGCGCATTTCTCATCTGTTCCAGCAGTAACAAACACTTGATGACCCATAGCTTTAGCAATCAGAATGGCGGCGACCCCGATACCACTGGAGCCACCCTGCACCAATAAAGTCTCACCCTCAGACATTTCGCCACGCATGAAAACATTACTCCACACCGTGAAGAAAGTTTCAGGCAATGCAGCAGCTTCTTGATCGGTAAAGCCCTTTGGAGAAGGTAGGCACTGTGCAATTGGGGCAACACATAATTCAGCGTACCCGCCACCCTGCACTAGAGCGCAAACCTTATCACCCACCTTGAGGCCAAATGCATTGTCAGCATGCGATAAATCACCGCCAATGATTTCACCAGCCACTTCAAGCCCGGGAATATCGGAGGCGCCAGGAGGAACTGGGTAAAAGCCTTTGCGTTGCAAAACGTCAGGGCGATTAATACCAGCAGCCAATACTCGAATCAATACCTCGCCAGTGCCAGCAACAGGAACCGCTGGATCCGGGCGATTGGCCGACACCAATACCTCTGGTGCGCCGTATTCTTTGATCTCAATTACACGCATTGAAAGCCTCGCTTAAAACTTAAGCTGTTTCATCAGTTGCTGGAACTACTTCAGCAACGGTTTCAGCGGCACCAGCTAAAGGAGCAATCGTGCCACCTTCGTCCGCCATTGCAGCTTTGAGTGACAAACGCAAACGACCGCGCTCATCAGCAGCCAATAACTTCACGCGAACTACTTGGCCTTCTTGCAAATAATCTTTCACTTCTTTTACACGCTCATTTGAAATTTCTGAGATGTGTAAGAGACCATCTTTGCCAGGAAGAATATTGACGAGTGCGCCGAATTCGAGCAACTTCACAACTGGACCTTCGTAGATCTTACCTACTTCAGCTTCAGCAGTGATACCTTCGATACGGGCTTTTGCTTCAGCCATACCTTCAGCGCTGGTAGAGGCGATGGTGACAGTACCATCATCTTTAATATCAATACTGCAACCAGTTTCCTTGGTCAAGGCTTGAATAGTAGCCCCGCCTTTGCCGATCACTTCACGAATCTTGTCTGGATGGATTTTGAAAGAAACCATACGCGGAGCATGAGCAGACAATTCAGTGCGCACTGAACCCATCGCTTCTTGCATCTTGCTCAAAATATGCAAACGACCTTCTTTAGCTTGCGCCAAAGCAACTTGCATAATTTCTTTGGTAATACCCTGAACCTTAATGTCCATCTGGAGCGCAGTAATGCCGTTAGCAGTACCAGCCACCTTAAAGTCCATGTCGCCTAAGTGATCTTCATCACCCAAAATGTCGGTCAACACAGCAAAACGATTGCCATCCAAAATCAAGCCCATTGCAACTCCAGCAACGTGTGCCTTCACTGGAACGCCAGCATCCATCATTGCCAAACAGCCACCGCAAACGGAAGCCATAGATGAAGAACCATTGGACTCGGTGATTTCTGAAACTACGCGAATGCTGTACGCAAAATCTTCTGCGCTTGGCAATACAGGAATCAATGCACGCTTAGCTAGACGACCGTGACCAATTTCACGACGCTTTGGGCTGCCTACACGGCCAGTTTCGCCAGTAGCAAACGGAGGCATGTTGTAGTGGAACATGAAACGATCACGATACTCGCCTTCAAGGGCATCAATAATCTGCTCATCACGTGCAGTACCTAGAGTAGCTACAACGAGAGCCTGTGTTTCACCACGTGTAAACAATGCAGAACCATGGGTACGTGGCAATACGCCATTACGAATTTCAATTGGGCGCACAGTGCGTGTATCACGACCGTCAATGCGTGGCTCGCCGTTCAAAATCTGGCTACGCACAATCTTCGCTTCGATTTCAAACAAAATATCGTTTACAGCAACCGGATCAACTTCACCCTCTTCTTGCAACTTAGCAACTACTGTTTTTGTAATTTCTTTGAGCTTGTCTGAACGCGCGCCTTTTTGACGAATCTGATAAGCCTCGCGCAATGGACCTTCAGCAATTGCTGTGACCTTAGCAATGAAAGGCTCGTCCTTAGGGGCGGCAGTCCAATCCCACTCTGGCTTGCCAGCCTCGGAAACCAATTCGTTAATCGCATTGATGGCAGTTTGCATTTGGTCATGGCCATACACAACCGCGCCCAACATAACTTCTTCAGATAATTGATTGGCTTCTGACTCAACCATCAACACAGCAGCCTGTGTACCGGCTACGATCAAATCGAGTTCACTAGTAACCTGCTCTGTACGGGTTGGGTTCAAAAGATATTGGCCATTGGCATAGCCAACGCGCGCAGCACCAACCGGACCAGCAAATGGAATGCCTGAAATAGCCAAGGCTGCTGATGCTGCGATCAAAGCAGGAATATCGGCAGGAACGTCAGGGTTAATGGATAGCACATGCACTACCACCTGAACTTCGTTCAAAAACCCTTCTGGGAACAATGGGCGCAGTGGGCGGTCGATCAAACGGGAGATCAATGTCTCGCCTTCTGATGGACGACCTTCGCGGCGGAAGAAGCCGCCAGGAATCTTACCTGCGGCGTAAGTTTTTTCTAAGTAATCAACAGTTAATGGGAAAAACGACTGGCCAGGCTTAGCGGACTTAGAGGCAACTACTGTACCCATCACCACTGTGTCATCGACATTCACGATAACAGCACCGCCGGATTGACGAGCGATCTCGCCTGTTTCCATAGTTACTGTGTGATTACCCCATTGAAAACTCTTTACTGCTTTTTTAAACATTGTCATTTTGATCTTCTCCAAATTGTTCACACAAAACCCACATGGGTGTTGCGCTTGTCGCGGGATAAAGCAGTGTCACGACAACACTGGAGCGATTTAAGATCACAAGGGATGCCATTCCAGGGAGGCTCTGAATTGATCTTCAGAAACTCATTGGAATGACACAATCCCCTACACAAATAATCTTGAAGCGCCCAAAAAACATGCCATCTGCTTAAGACTGATTCTGTTCAGAAACAACCCTAAGAAAGATGGCATTGCATACCAATAAGAATTACTTACGGAGACCTAATTTCTCAATCAATGCGCGATAACGGTCCAAATCTTTGCCCTTGAGATAATCCAAGAGACGGCGGCGACGTGAAACCATCTTCAACAAGCCACGACGGCTATGATGGTCTTTGGCGTTAGCCTTGAAATGGGGGGTTAATTCATTGATGCGGGCTGTTAGCAATGAAACTTGAACTTCAGGGCTACCCGTATCGTTTGCGCTGCGCGCATTTTCTTTGACGATTTCCGCCGTTTTGATATCAGCAACTGCCATTTTTAATACTCCTTACTTGCGAACACATGAGCTTCCACCCAATTCGTGTCGTGCGTTATTAACAAAATAAAACAAAAAAGCTTTAAAAATCAAAGCCATCGAATTGTATCAGATTCCCCTAATTCCGCGCTTTTCCAGCCCTGAGGTCAAAAAAGGGGATCATAAAGCACGATATCAATATAAGTCATTGATTTACATGGATATTATTTAAAAACCAGGGGAAATGCCTATTTTTTAGGCTGAAGCTCATCAAAACTCCGCTTATACCCCGGTGGATAGCTTTGCCATTCCTTCCCACCAAGACCCTGCTGATGGCCGTAATCAAACAAAGCCTTCATGTAGTCCGTATCGAACTCCGTCTTATGGGGGAATTTGAAGTCGGAGCCAATATAGGCCAGGTTGAAACTGACGCCATCTAGTTGCGCTGTGTGGTAAATCCGGTACAGATCACCCATCCCCTGAGTCTGAATCAAGCTAGAGATTGCACGCTGAACAATGCTAAGAGTGCCCCGCTCCGTTTCGCGCCACTCAGGGTCTAAACGCGCATTCCGAACAATGTAGGCATTGCGCTCTTTTTGAAGCTGGATCTTGAGATCCTTTGCGCTTTGTGAAAGTGCGCTCGGGTATAGGAATACCTGAGTCATAGCCCCGCCGTCCACATGCATCTCTTGGAAGTTCTTTCCAGCCACCTCAAAATCAAACATCACAGGTGAAAAAGCGCCTGGGATGGATGCTGAAGCTAGCATGATTTTTCTAAATAACTCCAAGGACTCAGGCGAACCAATGCTGGCAATCTTGCCCATATTCCAGACTACCGGTACACCGGCATCTAAATTGGTAGTGCCAATTAAGAGCCAGCGTCCATTCACACTGTACTCATAGGCAAGCTTTTTGAGAAATGGCTCATCCACAAATTGAGAAATCAGCCTATAGAGAGGTGTGGTGTCAGAAAGACCGTCACCCAAGATTCCAGAAATAAATCCGCGCTCAATAAAAATATCTTTAGGTCCAATTTGGGTATAAACATGACGGAGTACTGGATCATATTCTTTACCCATAAATGCAAAAGGCGCAATAAGAGCGCCAGTACTAATACCGGTAACCAAGTTGAAGTTAGGCCGATCACCTCGCTCTGACCAGCCAATTAACAATCCAGCGCCGTAAGCGCCATCATCACCACCGCCTGACAAAGATAAATAATTAGCAGGAGTAGTAATCTGGGCATTGTTTCTACTCAGCTGCATAAGCTGAATATCCTTTGCCATTTGGTCAATGCTGGACTGGCTGGCAACCATATATCTCACACCAGATAAGCCAGCAATCTGTGCTTGACCCATTTCCTGTGAAGGCACTGCAGCCTTACGCTCTAAGCTGCTGCATCCAGCCAATAATAAAAACGGGGCAAAAATCAGGATTCGAAGGAATGTACTCATGAGGCTCAGAAGGTAATGATAGAAATTAAATAGAGTATAAAGTCTGAAATTGTTTAATTACTGTTGTAAAGCAAAGGAATCGAAATGAGAGTTCATATTATTCGCGCACTGACCTGTGGTCTACTTGCCCTCCTCCCAATATGCTCCTTTGCGCAATTTTCTTCAATCTTTGGACCAGACAAGACGGTTGCACAGCAAAGGGAAGACATCCTCAAAAAGAATCAAGAAATACTGTCAGCGCTATACAAAGTGCAGCCCAAAGCCAAAGAAGCAATTGATAAGGCAGTGGGGTATGCAACCTTCAGTAATTTCGGCATGAAAATTCTCATCGCTGGGGGTGGTACTGGTAGCGGAGTTGTAATCAATAAAGACTCCAAGAAGCCAATCTACATGAACATGGCTGAGGTACAAGCGGGGCTTGGACTGGGCATTAAATCATTTCAAAATATCTTCGTATTCCAAACGCAATCCGCTCTCAATGATTTTGTGAACTCAGGCTGGACTTTTGGCGGACAAACCACCCTATCGGCTAAGTACGAAAATAATGGCGACGCCTATCAGGATGCCGTGATGGTTGCCAATGGAGTGTTGATGTACCAACTCACCGACTCAGGCCTTGCCGCCGAGATCACCGGCAAAGGCACCAAGTACTACAAAGATTCTGAGCTCAATAAATAACCTTAAGGTGTCATTTGGGCATTCAACTTAGCTTGGCTTGGATCATGTAGCTTGTTGAGCGCGGACAAGTAAGCTTTTGCAGAGGCTGCAATGATGTCTGGGTCGGTACCAACCCCATTGACGATGCGCCCACCCTTCGCCAAGCGTACAGTCACCTCGCCTTGCGATTGAGTGCCAGAGGTAATCGCATTTACCGAATAAAGCAATTGCTCGGCACCGCTCTTCACTATTTCTTCAATCGCATTGAGGCTCGCATCAACCGGCCCATTACCCTCGGCCTCAGAAGATACTTCCTTGCCGCCCACTAAGAAAGTAATGCGCGACTTTGGTCGCGCACCAGTTTCAGAATGCTGACTCATCGAGACAAAACGATAGTGCTCACCCTGTTCCGGGGCAGCTGAGTCTGACATGATGGCAATAATATCTTCGTCGTAAATATCACTCTTCTGATCAGCCAAGGCCTTGAAGCGAACAAATGCATCATTTAAGTCGGCTTCCGCTTCAATCGCAATTCCCAATTCTTGCAAGCGCTGTTTAAAGGCATTTCTACCAGATAATTTACCTAATACGATTTTATTGGTAGCCCAACCCACATCTTCTGCGCGCATGATTTCATAGGTCTCGCGGGCTTTCAAAATACCATCTTGATGGATGCCAGAGGCATGGGCAAAAGCATTGGCGCCAACAACTGCTTTATTGGGCTGCACCACAAAACCTGTAATCTGGGAAACCAATTTAGACGCAGGAACAATTTGCGTGGCATCGATCCCGCAGACCATATCGAAATAATCTTTACGAGTACGCAAAGACATCACAATTTCTTCCAAAGAAGTATTGCCAGCACGCTCGCCCAAGCCATTAATGGTGCACTCAATCTGACGGGCCCCACCAATCTTGACGCCGGCTAATGAATTAGCAACCGCCATGCCTAAGTCGTTATGGCAATGCACGGACCACACCGCCTTATCCGAATTGGGTACACGGGTACGCAAAGTCTTAATAAAGTCGCCATATAACTCTGGAATGGCATAGCCTACGGTGTCGGGAATGTTAATAGTGGTTGCACCTTCGCCAATCACAGCCTCAACTACCCTGCACAAAAAATCCATTTCCGAGCGATAGCCATCTTCGGCTGAAAACTCAATATCGCTTGCTAAGTTTCTGGCAAAGCGAATTGAACGTTTGGCCTGCTCCAATACCTCTTCTGGAGACATTCGCAATTTCACGGCCATGTGCAATGGCGAAGTAGCCAAGAATGCGTGAATACGTTTAGCATTTGCAGTCTTTAATGATTCGGCTGCGCGCGAAATATCTTTATCGTTGGCGCGCGCCAACGAGCAGACGATGGAATCTTTAATTGCTGCAGCAACTGCGGAGATTGCGGCAAAGTCCCCTTCTGAGCTCGCTGCAAAGCCGGCCTCAATAACATCAACCTTGAGTCTCTCTAGTTGACGGGCAATTCGAACTTTTTCATCTTTAGTCATCGAGGCGCCAGGGGACTGCTCGCCATCGCGCAAGGTGGTGTCAAAAATGATTATTTTGTCGCTCATCACTACTCTCCAATTCAAAACTACTTATATATTTTGCTGCACAAATTTACAACAATCTTAAAAAACAAAAACCCCAGCAATGTGCTGGGGCTGGTATGTGGTGGTTAATGAATTACTTTAATCTCATCAACTCAGGCCTTACCCGCCCCAAGCTTTAGGCTTAGTGCTAGTAGAAGTAGACCAGTTAAAAGTGAGAAGTTCATCAACATGGATTAAATATAACCTAAATATTCGAAATTAGCTAAAACTGCGTCCACTCAGGTGCTCCCATGCCCAAATGACATAGCCTGAGATTGAGTAAACAACAAACAAGCCAAAGAGGGTCAAGGGTGGGTTTGAAGAGATTAAGACAAAAGTCAAAATCATCAATACCATGACGCCAAAGGGGACGCGATAGCGCACATCCAAGGCCTTGCCACTATAAAAACGGGCATTAGATACCATCGTTAAACCAGCGTAGACAGCAATAAAAAAGGTAATCCAAGGGATTGCGGTATCCCGAACTGGAATCTTATTGTCATCTGCCAGCCAAATAAAACCAGCCATTAATGAGCCGGCGGCTGGACTGGGCAAGCCCTGGAAAAATTTCTTATCCACTACAGCGGTATTCACGTTGAAGCGCGCTAAACGTAAAGCGGCGCCTGCACAATATGTGAAGGCTGCCAGCCAGCCCCACTTACCTAGATCTTTTAAGGCCCACTCATAAGCAACTAAGGCGGGTGCGACTCCAAAAGAAACCATATCAGCAAGCGAATCATATTGCTCACCAAAGGCACTTTGAGTATTGGTCATGCGGGCAATACGGCCATCCATACCGTCTAACACCAGAGAGGCAAATATAGCAATTGCAGCGATTTGAAACTGGTCGTTCATTGCGTTAACAATAGCAAAGAAGCCGCTAAATAAGGCCGCAGTAGTGAAGGCATTAGGAAGTAGGTAAATCCCTTTGCTACGAGGGCGGGGCTTTTCGTGCAACTGCTCCACCTCAAAATCAATGTCATCGCCCAGATCCTGCGCCCACTGATCTTCGGTACGCGAGGTACGCGCTAAGCGACTACGATCGATGCGGCCACGGCGGCGAAATGTACTCAATGTGATCCTAGGACGATTAATCAAGACCCGGCAAGCGGGCCAATGCGGTGTTTGTAGCAAACACCTTGTCACCAACACTTACCAATGGTTCAGCACTTAAGGGTAAATATACATCCACCCTTGAGCCAAAACGAATGAAACCATAGCGCTCGCCTGCTTTAAGGCGATCGCCAACATGGGTATAACAAAGAATACGGCGGGCAATTAAACCTGCAACCTGAACCAAAGTAACCGTCTGACCATTAGCGTCTATTACTAAGGCATTTCGCTCGTTCTCAGTTGAAGCTTTATCCAAGTCCGCATTTACAAACTTACCGGGGAAATACTGAATCTCCTTGACTAAGCCGTGCACTGCACTGCGATTAGAGTGGACATTAAATACATTCATGAACACACTGATCTTGAGCGCTTCACGACCTGCGTATGGATCATTTGCCTTTTCCACCACCACAATACGACCATCGGCAGGTGATAAAACCAAATCACGACCTAAGGCAGGAATACGCTGCGGGTCACGGAAGAACTGCAGAACAAAGAAAAAAATAATCCACAGAGGCCATGACCAGACTATCCCACCGATGTAGTGAACTAGCAAAGTCACAACTCCCACCAGCGCTAAATACGGCCAACCTTCTTTCGCAATAATGGGGTGCGGATACATCATCTTTGTTCTGAGCCTTTTAAATTGAACTGCTGATTAGTTTTTAGTTTGATCAACTAATTTGTTCTTAGCAATCCAAGGCATCATGGCGCGTAACTTTGCACCAACCACTTCGATGTCATGCTCTGCATTTAAACGACGACGGGAAATCAAAGTAGGTGCACCTGCTTTGTTTTCCAAGATAAAGCTCTTAGCGTACTCGCCTGTTTGAATATCCTTCAAGCACTGACGCATTGCATTCTTGGTATCTTCAGTCACAACGCGTGGGCCAGTAACATACTCACCATACTCGGCATTATTAGAGATGGAGTAGTTCATATTGGCAATGCCGCCTTCGTAAATCAAGTCAACAATCAACTTGAGCTCATGCAAGCACTCGAAGTAAGCCATTTCAGGAGCGTAACCAGCTTCAACTAAAGTCTCAAAACCAGCCTTGATCAATTCAACTGCGCCGCCACAGAGAACAGCCTGCTCACCGAACAAGTCGGTTTCAGTTTCTTCGCGGAAGTTTGTTTCGATGATGCCAGCACGACCACCACCGTTAGCGGTAGCGTATGACAAAGCAACATCACGAGCTGAACCAGATTTATCTTGATAAACGGCGATCAAATGAGGAACGCCACCACCTTGTGCATAAGTACCACGAACGGTATGGCCTGGAGCCTTAGGAGCAATCATGATGACATCCAAGTCAGCGCGTGGCTGAACCTGTCCGTAATGCACGTTAAAGCCGTGAGCAAAAGCAAGAGCTGCGCCCTGCTTGATATTGGCGTGCACTTCTTTGTTGTAAACATCAGCAATTTGCTCATCGGGCAAGAGCATCATGACAACATCGGCATCCTTAACTGCGTCAGCAACTTCTTTAACGTTTAAGCCAGCATTAGCGGCCTTATTCCAAGAGGCACCATTTTTACGCAAACCGACCGTCACATTCACGCCAGAGTCGTTCAAGTTCAGGGCATGGGCATGTCCTTGTGAACCGTAGCCAATGATGGTGACTTTTTTGCCTTTAATGAGGGACAAATCAGCGTCTTTATCGTAGAAAACTTTCATGCTCTTTCCTTGTATTGAAAATAGGTTTTAGTACAGCAATAAATCAGTTAAAAAAAATTAAACCTTCAGGATGCGCTCACCGCGCCCAATTCCAGAGCCACCCGAACGGACAGTTTCTAAAATAGAGGCACGATCAATCGAATCGATAAAGGCATCCAATTTGGCACCATCACCAGTTAATTCGATGGTGTAACTCTTATCAGTCACATCAATGATGCGACCGCGGAAGATATCAGTTGTGCGCTTGAGTTCTTCGCGCTCTTTGCCAACAGCACGCACCTTGATCAACATGAGCTCACGCTCAATGTGCGGACCCTCACTCAAGTCAAACACCTTAACGACTTCAACTAAGCGATTTAAGTGCTTGGTGATTTGCTCGATAACGTCATCGGAGCCAATCGTGACAATCGTCATGCGTGAGAGTGATGGATCTTCAGTTGGCGCAACGCTTAAAGCCTCAATGTTGTAACCGCGAGCAGAAAATAGACCCACAACGCGTGACAGTGCACCCGGCTCGTTCTCAATGAGTACGGAAATAATATGTCGCATTAGAGATCCTCGCTACCCAAAAGCATTTCAGTAATACCTTTGCCCGCTTGAACCATAGGCCAAACGTTTTCTTCTGGATCGGTTTGGAAATCCATAAAGACGGTACGATCTTTTAAGCGTATTGCCTCTTTAAGGGCGTCTTCAACATCTGACTTCTTCTCAATACGCATGCCGACGTGACCATAGGCCTCGGCTAACTTAACGAAGTCCGGCAATGAATCCATGTATGAACTGGAATAACGCTTGTTATAAGTAAGCTCCTGCCACTGACGAACCATACCTAGGTAGCGGTTATTCAGAGACACAATCTTCACTGGTGTGTTGTATTGCTTGCAAGTAGATAGTTCCTGAATGCACATCTGGATTGAACCTTCACCTGTAATCGCAAAAACATCCTGCTCAGGAAACGCTTTTTTGATTCCCATTGCGTATGGCAAGCCAACACCCATGGTACCTAAACCACCAGAGTTAATCCAGCGACGTGGCTTATCAAATTTATAAAACTGTGCAGCCCACATTTGATGCTGACCCACATCTGAAGTAATGATCGCATCACCACCAGTAAGCTCAAACAACTTCTGAACCACATACTGAGGTTTAACGATTTGCGATGCCTCATCATACTTAAGACAATCTTTTTTACGCCACTCGTTGATTTGCTCCCACCATGCAGCAATCTTAGCCTCATTCTTGCGTGGACCAGCGGCTTTCAGCTGCGCAGTCATTTCTTGCAAAACTTCTTTAAGGTTGCCAACAATTGGAACATCGACCTTCACCCGCTTAGAAATCACCGATGGATCAATGTCAATATGAATGATTTTGCGTGGATGGCTTGCAAAGTGGGCAGTGTTGCCAATCACGCGGTCATCAAAGCGCGCACCAATGGCAATCAATACATCGCTGTGTTGCATTGCCATGTTGGCTTCGTAAGTGCCGTGCATTCCGAGCATACCCAAGAACTGTGGGCTAGTGCCTGGAAAGCCACCCAAACCCATCAGGGTATTCGTAACTGGATAACCCAACAAAGTAGCAAACTCTTTTAACTCTGGAGCCGCGTCAGCCAAGATTACGCCACCACCAGTGTAGATGTATGGGCGCTCAGCTTCCTGCAACAAAGAAACTGCTTTACGAATCTGTCCGCTATGCCCCTTCACGACTGGGTTATAGGAGCGCATCTCCAAAGTTTCTGGGTAGACGAATGGCGCCTTAGCTGCCGAAACATCTTTAGGAATATCAATTAATACAGGTCCAGGACGTCCTGTCTGTGCAATGTGAAAAGCCTTCTTCAATACCAAAGGCAAGTCTTTCACATCCTTCACTAGGAAGTTATGTTTTACAACTGGGCGAGTAATGCCAACGGTATCAGCCTCTTGGAATGCATCTTCACCAATTGCGTAAGTTGGCACGTTACCGCTGATGATCACCATTGGGATCGAATCAGTGTATGCGGTAGCAATCCCAGTCACTGCGTTGGTTACGCCGGGGCCAGAGGTCACTAGAGCAACGCCAACCTTACCGGTTGCACGCGCATAACCATCTGCTGCATGCACTGCTGCCTGCTCATGGCGAACTAAAATATGTTCGAACTTGTTCTGTTTAAAAATTTCGTCGTAGATAAAAAGCACAGACCCGCCAGGGTAACCCCAAACGAATTCAACCCCCTCAGCATGCAATGCACGTACGAGCATTTCTGCACCAATCATTTCTGGTGCTGCTGCTGTAGTTGAGTTTGCTGTGTCTTTGTTAGCTTTGGTAGCTAAAAATTCGGCGCTGCTTGTATTCATTTTCTTTCGTCCTTTGCAATTTTCGGCAAAAAATTGTTTGGTCTGTTCTATCTCTGGCTTATGGCCCGAGTTCGAACGGCGCTGCTACCGGAAAAAACCACTTCTTGAATGAGATTCTAGGTAGTAAGCCCTATATTCTATAGCAATCCCCTAAAATAGCCCAACACTCACAGATTCAGGTCTAATCTTCTGCATGGCGTCAGCCCAAGAACTATCCGACTTTCTCAGCAGCGTAGAACAGCGTGCTTTTAAGCAAGCTGTCTATGCCGTGAGAGATGACGATGCCGCTTTGGATATTGTCCAGGACGCCATGATCAAGTTAGCGGAGAAGTATGGCGACCGGCCTGCCGCTGAATTACCCCTTGTTTTCACAAGAATCTTGCAAAACCGTGTTCATGACTGGTTTAGACGTCAAAAAGTCAGAAATACTTGGGTCACGCTTTTTTCCAATATGGGCAAAAAATCAGAGGAAAATGATGATTTTGACCCCTTAGAATCACTTTCAGCCCCCGATGACAGTGAAATTCATCAAGATGGGGCGCATAAACTAGAGAGAAGCCAACTTCTACAAGCATTAGAGTCAGAAATATCAAAATTACCTGCTCGTCAACGAGAAGCCTTCCTAATGCGTTATTGGGATGAGCTCAGCATTACCGATACCGCCAAAGCGATGAGTTGCAGTGAGGGCAGTGTTAAAACACACTGTTCTAGAGCAACCCAAGCCTTAGCTAAAGCATTGAAATTAAAAGGAATTACCCTGTGAACCGCGCCGAAGATCTACTAACCCCAACCCAAGCCGACCAATTTGGTCAGGCTAGCGCTGCTCTACTCAGCCAAGGCTCTCAAGCCCTGCCTGCCAATATTAAAGATCGCCTCCACGCTGCCCGCATGAAAGCACTTTCTGTCAGAAAAGCAGAAAAAGTTCGCGTTCGGGAGTCAGTATTGGCGAATACCTCCGGAAGTTGGTCATTTGGCTCACGCTCCACTTGGGATACTGTTGGCTGGGTTGCACCGCTGATTGTTCTAGTCTTTGGCCTGATTGGCATTGCCCAGTGGCAAGAAGACTCCCGTATTGACGATATTGCTCAAGTAGACGCTGCGCTCTTGGTGGATGATGTACCGCCAGATGCCTACGCTGATAGTGGCTTCATGGGCTTCCTCAAAAATGGTGGCATTTCTGATTCCGATAGCCCAAGTACAGCCCAAAGCAAATAAACACCAAAATACCGAATGTCATTCACACTAAAGCAGCTGGCGACAATTACATGGGTTGCGCTAACTTTTTTTGCTCTTAGTGCGGGCACTTCTAGAGCGATTGCACAAGGGCCATCGTCTGGTAGCCCAACTGCAAGCGGCGGGCACAGCAAGGCAACAGGAATACCCGAAAAGAAATCGGATGGCACTTGGGAAAATCTTAAACCAACCCAACAAAAAATTCTGGAGCCCCTCGAGAGTGACTGGGACTACATGCTGCCTGAAAGCCGCAAGAAGTGGATATTGATTGCCAATCTCTACCCCAAGATGAGCGAACAAGATCAAGCACGCCTTCAGTCCAGAATGGCCAGCTGGTCCAATCTTTCTCAACGAGATCGGCGCATTGCACGTGAAAACTATCTTGCTAGCCTGAAATTTCCTGCTGAGAAAAAAGCAGAAGCTTGGAGCGCATATCAAAAACTGAGTGATGAAGAAAAAAAGAAGCTAGCCAAGGCGGAAGAAAACAAGAAGAAACCAACGGCAGTAAGCTCCCCCACTCTTCAACAGCATCCCTTGACACAAAAGCCCACTATCTTAGTACCAAGCACCCCAGAAAGCGCTGCCGAAGGCAATGCTGGTGCTAGCGCGACAAGCAATCAATAAGGCTTATGACGCCTGCTGAGTTAAACGTTTTGCCTGCGCCCCAATTTTGGCGGCGGGTTTCATGCACTCTCTACGAACAACTTGTATTACTAGGCGTGATCGCCCTAACCTTCCTGGTACCCAATCTGGCGCTAGGAATTTTGTTAGGTATTTCGCTGCCAAGCTGGCTCACTTTTCTCTATCTGTATGCGGTTCTAGGCGCATATTTTGTTTGGTATTGGACCAAATCAGGGCAAACACTCGCCATGCAAACTTGGCGTGTGCGCATCATTAATCAAAATGGCAACGCCCTGGATAGACGACAAGCCTTTTGGCGCTATGTCTATGGATCGCTCTGGATTTTTCCTTGCATATTTTTACAGGCTGTTTTGCAGCTGCAAAAATGGCAAATTATTGAAATGCTCTTTACTGTGGCTTTATTCATTTGGCCACTGAGCATCTATCTAGATCGCGCTAACCCGCTTGCACGCCAAAGTCTGCCAGACCGCTTTGCTGGTACAAAATTAATTGAACTGCCTAAGTCCGCTGTAAGACTCTCTTAAGCGCTTGCATTTAAATGCTTTCTCTTAAGCATTCGATTGCACTGGCTTTTTGTATTTTTTGGCAAAACCGAAATCCAGCCAAACCACAGGTTAAAACCCCAAAGCCGATGCCCATACCAAGCGCTTGTGTAAAGGCATTGAATTCAATCTCCAAAACAAAGTGTCCCAAAGCCCAGGTAGCTATGCCAGCAGCAAGACCGCCTAGAATTCCAGCAAGCAAACCAATGATCATTAACTCCACTGCCGCAATACTTCCTAATACTTTTTGCGTCACACCAACTGCTTTCAAAAGCGCAGCACTTCTGAAACGCTCATCTTGGGTTGCCGCAATGGCCGCCATTAAAACCAGAGCTGCTGCCGCAATCGTAAAGGCAAAAAGGATGCCCAAGGCCATCGACAAGCGATCCAGAATTTCTTGTATTTGCGCCAATGAAATCGCCACATCAACCACTGTGAGATTTGGATAGGCTTGGGTTAAAGCAAAATCTAGACTTTGAATATCGGGTCGCTGGTAATAAGAAGTGATCCACGATTGCGGCATATCTTTCAGCAAATCAGGCGGCATGATCACGAAAAAGTTAACGCGCATTGATCCCCAATCAAGCTTACGTAATGAGGTAATGGGTGCAGTCACTTTTTCGCCGGCAACCTCAAAGCTAAGTTGGTCGCCTAGCTTGAGTTTCAGTGTCTTAGCGATACCTTGCTCAAGTGAGATTTGTGGCATAGCGCTGTCAATCCATCGGCCATCTGTTATGCGATTGCCAGGGGGTAATTCACGTGTGTAGGATAAGTTGAACTCTCGATCAACTAAGCGACGAGCGCTATCTTCAACATAATCGCCGGGTGTAATGTTGCGACCATTAATTTCAATTAAACGCCCTCGAACCATTGGGTAGAAATCGGGATGAGCTAGGCCAGTGGCTAGCAAAATTTGAGCTATGCCCTCCTTTTGATTTTCTTGCACATTGATCATGAATCGATTCGGAGCATCAGCCGGGATATTACTGCGCCAAGTGCTTAATAAGTCTTGACGCAATAACAGGATCATCAAAAGCGCCATCAGAGCAATACCCAGTGCCGTAATTTGCATAACGGCAAAGCCAGAGCGGCGTGCTTGCATCGTTAAGACAAAGCGGAGTGCAAAACTCTTTGGTCGAATGCGCCTTAACAGCTTCAGAACCCCCCAAGCTAAAACGGCAAAGATTGCTACCGCCGCTCCAAAACTGAAACCAACCCAAGCAGCCAATTTCCAATCTCTAGCAGCAATCGCAATCAAAGTTGCGCAACTAGCTATACCAAAGACGGCTACCCAAAACGCCGCAACGGACAAGCCCTCAAACTCTTTCCGAATTAAGCGAATCGGACTTACTTTGATCAAGCTAAATAAAGGCGGACCCGCGAAACCAATCAACAGAAACCAAGCAAAACAGGCGCTCCATAAAACAGGCCATAGTGAAATAGAAGGTAGGCTTGCCAAAATCAGGGTGCCCAGTAAACCCAATAAGACCTGCTGAATACAGTAGCCGATCAGGGAACCGAGGAGGACGGACGCAATAGCCAGCGTCAACAATGTTTTTACTTGGCGCATTAAGATGCTTTTTTGACTAGCACCAAAGCATTTAAGTACTGCGCAGACATCAGCTTGCTTAATGACATAGCGGCGCGCAGATAAGGCAATCGCAACAGCGGCAACCATTGCCGTTAATAAAGCAATCAACGATAGGAAGCGCTCTGCCCTATCCAAGGTTTTACGCATCACAGGCTGCGCATTCTCCAAAGTCTCTATGCGCAAGCCTCGCAGTTTCTCCGACTCAATATAGCCTTCGACCCAATGTTGATAGCTTGCAATGTCCTTATCAGATCCTGCTAATAACAAGCGATAGGTCACGCGACTGCCAAAGCCAATTAACCCAGTAGCAGGAAGATCATCCAGGGACATCATCACTCGAGGCGCGAAGTTCATAAACCCAGCGCCGCGATCTAGTTCGCGCAGTAATGCAGCTTGAATGGTGAATCGCTGATCACCCAAGATGATTTGATCGCCCAGCTTGGCATGCAAACTATTGAGCATGGCAGGATCAACCCAAACCATTCCCTTGCTTGGGCCTTTAGCACCCTGTTTATTGATGGGAGCGACTAGTTTTTCTGAGTCAATTTGCAACTGGCCACGTAGCGGATAATCTGAACTTACAGCCTTTAATGAGCTCAACTTACTTTGTGAGCCCACAGTAGCCATACTTGGAAATACCGCAGTTTGAGCAGTCTGGAGTTTACGCGCACGCGCCTCTTCAAGGAAGTGCTCTGGTATGGGCCGATCGCCAGCAATCAGTAAATCAGCTGCTAATAGCTGGCGGGCATCAAACTGAAATGCCCGCTGCATCCGATCAGCCAAAAAGCTCACGCTGGATAGAGCAGCAACCGATAGTGTGAGCGCGACAAACAGCCAGACCAACTCACTGGATCTAAAATCCCGCCGCAAACCTCGCAAGAGGTTAGAGAGTGTTCCTATCAAACCGCCTGAACCTGGCCGCCATCTACTCTAGTGACGGTACCAGTAATAAATGAGGCATTTTGACTACATAGAAATGCCGCAGTATCGCCGTACTCTTTAGGGTCACCATAACGAGCCATAGGAATTTGTCGCAAGCTCGCCTGAACTACCGCTTCGTAGCTAGTGTTTTCACGCCCCGCTCTCGCTTCGTCTAGCTGACGTAGACGATCAGTAGCAACGCGACCTGGCATGATCACATTAACAGTAACGCCTTCAGCAGCCACTTCAGTAGCCAAGGTTTTAGACCAAGCCAATAAAGCAGCACGCAAAGTATTTGAGATCGCCAAGTTCTTAATTGGGGCAATGGCTCCAGAGGTGGTGCTGGTCACAATACGACCCCACTTTCTCTGGCGCATACCCGGCAACACGCGATCAGTAATGCTGATCAGGGAAAGCACCATATCGTTAAAACTTTTTTGCCAAAGCGCAGGGTCTTGACCAGCAGCTGGAGTTGGCGGAGGTCCACCAGTATTGTTAATCAGGATATCAATGGGCCCGAGCTCTTTTTCAACCTGAGATACGAGGCTATCAATCACGGATAAATCGGATAAGTCCCAAGATAGCGCCAAGGCTTTGCCGCCCACGGCCTCAATCATCTCGACGGATTTCTTTAAGCCCTCGGGGTTGCGGCCAGTAACAGCAACCTTGACACCTTCGCGCGCCAAGGAAACAGCCATTGCTTGACCTAAGCCACGACTAGATGCCAACACCAATGCCACTTTGCCCTTAATACCTAAATCCATCTTATCCCCACTAATGTTATTCAATCAATCTTGTCAGAATGCAGTTACTTAAAAGTCCACGTAGTTAATCTAGCTGTAATTTCTGCTTGGCCACAACCTCTTTATAAACTGCATATTCAGCTTTAATCTCTTTTGAGAAGGCCTCGGGACCATTCACATTAATAATGGAACCCGTTTCTTCAATCCGCTTAAGCACGGCCGGTTCTGCAACCGCCTTTTGAACAGCTGCATAGTATTTATCGACGATCTCCTTGGGCATACCAGCGGGCCCTAAAAAACCATAGTAAGCCATACGATTGACAGGCACTAAACCAACCTCCGCAAAAGTCGGGACATTGGGCAATTGCGCCAAACGTTTTGGAGCGGCAATCACAATCGGGATTAACTTCCCATCCTTAATAAATGGCAAAGAAGATGGCAGGTTATCAAAGATCATAGATACCTGACCACCAACGGTGTCAGCTAAAGCCGGACCAGCGCCACGATAGGGAATGTGCACAATAAATACACCTGCAAGACTTTTAAATAACTCTGTTTGTAAATGCCCAATGCCGCCTGTGCCGGAGCTTGAATAAGAGTACTTACCAGGATTAGCCTTTAACACTGCCATGAAGGTTTTGAAATCTTTAGCAGGGAAAGATGGGTTGACTGCAATAATATTTGGTGTTGCGGCAATATTCGTAATTGCCGTGAAATCCTTAATGGGGTCGTAACCAATCTTCGGATTAATTGCTGGATTAGCGGCTGTGGTTGATACCGTTGCCATGCCAATGGTGTAACCATCTTTCGGCGCACGCATAACCTCTAAGGCACCCACAGAGCCACCGCCACCAGCTTTATTCTCAACTATCACTGGTTGACCTAACTGGCGACCCAGCGCATCACCGACTGCCCGCGCAATGATGTCAGTACTGCCACCCGGTGCAAAGGGAACGATCAGCCGAATTGGCTTAGTCGGAAAACTTTGTGCAGAGGCGGAAAGGCTAATGACTGCACTCAAGGTAAAGATAGAAGTCTGTAGCACACAAGTCATGAGCGTGCGAAGCGTCAATCTGTTCATAAGATTACTGTCCTATAGGTTTTGGTAAATTGCCTGCATATTTGTACAGCTCTACCTCATACTGCTGAAGAATTTCTGCCAGAGCTTGTTGTTGTCCAGCCGCCAATGCTCCGGGTGTGTTGTCTTTCAGCGCAATACGCTTGGTGTAGCGATTGGTGCCGATGATCGGATTGGTTTTGCCACTATTGGTTACGGTTAAGAAAAATTCCAGAGTCACAACAGCCTCAGGACGGACGCGGTAATCTCCGTAAAACTCCTCTACAGTCGCCTGTAAGGTGTAAAACGGGAAAAAGCTGTTGCTTTGACCAACAGCTGCCGAAAAGATATTGGCATTATTTATCCACTGACGCGTCGCATTGCCAATCATCTCACTAGGAATAGTCGAATAGATGTTGTAGAAGTCTTTCTCATAGCGTTGGTCACCTAAGCGGTAGACCATCGACTTACCATCAGAAGGCGGCGCCACAGATACAGATCCAATTTTTAACCAAATCTCTGTTCTAGGCTTGTAAGGCAATCCAGTTCGCTCGGGCTGAATCATCCAACTCGTGGCTTGAACTGCTGGCTGCTTGGGCAAGGAGCAGGCCGCCAGAATAGCAACCAGCATTCCGCAAATAAAGAATTTCAACGGCGTCGATCGAAGCATCACTTTGACTCTCATTTTTGAACCCCATTCATCGGCAAGGTGATGCGAGGTGGTGGCTCGCTCCAGATTAGGCTTGCTGGAGACTGGCTAGCAATGCGAGTGAGTTCATTTAATTGCTCGCTGGTTTGCTTGAGATTTTCAATAGTGACTGCTGAGTCCCCTTGAATTCCGGCAATAGTCTGACGTAAAGACACAACAGTACCAACCAACTCACGCATCAGTACATTCAACTCATCTTTATCGGTAACCTTAGCAATCCGCGCTAATAAGACATTCAAATCCTTCACAGATTGAATGATCCCCTCATTATCTTTACCATTGCCAGCCATCAATAGATTTAAGTTATTCAACAAGGCATCAAATTTTTTCTGCGTGCCATCGATGTTGAGCTCATTCATCCCATCAATCAACTTCTGAATGCCCCCAATAATTTGATCCGCCTGATTGGGTAAGGAAGGAATAATCGGGTAATCAGGCTTCCACTCATAGGGCAGTGGCGTGTAAGCATTAGCATTGGGGGTGAAATTAAATTCGATGTAATTGACGCCCGTAATCCCTTGAGATTTGACTTGAGCGCGCAAGTTGTTTTTAACGAAGTCTTTAATTAAATCTTCGTTGACTGTTTCACCAAAAATCTGCATGCGTACTACAACGTACTGGCGCCTCTCGGGAAAGGGTATATTTTTTTCATAGATATCACCGGACAAAGCAATCAAAGTCACTTGACCAATCTTAACGCCTCTAAATCTCACTGCAGCGCCAGTATCAAGACCTGTAACGGACTGCTTAATATAGGTCTCTATCACAAATGATTTTTTAAACAGTTGGCCTGATCCGAAAATCAAGACCACCGCAACCAATACCCCAATTGCAGCGAGCACAAATAAACCGAGACGGAAATAATTGGGATTCGAGTTCTTACTCATGCTGCGTCCTTGCTCATAATACGATTAAAGAATTGATGCACTCTAGGGTCGGTACAGGTATCTCGCAATACTTTTGGATCGCCCTCGGCAATAATGCCTTTGGCGCCCTTGTCTAACATGATGACTTTATCGGCGATGGCATAAATGCTAGCCAACTCATGCGACACAATCACAAAGGTAATGCCTAAATTTTTAGACAAGTCCAGGATGGTTTGATCTAGGTCAGCGGAAGTAATTGGATCCAGACCGGCCGATGGTTCATCCAAAAATAAGATCTTGGGGTCAAGCGCCATCGCCCTAGCAATCGCAGCGCGCTTTTGCATGCCGCCACTGATCTCGCTGGGCATGTATGACTCATATGGAAGCAAGCCAACCAAGTCTAATTTGCAGCGCGCCAACAACTCCATTTGACTTTGCGTAAGTTCGGTATATTCCTGCATGAATAAGGTCACGTTTTCCAGCAAGTTCATGGATCCAAATAAGGCGCCCTGCTGATACATCACCCCAAAACTAGTCATAATTTTTTGACGCTCAGCGCCTTGGGCAGCAGTGATATTTTGCCCCTCAATCAGAACGTCACCAGACAAAGGCTGATACAAGCCAAATAGATTCTTCAAAAGACTAGACTTACCGCAACCAGAGCCACCTAAAATCACAAAAATTTCGCCATTGTTGACCGTAAAATTAAGATCCCGCATAAGTACATTAGAGCCATAGCCTACAGTAAGGTTCTGGACATCGATCGCGCAAGTAGAATTATTAGCTGTCGCACTCATCAGAAACCTGTCTTGTAGGAAATGAAGGCGAAAACGCCATCGACCAATACAATCATGACAATGCTGCTGACGACAGCGCGCGTCGCAGAGATACCTACTGCTGCCGCACCTGTCCCAGTCTGCATACCGCGCAGACAGCCTACAGCAGAAACGACAACGCCAAATAAAGTCGCTTTGATCAAACCGGATGCGATATCTTCAATATCCACCGCTGCTAACATGCCATTATAAAAATTAATAAATGGAATACCGTACGCCAACATCGTAAACATGGAGGCAATGATGCTAATGATGTCGGCATACAAAGTTAAAATAGGCATCACCAAAATACCCGCAAGCACCCTAGGCACGACCAAGAAACGAATAGGACTTAAGCCGCCGCTTACCAGCGCATCAACTTCACTGTTCACCGTCATCGTCCCAATCTCTGCAGCAAATGCAGCCGATGAACGACCCGCCAGCAAAATGGCAGTAATCAAAGGACCCATTTCTCGTACGATGCCCAATGCCGCTAGCGGTCCCACATATGATTCAGCGCCAAATTGCTTCATACCGATGGCCGCTTGAAAAGATAAAATGACGCCAATTAGAAATGCGACCAAACCAACAATTGGCAAAGCTGCAATGCCCGCCTCTACTGCGGCATTAACAAAATCACCCCAACGTACTTGTTTTATGTTTCGAATCGACCAGACTAAGTCTGCAGCTAAATGCCCAGTAAAGGTAACGAGACCACGCGCATCATCAATGAAGTTTTCTGCAGCCATTCCGGTGCTCACCACAAAACTTCTCTGTGGCTTTGCTGCTGGAACTGGAAATAAATTGGAGATCGGATCGAATTCTTTTAAGAGTGGCTGGTAACGCGCATCCAAACCCACAAGTTCAAATTTGCCACCAGCTTTTTGTTGTGCCTCTTCGACACCAATCAGAAAAGCAATGCCAGCGCCATCCAAAGAAGAAACCTCAGAAGCATCAAATACTAAGGACTGGTTTTGTTGTCCTAACCCCAGCCAAGCATCCTGAGCATTCCGAATTTGCGTCCAAACGCCACCCAGAGAGTAGACATTTACCTTACCCCTCAAGGAAATTTTGGCATTACTAGCATCAGTCTCTGACCAAATGGCAACTGGGGGCTCTACCGCGGAAATGGGGGCTACAACGCTCATATTCAAACTATAAGGGATCTACATGAAATGAACTTGAAATCACTGAAAATTAAAAAGGGCCCAGTTTTTCAACTAGGCCCCTGTGTGAGGTGGTGCGGCTGGCAGGAATTGAACCCACGACCCCTTGGTTCGTAGCCAATGTAGTTGAGTGACACTTTATCTATATGAATCAATGACTTACAAGTAGTAATTTGCATAATAGAATTGGCGCTCAGGGGCTCGTAACCCCTTGTTTCTATTGGTTTGCTACTAGTTCTATTATGCAGATTTAGAGCACTTTTTTATGCAAGCATTCCCTTTTCTTTAGTGCATTTAAATTGGCAGTAAGAGTTAGCCCTTTCCTTCAGACTCACACTCAATGTTGGACGCGCAAAGAATACATCGGGCGGCTTTTAAATCCAAAGCAGGCCATCACCCTATCCAAGTCTAATCGGCAGAGTCCGACCCAAAGCAGACTTTGGTTCTGGATAATTTGGCTATTTTTTAACTGCAGATTTTGCGGTGGAATTAGCCTTCACGCAGCTTAAAGAGCCTAGTGAGTTAGATTCATAAACCCATTTCCCATCGACTTGCTTTCTAGATGCAGTTTCGGGCATCAGAACATAACATATTACATCGTCAGATTGGTCATAGAGCTTATAGATTCCCGCGCCCGATTGCCCCGCCTCAAATGTCGCAATGAACTGCATTTGGGCCTTTTGCTGAGCTTGACTATTTTGAGCAAATGCAGCTGATGTCAATAGACAGCCTACCACCAATGAAAGCTTAATAATGATCTTCATGTTTAAAAACTGATCCCTAAGCCAGCACTAGTAACAACACCACCAAATGATGTGGTTCCAGCTGCAATCTTTAATACAGTAGACTGGGTCAGCCTTGCTTGTGCTCCAACTGAAATGGCGCTTGCACTCACATAGTTACCCACACCAACACCAACGCTAAAATTCTTACCCGATTCAATGGCGGGAATGCCAGCAATCGCACTGGCACCAGCAATACCACGCTGAGCAATTAGATTGTTTTGATTTACTTGAGACTGAATGCCATTAATCTGATTTTGAATTCCGTTAACTTGATTCTGAAGTGCAGGTGATGCGCCTCCAGAATTGGCAATCAACTGATTCACCTGACCCAAATTAACGGCATCAGTTAAGGCGGTTGCAGCAGCAACATTCTGTAATTTATTGTTGTTAAAGCTAACAGTTGAGGTGCCCACCCCGCTCGCTTGGTTGCCAACAGTAACAGTCGAGTTTGCCGCAGAACCAACGGTAGTATTGCCAGTAGTGGTCAAAGTACCAGCCTGCACTTCCCCAGTAGTTTGAATAGTCCCAGAACTGGTAATGCTGCCAATATTACTAATTCCCCTGGTATACATAGTCGCTCCAACTAATGCAGACCCTTGAACTGTTAGCACCCCTCCAATTGTGGTTGCAGAAGATGAATTACCAATAACGATTGCATCATTACCACTTGATGTAACTCCATAACCAATCGCCACTGAATTAGTACCTGTGGCACTTGAATTTGCGCCAATTGCGATTGCATTATTACCTCCAGCGGGCGACGAACCCGTTGCCGAGGTGCCTGCTGTAGCATTAGCACCTAATGCTATGGAGTTAGTACTATAAGCCGCTGAACCCTGGCCAGTTGCAGTAGAATAATTTCCAATAGCCTGTGCGCTGTCTCCAGTTGCAGTTGAATAATTCCCTACCAACGTACCATTAATAAACTTACCTGCTATTGCTCCTTGACCTGTTGCAGTCGAATTCACACCTTGGGCAGATGAATTTGCGCCTGTTGCAGTCGAATTATCCCCACCCCCTCCGAATACACCCGCCCTTGAATATGCTCCGGAGGCTGTTGAGTTTGCTCCATAAGCTTTTGAAGAAGCTCCTGTTGCCGTTGAGGTATCTCCGCTTGCAGTGGATTGATATCCAGCTGCTGTTGACATCGCCCCCGAAGATGTTGATCCGACACCGGTTGCAGTAGAATCGAATCCGGAACTCGTTGAGTTAGTACCTAAAGCTGACGAATTAGGGCCAGAAGCATTAGCAGCTTGTCCTACAGCCAAGGCAGATTCACCTGAGGCATTAGCAGCTTGTCCTACAGCAGTTGAATTACTACCAGCTGCTAACGCACTCGAACCAAGTGCAGTGGACTGTAAGCCTGAGGCATTAGAAATAGCTCCAATAGCTGTTGTCGCAGCATACGGAGCACTATTGGCAGGATCAGTCACAGGTGCAGCAGCAAAAGCATTAACACCTAATGCAGTTGACCAATCTCCAGCAGCTGTAGAGTAGGCTCCAACAGCTGTTGCCCCCGATCCACTCATCGGGCTCAACGAAGTATTTGGTGCGGCATATGCACTAATACCCAAGGCCATGGATGCATCTCCGAGCGCTTGTGCACGAGCACCACTTGCGATTGATCCGAACCCACTCGCCTGTGAATTCGCACCAATAGATATTGCAGAACCATTGCTCGCGATTGAGCTTGTACCCAAGGCAATAGAACTACTAGATGATGCCTGAGCACTTAAGTTCGTCCCACCATCATTCCCGGCGCCAATTGCTATTGCCCCAGTTCCACTTGCATTAGCTGCATAACCCATTGCGATCGAGTTGTCGCCCGAGACGTAAGCGGTACTACCTACAGCTGTTGAGGCATAACCTACCACCGTTGCATCCCCCGGTGCAGAATATGACGACTGCGAGTAGGCATCAACAACAAAAAAGATAAAAAGGATTAATATAAAGCCTAAAACTATATTTTTCATATTTGCTATCCTGGCTTTTTTAATGCGATGCTTTTAGATAAGCCACTCTAGCAATTCAAAAAATAAATACTCTTACAAACCCAAACGAATTCTTACAATTTCTTACAAATTAATTCTTCAGCTTTAGCTCCAGGACTAACTGGTAGCCCTCAGCTCTATTTACTTTGATGGCTGGATTTAAGATGCCTGCATCAGTAAACTTCTTCTTTAGGCGAGATATACGAACATCTAAGGTCGCTTTAGAAACCTCGTTGACTTCATCCCCAACAATTTCAATTAAGCGGTAATAAGGAAGTTTTTGAGACGGCGCTTCTGCCAATCCCTTGAGAATTGCAAGCTCATTCTTATTTAGATCTATAGCGTGCTTGCCAACCAAAGTGCTTGTCGGCAAATGAAGATGCGCTTGATACGTCATTTTTTGAGCAGAAAGTCTTCTTGCAAGACTACCGATTGCAGCCAATAACTCAGCACTAGAAAAAGGTTTGGTTAAATAAATATCAGCGCCAGATTCATATCCAGCGACCCTGGCTTCAGCACTATTTCTAGCTGTAGCCATA